>NZ_JBODQC010000005.1:0-226521 GCF_050617655.1 Psychroserpens mesophilus | reverse complement strand
ACGATTCAGCTACTGTTACAGTTACTTTTATTCCGCCTCCTATAGCTGGTACAGATGGAATTCTTGATCTTTGTCAAAATGATACAACCACAGTAAATCTCTTTGATAGCCTTGGTGGCACGCCTGATACTGGTGGTACATGGTCTCCTGCTCTGACCAGTGGTTCGGGTGTTTTTAATCCTAATGTCGATTCTGCTGGTGTGTATACCTATACGGTAGCAAGTACTAATACAACTTGTGATGATGATTCGGCTACTGTTATAGTTAATTTTATTCCTAACCCTTCTGCTGGTACTGATGCAATTCTTAACCTTTGTCAAAATGATACGACTACAGTAAATCTCTTTGATAGTCTTGGTGGTACGCCTGATACTGGTGGTACATGGTCTCCTGCTCTGGCTAGTGGTTCTGGTATTTTCGATCCTAATGTCGATTCTGCTGGTGTGTATACTTATACAGTTACAGGTTCTAATTCTGCTTGTGAAGACGATTCAGCTACCGTTACAGTTTCTTTTATTCCGAATGCTTCTGCTGGTTCTGACGCAATTCTTGATCTTTGTCAAGATGATACAACCACAGTAAATCTCTTTGACAGTCTTGGTGGCACACCTGATACTGGTGGCACCTGGTCTCCTGCTCTGGCTAGTGGTTCTGGTATTTTTAATCCTAATGTCGATTCTGATGGTGTGTATACCTATACAGTTACAAGTTCTAATCCTGTTTGTGAAAACGATTCGGCTACTGTTACAGTTACTTTTATTCAGCCTCCTATAGCTGGTACAGATGGAACGATTGATCTTTGTCAAAATGATACAACCACAGTAAATCTCTTTGATAGTCTTGGTGGTACGCCTGATACTGGTGGTACATGGTCTCCTGCTCTTACCAGTGGTTCGGGTATCTTTGACCCTAATGTCGACCCTCCTGGTGTATATAGCTATACTGTAAATCAATTTGAATGTAATTTAACTGACTCTTCTGAGATAATAATTACAATTTTTCAAAATCCTATAGCTGGCACAGATGGAACGATTGACCTTTGTCAAAATGATTCAACAACAGTAAATCTCTTTGATAGCCTTGGTGGCACACCTGATACTGGTGGCACCTGGTCTCCTGCTCTTGCTAGTGGTTCTGGTATCTTTGACCCTAATGTCGATCCTGATGGTGTGTATACTTATACAGTTATAAGTTCTAATCCTGCTTGTGATGATGATTCGGCTACTGTTACAGTTACTTTTATTCCGAATACTTCTGCTGGCACTGACGGAGTTCTTAATCTTTGTCAAGATGATACAACCACGGTAAATCTTTTTGATAGTCTTGGTGGCACACCTGATACTGGTGGCACCTGGTCTCCCGCTCTAGCCAGTGGTTCCAGTGTTTTTAATCCTAATGTCGATTCAGCCGGTGTGTATACCTATACGGTAACAAGTACTGATCCTACTTGTGAAGACGATTCAGCTACTGTTACAGTTAATTTCATTCCAAATGCTTCTGCTGGTACTGACGCAATACTTAACCTTTGCCAAAATGATACGACTACAGTAAATCTCTTTGATAGTCTTGGTGGTACACCAGATACTGGTGGCACATGGTCTCCTGCTCTGGCCAGTGGTTCTGGTATTTTCAATCCTAATGTCGATCCTGCTGGTGTATATACCTATACTGTAACAAGCTCTAATCCTGTTTGCGATGATAATTCTGCTAACATAATAGTAAATTTTATTCCTAACCCTTCTGCAGGTACTGATGCAATTCTTAACCTTTGTCAAGATGATACAACCACGGTAAATCTCTTTGATAGTCTTGGTGGTACGCCTGATACTGGTGGCATCTGGTCTCCTGCTCTGGCCAGTGGTTCGGGTGTTTTTAATCCCAATGTCGATTCTGCTGGTATGTATACCTATACGGTAGCAAGTACTAATACAACTTGTGATGATGATTCTGCTACTGTTATAGTTAATTTCATTCCAAATGCTTCTGCTGGTACTGACGCAATACTTAACCTTTGTCAAAATGATACGACTACAGTAAATCTCTTTGATAGTCTTGGTGGTACGCCTGACACTGGTGGTATCTGGTCTCCTGCTCTGGCCAGTGGTTCTGATATTTTCGATCCTAATGTCGATCCTGCTGGTGTGTATACCTATACAGTAACAAGTACTAATCCTGTTTGTGACGATGATTCCTCTAGTGTTATTGTAAATTTTATTCCTAACCCTTCTGCAGGTACTGATGCAATTCTTACCCTTTGTCAAGATGATACAACTTCAGTAGATCTATTTGATAGTCTTGGTGGTATGCCTGATACTGGTGGAATCTGGTCTCCTGCTCTGGCTAGTGGTTCGGGTATTTTTGACCCTAATATTGATCCTGCTGGTGTGTATACCTATACTGTAGATCAAGCAGAATGTAATTTAGCGGACTCTTCTGAGATAACAGTTACCTTTGTTGAGAATCCTGATATTACAGGCTTAATCATTAATATTCCAAATATCTGTGCTGGACAAAACTTAAATACCTCATTATCTAATATGGATTTACTTTTAGATGGAGATTATGTAATTACATACGATATTATGGGAATGGATAATTTCACTGAAACACAGACTATAGAGATTACTAATGGAGTTGGTAATTTTATAATTCCTGAAACTAATTTTTCAAATGTTGGACTTTATGAATTTATTTTAGTTGACTTTTATAATGTAAATACAAATTGTCAAGCAGATTTAAGTAATGTTCAACCTTTTACTTTTGAAATTTTTGAATCTATTACACCTGAGCTTTCTGAAAATGGTAATTTCTTTTGCACTAATGAAAATGCTACTATTCAAAATTTAACTAATAATATTATAACCGATGGTTCAGTGGAGTGGTATTCAACACAAAACGGTAACGAATTATTAAATAATGACTACTTACTCCAAGATAGTGAAAGCTATTATGCTTCCATTACCACTGATAACGGATGTTCAAGCATTGATCGTTTGGAGGTTATTGTAAACATAGGACCATGTGATGAAGATTTATTAATTCCTGATGGATTTTCCCCAAATGGAGATGGTATAAATGATACTTTTGTAATCAATAATCTAGAAGAATTATATCCTAACTTTAAACTTACCATATACAATAGAAATGGTAATAAATTATATAAAGGCGATATTAATTCGCCTAGATGGAATGGAACAACAACCACAAGTCGAGTTGGTGGAGGCGTTGTACCAATTGGTGTTTACTTCTACATATTAGAATTTAACGATGGAATTAGATCAAAAAAACAGGGCAGAGTTTATTTAAGTAGATAATGACATATAAAAAGTACATATTAACTTTTATGATATTAAGTATTTGGGCTTTGAGCAAATCTTTTGCGCAACAAGATGCTCAGTATACTCAATATATGTATAACATGAGTGTAATTAATCCTGCTTATGCTACAGATGATTCAGATAAAATAAATTTAGGATTACTATATCGATCTCAATGGGTTGGAGCGGTTGGTGCTCCAAGCACAGCATCTTTTTTTGCTCATACAACCCTAACTGATAAGTTAGAAGGCGGGATTTCTATAGTTCATGATCAAATTGGTGATGTTGTAAAAGACACAAATCTTTTTTTTGATATAGCATACGTTTTTCCTGTTGGAGAAACTTCTAAACTATCATTGGGTGTAAAAGCTGGACTTTCATTTTTTTCAACCGATTTTAATGGTTTTGTATATTCTGACCCTTTACCTGATTCCGCATTCGCTGAAAATTTAAGTAGAGTATTTCCCAATATCGGTACAGGTGCCTTTTATTTTACAGAAAAGTTTTATTTTGGTTTTTCTATTCCAAACTTACTTCAATCAAAACATCTAGATGATGATAGCGGTATTGTTACTGAAGGATCTGAAGCATTACATTTTTATACCACTGGTGGTTATGTTTTTGATATAAGCGATCGTTTAAAGCTCAAACCTGCATTTATGGCGAAATCTGTTGCTGGAGCTCCTCTTTCAGTTGATTTAACTTCAAATATTTTATATAACGATAAAATCGAATTTGGTTTAGCATACAGAATCGACGATGGTATAAGTGGATTATTTAATTTAAGAATATCTGAAGCAATTCGATTAGGATACGCTTATGATTATACAGTCTCGAATTTAGGTCGTTTCAATTCTGGAACACATGAAATTATGCTGTTATTTGATCTTTCTAGATCTGGAAAAGGATATGACAAATCACCAAGATTCTTTTAAACTCAGAAACAATGTATTATAGACTTTTATTAATGGTATTTTGTTTTAGTCACATGACATACAGTCAAGAGTCTAAGCTAAAAAAGGCAAATAAACTTTTTTTAGAACGTGCCTACGTAAAAGCCGCTTCTATATACGAAGAAGCTGCTAATGATAAAGCTTCCTTTATTAATTTGGCAGATTGTTATTATTACAATGGTCTTATGGAAATGGCTTCAAATACATATGTAAAAGCCTCAAATTATTCTGGTTCAGAATTTTCAGAAGACACTAATTTTAGATTTGCTCATGCACTTTATGGTGCTTATAAAGTAAAAATGGCCGATTCTATAATGAGCATGTTACATTCTAAAAGAATCAATACAGAACATTTTATTTCAGCACTTGAAAATGGAGTGCCATATGTTTATGATGTTAAAAAAATAAAATCTGGAAGTAACCCAGGAGATTTTGGTATGAACTTTTTTGGAGAGCAGGTCATTTTTGCATCTTCTAGAGAAAACACTTCTAAGCATTATACATGGAATGATAAGCCTTACTTAGATTTGTTTAAAGGTCAATTAACAGAAGAAGCATCACTTATTAATGTTTCTCCATTAGAGAATTCTGTAAATTCTTCAACTCACGAAAGCAACGCTGCCTTGAGCAAAGACGGAAAAACCATGTATTTTTCCAGAACTAATGCTAAACGACATGAGATTGAAGACAAAAAAATAGCCACAGTAAAACTCTTTAAAAGTACTTTCGATGAAGGCACATGGTCTGAAGCTGAAGAACTCCCGTTTTGTAGTGATTTCTACTCTACACAACACCCAGCATTAGATGAAGAGCATGGGAGACTTTACTTTTCAAGCGATATGCCAAACGGTTTTGGATCTTTTGACATCTACTATGTTAACTTAACAGATGGTGGTTTTGGAAAACCAGTAAACCTTGGCGAAAAAATAAATACAAAACATAGGGAACAATTTCCGTTCTTTAGTAAAGAAAACATCCTTTACTTTTCGTCGAATGGGCATCAGGGTTTTGGTGGATTAGATATTTTTATGTCTGAACAAAACGCCAATAATTGGGACACACCTCTAAATCTTGGAGAGACCTTAAATTCTGTTACCGATGATTTCTCTTTTGTAGTAGATTTTGAACATAATAAAGGATTTCTCTCATCAAACAGAGATGGAGCAGATAACCTGTACGTTTTTACCAGAGAAGAAAATACAAGAACATTTATTGTTGAAGGTACTGTAAAAGACAAAAATTCTAAAGAACTATTACCTAATACCATGATTACATTATTTGACGAAAACAATACAGCAATTGATTCAGTTAAGGTTTCTGAAAATGGTAGATATACCTTTAAAACTAAACCTAACACTAAATATAAAGTTGAAGGTTTTAAACCTTTATACATTCCTAAAAATGTTGATTTCGATACAGATGATTCCGGTAAAATTGAATTAAATATCGAATTAGAATTAGAATCCTATGATGATGCAGAAGAAATTATTGTTGAAAAAGAAGATGGATATGTGTATATCGAATTAGAAAACATATATTTTGATTTGGATAAATGGGATATTAAAACTCAAGCAGCAAGAACGCTCGATGTGCTTGTGAATCTAATGAAAAAATATCCTAGAATGGAAGTGCAATTAGGTGCACATACAGATAATAGAAGCTCTGTTGAGTACAATCTGGAACTTTCTAAAAACAGAGCATATTCAGCACTCGATTATCTTATTTCTAAAGGAATAGCATCCTCGAGACTAACTGCTATTGGGTATGGGGAAAGTCAATTGCTGGTGGATTGTGGTGACAATTGTACTGAAAATGAACATGCAGTAAACAGGAGATGTGAATTTATTATTGTGAAATAATTTTTTTGACAAAAGATTTTTCTTACAATTATAATCACTTTATCTGCTACAGTTCGTCGATAATCTGTTTTAAAAATTACACTTTATCGTTTATTTCTTACATTTAATCGATTTTTTGATTACTAAAACGTAATAGTACATATCTTAATACTAAGATTAAACCCCAAAATTGATCTACCTATGAAAACTACACCTCATGTTTTCAGTAATAATGATATTACTGTTACTTACAATCCTTGCCAATGTATAAACGCTGAGCGTTGTGCTAAAGAACTTTCAAATGTATTTCGTCAATCTGTTATTCCATGGATAGACTTAGATGGTGAATCTACAGATAAAATAATTCGACAAGTAAAAAAATGTCCTTCTGGTGCTTTAAAATTTAATGTCAACCAAAAAGACGTCGCATAAGCCATAATTAATAATTAAAAAATCCCTATGAATTATAATTCACAGGGATTTTTTATAACTGATCATTAGGTTTGAAATTCTATGCTGTTGGACATTGCTCAGTAAAATATTATGAGAGCCTCCTATAACAAACCATAAATTCCTTTATGCTTCAAATTCTAAGCCTGACCTGTTGGTCCAAAATTTAATGGAATTGGAGGTTGCTCTGTAAAGTATTTTGAGAACCTCCTATAACTAACCATAAATTACTTTATGCTTTAAATTCTAAGCCTGACCTGTTGGTCCAAAATTTAATGGAATTGGAGGTTGCTCATAATCTTTGATTTCACCATGAGCTTTCTCAAACCTATTCACATTATCTCCTAAAGCCTTTAGCAAACGTTTAGCGTGCTGTGGCGTTAATATAATTCTAGATTTCACCTTACTCTTGGGAGTACCAGGCATTATGCTTACAAAATCAACCACAAACTCTGATACTGAGTGATTTATAATTGCTAAGTTAGAATAGGTTCCTTCAGCGATTTTTTCATCTAACTCGATATTAATTCCTTGTTTCTTATTCTTATTTTCTTCCGCCATCATAAACTTGTTTGTTCTTCCATAAAGGAAGATTGTTATTAATATTTTATTAAAAAAGCCCTCAAACAAATTAATGTATGAAGGCTTTTATTTTAAGGATTCCTACATTGATCATTCATACTAACCTTCAATAAGGTATTCGTGAATCTTAAATATCGTAGGAATGACAAATTAATTATAGTTCATTTCTTCTTTAGCTTTCATCATTTCATTGAATTCTTCTTTGGAACCTACAATAATGTTATCAAACTTTCTAACACCAGTTCCTGCAGGAATTCTATGACCTACGATAACATTCTCTTTTAAACCTTCAAGATCATCTACTTTAGCATTTACAGCTGCTTCGTTAAGAACCTTAGTTGTTTCCTGGAACGATGCCGCAGAAATAAATGATTTCGTTTGTAACGATGCTCTTGTAATACCTTGTAGAATAGGAGTCGCAGTTGCTGGTTTTGCATCTCTTGCAGTAGCCAATGCTTTATCTTCTCTACGTAATATTGAGTTTTCATCTCTTAATTCTCTCGCTGTTAAAATCTGTCCAGGTTTTAACGTTTGAGAATCACCTGCATCTTCAATAACTTTCATTCCGAAAATCTTATCGTTTTCTTCAATAAAATCTGCTTTGTGAGCTAATTGATCTTCTAGGAAAATTGTATCACCAGAATCAATGATTCTAACTTTACGCATCATTTGTCTTACAACGACTTCGAAGTGCTTATCGTTAATTTTCACTCCTTGTAAACGATATACCTCTTGTACTTCGTTTACTAAGTATTGTTGCACTGCAGAAGGGCCTTTGATATTTAAAATATCATTAGGAGTTATTGAACCATCAGATAAAGGCATACAAGCTTTAACATAATCATTTTCTTGTACAAGAATTTGATTAGACAATTTAACTAAGTATTTCTTAATCTCACCTAATTTAGACTCTATGATAATCTCACGGTTACCTCTTTTTATTTTACCAAACGAAACAACTCCGTCAATCTCACTAACAACAGCAGGATTAGAAGGGTTACGTGCTTCAAATAATTCAGTTACACGAGGAAGACCACCTGTAATATCACCTGCTTTTGCAGATTTACGAGGAATCTTAACTAAGATTTTACCAACCTTAATTTTTTCTCCGTCATCAATCATTAAGTGAGCGCCTACAGGTAAATTGTAAGAACGTATAGCTTCTCCTTTTGCATCTTCAATATGAAGTGTTGGAATTAATTTCTTGTTTCTAGATTCAGAAATCACTTTCTCTTGGAAACCTGTTTGTTCATCAATTTCAACTTGATATGTGATACCTTGTTCGATATTTTCATATCGTACCTTACCAGCAAATTCAGAAATAATTACACCGTTGTATGGATCCCAAGAACATATTACATCTCCAGCCTTCACTTTATCTCCTGGTTTTACATAGATGAATGATCCGTAAGGAATATTATTTGTGCTTAATGTGATACCTGTTTTTGTATCAACCAGTTTCAATTCTGAAGTTCTAGAGATAACAACATCAACATCTTTTCCTTCGTTATCTTTAGTTTTTACAGTTTTAAGGTCTTCAATTTCAGCAATACCATCAAACTTAACCGTTAACTTATTTTCTTCTGAAATATTACCTGCAATACCACCAACGTGGAATGTACGTAAAGTAAGTTGTGTACCAGGCTCTCCAATTGATTGTGCAGCCACAACACCAACAGCTTCACCTCTTTGTACCATTTTACCTGTCGCTAAATTACGACCGTAACATTTAGAACAAATCCCTTTTTTAGCTTCACAAGTTAATGCAGAACGTACTTCTACTGCATCGAGTGGAGAATCTCCAATACGTTTAGCAATAGCATCGTTAATATGTTCACCCGCTCCAACTAAAAGCTCTTCAGTAATTGGATCATACACATCATTTAATGAGGTACGTCCGACTATTCTTGCTTCAAGTTTTTCAATAATCTCTTCATTTTTCTTTAGAGGATTCACTTCAATACCTCTTAAAGTACCACAATCTTCGGTGTAGATAATTACATCCTGAGATACATCTACCAAACGACGCGTTAAGTAACCTGCATCGGCAGTTTTAAGTGCTGTATCGGCAAGACCTTTACGAGCACCATGCGTTGAGATAAAGTATTCTAAAATTGAAAGTCCTTCCTTAAAGTTAGAAAGAATCGGGTTTTCAATAATTTCACCACCACCTGCATTAGATTTTTTAGGTTTCGCCATTAATCCACGCATACCTGTTAACTGACGAATCTGTTCTTTAGATCCACGAGCTCCAGAATCAAGCATCATAAATACTGAATTAAATCCTTGTTGATCCTCGCGAATACGTTTCATGGATAACTCTGTTAATTCAGCATTAGTAGACGTCCAGATATCAATAACTTGGTTATAACGTTCGTTATTTGTAATTAATCCCATGTTATAGTTACCCATGATTCCATCAACCAACGTATTGGCTTTGTCAATCATATCTTGTTTTTCAGATGGAATAATGATATCTCCTAAGCTGAAAGATAAACCACCTTGGAAAGCAAACTTATATCCTAGAGTTTTAATTTCATCTAAGAATGCCGCTGTTTCAGGCACACTTGTTACCTTTAAAATACCATGAATGATATCTCTTAAAGATTTCTTAGTTAAAACTTCATTTATATATCCTGCTGCTGCTGGTACTTTTTCGTTGAAAAGTACACGTCCAACAGTTGTTTCAATAATTTGAGTGGTTAATTCACCTTCTTCATTAAAATCCTGAGTTCTTACTTTTATACCTGCATTTAAATCTACTTTCTTTTCATTATATGCAATGGTTACCTCTTCAGGAGAATAGAATGTCAAACCTTCACCTTTTACAGTATAATCTTTATCAGATTTTCTGAGCTTAGTCATATAGTATAAACCAAGTACCATATCTTGAGAAGGAACTGTTACAGGAGAACCATTTGCTGGGTTTAAGATATTATGTGATGCTAGCATCAATAATTGTGCTTCCAAAATTGCTTCTGGACCTAACGGTAAATGCACAGCCATCTGGTCACCATCAAAATCGGCATTAAATGCAGTACACACTAATGGGTGTAACTGAATCGCTTTTCCTTCAATTAGTTTTGGCTGAAACGCCTGAATACCAAGCCTGTGTAATGTAGGAGCTCGGTTTAATAATACAGGATGCCCTTTAAGAACATTTTCTAAGATATCCCAAACAACAGGCTCTTTTCTATCTATAATTTTCTTAGCAGATTTTACTGTTTTTACAATTCCTCTTTCAATTAGTTTTCTAATGATAAAAGGTTTGTATAGTTCAGCTGCCATATTTTTTGGCAATCCACATTCAAAGAGTTTTAATTCTGGTCCAACAACAATTACAGAACGTGCAGAATAATCAACACGCTTACCTAGTAAGTTTTGACGAAAACGTCCTTGCTTACCTTTTAAGGAATCTGATAATGATTTTAAAGGTCTGTTAGAATCTGTTTTTACTGCAGAAGCTTTACGTGTATTATCAAACAATGAATCTACCGATTCTTGTAACATACGTTTCTCATTACGAAGAATAACTTCAGGTGCCTTGATTTCAACTAAACGCTTTAAACGGTTGTTACGAATAATAACACGACGGTATAAATCATTTAAATCTGATGTTGCAAAACGTCCACCATCTAAAGGCACTAATGGTCTTAATTCTGGCGGAATAATTGGAATAGCCTTCATGATCATCCATTCTGGTCTATTCTCTCTATTCAAGTTAGAATCTCTGAATGCTTCAACAACTTGTAAACGTTTTAGAGCTTCAGTTTTACGTTGTTTAGACGTTTCTGTATTTGCTTTGTGACGTAATTCAAATGATAAATCATCTAAATCAATTCTTGCTAAAAGGTCTATTAAGCATTCCGCTCCCATTTTAGCAATAAATTTATTCGGATCTGTATCCTCTAAGTACTGATTTTCTTTCGGAAGTGTTTCAAGAATATTTAAGTATTCTTCTTCTGTTAAGAAATCCATTTTTTGTAATGGTTCTCCTTCAGCATTCATGGCTTCACCTGGTTGAATTACCACATAACGTTCGTAATAGATAATCATATCCAGACGTTTAGATGGTAAACCAAGTAAGTATCCTATTTTATTTGGTAACGAACGGAAATACCAGATATGCGCTACAGGCACAACAAGATTGATGTGTCCTACGCGATCACGACGTACTTTCTTTTCAGTTACTTCAACACCACAACGGTCGCATACGATTCCTTTGTAGCGTATTCTTTTATATTTCCCACAAGCACATTCAAAATCCTTTACAGGACCAAAAATACGCTCACAGAATAAACCATCACGTTCAGGTTTATGTGTTCGATAATTAATAGTTTCTGGTTTTAAAACTTCACCACGAGATGCTGCCAAAACAGATTCTGGAGATGCTAGACCAATAGAAATTTTATTAAATTTCTGAATTGTATTCTTATCTTGTCTTCTTGCCATTTTATTATAGTATTCAGTAATCAGTATTCAGTTGACAGTGTTACCTGCAAACCGAATACTATCAACTGTTTTATTATTCTTCTAATCTAATATCTAATCCTAATCCTTTCAATTCGTGCATGAGTACGTTGAAAGATTCAGGTAGTCCTGGTTCTGGCATTGGCTCTCCTTTTACGATAGCTTCGTAAGTTTTAGCTCTACCTATCACATCATCAGATTTAACTGTTAAGATCTCACGTAATGTAGCTGAAGCTCCATAAGCCTCAAGTGCCCAAACTTCCATCTCACCAAAACGCTGACCACCAAATTGGGCTTTACCACCAAGAGGTTGTTGCGTAATTAATGAGTAAGGACCAATTGAACGTGCGTGCATCTTATCGTCAATCATGTGACCTAACTTAATCATATAAATCACACCTACTGTTGCTGGTTGGTCGAAACGATCTCCTGTTCCACCATCATATAGATATGTATGACCGAATCTTGGTACACCAGCTTCGTCTGTAAACGCGTTGATTTGATCTAGAGTTGCTCCATCGAAAATTGGTGTTGCATACGTACGACCTAATTTTTGTCCAGCCCAACCAAGAACCGTTTCATAAATCTGTCCGATGTTCATACGAGATGGTACACCTAACGGGTTTAATACGATATCAACAGGTGTTCCATCTTCTAAGAATGGCATATCCTCCTGACGAACGATACGAGCAACAATACCTTTATTCCCGTGACGACCTGCCATTTTATCACCTACTTTTAATTTACGTTTTTTAGCAACATAAACTTTAGCCAATTTGATAATACCTGCTGGTAACTCGTCACCTACAGAAATGGTAAACTTCTCACGACGTAATGATCCTTGAAGATCATTTTCTTTAATCTTATAGTTGTGAATTAAATCTGCAACCAGAGTATTTAAATGGTCATCAGTTGTCCAAGTTCCTGAAGTTAAATGTGTATAATCATCTACAGCATTTAACATTTTAAGTGTGTACTTCTTTCCTTTAGGAATGATTTCTTCACCTAAATCATTATAGATACCTTGAGCTGTTTTTCCATTTACCAGAGCGAATAATTTTTCAACTAAAACAGCTTGTAAATCATCAAACTTCTTGTAGTAGATGTTTTCTAATGCTTCAATATCTTCCTTATCTTTTGCTCTCTTACGTTTATCTTTAATAGCTCTTGAAAATAATTTTTTCTCAATAACAACACCATGTAATGAAGGAGATGCTTTTAAAGACGCGTCTTTTACATCACCTGCTTTATCACCAAAGATAGCACGTAGTAGTTTTTCTTCTGGAGTAGGATCAGATTCCCCTTTAGGTGTAATCTTACCAATAAGAATATCACCAGGTTTAATTTCTGCTCCAATTCTAATCATACCATTTTCATCAAGATCTTTAGTAGCCTCTTCTGAAACATTAGGAATATCATTAGTTAATTCTTCGTTACCTAATTTAGTATCTCTAACTTCTAATGAATACTCATCTATATGAATTGATGTAAATATATCGTCACGAACAACCTTTTCAGAAATTACGATAGCATCCTCAAAGTTGTAACCTTTCCACGGCATAAATGCTACTTTCATGTTACGACCTAATGCTAATTCTCCATTTTCAGTAGCATAACCTTGACAAAGTACCTGTCCTTTTTTTACCTTATCACCTTTCTCGACGATTGGCTTTAAGTTAATAGATGTACCTTGGTTTGTTTTTCTAAATTTCACCAATGGATAAGTTTTAGTATCACTCTCAAAACTTACCATTGCTTCTTCTTCTGTACGCTCGTATTTTATTGTAATTTCATTTGCATCAACGTACTCAACAGTACCATCACCTTCAGCATTGATTAATACTCGAGAATCGGAAGCGACCTGACGTTCAAGACCAGTTCCAACAATTGGAGCTTGAGGACGCAATAGAGGTACTGCTTGACGCATCATGTTAGATCCCATCAATGCACGGTTGGCATCATCATGCTCTAAGAACGGAATCAAGGATGCCGATATCGAAGCAATCTGGTTAGGAGCAACATCTGTGTAATGTACGTTAGCTGGATCAATTACCGGAAAATCACCTTCCTGACGTGCAATAATCTTATCTTCTAATATTTTTCCTTTATCATCTACACGAATATTCGCCTGAGCGATTAACATGTCTTCTTCTTCCTCTGCACTTAAATAAACAGGTGTGTTTTTAATATCAACAACGCCACTATCTGCCTTTCTGTAAGGTGTTTCAATGAATCCCATTGAATTTACTTTTGCATACACAGATAAAGATGAAATTAATCCAATGTTTGGTCCTTCAGGAGTTTCAATTGGACAAAGTCTTCCGTAATGCGTGTAGTGAACATCACGAACCTCAAAACCTGCTCTTTCTCTTGATAAACCTCCTGGTCCTAAAGCTGATAGACGACGTTTGTGTGTAATCTCTGCTAATGGATTGGTTTGATCCATAAATTGAGATAGCTGGTTTGTTCCGAAGAAAGAATTAATTACAGAAGATAAAGTCTTCGCATTAATTAAATCAATTGGAGTAAATACTTCATTATCACGAACATTCATACGCTCACGAATGGTACGAGCCATACGCGCTAAACCAACACCAAACTGAGAAGATAATTGCTCACCAACTGTACGTACACGACGGTTTGATAAGTGATCAATATCATCAATCTCTGCTTTAGAATTGATTAATTCAATTAAGTATTTAATAATAGTTATAATATCTTCTTTGGTAAGCACTTGCTTATCCATTCCGATATCTAACTGTAATTTTTTGTTCATTCTGTAACGACCTACTTCACCTAATGAGTAACGTTGGTCAGAGAAGAATAATTTGTCAATGATACCACGTGCTGTCTCCTCATCTGGCGGCTCAGCATTACGTAATTGACGATAAATGTGTTCAACAGCTTCTTTTTCAGAGTTTGTTGGATCTTTCTGTAATGTATTATGAATAATTGCATAATCTCCTTGTTGTGCACTTTCTTTGTGTAAAAGAATTGTTTTTACTCCAGCCTCAAGGATTTCTTCAATATTGTCTTTATCTATAACTGTGTCACGATCTAGAACAATTTCGTTACGTTCGATTGAGACTACTTCTCCTGTATCTTCGTCTACAAAATCTTCATGCCATGTATTTAAAACACGAGCAGCTAATTTACGACCAATGACTTTTTTAAGACCTGATTTTGATACTTTAACTTCTTCAGCAAGGTCAAAAATCTCTAATATATCTTTATCACGTTCAAAACCTATCGCTCTAAATAATGTTGTAACAGGTAACTTTTTCTTTCTATCAATGTAAGCATACATTACCTGATTGATATCTGTAGCAAATTCTATCCAAGATCCTTTAAAAGGGATGACTCTTGCAGAGTATAATTTTGTTCCATTCGCATGGAATGATTGACTAAAGAATACACCAGGAGATCTATGTAACTGTGATACAACTACACGTTCTGCACCATTTATACAGAAGGTTCCACTAGGTGTCATATAAGGAATTGTTCCCAGATATACATCTTGAACAATGGTTTCAAAGTCTTCATGCTCAGGATCTGTACAATACAGTTTTAAACGCGCTTTTAATGGCACACTGTATGTTAATCCTCTTTCGATACATTCTTCAATTGAATAACGTGGTGGATCAATGAAATAATCCAGAAATTCTAATACGAATTGGTTACGTGTATCTGTAATAGGAAAGTTTTCCATGAAGGTATTATACAATCCTTCATTTCCTCTTTGTTCTGATTTTGTCTCTAACTGGAAAAAATCCTGAAAGGATTTAATTTGAATATCCAAAAAATCTGGATAATCAGTTCTGTTTACTATGGAAGAGAAATTTAATCTTTCAGCTGTATTTGCTAACATCGATGAACGAGATTTTGATTAAAAAAAAATTTGTTTTTTTGCGTACGCTTTATATACACAAAAGGGTTTAGGTCATTCCGAGTGTTTCGAAAGACCTAAACCATAATTTGTAGGTTTGTTAAGCTTACTTAAGCTCAACCTCTGCTCCTGCTTCTTCTAATTGAGATTTTAGAGCTTCAGCTTCATCTTTAGCAACACCTTCTTTGATAGCACTTGGTGCATCGTCTACTAAACCTTTAGCTTCTTTTAATCCTAAACCAGTTAATTCTTTAACTAATTTTACAACAGCTAATTTAGAACCACCTGCTGCTTTAAGGATTACGTCGAATTCTGATTTTTCTTCAGCTGCGTCTCCGCCTGCTGCTGCTCCACCTGCTGCTACTGCTACTGCAGCTGCTGCTGGTTCAATACCATATTCGTCTTTTAATATTGTAGCTAATTCATTAACTTCTTTTACTGTTAAATTAACTAATTGTTCTGCGAAATCTTTTAAATCTGCCATTTCTACCGTTTTTAATAATTTTTAATAATATAATTTGTTTAAGTGCGTACTTATTTGATTATCCTTCTTTTTCGGATAATGTTTTGATAATACCTGCTAATGTTCCACCACCTGATTTAAGTGCTGAAATAACATTCTTAGCTGGCGACTGTAATAATGATACAATATCTCCAATCAATTCTTCTCTAGACTTGATATCTACTAACATGTCTAATTGATCATCGCCAATATAAATTGCTTCTTCAATAAAAGCTCCTTTAAGCAAAGGCTTATCAGATTTTTTACGGAAGTTTTTAATTACTTTAGCTGGAGCATTACCAGTTTCAGAATACATTACAGAGGTATTACCTTTTAACACTGTAGGAAGGTTTCCGAAGTCTCTTTCGGAAGCTTCCATAGCTTTTGTTAATAATGTATTTTTTACTACGCTTAATTGCACGTTTGCCTTAAAACAAGCGCGACGTAAATCTGAAGTGTTACCTGCATTCAATCCTGAGATATCAGCTAGATAAATATTTGCATTATCTGCTAATTGAGCAGTCAACTCTTCAATTACTTGTGATTTTTCTTGTCTTGTCATAATAATAAAGATTTAACTACTTAACTTATTTTTGGATCAACAGCAATACTTGGGCTCATTGTGCTAGACATGAAGATACTCTTCATATACACACCCTTAGATGCTGTCGGTTTCAACTTATTTAAAGTGGTCAACAATTCCATTGCATTGTCCTGTAATTTATCAGCACTAAAAGATGCTTTACCTATAGGAGCATGTACAATTCCTGTTTTGTCAACTTTAAAATCTATCTTACCAGCTTTAACTTCGGCTACTGCTTTAGCAACATCCATAGTAACTGTTCCTGTTTTAGGATTAGGCATCAAACCTCTTGGACCTAACACTCTACCTAAAGGACCTAATTTACCCATAATGGCAGGCATTGTAACGATAACGTCAACATCTGTCCAGCCACCTTTAATCTTTTCAAGGTATTCATCAAGTCCAACATAATCTGCTCCGGCAGCTTTAGCTTCTTCCTCTTTATCAGGAGTTACTAACGCCAAAACTTTCATATCTTTACCTGTTCCATGTGGAAGTGACACTACTCCTCTAACCATTTGATTGGCTTTACGAGGATCTACACCTAATCTTACTGCTAAATCTACTGAAGCATCAAATTTTGTGTAAGTGATCTCCTTTAATAATGCTGAAGCCTCTTGAAGAGAATACAATTTATTCTTCTCAACTTTAGCCATAGCCTCTTTTCTCTTTTTTGTTATTCTTGCCATTTCAAAAATTTTTAGTTAGGTGCTTCTCCACCTTTAACTGTGATTCCCATTGATCTTGCAGTACCAGCTACCATTTTCATAGCAGATTCGATTTCAAATGCATTTAAATCTTGCATTTTATCTTCTGCGATAGCTTTAACCTGATCCCAAGTTACTTTTGCAACTTTTTTTCTGTTCGGTTCTCCAGATCCTTTCTTTACTTTGGCCGCTTCTAATAATTGTACCGCTGCAGGAGGTGTTTTGATCACGAAATCAAAAGACTTGTCTTTATAAACAGAAATAACAACTGGAAGAACTTTACCAGGTTTATCCTGAGTTCTAGCGTTGAATTGTTTACAAAATTCCATGATATTAACTCCAGCAGCACCTAAAGCGGGTCCAACCGGTGGCGACGGATTCGCTGCACCTCCCCGAACTTGTAATTTAACTACTTTACCTAATTCTTTTGCCATTTTACTAATTTTAGTTTTGTATCTCTTTTATTTTGGAAGCTAAAAGATATACTATCTGTATTGTAACAATTATTATACTTTTTCAACTTGCATATAACTCAACTCTAATGGTGTTTTTCTTCCGAAAATTTTAACCATAACTTCAAGTTTACGCTTTTCTTCATTTATCTTTTCAATGGTTCCATCAAATCCATTAAATGGTCCATCGATAACTTTTACAGTTTCACCAATAGTGAAAGGTATTGCTACGTTTGCATCTGAATCAACAGATAACTCATCCACTTTACCTAACATTCTGTTTACTTCAGACTGTCTTAATGGCACAGGATCTCCACCTTTAGTTTCTCCTAAAAATCCTATAACATTAGTTATCGATTTAATAATATGTGGAATTTCTCCACTTAAATTAGCCTGAATCATTATATAACCAGGAAAGTAAACACGTTCCTTGTTTATTTTTTTTCCGTTACGGATTTGAATTACTTTTTCAGTAGGCACTAAAACCTGATCAACATAATCTTCTAAACCTAACCTAGAAATCTCGTTTTCTATATAAGTCTTGATTTTATTTTCCTGACCACTTACAGCTCTAACTACATACCATTTTTTATTTACACTTGTCTCAGACATCTTTCTTTGCTTTTATAGTTAGTTAGTTAAATCAAGTCAAAATAAGCCTTGATAACTTTACTGAAAACAGTATCAACTCCCCAAATAGCTAATGAAAAAATTATTGAAAACACAGCTACTAAAATAGTCAAGCTTTGTGCTTCTGACCATGCTGGCCATGTCACATTATTCTTTAATTCTTCAAAAGATTCTTTAATATAATTTACTATTCCTGCCATTTGATTTTCTATTTAAACACTTTTTTTTTAGAATGTGGCAAGCACAAACTCATTTAGTGTTGTAAACTTATTGAGAAACTAAATTTGATTACTTTTCAACTTAATCAAGTTTCGTTTATTCTATTTGCACGGGTTGAGAGACTCGAACTCCCGACACCTGGTTTTGGAGACCAGTGCTCTACCAACTGAGCTAAACCCGTAAATATGAATCAAGGCGTTCGCCTTCGACAAACACCTTAATTCATATTTATATACTAAATATTTTAGTCTAAAATCTCAGTAACCTGACCTGCACCTACTGTTCTACCACCTTCACGAATTGCAAAACGTAAACCTACATTCATTGCAATTGGCTGGATTAATTCAACAGTAATAGTTAAGTTATCACCAGGCATTACCATTTCAACTCCGTCAGGAAGCGCAATGTTTCCAGTCACATCAGTTGTACGTACGTAAAACTGTGGACGGTAATTGTTATGGAATGGAGTGTGACGTCCACCTTCTTCTTTCTTAAGAATATAAACCTCAGCTTTAAATTTAGCATGTGGAGTTACAGAACCTGGCTTAGTAATAACCATACCTCTAGAGATTTGAGTTTTCTCAATACCTCTTAATAAGATACCTGCGTTATCTCCAGCTTCTCCTCTGTCTAGGATTTGACGGAACATTTCAATACCTGTAATAGTAGATGTTAATTTCTCAGCACCCATACCAATAATCTCAACTGGATCACCTGTATTGGCAACACCAGTTTCAATACGACCTGTAGCAACAGTTCCACGACCTGTAATTGAGAACACGTCTTCAATTGGCATTAAGAATGGCTTATCCATATCACGAGTTGGCTCTTCAATCCAGTTATCAACAGCTTCCATTAATTCCATTACTGTATCTACCCATTTTTGCTCACCATTAAGTGCACCTAAAGCAGAACCAGCAATTACAGGACCATTATCTCCATCATACTCATAGAAAGATAATAAATCTCTGATTTCCATTTCAACTAATTCTAATAACTCTTCATCATCAACCATATCCACTTTATTCATGAATACTACAATGCGAGGAATACCTACTTGACGTCCTAAAAGGATGTGCTCACGAGTTTGTGGCATTGGACCATCTGTAGCAGCTACAACTAAAATTGCACCGTCCATTTGAGCAGCACCAGTAACCATGTTCTTTACGTAATCGGCGTGACCTGGACAGTCAACGTGAGCGTAGTGACGATTTGCTGTTGCATATTCAACGTGTGATGTATTAATTGTGATACCTCTTTCTTTTTCTTCTGGAGCGTTATCAATTTGATCAAATGATCTTGCTTCTGATAAACCTGCATCAGCTAATACTTTAGTAATAGCAGCAGTTAAAGTTGTTTTACCGTGATCTACGTGTCCAATAGTACCTATATTAAGGTGTGGTTTTGAACGATCGAAAGTTGCCTTTGCCATGTTTAATTTATTTAATCTTATTTATATTAGTGTTCAATTTAATTCTGCAACAAATAAAGAGCCAATGACGAGATTTGAACTCGTGACCTCTTCCTTACCAAGGAAACGCTCTACCCCTGAGCTACACCGGCTTTAAGGTCGTATTGATTGATTAAAATTTCTAATCAAAAACGTTAACTCAAGATAAAATTAAACTAAAACATTTAGTTCAATTTAGAGCGAGAGACCGGGTTCGAACCGGCGACATTCAGCTTGGAAGGCTGACGCTCTACCAACTGAGCTACTCTCGCATTATTTACAACTTTTCTAAAAGTTGAAGGTTTCAATATTTCAAATTCATATTGATTTTGGGTTACCTCGCTTCGCTTAGTAAGCCTGGATTGATGACCCAATCCATAAATTTTCTAAATATAATTCACAAAAGCTTGCTTTCGTGAATTCTCTATTAGAACTTAATTTGTGGGGAGAGCAGGATTCGAACCTGCGAAGACGTAGTCAGCAGATTTACAGTCTGCCCTCGTTGGCCGCTTGAGTATCTCCCCAATTTTAAAGAACTTTTGCTAAAATAAACTACTGTTACTTTTAGACTTTTTTTGAGCCGATGGAGGGACTCGAACCCACGACCTGCTGATTACAAATCAGCTGCTCTAGCCAGCTGAGCTACATCGGCTTTTATATAACTTTTTTGCTATAAAAAAAGCCCGCTATTTCTAACGGACTGCAAATGTAAAGATTTATTTATTTATTCAAAACATTTTTTGAAAAATTTTATCACATATATGTTCTTAATTTTTCTTTTCGCTTTTTTAATTGCCTTTCTAAGGACGAAACTGCCATATCTGTACCCTCCTCAAATGTTTTACATTGCTTCTTTACAACAAAACTATCTCCTGGCACATTTACTCTAGCTTCAAAAATTTTATTTTCTTTACCGCTTGTATTTTCAACCTTAAGATAGACATCGGATTGTATGACTTTATCATAAAACATATCTAACTTATCCATTCGCTTTTGAATGAAATCAATTAGTTTTTTGTCTGCGTTAAAATTTACGGATTGTGTGTTTACCTTCATATTCAATCTTTTATTGGTTAAACAATATTATTTTTTACTTCTTGGATGTGTTTTTGAATACACATTTTTTAATTCTGCTATACTATTATGTGTATAGACCTGTGTTGCTGCTAAACTAGAATGACCTAGAAGTTCTTTTACAGCATTTAGATTTGCACCTTGATTTAGCAAATGAGTCGCAAATGAGTGCCTTAAAATGTGCGGACTACGTTTGACCTTTGTAGATGCAATACTAAAGTAATCATTTATAATTCTGTAAACAAGCGTTTCATAGATTTTAACCCCTTTTTTGGTTAAAAACAAATACGATTCATCTTGAATAACATGGAGTTCTTTACGCTTATTGATATACGCTTGTATTGTATTAACTACAGATGGGATTAACGGTATAAATCGCTCCTTATTTCTTTTCCCTAATACTTTTAATATGTTTTTAGCCAGATCAACATCATGGAGTTTAAGCTGTACAAGCTCAATCCTTCGAATCCCTGTTGCATAAAATAGTTCAATAATTAATCGGTTTCTCAAGCCTTCAAAGTCTGTAGCAAAATTTAGTTCTTGAAGTACTGTTTTAATGTCTTGTTCAGAAAAAGGCACCTGAATTTTTTTACTGGTTTTTAATGCTTTGTGTTTTGTTAGTGGATTAACATCAATGTCTTCTGTTTTTAAAAGAAACTTGTAATATGCATTTAAGGAGGATATTTTTCTGTTAATGCTTCGGTTTGAGATTCCGCTATTAACTAATACTATTATCCAACTTCTTATGTGCTGATAATTTGTATTAGAGATTGATTCAGAATCATATTCAGATTCCATGAAATTAGAAAAATCATGTATATCTTTGAGATATGCCTTGAGTGTTAACTGAGAATAGTTTTTTTCAAGTAATAAATAATCTGAGAATGATTGAAATGACATTTACGCATTTTAGAATTAAATCTAAAATACAAAGTTTTAATTACAATACGATTTAGAAATAAAAAAATCCCATTATTTCTAATGGGATTTTAAATCATATAAACACAATTAAATGCTTTCCTGATCTCTTAGACCTTGAACATATTGTGCTTTTTGTATTTGGGCTCTTCGTTCAACAGAAGGTTTTGTAAACTGCTTACGAGCATTTAATGCACGCTTTGTACCTGTTCTATCAAACTTACGTTTGTAACGCTTTAGCGCTCTATCTATATTTTCTCCTTCTTTTACTGGTATTTTTAACATAGTGTCTTAACCTCCTCTCTTTTAGAATTTTTAAGGCTGCAAATATAGGAAGGAATTTAAAATTTCAAAATAAAAATCTTATTTTTTGAACAGATGACTTATTTTTAAAAATTACTGCTTAAAAAGAGAAGCTCGTTTGCTTAGATCTTTTATGAGTTGCTCATCTTCTTCGCTTTCTAAAATAATGTTATAGTTTTTCCAGAAAGCTTTATCGTATGGCTTTGGCGCAAAGATATCTGCATCCCATTTTGTGTTTAAAGCTTCTGCAATAATTTGGTCGTCTTCTATTATGTCTGAAAATAAAATTTCTTGAATCGTGTAGTAAAAACGTTCCTCATTATAATACTTTGCTTTTTCTTCTTCAGTTAGTTTTTCTGTAGTCTTCAAACCTACATTGACAAGCTTAGGTGTTTCGTAATAGATATAATTTGGATACATCTTATCATTGTATTCCATATAGGTCATTACTAATTTATGGTTAACTTGAGTACCGAAAAGAGTTTTACTTCTAGTTTTTTGAGCATCTGAAGCAGCCACAAGTTCATATTCAATTTTTTTAATCGCATAATTATCCCAATAAATATAGACCCAACCTTTAGCGTGATAACCACCATTAAAAATCCCTTTGGTTTCAAGGTCTACATATTCTTTTCCTTCGGAAATTTGAATTTTATAAATTTTACGATCGTTATCTACTAAAACCGTATCTAATTTAAATTGGTGCTTTTCTAAAATATCGTCTCCAAATAACGTCTTAGCAGTATTAGAATTTCTTATCAGGTTTAATTTTCCTTTAAATAAGTTTTCGAGACCATTAACTCTGGTGTCATTCCATTTAATTGCTTTAACCAAAGACGCTGTCTTGATAGTATCCCTTTTTAAGTTTTTGGCTTTAAGTTTTCTATTATTTTCATAGCGTTTAAGGTATGAATAATATGAAAAGATACTATCTACATCGCGAAGATCATAGCTTTTACGAACCTGATCTACATTAATCTTTAAATGATTTTCTGAAGGCACTGAATAACCCGAATCATATACAGTAATTGCACTTTCAATAAGCCACTTAAACTCTTTAGCATTTCGCTCTTTGTGTCTTAAAAATCCTTTTTGAATGTATGCAGAATCCGGAAGGTTTTCAGACAACTTTTCAATTGCTTTTAATACAATATCATTTCCAGTTTTTGGCCGGTTTTCAGCAACAAGGATAATCTCATCTAAAGCAGCAATATCTTCTTCTAAGTAAACCTCTTCTGAATTGTCAAATTCGTTAACTGGAATTTTAAAACTTTTATAACCTATAGATGAAATAATAAGTGTGTCAGATTGTAATTCTTTGGCGACTTGCAGCACAAATTTACCATCCTCGTTACTCACAGTACCTATTGTTGTATTTTTAATATAAATACTTGCACTCTCAATTGGCATTAACGTCGTAAAATCTACAATCTTATTTTTGAGTTCAGTTTGCGAAAATGAAACCATACTGAAAACACAGAAACAGTATGTAATGAATTGTTTTGTCAATTGAGATTTTATCATAATTTATTTGAGATTAAGTCGCTGGTTTATAATCTTTCTTATCTATAACCATCTTTGCAATTATTTCTCTTAATATCTCAGAAGTTCCACCTCCAATAGGTCCTAACCTGCTATCACGTAATAATCTCGCTAAAGGATATTCTTCCATATAGCCATAACCTCCTAAAAACTGCAGACAATCGTACATGACTTCATCTGACATTTTTGTGCATTGAAGTTTAGACATGGTGGCTTCTTTCACCACATATTCACCTTGATCTAATCGACTTGCAACAGAGTAGTTAAATTCTTTACAGATTTCCATTTCTGTATATCGATCTGCTATTTTATGTCGTAGAGCCTGAAACTTATCAATTGTTCTTCCGAAGGCTTCACGTTCACTCATATACTTCAACGTATACTCTAATGCATACTCGGCTCTTGCGTGCGCATTGATTCCCATGATTAAACGCTCTAAGGCAAAATGTTGCATGATATAAGGAAAGCCTTTATTTTCTTCTCCCATTAAATTAGAATCAGGTATGACAACATTATCGAAAGCAATTTCTCCTGTGTCTGATGCTCTCCATCCTAATTTATCTAGTTTGGTAGCAGAAATACCAGGTGTATCTCTATCCATAATGAAGATACTAATTCCTTTATTTCCAAGTTCAGGATTTGTTTTCGCCGCAACAACTAAATAGTCACTATAAACACCATTGGTTATAAATGTTTTAGAACCATTAATAACATAAGTGTCTCCTTTTTTCACAGCTGTGGTTCTCATACCTGCTACATCGCTACCTCCAAAAGGTTCTGTAATACAAAGACATCCTATTTTATCTCCAGTAATACTAGGAGCTAAATATTTTTCTTTGATGGCGTGATCGCCTTCTTTATTGACATGTGTCATTGCTAAGTAAGTGTGTGCCCAGATTGCAGCTGCAAATCCTCCAGAATTCACTTTCTGTAATTCTTCAAGTAAGATTACAGTATAGAATAAATCGAGATCCATTCCTCCATATTTTTCAGGATACGCAATACCGAAGAATCCCATGTCTCCAAATTTTTTCCAGATAAAGCGTTCTATATGACCTGTTTCTTCCCATTTTTCAATATGAGGAACGACTTCTTTTTGTAAAAAGTCTCTTAAACTTTGTCTAAATAATTCATGTTCTTCAGTGAAGTACCTACTATTCATAGTGTATATTTTTAATGTTTTTAAAGCGCTTCCTGTGTCTTCGCAATGCAACAGATTGCTCTTTTTTTTTGCCTTAAAATCTTTGTTTTAATCTAAGGTCAAATATAACTTAATTATCTCAATTTTTTTGACAGGAAAGTCTTTAACTTTATTTAATTCATCTAAGGATTTAAAGCCTTCTCTTAGTGTACGCTCTTCAATTATGGAATGTGCAATTTCATAATCAATATATTGAATCGTAACTAATTCTTCAATTGTAGCTGTATTAAGGCTTAACTTTTTAACTGGCTTAGCATCCTTAACTGTAAATTCGTTTAGTGTTCGTTCAATCACTTCAGGCGATAAGCCATACACGTCTTGAAGTTGTACATCAGCAATAAAATTTCCTCCCAGCTTTGTTCTGTAAGCCACAATACGTTCGGACAATTTTTCACCAATTCCATTTACCTTTTTTAGTTGCTCTGCTGTTGCTGTATTTAAATTCTGTTTTTGATCAAATGTTTTGGGTGTGTTGCCTTTTGAATAGGCATATTGTGTTTTTGGTTTCGGATTTGTTACCCAATCTGGAAATTTAAAATAAGGTGATATTTCTTCTAAAAGAGAATCTGAAACTTTAGTGACATTTTGAAAATCTTTTACTGAATTGATCCATTTATTTTGTTTTCTAAAGGTCAGTAATCTATCAATTTCATCTGTACTCATTCCGAGTGTATACCCTTTATAATCTGTAATAAAATTTGGATTAAATGGGTAGATTTTCGGTTTACGTTCATCAATTCTGACAAGTTTAAGCGAATCGACTTCAGCCTGAAAAATTGCTAAATTATTTTGATTGACATCAATTTCCTCCGAAGAAAAATCAACAAAAAAATAAATACATTGCAGAATTAGAATGAGAAGTAATAACATAAAAATCCCACTTCGTTGCTGTTTAGTAAACGTGAAGTGGGATTTAATATGTTTCATTTTTAATATGTTATAAGTGTTCGTTTAAATCTTCAGCTCCTTCATCAATAGCTTCTTCTTTTACTGCAATGGCTTTGTAATATCTGTTTAGTTCTTTTTTTATGATAGGAGACAGTAAAATGACACCTATAATATTTGGTACAACCATGGCGAAAATCATGGCGTCTGAGAAATTAATAACAGCGCCTAAACTTATTGAAGCACCTACTACTACGAAAAGCAAAAATAAAATTTTATAGACTAAGTCTGATGTTTTTCCTTTTCCGAAAAGAAACACCCAACCTTGCATACCATAATAGGACCAAGAAATCATAGTTGAGAATGCAAAAAGAATCACTGCAATTGTTAGAATTACAGAAAAATGTGGAATAACTGAATCGAAAGCCTGAGCTGTGATTTCAACACCTTCCGTGATTTCAACACCATATTCCATAAATGCACCATCAAAGTTTGTAATTACAATAACCAAAGCGGTCATTGTACAAATTACAACCGTATCTACAAATGGTTCTAAAAGTGCAACAATACCTTCACTAGCAGGATATTTTGTTCGCACTGCAGAGTGCGCAATTGCTGCAGAACCAACACCAGCTTCGTTAGAGAATGCACCACGACGAATACCTTGTATCATCACACCTACTAATCCACCAGCAATTCCTAATCCGGAAAATGCACCTTCATATATTAAAGCAAAAGCATCATCAATAAGCGTAAAGTTAGCACCTAAAATAATTAAGGCAGCTAGCACGTATATTCCAGCCATAAAAGGCACTACTTTTTCGGTAACTTTTGCTATTCTTTTGATACCTCCTATAATTACAATGGCAACCAGAATAGCCATAACGATTCCGAAATAAAGTCCTGCATTTCCACCTTCTAATTCAAAAAGCTTCACAAATTGAGCAGCTGCCTGATTGGCCTGAAACATGTTTCCACCTCCAAAAGAACCACCTATTACAAAAATGGCGAATAAAACGGCTAATACTTTTCCAAATCCGCCCATACCTTTAGACTTTAATCCTTTGGTTAAATAGTACATCGGACCACCATAAATGGTTCCATCTTCTCCAACATCTCTGTATTTTACACCAAGTGTACATTCTGCAAATTTTGATGCCATACCTAATAATCCAGCAACAATCATCCAAAACGTAGCTCCTGGTCCACCAATAGAAAGTGCAACAGCAACACCAGCGATATTTCCTAAACCTACTGTTGCAGATAAAGCAGCAGTTAAGGCCTGAAAATGCGATACTTCTCCATCTGCACCTTCATCTCTTATGGTTTCAATAAGATCTTCTCCTTCATTAGGAGTACTATCTCCATATAAGGTATCTGCATTAGATGTATTTTCGTCTAAATTAACATTGATTGCAATTCCGTCATCTCCATAAAGCTTATCAGCTCCATGTTTTTCGATATCTTCATATTGACCTCTAACAACTTTAATAGCTGTTCTAAACCCTGTAATATTTATAAACCTAAAATAGATTGTAAAAAATAATGCTCCGCCTATTAATACGATAAGCACCCAAGGAATTTTATAATCTTCAGAAAATGGAATTTCATAAAAAATAGCTTCAACAAACCATCCTGTATACTTTGTAAAAACAGCATCTATTTGTTCAGATGTTGTTTCTTGAGCGAATGTTACTAACGGAAGTATTGTAGCAAAAAGTGAAAGAAGACATTTCTTCATTTGAGAATTATTTAAATTAGTTAGTTATTATAAGGCTCACAAGATGCTAAAAAAAATTGATTTTATAAAGCATCCTTTGTTAAAATGAAATGTATGTTATTTGATATCGTATAAAGAGTTTAACCTTTCAATCTGTTCTGGCTTACCAAGTACAATGATTTTTGATCCTGATATGAGTTGAGTATCAGCTTCAGGGTTAACAACATATTCGCCCTTTCCATCTTTAAAACCAATTACTGTACATCCTGTTTTTCTTCTTAAGTCTAAATCTTTAATCGTTTTAATTTCAGCTGTATTATACAGTTTATCAACTACAACTTCCTCAATATTAATATTACGTTCACCAACGATACCTAAATTATCTATAAACTCAACTAAATCTGGTATAACCACCAAAGAAGCCATATGATCTCCACCAATTCTATCTGGTAAAATTACATTATTAGCTCCAGCCAATTTTAGCTTTTCATAAGATGTTTCTTGAGATGCACGACTGATAATACTCATATTTCCATTAATTTGTCTTGCTGAAAGCACCACAAATAGATTATCGGCATCGCTAGGTAAAGCTGAAATTAAAGTACTAGCACGTTCAATACCTGCTTGAATTAAAGTTTCATCTTCATTCGCGTTTCCAAATATAAAAGGTAAATTTTCGTCATGATATTTTTCTATAACCTCTTTATTCTTTTCAATAATTACAAAAGGCTTATTATAGGCAGTAAGCTTTCGTGCAGCCTGCTTTCCGTTTCTACCATAGCCACATATAATAATATGATTTTTAAAACTGTCTATTTTCTTTTGCATCTCTTTTTGTTTTAATTCATCCAAATCATTTTTACTCAATATATACTCTGTGATTACTGTAATGGCATAACCTAAAATAATAACACTCGCTAAAATTAAGAAAATGGTAAATATTTTAGCATTATCATCTAGCGGTTGCACTTCACCAAACCCAACAGTAGTAATAGTTATAACTGTCATGTACACTGAATCTACCCAGGAATAGTTAGACATGATTTTAAACCCAAAAACTCCAATAGCCAAAATTAACGTCAGTAAAAATACTGCTGTATAAATCTTAGTTCTAAAAAATTTTATTAGTGGATTCATAGGTTACAAATCAAAAACTGAAGATCTTTTAGTATAAATAATGTCCTTGATTCTTATCCAAAATGCAAAAAAAAGATATAATGCAAAGCCAAACCCTAAGGTTACAAAAGTAAGGTACATAAAGGATGTACGCACTACTTTTGCTCTAATTCCTAAACGATCTGCAATACGTTGACAAACGTAATAGCCTCGCTTTTGAAAATAGTAAAGCATTTGGTAAAAAAATTTCATTATTACAATGTTATGAATTTGAAATGAATTTCATGTTTAGTGTTTGCATTCATTTTGTATTGCAATTTAGTCTTTAGTTTAAAACATTAAAAGTTTATTTGTTTAAAAACCTGTAATTGACCTAATATTTGTTTTATGTATAAATAACAAACAATCAATTTACTTGTATCTTTCTATAAGACTCTTTAACTAGAATCTTTAGTCGAATTCAGGCTAAAAGCGAATTTCCTATGGCACAATTTAAACATTGATGTTTATCACAATATTCAGTTTTTAATTGAACTAATGCCTGAGATTCTAATGCAGATTTTGATACATTTCTAAGTGTATTAAACCCGTTTACGATTGCATTTTTTTCAGGTTGAATAGCTCTAACAATCTCTATAAGCTGCTCGCAATTAGTTTCTCCTTTTTGTTTTAAAAAACTAAACTTAATTGGCAAAATTGTATTGATTAATAGCAAGTCTATAAATGAGTTGGTTAATGATTTTTCAGTTGTTTTAGAGCTCTTTTGAAACGTGTAATGCGTTTTCCAGTATTGAGATGTAGATACTTTAAAAATTTCATAAAATTCTTGAAGAGTGTCAGCAGCAATAACCTTAGGAAATAAGTTGTGCTGCTTGTGATATAAATGTGCTAATTGAGACAAGCGAATGGTTGGAAAATTTGGTGGTCTGAGCCTGAAAAACTGTAAAGGCACTACAAACTCATTAGACAACTGGAACTTTTGTTTTAAAAAGATGTATTCTTTTTTTAGATTTTGGTAATATACCTCCTCATTGTTTTCTTCTAATAGTCCTGCCTGACCAAACAATAATGCTTCTAACGACATTAAATTTGTTTGGTTTTTTCTAATCATTGAAAAGTTGATGGATTTAGATAAGCTAAAAAATGCCTCACCATTGACTTTAAGTCCGAAATTTTTTGTCAGCATTTTAAACAAGACATCTTCCCAGTCATTTTTTGAAGCTTCAAGCAAGTTTTCAATGATTTTTGATTTTCGCTCTAAGCGTTCAAAATATAAGCGTTCCAACCAATGGTTTAGAACAAAATCTTCAATTTGAGCAAAATCACTTTCACAGTTAATCCATTTGACTTTATTAGAAAATAGTTTTTGATAGTTCAGTAATATGTTTGGATTGATAAATTGTTTTAATTCTAAAGTAGGAATGGTCGAATTATCTTTTCTGAAAATATCTGTATCATGCTCGTATACTACATGCAAAATTACATTATCATAAGCCGGATCTAATTCATGAAGATGGACATACCAATCACTGGACTTTATATGAATTTCTACATTTCCTGCCCAGAGCTGCTCTCCTATTTTCAACCTAGCGTTAAAAAAATCTGGACCAGAATTATGATTATGAATTCCAACAGAAATTAAATCTATAGATTCATGCTGTGTCGTTTTGAGATTCAGGATATCAAATTTTTTATATTCCCAAATGTAATGTAGAAAATTTTCTCTCATTGTATAAAAGTAATAAAATACAGGAAAGCAGCAAGGTTTAACGTAAATTTTAGATATTAATCAGATAAGAGTTTGTACTTTATAATAAAAAATATGAGTTTCAAATTAATTTTAATACCTCTTTTAACGCTAGGACATATGACACTTTATGATTTTTCGTCTGAAAGCCATACCAGCGACTGGTATATTTTAGATGATGTTGTTATGGGAGGACGCTCTAACGGAAAATTTAAAATTACCGACGATGGTTTTGGCATGTTCTACGGAAAGGTATCTCTTGAGAATAATGGAGGGTTTTCATCTGTACGACACCAATTCAAGACCAAAGATGTTAGTCGTTATTCAAAAATTAAACTCCGAATCAAAGGTGATGGAAAAACCTATCAGTTTCGACTAAAAAAGAATTCTGAAGACAAGGCATCTTATATTTTTGAGTTTAAAACAAGTGAAGACTGGATGCTTATTGAAATTCCATTTTCGGAGATGTATCCAGGTTTTCGTGGACGACGTTTAAATCAGCCTAATTTTGAAGGCGACATTATGTCTGAGATTGCCTTTCTAATAGGTAATAAAAAGCCTCAAGATTTTCAGTTATTGATAGATACGATTGAGTTGAAATAACAAAACCTGAAGTGACCTCCAGGTTTTGCGTATATTAACTTTTATTTAGACTAATCGATATAGCCCATTTTCTTCATCCATTCGTTGTTGAACATTTTTCCGACATAGCGACTTCCATGATCGTGGAATAAAACCACAACGACATCATCTTTTGTAAAATATTCTTTTAACTGCAAAACGCCCTTAATAGCTGCACCTGCAGAATTTCCTAAAAACATCCCTTCTTCTTTTGCCAGTAACTGTGTATAAACAGCAGCATCTTTATCGGTTACTTTAGTAAAACCGTCAATGATTGAAAAATCTACATTTTCTGGAAGAATATCTTCACCAATACCTTCAGTTACGTAAGGGTAAATTTCTTTTTCATCAAACTCTCCTGTTTCGTGGTATTTTTTAAAGACACTTCCATAAGTATCCACTCCCCAGACTTTTACATTCGGATTTTGTTCTTTTAAGTATTTACCAACACCTGAAATTGTTCCTCCAGTGCCAACTCCAACAATAAAGTGCGTTATTTTACCATCGGTTTGTTTCCAGATTTCAGGACCTGTACTTTCATAATGTGCTTTAGCATTACTGGGATTATCATATTGATTCACATACCAGGAATTTGGTGTTTCTTCTCCTAGTCGTTTTGATACAGAATAATAACTTCGTGGATCATCAGGTTCTACATCTGTAGGACAAACAACAACCTCAGCACCAACAGCGCGTAAAATGTCCATTTTTTCTTTAGATTGTTTATCACTAATCACAAAAATACATTTGTAGCCTTTCACAATCGCTGCCAATGCCAATCCCATTCCTGTATTTCCTGAAGTTCCTTCAATAATAGTTCCTCCTGGCTTTAAACGACCGTCAGCCTCTGCATCTTCAATCATTTTTAATGCCATACGATCTTTTACTGAGTTACCAGGATTAAAGGTTTCATATTTTGATAGTACCAAACAAGGCAATTCAGCTGTGAGCTTATTTATTTTTACCAAAGGTGTATTACCTATCGTTTCTAATATATTTTCTGCGTAATCCATAAATATTGTTTTGCTGTGCAAAAATAGATATTTAAACTGGAAACGAAAGTGTTTTTTTAGTTAAGGATTATTCAAATCGAATTGCCTTAACCGGAGAAATTTTTGTGATAATTACTGAAGGAATCATGAGCATAAGAAAACAGGCAACAAATGTTCCGATATTTAATAGAATGATATGGTCTAAACCCATATAAACAGGAATAACAGACACATAATACTGTTCAGGATCTGGAAATTTGAGCAGACTAAATTGTTGTTGAATAAACAGCAACCCCAAGCCAATAACATTTCCCCAAAACAATCCTAAACATATCAAATAGGTAGCATTGTAGAGAAACACTTTTCTAATACTCCAGTTAGAACTCCCTAAAGCTTTAAGGATTCCAATCATTTGAGTGCGTTCTAAAATGAGAACCAGAAGTGCGGTAATCATGTTAATTCCGGCAACAATAATCATAATAGCTATGATTCCATACGTATTATTGTCGAAAATTTTAATCCATTCAAACGTGGTATAATATTTCTCTTCAATAGTTTGTGTATTTAAATTGGAAGGTGTTGCTGCTCTAATTTTCGTATCCATTTCCCGCAACTTATTATAATCATCAATAAACACTTCAAAATTGCCGATTTGATTAGGATTCCATTTATTTAAGCGTTGTACATGACGAATATCTCCTATCATAAATGTTTTATCAATCTCCTGAAATCCAGAACTAAAAATACCAACAATTTTAAACTGTCTTATAAACGGAGGATCTTCTATATTGTCTTTACCAAAAACCATTTGGAACGAATCTTCAACCTTAAAATGAAGTCGGTTCGCTAGGTAACTTGAAATAAGCACTTCATTGTGCAACTCATTTGAATAATCAGGCACACTACCTGTTATTAAAAAATCTTCCAGATACGACCAATCGTAATCTTTTCCTACACCTTTTAAAACAGTTCCTTCAAAATCAGTTTCAGTTCTAATCACACCAAATTTTGTGGCTACTGCCTGAATGTGTTTAACACCAGCAACAGTATTAAAGTTTGGATAAAACTCTTGTTCAGTAGCTACTGGAAACTCAGATTCGTTTGACGAATTGGTATCGTAGTTATTAATTGTTAAATGACCATTAAACGCAATGACCTTTTCTCGTACCTTCTTTTGAAGCCCTAAACCAGTAGCAATAGCAATAAGCATCACGATTATACCAATAGCAATGGCTGTGATTCCAATTTTTATTATTGGAGCCGAAACACTACTTTTATACGCTTTACTACCAATAATGCGTTTAGCTATAAAAAACTCGTAATTCAAAATTTAAATATGCGTTTATCGATATTCAAAAATAGGGTTTTCCCAATAATAATTATACTTGTTTCGATTCTGATTTCCTGTGGATCGAAATCTAAAGATAATTTAACTCAGAATAACGAGATCCTGAATCAAGTTCATGATGACAATCTCACAATTGCTGACAATAATATAATTGTTGGTGCAAATCGATTAGAAGACTATTTGCCTTTATTAAAAGGAAAACAAGTTGGTGTTGTAGCGAATCAAACCAGTGTGATTTTTAAATCAGATACAAACACATACATTCATTTGGTAGATTCTTTATTGACTTTAGGAATTGATCTTAAATACGTATTTGCGCCAGAGCATGGCTTTCGTGGTACTGCAGATGCTGGTGAACATATCAAAGATAGTATAGACAAAAAAACAGGTGTGTCTATTATTTCAATTTATGGCGATAATAAAAAGCCAAAACTTCAGTACTTAAAAGAGACTACAACGCATGAAGAGGACATCGAACCTGAAATTCCTGCCATTGATATTATGGTTTTTGACATTCAGGATGTTGGTGCTCGATTCTACACCTATATCTCTACATTACACTATGTTATGGAAGCTTGTGCTGAAGCCAATATTCCTGTTCTTATTTTAGACAGACCTAATCCAAATGGGCATTATATTGATGGACCTATTTTAGAAATGGCAAACAAAAGCTTTGTTGGTATGCATCCCATTCCTGTGGTTCATGGGATGACTATTGGAGAGTATGCTCAAATGATAAATGGTGAAACATGGTTACATAACAAAATCACCTGTAATCTAACAGTCATTCCTGTTAAAAATTACTCACATCATAAACCCTATAGCTTACCTATAAAACCATCGCCTAATTTACCTAATGATATTGCTATAAGCTTATATCCTAGTTTATGTTTTTTTGAAGGCACAAATGTAAGTGCTGGTCGTGGTACTTCCAATCAGTTTCAAGTATATGGAAGTCCGTTTTTAAACAAGGATAACTATACATTCCAGTTTACTCCACAATCAAATGAAGGTGCTAAATATCCAAAGCATAAAGGCGAATTATGTTATGGGGAAAATCTCAAAGATGTTAAACCACTAAATCAGATTAATCTAAACTATTTAATAAAGGCTTACAAAAATTCGGTTAAGAAAGACGAATTCTTCAATAGCTTCTTTATTAAATTAGCAGGAACCAAACAATTACAACAACAAATAGAAGATGGTGTTTCTGAAAAAGACATCAGAAACTCCTGGTCAAAAGGGCTTTCAGAGTTTAAAAAAACGAGAGCAAAATATTTGATTTATGAGTAATCGCTAATTAGAAAACTACTTATTTTTAGACACCAATTTATCATCTTCCATAGCTAACAACACAGAGTTGTCTCTTAATATTTTAACAACAAATACAATACGTACAGGAGATTGTACAGCCACAAAAACATGTTTGCCTTTACTTAATTTTTTTAAGGGAATTTTGACAGATTTGTCTTTAACAGCAAGATCGATCTCTCTTTTGTAACTCATATTAACAGCATACACTTTATTGATTAATGTATTACTTTGAAGTACGAGTGTGTCTTTAGTTGCATTTAATTTTTGAATCAATCCTTTAGCTCTCACATTGACATTTTTCTCTAGAATGGCAAAATCATTTTGAGCTTGAAGGCGCCTAAAAGAAGAACCTATTAAAACAAAAAAGATTATAATATAAACTGTTTTCATGTGCAAACGCTGTTAACGTCAACATTAAATCAATAGCTTAATTATAATCCCTGAGACTAAAACTAAGACACTTCAGGTATTTGCACACAAAAAAACCTATGAAAGGTCAATAAAACCGAAGTATGGAAATTTTCTTACAATTAACAACTATCATTTAGTTATCATCATAAGGTTTTCCATTAGGTCTTAAGTTATTGCGTCTGTAATCTGCTCTAGTTTGAACATGATCTCTATCAACATCTGAAATGTTATAGGCTTTTGAAAAATAGTCCATACCATTTTCAAAATCTAAATCACTTCCGTTAGAAGCAACATTTAAATTAGTGGTATCATATTCTAATTCTATACCATCAATGTCATTTAGTGCAACACCATCGATATCATCTGATAACACTTCAGAATCATTTAAGGCCACTGCGTCAGTTTCTATACCATACATAGAATCGAACGGTAATACTCTTTCGATTTGAAATACAATAATTTTGTCTGCCTGATAAAACATAACAGTGTATTTTCCTAAAGGTAATTCGTCTAAGGGAATTTTTGCACTTTTTACTGCTGGCTTAAAATCAAATACTTTTTCGGCTTGATTACTAATAAAACGTACTCTCTTGAAAAGAAATTTGTTTTTTAATAACAATGAATCTTGCGTACTAGATAAATCGTGATTTAAATTATAAGCTAAAGGATTCACATTTTTTCTAATCGTAGTGTAAGTGTCTTGTGCTAAGAGGCTACTATTAAAAAACAATGCAAATAAAACGAGACCTATAAGGCCGTGAATTGGCATGCCAATTGTAGTAATCTTGTTCATGATTGGGGTCATTTAAAGGTTAACTAAAAATCAATCTCTCAGCATCTTTACATCACTGAGCGATTGTATGTAATTATATTCAAATGTATGCCTAGAAAAACACCAAGAACAAGAATTTAGGTGAATACCAACAAAGAGTCGATGAATGAAAGCAAATGATAAAAAAAAGCGACGAACTACATGGTTTTGAGCAATTTATAACTGAGAGCACTGTTCGCAAATCCTTAAAAATGAGCACTTAATCGATAACAAAGCAGCACTTTTACTTATTCTGAAGGATCAATTGTGGTCGGTTTTCTGTATTTATGAAACGGTTGTTTAAGAAGTGCTCCAATCTTTCCGTTAGCATCTTCATCTGGAAACGTATCCACGCCATAAACTATCAATTTGGGATCCAGTTTCATGTAAGTTCCAAAGAGTCTATCCCAAACAGAAAAGATATTTCCGTAATTACTATCTGTATATGGTAATTTATAGTGATGGTGCACTTTATGCATGTTTGGAGATACTATAAGATAACTGAGCACATCATCAACTCGTTTTGGAAGCTTGATATTAGCATGGCTAAACTGAGTTGCTACTAAGGATAAGGACTGGTATAAAAACACAATATATATAGGTGTACCAACAATAAACACACCAGCAAGTGTGAAAGCAAACCTGATAACGCTTTCAAGTGGATGATGTCTATTAGCTGTGGTTGTGTCGACATGATGATCTGAGTGATGCACTAAATGTATCATCCATAATGGTTTTACTTTATGCTCTACATAATGCGCCAGATAAGCACCAATAAAGTCTAAAAGCAATACGCCTAACAACACATAAGCCCATAAAGGAAGGTTTGGTATCCAGTTAATAATTCCAAACTGATTTTCTTTTACCCAATCAGCGCTTCCCAATAACAAAAACGCCAACCCAAAGTTTATAATAACCGTTGTTAATGTAAAAAAGATATTAGGTAAGGCATGTTTCCATTTCTTATATTTAAAATTGACTAATGGCAATGAACCTTCCAGAAGCCAAAAAAATGTTAGTCCGCCAACCAGAATTAAACTTCTGTGTAGCGAAGGAATGGTTTCAAAATAATTAATAAGTGTCTCCAAAGTATCTAAAACTTATTTTTTATAATTAAATTGCTCATCTTCAAATTTACTAAAGAAACTTTACTTCTCCACTCACTGGCATTAGTTTCATCTTTTAAAAGCAGGTATGAGGTGAAATATAAAAAGGCAACTAAAGCGTCATCAGAAGCGTCAATTTTTGAAGTATCGATTCTTTTCAATTGTCTTAAAACTTTTTTGGCCTTTCCTAAAACTAATGTTTGTTTTATGGATTGCAATTCAATTTTTTGATTTAATTCTTCTGAATTATCATTTGCCATGTAATTTTCAGCCTCTTTCAAGTAATAACCAGACAACTTAACTATTTCAGGTCGAATCTCATCATTAACAAGAACCGCATAATCAATATATTTTGAAGCCAAACGATACGCTGTATTAAAATCCTGCTGGATTCTATAATTAGCTAATTCTGCTTTCAAAAAAGAGGTCTCTAAGGCGTATTTGGTTACAAATTTTGCAAAGTCTAAGTAATCATAATATACAATGGTTGTATTGAGAATATTTCCATTTACATCCATGATTTTTATAGTATCATCATTAAATTTATCGATATAAAGCTGACTTCGTTGTCCTTTAATCTCATTTAGTAATGCCTCATAATTATGCTCATTAATAATTACTGGCACAAAATGCTTCCAGACGATTTCATTTAAGCTTTCGTTACTGAATAAATCATCTACAACAGCATCACCCTTTTCATTTTTAATTAAAACAGGATACTCCTGAAATGAGGCATTTTCCCATACTGCAAAAATCAATTTATCCTGAACAAAAGCAAGACTTTTTGCGACTTCTAATGATGTCATCCATTCCTGAGATTGGCAGATTGAAAGTGATCCGAAGAAAAACAAACAAATAAGCACTATCTGTTTCATAAGCTATGATTTTATACTTTAATACGTTGCTTCATGGCTTCAACTATATGATAAGCTGCAGGACAAATGGCAACATTTTTTAATGTTAAGTTTGATATTTGCTGAAACTTTTTCCGGTCTGTATGTGGAAATTCACGACATGCTTTTGGTCTTACCTCGTAAATTGAGCAATAATTATCTGTTCCAAGGAACGTACAAGGAACGGACTGCAACACATAATCGTTTTCTTCATCTAACCTTAAATAGGCATCAATAAATGGTTGTGGTTTCATCTTGAAATGTTTAGCAATACGTTCAATATCTTTTGTTGTAAATAATGGTCCTGTGGTTTTACAACAATTAGCACACTCTAAACAATCTGTACGCTCAAATTCAGCATCATGAAGCTCTTGCATGATATAATCTAATTGTTTTGGTGGCTTTTTTTTAAGCTTTGAAAAGAAGGTTTTATTTTCCTTATGTTTATCTTTGGCGAGCTTAGGAAGATTGTTTATATAGTCTTGCATAGTGTAAATTTAATGTAATTTGTCATTCTAAACAACGTGAAAACCTAAAGTTTATTAGATGTTTCGACTGCGCTCAACATGACACAAAATTCAAAAACCTTGAAAGATTTATTCGGAAATGCTTTACGTGATTATCACAACAATAATTACACCGAAGACCTTATCACGTCTACAAACATCTCAGGAAATGATGAGTTACCGCTTTCATATTTGTTTCGTTCATTTTCTGAAATGCCTAAACTTGAACAAAAGGCGTTGCAACTAGCCAAAGGAACTGTTTTAGATGTAGGTTGTGGTTCTGGAAGTCATAGTTTGTATCTTCAAGAGAAGGGTTTTGAGGTGAAAGCCATAGATATTTCTGAAGGAGCAGTTGAAGTTGCAAAAAGCAGAGGTGTAAAACACATACAATTGAAATCACTTTTAGATGAAACAGAAACATTTGACACCATTCTTTTACTTATGAATGGTACAGGAATATTTCAGGAGTTATCGCAAATTTCCACATATTTAAACCATTTGAAATCCTTATTAAATCCTAATGGACAAATACTTATTGATTCTTCGGATATACAATACATGTATGAAGATGATGATGGTGGACTCTGGATAGATACTAATGCAGATTATTATGGCGAATTAGATTATTTCTTAAGCTATAAAAATGAAGATGAAGTACCAATGAAATGGTTATATCTCGATTTTGAGCGTTTACAGTTAGCTTGTGAATCGGTTGGCTTGAAATGTAAAAAAGTGATGGATGGTGAACATTATGATTATTTGGCGAAACTATACACTTAAATAAAAACAATATGATGTGGATTCCGCATCAAGTGCAGAATGACAAATAACATCTATTGCTCTTCACCACCAACAAAAGTTTGCTCTACTTTAGTGCTTGGGATCTCCTTTAAATCAACGGTCATAATATCTTTGTCTATGACAATAAAATCGGCAAATTTACCAGCTTCAATACTTCCTTTTTCGTTCTCTTCAAAATTAGAATAGGCTGCCCAAATGGTCATTCCTTTTAAAGTTTCTTCTCTTGACAATCCATTTTCCTTTTGAAATCCACCTTTAGGATACTGTTCTAAATCTTGTCTTGCTACTGATGCATAAAACGTTAAAAACGGACTCACGTGTTCTACCGGAAAATCGGTTCCTAAAGCCACTTTTCCGTAGGCATTTAATAATTGTTTGTAAGCATAAGCACCTTTAACGCGCTCACTGCCTAAGCGATCTTCTGCCCAATACATATCACTTGTAGCATGTGTTGGCTGAATGGATGGCATCACATTTTTATACAATTCAAAATCTTCGGGAGAGACTACTTGCGCATGTTCAACTCTCCATCGTCTATCAGGCTTATTGGTTAATACTTTATTATAAGTTTGCAAAACAGCACGATTAGCCGAATCACCAATGGCATGTGTATTCATTTGATATTCTGAATTTGCAATTCGTTCGGCATTTTTATGAAACGTTTCCAAATCGGTTACTAATAACCCGAAATGATTTGGTTGGTCACTGTAAGGCTGTCTCAACATGGCTCCTCTTGAACCCAAAGCGCCATCAGCATAGAATTTAAAGGAACGCACGTTAAGTCTATCGGTTTTAATAATGCCTTTGTTAAGGTAATAGTCAATGTTTTTTTCACTATGTGATACCATAGCATACACTCGCATTTTTAAGTCTCCTGTATTCTGTAAACTATCAATGATTTCAATAGAATATTGATCTAATCCAGCATCATCAACAGTTGTTAAACCTAAATCAAAACACATGTCTTGAGCAACCAATAAAGCTTCTACTATATCTTCTCTTGTATATTCTGGCCAATGATTCCACACCAATGAGGCGGCATTATCAACTAAAACGCCTGTTAGTTCTCCATTTTCAATCACTACTTCTCCTCCATCAACATTACTATTAATAGTGACACCTCCAAGATCTAAAGCAGCTTGATTACATAAAGTAGCGTGACCATCAATACGTGTTAATGCAATAGGTGTTTTAGGAAATAATTTGTCTAACAATTTTTTATTCGGAAACGCTTTCTCTTCCCAATCATTTTGATCCCAACCTCTTCCTGCAATATAATCTTGTTGTTTTCCATTTTGAAAATCTAACACACGTTTCACGACGTCTTCAAAACTTTCCGTTCCAACCAAATCGACATCTTGTTGGTCCAGACCTAGTCCTAAAAAATGGCAATGTGCATCAATAAAACCCGGAACAATGGTTTTGCCCTGAGCGTTAATTATATTTTCTGAAGCATACTTAGATTGCATATCGCTTGAAGTTCCTACATCTAAAAATTTTCCGTCCTTTACAGCAAAGGCTTCTGCTTTACTGAACTCGTTATTGACAGTATAAACATTTGCATTAATGATGATGGAATCTACTTGTACTTTTTCTTCGGAACAAGAAATACAAAGGGTTAAAAGCAGAAGGATGGTTAGGTTTTTCATTGAATATTAGTTTTGCACTTAAAAATTAGGTCTCGACTTACGTCGTAAGCTATCTTCGCTCAAAATATATTTTGATCTCAATAATGCTCGACCTGACAGTGTATAAAAATACAAAAAGCATTCAATTCAATGAGAACGAATGCTTTTTAAAAATTTATACTCTATATGAGATCCTGAATCAAGTTCAGGATGACATCAACGTCAGAAATCAAATTGATACGTCGCTCCTGCTAAAAACTGAATGCCTTGTACAGGATAATTTAACCAACGGTTATAATTTTGATTGGCAATATTATTGACTTTTGCAAAAGCCGATAACTGATCATTTATTTTATAACCAATATGAGCATTCACATCGAAGAAACTGTCAAGAGTAATTGTTTTTGGTGCATCTATTAGAACTAAACTTTGCTCGACAATAAACTGATCTTTACGTTCGCCTACAAAAAATAAATTAGCTCCAGCAAACCAATGCTCATCAATCTGGTAATCTAAAAATAAGGATGCTTCAATATCTGGTAAGTTCCAGGCTTCAGTTTCTTGATCTGTATCATACCCAAAATACTCCGCTTTTAATGCCAAATTGAAATTTCGGTTGATGTCCACGTTTAATTCTCCAGCAATCGAGAAGGTGCTTATGTCATCGTAAACAACTCCTAAAGAATTTCCTAATTGGTAATTCTTTTCTGCTGTTCCTAAGACTGGGTTTGATTTAAATAAAGCTCTGTTATTATCTGCAAAATAGTTTCCGTTGATGTTATAGCTCAAGCTATTTGACAACTTGCCTTTAAGTCCGATAGACGCATTATAGGTTTGATCTGTTGGCGCAACAAATAACGTAGGTGATACAAACGGATTTTCTTGAGCAAAGTCGTAATAAGAATTTTGAATCAATCCACCTTCAATACTTCCATAAGCAATCATTAATTCATCTACAACTCTGTAACTTGCTGTTATATCTGGATAGACAAAAAACTTACTTTCACCAGCTTCAATGTCGTTAAAATACACCAAATTAACTCCTAAATTTACAGTAAGGTCATCTTGTTTCATTTGGTAACTTGGTGTAATGCCAATATTAAAATTACCATAATTTAATTCTTCATCTACATAATAATTTCTATCAAATGAACCACCTAAATAATCAAAAGTCACCTCAGTATTAATAAGCTCGCTACTTACAGGAATATCAAAACCTGATTTTAAAATGAAACGATTTTCTCCTGAATCCTGATCATCTCCAAAACGTCTGTACAATACACTTCCTTTATTAATAATGGCATCTTCAAAATTGATATGACCACCAAAATTAGCAGTATAGAAAGAATGATCAACATCAAAAGCATCCATATCCTGATCTGGAAGTCCATACCAATTGTAAGTCTGCAATTGAAATCCACCTTCCACTTTCCATGATAAATCTCTTAACTTCTGACTGTAATGTGCGTTCAATCCTGTTTCAGAAAAGTTATTATCAAAATTCACACCTTCAATATCTCCAGCCGAAGAATGGTGACTAATATAACCACCAACACGTTCGGTATTACTTAAAGCGTGATTGAGATATACTTCACCTAAAATAGTGGTGTATGTTCCAACTCCTAAAGACGCATAGTTATCGTATAACTTTACAGCTTTTTCTTTATCTACAGTTGCTGCTTTTCCTTTTGCAGGTGTAAATGTTGAAGCTACAGGAATTGAAAAGATATTGTATTTGACATCTTTTTTCTTAGCCGTTGTAGAATCGTTCAAGCTTGGTGTTTCTTTGATTTTAAACGCATCGGAAATTTTAGGTGTATACGGTTTTACAACGTTTACTGTTCCAGCATCAATAGTATCAGTTTCACGTTCTTGTGCAACAGTCGTAATAACACTTCCTATGAGTATTGAAATAATTAATATTTTCTTAAACATCATTATTATTCTTCTTATTAATTGATGAGATTCCTGTCTGCGTAGGAATATTAGTTTTGTTCGGTTTCAGTTTCAACTGAAGCATTTGTTTTAGCTTCTTCAGCTTTAATGGTATTTAATTCGGCTTGTGCTTCTAAAACCACATCGTCAAATTCTGCAAAATTCGTGATCACACTTTCTAGGATATAAGTCGCCTGAAAAGCATCTCCCAAAGCATAAAAATTCTTAGCCATAAGCACCAAACCTTTAGCACTATAATATTTATAACTACTATAATCTTTAGCTAATTTCTGGACGATTGTATTTGAAGCTTCATGTTTAGCTTCTTTATGCTTAAAATACGCGTTGTAGTATAAGGCTTCTGCAGCAAGAATTCCATTTGCAATACTTTCTACTTTGGCATAAGCTCTTTTCGCTTTGTCTTCATCTCCAGTTTTCATTGCAGAACGTGCTATGATAACTTGAGCATCACTCTTTACTTTGTTATCTAATTTAGAATTCTGAAGTGTTTTTTCAGCGTAATTCACAGCATTGTTATAATCTTCAGTTTGATAATAAGCATTCATCAAATTGGATTGTGCGTAAGTGATATTCTGAGGATAATCAGCATCAACTTCTAAGCGTTTTAATAATGGAATGGCTTTATTCCAGTTGGAATTATTAAGATAAATTTCTGATAATTTTACGATAGCCTGTTCAGTAAACTCCCCTTTTTGTGTGTCAATGACATACTGATAATGAGGAAGTGCATTTTCTGGCAATTGCTTTTTAGAATACAGTTCTGCCACATAAAAATGCGACTTTAAAGCGTGAATTCCGTTTGGAAATTCATTTAAATATTTATTAAGCTGGCGAATGGCTGCATCTGTATTATTATCTAAATATTGTTTTTCTGCTGCTAAATAAGACGTATTGTCCAGTTCAGCATCGGTAACATCTACATAATCCAAAGTTTTTACCCAAGCCGCATAATCGTCAACACGTCCTAAATCGATATATATCAAACGTGCTGTAGAAACGGCTTGATTAGCTTCGTCTGTTGACGGAAAATCTTTAGCAACTTTTTTAAACTTAGTCAATGCTCTTTCATTATCATTAGAATTGTAATATGATAACCCTTGGCGCAATAAAGCTTTTGAAATAAAAACGCTTTTGGGGTATTCTGAATTGAGCCTGTCGTAGATTGCCATAGCTTTACTCTTTTCGTCAGATTTTATAAAAGAATTTGCAAGTTCGTACATAGCATCATCACGTAAAGATGATTTTGAAAATTCTTTTATAAAGGTTTCTAATCCTTTTATTTTTTTTGATCCTTGACCAATATAACCGTAGCTCATTGTTTTTTGAAAGTATGCATAATCTGATTCGATTTCACTGAGTTGAATAGCTTCATCATAAGCTACAATAGCATCCTTATAATTACTTGACACAAAATGACCATCTCCTAGCCTCAAATAAGCATCGTTGAGCCTTAACTTATCGTCTTTGTGATGATTGATAAATTTCTGAAAACTCACAGTGGATTGGTCATAGTTTTTCAACTTAAAATACGTGTATGCTATGTTGTAGTCGATGTTCTTCATTTCATCAACTTGAGACGCTTCACTTTGCTGTAGAAATTGTTTAAAACCAATTAAAGCCTCATCAAAATTATTGAGGTGATAATCAGTTTCTGATTTCCAAAATAGCGCTCTGGTAGTAAAAACCGGATCTTTTGCTTCTTTAACTGAAGCATCAAACAGGGTTTTAGCATCGTTGTAATTACCTTCGTTATAAACCTCAACTCCTCTGTAGAATGCTACTTTTTGATAAGCTAACCGATTTTCAAAACTCTTTTTATTCTTTAAAAGTTTAAGCGCTTCTTTATAATTTCTAGAGGTAATGTAAGAGTCTATCAATAAGGTTTCTATGTCATCTTTGTAATTGGTATCTGGATATTTCTCTAAATAGCTTGTTAAAACCTGAGGAACTGATTGGTATGGATTACCAATTTCGTAACTGATTTTTGCATAATTTAACCAAGCATCTTCCTGAATTTGTAAGTCAAAGTCCATTTGAGAAGCATTTCTAAAAGCATTTAAAGCCTCTTGCTTTTTATCTAGATTAATATAACTTTCTCCCAAATGGTAATAGGCATTTTGGGCAACTGCATTCTTTCCATCTATAATTTTATTGAATTCAGAAATGGCTTTTTCAAAATCATTTTGCTTGTAATACGCATAACCTAATTGGTAATAATCCGTATTATTCCATCGTCCACGATTGCCTTTATAAGCTTTTAAATATGGAATCGCTTCAGCATAGTGTTCTAAGTTAAAATAGCTTTCTCCTATAATTTTAGACAATTGTGATTGTTCTTGCGGACTACTACTATCAACCTGATCTTTTGCTAATTCAATGGCCTTTTCAAATTTACCTAACTTGAAGTTTAAATCGGCCTGATAATAAGATAGCTTTTCTTTGTATTTCTCATTGTCGCTTACCTGATCGAAATACTCATTAGCAGTATCGTAATCGTCGCCTTCATAAGCCATAAAGCCAATATAATATTTGGCTTGCGAACCGTATTCTTTAGAATTAACCACACGATTTAAATACTTATTTGCTCCTGTTTCATCACCAGTTGCATATAAGGTATAACCAAAATTAAAATTGAATTTATCACGTTCAGCACGAGCCATACTATTTTCATCTACTTTGTCATACCACTTTCTGGCATAGGCATATTTTCCGTTAGCAAAATAATAATCGGCTACATCTAAAAATGCGGTATTTCGTTTTGTACTCGTTGGATAATTATCTACAAAATCTTGTATCAAATCATCTGCGTTTTTCTGATTTAAACGCACTGCACAATTGGCTATATAATAGGCACAATCAGATTCAATAGTGGTATTTTCAGCCTCATTTTTGATGGTTTCAAATAAGGATTGGGCTGCTTGAAACTGCTTATTATTATAAAGTGTTAATGCTTTTTGATACTCTACCAAATCATTTGTGTATGTGGCAGATTGCTGTGCTTGCAGGTATAAACTACATAAGAAAAAAGTAAGCAAAAAACTTAGTTTTCTGAAAGTCATTGGGTTCGATTTTTAATTGATGACAAAAATAATTTATCTGCAATCTATAACGCAATAATCGTGCTATAATTATACACAGACTTATTAAAAAGACAACTAAAACAAAATAATGTTACACATAACTCATCCTATCAAGAAGAATGATTTTAAAGAATTTGGTTTTTGAAAATTGGAATTTGGTTAATTTTTGTAATACATTTACATTCAATCTAAGAATATCTTAAAAAACTCATGTCTGAAACTGTTTTACAACTCAAAAATGCTTCTATATATCAAGGTGACAGTATGGTGTTATCTGATGTTAATATTGAAATGAACAAAGGCGACTTTGTATATCTTATTGGTAAAACAGGAAGTGGAAAAAGTAGTTTTATGAAAACACTTTATGGCGATTTGCAACTTACTGAAGGTGAAGGTCATATTGTAGATTATAATTTAAGAACGCTTAAAGAGAATGACATTCCATTTTTAAGACGAAAATTAGGAATTGTATTTCAAGATTTTAAATTATTACCAGATCGTACAATCAACAGCAACTTAGAGTTTGTACTTAAAGCTACTGGCTGGAAAGATAAAACTAAGATTAAAGAACGTATTGAAGCTGTCCTTGATAAAGTGGCAATGAAAACCAAAGGATTTAAATTTCCTCATGAATTATCTGGTGGAGAACAACAACGTATTGCTATTGCAAGAGCTTTACTAAATGAACCTGAACTTATTTTGGCTGATGAGCCTACAGGAAACCTCGATCCGCAAACCAGTATTGAAGTTATGGAAGTTTTAAGAGACATTAATAAAAACGGAAATACCATTTTAATGGCGACTCACGATTATGCTTTACTTTTAAAATATCCAAGTAAAACTTTAAAGTGTGATGAGAATAAAGTCTTTGAAGTCGTTCAACGTAAGAGCTAAAATCCTAACCAGCTGAAAAATCGTTCAAGGACATTAGGTTGATCTTCGTTATCTTCTGAAACCTGAACCTTTCGTTGGTCCTCAAACTCAATTACAAACACTCCAAAATTAGATAAGGTTTTTTTAGCTATTGAATTGTGCAGTGGTTTTTCAAATGCGGTCAACTGCATTGGAAATACAATTTTTAAATCTTCTGAGAGCGTTCCTGTTTGTAGTATTACCTCTAGATTTTCGACATCATAAATCTTATAATTCAGACCAGCTTTTAAGTTAGGTTTTGAAAAATCTACAACAACATCATTACCATCTGAACTAAAAAGTGCTACATTATATTTATGCGCATTTTGATGATGTCGTGAAATATGCAAAACACGATTTAAGTTAAGATTTGAATTATCTATAAGCGCACTATTCTTATCAAGCTGAAATGTTTTCTGCCAAGCTTCAAGACTATATTTTTTTCCTCTAGAAACACGAAATGGCGTTTTAAGTTTGGTGTAAAATGTATTAGAATTAAAATTCCAGTTTTCAAGATAACCAGATGTATTAGGTCCTACCTGAACAGCTCCATAAATTGTATTATCAGTAAAATTCAGGGATTCAGCTATAGAGAGTCTGAGAGCGTTATATCCTCCAACAATGACATTTCCTTTTACGGTTATGTCTTTAACTGGTGCATGTTTATTAAAACCCAAAGTAAGTGAAGGTGCTTCTCCAATGCGTTTCCCATTTTCGTTATGCGTATTGTGATAGAGAATGTTATTTAATAGCGTGATGTTATTTGCTATGTTAATGCCATTTTGATCATTGGAAGCCACAATCACATTATCTCTAAATACACCAGATGGAGATCCACTATTAAACAGGATATTTCCTTCAAGGGTAACATTTTTTACAAATTGAAAGTTTGCTCGCTTTCCTGCTGACCATACTTCAATTGCTTTGTAGTAATTGTTGAAAATTATATTGTTTTTTATGAGACGTGTTTCCTCACTTTTATTCTGAACATAGATTCCTTCTCCTCTACCTACACCTTCTTTAGCCATGAATCCATTGTTGTAAATGATACAATTTTCGATGATTGTACCAGCTGTATTTTTCCAGGAGCCTATACCAAGACCAGGATTATTATGAATAATAATATTGTAAAATCTACAATTTTCTCCAGTTAAATGTTCTATACCAAAACAAAACTCAAAATCAGCATCCTTTTGATCCCGAGAAAACTCACCAAGCCATGTTACTTCAAAATTTTTATAAATCACTCGTGTACTTACGACTTCCAAAACAGAATTCTGTTTTACTGGAACATTACCATTTAGAATTACTTTATCATTTTTAAAGGCAGAAACTGTGATATATTGATTGGGCTCCAAACTTTTAAGTCTACTTTTATATCTCCCGTTATAAATGCCTTCGTGTATCCAGATAGTATCTCCAGAACCAACATTATCAGACGTTTGGTTCAATGCTGTTTGTAAGTCCCAAGGCTTATTAATCGAGCCTGTTCCTTCTGGTGTTCCAGGAGTCTCATTATGATTTTCCGGAAACACATGAAACTCTTGTTGCGCATAAGACAACATGCACACAAACAGAGTTACAATAGAGGTTAACAGCCACTTCATATGGTTTGAATTGCAATTACTATACCGTTTGAAAAACTTCATATATCATTCTGAAACAGTTCGCTATTTTTTCTTTTTATAGAAGTGCGGATTTTTACGAATTCCATTTTTAAATACTTTTCTAACTAACATTCTAAGATTAGCATCTAAATCTAAAACAATATTGGTAAATGTATCTTCAGGACGACCTCTAAACTTAGTCACATGAAATTGATCGGTCTCTTTCAAAGGCTCATCACTAAAATAGTAATTAGAAATACAGCATCTACTTCTATCGACTTTAACTTGATTTACAGAATGCCATGAAGTATCGTGTGTTGCCATAATTGCTAATCTGTTAAACTTACTTTCAACAACAACAGGTTCTTTTTTAGGACCATTTGGCCAAAGTTCAAGATGACCTCCATTTTCAGAAATCCAGTCTGGTGATACATAATAGAGTAAATTTAATACTCGCCAACGTTCACGTTCGGCATCGTGAGAATTATCTAAATGTGGATTCAAAAAATTATTATGAGCCATTTGCGACAAACCACCAGCATACAAAGATTCGTCTGCGTATAAGGATTTGATATTACAGATTTCACCAATTAAGTTTACAACTTTTGAATGTTGAAATGCATAAAGCACTTGCTCTAACAACTCATGATGTTTATCCATTTGTGCAGATACGTACTTGTATTCACGAATACTTTTCAAACATCTCATTTGAGAAGTGTCAGGAAATACATCGAAGCATTCTTTTGCAAGATCTACAGGAAGTAAATCGTCAATATAAAAATAGCCTATTTTGTTTTTAGAGGCGTTATAAGACGCCTTTAATTCAACTTCTTTTTCCTTTATCTTATTGTAAATGAGTTCTGAAATTTGTTTTGATTTAGAACTATCCATGTTTGTCTTGTTTAAGTACTGCAATTTAACGCTTTTAATTCTTATTTTAGCAGTCATGATTTCAGTATTGATTCCTTTATACAACTATAATGTCGTTGCTTTAGTAACTCATATTCATACGCAATTACAACTATCTCAGGTTCCTTTTGAAATCATATGCTTAGACGATGCCTCGTCTGAAATAGTGGTTGAAAACGATAAAATTTCTAATTTAGATTTTACTAAGCTCTTAAAAAGCAATAAAAACTTAGGACGAACCAAGGCAAGGCAATATTTATCTGAAAAAGCGACTTATGAATGGCTTTTATTTTTAGACGCTGATGTGATGCCCAAATCAGATGCTTTTATCAGGAATTATCTGAAGCATATCGGTTCAGACTATGAAGCTATTTATGGCGGATTTACCTATCACGAAGAAGCTCCAGATGCAGAGTATATGTTGCGATGGACTTACGGAAAAACTCATGAGCAGGTTAGTGCCAAATCACGTAACAAAAAACCTTATAAGGTCATTATCTCTGCAAACTTCATGATTAAAAAACCTGTATTTAAAGCTATTAATTCTCAAATAAAGCAGAAAGGCTACGGGTTTGATAATTTTTTTGCTGCTTTATTGAAAATGAAACAGATAAATGTGTTTCATATTGACAATGAAGTATATCACTTAGGCATTGAAACCAGTAAAGTGTATTTGAATAAAAAAGAAAAGGCAGCAGAAACATTATTGTCATTACATAATGCTCATAAAATTGAAAGTCATCAAAATGATTTACTACATTTATTTATCAAACTGAAGCGATATCGATTACATCATGTTTTTTCGACATTTTACAAGCTATTTAAAAACCCATTACAACGCAATTTATTAAGCAATCATCCTTCAATGAAGGTATTGCAACTGTATCGCATTAGTTATATGTGTTATAAAGATTTAAATAATTAATGAAACCGTATTTTTCTATAATCATTCCTTTATACAACAAGGAAAAGCATATTAAAGACACTTTAAATGGTGTCTGGTCTCAGAGCTTTTCAGATTTTGAGGTGATTGTGGTTAATGATGGTTCAACTGATTGTAGTTTAAAAGAAGTCAATACTATTAGTGATAAACGTTTACATATATTTAGTATTGAAAACCAAGGGGTTTCTCATGCCAGAAATTATGGGATTTCAAAAGCAAAAGCAGATCTGATTGTGTTTTTAGATGCAGATGACACCTGGCACGATCATCATTTACAAGATTTAAAAGCCTTGTATGAAGAATTCCCTAATTGCGGTATGTATTGCAAGGCTTATCATAAACAAGATGATCATATTCTCATTCCATCGAAATTTAAAAACATTCCAAATGATACACCTTGGAAGGGAATTGTTGATGATTACTTTGAGTCTAGTTTAATTAATAGTATTGCATGGACTTCAGCTGTGATGGTACCAAAATATATTCTAAATACCATAGGCGTTTTCGATACTAAAATCACATTAGGAGCTGGAGAAGATACTGATCTTTGGATTCGCATCGCATTACAATATCCAGTAGCATTTAGCAATAGAATTTCAGCAATACATCAATTACATTCAGATAATAGAATTAGCAACTCTAACACCAATATGAGATCATTCATTAACTTAGATTGTTATGATGAACAGGCAAAAACCAATATATTTTTAAAAAAATATCTGGATTTAAATAGATTTTCAATTGCAATTCAATACAAATTAGTCGGAAATACAGAAAAAGCCAATGCATATATCGGCAAATTAGATCTAAAATCGTTGAATAAAAAGCAACGTTTCTTATTATCTCAACCTACATCTGTTTTAAAACTATTCTTTAGATTCAAGCATTTTTTAAAAAAACGAGGAATTCTCCTAAGTGCCTTTAGATAATTTAAATTGGTTGTAATCTCTTATATAATCACTTTCATCAAATTCTCCTGAAGCGATTACAAGACAAACAGCTCCTGAAGAAAAATTTTCTAACTCTCGCCAAATTCCTTTTGGAATCAACAGCCCTTTATTAGGCTTGTTAAGAGTTATTGACTTTTTTAATTTACCATCATCAAGAATCACTTCAAAGCTGCCACTCAGAGCGACTAAAAATTCTAATTGTTCTATATGCGAATGTCCTCCTCTATAAGCATCACTAGGAACATCGTACAAATAATAAACACGTTTTATTGAAAAAGGAACACAGTCACCTTCTATTACAGCAAGATTTCCTCTTACGTCATGAATTTTAGGTATATCAATTATTTTGATGTCTTTATTTGTCGTCATTTTAAGATTTTACACTGTTTTTGTAATCTTTGATTCCTTTCAGTCCCATTTTTATTTTGCCCAATGCTTCAGACAGTTTGATATAGTTATTACGAATTAAAAAGAATATAAATTTTGGCAACCAAAAATACACTAAAAATTTGTGCAATTTATAATTCAAAGCTGATCGAGCATAAATGATACGGTCACTGCCTAAATCCATTCCAGAATTCACTTCAGGATGAGACACTATAAATTGATTACAAAAAAAACTTTTATGTCCTTTCTCCACAACTTCTCTAGCAAAAATATACTCTTCAGCAGTAGTGAATTGACTACCTAAACCAAATCGTTCATCAAAAGAAATCTGAAGCCTTTTAATATTATCAACTTTAAATGCAATTTCCCATGAAATGACACCTTTAATTGATTTTAAATCATATTGATAATCTGTGTTTGCATAGTTTCTGTAAGGCTGTCCTTTAAAATCTTTAGCTTTAAATGTAATGAGATCGGCTTTTGGATTTTTGTAAAAAGCATCGCGTATCACGTTATGAAAACCCTGTTCATAAACCACATCATCATCTGAAATAAGAACAATGGGAGTCGATGCATTTTGTAAAGCCAAATTTCGACTTTTAGACAATCCTTTTTCATGAGAATTAATCACTTTGATATTTTTATGATTAGAAATCAAATCTTTACTTAAAATTGTCTGATTGACAATTAATATTTTGAACTCCTTAAAATCACTATTAGGAAACATTTTTGATAAAAAATCAAGTGATGTCCTGTTTTGTGTTGCTATCAAAACTTCTAAACCACTATATGGATTGTGTTGTAAGGTCAATATCTCTATCTTTGGAACAAATGTATATAATATAAATGAAGATTTTATTAGTTGGCGAATATAGTAGGCTTCATAATTCTTTAAAAGAAGGCTTAATTGAATTAGGTCATGACGTTGTTTTGGTTGGAAACGGAGACACTTTTAAAAAGTACCCAGTTGACATCGATATTGACAACGCGTTTTCAAAAACATATATTCCTTCCTTACTAAGAAAGCTTTTTTTAAAATTGTTTCAAACCGATTTAGCAGATTATGAAACCATTTATAAATTTAAAAAGGCTTTACCTGAGTTGAGAAATTTTGATGTAGTACAATTGATAAATGAAGATGCTCTGTCTATTAAGCCTAAATTTCAACTCAAATTACTTAAGACTCTTTTTAAACAAAACAAGAATAGTTTTCTGCTGTGCTGCGGACAAGATTACGTAAGTATTACGTATGCATTAAACAACAAATTAAAATACTCTATTTTAACTCCTTACTTAAAGGATTCAACATTAAAAAAGAAATATCATTTTTCGTTAAAATACATATCAACATCATATCATGATCTTCATAAATTCTTAAAGAACACTATTAAGGGTGTAATTGCTACAGATATAGATTACCACATTCCTTATAAAGAACAAAGCAATTATTTAAGATTAATCCCAAACCCAATAAATCTCCATAAAATCACTTATCATCCAATACATATTACCGATAAAATTAAGATTTTCCATGGAGTTAATACGTCTTCCTCTATTCAAAAAGGAAATATTTATTTTGAAAAAGCGCTAGACATAATTTCTCAAAAATATCCTGATAAAGTAGACATTATTACGACACATAGCATTCCATATCAAGCATACATAAAATGCTATGATGAATGCCATATTTTATTAGACCAGGTTTATGCTTATGACCAAGGTTATAATGCTTTAGAAGCTATGGCTAAAGGTAAGGTTGTTTTTACAGGCGCAGAACAAGAATGGTTAGATTATTATAATTTAGAAGCAGACACAGTAGCTATTAATGCCTTGCCCAATGCTGAACACATTGCAAAAAAATTAGAATGGCTGATTTTAAATCCTCAAAAAATCATGGAAATCTCAGAAAATGCCAGAGCGTTTATTGAAAAAGAACACAATTATAAAAAAATAGCTCAAACTTATCTCAATACTTGGATGAAAAATTAATCTAATTCTCTTATTATTTTAGCAGGAACTCCAGCTATAACAACATTTTCTGGAAAACTCTTGGTCACAATCGATCCTGCTGCAATAACAGAGTTATCACCTATGGTAACACCTTTTAAAATGGAGACATCATTGCCTACAAATACATTTTTACCTATAATAACTGCTTTAGGATGAGCATCTGTGTTTAGTCGGTTAAGCGGATTTAAATCATGAAAATTACTATCAGAGATACTACAATTATATCCTATTAAAGTATGATCACCAATGGTTATAGATTTTTCAGCAGTAATACTAAAATTATTATTGATACTAATATCATCACCAAATACAATTTTTGATTCAGAGTGTCTCGCTTCAATATACGCATATGTATTATAAAACATTGGAGAGTTAACAATTCCAAATTTTACATTTTGACCAAAAGCGACATTACCCTTTCCTCTAAAAACTACAGGTTGTAATGGTAAATACTTACCATTTATATTTTTATTCGTGTTAAAACACTTATAACCTAGTTTTCTGAATTTTAATATGAGTTTAGTTATATAATGTTTAATCATGATTTGAAGTATTGTTTGGCAATATACCAAATAAAGCTTTTCTAAAAACAAAAAGCAAAATCATAAAATGAACAAGATAAGATACAAAATGAGCTTTAACAACACCAACTAAACCATAACAATCTATAAAGTAGATGCTTGACAAATAGGTAATAAAAATTGCTATAGATTCAATTATAACATAATGCCATACCATTTTTTTTGCTAAAAACTGATATGAAATGACCAAGGTCAATACTTTTATAAAATCTCCTAAAATTTGCCAAAGGAACAATTCTGTCACAGGTTCAAACTCTGCAGAAAAAATTAAGTTAACAATAAAATTCCTAAAAAAATAAATCAGAACAAGACCGAAACCAAAAACGGGAATTATTGTTTTATAAAAACTAAAGACTTCATTTCTGAATGCTTGGGATGTTTTTATCTCAGAAAATTTTGGTAAGATATATAGCGCAATTAAAGTAGTAGCAAACATTAAATAATAGTTTGAAATTCTTTGCATAGCAACCCAAAAACCTGCTTGAGCTTCTCCAATTTCAAGAATAATATAGTTTCGAATATACACCATTACTAGTGGCAATAAGGTTGCTGAAAACAATGCCATTATTGAAAAAGCACCAAGGTTTTTAAAACTATGTAAATTAATTTTTCTAAAAGAAATCAACTTTAAATATTGAAAAACTCCTGAAGCACTTAACCATAGAATAATGAATAAAATAATCTCGATTAATAATATGGAAATTAAAGCACCTTCTAATTTAAATTTCCAAATTAGAAACACATTGGTTATGGTGCCTAAGATCTGTCCAACTATATTAATGGCCAGAATCTTTTTAAATTTTGAAATGCCATTTAAAATTGAAAAAACAAACGTCTTGAAAGCATAAAAAGGCAAGCTTACAGCAATTAACCTGATTATGTTAGCATAATTTTTTTGATCTGTGAAAATAAAATGATTAATAGATTCTGAACTCAAGTAGATGCCTAAGGAAATAAGTATAACAGAACATAAAATAAGGTAAAATGATGTTGAAATAATTTTACTTAACTCATGTATGTTATTTTTTAATTCAGCAACATATTTAACGATACCATTATTAATTCCTAACGTGGTAAATGCCTGACCAGATTTTATAAAATCCCGAAAGTTGCCAATAAAAGCCAGACCTTCAGGACCAATAAATATGGCTATTAATTTAGATGTTATGAAACCAGATACAACTCTTACCAAGACTGAAAAAGAGTTTAAGGATGCTATTTTGACAAGTTGATTTTTATCTAAAAAAAGCTTTATTTTATCTATCATCACAAACGAAATACCATATAAAAATAAGGTAATTATTACTATTACTTCTTGTCTTCAGTAATTATTCCAAAAAGCGAATTACTAAACACCAACAACACCACAAGAAAATGCATTAAGTAACTAAAAAAGTGTCCCATAACTGCTCCTTCTATTCCGTAAAGCTCTATTAAATACACACTTGTTAAGTACAACATTATCACCAGAAAAATTTCGATGATGATAAATTGTGCAAACATCTTTTTTGCTAAAAACTGGTAAGCAATTACAATGGATAGCACTTTTACAAAATCGCCTAACAATTGCCATAAAAATAAGTGCTCAACAGGCTGAAAATCTTCTGAGAATACTAAGCTTACCACAAAAGGTCTTAAAAGGTAAATAACTAATAATCCCAATCCAAAAATGGGCATTACAGATTTATAGAAACCGAAGACCTCAGATCTAAATTCTCTTTTGTTATCAATTTCACTAAATCTCGGAATGATATAAAGTGTCATTATAGACGTTACAAACATCAGGTAATAATCTGATATTCTGTTCATAGCTTCCCAGTATCCTGCTTGTTTTATACCTAATTCTTCAATGATAAAATTTCGAATCAATATAGAGACAAAGGGTAATGCTATAGCCGTTACCAAAGCCATCACAGCATAAGGAGCAAATGTTTTTAAAACACTTAAACTGACATGCGATATCTTAATTTGAGACATTAAGCTTCTTCGGTTGATGATACCAACCAAAGTGATTAAAAATATGAGCGAAGGTGCAATTACGGCTGCAACCAAAGCTCCATCAATATGTTCTATGTAAATAAGATATAAGGTAATTGCAAGTCCGAGAATCTGACCAATAATGTTAATAATCAATAACATTTTAAAATTTGAAAATCCGTTCATGATACCAAAACAGAACATGTTCAAAGAATAAAATGGCAATGCTAAAGCTAAAACCCGAATGACATAGGCATAATTATAGTTTTCAGAAAACAGAAAATCATTTATAAAATCTGCATTATAATAGCATATAAAAGACATTAAAATCGTTGAAAAGAATCCTAAGTAATACGTTGTAGAAATTGTTTTACTCAGTTCTAAAGCATCCTCTTTACATTTTCCTATTGTTTTTACAAATCCATTATAAAAGCCAAGAATGGCAAAGGATTGTATTGCGCTTAAGAAATTTCTCAAATTACCAATAAGTGCCATCCCTTCTACTCCAATAAATATTGCTATAGCTTTAGAAGTTAAAACTCCAGCAATTATTTTGGTTGCAATAGTCGCCGAATTAAGATGTGCTACTTTAAACAGCACATTGGTATTAATGTACTTGATAAGCTTTTTCAATTAGTATTGATTTAGGACTTTAATAACAGTTTGAACGTCTTCATTTGTCATTACCGGACTTATTGGTATACTCACCACAGAGTTATGAATAGATTCTGTTATTGGCAAATATAAGGTTTTAAAAGTCAATAGTGCTTTTTGCTTATGAGGAGGAGTTGGATAATGAATCAGATAACCTACACCATTATTTTCTAAATATGAGGTAAACTTTGACCTGTCTGTAACGCGAACCACAAATACATGAAACACATGATTTTCAGAATGCTTGTATGTGGGAAGCTGAATGTTCTTATTTTTAATATTTTTCAAATACATCTTAGCAATATCACGTCTTCTTTTATTGTCTTCATCGAGATGATTAAGTTTTATATTCAAAAAAGCGGCTTGTAATTCGTCTAAACGGCTATTAATACCTATCGTTTCATTAATGTATTTTTTAGAACTCCCATAATTACGCAATAGTTTAATCTTAGCAGCTAATTCTGTGCTATTGGTAGTTACTGCTCCAGCATCTCCTAAGGCTCCTAGATTTTTTGAAGGATAAAAGCTAAATCCAGCTGCATCGCTCAAATCACCTGCCTTTTTAGCTTCATGATCTGATACTGCTCCATGAGCTTGTGCTGCATCTTCCACAACTAAGAGCTTATGTTTTTTTGCGATGCTATTAATTCGTTTCATATCTGCTAGCTGACCATACAAATGAACTGCAAGAATGCCTTTTACTTTAGGAGTAATGTGTTTTTCTACTTCGGAAGGCGATATATTGAAAGTTGATTCATCTGGCTCTACAAGAATAGGTTTCAAGCCTACATTTATAATAGATACTATTGTTGCTATGTACGTATTAGCAGGTACAATAATTTCGTCTGATGGATGTAATCTTCCAAGTTCGATATAGGCTTTAAAAATTAGAGTAAGTGCATCTAAACCATTGGCAACTCCTATGCAATATTTTGTACCACAATAGTCAGAAAAGTTGGTTTCAAAAGAGTGCACTTCACTTCCTAGAATGTAATGTCCAGAATTTAAAAATAACTTGAATTTTGAAGCAAATTCATCTTCATATCTGGCATTTAATTTATGTAAGTCAAGAAATTTAATCATTCATCTCTATTTTCAAAATGTTTTGTACGTATTGGTCACAGCCTAATTCCTTTTTCTGGTTCAGCATGCCTTTACTATAGCCCAGTTTCGTGTCATTACTAACAGTTCCCATCGAAAAATATTGCATACCTTCTTCTTTAAATTTATAAATTAGAAATACGAATAGCATGTCTAACGCATTTACCTTTTCTCCTTCAATTGAAGCCATACCATATTGAGACTTCACGATTTTTCCCTTTTTAAATATGGTAATTCCAGCTAAAATTTCTTCATCTCGATAGATGTTGTATTGTAGAATCTCATCTTCAAATTTACTGTGCAAATATGCTATTTCAGACAAGCTATGTACAGGCTTCGAGTTGTGTTTTTCTGCTAATCGTTTTACTAAAAGCCTGTTCCAAAACACATTAAATTCCAACTGTCCTTCTTTAATAGAATATCCATTTGTCTGAAGTTTCTTAAATCGCTTGATTTTCGTTTTATTAATCTTAAAATCCTGATGATAATCAATAGCCATTACAATATTCTGTTTGAGAATTGAAGTATTCTTAAAGTTTTGCAAATCACAGATTGTTTTAAAGGATTCAAAATGGTAAAATTCAGGTAATAATTTAACGATTACAGATCGAATCTTATGAGTTTTTAAAAATTCTAAAAGTTTTGCAATAACGACTTCAACATCTTTTAAATTTAATTGATCTCTAAAAAACAGACCACCATAAGTTAATCCTTGATGTGAATGTACTGTGCCATTGACTTTATTTGCAGGAAAAATGGCAAGTAATTTATTTCCGGCATATACCATTAAAGAGAAGTCTTCAAATCGATCTTGATGATACTCCATAAAATCTCTATGGAATAAAAATGTTGCATTTTGAGAATTTGCTACAAATTCATTCCATTGGTTTTTAAATTCTGAATGGTATGCTTTGATTGAATAGTTGTTCAATGCGTAAATTCTATATTAGAAATTGGTAGGTATTAAAAATCTAAATTACAATATTTTCATTGTTAAAGTCTGTTTTAGATTCAATTATTTATATTTGAAGTATATAAACGTTGCTTTTTTGAAACTAAAAAATATTCTAAAAGAAAACACCATTTTATTGGCTGTTTATTGTATTGTTTTTTTTTCTTTAATCACTAAAGAGGCAATTTACTCACCTGATACTTCCAGCTACTTATTAGCTCTTCCTTACAGGCATTTAGGTTATGTGATCTTTGTTAAGACTATAACATTCCTTTTTTCTGATAATTTTGACCTTGCCATTATAGGTTTTCAATCTGTTTTTGGCTTATTTGCTGTAAATTTTTTCTTAAAAAAGGTTGCGAAAATTCTTAGTTTAAACACCATTTTATTTTTTGTGCTACTTGTCGTATTGCTTTTTCCTTTTTTCAGTCCGCTTCATATTGCCAATAATGTTTGCCCTGAAGGTTTAAGTTATTCGTTGTATTTACTTTTTGTAGCCTTAAATTTAGAATTCCTTTTCAACCATAATACAAAAGTTTTAAAGTTCGTCATTATAACGTTTTTAGCTTTAGTCTTTACCAGAGGACAATTCCTTTTTACCTCTTTAATTTTTGCGTTCGTATATTTTCTTCAGAACAGAAAACAGGTTTTTAAAAAACCACATTTAATCCATTTGTCCATATTACTTTTAATTCCGATTGTGGCAGTGTTGGGAGAATTGAGTTATCACAAACTAAAAGATGGCATTTTTATGACTACTCCTTTTGGTTTTGTTAACACATCTACATCTGCATTTTACGTTGCTAATAGTGATGACATAAACTTCATTACAAATGAAGATGATAAAGCAATTTTTAAATCTTGCTATGAATCTCTTGTCCAGCAAAAACTATTATTATCTCAAAATAAAGCTGAAAACTATAGGCAACAATATGATCACTTTCAAAAAAACTTAACCACTATTTGTAATTTAACAATACATGAATCTGGAAAAAAGTATTATTTACAAAAAAATTCACCAGCCTTATTGAAGAAACAAATTACATATGCCAAAGCCTATTACGATATAGATAAAACATGCAAAAATTTAACTTTCATCCTCATAAAACAAAATTTTAAAAAATGGATTCAACTCTATTTTGCAAATATTCTACATGGATTTAATAATTGGTTTATATTTACAACCATCGTTTTCGCTTTTATTTTCAGCTTGATAAAGCTCATATTTTCTTACAGCAAATGGCATTCAGTATTGTTTATTTTTTCTAGCCTATCTATCCTTAACGCAATGATAAGTGCTCTTTTTACTTACTCTATACCAAGGCTTTTATTTTATAATTATCCATTAATTTTTTTATGCTTTATCATTCTAATACAATTATTAACACGAGAATTTAAAATGAGAAAAACAAAAGGATATTAACTTGTTTTATTAATGAACGATACTATATTTTACAATGCAATAAATAGCTCTAAATCCATCTCGCCACCCAATTTTTTTACCTTCTTCATATGTTCGTCCATAATATGAAATTCCAACTTCATAAATTCGGATTTTAGGAATTTTTGATATTTTCATGGTCACTTCTGGCTCGAATCCAAACCTTTTCTCTTTTAACTGAATATCTTTAATAATACTCGTCTTAAACAGTTTATAACAGGTTTCCATATCTGTAAGGTTTAAGTTCGACAACATATTTGAAAGAAATGTAAGAAACTTATTGCCTATTGTGTGCCAGAAAAAAAGCACTCTATGTGGTTGACTTCCCATAAAACGTGATCCATATACAACATCTGCAAAACCATCATTTATTGGTTTTAAAAGCCTATTGTACTCTTCTGGATCATATTCTAAATCTGCATCTTGTACGATTAAACATTCTCCACTAGCTTTAGAAATACCAGTATGTATTGCAGCTCCTTTACCTTTATTCTTATCATGCTCATAATAATGTATATTCAACTCAGGATTTACTTTAATGTATGAAAGAATACGTTCTTTTGTAAGGTCACTACTAAAATCATTTACGACAATAATTTCTTTAGCTATATCTTTAATGAGTTTAACTTTTTTTATCTTATCCAAAATCAAATGAATTGTTTCAGACTCATTATAAGCAGGTATGATAATAGAAAGCTTTAAGATGTCCATAAACTTTAATCTACATTAATTTTTGTAAAGTAATACTTTTGTCATAAACTAATAAGTCTTTTAAACAAAAAAGAGGAATTCAAAATTTGAATTCCTCTTTTTTGCATCGACTAAGTATTTATATACTCTTATTACGTTTACGCTCAACTTCTGTTAAGTAAATTTTACGCAATCTTAAATGATTAGGAGTTACTTCTACATATTCATCTTTTTGAATATACTCTAAAGCTTCCTCTAAAGAAAATTTTATTGCAGGTACAATCTTTGCCTTGTCATCAGCACCTGAAGAACGTACGTTACTTAATTTTTTAGTTTTAGTGACATTAACAGCCATGTCATCACCACGAGAGTTTTCACCAATGACCTGACCTTCATAAATATCTTCACCTGGATCAATAAAAAACTTACCTCTTTCCTGTAATTTATCGATTGAATAAGGAATGGCCTGTCCTTTTTCCATAGACACTAAAGATCCATTTTGACGTTCTGGAATTCCACCTTTTAAAGGTTGGTATTCTTTAAAACGATGCGCCATAATCGCTTCACCAGCAGTGGCTGTTAATAATTGGTTACGTAAACCAATGATACCTCTTGATGGTACGATAAACTGACATACCATTCGTTCGCCTTTAGCTTCCATGCTTAGCATTTCTCCTTTACGCATTGTTACCATTTCAATGGCTTTACCAGAAACTGTTTCAGGTAAATCGATTGTCATTTCTTCAACTGGTTCACATTTTACACCATCAATTTCCTTGATGATTACCTGAGGCTGACCAATTTGCAATTCATAACCTTCACGACGCATGGTTTCAATTAAAACCGATAAGTGTAAAACGCCACGACCAAACACCATAAACTTATCTGCACTGTCTGTTTCTTCAACTCTAAGGGCTAAGTTTTTTTCTAATTCTTTAGTCAGTCTTTCTTTAATATGACGTGATGTTACATATTTTCCATCTTTTCCAAAGAAAGGAGAATCATTAATAGTAAACAACATACTCATGGTTGGCTCATCAATAGCTATGGTTTTTAAACCTTCTGGAGTTTCCCAATCAGCTACTGTGTCTCCAATTTCAAATCCTTCTAATCCAACAATGGCACAAATATCTCCAGTTTGAACTTCGTCTACCTTTTTTCTACCAAGTCCTTCAAATACATGAAGTTCTTTAATTTTAGATTTTACAACCGTTTTATCACGTTTCACTAACGAGATATTCTGACCTGCTTTTAATTGTCCGCGTGTTAAACGTCCAATTGCAATACGACCCGTAAACGATGAGAAATCAAGTGATGTAATGAGCATCTGTGTTGTTCCTTCTTCAATTTTTGGAGCAGGAATATGATCGATTACCATGTCTAAAAGGGGCTCGATATTTTCCGTTTCATTTTGCCAATCGTCACTCATCCAGTTGTTTTTTGCTGAACCATAAACCGTTGGAAAGTCTAATTGCCACTCTTCTGCTCCTAATTCGAACATCAAATCAAATACCTTTTCGTGAACTTCGTCTGGCGTACAGTTTTCTTTATCAACTTTATTAATAACCACACAAGGTTTTAATCCTAAATCGATTGCCTTCTGCAATACAAAACGCGTTTGCGGCATCGGACCCTCAAAAGCATCAACTAAAAGTAATACACCATCTGCCATGTTCAACACGCGTTCAACTTCACCACCAAAATCGGCGTGACCAGGTGTGTCAATAATATTAATTTTTGTGTCTTTGTAAATTACAGATACGTTTTTAGATGTAATTGTAATTCCCCTTTCACGTTCTAAATCGTTATTATCTAGAATTAAATCTCCTGTGTTTTCGTTTTCACGAAATAACTGACAGTGATACATTATTTTATCAACCAAAGTTGTTTTACCATGATCGACGTGTGCAATAATTGCAATGTTTTTGATATTAGCCATAATGATGCCTTATTTTAAGCGTGCAAAGGTACGTTAAATTCCTGTTTAAAAAGTGATTCCGTTTAATATTTTAATACTTGCTGATAATTATTAATGAATAAGTTCAAAACTCAAGCTATACTTGAGCAAATCGAAATATCTCAACACTATTATTTAGTTAATTAAATGTTATAATTATTTTAAGATATAATTTCAGTTTGTAATTTACGTTCTGTAATTGATTAATAGTAAATAGCCACTTCAACCAGCCATTTTTCGAGCAATTTACATCTGATAATTAAAAAATATTGAACAGATGAAACTGATTAGTAGATATTCAAAATTTATTCCTTACCTCTACTTTATTGCGGTAATTGCATATTGGTTTACAGACGTAAACAGAAGTTCTGGTGTTACAGCATATCCAATTCTTCTATTTAGCATTCCATTTATATGGCAACTGATAAGACCCAGTAAAAATCTTAATTTCACTTTGGGAATTACCTTTGTATGTATATCGTCTTACCTTATCTTAGCATACCTCTCAGACTTGCTTAATATTGTGAACTTGTCGTTTAGCATAAAGCAACTTATGGTTTATGGTGGGCTTTTTGTAGCTGCAAATTTTGTCATGTCTTTATGGATGATTCGTAATAGTATGAAACGTGCTTTTTAAATATAATATCTCGAAATTCTAGAATTTAAATCGGTAAATAACGCGTTATATTTTCGTAACTTTGCGCTTTAATTTGAAACTTAAGTTCAATGAATCTTCAAGACGTTCCGAAACTCAATCACCTCAACTCAAATAACTTTTTTTTACTTTGTGGTCCTTGCGCTATAGAAAGTGAAGATATGGCATTGCGTATTGCCGAAAAAGTTGTTGGTATTACCAGTAATTTAAAAATTCCATATGTATTTAAAGGAAGTTTTAAAAAAGCTAATCGCAGTCGCATAGATAGTTTTACAGGAATTGGTGATGAAAAAGCGCTGAAAATTCTTAAAAAAGTTTCTGAAACATTTGACATCCCAACAGTCACTGATATTCATGAAGTTTCTGATGCAACTATGGCAGCAGAATATGTTGACGTATTACAAATTCCAGCATTTTTAGTTCGCCAGACCGATTTAGTTGTCGCTGCAGCCAAAACAGGTAAAGTTGTAAATTTAAAGAAAGGTCAGTTTATGAGTCCTGAATCGATGAAACATGCTACACAAAAAGTAAAAGATTCTGGAAATAAAAAAGTCTGGATTACAGATCGTGGAACCATGTTTGGCTACCAAGATATGATTGTCGATTTTAGAGGTATTCCAACCATGCGTCAATTTGCTCCGACAGTTTTAGATGTCACACACTCGTTACAGCAACCTAATCAAAGTATTGGTGTTACTGGTGGACGACCAGATATGATTGAAACTATTGCCAGAGCTGGTATTGTTAACAATGTAGATGGTTTGTTTATAGAAACCCATTTTGATCCTGCAAATGCTAAAAGTGATGGTGCAAATATGTTACATCTTGATAATCTAGAAAAATTATTGACCAACCTAGTTGCTATTAGAAAAACAATTAATAATCTTTAGTAGTTGGTAAGCAATACTTGAATTCAAATTCGTAACAATGATAGAAGGTTTAGATTTTAGAGAAGCGACTCAGGATGATTTGCCAGAAATTACTACCATTTACAGAGATACCATTAGAGTTGTTAATTCTAAGGATTATTCTGAAACTCAAGTTGATGCTTGGTCAAAAGGAGCAGATGATATCAAAAAGTGGCAAGATCGGATTAAAAAATTCTATTTCTTGGTCGCTGAAATCAACAATCAAATTGTTGGTTTTTCCTATTTAAAAAACGGATACTATCTGGAAAACATATTTGTTCATAAAGATTTTCAGCGTCAAACCATAGGCTCTAAATTATTACGAATAATGGAATCTCAAGTGTCAATGAATGGTCATGACGTTATAAAATCTGACATCAGTACTACAGCACTTGAGTTCTTTGATTCACATTTTTATGATGTAGAAAAAAAACAGAAAACATCTTTTAAAGGAAAAGTTTTTGATACTTACATTGTATTTAAAGAGCTTTAACTACTTTAAAAACGACTTATTCTTATGTTGCTCTACTTCTTTCAGAATGAGAATAAATAAGTCATCGTTGATATCTTCAGGCTGTTTGTAACGCATTGACCTAACAACTTTACGGTTTTCAGAAACCATGTGTTCGGTATATTTTGTTAAATGAGCCGAATGCCAAAACCCAACGTCGACATAATCTTTACTCTGATTCAAATAGCATATTGGTCTTGAATTCACATAATAACACGGAATTCGCCATTTATATTTCAATTCAGCTTCAGGAAATGTATGCTCAATAAGAATTTGCAAGTGCAATAATATAGACTTGAATGGTTCTGATTGTTTTAAAATATAAGCTTCTGCTGGTTTCAAAATAGTAGTCCGTATTTTTAAGTTTCAGTTTGAAAGCCTTAAGCGACATACCAAATTTAAAGTTTATTATCTAAACAAAAAACCTTATCATATTTAAGCTGACATCAATTCAACAAAACTATGACAAGGTTTAAAAAAATCTGTTCGTATTTGTATTTTACAATGATATATTCAATAAAATTATAAGTAGGTTTTAACCACATTTTGAATGCCCGCAACTTTTGCATTTTAAGCAACCTTCTTCAAAAATTAACCCTTCAGGATCATTACAACTCGGACATTTTTTATCTACGGCTTCCGCTCCTTCTGGCACAAAACGTTTTAATGCTCTGGCGACTCCATTTTTCCAGGTATTGATATGGTCATCGTATAAATTTAAATTCTGAATTAAATCTACCACGTAAGGAATTGGCATTCCATGACGTAAAACTCCTGAAATAAGTTTGGCATAATTCCAGAATTCTTTATTAAATGAACGTGACAAACCTTCAATTGTTATCTTATAACCCTCGTTATCAATGTATTGAAAATCATATCGAGAGGTATCATCTTCATTTCTATTCTTTATGACCCAACCTTTTTCAACCCATTGTGGCAGGTTAAACGCATCTTTCATTTTTCCTGTAAAAATTTCATAAGGTCGTCCATCTACTAAACCAATTACAGCTAACCATTTTTCAGATTCATTATGAAAGCGTACAATTTCTGCTTCAACAACATCTGGACGTTTAGCGATTAAAGTTTCAGTGACTTTGGTGTTCTTTTCTTTGGAATCATCATCGGTTGACACTAAAATTCCACTTCGTGAACCATCTCTGTAAACTGTAATCCCTTTTAGTCCTTTTTGCCAAGAATCTATATAAATATCACCAACCAAATCTACAGTAACATCTGATGCTAAATTAATGGTTGAACTGATAGAATGTGTTGTGTATTTCTGCACCAAAGCTTGCATCTCAACACGCTTTTTCCAATCGATTTCTGGTGCTGTAGCTCCAGCATACGGACTTTTAAACACTTCCGTTTTACCAGTGGTGTTCATCCATGTTTCATACTTTTTATGATACACTGTAAATTCTTCAAACCCATCACCTAAATCATCTACGAAATCTACTTTTGAGTTTTCGTCGTTGGTATTTACTTTTCTACGTCTTATGTAAGACAATAAAAAAACAGGCTCAATACCAGAAGACACTTGAGCCAGCATACTTAAAGAACCCGTTGGAGCAACAGTACTAATAGAGATATTACGACGACCAAATTCCATCATTCTTTCATAAGTTTCAGGGAATTCTTTTGCCATCATTTGTACAAACTCAGAGGTATCTTCTATATTTCGGTTAAACACTTCAAACTGACCTCTAGTAATTGCCATATCTATACTGCTATCAAATTCAGCAGTCATTTTTGTTTTCATGATGTCATCTACAACTGATAAAGCATCATCTGTGTCAAACTTGATTCCCAGACCTGCTATGGCATCAGCTAAAGCTGTAAAACCTAAGCCTGTTCGTCGTCCTTTTCTGCCTGTTTCCTTTAATAACTCCCAAGTTTCTTTTTCTGTTCGTTTAATTGTATCAGGTTCTGGATCAGTATTAATTTTATCTAAAATCTTTTCAACAGCTTCCAATTCTAAATCGACCAAGTCGTCCATCAAACGTTGAGATTCATAAACAACTTCATAAAATTTCTTAAAGTTAAATTTTGCTTTTTTAGTAAAAGGTGCCTCAACAAAACTGAATAAATTTACTGCAATCAATCGGCAACTGTCACCACCTTGCATAGCGATTTCAGAACAGGGATTTGTAGAGCTATTTTTAAACTCAGGATATATAGAAGATGTTGAATAATGATGTTGTCTATCCCAAAAAATCAAACCAGGTTCAGCAGTATTATGCGCACAGGTTATGATTTTTTGCCACAAATCCTTAGCATTAATTTCTTTTGTATAGGTTGGTGTTTTGCTTTCAATTGGCCATTGAAGGGTGAATTTTGTATCGTTCACAACAGCTTGCATAAACTCGTCTGATAAACGTATAGAAATATTAGCTCCTGTGACCTTTGTTAAGTCCTGTTTTATCGTAATAAAATCTTCAATATCTGGATGCTTGACGTCCATAGTAAGCATTAAAGCACCTCGTCTACCATTTTGAGCTACTTCTCTTGTCGTATTAGAAAAACGATTCATAAACGACACTGCTCCTGTGGTAGAACCAGCTGCATTAGACACTTGTGCATCTTTAGGACGCAATTCTGATAAATCCACTCCTACTCCACAACGTCTTTTAAATAATTGTGCCAATTGTTCATCGGTATAACAAACACCTCCATAAGAATCTAAAACCGAAGGCACCACAATACAATTTGACAATGACGCTATAACTTGGTCGTTACCTAACCCAAACATCACACTTCCTTGTGGAATAACATATTTGAAGTCTTTAAACAATTGATAAATTTTAGTTTCGTCTAAAGGGTTTCGTTGTTTTCCATATGCCGACAAATTATCTAGAGCTGCTTGGCTAACTGCATATTTTTTTTCGACTCGTGCAAATTCTTTTGCCATGCGCAAATGCATCTCATCAGGTGTTTTTTCTAAGTAATTTCCTTGATTATCTTTTAAACAATACTTATTAATCCAAGTCGTTGCAGCAAGTTCGTCATTATTAAAGTAAGGCAAAGCATGTTTAAAAACATCGTTATAGGTGTATGTTTTTCTCTTCAAGGTTGGAGTGATCATATCGATTAGAGATTTTGAAAGATTAATTAACCTCAACAAAATTAACAGACCTTTGAAATCAGAATATGACAAATATCATACTTGTTAATAACTCCAATTAAATGTTAACTTTTAAATTTCGACAAAAGAAATAACATATTAAACTCAAAGTAAATCTTATTCTGACACTCATCATTTTAACTAAAATATATCACTCAAAACAATTTCAAATTCTAAAATTTAAATAAACCTATAAAAAAAAGGAAAGCAAATGCTTTCCTTTTTTTGTTTGAATATTATTTATCTAATTATCTGTTGGATCACTAGGATCTGTACCTGCTGCCATTTCTTCACCATTTGTATAACTATCACCATCGCAATCTAAGGCATTCCATGCTGCAGTTTCAACACTTCCAAAATTACAATTCAAATTAAAATCACATTCATCTAGTGGAGCAGGATCACATTCATTTACGGATATATCGCCATCACAATTAGCACTATACCAAGTATCCCAAACTAAGCTATAATCAAAACTAGCATCGTTATAATCGCACCAATCGTTTGGATCTGTTCCGTCGATTAACTCCTGTGAATCTTGAACAGAATCACCATCTGAATCTTGAGGAAAACTACTTGAATCATTAGGATCTGTTCCAATTAAAGCCTCATAACAATCATCAAAGCCATCATCATCACTATCTGGATCATTAGGATCGGTAATGTTTCCGTTTGGATTACAATTAGAATTTTGAGGAAATTCATCAATACCAGTAATTTCTTCACAATCGGTTAAACCATCTTGGTCAGAATCTACATAGTTTTCATAAAAAAACAATTCAGAAATATCAGACTGATTTGTTAGAGTGTTAGTTGCCCTTACAAAAACGGAATCTATAGTTCCATCATCTGTAAATTGATTTGGCAAAGCATTTGTTTCGGCTTCAGCATCAGATTCTAACACATAAAACGAATAAGTATTATTTATTAAACCTGAATAAGTTTGCATAATTATAGCATCAAAATCTATTATAAAATTTGGAGCGCAACCTGAATATGGAGTTTCAGCAGCATAAATAAAAACATCTAAATCATCTAAATAATCTGGTATTTGATCGCCATCACTATCATCTGTTGTTGGATCGCCATCATTATCACGATCTTCATCAGCAGTGCCCACTCCATCACCATCGTCGTCTTCATCTAAATAATTTGGGATACCATCGTTATCACTATCATCATTTTCAAAATCGTTATCACCATTAATATCTTCGTCGATATCGAAAATACCATCATTATCTGAATCTGTTAACTCAACACAAGACATTTGCATGCCTAAATCTGTAGTTGGCACTGTAAAGTTACCCGTTGTTACATCTGTGGTTTGGTTGTTTAGCAAATCGACAACTAAAGCTGAGAATGATACATCATCACTACAATAAGCAATAGATACATCTAACATGCCATTATCAATAGGAATAGTTTGAGTAGAATCATTATAAACCAACTGCATGTAACCGTTAGTGATTGGGTCTCCAGAGCAATTATTAAAAGTTCCGGTAAAATTTGTTATTAATGCATCTGCATCAGGCACTTGTATTGTAATATTTTCATCTGAAGAAAAAGGTCCGATAGTTGTTGTAAAACTAGTTCCAATACATCCAAAATTTGGAACCTCTAAAGTTAGTTCATCATCTTGCGGTACTAATCCACACTCTACACCATCAATATTTGTATAGCCATAAGTCCCTGTTGAAGCCAAAGCCGGAGAGTACAAATCCATTGCTGTGTAAGGCAGCGGATTTCCATTGGTATCTGTAAGCGTAATACAAAGTGTCACAGCAGGATATTGAAAATCCCAATTCCAAAACGAAAAATGTGAGACCTCTCCAACATAGTTATTCCCTTGAAGTGTAGCTTGACCTTCTTCTTTCCAGTAACCTCCTTCTTCATCAAAAGACCATAATGGAATTGTTGAAGGTGTATCTGTTACATTTAAGGGCACTGGAACAGATATGGTTGCAGTACTACCTTCAGCTAACTGCAATTCTTCATTTGAAGCACTGCGTAATTCTACAGCTATCATACCATAGGTTTCCAATACTCTCGGACTTCCGTTAGCGTTTTCAGCAAATAACATTCCTGGCATTTGTAACTCCATACGATTATCGTCTGGATTTAAATGTTTTAAAACAACTTTAACTGCTCCATTATAACTAACACCTTGTAAATTTTCAAAATTCCCATCAAACACAACCTGTGTTCCATTTGGTAAGTTTACAGTACTGGTTTCACCTGAATTTACAGTTGCCGTAGTATCTAAACTTAATAACATAATAGTGACCTGATTAACTCCTGATGAAGGCACTAATGCTCTTGAACCATCAATAAAACCCTCTTTAGACGCTTTTATGTAAGCAAACTTCTCAAAAACAGAAGCCTCTGTTATTGAAAAAATTCCATTAGTATCTGTCGTAGTTATACTAGACCCAACCGAAATTGTAACACCAGAAACAGGATTATTATCTTCGTTAATGACTTTTCCCATAAAACGTGCATTGTATGGACTTCCAAAATTTTCAGAAAAATTGGAGTCTTCTTCTTGTTGTTCTGCTGGTTTATCGGTATTCCAGTTATCGTCTTCTGAACACGTTGATATTGTAAAAACGAGAACAATAAATACTAAACTTTTAAATATTTTCATAGAGTTATGATGTTGATTATAACCAATAGATGCAATTTACAGCTAAAGGTTGCTTGTTAAAAGTAAATAAAATTAGTCAAGTCATCTCTCGACTCAAGTTAACGTATATAAATAAAACAACTTAGAATGGTTTTACCCTACCTCTACATACTCCTGTAAGTATTTAAATCGTTCAGTCAATTTACCATCTGCAGTTGTAATTTTAGCACGTTTTAAAATACCACGTTCGTCGCCATTAAAAAAAGCTGGAATGACATGCTCTAAAAACATCTCACCAAAACCTTCACTTGCATCTTTAGGTAATTCACAAGGCAAATTATCTACTGCCATTACTGTGATAGCCTCATCTGCGTCAAAAGCAACTTCGGTTTCAGTATGTGGATCATAACCATAAAAAGGATTTGCAATGGTTGATGGTCGAATTGTACTTGCAACTGGACCGTCGATATCACAAGAAATATCGGCTACCAAATTAATTCTGAAATCTGGATGCTTAGCGTCTTCTCTTGTAAATAAATAAGGTGCATTATTACCGTAAAAATGCCCAGCAATAAAATAATCGGTTTCTTTAGCATATGGCATAAAATTACTTTCGTAACCTGTTGGGTTTTTATAAAACTCCCACTTTTCGCCTACTTTACCATCGATACGCTTATTGTATTCCATAACATCTGCCATGACATACACTGGTTCTGAAAATTGTGAGGTTAAATACAATGCATCACTCACTTGTTTGATGTTTAAGTGATCTAAGATTTCTTTTGCTCCCATAGCAACTTTTCCGGTTCCTGTGAGTAGAATTTTAATATTTGGTAAGGTAATTTTATCAAGTTCGGCTTTAACTTCCTTTAAATCTGCCAGTGTTTCTACTTTAGAAAGCTCAAACAAGCCATCACGTAAACCTAATGCCCTAAATCCATTATAAGCACCAACCAGACCAGCATAACGCCCAAAACCGATTAATCGTGCACCACTTTTTTTAACAATCGTTTCATGGTCGTACATTTCGATATTCTTATTGAGCATATCGACTAACAATTTCCTGTTATAGGGTTGTTTTTTTATAGTATGCGAAAAGTAAAAGTATTTTTTATTCGGAATTAAATACTCTAAAGGTACTTCTTTTACACCAATCATCACATCACAATCAGACACATCATCGGTTACTGTAAATCCTTGTTTACGATATTCTTCGTCAGAAAACACACGTATATCTGAAGATTCTACTACAAACTGAGCTTGAGGAAATTGCAATTGGGCTTCAGCTAATTTTTCGGGAGAGAATACCACTCGTCGATCTGGTGGATTTTTACGTTCTTTGATGATGGCGAATTTCATATATGAGAATTTTTCACGAAAATAAGCTGATTTTATGGCTTAAACAAACAGGTTATTGATTAAATAATCAATCTGTTCGTTCAACTTCTCTTTCACTTTTTAAAACGTAATTACCATCATCTTGTTTGATATACAATGCTTTATTACCTTGTTCTCCTTTTCGGGTAACCTCATTTCCCTTAATGGTTTTTGTAACTGTTTTAGTATAGGTTTCCTGAACTTTTCCAGTTGCTGTTCCGTTTCCCCATTTCCATTGGACTTTTGAACCTTCTTTAATCATATTTACTTGATATTGCTTACAATTCGTTTTTTAATAAACTGTATTTAAATGAATTAAGTTACAAAAAATTGTGATAACGCTAATTGAATTTATGAAATGTAAGTTTATTAAATTAACTCTAACAAAAAACAAATTCAAATGGGTTCTAAAAAGAAAACACTTTCGCGCATTGGTATAGCTTCAAAGGGTATTGTCTACGTTCTTATTGGTGTATTGACAGCTCTCGCAGCTTTTAATCAAGGTGGAAATAAAACAAGTAAAAAGGATGCACTTCAATTTTTAGCCGAACAATCTTATGGAAGGATATTGTTAATTCTCATTGGTATTGGATTATCTGGTTACTTATTCTATAGATTCTATCAAGCTGTTGCAAACTTAAAAAATCATGATGACGATGCTAAAGGTTATTTTATGAGAGCTAGCTATTTCATTAGTGGATTAGTTTATGGTTTTCTTGCGTTTTCAGCGTTTAAAATGAGCATGGGAAATTCCAGTAATGGTTCTAGTTATGTTACAGATATATTAAATTCTGAATACGGTAATATCATAGCAATATTAATCGCAATTGCCTTAGCAGGAAAAAGCATTTATGAGTTTTATAAGGCATACTCTGGCAAGTACAGAGAAGAGATTGAACATACAGATATTGATGCCAGCGCACAAAATATGCTAATTAAATCTGGAAAAATGGGCTTTACAGCAAGAGGCATTGTTGTTGCTATCATGTCTTTTTTATTCTTTAAAGCTGGATTTCAAAGCAATGGTGAAAAAGTTAACAGGGCGAATGCCTTTAACTTTTTACAAGATGAATTTGGATCTATCGTTCTTGGACTCGTAGCCTTAGGCATTGCCCTGTATGGTGTATTTATGCTTATAAAATCTAAATATCCAGATGTGAACCTGCAATAATGTCAAGAATGTGATTTTGGAATACTATTTGCTTAACTTTTAATAGTGGAAGTATGAATAGTTTTCAATAACTTTGCATTCTGCGTTAAGGGTTACTCACGTTATTATTATTTTAATAAATATGAGTTCGTGAATGCTCGGCATTTGAAGCAACATCCTTTTGTTTTTGACTGACCTTTCGACTGCGCTCAAGGTGACCTAACAAAAAGATATATCGGAAAGCCTGACCTGTAAGGGAACGCTAAAATAATTATCAGAGATATGTTGATGAGATCCTGACATCGAAGATTCATGAATACCTAAATTTAAAATAAGTATGTATGAATAAATTAATTCAGGATTAATTCGATTACGCAAAATAAAAGTTTGCTATCTCATTAAGGGGTCGACTGGTTTTGACAGCGAGACTCATTAAATGGTAAGCACGTCGTGTAATGACTTTGAAACACGTAAAAGGCTAGGTCAACTTTTTAAACGGCGAGAATAACTACGCTTTAGCTGCGTAATCTGAATTACAGTAAGATTGTGCTAGTTCCTACGAGGTAGGAAGGCTAAATGTCTCCAGAAAGCCTTGGTTAATGGCGTTCTTATTAGAGGCATCGTAAATATTGACTTAGATAAGGTAATGCTTCGGTACCTTTTCGAGATAAAGAAGCTAAGTGGGAAGTAGGTTGTCTTTTGCCAGCTTACCATCTAAAACCTAATAAAAGACTAAACGTGTAGAAAGCTCTTTAATAGCTTGTTTGGACGAGAGTTCGATTCTCTCCGACTCCACAATTAACCCTTGTATCGTAATAAATACAAGGGTTTTGTTTTTTGGTTGATAGTTCTGTTGATATTTTATGAAATAATTCCTTTTTAGTATCGCCATAAGCTTTGTTAACTAGAACGTCAACCACTGCTTTTTTAAAGCCAGAAATTAAAATCCCTTGTCTATAAGGTAAACTCTAATGCTTCATACCCTTGAGAACCATTAAAACTTCTTCATGTTTTAATTTTTCTGTGCAATGTATTTTTACAGTATTGTTTTTCTTTTAATGGAGTCATAAGTTTCTTATTGTTATGTAATTAATTATAACATATAATAAAGAATGATATGCAGAGTTTACGCTGTATATAAGAAAAAATTTACGTCTGTATGTAAAATCACTTTAAAGATTAAAAACGAAATCCTGCTGTAAATATAATACGACTGTCCTCAACACTTTTGTAATAGCCTATATTAGCGGTAAGTGCTTGAAAACCGTTTATAAAAACCGAACCTCCATAACTATTATGCCATTTGTTAGAATTACCATTCTCATTCCAGACACGACCAAAATCAAATCCACCTGTAACTCCGATTCGTAGAGGAATGAATCCTGTGCGTGTTTCTATAAAACAAACTCTCAAATCTGTGGTTTGAAAAAATGAGGTTTGACCTAAAAACCGTTCATTTCTATAGCCTCGTAAACTTGTATTTCCACCAACTGTGGCTGCGTGATAAAACGCATACGAATCACCAAGAATAAAATTTGCCTTAGCTTTGGTGGCTAATGTTGCTAATCCGCTTTCATGAATTGGATAAATTAACGAAACTGTTGGTGATACATAAGAAAATTTGTTATCAAATTTAGAATCGATAGTTTGTTTATAACCTGCAACGAAAGCAAATTGCATGCCTCTTCTAGGAAACGCAAGCAGATTACTTTTATTATTAAAATTAATTCCTATTTCACCTCCTGCATAAACCTGATTCTCGAAAATATCATCATCTGAATTGAAGAATGCTTGAGTGAAACCATTTTCAGAATCTTCAACTTTATGTGACTCTACGCGTGCTGATACATGAGCACTTACATTACCACTTGTTTTGTAAATTAAAGAAGGTTCAAAATGCCACTGGCTAATTTTGGTACGATTAAAATCCATATCAACATCGTCTTCATCGTAATTGGTTTCGTTTCCAACACCAAAAAAATTAATGGCATAATTTGCGCTGGTAATACGAGCATCAACAGCTAAATTCCAGTTATAGAATACGTGTGCAAACTCACCATTATAAGTGAATTCAAAACCCTGATTGGCTGAATAGTATGAAGCACTTAAAGTATGTCGTGTCGTAAATGGGTTTCTTAATAAGCCATAGGTGGTAAACGTATTTGCTATTCCTGCACTAAATCCAGCGTCTGGATCAAACCCAACACTTGGCAGCAATACATTATTTGAATATTGACGTTTTTGAGGATCAAAATTATTAATATCATAAGAGTCTGTTAGCGTTTTAGACACCGAAGTATTAAAGGTGTTGTCTTTAGATTTATAATCATAAACCTTTACGGCTCGTTTATTAGTTATATTATAAATATCATGCTCTTCGCCTCCAAAAATTTTGAGTTTGATGTAATCACTTCCTTCGCCTGACACTGAAATTGTATCATCACCATCGAGTGCATACATCCATATTTCTTTTGTTTCATCTTTTAGATAAGTGTTTTCAAAAATGATGTTGTCTTTTTGACTGATAGTAATTGTTGTTTTTCCGTTTGGATGTCTTAACACATCAATTGTATTGTCTTTGTTTGTAGCCACTATGATTTCATGCTTCTTAAAATAATCGTAATAATCTCTGGCAATCGAAACCATATGTTGACGTCGTTGTTTTAGAATGGATTTTATACTATCGATACTCTCATCTTGAGTATCTTCTAAGAGGTTTGCAAAGGCACTATCAATGACCTTATCTGTTAATTCATTCTGAATGGTTTCTGCCTGCTTTTTCCAATCGTTCCATTCTGCTCTATTGATAAAGTTTTTATCTAAATAATATACAGAATTATTGAATGTTTTAACATTATGCATTTCAGGAGCATAGGTCTGCATATTTCGTGCTAATGGAGATACTGCTTTTAGTATAAATGGAAATACACCATCATATTTTGGGAATGCCTGATCACGATCTCTAGGAATTGGTTTATAAAGTTGAGTTCCGTCACTTTGCTCGTGCAGAGCCCAACGCCATTGATCTGCATGTCTGTCCCAATCTCCAATAAGCATATCAAACAAGCGTGCTCTTAAGTAACTATCTTCATCTATTTTTACATCTTTATCTTCTCGCAATTCAATTAATAGATCTTTTGTACTAATAATGTCATCTGCATTACCAAATGTTTTAAAACTCTTGTTTTCATCACCAACATGTTTTTCAAACATATAGAGCTTGTCTCCATAATTTTTATTGAAACGACCTAACCTTTTTTGTTTTGGCAGATATACAATTTTAGGATTGGCATGTGCTATATCTATAGCATCTAAAAGTTCGTTTATAGCAAATTGTGCGTAAGGTTGCGCTGTGGTATAATAATCTTGAATAATATCCTCGACAACAGTATTATTTGCATATTCTATTACATAATGATCCTTAATTCTAGATTGTATAAATCTTACAGCACTTTTACGGAGTTCTCTAACGGTATATTCATGTTTATTATCATCCATTAATCGTAAGCTTCTGGATTGATTTCCGCCACCTTCAGTAATTGCTCTAACATTATGTGGTAAATCCTGGAGAAATAATACTGGAGCTTCAATGTCTCTTCCATAAATTTCTCTGTAATGATTACCCCAAAACCATTTGTAGAATCCTGATTTATTCACTTCTTCTTCTGAATAAATAGAAGCTTTATGTGTAGAAGCAAAGTCTTGTTTTGTGTGGTACTCAAAATCTTCTAGAGTTCCTTTTTTCAACTTTATAATAGAAGAAAACGCCTTAGCCGTCTGGTTTCCAGTTACGGTATATATTTCAACTTCTGAGCTTCCATCTTTGTAAATATTGAGTTTTGAAAACCCATGTTCAGCAGAACTATAATGACCATCTTCAAAATCTGGATTTGCTTTTTTAGTATTTCCTACTGCTCCACTGATAATTTGCGGTATACCATCATCCTTTAAAAACTGCAAATTCTTATCGCTTCCAGATACAAAAATGACATCATTAAACTGACTTGCTAAAGTTTCTAATCGACCAACTAGATACTGCATGTCATCATGATAATACGCTTGTTTTGAAAGTCCACCCATACGATTAATAAATCCTTGACGTGTAGCTGTTAATATAGGATGGTGTAAAGCGACCACAATGGTTTTATTCTGTTCATCTTTGAGTTCGTCTTTAAACTCAATAAAAAATTGTTCTCTTGTTTTTATCTCACAATCATTGTTAATATAAGGATGTTTATCCCAATCTTCAAGATACCACTGGGTATCTACCATGAGCAATTCTACGTCATCACTTAAGGTTTCCCGTTCTAAAGGACAGCCATCGTTTGGCCAAAATTTTGCCTCACTGTTATCTTGTAAAAAAGATTCGAGATCATCAATATTTTTATGACCACCTTTATTCCACTCGTTTTTTCCAGGAATAAAAACAATCTGACCATTAAAACCAGATAAAGGCTCTAAAACCTGAGACCTAAGAAATGCTTCGTCACTTTTTCTAGCTTCATAGTTTTTTCTATAACCACTAGGTCTTGTAGTGTTTCCTAATGCAATAAAAGTTGCATTCGAATCATTTTTAGACGCTTCAACTATCGCCTTTAGTATGGCATCAGAATTATAATTATTATCCAAACCTAAGTTGGATATCATATAAATGCTTTTAGAAATTTCTTTTGAAGTTTCTTGAGAATACATCAGAGGACTAAAACCTAACATTAGAATAGGTATTATAAATAATTTGAGGCTCCAAATGTCTTTTGAAAATAGATTAATCATCATATTGTAAACTTAAGTCAGGAATTGCAAAAGTCATCATTTAATTATTTAAAACAGTGCTATAATAAAATTATGATTGAACCATTTGTAATAAATATCATCAAACCACTCATGTTTTTCTTTTATATATGCTATTATTTTCTTTTACATAAAACCAACTATAACATCTTGAAAATCATAATTAAAAAATCTATTTCAGCTAATATTTATCTTGTCTGTGTTAAAACATAACAAGGCTTTTTATTTAATTAACGATATAAATTATTTTAACTAAAGAGAAATGGCAGGTTCAAGAATTAAAAATGAAGATCAGTATGAAGCCCTTAAAGATAAAGGCTATAGTAAGGAAAAAGCAGCGCGTATTGCAAATACAACCAATTCTGGAAAGAAAGGTGGTAAAGCTAGCCCTTATGAAGAATGGACAAAAGACGAACTTTACGAACAAGCAAAAAATGTTGGTATTGATGGTAGGTCTAAGATGAATAAAGAAGAATTAATAAAAGTTCTCAGAAACAACTAAAACGTTATGATAAAGGCAAAAACCATAAGACAGATTTTTATACTATTATTAATACTGTCGATTGGCATATTAATTTTCAAAGAGCTTTCTCCCTATTTATCTGGTGTTCTTGGAGCGATAACACTTTTTGTATTGCTAAAAAAATTTATGAGTAAATTAGAAAGTAAGGGTTGGAACTCTATGCTTGCTGCTGGCGTTTTAATGTTTATTTCTTTTATTGTTATTACTATTCCTTTAGCTGGAGTTATATTAATGTTGAGCAATAAAATTGGTAATGCAATAGACAATTCTGAGAAGATTATAAAGGTGTTTAAAACTGAACTCAACTCCTTAGAATCTTTTTTAAATTATGATCTCACCTCACAAATTCAAACAGATAAAATATCTGGTTGGCTATCGGAAAATTCTCAGGCATTTTTAGGAAGCACCTTCAACGGATTTATTGCTATCGCATTGATGTATTTTTTATTGTACTTCATGCTGATTAATAGAAATAAGGTTAGAGAATCTATTTATAAATACATTCCAATTGGTAAAGACAACTTAAAACTCATGGAAGATGATGTTTATGAAATGGTCAAAGCTAATGCCTTAGGTATACCGCTTGTCGCCGTTGCTCAGGGTGGTGTTGCTCTTATTGGATTTTTTATTTTTGGAATACCAAATCCATTTTTTTGGGCTGTAATAGTGACCATTGGCTCAATGATTCCTTTTGTTGGTAGTATGCTCGGTACCATTCCTGTTTTTATATTAAGCATTACTAATGGCGAAACTTTTCAGGCATGGGGAATTCTAATTTATGGCATTCTAATTGTAGGAGCTACTGACAACCTTATTCGATTGTTTGTGTTAAAAAAACTAGATAATGTTCATCCTCTAATTACACTTATTGGTGTATTGGTAGGGATTCCGTTGTTTGGGTTTATGGGCCTTATTTTTGGGCCTTTACTCGTTAGCCTTCTATTAATAATTGTGCGTATTTATAAAGAGGAATATGCGCACAATAATGATGACATGTTATAGTAACTTGTTTGCTTTTAGATTTTACAGAAAAATATATCACAACAACTGCATTTACATACTTGGAAAAATCAACATTAAATTAACCCCATTTATTAAAAAAACCGCTCAATTGAGCGGTTTTTTCAAACATAAAACTAAATTAGACTAATCTCCACTTAAATTCTTATTATACACCCAAATTTCATCCCACTGATTTGTAAATGTATCATTAATGTTTTCTATAAATACATCCCATTGATCTGCTCCAAACAATTTTTTGTAAGCAGCCTTAAATTCTCTGTCCTTATCAAAGTCTTTCCAGTCTTTGTAAAAGCGTACACCTGCAACATGACGTCCTAAATCACCTTGTAAAAACTGATTATAATACAATCCCCAAGGATTGTCTCCTGGCATTGACTTAATTGTTTCGCTTACTTGTTTGAAGTGGTTGTTCATTGTATAGTCATGATCATCAGAAACTTCAAAATACCTGATAAATAATATAGGATGACTAAACTCAGGACTTGTTAACATACTGGTATTTGATTTTTCATCATCCTGAGACCAATACTCAATCGTATGAATCTTTTTTATGTATGGCATGACATTATCTCGCCAGTCAGCATCATGACCACCATCTCCAGGCCGATCATCACCATGCTTAAACATGAGTGGTCCCATTTGCCATATCATGCTTCCTGCGTTTGGTCCAGCTGTAATATTAAACACTGTAGCTTTGTAAGGTCCTTCCTTATGATAGGTCTCATTGTGTTTACGCATATTTTCACCCAATGTTTTCAACTTGGTGTAGTCTGGTGTTAACATGACACTTTGCCACATTGTATAGTCTTCAGATTCTTGAGCATTTACAGTCGTAGAGAATGTAAACATCAGTGCTAGCATCATTAAAGATGCAATTGATTTTTTAAACATAATTGATTGTTTTTATTGGTTAGTAATACCCTTTTAAGAGCTGAAATAAAATTAATAGCGTATAATAAATGAAGTTGTTATGCTTACATTTAAGATATAGATCAGATTTGAAGACAGTTAAAAGTAAGGCAGCACTTTACTTTTTACAACCAACTTAGGACGAAAGCACCCAATTAATGTACGAGAGCGGTTTAATATTTACCGAATAGCCTTTAGAGTAATAATAAATAAGAACACTATTTTCACATATTCAAACAAAAAAAGTGCATCTTTTTTAAGACACACTTTTTTTTGTTTAATCGAAGGGATTTCCACCTGGATCTGGAGGTGAAGACGCTTGAGCTTGTTTTGGATTGAGCACCACAAAGGTTCCAATAGCCGTTAAAGCTGCATATTTCCCTATCTTATTTAAGGCTTCTTTTCTGGTTATTTTATTTTTAGACAGATTATCTTTCATCTTATACATTTTATTTTATGATTACTTTTTGAGATTTATGTACAGTATTGTTTTTAATTGTGACTATATATACACCATCGCTCAAAGTTGAAACATTTACTCGATTTTCTAATTCAGATTCATTAAGCTCTGAGGACATTATACGTCGACCTTGAATATCATGTAATTCAAATGTTGTGGATTTTTGAAGTTGTCCGCTAACTATAATCTGCTGAGAGCTGTTAGATGCAAATACATTTATATTAGTTAGATCATTTTCAATAGTTGATAACACATCTTCTGAAAATCTTAAATAGAATCGACCAGTTCCTGATATCGTTGTTGGAGAGGTTACAGAATAATCTGTGTCATTAAGCAACACAATCGCATTTTCAACTGCATCTTCTAAATAAACATTTATAGATTCAGGTATGTTTGAATCCTCTATACTTATTGTGATTTGTTCACCTTGATTCATGTTTACACCTAAAGGAATATTTAAGTCGGATAAATCTGAAATATTCAATGCCTGAAGTGTCATTGGCCTTCCTGAATTTTCTTCTACCAGATGAGAGTAAAATTTTAAATCTGTAGTTGAAATATTAAGAGCAGCTGCATCATACCCTACATCCAATCCTAAACTTGAATTATCATCAAAATAAAAACTAGTAGTTTGAACCTCTTCACCGATTAAATTCAACTTTAGTAAATAATTTGGGCTTGAATTTCTATTACTGATGTAATCATCAGATCCATCTGCAGTTTGCATAGTAGTATTAAATTCAATCGATCCACCAACATCATTAGAAGCAATAAAAAACCCTTGACCTGGAGCAATATTGAAATTTTCTCCTGGTAAGTTTAAAGTCGCCATGTTAATAATTGTAAAGTTTCCAGTTGTTGGAGCACTTCCAGTATATTGTCCATTGTTATAGCCATAAATACCAACAGCTTCACTATCCATCACATCAGTGTTAACAGGATTTAAAAATGCTGATGCGCTTACATAACTTGGATAAGGATTACCGATCAAGTTCCATTCACTACCATTAATCGGACTAGCGACAGGAACAGAAACATCCAAAGTATTAGCATCTCCAGAAAATCTAATTGTTTCACCACTAGTAGTTGCAGCTCTATATCCTACACCAGCTTCCAAATTAGTACTGGCATCTGTCGCAAAATTAACATAGCTTGGTGATGATGAATCATTGTCATAAGGTCCAAATGCATAAACAGAACCATTGGTCGCTAATTTAGACGCATTATTTGGCAAACCATAAGTTAAAAAGTTAGAAAATGATGCATCATTACTTATTGCTGGAGCAGAGATAAGGTCATTACCACCTGACACACCTGTTCCTACCTGATTTGTATATCTTGCATAATTCACTGTTCCATTAACAACTCCGCTTTCTGTAATTATTAAACTGGAGTAATTTGAAGAGGTAGATTCTAAGTTAATCTCAGAAACATTTACCTCAGCATCAATCGTAATGGCAGCTCCAGACTCTACATTAATATCATTTACAGTTGTTGAAACACTAAGTGTTGGATTACCAGCATTTATGATAATATTATCAATACTTGTCCCTATTCCATTAGGGTCTGAAGGAGACCAGCTAGAACCATCATAGGTGTAAATTACTGGTGTGGCTACTGAAGGGTTAAAAGTCACTTTAATATCATCAATAGCAATTTCATCTCTGGAACCTCCTGAAGCTGCATCGTCACCTAACCATCTTAAATAAAAATTATTAGTATCACTGATACTCAAGCCTTCTAAGAGAATACTTTTAGTTTCAGAAACCCACTCTGGACTTCCAGAAGCTGTTTCAGGCGTAGTAAAATTTAATGTAGGTGCATCAATAAACGTGATATCGTCATCGCTCCAAGCAAAATCGAAACTAATACTACTATCTTGATCATTGTATGTATATATCGTATATTCAACAAGAATTTGTGTTACTTCTTCGCCAGTTTGGTTTTGACTTTTTAGAGTAATAGATCCTGGAGTAAAATCACTTCCGCCTGGTTGAATTCCTAAAGCAGCATTACCACTTTCTGTTTCAAAGGCATAAACTCCACCAGTACCAACACCTCCTGTACTCGACCCTCTTGCAAAATCATCAGTTGATCCAATATCTCCAAAGTTAAATCCAGGATTACTTGATAAACCTACAATTCTAAACGCATTAGAATCTAATCGTCCACTTGTTGGTGACGGAACTATTCCTGAGCCATTAAAAGCATCGATATTTACATTAGAAACGGTATTATCAAAATCTATAGTAAATTCAGTATCTTCATTTATAATTTGCCATCCTTCCGTTACTGGAGGTGCATCATTAGCTTCAATTGTCAAGGTAAACGTATCATTAACTCCAACACTTGCATTATTTCCACCTGAAACATTTTGTATTTGAAACTCAAAATTTTCAGCAGCTTCATTCAATCCGTCATCAGTAACTGTCACAACAACAGTTTCGTTAGCACTTGACCCTCCGGGAAACATTACAGTTTCTGTTGTATAAAACTCTATATCTGATACATCACCAGATGTTAACACGACATCAAAGGTAGTCGCAACTGCATCCTCATTGGTAATACTAAATTCTAAACTGTACGTACCAATACCTTCAGCAACTGAAGCTGAAGTGGACGTAAACTGAACCGAAGTATCATTTGATGTGGCCACAACCGAACCGTTAACGGTTATATCGTTTCCTGTACCTTCAAAACCTCCAGAGCCACCATCAGATTCTGCTCTCATGTAGAATCGATATGTAATTGGTGTTGAAATGTTATTTTGGTTAAACGTAAACGTTATAATTTGACTGGCTGAAGTATCGTCTAAACTTTGACTTCCTCCAAGATTTTGTACAAATCCATCTAAAGAACTTCTTAGTATTACTTCTCTTGGACCAGTTCCTGACCTCTGAATGTTAACCTCCAGAGAAGATATATTTAAATCAAAACCTGAATCTGGAGTTACGGTAAACTCCATATAGTCGTTATCTGTAACCGCAGTTTCAATATCTGGAGAGTCAGTCCAACCTGTCGCATTAAATCTATTTCCGTTATTGGCTGCTGTTAAACCAGATCCTCTGGAAATGGTTGAGTTTGAAATGTTCGTATTATTGAAGTTTGAATTTGCAGTAGCTTCACTACCTACAAGGCCATCAAAATCAAATGTAAGAATTTGGGCATATCCAAAATTTGAAATTAATAAGGCACAAAGTAATGTGTAAATGTTTTTCATAGTTGTAAAATTTATAGGTTTTTGGCTATCTGACTGCTTGAAATTAAGCTATAGCCTAGTATTTATTTGAAATACATGATACATTAACACGTCTGTTTTTATTATTTCTATCCATTAAAAAAATAACTCTTTTGCTAATTTTTATGAAATACAGGTCATTCCATAGTGAGAGATCATTCGAAAGCATTTAGAACAATCTGCAATAGGCTTCATAAATTTATGACGTAAAAACCACGTTGATTTCCAGTAGAGTTTTAGAATTTTAAATAAGAAGTTTTATCGATAATTTACAATCGATGTAAATAGAGTATTGGTTGTAAAAGCGTATTTAAAAGCTCTAAATCATATTCAATCAAACTGTTAACTTTTTTTCTTCAAAAACGAAAAGATGCCTTTCTTCTTTTTCTTTTTGTCTTCAGAATCTGTCTCAAACTCACGTTCTTTTTTATCTTTAGTAAAAAGTCGTTTTAAAAAGCCGTCTCGCTTTTCTGGTTCACAATCTAAAGCTGTTATAGTTTTTTCTGAAGGTGTTGCGAAGGTAGCTTTGGTGATGGAATTGAATTTTGAGTCTTTGTTTAATTCTTTTAAAAACAACGCTACAATTGGCAATGCTGAATTCGCACCTTGACCAATAGATGTGTTACTAAAACCAATACGATGATCGTCATTACCAACCCAAGATGCCATCACTAAATTAGGACTCAAACCTACAAACCAACCATCTTTGTTATTTTGAGTTGTTCCTGTTTTTCCTGCTAAATCATTGGTTAATCCATAAGTACTTCGCATGCGCTTTGCAGTTCCTGTATTGATTGTTGATTTCATTATCTCAACCATAATTTGCCTTGTGTTTTCAGAAATTGCTTCTGTGGTGACTTCAAGTTCTGGCTTTTCATAAATGATGTTTCCTAATTTGTCTTCTATTTTAGTAATATAAAATGGTTTTGAAACACGACCTTCATTAACAAAACTCGTGTAAGCACTTACTAATTCCAGCATTGAAAGTTGTGCTGTTCCTAAAGCTAGTGATGGTACTTTTGGCAATTCTGATTGTATTCCCATTCGATCAGCTTGTTCAATAACAGCGTCTATACCAACATCTTCAAGCACCTTTACAGCTATTGTGTTCACAGATTCACTTAAGGCTTTTTCAAACGAATAATTGAGATGTCGGTCTACTTCATCTTTATTTCCATTAGTTGGTGTCCAGTCTTTTTGATTGGTATATGTGATTTCCTTTACTGGGTAGTAGGTACATGCATCCATTCCGCTTTCTAAGGCAGCAGCATATACAATGGGTTTAAATGTAGATCCAACTTGTCGTTTTGAAGCAGATACATGATCAAACTTAAAACGTTCAAAATTGATACCTCCAACGTATGCTTTTACAGCACCATTTTTAGGGTTTACAGCTACAAATCCTGTGCTTAAAAACTTTATGGTGTGTTTTAAACTGTCAATCACAGAAACCTCTTTAAGGATTTCACCTTCCCATGAAAACAAACTCTTTTTAGTTTTAACATTCAAAGAATCTATGATGGCTTTTTCACTCAGTTTTTGAGCCTTCAATCGTTTGTATAATGGCAGTTCTTTTATTCGTTTATCAATTAATGAGGTATTAGAAATCCAAGGGGCTCGTTTCCCATAAGCGGTTTCTAATTGTGATTGTAATGATGCGAGATGCTTTTCCATAGCACGTTCTGCATAATACTGCATATCGATATCTAAAGTTGTATGAATCTTTAATCCGTCTTTATATAAATTATAAGATTCCTTATTTACGGTTGCAATACTATCCAGAATCCTATTGACGTCTAATCTTACTTTTTCTCTAAAATATGCTGCAGTGCCTTCGGCATGATTGAATTTTCTATAATTAACAATTAAAGGTTGTTCACTAGTTTTTATTCTTTTATCCTGATTTATATACTCATATTTTTCCATTTGCTGTAAAACAACATCACGTCTAAACTGACTGCGTTCTGGAAATAATCTCGGATTATAACTATGAGGCGCCTTTAATGTGCCTATTAATGTAGCCGATTGTGATAAATTGAGATCTTTAGCTGAAGTACTAAAAAAACGTTGAGAAGCGCTTTCTATTCCGAAAACATTTTCACTAAAAGGCACAGTATTTAAATACAGGGCTATGATCTCTTGTTTTGAATATACATCTTCAAAACGAGATGCAAGAATCATTTCTTTAGTCTTGTTTACTGGCATTGTAAACCAACCATAATCACCTCTTCCATAGATGTTTTTTGACAATTGCTGACTGATAGTACTTCCTCCTCCAGATGAATTATCTTGTAATAAAATAGATTTAATAAGTACTCGAAATAAACTTGTATAATCAACACCATGATGCTCATAAAATCTTACGTCTTCAGTAGCGACTAATGCATCAACAAGATGTTTCGGAAGATTCTCATACGTCACAATTTGTCTATCGAAAATGAAGTACTTCCCTAATAACTCTTTATTAGTATCGAGTAAAACACTGGCTTCTGCCTGTTTAATATTTGAAATATCTGCTTTGGAAGGCAGTTTTCCCCATAAACCAAAATATACTGAAAACCAGAAAATTAAAAACAAAAATATACCGCTTACACATAATTTAAGCATCCATTTAAACCAAGATTTTTTGAATTTCAAACTCATAAGCACATATTAGGTATGATTTATATACGAACGAAAAAAAAGATTCGATGTTTTAAGTGTCAGAATATTTCACTGATTTTTTATTATATTGAAATGTACATAATAAAATAGATCATGCTAAAACTTTACATTATTGGAATTTTCATTCTTATCATTGCCATTATAGCTAATGGAATCATTGTTAATGTCGGACTTAAATCTTGGTACGACTTTATTGATTTACTTAACAGTGATGGTTCAAAAGCTTTTGCTAAACTCCAAATTCTAGATTATATATGGCTTTTCCTTGGTTATCCTTTAGTTTTAGGATGTGGCTACTTAATTGGTTTAAAGTGCTATAAGTGGTTTTTCTTATAACATATAATTACGTATTTTACTTACATGGAAAAAACAGTATCTGAAGCCATTGCTTATAGACGTTCAACACGAGTTTACAGAGACCAACCTATTGATGATAACAAAATAAAGGAGTGTTTATATAATGCATCATTAGCACCAACAAGTAGTAACTTACAACTCTGGGAGTTTTATCATGTGACTTCAAAAGGCACTTTAGAAAAATTAACTAAAGCATGTTTTAATCAGAATGCAGCAAAAACAGCACAGCAATTGGTTGTTGTTGTAACCCGAAAAGATTTATGGCGCAAACGTGCTCAGGCAAATATCGATTTTTTAAATAACGCATTTGACAAACCTGATTTAGAACCTCGGTTGACAAAACGAAAACAGCAAGCCACTGATTATTATAAAAAACTGATTCCGACAATCTATTTTGATGTTTTGGGAGTTTTAGGATTTATTAAATACTGGATATTTCAAATTGTTGGGCTTTTCAGACCCATTTACAGACAAACCAGACAAAGTGATATGCGCATCGTTGCTCATAAAAGCGCTGGATTAGCAGCTCAAAATTTTATGATAAGCATGGCAGCAATTGGTTATGACACATGCCCAATGGAAGGCAGTGATACCTTAAGAGTGAAACAAATTTTAAATTTGCCTCGTGGTGCAGAAATCAACATGATTATTGGTTGTGGTATTCGAGATGACAAAGGCATTTATGGTCCACGTTTTCGTGTGCCTTTTGAAGATGTTTATTTTGAAAGATAATTAATTCTCAAAATTATCGATACCTTCAGATAACCAATCATAATATTCATCAGCATTTGGTGTGTAACCAACAGGATCAATCAAATTCTCTTCATTATGATTCATCAGTACATAAAAAGGTTGCGTATTGGTTTTATACCTAATAGTTTGTAATTCACTCCATTTCTGACCGATATACCTCAGTTTTTTTCCAGGTTTTAATTTAGAATCTGAGATAGCATCATCAGGCAGTTTTCGTTTATCATCAACATATAATGAAATGAGTACGATGTCATTTTTTAAAGTATTTAAAACCTTATCTTTTACCCAAACATTTTGTTCCATCTTACGACAATTTACACAAGCCCAACCTGTAAAATCAATCATAACAGGTTTTCCAACTTCTTTCGCATAAGCCAGACCTTTGTCATAATCGTTAAACGCAAGAATATCATGTGGTGCTAATAAATGTGCTCCATCAGGCAAATCAGAATGATCAAGAGAGCTTACAGTACTACCTCCTTTTGAGTTACCTACGCCATAAGGTGATTCACTATAATCTAATGGAGGAGGAAAGGCACTTATTAAATTTAAAGGCGCTCCCCAAAGTCCTGGAATCATATAAACAGTAAAAGATAATGTCAATAATCCAAGTAACAAACGTCCAACAGAAATATGTTTTAAAGGTGAGTCATGAGGCAATTGAATTTTTCCGAAGAGATATAAAGACAATGCTCCAAAAATAGCAATCCATATCGCAATAAAGACTTCGCGTTCTAAGAAATGTAATTGCAATACCAAATCGGCTTGTGATAAAAATTTAAATGCCAAAGCTAATTCTAAAAATCCTAAAACAACTTTAACTGTGTTTAGCCATCCTCCAGATTTTGGTAATGAATTTAGCCAACCCGGAAATGCTGCAAATAATGCAAATGGTAACGCAATTGCTGTAGAAAAGCCAAGCATACCAATTACAGGTGCAATTCCACCTTTGGAAGCTGCTTCAACCAAAATGGTTCCAACAATTGGTCCTGTACACGAAAAAGACACAATAGCAAGCGCTAAAGCCATAAAAAAGATTCCTATAAGACCGCCTCGATCGGCTTGACGATCGGCTTTATTAGCCCATGAGTTTGGTAGTACAATTTCAAAAGCGCCTAAAAAGGATATGGCGAATACGACTAACAATAAGAAAAATATGACATTGAACCATACATTAGTTGCTAATGCATTTAAAGCATCTGCTCCAAAAACAGCTGTAATGATTGTTCCTAATAGAACATAAATAATGATGATAGATAATCCGTAGATAATGGCATTGCGAATTCCTTTGGCTTTTGACTGGCTTTGTTTAATGAAGAAACTCACAGTCATTGGAATCATTGGAAACACACAAGGTGTCAGCAAAGCGACAAAACCAGAAAGAAAAGCGACAAAAAATATAGACCATAATCCACGTGTTGATTTATCATTTGATGAAGATTCAGAGACGTTTTCAACTGTTTTGGCTTTAGTTGTTTTTGTTAAGTCAAAATTCAAATCAACATAACTCGGCGTTAAACATTTTTCATCATCGCAAGCCATAAATCCTACTTCTCCGACAACAGTATTAATATCTGTAGAATTCACTTTTATTTGCTGTCTGAACTCTGCTGTATTTTTAAAGAATTTAATCTTCATATTAAAGACCTTATCCAGTACTTCTTTACCTTTTTCTTCAGAAGTTTCACCTACTAATTCAACTCCTTCAGGTAAATTATATATAAATTCAGTAGGAAGTGGTCCATCTTCAGGCACCTTTTGAGAATATAATTTCCAGCCTTTATCGATAGCTGCTTGAGAAACTAATACAAACTCAGAATCTGAAATTTTTTCAACAGCTGTTTCCCATTTTACTGGCTCAAGAATTTGAGAGGTATCGTCGGAAACATCAGTTTGAAAAAGGTTTGTATTTGAAGCTCTAGCTTTTACCTTTTTATCGGTATGGATACTAAAACTAAGATCTACATAATCTGGTGGTAAACATTTAGTATCATCACAAACCATAAATTCTACTTCACCTTTAACGATAGATAGTTCCTGATTGAGTACTTTAATACGCTGTCTGAATTCGGCTTTATCTTCAAAAAACTTAATTTTCATTTCAAATACAGGATCATCTACAATATGACCTTCCTCTTCTATCGTTTTTCCGTTTAATTCAAAATCAGATGATCTGGTGTAATTGAAAGTCGTAGGAATTGGGCCATCTTCCGGAACACTCTGACTATATAAATGCCATCCACTGTCGATAGTAGCTGTGGCTATTAAATCGTATTCTGTATCAGAAATTTTTTCAACTGAAGTATTCCATTTTACAGGTTCGAACACTTGAGCTTTTGCGGTAATTGAAAAAACGATGAAGCTACATAGCGTAATTATTAAATTTTTCATTAGTAATAATTAGGTATTTGAAAGGAGCTAATTTAAAAAAAACAAAGGGATTAACAGACAGTATTAAGTGTTGATTAACAAATATCAATTTTTAAACAAAAAAAACCGAACAATTTGTTCGGTTTATAAGCGGATTAAATAAGTTGCTATTCTAAAGTTTTTAATTCAAGACCTTTAAATTTCCACTGCGTGATGCCTCCTTTTAAATCATATATTTTTACAAATCCAGCTTCTTTTAATTTTTTGGAACATTTTGCGCTTCGTCCTCCCGATTTACAATACAAAATAACTGGTTTTGTGATGTCTAATTTAGAAATATCTTCATCAAATGTAGGTGAGTTGAAATCGATATTTTGAGAATTAGCAATAAACCCTTCTCTATATTCTTCTGGAGTGCGTACATCTACAATTTGAATATCATCTAATTCTAAAAGGGTTTGCATTTCTTCTGGAGAAATGACTTTAATTTCTGAATGTGTTTCTTTTTCGCAATTGGTAAGTGATAGTGCGAAAATAAGACTAAGAACGATACTGATTTTTTTCATTTTTGATTGATTTTGATTTATAATGAAGATACTTCACCTTCCCATTCGCTGAAGCCTCCTAATAGATTGTATGTTTTGTTAAATCCGAGTTGATTCATAACACCACAGGCTTGACCGCTTCGTCCTCCCGCTTTGCAATACACAAAATACGTTTTGGTTTTATCAAGCTGCTGAACTTCATCAATAAAACCTTGTCCTTTAAAAATATCAATGTGAATTGCATTAGGTATGATGCCTTCTGCAACCTCTTCTGGTGTTCTAACGTCTAAAACTACAGCGTTATTGTCTGCTTCTAGTTTTGTAATCCACTCGTGTTGTGATAAATCTGCCATAATAATTTTATAAAATAATAAATATCAAAAACCATGCAAATTTAACATTTCCTTTAGATAAAGACGAAAAAAAATCCGAAGTGTTACACCTCGGATTGTTAAAATTATATTTTTTTCAGATTAAACTTTAATAGAACAACCTATTGCTCTGGTTTGAGTTTCTTTAATTTCTTTTCCTGAAAGTAAAGCATCTACTGCATCTTCAACATATGTCTTTGTTACTGCACTGGCATCTTGATAATTATCATCTATGGCACCTATGTATTTCACAACATTGCCTTTGTTAGTCTTTTCTAAGACATACACATGTGGTGTTTTTGTTGCTCCATATTGCGGATAAATTTTCTGACCTTCATCCATTAAATAGGGAAATGTAAACCCTTTTGCTTTAGCACGTGCCTGCATTGCTTTCATACTATCACCAGGTTTAACTTCAGTATTGTTTGGCATAATAGCAATAACAGGATATCCTAAATCTGCATACTTTTTATTTAATGCTTCAATACGATCTTCGTAAGCAACAGCATAAGGACATGTATTACATGTAAATATTACTATGAAGCCTTTAGCAGAATTAAAATCTGATAACGACACGGTTTTACCATCAATATTTTCGAGTTCAAAATCGGTTGCTACATCACCAACATGATAACCATGACCTCCACCTAAATACGTGTATGAGGAAAGAATAGCTAACGTTAATACTGCAAAAAGTGTTTTAAGTGCGTTTTTCATGGTTTTATATTATTTAAGGAATTGTTTAACTTCAGTTTCTAATTCGTCATAATTAAATGACTTTTCGTAAAATTTACGTTTGTTTTTATTAAAGATTACCGTTGCAGGAATAGCCCCTGTCCAGCTTTCATCAACTTTTGGAATCCAGGTATTTGAATCTACATCATTTAATGCAACTACTTTAGATTTTAAATTATTATTTGCGATGTAAGGCTTTAATTTAGTGTCATACTTACTAGGAAAATCAAGACTGACTAAAATCACTTCAACATTTTTTGAGTAGTTTTTAGTCAGTTTTTCAAAATAGGGTAACTCTTTAATACAAGGTGCACACCAGGTTGCCCAAAAGTTAACAACATAGGTTTTATCATCGTTAGTATTCAAAAACTGTTGCAAACCATTAAAATCATACACTTCAAGAGATATTTCTGTATCTATTTCTTGGTTTATCTCAGCAATTTGTTCTTTTTCTGTTGCATTTTTACAAGAGAATAACAACATCAAAATGGTTACTAATATATACTTCATGAGATAAAGTTATTAATCCTGTGGTGTCATTTTAAAACTTTAACAAAAAATTAGACAAACCACTCAATAATTGCATTACATTTGTATATACAATTGTTGTATATGAGAGAATTAGAACGCAGATTAAAAACAACATCGCAATTGCCATTGTCTAGACAGACAGTCATAAACATGTTTTTAACCAATACCTCGATAAAGAACGATTTATTGAGTGTATTAAAGCCTCACGATCTTTCTTTAGAACAGTTTAATGTTTTACGGATTTTGAGAGGACAAAAAGGAAATCCTGTTAATCTTCAAGACATTCAAGAACGTATGGTAAATAAAATGAGTAACACGACGCGTTTAGTTGACAAACTTATTTTAAAGGGATTTGTAAAACGTAATCAGTGTGAAGAAAACAGACGTAAAATTGAAATTTATATTACTTCAGAAGGCTTAGATAGTTTAAAAAAATTAGATATAATTATCGACCAAACTGAAAAAAACATTACCTCAAACCTATCCAAAACTGAATTAGAACAATTAAACAAATTATTATTAAAACTTAAACAAAACGAACAATGAAAAACAACATTCTTAAAACTGGATTTATCATGCTTTTTGCACTTACAATTGTATCATTTACAACTGTATCAGAAAAAAGTGTCAATGTAAAAGATAGCAATATCACCTGGAAAGGTCATAAGGTAACAGGATCGCATGAAGGCACCATTAACTTGTCTGAAGGAACTTTAATGTTTGAAGGCGAAAAGCTAACTGGTGGGAATTTTACCATAGATATGACATCAATTACAGTAACCGACTTAGAAGCTGGCAACGGAAAGGAAAAATTAGAAGGTCATTTAAAATCTGATGATTTCTTTGGTGTAAACAACCATAAAAAAGCCATGTTCAAAATCAACAACGTTACTGGTGATAAAGGTACATACAGAGTTTTTGGAGATTTAACTATCAAAGGAATCACAAAACCTGCAACGTTTCAAATGACAATTAAAGACAACAGTGCAACGGCTAGCTTTAAGATTGATAGAACAAAATATGGCATTAAATATAAATCTGGTAGCTTTTTCGATGATTTAAAAGACAAAGCTATTTACGACGAATTTGATTTAAATGTAAACTTAACCTTTTAACCCTATACGTTGATTAATAGTTCCACTTGAAAAAAAGATTCCCAAAATAATGGGAATCTTTTTTTATTTTTTAAATAAATTTTAAATTGTAACAATTCATTTCTATATTTGAACTTTATAACAACAATGAACACAATTTTAAATCATACATGGTGGTGGAATTCTCGAAAATCAATCTTCGTGAACTGATCCTATCGTATATTTAAATTAAAAATATCTAAAAGGCTTGTCATTCACGACAAGCCTTTTTTAATTAAAAAAAATGAAAACATTTAGCCTGTATACACACTATAAAAAGATTTTAGCAGATACCATTACTCCTGTTAGCATATATCTTAAGATTAGAGATAAATATCCAAACAGCATTCTATTAGAGAGTAGTGATTATCATGCTAACGATAACAGCTTTTCCTATGTCTGCTTTAACCCAATTGCATCTATAAAAGTCAATGATAATACTATTGAGCAACAATATCCTGATGGCAGTTCTAAAAAGAACTACACCACAAAAGTTTCAGTTACCGACGAGATTCACAAATTCACAAAACGTTTTAAAGTAAATTCTGAAGCTGATTTTAAATTTATCAATAATGGTATTTTTGGTTATACAGCTTATGATGCCGTAAAATATTTCGAAGATGTTGAGATTAGCAAAAAACCAAATTCCTTAGTCATTCCAGATATATATTATGCAGTATATCAGAATATAATTGCCATTAATCATTTCAAAAATGAAGCATACATTTTTGCGCATTGTTTTGAAGCCGAAAATAATATTGATGACATCCTTCGCTTAATTAGTTCCAAAAATTTTGCGTCTTATAATTTTAAAACAAATTCAAATATCTCATCAAACCTTACAGATGCTGAATATAAAGCGCATGTAAAACTGGCTAAAGAACATTGTGCTCGAGGTGATGTATTTCAATTGGTATTGTCTAAAAAGTTTTCTCAAGATTTTAAAGGCGATGAGTTTAACGTCTATCGTGCTTTACGAAGTATTAATCCGTCGCCTTATTTATTTTATTTCGATTATGGCGACTTTAAAATCTTCGGAAGCTCTCCAGAAGCGCAACTCGTAGTTAATAAAGGTCAAGCCGAAATTCACCCAATTGCTGGCACATTTAAACGAACTGGAAATGATGAAGAAGATCAAATCTTAGCAAAAAAACTAGCCGAAGACGATAAAGAAAATGCTGAACACGTCATGCTGGTTGATTTGGCAAGAAATGACTTAAGCAGACATGGAAGTCAGGTTAAAGTAGACACCTACAGAGAAGCACAATTCTTCTCGCACGTGATTCATTTAGTAAGTAAAGTCACTGGAAAAATTCATACCAATACACCTACCATGCAAGTTGTAGCAGATACATTTCCTGCTGGAACATTAAGTGGAGCTCCAAAACATCAAGCAATGCAATTGATTGAAAAATACGAAAAAACAAGTCGAACGTTTTATGGTGGTGCCATTGGTTTTATGGATTTTGAAGGTAATTATAATCATGCCATAATGATAAGAACTTTTATGAGTAAAAACCACAAATTGCATTGGCAGGCTGGAGCTGGATTAGTTTCAAAGTCCAACCCAGAACACGAATTACAAGAAGTATATAATAAATTAGGTGCTTTAACTAAAGCGATTAAAATGGCAGAAGATATTTAAAATAATGGCGTTACCACAAGGGTCAGGCTTTCGGCAGTCGCTCTCTATGAGGAGCTCCAACAAACGCCTCAATCCTTAACGCAAATTAGAACTGAAAGTAAATTTTGAGAAAAAATAAAGAATATTAAAAACAGAAAAAGGGACTCAACCAAAATAAAAAATCAGGTCCCAAATCAATTGAAAGAGTTAAAACAATTGTCATTCCGCACTTGATGCGGAATCCAAAATAAATTGAATTAATATAAAAAGATACCTGCTTTCGCAGGCAGAAATATGAAAGTATTAGTAATAGATAACTACGACAGTTTTACCTATAATTTAGTCCATTATTTAGAGGACTTAAACTGCGACGTAACCGTAAAACGAAATGACAAATTAACTCTAGAAGACGTTGCTGCATTTCAAAAGATTGTATTATCTCCTGGTCCAGGAATTCCTGATGAAGCAGGACTTTTAAAAGCCATCATTAAGAGGTATGCACCAATTAAAAGCATCTTAGGTGTTTGCTTAGGACAACAAGCTATCGCTGAAGTGTTTGGAGGTTCACTTGTTAATCTTGAAGAGGTGTATCATGGCGTAGCTACTAGAGTCAACATCACAGTTGATGATGAAATATTATTTAAAAATATGGATAAATCTATTGAAGTTGGCCGTTATCATTCGTGGGCTGTTAATGTAAATTTACCTGAAGTATTAGAAGCGACATCTTTTGATAGTAACGGACAAATAATGTCATTAAGACATAAGCGATACGATGTCAAAGGTGTACAATACCATCCAGAATCGGTTTTAACACCAAACGGAAAACAAATTTTAGAAAATTGGGTAAACAGTTAACACTGTCATTCCACACTTGATGCGGAATCCATTAAATAAATTGAAGTTGAATTAAAAAGATTCCTGCCTTCGTAGGAATGACAATATGAAACAAATACTTAACAGATTAATAAATCATGAAAGCATCTCAAGCGAAGAAGCTAAACGTGTATTGGTAGATATATCAGACGGAAAATACAACCAAAGTCAGATTGCATCTTTTTTAACTATTTATATGATGCGAAGCGTCACTATTGAAGAATTACAAGGCTTTCGCGATGCTTTATTGGAACTCTGTATTCCTGTAGATTTATCAGATTTCAATACAATTGATTTATGTGGCACTGGTGGTGATGGAAAAAATACATTCAACATTTCAACCTTGGCATCTTTTATAACAGCAGGTGCTGGAATAAAAGTTGCTAAACATGGTAATTATGGAGTATCGTCTTCATCAGGTTCATCTAACGTTATGGAAGCTGTAGGTGTTAAATTCACTAATGATGTTGACAAATTAAAACAAACGATTGATAAAACCGGAATCTGTATCATGCATGCACCTCTATTTCATCCAGCCATGAAAAATGTTGCTCCCATCAGAAAAGAACTTGGCGTTAAAACCTTTTTCAATATGCTTGGCCCAATGGTAAACCCTTCGTTTCCTAACAACCAGATGGTTGGCGTGTTTAATTTAGAATTGCAACGAATCTATGGTTATTTATACCAAAACACAGATAAACATTACAGCATTGTACATGCATTAGATGGTTATGATGAAATTTCTTTAACTGGTAATACGAGAATTATATCTAATACTTCTGAAACAATGTTAAATCCGTCAGACTTAGGAATTAATCAAATTGAACAATCTGAGATTTATGGAGGCACAACAGTTAATGATGCTGCCAAAATTTTCAAAAATATCATTAACAATAAAGGGACTAAAGCACAAAACAATGTGGTTTGTGCCAATGCTGGTTTAGCGATTGCTACTATACATAAAATATCACATCAAGACGGATTTCAAATGGCTAAAGAAAGCCTTGAAAGTGGTAAAGCAAAAAATAGTTTAAAGCGATTAATCGAGTTAAGTAAATAAATAAAAATGTCGTTATATGGAGCAACGCAACGTGGTAATCTATTAAAACAAATAGATTGCCACAGTACATAAAATTTGCTTAGCAATGACAATTAGAAGAAAATGAATATTCTAGATAAAATAACAAACGACAAACGCATCGAAATCAACTTCCGAAAGCAACTTATTCCTGTAAAACAATTAGAGCAATCTGTTTTGTTTGAGCGTCATACCATTTCATTAGCAAATAAATTGCGACATAGTAACACAGGAGTTATCGCAGAACATAAACGTCGTTCACCATCAAAACAGATGATCAATCAAAACTTAAACGTGTTTGATGTTGCTCGAGGCTACGAAAACGCCGGTGTTTGTGGTATGTCTGTACTTACAGACGGAAAATATTTCGGAGGAAGTTTAAACGATTTACTAACTGCACGTTCCAGTTGTAATTTACCATTGCTTCGAAAAGAATTCATCATCGATGAGTATCAAATACTGGAAGCCAAAGCCTATGGAGCTGATGCTATTTTATTAATTGCAGCTATTTTAACGACCAATGAAATTAAGCAATTTTCAAAATTAGCAAAACAATTACAATTAGAGGTGTTACTTGAAGTACACAGTAAAGAGGAACTCCAAAAATCAGTTACACCAACTATAGACATGCTTGGTGTTAACAATAGAAATCTAAAAACGTTTGAAGTAAGCCTGGAAACCAGCAAACAACTTAGTGAATTAATCCCTAACGATTTTGTAAAAGTTTCTGAGAGTGGCATTAGTAACATTGAAGCCATTAACATATTACAGCCATATGGTTATAAAGGATTTTTAATTGGAGAGAATTTTATGAAAACTCATGATCCAGGAGCAAGTGCAACTCAATTTATTAAAAATTTACAACGATGAAACTGAAAGTTTGCGGAATGAAATATAAAGACAACATATGGAATGTTGCTCAATTAAATACAGATTTTATGGGCTTCATCTTCTACAAAAACTCACCTCGTTATTTTAATGGTGTTATTCCAGAATTACCTGAGCACATCAAAAAAATTGGCGTATTTGTCGATGCAACTTTTGATGACATAAAAGGCATTGTAAAGAAACACGATTTACAAGGTGTGCAATTACATGGTAATGAATCTCCAGAACTATGTAAACAACTTCATGACCTGAATTGTACAATTATAAAAGTGTTTTCAATTAAAGACTCTTTCAATTTTAACACTTTAGAACCTTATGAAGCTGTTTGTGATTACTTTCTGTTCGATACCAAAGGGAAACAGCCAGGAGGAAATGGTTACCTCTTTAATTGGGATATTTTAAAAAATTATCCATCTACAAAACCATACTTTTTAAGTGGTGGTATTGGTTTAAACGAAATTGAAAACGTGTTGTCATTCTTGCGAAGTCAGGAATCTAAATACTGCTATGCCATTGACGTGAACAGTAAATTTGAAATTAAAGCTGGATTGAAAAATTTAGAACAACTAAAATCATTTAAAAGAGAATTGTCATTCTGCACATGATGCGGAATATGTAAAAAAGAAAAAAATGAGATGCTGAGATTGCACTCAGCATGACAACTTATGAAAACATATAACATTAATAACAAAGGCTACTATGGTGAATTTGGAGGTGCATACATTCCAGAGATGCTCTATCCAAACGTAGAAGAATTACGACAAAACTACCTCAAGATAATGGCTGAAGCTTCTTTCAAAAAAAAATTCGACCAATTATTAAAAGATTATGTTGGTCGTCCTTCTCCACTCTATTTTGCCAAACGACTCAGTGAGAAATACAATACAAAAATCTATCTCAAACGTGAAGATTTGAATCATACAGGAGCACACAAAGTCAATAATACTATTGGTCAGATTTTAATGGCGCAACGTTTAGGCAAAACAAGAATTATAGCTGAAACTGGAGCTGGTCAACATGGTGTAGCAACAGCAACAGTTTGTGCTTTAATGGGAATGAAATGTATCGTTTATATGGGAGAAATTGATATTGCTCGTCAAGCACCAAATGTAGCTCGAATGAAAATGTTAGGTGCAGAAGTAAGACCAGCTTTATCTGGAAGTCGTACGCTTAAAGATGCAACTAATGAAGCCATTCGTGATTGGATAAATAATCCTGTAGATACACATTATATTATTGGAAGTGTTGTCGGACCTCATCCTTATCCAGATATGGTGGCGCGTTTTCAAGCTATAGTTTCCGAAGAAATTCAATGGCAACTCAACGATAAAGAAGGCACGACAAAACCAGATTACATGGTAGCTTGCGTTGGTGGAGGAAGCAATGCTGCTGGTGCTTTTTATCATTATTTAGACCACACAGATGTAAATCTCATTGCTGTTGAAGCAGCTGGAAAAGGCATTCATTCTGGTAAAAGTGCTGCCACTTTTGCTTTAGGTCGCGAAGGTATTATTCATGGAAGTAAAACCTTGCTGATGCAAACTAACGACGGACAAATAACTGAGCCTTACTCTATTTCTGCAGGTTTGGATTATCCTGGTGTTGGACCAATGCATGCGCATTTGTACAAATCTGGTCGTGCTGAATTTCTCTCAATTACAGATGACCAAGCTATGACTGCTGGTTTAGAATTGAGCCAGTTAGAAGGCATTATTCCTGCTATTGAAAGCTCACATGCTTTAGCCATTTTTAAACATAAATCATTTAAAACAGATGACATCGTAATCATTAATCTGTCTGGTCGAGGCGATAAAGATTTACAGAATTATATTGATTATTTTAAATTATAGAATTATAGCGTTACCACAAGGGTCAGGCTTTCGGCAGTCGCTCTCTACGAGGAGCTCCAACAAATGCCTCAATCCTTAACGCAGAATAAATAATGAGAAACTGAAACAAGTTCAGATTGACGAATGTTAATAAAAAGTACGTCATGCTGAACTCGTTTATTCATAAATATCTATTTCAAATTAAGGTATTCATGAATCTTCGATTTCAGCATTTCACTAGATTAGAAATTAAAAACAATGAATAGAATAAACAAAAAACTAAAAGAAGACAAAAAGCTTCTTTCCATCTACTTTTCAGCAGGATACCCTAATTTAAATGATACCGTTCCCATCATTCAAAACCTTGAAAAAAGCGGTGTCGATATGATAGAAATCGGATTACCATTTAGCGATCCCTTAGCCGATGGGCCAACCATTCAGGCAAGTTCTACTCAAGCTTTAAAAAATGGAATGACTACCGAAATTCTTTTTAATCAGTTAAAAGATATTCGCAAAACGGTTTCTATTCCGTTGATAATTATGGGCTATTTCAACCCTATGCTGCAATATGGTGTTGAAGCGTTTTGCAAAAAATGTCAGGAGATTGGTATCGACGGCCTCATAATTCCTGATTTACCAGTTGATGTTTATAATGAGCAATACAAAGCTACGTTTGAAGCCTATGGCTTAATCAATGTATTTTTAATCACACCTCAAACCTCTGCTGAACGTATTCATTTTATCGATTCAATTTCAAACGGATTTATTTATATGGTAAGTTCGGCAAGTGTAACTGGAAGTAATTCAGGGTTTGGAGATGAACAGACTTCGTACTTTAAACGTATTGCAGGTATGAATCTTAAAAATTCACTCATCGTAGGTTTCGGTATTTCGAATAATGAGACTTTCACTCAAGCTACAAAGTACAGTAAAGGTGCTATTATTGGAAGTGCTTTTATTAAACATTTGAAATGTGAAAAAATCAAGAGTATATCATCGTTCATTCATTCCATTAAGGACAACCACATAGAGCATCTTTAATTTACTTATATCTAAAATCGTTAATAATTATTAATTTTAAAGACTTCCAATTATATTTGCCTGAAACAATTCACTATCAGTTATGAAATTTAGAAATAAAGTTCTTTTATTTTTAGCTAACACCTATCAATCACTAGGGATTTTTAAATCTTTTAGAAAGAGGTTATTTTCAACAAAGAGAATCCTTAGAAAAAATTATCCGAAAAACAGTTCTTTCAGTTTTTTACAAATAGGCGCCAATGATGGTAAAAGTTTCGACTTTTTATATGATTTTGTAGTCAATCGCAATATTTCAGGAGCACTCATCGAACCTATAAAAGAATACTTTGATGAATTATCAGAAAATTACAAATCATATGACAACATTTTAAAAATCAACAAAGCTGTTCACCGAACCGCAACTCATGTGAGTATTTACAAAATGGATAAAAACACAATAGAAACTTATCCCGATTGGGTAAAAGGAATGGCTTCATTTGATAAAAATCACCTTGCAAAACATGACTTTATAAAAGAAGAAGATATCATTGAAGAAAAAGTAGAAGCAGCTCCTTTAATGGATATTATTAATGACTATAATATTAAAGAGTTTGATTATTTCCAATCTGATACAGAAGGTTATGACTACGAAATTGTAACTATGTTTGATTTTTCGAAATTCCATCCAAAACTTGTCAAAGCTGAAGTTGTCAATTTAAGTGATGAACAGAAAACCACTTTAGAAAAATTACTTCTCGACAATGATTACTATGTCTTTTATGAAGATCTAGACATTGTAGGCATTGATTTAAATCAACTAAAACTTCAATAAGCTAATCGCTTGTTTTTAAGATAGTTTAACATTATAAAACTCAATGTTAACGAGTTTTTATGAGTCCTATTGGAATACTTTTTTTATATTTTAGTGAACAATAAAAAACTAAAGATATGGGAATTATAAAAGATAAAAAGAAATTCGAAAGAACAGTAGAACAAACTACTCCAACAAATCCGAAAGGATATACTAAGAAAGAAACAAACGATTTTGATATCGATGAAAAAACGATAAAAAAACAACAAAATAAAACCAATAGCTAATTAGAAAACACACCTGATTTCTCAAGCCTATTCATTACATTTGAATAGGCTTTTTATTTATGGAATTACTCAACAATTACAAACTCATCATTTTATTATGCTTAACCTTAGGTTTGGCACCTTTTTTTCCTCAACCTCATATTTGGGGAAAATTAAAATGGATTGCTGGAGGTGCAAATGGCATGCAACTCCAAGATTGGTTTGATGTCTTACTTCATGGATTGCCATGGCTGCTTCTCATTCGTATCATATTTGTAAAATCTTTTCGTAAAAATGGCGCTTAATATCGTTTTATTTGAACCAGAAATCCCAAACAACACAGGTAATATTGGTCGATTGGCTCTGGCTTCAGGCTCAAAATTACATCTTGTGAAACCTTTTGGGTTTGAATTGTCTGACAGCAGATTAAAACGCGCAGGATTAGATTACTGGCAACATTTAGATGTTACTATATATGAATCTATTGAAGATTTTTTCAGAATTCAATATGACAAGACATTTGCATTCTTTTCAAGTCATGGTCATAAATCGCATTGGGATATTTCTTTTGAACATAATTTGTTTCTTATCTTCGGAAAAGAATCTGTTGGATTAAAAAAATCACTATCAGAAACCTATAAAAATCAGTTGTACAAAATTCCTCTATATAGTGAGCATATCAGAAGTTTAAATTTAGCAAATGCTGTAAGTATTGTCATTTATGAAGGATTAAGACAACTTAACAATTAACCGTTTTTATGAACAAAGAATCTCTAAGGAAATTTTGGTATAGCTTAACTCCTAAACATCGCTTTTTAATGAGACGTTTATACTATTTTCCAATAGATACATTGGATAAAATTCAAGGTAAGCGTCATCAGTATGTTCCACCCAGAGGCTCTATATATACTGGATCTCCAGCAAATGCAAAAGCTTATATTGAACAAGGTAAACAACAACTTACTTTATTAAAAAATCACATCAATTTAAAACCAACTGATACCGTTTTAGATATAGGTAGTGGTATTGGAAGAACGGCTATTGCATTAACAGAATATCTTGAGCCAGAAGGTCATTACAAAGGGTTTGATGTTGTTCAACTCGGTGTCGATTGGTGCAATTCTAAAATTGGTAAGGATTTCTCAAACTTTGAGTTTAAATATGTTCCACTATTTAATGATTTGTACAATACTTCAGCTTTAAAAGCCGAAGAATTTGTGTTTCCATACGATAAAAGCTGCTTTGATAAAATATTCTCGTTTTCAGTTTTTACGCACATGCAAATTAATGAGATTCAAAATTATTTTAAAGAAATATACCGAGTTCTTAAAACTGACGGATTGGCTTTCTCTACTTTTTTCCTATATGATGATGAAAATGAAAACCATATTAGCACTGAAAACAAATTCAAATTTCCAATTAAAAAAAATGGTTATCGTTTAATGAATGAAGATGTAAAGTCTGGAAATATTGCCATCCATAAAACCACTTTAAACACCATGCTAGACAGAGAAAATCTTCAACTAGTAACTATTGTTGATGGCTATTGGAAAGACCATAGTAATTATTCAAAAGACAGCAGTTATCAAGACGTTGTCGTTTTTAAAAAACTTTAAAATATTAAAAGTATTCATTTAAAATACAAAACCTATGCTTTCAAAACGTACTAAAATTTACAAATCACTGTCTGAGTATTTTCAACTGTTTGCAGCTATTGTATTTGCAAGTATTGGTTTAAATGCTTTTTTATTACCAAATGGTTTCCTTGATGGAGGCGTTACTGGTGTTGCATTATTAATTAAAACGTTTGTAGATATTAACCTGTCTTATCTGTTAATCATTTTTAGTATTCCGTTTTTGATACTAGGTTATTATACTGTTTCAAAACGAATTATAATGAAATCTATCATTAGTATTTTAGGCTTAGCGCTATTTATTCATTTTGAAAACTTTGAAACCTTAACAGATGACAAACTTTTAATTTCCATTTTTGGAGGCTTATTTTTAGGTTTAGGAATTGGAATCGCAATTAGAAATGGATCTGTTTTAGATGGTTCTGAAATTTTAGGAGTATTTATAAATGATCGTTTTGGGATAAGTATAGGTAAAGTCATCTTAGTTTTTAATTTGATTTTATTTAGCATTACAGCCTTTTTATTAACCGTTGAAGTTGCTCTCTATTCTATTCTCACCTACATCGTCACAGCTAAAGTTACCGATTTAATCATAGAAGGTTTTGAAGATTTTATAGGAATTACCATCGTATCGAAAGAATATGAAGCGATCAAACTAGCCATCTTAAAAGAATTAGGAGCAGGAATGACTATTTACAAAGGAAAGAAAGGATTTGGAAGTAAAGGAAATATTCAAGATTTTGATATCATTCATACCATTATTAATCGTATTGACATCAAAAAAATGTATCGCATTGTGGCTGACATAGATGAACATGCATTCATCATAGAATTTGATGTCAATAGTGTAAAAGGAGGTGTTTTGCGTCGCTACTTAAGTAAAAAGAAAGGTAAAAAACTTGCAACTTTTCTTACTGAACATAACTTATAGCTATTTGATATTCTTCAAATAATTTAAATACATCTGCTCAACTTTGGTTCGTGCCCAAGGTGTGCGTCTTAGAAATTTTAGGCTTGATTTTACTGAAGGATCATGCGTAAAGCAACGAATATTTATCTGGTAAGCCATATATTCCCAACCATAATGGGCTTGCAAATCGCTTATAATTTGTTCTAACTTTATACCATGAAGCGGATTATTCTTCTGTGTTTCCATTACAGTTGCTTAACTAATTTCTTAATTTTTATGGCTTTTTCAAAATGGTCTAATTGATGCGTTTGAATCCACCAGATTGCAGCTTCCATTAATAATTCTGGATTGTCATTTTTATTTTTGAAAAAGGCATAAAAAGAAAGACCAACATCATCTCCTTTTTGAGCAATCTTAGCATCGCAAACCCTTAAAATTTTAGTTTTTAAAATAGGAGTCATTTTAATTTCGCCTGTCGTTACGATGTCTGGAATTATTATTCTTATTTCTATTGGTTCTGTTTCTTCCAGATGTCTTGGAATTCTTAGATCCAGATTTACGAGAATTTCGTGCTTGTCTGTTTTGACCAGGTCTAATTGGTTCTGTTGAGGCATTTGGATCTGGTTCAAATCCTTCTAAAATTTCTACTTCAATATCTTGTCCGATTAACTTTTCAATATCTCTTAAAAACGTTGTTTCATCTGCACTTACCAAAGATATAGCTTGTCCGTTTGCTCCTGCTCTTCCTGTTCTGCCAATTCGGTGTACATAATCTTCAGAAATATTGGGCAACTCAAAATTCACTACATGAGGCAATAAAGGTATGTCTAATCCACGAGCAGCAATATCTGTTGCGACCAGTACTTTTACACTTCCATTTTTAAAACCAGCCAAGGCTTTGGTTCTTGCTCCTTGACTTTTATTACCATGAATAGCAGCTGCTGTAATTCCAGAACTTATCATTTTTTTACAAAGTTTATTTGCTCCATGTTTTGTTCGTGTAAACACAAGAACCTGCTTCCAGTTGCCATCAGAAATCAACTTGATAATTAAATCTGTTTTCTTTCCTTTGGCTACACGATAAACCTTTTGAAAAATAGCTTCTACCGCTGTATTTTCTGGAGTGGCTTCCACTTGAACTGGATGATTCAAAATACCATTAGCCAGCTTTCTAATATCTTTAGAAAAGGTAGCAGAAAACATCAAATTCTGGCGTTTTTCAGGCATCAATTTCATGATACGTTCTATATCTCTCAAAAATCCCATATCGAGCATACGATCGGCTTCATCAAGAACAAACACCTCAACACGTTTAATAGACAATAGATTTTGATTGTGTAAATCTAATAAACGTCCAGGAGTTGCAATTAAAACATCGACACCTTGCCGCAATCTGGCAACTTGAGGTTTTTGATTGACACCTCCAAAAATTACCATACTACTGATGTTTAAAAACTCACTATAATCTTTAACACTTTCATGCACCTGAGCTGCGAGCTCTCGTGTTGGTGTTAATATTAATGCACGAATTGGTCTGAATTTCTCTTTAGGGTTTTCAGATAAATAATGTAAAAGTGGCAGTGTAAATCCTGCTGTTTTTCCAGTTCCTGTTTGTGCTGATGCTAATACATCGCGACCTTCTAATACTGGAGGAATCGCTTTTTCTTGAATTGGACTGGGAGTTTCGTATCCTTTTTTGCTAATTGCTTTTAACAAGGCATCAGACAAGCCTAAAGATTGAAATGACATAAATAATAATTGTGAGATAAACACTATTATTTAGGCTACCTCTTTAATGAACAGCAAAGGTAAGGCTAATTTATTCGATACCTAAGATTTAGTTGTTTTTAAACGCTATCAACTTTTTAAAAGGATTCGTTTGTCGGTTTAAAAATCCGTGAATAAAACTACTAACGATTAAAATGCCAGCTGCAATGTAAGCGATATTTACAATAATAAGTTCTCCGTTTTGGTTGGCAACACCAATAGCAATTAATGCCCAAGCTCCAACCAAAGCAAATTCACGCATGTTGCGTTTCCAGGTCACTGCCAAATTAACAAGTGTTGCAATGCTTATCATTATGATGGTCCATGTTACAGGAGACAGTCCGAAACCATTCCAGTCCACCTTCACTAAATAAGCTGAAACATTTGCAATACTCGCAACGGTTACCCAACCACTATAAATTACGAAAGGCCACCATAAAAATACAATGACTGATATTGGTGCATCCCATAATTCCATTCTATTATTCCATACGATTTTGAGTAATGAGATGAGCAGTAAGAAGATAAAAAAGCACGATAATCCTGTATAGCCATAAATCCAGCTAAAAACCCAAGCACAATTAGCAATACATGATAGCACAAACCACCAACCAGTTTTAGTTACAAATTCATCATCTCTAACGTTCATGACTAAACTTCTTCCTTGGTAGATAGCAAAACCTAAAAGCATTATATAAATTAATCCCCAAATTGCAAACGCATAACCAGCTGGTGTAAATAAGGTTCTTAAACCTCCTGAAACCTCTCCTATAGTCGTATCATTCATCATACCTGTATTTGATAAATAATTAACAAATACCGTCGAACCTAACGCTAATCCGTTTGCAATTTGAAGTACTTTTTTCATGAGTATAATAATTTTACAGCACTAAACATTTGCGTAATGTATCTTCATATATTTTTTCATATTGCGGAACAATGGCATGAATATCAAATCGTTTTGATTCTTCTTTCGCATTTGCTTTAAATTCAGACAAACGCTTCAAATCGCTGAGAATGTAAATGGCATTTTTAGACATGTTTTCAATATCATTAACCGGACTTAAATATCCTGAAACACCATGGGTGTTCACTTCGGGAATCCCTCCAGTATCACTTGAAATCACAGGAACTCCAGATGCCATAGCTTCTAAAGCTGCTAAACCAAAACTTTCAGTTAAAGAAGGCAATAAAAACAAATCGCTAAAGCAAAGTATCTTATCTATTTCGTTACTGTTTCCGAAGAAAACTACTTTATCACTAATACCTAATTTCTCACACAGCTGTTCTGCTGGTTCACGTTCTGGTCCTTCACCAACCATCATCAATTTAGCTGGCATTTCCTTTTGAATATTATAAAACACGTTAATGACATCAGGAATCTGTTTGACTTTTCTAAAATTACTGATATGTGTGATTATTTTTTCATCATCTGTTGCCATCATTCCTCTCTGGCAATCCGTAAAATGATTTTCGTATTTGTCTAAGTCGATAAAGTTTGGAACCACATCTATTTCATTTTTAATATCAAATAAACGCAATGTATCGTCCTTTAAACTTTGAGATACCGAAGTCACAGCATCAGATTTATTGATACTAAATGTTACGGCAGTTTTATAAAATGGATGACTTCCAACTAAGGTAATGTCTGTTCCGTGAAGTGTAGTAACGATTGGAATGTAAATACCTTCTTCCTGTAACATCTTTTTTGCCATATAGGCAGCATAAGCATGAGGTATTGCATAATGCACATGAAGAATTTCAATATTGTGAAGTTTGACCATATCCACTAACTTACTAGACAATGCTAACTCGTAAGGCTGGTACAAAAACAAAGCATATTCAGGAACAGTAACTTCATGATAGTGCACGTTGTTACTCAACAATTCTAATCGCACAGGTTGACTGTACGTAATAAAATGAATTTCATGTCCGCGTTTTGATAACTCTAATCCTAATTCTGTGGCTACAACTCCACTACCACCAAAGGTTGGGTAACATACAATTCCTATTCTCATTGAATATGGGTTTAAGCTGAGAAGTGTTTTGAATTCTATAAACCGACAACTCAACTAATTAATTAGACTCACTGTAAAGATAAAGATTAATACAGTGTAATGAGAAGCGTTTTAACATTTTGAAAGGTTTTAGATATCATTAATCTATAATAGCTTCATAGATGGCTTCTTGGATATTGGTTCTGATATTCTCTCTAAGCAACAGGTTTTTTCCTGCTTTTGGATACGTTCTATTGGCCAAAAAGATATATACAATTTCTTCTTCAGGGTCTGCCCAGGCGTAAGTTCCTGTAAATCCAGAATGCCCGAAACTTGTCATAGATAAGCAACCACATGTTGGACCTTCTTCTCCTAACTGTGGTTTATCAAAACCAATACCTCGTCTGTTGTCATCGTTACAATAGTAACAGGTATTAAACTTATCTAAGGTTTCTGTGTTTATATATCGTTTTCCACCGTAATAACCTTTTTGCAAATACATCTGCATAATTTTGGCGACATCATTTGCATTGCTAAAAATACCTGCGTGACCTCCAACTCCATTTTGCATGGCTGCTCCCATATCATGAACGTAGCCATGAACTTCCTGATAACGGTAATAATCATCAACTTCGGTAGGTATAATATTTAAATCACTAAACTTAACCGATGGGTTATACGTAGTATAATTTGCTCCTAAAGATTGATAAAAATGATCCTGAACCAATTCATCCAGACCCTTATTATAATATTTCTCAATGTATTTTTTTAAAATATAATATGGCATATCGCTGTATCGATAGCGTAAACTGGATAATAAATCACTGTCTTTTATTATTTTTTGAATCGAATCTGGATAATCTTGTCTCAGGTATAAATTTTCAGCAACTTTAATATTGAATTTAGAGCTTGCCTCCTTTCTGTAATATTTTAGATCTGGTTTTTTTGTAACCGAATCTAAAGTAGCTGCATAAAAGGGAATCCAAGGCTTTAACCTTGCATAATGTGAAAGCATCTGCTTTATAGTGACATTTTTTTTATTAGAAGACGTATATTCAGGTAGCATTTTAGACAATTTGGTATCTAAAGTAACTGCTCCTTTTTCTTCTAATTCCATAATGAGTGGTAAAGTGGCTAATATCTTTGTTAGTGAAGCCACATCATACACATCATCAAACTTGACAGCTTGCTCTTTACTGTAGGTATGATGCCCAAAATTTTTATTGTAGATAACCTTTCCTCTTCTAGCGATAAGCAACTGAATACCAGGTGTCATTTCATTATCAACCGCATAATTTGCAATCGAATCAACACGTTTTAAAAGTTCAGAACTCATTCCTACACGTTCTGGCAAACCATAACTCAAAGAATTTAGTGAATTGTAGGTAATCCCATCGTTAACCTTAAAATAGTCACCTGTAGATACTGGCAATTTTGCTTTAACTGGAATAGCACCAAAAATGGCTTGAGCAGATTTTTGTTGAGCAATCTCACTATTCTGATAGCTCATTACAATACCATCAATATTTTCAACCGTTTTTAAATCGATAAGAGCATAAGGTCTTGTGAATACGTCAAGAATTACTGTATTGGTTCGTGCTATTTCATAAAGCCAGACTAATTCTTTATCTGTGAATTCAAACTTCTCCCAAGCGTGTTTATTAGAACGATGCAAGCCTATAATAACTGTATTATAGTTTTGAAGTTTTGTAATCATTTCATCTAGCTTTTCAGCTTCAATACGATGCACTTTACTATATTTTTTCAATTCGTTGTAAAACGTTGTTCCATCATCATCACCAAATTGAACATAAGCTATTTTTTTTGTTTGAAGGTTTCGTAATGGCAACACCTCTGATTTATTTCTCACCACTGTAATGGCATTTTCTAATAGCTCTTCGTATAGCAAATCATCTTCAATACGATTAAGGTCTTCATACAAGGTTGCTGTTCCTATTGGAATATAATATTGAAGTCCGACTTTATATTTTGCCATCAATATTTTTTTAACGGAATGGGCTAAGCGTTCCTCAGAAATCTCTTTTTTATTGTAAGCTTCAATGATTTTTTCGATGGCTTTGGGAACGTCTTCAGAAATCAGAAGTACATCATTTCCGGCTTTGAAAGCAGCCAAATCAATTTCTCCTGGAACACTATAATTTGAAACTCCTTTCATTTCAAGAGCATCCGTAAAAATCAATCCTTTAAATCCTAAAGAATCTTTTAATATGTCTGTCACAATATGTTCTGAAAGTGAGGATGGAAATCCATTACGAGGCTCTAAACTAGGCACGTTTAAATGCGCAACCATAACACTAGATAAACCTTTTTCGATAAGCTTTCGATAAGGATATAATTCTACAGAATCAATACGTTTTTCATCAAAACGTATCGTAGGCAACGTTTTATGCGAATCGCTTTCGGTATCACCATGACCAGGAAAATGTTTTGCATTAGCCAACACACCTGCATCTTGCATACCTTTCATAAAAGCTAATGCTTTTTCGGTGACATTATTGCGGTCTTCACCAAAAGAACGGTTTCCAATGATCGGGTTTTTAGGATTTGTATTGATATCCACTACTGGAGCAAAATTAAAGTGCACTCCAATTCGTTTACAATGCTCACCAATATGATATCCTGTACGTTCAATAAGTGCATTGTCACGTACAGCTCCAAGTGTCATATTCCAAGGAAAAGCATAGGTAGAATCTAATCGCATACTCAAACCCCATTCTGCATCCATGCCGATTAACAAAGGTGTTTTTGAAATGGCCTGATACAAATTATTGAGTTTTGCTTGCCGAACAGGTCCTCCTGTTGAAAAAATCAAACCTCCTATATGATTTTCATTTATAAGCTTCGCTATTGCATTTACATGATCTTGAGACTGATTAGAAAAGGCTCTAACCATAAATAATTGTCCTACTTTCTCTTTTAAAGACATGCCATTATAAAGGCTATCTACCCATTTTTTTTGGGCTTGAATATCTTTAGCAAGTAAAGGATGATTGTTATCTTGAGAAACAACAGTATTTGAAAAAATAATAATAGTGATGAGGGACAATATATATCGCATAAATCTAATCTACATTTTGAAGTCTAATACACATAACTAAAAACTATGCCAAAATAGTATTTTTAGCATGAAGAATAAAGACTTTAAGATAGATTTATAAAGAAGTTTGTAAACAAACTAAGACATTCAATTATTCAATTAGATCTATATGTCTGTCGTGATAACCTAATAGATAAAGCACACCATCTAAGCCAATACTTGATATAGAACTTTGGGCATTATCTTTTACAGTTGGTTTGGCATGAAAAGCGATACCTAAACCAGCCAAATTAAGCATTGGCAAATCGTTTGCTCCATCGCCTATTGCTATTGTCTGACTAATATCGATACCTTCCATTTTAGCAATTTCCTTAAGGTACTCTGCTTTTTTATTTCCGTCAACAATCTCGCCTAGATAACCTCCAGTTAAAATACCGTTTTCTATTTCTAATTGATTAGCATATACATAATCTATGCCTAGCTCTTTTTTTAAATAGTCACCAAAAAAGGTAAATCCACCAGATAATATAGCGGTTTTAAATCCGTAGCTCTTTAAAGTATCAATTAGTCTTTTAGCGCCTTTTGTAATTGGTAAATTGACAGCAACGTTATGAAGTACTTTTTCACTCAAGCCTTTTAAAAGTGTCATTCGTTTTATAAAGCTCTCATTAAAATCTATCTCTCCTTGCATTGCAGACTCTGTAATGGCCTTTACTTCCGGACCAACTCCAGCCAGTTCAGCCAGTTCGTCTATAACTTCAGTTTGAATAAGTGTAGAATCCATATCAAAACACACGAGGCGTCGGTTTCGTCTATAAATATTATCTTCCTGAAATGCTATATCGACATCTAAATCTCTTGAAATCTGCATGAATTTTTCGGTGAAATCTGCTTTACAATCAATTTTTCCTCTAATAGACAACTGAATGGAGGCACGAGGATACTCCTCTTTATTGACCAGCGACGTTCGACCTGTCAAACGCTTAATAGCATCGATGTTTAAGTTTTTATCAGAAATAACCTTAGTGACTTGAGATATTTGTTCTGCTGATAATTTTTCTCCTAAAATGGTAATTATATAACGGTCTTTACCTTGCAATTGCACCCATTTTTCATAATCTTCAAGAGATATTGGAGTAAATTTAGCTACGACCTCTAATTCATAAGATTTGAATAATAAGTCTTTTAATACGGAAGCTGAATCTCGTCCCGATTCAATTTCAAACATAAAGCCTAAAGATAAAGTGTCATGAATGTTTGCCTGTCCTATATCTAAAATTTTGGCGCCATATTGTGATAAGACATTTGTTAAACTAGACGTTAATCCTGGTTTATCATGTCCAGAAATGTTCATTAAAAAAATATCGTTGGCCATATTATACTGAAACTGGATTTATTTCACAAATCTACTATGCCAACTTTCACTGGCAGGTACTTCCCAGTTTTCGTTGAATTCTGCGATATTAGTTACCATATTATTGAACACAATTGTGTTTTTTGAAACAGCCTTCTCTTTAGCCATCTTTTTGAAATCTAACAGTGTTTTATACGCGATGTAATCTCCTTGTTTATAAGACACATTCATTTTATCCATTAAATCTACATTGTAATCTTTTTCTAATTGTTGCATAAAATGTACCGATGCATCAATACTACAACCTGTAGCTTTATTGAGATTTTGATTCAAAGCAATAATAATAAATCGCTTGTATTTTATGGTATATCCTGACTGCAAATCACTTCCGTGAGCTGTCCAGTTTTCAATGAATGTATTCAGTTTATCTTGTATTTCTGAGATTTCTTGTTCAGTAAATGAGCGATTGGCTTGATAGATCCAAACTCTAGATTCTTCGGGTAATGAATTGAAATCAACTAACATATAATTTAAATCTTTTCTAGATATTTAATAATTTTCTTTTTTACATAACGACGTTCACTTAAGTCAAAGTAATCTGCTTCTTTATAAAAAATTCTAAAATTTTGTTTGATATTAGATTTTACTAAAAGCTTATAACCTTCAAATTCTTGCGAAATAAGAAAGGAATGCGTTTTACCAAAGGCATCACTAACTGTAAAAGAAGAAACAACTTCATTATCAATTGAGAGTAGTTTTGCTTCAATATTCAAATCATTTTCATCTTTTGTAGATGTCAGTGGAAGCATAGCATCATCATCGCTTTCATCTAGCATAGCACCAAGTTGATCATCTGAAAACAAATCAATGAAAACATCTCCACAGGTTGTTCCCATTTTAAAGCCTACTTCTTCGGCTAAGGCTTCAAAATCATTGACATCTTTATCTGCAAGAGCACTTGATTCCTTTTTTCTTATATTATAGCTTTTTAACAAACAAAGACCAAGTGCCATTTGTTTTTGTTTCATTGTCTTACTTGAATCAAGTAATGTAGTATCATTTTTTATACATAAACAAGAATCATCAGCAATTAATTGCAGTACTTCATCTCGAGTTTTATCTTGACTAAACGAAACGTTTACCAAAAAAAAAGCAATAATTACCAATCTGAATGTTTTCATTAGCTAAACACGTATTATTTGTTATGTTTTTTAAAATTTCTATAAGTTAGGAAACCGTACATTATTGTTGAAAAAATGTAGTAAAATCCTAATCGTTGCCATGAAAACCCTCGGCCTAAAAGGTAATCTATAACTAATACAATAGCACAAAAAACAAGACCTCCAACAAGAGCTGCTATTACTACTTTTTTCATGTTAATTTGAGGCATGATTCTAATGTTTAAATCATTAAATTTCTATTCTTTTGTATACTTATACCTAAAACTTATAGCCATAAGTAAGCCAAATGAAACAAAGTAAAACAAGAATTTATAAATAGAAAAAGGTTCCTTATAAAAATAGTCAAATCCTGACATACTAACAGCAAAAAAAAGACCACTAGCAACACCTATTTTTAGTTGTGTTTTGATTGGTAATCTTTCTCTTTTCATTATAGGTTATAAGTCTTGAGCATTAGCTATTAATTCTGCGATATCCATAACAGCGATTTCTCCTTCTTTTTCTTTATTTTTTACGCCATCTGTCATCATTGTATTACAAAAAGGACAACCTGCAGCTATGATTTCAGGTTTAGTTTCAAGGGCTTGTTCCGTTCTTTCGATATTTACCTCTTTATTTCCAGGTTCGGCATCTTTAAACATCTGTGCTCCTCCTGCTCCACAACACAATCCTCTTGATTTGCAAGATTTCATCTCTACTAATTCAGCATCTAATTTTCTAATTAAATCACGAGGTGCTTCATATACATTATTGGCACGACCTAAATAACATGGGTCATGAAATGTAATGCGTTTTCCTTTAAATTGTCCGCCTTCAATAGTTAATCGACCATCATGAAGTAAGTCTTTTAGGAATTGCGTATGATGCATGACTTTATAATTGCCTCCAAGTCCAGGATATTCATTTTTTATGGTATTGAAACAATGCGGACAAGCAGTTACAATGGTTTTAACTTCGTATGCATTAAGCACTTCAATATTGGTTACTGCCTGCATTTGAAACAAAAACTCATTACCAGCACGCTTTGCAGGATCTCCAGTACAACTTTCTTCGGTTCCTAAAACTGCAAATTCAACATTAGCTCTATTTAGCAATCTCACAAATGCTTTGGTTATTTTTTTTGCCCTATCATCAAAGCTTCCAGCACATCCAACCCAAAATAAAACTTCTGGTTGTTTGCCTTGAGCCATAAATTCTGCCATTGTTGGCACTTTAAGTAATTCGCTCATGTTTATTCTTTCTTTTTATATGTAATCACCAATCCAAATCCTATTCCAATTAAAATGCCTGTAATAAACCCTTCAAAAAAGCCTGTGTCGTATTTATAAATATAAAGGAAAGACAACATTCCTAATACGAATATAATTGAACCTGATACTAACCTTGTTTTTGATGAAAGTTTATACAATACACTCATAACATTGACGTGTTATCCATAAGGATTTACGATTCATTTTTCCAGTTTAACCTATCCATTTGGTTATATGGCCAAGGTGCACCATTATTTTCAATATTGGTCATCATAGTATTGAGTTCTGTTGGTGCAGCACTTTGTTCCATAACCAGATACTGACGCATTTGCATGATGATGTCTAAAGGATCTATACTAACAGGACATGCTTCAACACAAGCATTACAACTTGTACAAGCCCAAAGTTCTTCATTGGTAATATAATCGCCTAACAATTGTTTACCATCATCTTTAAACTCACCTTTATTAGCATCTATATTTTTGCCTACCTCTTCCAATCGATCACGAGTATCCATCATGATTTTACGAGGAGACAATTTTTTTCCAGTTTGACTTGCAGGACATTCACTAGTACAACGACCACATTCTGTACACGTATATGCATTTAATAAATTCACCCAACTTAAATCTTGGACGTCACTTGCTCCAAATTTAGCAGGCATAGCAGCATCAGCACCTTCAGGTGGAGCTGCAAATGGATCAACGTTAGGATCCATCATCATTTTAACTTCTTTGGTTACAGCTTCTAAATTTTTAAACTGTCCTTTTGGTGTTAATTTTCCGTAATATGTATTTGGAAACGCTAATAAAATGTGTAAATGTTTTGAGAAATACAGGTAATTCAGAAATACTAAAATACCAACGATATGCAGCCACCATGCTGATCTCTCGATAAGATGTATTGTGCTTTCTGAAAATCCATTAAACCAAGGTGCCATATACTGACTGATTACATTTCCAGAATTCATCTCTTGAAATTGTAAATCTGTTGCATTCATTATTAAAAACAAACACATTAAAACCACTTCAAAATACAAAATAATATTACCATCACTTTTCGGCCAACCTTTCATTTCGGCATTTAAAAAACGTTTTAGTTTAATCACATTTCGTCGTATCCAAAAGACAATTACTGACACTAAAACCAATACTGCTAATATTTCAAATGTGCCAATTAAAATTCCGTAAAGGCTTCCGATAGAAGAAAAAATACGGTGTGTTCCAAACAGACCATCAATGATAATCTCCAGAACTTCAATATTGATAATTATAAAACCAACATATACAATAACATGTAAAAAGCCAGCAATTGGACGTTTTACCATTTTACTTTGCCCTAGAGCAATCATGCTCATATTTTTCCAGCGTTGTGGTTTATCATCAGAGACATCAACATCTTGACCAAGTTTTATATTTCTGATGAGTTTTTTTACGTTTCTAGCAAAATAACCAATGCCTGCTGTAAGAATTATAGCAAACAATATTTGTGGAATATAACTCATAATATGGTTAGTTTTTAATCTTTATCCTTAATCTCATTTCCTTCAGCATCATATCGTTTTGGTTTTTTTCCGAATAAAGAAAAATGCACGTAACGCTTCGGATTTAATTTCATATCCTGTAATAACTCTTCTAACTGTTTGGATGCGCCTTCTAAGTTATTGTATAAACTTTCGTCTTTTAAAAGTTTTCCAATACTGCCTTCTCCATTTTGGAGATCTGCCATCATTACATCAAAATTCTTAACTGTTGACTGCAAATCTTTGATGGTTTGCGATAAATTAGCATTGGCTAAAGAATCTGACAATTTAGAAAAATTCTCTGAGGTGGTTTCAAAGTTTGAAATCGTAGCAGTTAAACTTTCTTGATTGGTATTTACAAGCTTATTTAAAGACATTGATGTGCTTTTGAATGATTTTATTGTAGCGTTTAGTTCTGCTATTCCCTCTTTGATATTACCTTTGGTTTCGCTGTCCAGCACTTCATTTAAACTGGTAAGTAAAGAATCTGTATTCTCCATTACAGCTTCAATTTTTTCTTGTAAAGGCGTTAATCGCTGATTGACCAATTCGGTAATACCTGCTTTAACCGTTGTTTCCAAATACGTTCCTGAAGTTGCATTTTCGGCATTGTCAAAGGCAGGAATAATGGCTACTGCTTTACCACCAATTAAGCCTAAATCATATAACTCGGCTTTACTGTTTTTTGAAAATTGAAAATCATTGTCAATTAAGAGTGTTACTAATAACTTTCCAGAACCATCTCCTTTAAAAGCGATATTTTTTACTTTTCCTACATTCATTCCATTAATGGTAACAGGAGTTGAAGGTGCCAAACCTTCTACATTATCGTAGAGTGCATAATATGTACGTGAAGAATCTAATAAATTTTCTCCTTTAAGATAATTGAATAAGAAAATGAATAGTAAAATTCCAGATATGACTAATATTGCTGTTTTTACTTCTCTTGAGATTTTCAATGCGTCTAATATTTTGTTACAACAAACTTAGCAATAAATATATAAATAATGTTTCTAATTTGAGCTTGATTTTAGCGCTTCTGAAAGTTTAATTTGTTTACCATCTTCAAAGGCAACTACAAAACTACTTGTATATCCTTTTTGTTTTGCAATGATTTCTAAACGTCTAATTTCATTTAAATCTGAAGTGCTTCCATAATAATATTTATAAAGACCATTAACTTTTTCTTTTGAGATCTGAGTAAGTCCACTGAAATTATATGACTTTGGTTCTAAATCTCTCGAGCTAGCAGCTATTTGAACTTTAAATACTATGTTTTCATATAAATCAACTTTAGTGTTTGCTTTATCAGGTTCTATTGAAGGTAAATCTTCATAGATGTTTTCTCCTATATTTTGGTCTAGGTTTTCTTTATAGGCTAAAATAGCTTCTATAATTGAACTGGACATTTTAGATTGTCCGTTTTGAGAATTTAAATAAGCACCTTCCTTTTTATAGGTCAGAAACCCTGTTTCTATTAAAATACTGGGCATATAAGTGTTATGCAATACCCAAAATCCTGCTTGCTTTACACCTCGACTATTTCGTTTTCTTTTGTACTTAAAACTATCTTCAACCAGACGAGCTAAACGTATGCTTTGCTCTAAATATTCTTCCTGCATCAAGGTAATACCAATCATTGATTCTGGCGAATTAGGATCAAAACCTTCATAATGTTTTTGATAATCTGCCTCTAAAAATATCACTTCATTTTCTTTCTTTGCTATTTCAAAGTTTCTTTGATTGGCATGTAAACCAAGTACAAAAGTTTCAGTTCCATTGGCTGATGAGTTGTGTGCGTTACAATGCACAGATACAAATAAATCTGCTCCAGCATCATTGGCAATTTTAGCACGACCTCTTAACGTAACAAACGTGTCATCTTTTCTGGTATAGATAACTTTAATGTCATTGTTTTTTTCTAACTCTTTACCAACAGCTAAAACTATTTTAAGCGCAATATCGCTCTCTTTATAACCATTACCTAAATTACCTGAGTCATGTCCTCCATGTCCTGCATCAAGTACAACAATAAACTTGTCTTTATTGTTGATTGTATTATTTGCAGATGTTAAAAAACATGTAAATGTTAAGGCAATCGATACGATTATATATTGTAAGTTCGTTTTCATACTTGTACTAACGGTTAATACTTTCGGTTTATTTTAAAAACACCAGTTTATGCTTGTTACAACTGAGTTTCAACACTTTTTATAAATTGATTAAATTATAAACTAATCATAAAAAATATATGTAATTTTGGCAATTCAAAAACCGAGCCATACTTTAGCAAAAATACATTTAAAAGCATTGCATACAAAAAGCTTTAATATACTTTTTATCTTAAGTTTTACCGTGTTTATCAACATGTTTTGCTTTGCTCAAGAATTGCCAAAACCTAAGGATCCTATTAAACCAAAACCGATTACTGATTCTACAGTTGTAAAAACAGACTCGCTAATAGGATTGCCAATGCCAATCAAGGAAATTGATAGCACATCCAATGATACTGTTCCTAAGAAAAAAGAGTTTCTTACAGACATTGTTTACTACAAAGCTAAAGATTATGTATCCTTAAACCAACGGTTACAACAAACCACACTTTACAATGAAGCTGAAGTAAAGTATGGAGACATGACTATTACTTCTGGCATAATTGTAATTGATCATAATAAAGACTTGGTATATGCTGGCCGACTTAAAGATACTGCTGGTGTTTATTCTCAATCTCCTGTATTCACTCAAGGATCGAATGTTGTAGAACCAGATTCAATCATATTTAACACGGTTTCTAAAAAGGCTCTTATTTTTAATTCCAGAACTGAACAAAGTGGTGGCACCATCATGTCTGAAATCACTAAAAAAGAAAATGATTCGGTATACTTTGTTAAGAATGCAAAGTTTACTACTTCTGAAAATCTGGATGATCCCGAATATTATTTTTTAATGAGAAGAGCTAAAATTGTACCTGGAAAGAAAGTCGTTACTGGTTTGGCCAATATGTTTATTTACGATGTACCAACACCTATTGGTTTACCATTTGCATATTTTCCAATGAGTGACAAACAAACATCTGGAGTTATTTTTCCTTCTTTTGGTGAAGATAATGGTAATGACAGAGGTTATTTTTTACAAAATGGAGGTTACTATTTTGCTATAAGTGATTATATAGATTTAGCTGTTCTTGGTGACTATTATACGAATGGTAGTTATGGTTTACGATTTGAGAGCAACTATGCTAATCGATATAGATTTAATGGAAATTTAAGTATCAGGTATGAGAACCTAATTAATAGTGAGAGAGGATTTCCAGATTTCTCAAAATCTACAATATACAATATAAGATGGTCTCATAGCCAAGATGCAAAAGCAAATCCTAACTCAAGATTTTCTGCTTCAGTTAACTTAGGAAGCAGCACATATTTCAGGCAATCTATAAATCAGCTTAATCTTTCTAACTCTCAAAACAACACGCTAGCATCCTCTATATCCTATTCCAAAACATTTCAAGGAGAACCTCAAGCTAATATGAGTGTCACAGCTACACACTCACAAAATACCAATACCGAAGCCATTAACATGACCTTACCTACTTTTCAAGGTAGTGTGAGTCGTGTCTTTCCTTTTGCACCAAAAGTAGGAACAAAAAAAGGAATCATTCAAAATATAAACTTTCAATATAACGTAAGAGCAGAAAACAGAATTCAAACTACAGACTCTTTATTTTTCAAAAAAGAAATGTTTGATGAAGCTAAAATTGGAGCCTTGCATTCTATACCAATTACCACCAACTTCAAAGTGTTTAAATATTTTAGCATGAGTGCTGGTGTTAATTTTGAAGAGAACTGGACTTACAACACCATTAACAAATTTCAGGATGAAAATGGTGACATTATAACCGAAGACCTTAAAGGTTTTGACCGTTTTTACACCTACAACCTCAGTACAAGTATTGGAACAACTGTTTATGGTTTATTTAACTTTAAAAAAGAAGGCAAAGACCCAAAGATACAGGCTATAAGACACGTCATAAGACCATCTATTAGTTATAATATAAATCCGGCTTTTGACCAATATTACGATTCATTTGAAGTCATTGACGCAGATGGAACCACTACAGATGATCTAAGAAGAGAAGAATACACGCGTTTTCAGGGGTCTATTTTTGGAGTTCCAAATCAGAATTTCTCCAGCTCTTTAGGAATTTCAGTTGGAAACAACTTTGAGGCTAAAGTAAGAGATAATGACAGCACAGCTACTGAAGCTAAAAAAGTGAAAATTTTAAATAACCTCAATTTCTCAACCTCATATAACTTTGCTGCCGACTCTTTAAAATGGAGTCCTGTGAGAGTCACTGGCGGAACCACAATTTTAAAAGACAAAATGAGCATCAACTTTGGAGCCACTTTAGATCCATATGCGCTTAATAATAACAATACAAGAATTAATAAGTATAATATTGATAATGGAGGAAGCTTATTTAGGTTAACTACTGCCAATTTAAATATGAACTATACGATTTCTAGTAAAGCTTTTGATGGCTCTGGGAGTGAAGATCAAGCTGCTATAGTAGAATCGTTAAGAAGTGGAGGACGAGCAGATGATTTATTTGGTAAACCTCAAGATTTTGCAGATCGAAGACTTTCTGATGAAGAAAATCCGAAACAAGATAAAGAAGAACCCTCTGAGCTTTACAATTACAAAATACCATGGAGTTTACGTTTAGCATATGCGGTAAATTACTCGAATAACACTAGACAAAATGAAATATCCTCACATTCTTTAATGTTTTCAGGTGATGTAGAATTGTCTCCTCGATGGTCTGTTGGAGCATCATCAGGTTACGATTTTGTAAATCAAGGTTTCACATTAACGCAATTTAGATTTGAACGCGACCTTCTATCTTGGCGATTAAATTTTAGTTGGGTTCCATTTGGCACATACAATTCATGGAATTTCTTCATAGGCATCAAATCTAATCTGCTTAAAGATCTCAAATATGATAAACGCAGACAACGAGATCAACAACTCTAAAAAACCTTTTATACTTAAAAAAGCATTGTAATTTTAGTCATTTAAACCATTTGACATAAAATTCACACTTTTTTTACATTCAATGTAGCGTTATCAGTTAGCAACTATAGTACTTTTGAGTGACGTTAATCAAAAATCGAACTCAGGTATGAAAAAGAACATCATTATTTTTAGCACAGTATTAGCCCTTATGAGCTTAGCCTTTTTTGGCTTCACTAATTGGAACACTACTAAAATTGAAAAGATAAAATCATCAGATAGCGCAATTCTGGCTTTCGACCAAAATGTTAAAAGAAACCTTCCTGATTTATACTATGGTGTCGATACGCGATTTGCTGCCATAAAAAAATCAGATATTGATAGTGCTACAACGATTTATGACTTTCTTAATGAAGGAGAAAAACAACAAATAGTAGAAATCAATTCTGTGAAGCTTGTTAAAATTAAAAATAATAGACTATCAGACTCAGCTGAATATGGAAATGATGAGCAATTAACTGACGCTCAAATAAAACTAATAAAATCTACAACCTACTTTGATCATTTCACTGTAAGAACAAAGTTTAAAGGAAAAAATGAGAAAACGGGTAAATTAGAAGATCGCCTTTTTAGTCCACACATCACTGTTGTTCCATACCATCAAGCAAGATATAATGATGGGAAAGAGGCTCTTATCAACTATCTTAAAGATAATAGTATTAATGATTTGAACATCATAGAAAATAAAGAACTCGGAGCTATTAAAATAGCATTTGTAGTAACCAAAGAAGGACAAATCTCAAACATAAAACACGATGCCATGACAACTGGATATCCATCTTTAGATAAAAAACTGATGGAACTTATTAAAAGCATTCCAGGCGAATGGACTCCTGCTAAAACTTCTGAAGGTGAACAATTAGATTATGAATTCGTATTTACATTTGGACCAAGAGATGGTTGCTAATACTATAAACCGTATGGTTTAATTCACAACCTCAGCATATAAATCGAAGTCTTCAGCTTCAACAACTTTTACAGTAGTAAATTCTCCAGTTTTTAAATAGGTATTTGTGGCATCAATTAAGACTTCATTATCTACATCTGGAGAATCGTATTCTGTACGACCAACAAAATAGTTACCTTCTTTTCTATCGATGACAACCTTAAATTCTTGTCCGATTTTAGCCTGATTCAATTCCCAAGAAATCTGAGATTGAATTTCCATAATCTGATTCGCTCTGTCGATTTTTACATCTTCTGGCACATCATCTTCCAAATTATAGGCATATGTGTTTTCTTCATGAGAATAGGTAAAACACCCTAAACGCTCAAAACGCATTTCCTTAACCCAATCTTTAAGCGTTTCAAAATCTTCTTGTGTTTCACCTGGATAACCAACAATTAATGTTGTTCTAATAGCCATTTCAGGAACTTTAGCCCTAAATTCTTTAAGTAAAGTTGTGGTTTTATTTTTAGTTGTACCACGACGCATACTTTTTAAGATAGAATCTGAAATATGTTGTAGCGGAATATCCAGATAATTACAAACCTTTAGTTCTCGATTCATGACGTCCAATACGTCCATCGGAAAACCAGTAGGAAAGGCATAATGCAAACGAATCCACTCAATACCATCAACTTTTACCAAGTGTTCTAACAATTCTGCTAAGTTACGTTTCTTATAGAGATCTAAACCATAATAAGTCAAATCTTGAGCGATTAAAATGAGTTCTTTAACACCATTTGCTGCTAATTTTTCAGCTTCAGTAACGAGATCTTCAATTGGTGTGCTTTTGTGCTTCCCTCTCATTAAAGGAATTGCACAAAAACTACAAGGCCTGTCACAACCTTCAGCAATTTTTAAATACGCATAATTTTTAGGTGTTGTAGTTAATCGTTCACCTACTAACTCATGCTTATAATCTGCACCTAAAGCTTTTAATAGTTGCGGTAATTCAGTAGTACCAAAATACTGATCTACATTCGGAATTTCTTTTTGTAAATCAGGTTTATAGCGTTCACTTAAGCATCCTGTTACAAAAACTTTATCAACGTCTCCCGCTTCTTTTTTTTGCATAAATTCCAAAATGGTATTTACACTTTCCTCTTTAGCATTGTTGATAAAGCCACAAGTATTGATTACAACAACATTTCCTTCTTCCTCATGCACAACATCTTTACCACTGGCTTTCAATTGTCCCATCAGTACTTCACTATCGTACACGTTTTTACTGCAGCCTAGTGTAACGACATTAATTCTATTTTTCTTTAGCGATTTAGTTCTCATAATCAAATTTCAGTGGGCAAAGATACGTAATGATTTGTGATATATTTGTGTCTAAATGATTAAACCTTTATCTGTTCAAAAGGTCTAAACACAAAACCTCATATATGAAACCAACAGTCTTTTTGTGTCTTTTGTTTTGTTTTTTTATGTTTTTAAATTGTTCTTCGGAAGAAGATCGCATCACAATAGAGCAAAATCCTCAACCTGAAACATTATATTTTCCTCCAATAAATTCTGATGTTTGGGAAACAAAGACTATTTCTGAAGCAGGATGGAATGAAAATCAATTACAGCAGCTACTGGATTTTTTAGAGCTAAAACATACTAAAGGTTTTATAATGCTTCACAATGGAAAAATTGTAGTAGAACAATACATGAACAATCATACAGAAGCTTCTCCTTGGTATTGGGCAAGTGCAGGCAAAACCTTAACATCAACAACATCTGGAATTGCTCAAGATGAGGGATTAATTGACATAAACAATAAGGTATCGGATTATTTAGGAACAGGCTGGACAAGTGTTAATCTGGAAAAAGAAAACCTAATTACAAATAAACATTTATTGTCTATGTCTACAGGTTTAGATGATAGTCTGGGAGAAGAAATCACACCAGATGCACTTCAATATGCAGCTGATGCTGGAACCCGTTGGGCTTATCATAATGTATTTTTAAAAATACAGGATGTAGTGACTCAAGCCAGTAATACGAATTGGGATACATATTTTGAAACTAAACTTAAAAATAAAATAGGAATGACAGGTAGCTGGATTCCATTTGGAAATTTAAATGTGTATTGGAGTAATACGAGAAGTATGGCTCGTTTCGGATTACTGATTTCGGCAAGAGGAAAATGGGAGGACAATATTATTGTCTCAGAATCATTTTTGAATGACGCTACGAATACATCACAAAACATTAACGAAGCCTATGGTTATTTATGGTGGCTTAATGGAAAAACTAGTTATCATTTACCCCAAAGTCAACTTGAATTTCCCGGAACACTAATATCAAATGCACCTAATGACATGTATTGTGCTTTGGGTAGAGATGATCAAAAAATCTATATTGTTCCTAGTAAAAATTTAGTCATTGTCAGAATGGGAGAAGCTGCTGATGACACCAACTTTGCCTTGTCTAATTTTGACGATAATCTTTGGGAGAAAATTAATGCTGTTATTAATTAATTATAGCTTTCAGGCATCACTCTCATTTTAGATGCTTGCTCATACACATAAGCCCATTGCAATAATGCATATTCTGACAGTGGCTTCGATATAAAAGTCAGCCCTTTTGGTTCTCCTTTTTTAGTGTAACCCATAGGGACTGTAATCGCTGGATACTCTGCAACTGCAGCTTCACCAGCATGATAATTATTTATGGATAAAATTCCATTGAGGTTTTGACTCTCCATAGGAATATTAAAAAACTGTCTGCCATTTGTTTTCAATGTGTTTTTAATAGTTTCAAATGCTTCTTTGGTACTTTTATCATTAGACACACCTTCGAATAGCTTTTGCCCATAAGGCATTGCTTTTTCAGAATTTTCCAGATTAAAATTCATCACATCTTCAATGGTTTTATAAGGTATGTTTTGACTGGCAGACGTTTCAAAATAAGTAGCTAAATCTACCTTCATATCTAAATTTAATAGTCTTAAAAAATCAGGTAATTCAATCTCTTCCTCAGAGATTTCAACAATTTCAGCTCCTTGTTGTTTTAACACAGCCACAGCATTTACATATAGTGAATCTTTTAGCAACTCTTTAAATGCTCCAAAGCGTTTACCTTTTAAATTACCAGTTGAAAAGTCTTTAAAATAGGGTTCTGAACTTGGCTTTATAGATTTAAAATCGTTTGAATCGAAACCTTTCATGGCATCTAACATAATGGCATTATCTGTAACGTTTTTTGTAATTGGACCTGGTGTGTCCAGTGTTGAAGAAATTGGAATAATTCCAGTTCTGCTCAGTAATCCAACTGTCGGTTTTAAACCCACTACAGAATTCTGACTGGCAGGTGATAAAATTGATCCTGCAGTTTCACTACCAACAGCCGCAGCACAAAAGTTAGCTGAAACAGCTACTCCGCTTCCAGAACTTGATCCACCAGTATCGATGGTTCTTCGTCCGTACGGATTTAATGTTTGTCCGCCAACTGCACTATAACCACTAGGACATTCACCGCAGAAAAAATAAGCCCATTCACTAAGATTAGCTTTACCCAAAATAATAGCTCCAGAATTTTTGAGTGCTTTAGTAATATAAGCATCTTCTGTAAAGTTTTGATGTAAAGCAAAAGCTCCTGCTGTTGTTGGCATTTCCACAGTATTGATATTATCTTTTAATAAAACTGGCATTCCAAATACGGGATGTTTCATTTTTTTATTTAAAAATTCTCGGTCTTTTTGCCTTGCCTCATCAATTGCCTTAGGATTTAAAGAAATTACTGAGTTTAAAGCCAAATCATTCTCTCTATCATACGTTTTAATACGAAATAAATAAAACTTAGTTAACACCTCATAACTTAATTTACCATCAGTTATATGCTTTTGCAAAGTTGGAATATCTTGATCCAGTATTAAGGGTTTAAGGACATTATACTTTTCTTCTGAAAAATCTTTTAATTGCTCGTCTAATTCTTTCCAAATTATTTCATTATTGATCAATTTAGAATCTAATACTTTAAAATCTCTAAAATCTTTAGTTGAAATAGCACTGATATCTGTAGAAGGCTCTACAACAGATTCTGTTTTTTTATCGTCTTTCTTACAAGAGAATGCGACAAATATTAAGCAAAGTAAAAGTAAATATCTCATAGTTTTATTTTTGATAAAAATACGAAATAGACATTAAATCATATCACGAAGCATATGGATTTATATGCATAAGTAATTCATAGATATTTGACTGAAATAAGAAGAACAAGCCTCACATACCTAACAAAGAGTAAACCATTTTAAAAGGATAATATCTGGTTGTTAACATGCGTCCAGATAAACTCATTATAATTACAAAGAATGACAGAATAAAACATGATAGAAAAGCAATATAATAAGATATATACTTTGTTAGTAATGGGTTTTCAGATTTAAAAATAATTCTTGAAAGAGGTTCAAAGTATTTTACAAACATTAAAATCGAAAGCGTTAAGATTACAAGAGTTACCAACTTTAAAAAGTTGTGATTCTTAAAATTGAAACCTGTAGTCATTATAAGTTTACTCCTGTTTGCACAGCAATGTATTACTTAAAGAACGAATCTACAAACTCGTATTTATTGAAGACTTGCAAATCTTCGATACCTTCACCAACTCCAATATATTTCACAGGAATTTTAAACTGATCACTGATTCCAATCACAACACCACCTTTGGCTGTTCCATCAAGCTTCGTAACAGCTAAGGAGGTCACTTCTGTAGCAGCTGTAAATTGTTTAGCTTGCTCAAAAGCATTTTGACCAGTAGAGCCATCAAGTACTAAAAGCACGTCATGAGGAGCATCTCCAATCACTTTTTGCATGACACGCTTTACTTTTGTCAGCTCGTTCATTAAATTAATTTTATTGTGTAAACGCCCGGCAGTATCAATAATAATAACGTCGGCATCCTGATTAACTCCAGATTGTAATGCATCAAAAGCCACACTTGCAGGATCAGAACCCATTTCTTGTCTGATCATAGGCACATCTACACGGTCTGCCCAAACTTGTAGTTGATCTATTGCAGCTGCTCTAAACGTATCAGCAGCTCCAAGAACCACTTTTAATCCTTTCTTTTTAAACTGATAAGCCAGTTTACCAATGGTTGTGGTTTTTCCAACACCATTTACACCAACAACCATTAATACATAAGGTGTTTTAGAATTATCTGACCGTTTTGGTAGTTGAGGAATCACATAATCAGTCTCTTCACCAGAATTCGTTTCAGATAAAAGACCAGCAATTTCATCTCTTAATATCTGGTTAAGTTCTGAAGTTCCTAAATATTTGTCTCTTGCCACACGCTCTTCAATTCGTTCAATAACTTTTAAAGTGGTGTTAACACCAACATCACTACTAACCAAAATTTCCTCTAGATTATCTAAGACATCATCATCAACTTTAGATTTTCCTGCAACTGCTTTATTTAATTTAGAGAAAAATGACGTTTTCGATTTCTCTAAGCCTTTATCTAAGGTTTCTTTTTTTTCTGAAGAAAATATTTTTTTAAAAAAGCTCATTTTAATGTTTGGTGGTTTTTGGTTTAGTTGTTCGTTGTTGTAGAGAATGTGACTTCTCAAAGTTACAAAGCAAATTCCTTGCCTTAAAATTACACTGCTAAAATGGCAGTAAAACACTCAAATATAGCCATAAAAAAACTGCTTTCAAATTTGAAAGCAGTTCGTATTTAGACCAAAATGACTAAATTATTTTTTGTTTAAAAAATCATTGACAAACTCTGGTGCCATTACTGACTCAACAAACATGTAAGCGCCTGTTTTTGGAGACTTTACCATTTTAATCGCTTTTGTAAGTCTTTTAGATCCTGTTTGTAATGATGCTACTGATTTCTTTGCCATGACTTAATTATTTAATTTCTTTATGAACTGTCATACGCTTTAGAATTGGATTAAATTTCTTAATCTCCATTCTATCTGGCGTATTTTTTTTATTTTTTGTTGTAATGTAACGAGACGTTCCTGGCTGACCAGATTCTTTGTGCTCTGTACATTCTAATATTACCTGTATTCTATTTCCTTTTTTTGCCATTTTAGGTGACTTTAAGCTGTTACGCTATTATTTTAAAAATCCTTTAGATTTAGCTTCTTTTAATGCAGCAGAAATACCAATTTTATTGATAGTTTTTAATGCTGAAGTTGATACCTTTAAGGTAACCCACTTATCTTCTTCAGGAATAAAGAAACGCTTCTTAATTAAGTTAGCATTAAATTTACGCTTCGTTTTATTCATTGCATGCGATACGTTGTTTCCAACCATCGCTTTTTTTCCTGTAAGTTCACAAACTCTTGACATTTCTCTCTGACTTTAATTATGTTATTTTAAAACAGGCTGCAAATTTAGTAAATCTTTACAATATCAACAAACTAATAGTGCTACTTTTTTAAAATTTCTTTTTGTAGCATTTCGAAAGCTTTATTTGTTGTTCTATTTATCACTTTAACACGATGATTTCCAAAGCTAAATTGTTCTGAATACACCTTATCTTTTATAGCAATAGCTATAAAAACGACACCAATACCTTCATCTGTATCGTCTTTTGTTGGCCCAGCATTACCTGTGGTAGCAATAGCAAAATCTGTATTCAAAATCTTCAAGACGTTTTTTGCCATGGCTTCTGCAACCTCTGCACTTACTACAGAATATTTATCAATTAAGTCTTCAGAAACCTTAAGAACATTAACTTTAATCTCCTTAGTATAGCTCACAATACTACCCTTAAAATATTTTGAAGCTCCAGCATTTGCTGTAAATCGCTCAGCAATCATACCTCCTGTACAACTTTCGGCTGTTGCAACAGTTTTACCAATTTCAGTCAGATATTTACCAATGACTGCTTCAATAGATATATCTTCTTCAAAACCCGCAAATATATCTTCTATTTGAGGCAGTAATAAATTGGTTTGTTTTTGGATTTCAGTTTCAATAGTCATTTTATCATGACCTTTAGCAGACAACCGTAAACGTACACGACCTAAGCTTGGCAAATATGCTAATTTGACAAATTCTGGTAATTCATTTTCAAACGTTTCAATGCGTTCCGCAAGAGAACTCTCACCTAAACCATACGTTAAAAATGTTTTATGCTGTATATATGGAAATTTAAAACAGGTTCTTAATTTCGGAATGACTTCATCGGTAATCAATGCTTTCATTTCATAAGGAACACCTGGTAAGGAAATAAAAATTTTATTGTTTTTTTCAAGCCACATGCCTGGAGCACTGCCGTATTTATTCATCAATACACTGGCTTTTGATGGCACTAATGCTTGGTCTATATTGACTTGCATCAGAGGTTTTTTCACAAAGACCTCCCAAAGATGCTCAATGTTTTTTCGAACAGAACGATCTTCTATGAGTGTATCGTTAAAATACTCTGCAATGGTACTTTTGGTAATATCGTCTTTTGTTGGACCTAAACCACCTGTAAGGATTATAATATCTGCGTTGACTTCTGCTTCTGCTAAAGATTTTAAAATATGTGATTTATCATCTTGAACAGAGGTAATTTGATATACTGAAACACCAATTTTATTTAACTGTTTTGCTATAAATGCGGAATTAGAATCTACGATTTGACCGATGAGAATCTCATCACCAATGGTAATTATTTCTGCTTGCATTATATATTGAAATCTTCCTTGAGTTCTGCTGTTGCTTTCTCTACTGCGGAAAGCACTAATTCTAGTTCTTTGTTACAATCCTCACCCGATTTTTCAAATTTGCCCCAATCTTGCACTACAATAAGGTCTTGAAGTACACCAAGTTCAAATAGATCTACAGTTGGTTTCATTTTATGAGCAGCCTGATAGGCATTATAGTAGTCTTGCTCTGCTACTGCTTTTTTGAGACGCTCTGCATCCACTGGGACTTCTTCCAGAAATGCAACTGCTAATGCAGCAACGAAATCTTCGTCATTATCTGCCAATTCACGTACTCTGTATAATTTGTAATGTTGTTCCATCTATTTTACTGTTATCGAAAACAATTGTCTGTCTTCTATAAATCCTGTTAGTTTGTCATTAGCAATTACTCTGCCAACTCCAGCAGGAGTTCCCGTAAATATAATATCTCCAATCTTTAAAGTAAAATATTTTGAGACATATTCGATAATTTCATCAATTTTGTAGAACATCAAGCTTGTATTTCCCTCTTGTACAATTGTTTGATTTTTTTGCAAACTAAAATTGATGTTATTTAAATCTTCAAAATCCTCTTTTAATAGCCAATCTCCTATGACTGCTGCACCATCAAAGGCTTTAGCCTTTTCCCATGGCAAACCTTTTGCTTTCAGTTTTGATTGTAAATCTCGAGCTGTAAAGTCGATCCCTAAACCAATCTCATTATAATATTTGTGTGCAAACTTTTTAGCAATATGTTTTCCAACCTTGTTAATTTTAACTAATACTTCTACTTCATGATGCACATCTTCAGAAAAATCTGGAATAAAAAACGGTTGTTTTTTCAATAATATAGACGTGTCAGGTTTTAAAAACACGACTGGATCTGTTGGTTTTTCGTTTTCCAACTCTTTAATATGCTCTGTATAATTACGACCTATGCAAATTAATTTCATACTTTCTGTGATTCCCTGAAAAGACAGGAATTTTTCGTTTTAATTTTCTATATATGTATGGATAGATTCCTACCGTCGCAGGAATGGCAATTAGAGCAATTTATTATTAAAAGCTCTTAATTTTATGGCTGTTAACACCTTTTTAGTATACAATGGAAAATCTGCATTTAATAACCAACCAAAATAACCAGGTTCGTTTTCTAAGACTTCTGTTACCAATTTCCCTTTATGTTTTCCAAAAGCAAAACACTCCTCTCCTTCTTTAGTATAACCTATAAAACCAGCAAAATCTGCAAACTTTTTACGTGAACTAAATTCTGCTAAAAAATTAGAATCATTTTCTAACTCTTCATATTTATCTAACTGAGCTTTTAACACTTCGTAAGTAGCAAGTGTATCTGCTTCAGCACTATGAGCATCATCAAGGCTTTTATCACAATAAAATTTATAGGCTGCACTTAATGTACGTTGTTCCATTTTATGAAAGATAGTTTGTACATCAATGGATTGCGTGTTTTTCATGTCGAAATCAACCTCAGCACGAAGCATTTCTTCAGCAAGTAATGGAATATCAAAACGATTAGAATTAAAGCCTCCTAAATCGGAATCCTTAATCATGTTATGCACTTCTTTGGCAATCTCTTTAAACGTTGGTTTATCTGCCACATCAGCATCAGAAATACCATGTACCTGAGTTACCACATACGGAATAGGAATGGTTGGATTGACACGTTGTGTATAGCTTTCCTCTTTTCCATTTGGATGAACTTTAAGAATAGATATTTCGACAATCCGGTCGTTCGTGATATTAATTCCTGTAGTTTCTAAATCGAAAAAACAGATGGGTTTTGAAAGATTGAGTTGCATTAGGCTAATTTTTGGGTAAATATAAATAGAATAAACAGAAAAGCACAATCCTAAAATTGTGCTTTTTGCTTTTCTATATTAAGATTCCTGCCTTCGTAGGAATGACAAACCTATATTTCTCTATTAGAATCCCAAGCTTCTAAATAATCTTTTACAGCCTTCACAAATTGTCCGCCAAGTGCTCCATTAACAACACGATGGTCGTAAGAATGAGACATAAACATTTTGTAGCGGATTCCAATGAAGTCACCTTCAGGTGTTTCAACAACGGCTGGTACTTTTCTAATAGCACCAAGCGCTAAAATACCTACTTGAGGTTGGTTAATAATCGGTGTTCCCATAATGCTTCCAAAAGTACCCACATTCGTAACAGTGTAAGTTCCTCCTTGAATATCGTCTGGTTTCAATTTGTTTTCTCTAGCTCGAGTTGCCAAATCGTTTACTTTTTTAGTCATACCAACCAAGTTAAGTTGATCTGCATCTTTTATAACCGGAACAATTAAATTTCCATCACCTAAAGCGGCTGCCATTCCTAAATTGATATGCTTTTTCTTGATGATATTATCACCTTGAACAGAGATATTCATCATTGGAAAATCACGTAGAGCCTTAGCTACAGCTTCCATAAATATTGGTGTAAAGGTTAAATTTTCACCTTCGCGCTTAAAGAATCCATCTTTGACTTTTTTACGCCAATTCCAGATGTTAGTCACATCTGCTTCTATAAAACTTTGCACATGAGCAGAAGTTTGAACAGACTCAACCATATGATGAGCGATTAATTTGCCCATTCTGGTCATTTCTATGATTTCATCATCACCACTTGCCATTACTGGAGCTGGAGAGGGTTTTGACTCTGCAGGTTTAGCTGCTGGAGCAGCTTTAGGAGCTTCTTCAGTTTTAGCAGGTGCAGTCTGAGGTTTTGAATCTCTCTTTTCGATGTAAGACAGCATATCATTTTTAGTGACACGTCCTTCTTTTCCTGATCCTTCAATACTATCTAATTCGGATTGGGAAATCCCTTCCTGTTTTGCCATGTTTTTCACTAAAGGCGAATAAAAGCGTTCTTCGGAATTCACAATTGGTGCAGCCGTTTCTTTTGCAGCTACAACAGTTTTTGCTACTTCTGCAACAGCAGGAGTTTCTTGAATATCTTCTTTTACAGGTTCAGATTTTGGAGTTTCATCAGCGCCACTGTCGTCTCCTGAAATTTCGATAACAGCAATGGTTTGACCAACTTGTACGACATCATCAACGTCGAATAATTTTTCAATTAAAACACCATCTACTTCACTAGGCACTTCACTATCTACTTTATCTGTAGCAATTTCTAATACTGCCTCATCAGCTTCAATAGTATCTCCTACTTCTTTTAACCAAGATGTTATAGTTGCTTCTGCAACACTTTCTCCCATTTTAGGAAGCTTTAGTTCAAATTTTGCCATATCTGTAATCTAGCGTCAATATTTGGTTTAACGATTGCAAAATTAATGAAAAATCAATACAATCGTTGCGATTTTTTCAATTAATTATTGTGGAGTTGTATAACAGCACCTCTCGTTTTAGAGCTATTACTTCCGATGATAAAGTTAGAATTTTTTGGTAGAATTTTGAAGGTCGCAGTACAATTTTTAGGTGTATTGGATAAGATTTCGATGATTGACTTAAAACTAAGACTATTATTATCTAAAACATACTCTGTATCAGCATTATAGGCTTTTATGTCGTTCTGACAGATTATCTTTTGGTTGATTGCGCCTTCAATGGAGGCATTATATTCTGATGCAATAAGAATTGTCTGTTTTGGATTTGACTGAATTGTTTCAGGTGTTTTCGAAAATAACATTCCTATTTTAATTCCGAACCATACCAAAGTATCAAAAACAATATTGGATTTAAAATGTTTATTGTAAAAAATCTGCATGGCTCCATAAAAACGGTTTGCATAAGTTTGATTTTTAAGAGTGCTTTCTCCTTTAAAATGAATTACAGTCGCATTACCATTGTAGATATTATTATATCCTGCTTGTTCAATCTTATATGATAAATCAATATCTTCTCCATACATGAAATAATCTTCATCAAACCCTTCTACTTCTTTATAGACATCTCTTCTTATAATCATAAATGCTCCAACAAAAACAGAAGACCTTCCAATACCTTTTTCATCTAAATCAGACACATAATATGATTTTGAAAGCCCTAACATTTTTTTAATAGCTACCACAGGACTTGGTACGTTTCGTTTACTTTCAGGCAAAAATTTACCTTGACCATCAATGAGTCTGCATCCTAAAATTCCGAGGTTTGATTGTTGATCTGCATACAAGAGTAAATTTTCAAATGTGTCTTCTGCTACAACTGTATCTGGATTTAGAATACAAATGTATTTCCCTTTAGCCTGAGTTACACCTATGTTATTTCCTTTTGAAAAACCGTAGTTTTCCTTATTTTCAATGAGTTTTACCTTAGGAAACAATGTCCTTACCATGTTACAGCTATCATCTGAAGACAGGTTATCAACAACTATAATTTCAGCATCCAAATGCATTAAAGACGCTTCGACACTTTTGAGACACAACTCTAAAAAATGACGAACATTATAGTTCAATATGATAACAGATAATTTCAATACCATCTATGATTTTAGAGACGATTCAAACGGAATTCTATTAATAATACTTCTCCCTAAAGTGATTTCATCAGTATATTCTAATTCATTTCCAACAGAAATACCTCTTGAAATGGTTGATGTAATGATTTCACAATCTTGTATTTGTTTATAGATGTAAAAGTTTGTTGTATCACCTTCCATTGTAGAGCCGAGTGCAAAAATAAGTTCCTTAACACGACCTTCTTTTACCTTATCAACCAATGACTTTATATTGAGTTCATTTGGGCCAATACCATCCATAGGTGAAATTTTTCCACCTAAAACATGATACAAACCACGAAATGAACTTGTGTTTTCGATAGCCATAACATCTCTTATATCTTCTACAACGCAAATGGTATTTGCAATACGATGAGGACTGGCACAAATTTCACAAAGATCTGTATCACTTATATTATGGCAACTTTTACAAAATTTAATCTCGCTTCTCATAGCCTTTAAAGCTTCTGCAAGATTTAGAGTTTGAGATTCTGGCTGGCGCAATAAATGAAGCACTAAACGCAATGCAGTTCTCTTACCTACTCCTGGTAACAGAGACATTTCGTTAACTGCATTTTCAAGTAATTTTGAAGAGAATTCCATAGTTGCGAAATTACAATATAATATGAAGCTAAAAAAGCCACTTTCAAATTGAAAATGGCTTTGTTTTTTGTATGAATATCATATTATTCAATAATGAGCTTTTTGGTAACTACTCCAGCTAAACTATTAACGGACACAAAGTATAAACCTGAATTATATTGTGATGTATCGATATTTAGCGTATCTAATAAATTTTGACTTTTAGAATAATACATTAATTTTCCTAATGAATTATAGATCTTAACAGACACTTGTTCACTTTTATTCCAGGAAAGCGTTATTTGATGTTTTGCTGGATTAGGAAACATTGAGATGCTGTTTAGTTCAAAATCATCAACACTTAAAGTAGTATCAAAAAGATCAGAACTCCAAAGTCCACGACCATATGTACCTGCATAAATCTTATGATCTGCATTATTGATTTCCAGCTCACTAATAATAACATTTGGTAGATTATTACTAAATGGTTGCCATTCTGTAAACGTATTGTTTATATAAAAGACGCCATAATTCATCCCTAAGTATAAACCATCGTTACTGCTATTTTCCCAAACCAATGCACGCGCACTAAAATTGGGTAAGTTAAATAAATAAGAACTCCATGTAGCTCCACCATTGGTAGACACATAAACTTTATCAGCACTCGTTGTGGCAATAGCTATTTTGTTTGGATCTGCTGGATGTATGGCAATTGAATTAATAGAGCCATTAAATCCTGATAATTGTTGCCATGTACTTATCAAACCACCTGTGTTGGTTTTGTATAAATTGCCACCTCTGGCTGCATACATGTATAGGTTATTATTTGGTGCGATTTTTAAATGGTTAAGGTTTCCGCCAAAATTTTGCGAAATTGACTCCCAATCATTACCTCCATTAACAGACTTATACACCTCATCGTAGCCTGTATAAATAACATCTTGTTGAATTGGATCCTGTTCGAAAGGCGTTATCCAGTTTCCAGATTTTTCTTCTGGTGAAGGAATTCCGTTTCTGGCATTACCTCCACTGAACGATTTATATAGTGTCCCGAATTGTGATGTTCCATACAAAATATTGTTGTTGTTTTTATCAACAAACGATTCCATACCATCAGCTCCAAGCCAATCTTTCCAGATACCATCTGCTCCCAATACAGAAGTACCATTATCTTGAGAACCTCCAGAAACGATGACTGGATCTGTTTGACTGATTCCTATTTTATAAAATTGTCTAATAGCGAGTCCTGGTGTTAAGTCCCTGTAGTAAGAACTTGTAACATTAAGTGGATTATCAGCTACAAAAATACCACCATCAGTACCAACATATAATTTATAACCATCAGTCTCGTTACCAATATATTCCATAATATCGATATCTGCATGGCAATAACCAATATCTTCAAATGCTGCGTTTTGAGGAACCCATTGAGATGTAATATCGAAATTAACACCTCCATCTGTAGAACGCCAAGATAATACACCTGCTATATGAACATCCATTTCATTTTGAGGGTTTACAACAATATCCATATCTCTGGGTGCCTGACCCGAAGTATCATCTGCTAAAGAACTGTAACCAAAGTAATTTTTACCCGTATGATCTAATTTTGTAAATGTACTTCCGCTATCTGTTGACTTATGAAAACCTCCAAACACACCAGCTGATGCCTCAAGTACATAAACCACATTAGGATTATCTGCTGTAACACCAATCATTTTAGGTCCACCAGAAAATGAATTAGATAGGTTTTCAAATCCATCCTCAAAAACAGTTCCTAATGTTGTATCTTCTATAGAAACATCATCAAGTGTTAATCCTCGACCATAATTAGCAGTACCTTCAAAAGCAATGTAATAATCAGAACTTGGGTTTGAAAGATTTAAAGTAATATCATTCCATGTTGCAGACTCAGCCGTATAACTAGCTAACTCAATCCAAGAACCTCCAATAGAAGTTTTGTATAACACACGCAGTGTATCAAGATCACCAGCCCAATTTACGTTAGTATATGAGAAGTTTAATACGGGATTAGAAGCACCTGAAAGATTTAGACCAGGAGTTACTAAATTCGTTATAGGCGAGGAAAAATCATCAATATAGCATAAGGCCAGACCATTTCCTGTTCTTGGTGTCACTGAATCATCTTGGTTAGAGCCTCCAGTTACCCAGTTATTTGAGCCAAAAATATATTCTTGAGTCCATTGCGTTAAAGCTCCTGGACTTTCAAATGTAACTCCACCATCTGTAGATACAAAAAACTCATTTCCAGATGCATAAATAACGTTTGTATCTCCTGGCTTAAACTCTATATCATAACCATTAGTAGCACTATTGTTTATAATAGTCCAGTTTAGTCCAGCATCTGTAGATTTAAAAATCCCTCCACCTTCAACAGAACAATACATTTTATTTGTATTGTTTGGATCAATTAGTATTTTATTTACAGTTCCATTTCCAGTATCTGAATAAAAATTCCACGTTGTTCCAGAATCTGTTGATCTAAAAATTGTACCTCCTGTAGAACCCCAAAAATATGTTGTGGTGTTGGTTGGATTCATTGCCAAGGCACTTACGGTAAGTGTTGATAAATTATCTGTAAGAACAGACCAGTTATCTCCTCCATCAACTGATCTCCAAACACCTCCTGTGTCTGCACCAACAATGATATGATTTGGGTTTGCAGGTTCGATAGCAATTGAAGTTACACGGCCAACACCTGGATTCCAGCCTGCCGTTTGATTCCAGTAATCTGGTCCTAATGGCTGCCATGCGCCTACAGTAGTTCTTGCAGCACCAAAGTTTTGATTAACATAATTATTATAGTTTATTAATTCATTATAATAAAACTCTGGTGTTGGTAACATGCCATTTTCATCCATATCTTGTAAGGCTTGATATTCCCAACGCTTGTAAGGTTTGTAACCTTTACCTCGTTCAGTACCAACCTCTGCAAAATACGCTTCTGCACTTTGTTGAATTTCTTGTACAGTGTAAGTTCCTTTGGCAATCATTTCTCTGTACTCTTGAGACCAAGAGACACTAAAAGTAACCAAAAAACCAAGTAGGAGATAATAATTTTTCATTTCAAATGGTTTTGATAAACTATCGGTAAATTAAAATAATCAAACATCTATTCTATAAAGCTTTAAAGCAAGTTTTTTTATTATAATTTACTTAATATTGTCTACAATTTTTTTTGTAAATATAAGGCTTTTAGAAAACACATCTGTTAAAACTCAAATTATGTCAACAAACACCATCATATTATTGATTCTAGCCTATTTCGGTGTGCTTATCTTGATTTCCTATTTTACAGGAAAAGAAGATTCAAACGAAGCTTTTTTTAAAGCCAATAAATCTGCTCCTTGGTATTTAGTTGCTTTTGGAATGATTGGAGCTTCATTATCTGGTGTTACGTTTATTTCAGTCCCTGGAGCTGTTGAAGCAAAACAATTTGGCTATTTTCAAGTCGTACTAGGTTACTTTTTTGGATACCTCATTATCGCCTATGTGTTACTTCCTTTGTATTACAAAATGAATTTAACTTCTATTTACACCTATCTCAAAGAACGATTTGGTGCTACAAGTTATAAAACAGGATCTGTTGCTTTCTTAATATCGAGAACAGTTGGAGCTGCATTTAGATTATTTTTAGTAGCTAAAGTTTTGCAATTACTTATTTTCGATAACATCTACATTTATGAAAACTACACGATTCCGTTTCCTGTAACAGTAGTCATTACTATTGCACTTATTTGGCTATACACCTTTAAAGGTGGTATTAAAACCATCATTTTTACAGATACGCTTCAAACGTTATTTATGTTAGTTTCAGTAGTGGTTACCATTTCATTTTTAGCAAGTGCTTTAGATTTAAACAGTATTTCAGAAATCTATACCAATGTTACAGATAGCAAACTTAGCAAAGTATTCTTTTTTGAAGATAAAAATGATTCACAATACTTTTTCAAAAGTTTTTTAGCTGGAATATTTATAACCATTACCATGACTGGCTTAGATCAGGATATGATGCAAAAGAACTTAACTTGTAGAAACCTGAAAGATGCCCAAAAAAACATGGTCAGTTTTAGTATCATTTTAGTGTTCGTCAATATTTTATTTTTGGCTTTAGGATTGATGCTAACTCAATATGCAGAATTACATGGCATTACTGCTAATAAAGACGATCTGTTTCCAACTATTGCTATGCTACCAGAGATTGGTGTTGTAACTTCTGCCTTCTTTTTACTAGGCTTGATTGCTGCGGCATACAGTAGTGCAGATAGTGCACTTACATCGTTAACAACTTCGTTTTGTATTGATATTATTGAGTTAGACAAAAGGCCTCAAAACGATCAAAAAAGGATTCGTAAACACATTCACATCCTGTTTAGTTTTATCTTAGTAATGGTAATAATTCTGTTTGATTTATTATTTAAAGATGTCTCTGTTATTTGGGAATTATTCAAAGCTGCTGGTTACACTTACGGACCGCTACTTGGCTTATTTGCTTTTGGCATATTAACTAAAAAGCATATTAAAGATCATTATGTATGGATTATTGCTATCGTAGCACCAATAGCATCTTACCTCATTAATTTATACTCGGCAGAATTATTTAATGGCTACAAAATAGGATTTGAAATCCTCATAGTAAATGGTCTGTTAACTTTCTTAGGGCTGTTATTTATTGCAAAAAAAACTAGTATTGATTAGAAGCTAATAACACTAATGTGCAGGCTTCTTCAAAAAAGATATTACTTTGTTTTAATAAATTTTGAAACTCTGAATTTTCAGTTCCTGGATTAAAAATAATGCGTTTGGGTTGTAACGAAATTATATAATCATAATAGGCTTTTTGACGCTCAGGATTTAAATAAAGTGTCACTGTATGCACATCTTTATATGGCATCAGATTTATATCGATTTCTACACCTGCCACTGTACCTTCCTTTAATCCAAATGCAACTACTTCATGATTATAATCAACCAATCTATTGATAGCAATATTAGAATATCGTTGTGGTTTTAAGGATGCTCCTATAACTAATGTCTTCTTCATAATGGTGTATTAATTGTAATAAAAAATTATATGTATTAAATCTGTTAACATCATCTCACAGTGTTTTTTTGTTAAAAACATGTTAAGTAGTGTTAAAAGCAGTAACACAACCCAAAAATAAACGTCTATGTGGTAACAACCTATCCCGAAAAGGATAAATTATAACTCAATCAATCAAAAAATGAAAAAAATCACACAGTTGTGTGTGCTTTTACTTTCTGTATTAGCATATGCAAACCCAACAGAAATTGTTGCTGCAAGAGATAGCTCGGTTTCAGGTCGCGTAATTGATGCTTCCCTTAATCAACCTTTACCTTATGTAAATATTATTATCAAAGATTCTGATAACAAAACCATTACAGGAGGAATTACTCAAGATGATGGTACTTTTGAAATTGAAAATATACCTGAAGGTATAGTAACTCTTAGCATTCAATATATTGGTTTCAAAACCACATCTAAATCTATAACCATAGGTAAAGGCAACTACAATATAAATGTTGGAGATATTTATCTTGAAGAAGATATTGCAAGTTTAGATGAAGTTACAATAGTTGCTGAAGTTACCACCATTCAACAAAAAGTAGATAGAAAAGTCATCACGATTGGTAAAGATCTTACCACAGCTGGACCTACTGCCAGCGACATTATGAATAATCTGCCATCAGTAAATGTCGATCAGCAAACTGGAAACATAAGTTTACGTGGTAATGAAAATGTTCGTGTTATGGTTGATGGAAAATTATCAAACGTTCCAATTGCACAGCTTTTGAGACAAATTCCTTCAACATCTATCAAGCAAATTGAATTAATTACAAACCCTTCTGCTAAGTATAATCCTGAAGGAATGAGCGGAATCATTAATATCATTCTTCACAAAAACACTACTATTGGGTTTAATGGCAACATTAATGTTGGATTAACCAAAGAAATTTTTGCAAAATTTAATAGCTCCATTGACATGAATTATCGCAATGGAAAATTTAATTTCTATGGGAACTACGGAAACAACATAGGCAAATATGCTAACTACGGGTTCATTGAACGTTTGGATGATGAATCTATTCAATCTTTCGACTCTAGAAACAATAATAAATCACATTTATATAAGTTAGGTGTCGATTACTATATAAACGACAACAATACTGTTTCATTCTTTACGAATCAAAATTTGTTTAATGGAATTGGCGATGGCTCAACAGGAATTCAATATATAGATCAGCCTCTGCAACTTCAAAATTTTGATAATGACATTGATAATGTTGTTTCACAATACAACGGAATTTTCAATCATAAGTTTAAAAAAGAAGGCGAAAAAATAGATTTAGAAGTTGATTACAGTGAATTTAGTCAAGACGAAATTGCAAATTTCAGATTTACAAATATTCCGTTCCCACCAAATTATGTGGATTTTGTAGACACCAACAGAAATCAAACCGTTGTAAATTTAGATTATACCAACCCTTTAGATGACAATACCAAATTAGAAATTGGTGCAGAAGCACGTCTTTTTGAAACCAATATTGATTATAATTCAACAGGACTTTCAGTAAACCCATTGCAAGATGAAACACCAAATAATGGTGACGAGTTTATCTCAACTCCAAACACTGATTTTACGTATAAAAGAGACATTTATTCATTATATGTAACCTATGGCAAAACGTTTGACAAATGGAGTTACCAAGTTGGTGCAAGGGCTGAAACTGTTGCTGAAGATGCTTCAGCTCTAAGTCAATCTGTTAACGGACTTGAAAATGATCCATTTGAAAATGATTATTTTCAAGTATATCCTTCTGCCTTTGTGACGTATACTCCTGGAGAAAAAAACACATATCAAATGAGTGTTAGCCGTCGTGTTGACCGTCCAGGTTTACAGCAGGTAAATCCTATTAGAGAATGGAGTACACCTTTAATCTCTTCATTTGGAAACACAAATTTAGAACCTCAGTTTACCAATTCGGTTGAATTTAACTACACTCGAAAACTTGAAAAGGGAACCATTACAGGTGGTGTGTTTTTTAGATTAGTAGAGGATGAAATCAACAGAGCTGTTTTTATTGATCGTTTAGACATCAACAAAAGTATTTTAACCTTTGATAATTTTGAGAATACTACAGCTTTTGGCTTAGAATTGAGTAGCAACTACAGACCTACAAAATGGTGGAATTTAAATACCAGTTTTGATTTATTCGCCAGAAAACAAAAAGGAATAACTGAAATCTTAACTCAGCCAATTGAGATTGCGACTCCTAACGATATTGAACGCACTTCGATTGAGGCCGACAATCTTGTGTACAACTTTAGACTATTTAATAATTTTAAAGTTACAAAGCAATTGAACCTGTCGCTTTTTACAATGTATAGAGGTGAAGAAAAAGGCTTACAATTTACAAGAAACCCAATGTTTATGGTAAACACAGGTTTACGTTACAGTTTCTTAGAAGATAATAGAGCAACATTTAGTTTTAATTACAGCGATATTTTAAATACCATGAAGTTTGAATTTGAAGGTGACAGACCCTATCCTCAAGCTGGAGAATTTAACTGGGAAAGTAACACATGGAATATTGCATTATCATACCGATTTGGTGGTGGAAAATACAGGGCATTACAACGTAAAAACAGAGATGATAATGAAAAATCTGGAAGTGGCGGATTTATGTAAACTTCAAAAAAAAAGTCAACGTACATTTAATGACCTACATAATAGTTGATGGTTAGTGTTAAGTTTGGTTATTAAATGTTACAGCCCGAAGCTCAAAAGCTTCGGGTTTTTTATAAAATTTTGTTAAAAACTGAAAACCAATGTAATACACTGGTTTTGACTCCGACTAAAGACACCATAATAAACATTTTTAGTTTTAAAATTAGCCCTATATAAATACAAAGTTTTAAAATTGATTAATAGCAGATGGTCCGTAAGTTTTACTTGCGGACTTTTTTATGTTAATTAAAACGTTAAATATGAACTTTGATATAATAAAAGTAAAGTTTTAGCGTCTATGTAAATGTGATAAGTTTTAAAGTTAATCAGTTTAACAAATCACTAGTTTTATAGTTTTAGTGTTAGTGAAGATTGGTTAATAGCGAGGAAATCCGGAACAGTAATGTTTCGGATTTTTTTTTGTGATTTGTTCTTCTAATCTCTTTTGAAAAAATTATAAATCACATAGATTATAACAGTTTGAATCAAGATATTTAAAGTGGTTAGGAGTAAACTCAACCAAAATTCGTAAGCATAAAATGGTAAACCATTACCTAAAACACCTATTGGCATACTTGCAAACAGAAGTAGTAATCCTGTAATATCTTCTAATTGAATTCCAAATAACTCAGTATTATTCTGAGTAAAAAGCATGTCTGCACAACCAATCACAAATTCAGAAATTAGTAATAAGAAAAAGATTTTGATAAAGAGCTTAAAAATCATGAATCATACAAGGCACTCCAATATAAAGATTGCTTTTCCCAAAGACGTTTGCTACCACTTTATAATCACGCTTCCCCAAGTAAATCCACTACCAAAAGCAGCTAACACCACAGTATCACCTTCCTTTATTTTTCCTGCTTCCCAGGCTTCTGTTAAAGCGATCGGGATAGATGCCGCAGTCGTGTTTCCATATTTCTGGATATTATTAAACACTTGATCATCTTCTAATTTAAACTTACGTTGAATGAATTGCGCTATTCGTAAATTGGCTTGATGCGGAATCAACATATCAATATCATCAACTTGAAGCTTATTTTTCATTAAGCCTTCCATAATCACTTCGCTAAAACGAACGACTGCATTTTTAAACACAAATTGTCCGTTCATATGAGGAAAATAACTCTCATCGTTTGGATTATTATCATTTATTATATCATTCACCCAACGTTTACCCATTCCTGGAGCAATTAACACCAATTCTTCGGCATGTTCTCCTTGAGAATGTAAATGTGTAGATAGAATGCCTTTACTTGTATCCTCTTCTCTAGTTAAAACTGCTGCTCCTGCTCCATCACCAAAGATGACTGAAACGCCTCTACCTCGTGTGGTTTTATCTAATCCGTGAGAATGTAACTCACTACCAATAACAAGAATATTTTTATACATTCCTGTTTTTATAAAATTGTCAGCTACAGAAAGTGCATACACAAAACCTGAACATTGGTTACGAACATCCAATGCTCCAACTGTTTTAATATCTAAAGCATGCTGCACTTGCACACCAGGACCAGGAAAATACATGTCTGGACTCAAGGTTGCGAAAATTATAAAATCAATATCATCTTTATCTAAACCTGAACGTTCAATAGCAACTTTAGCAGCTTTTACTCCCATTCCTGCAGTTGTATCTCCTGTACCTTTCACAGCCCAACGACGTTCTTTAATTCCTGTACGTTCTTGAATCCATTCGTCATTTGTATCCATCATTTTGGACAAATCATCATTGGTTACTACATTGTCAGGAACATAATGTCCTAAACCTATTATTTTGGAATTGTACATAATAAAATTTAGTATTAGATAATTCTTGCAATTTAGCTATTTACAACCTACTTTTTTTTAAACTGAAACCTAATCGTTATGCATGCATAACAATTCATTTTTTTATAGTAATGTCAGTTTGTCACATTATAAGTCTTGGCATTTTTGTTGAATAAACTTCTAAAGTAAAATTAAATTATCATTAACTAGATTCCTGCTTGTTCAGGAATGACAAATAAATTATATCATGACAAAAGGAAACATTAATGTATCGGTAGAAAATATATTTCCGCTCATTAAAAAATTCTTGTACAGCGACCACGAAATATTTTTACGTGAGTTGATCAGTAACGCAACAGATGCAACATTAAAATTGAAACACCTAACGAGTATTGGTGAATCTAAATCTGAATACGGAAATCCACAAATTGAAGTAAAGATTGATAAAGAAGGAAAAAAACTTCACATCATCGATCAAGGTTTAGGTATGACAGCTGAAGAAGTTGAAAAATACATTAACCAGGTTGCTTTTTCTGGAGCTGAAGAATTTTTAGACAAGTATAAAGATGCTGCTAAAGATTCTGGAATTATTGGTCATTTCGGATTAGGATTTTATTCTGCCTTTATGGTCGCTGAAAAAGTAGAAATTATCACAAAGTCTCATACAGATGCTCCTGCTGCACATTGGACCTGTGATGGCTCACCTGAATTCACTTTAGAAGCTTCAGATAAAACAGAAAGAGGAACAGAAATCATTCTTCATATCGCTGATGACTCCACTGAATTCTTAGAAGAAGCTCGTATCAGAGAACTACTTCTTAAGTATAACAAGTTTATGCCTGTTCCAATTAAATTCGGAACAAAAGAAATTAACGATCCAGATTTTACACCAAAAACAACAAAAGATAAAGACGGTAAAGAAACAACTGAACCTCATAAACAAATTACCGTTGACAACATCATCAACAATCCTAATCCTGCATGGACGAAACAGCCCACAGAATTAGAAGATGAGGATTACAAAAATTTCTACAGAGAACTGTATCCAATGCAGTTTGAAGAGCCTTTATTTCACATTCATTTAAATGTTGATTATCCGTTTAACCTAACAGGAATCTTATATTTCCCTAAGATGACGAATGATTTAAACATTCAGAAGGACAAAATTCAGCTGTATCAAAATCAGGTGTTTGTCACTGATAATGTGGAAGGCATCGTACCAGAATTCTTAACGATGTTAAGAGGTGTGATTGATTCGCCAGATATTCCGTTAAACGTATCTCGTAGCTATTTACAGGCTGATGGCGCAGTGAAGAAAATTTCGTCTTACATCACACGTAAAGTGGCAGATAAATTAAAATCCTTATTTAATTCTAATCGTGAAGATTTTGAAAAGAAATGGGACGATATCAAAATTGTAATTGAATACGGAATGCTTTCTGAAGAAAAGTTCTTTGACAAAGCGGATGCATTTGCTTTATATCCAACGGTTGATGGCAAATTCTACACGTATGAAGAATTATTCAATAAGATTAAAGCGAAGCAAACCGATAAGGATGACAAACTTGTGATTTTATATGCGTCTGATAAAGATACACAACACTCCTATATAGAGTCGGCAAAATCTAAAGGTTATGAAGTGTTATTGTTAGATTCTCCAATTGTATCGCATTTAATTCAGAAGTTAGAAACCACTAAAGAAAATGTGTCTTTTGCTCGTGTTGATGGTGACCATATTGACAATTTAATTAAGAAAGAGGACACATCAATTTCAAAATTAAGCGAAGATGAAAAGAAAGCTTTAGATGAGTTATTAAAAGAAACAATTCCTTCTGAAAAATTCATGGTACAGTTAGAGGCTATGGACAGCAGTGCGAGTCCGTTTATCATCACACAACCAGAGTTCATGCGTCGTATGAAAGAGATGCAGCAAACAGGTGGTGGAGGCGGAATGTTTGGAATGGGCAACATGCCTGAGATGTACAATCTTATCGTAAACACCAACTCTGATTTGGTCAACGAGATTCTAAACACCAAAACCAAAAAGAAACAGGAACGTTTGATTAGTCAGAGTTTAGACCTGGCGCGTTTATCTCAAGGCTTGCTCAAAGGTGAAGAGTTAACAAACTTTATCAAACGTAGTTATGAGATGATTAAATAATCAAATTACATCATGCTGAACCAAGTTCAGCATCTTATAAGACACTAAACCACTTTGTGAATTCAAAGTGGTTTTTTATGTATCCTTATTCAAAATCATACTTTACTCATTAAAAAAGATGCTTTACTAATTGTTCATTTTTTAAGAACCACAAGATGTATAGGTTTGAGTCATTATAACACTTAAACCATCATATATCATGAAAAATCAACTTAATTTAAACATTCAAACCCCATGCTCAGAACATTTCAACCAATTTAAACCAACTGCCAAAGGAGGTTTTTGTAATTCTTGTGAAAAGGAGGTCGTCGATTTCACAAAGATGAATTCTGAAGAGCTCATCTCCTATTTTAAAACCAGGAGGACTAAAAATACCTGCGGAAGATTTAACAGCAGTCAATTAAAAACCTATGACAGTAACTCGAAGCGTATGAGCCTATTAAATGTTTTTAAAAGTTTCGGGTTAGCGTGCGTAGCGTTTTTATCATTTGGAACACTACAAGCGCAAGATGCCAGATCACAAAATGAAGATTCAGAAAGTAAATCTGCAAGACTAATTCTCAATAAAAATGAAAAGGATATTGTTATTAAAGGTCATGTTACTGAGTCAGGACTTCCTTTAGCTGGAGTTAATGTTATCTTAGAAGGTACCACAATTGGTACGTATACAGATTTTGACGGGAATTTTGAATTTCCTGAAACATTAAAAAAAGGAGACGTATTGATTTTTAGTTATGTAGGAATGACATCTCAAAAATTAGTCGTAGATAATAAACATTCGGCTTCAAACATTCAACTTCAAGTAGATATGAAATTAGACGCTTGTATCATTATGGGAAAAGTGGCTGTTAAAGACATCTATACTTCTAAAAAAAATAAATAAACATAAGCTGGCTATTATGAAACAACTCATTATTATATTGGTTTTCATTTGCAATCTGTCTTATGCACAACTGTCGGATTTTAAAACCATAGATTTCACTCGAGCTGACAATATTGCTAGACTTAATGCTAATGCCAGCTTAACTAATTTACCAGTTCTTGCGCACAAGCTGACTTCAAAACTTACTACAGATGTTGAAAAATTCAGAGCGATTTATACTTGGGTTTGCCATAACATTTCATCTGATTCGAATCAGCATAACACAGTGGCTCGTATGAGAAGAAAACTACAAAACGATAGTACAGCTTTAATGCATTGGAACCATGAGTTTAAAAAACATGCTTTTCAAAAGCTATTAACGCACAAAAAAACCATGTGTACTGGCTACGCATACTTAATTAAGGAATTGTCTTTTTTAGCTAATTTAGAATGTGAAATTGTTAATGGCTATGCCAGATCTGCTGATTCAAACGTTGAGCAACTTGAAATTCCAAATCATTCCTGGAATGCTGTAAATTTGAACAATAAATGGTATTTATGTGATGCAACTTGGTCCAGCGGATTTATGATCTTAGACAACATTTTTGTAAAAGAATACAATACAGGTTATTTTTTAGCAGACCCTCTATTATTTTCAAAAAGTCATATTCCATTGCATAAAAAATGGCTGCTCAATGATAGGTTAATTCAAAGCGAGCATATATTAGGTCCTCTAGTATATGGTGAAACTTTTAAACATAACATCATACCTATTGGACCTGAACAAATGAATGTTGTTATTCAAAAAAACATTGAACTAAATTTTAGTTTTAAATCACCAAAGGTACTTTCAATAGAAAAAATAGCTCTAATCAAGATTGCAAGAAACAAGCACAAAATTTTAAAAATTTATGACCTTAAAACTGAAAACGGATTGTTTCAGTTTAAACATTTATTTAAGCAAAAAGGTCAGCACGATGTGCATATAAAAGTGAATAAAGATATTATTGCAACCTACATCATTCACGTAACAAAACCTTAAATGAATGCTACACGATTCGTATTAGTCTAGGGTGAATGTACATTTGCCACCTATCATATTTTAATTCCAGTTTAAAAATATTCTGTCAAGAAGAAAATGAATGAGTACGATGTGATACAAGCATTTTTCATAATAAAATCCGATAAACTAATTTTTCAACAACATATCGTTTCTAATCGTTTTTTAATTATATTCTTCGTATCTTATTATGGATTAACGACTTAAAAACATGCGTTCTGACAATTCAAAAATCAAAGAAATTTTTAAGGGTGTATCTTTTTCTAACGAGCAGATTGAGATCATAGAATCTGTATTTTATAAAGTCAAGTATAAAAAAGGAGATATCATTCTCAAAACTGATGACAAAGTAGAACATCAATATTATATATTAAATGGTTGCTTAAGAACCTACTACACAGACACACTAGGCAAAGAGCATACAGTCCAATTCGGAATAAAAGACTGGTGGATTAGTGATTACACTGCTTTTTTTTCTGCTTCAAAAGCCATCATGACAATTGAAGTCATTCAAGACGCCATCATGTATCGTATTTCAAGATTAGACAGAGAGTATCTTTATGAAAAAATTCCAATTATAGAAACTTTTTTCAGAAAGAAGCTTGAACGTGCATTTGCTGCTTTTCAAAAACGAATTTTAGCCAACTTATCACAAACCGCAACAGAACGATACCTTAACTTTATTAATACCTATCCTAATATTGAAAAATCTGTAAAAAATTACCACATTGCTTCTTATTTGGGTATTACTACAGAAAGTCTTAGCAGAATAAGAAAAGAGTTGTCTAAAAACTAAATTTCTTAACATACATCAATTTTTATAACTACGCACTAACCTATATTTGCACCTTTGTTGGGAATAGACATTTTTTATATAAATCCCTATTGATTAATAGCTTAAAAAGCGCAAGTTTCAACACTTGCGCTTTTTTTATTGATATTATCACACAACAAATTTTGATTTTATTGTAACTCATTTTAATTTTATTCGTCAAATATAAAAGCATTAACTTTTACCAATCAAATAATAATCATGATGTTACTAAATTCAAAACTCACTTTAATTCTTACTTTTCTTTTAATTTCAGCATCTGCTATTTCACAAAGTCTTGACGAACAACTTAAAACCTATTTAAATGAACAAGTCTTCAGTGATGAATCTCCTGCACTTTCACTATTGGTCGCTAAAGATGGTAAAGCCATTTATAAAACAGGTTTGGGAATGGCTGATTTGGAAAACAAAATAAAAGCACAACCAAAACATGTGTTCGAGATTGGTTCAATTACAAAACAATTTACTGCTGTGAGTATATTAATGCTCCAGGAACAAGGCAAATTAAATATCAATGATGAGATTACTAAATACATTACAGATTATCCTACTCAAGACCAAACGATAACCATTCATCATTTATTAAATCATACCTCTGGCATTAAAAGCTATACCAATATGCCAAATTTTATGTCGATTGCCAGAACAGATATGACGCCTACTGAGCTTATTGATGTGTTTAAAAATGAGCCTATGGAATTTGCTCCAGGAACTAATTACAATTATAATAACTCTGGTTATATTCTATTAGGTCATATTATTGAAGTGGTTTCAGGAATGAGCTATGCAGATTTTATTACAACTCATATTTTTGATAAATTAGACATGACTAATTCGTATTACGGAAGCATGACTCAGCTAATTCCAAATCGCGCACGTGGTTATTCTGAAACTGATGAAGGCTACAGAAACGCAAATTATTTGAGCTTAACATTACCTTATGCTGCTGGTTCAATCATGTCTACAACCGAGGATTTGCTGAAATGGCAGAACGCTATTAGCGCAAATACATTAATTTCTAAAAGCTCATTAAACAAAGCAATCAATGGTTCTAAGCTAAATACTGGTGAAGACATTCCTTATGGTTATGGCTGGTTAAAAGGAAACATTAGAGGATCCTTAACTTATGAGCATTCTGGAGGAATTTTTGGATATTCTTCTAACGGTATTTTTCTGCCTGAAGAAAACATGTACATTGTAGGTTTGACCAACTGCGACTGTGGAAATGTTGGAGCTATTACCACAAATGTAGCAGCCATAGCTTTGGGCAAACCGTTTCCAAAAAAAGAAGATGCCATTGCATTAAACAAACAACAACTTAACCAATATGTAGGCGCTTACGAATTTGATGGTGGAGTGATCAGACACATTACACTTAAAAACAATCAGTTATTTAGTCAAAGAGAAGGCAGTACAAATCTGGAAATCTATCCAATGACTGAAACCAACTTTATTTTTGATGGAGGTAACGTCTCTTATGATTTTTATATTGAAAATGGAAAACGCATGGCTAAATTCACTTCAAATGGAAATACTATTATTGGTCGTGGCATAGATAAAGCACCTCCAGCAGAACGACAAGAAATAAACTTACCAGATGACGTGTTATCACAATATAATGGAAAATATGAGTTGCAGCCTGCTTTTATTATAACCATAATGTCTAGAGATCATCGCTTGTTTGCCCAAGCTACAGGTCAACCTGAATTTGAAATTTTTGCGACAGAAAAAGATCAGTTTTTTTTAAAAGCTGTTGCGGCAGAAATTACATTTAATAGAAACACTAAAGGAGCTGTTGAAAGTTTAACGTTAAAACAAGGTGGACAAGAAATGCCAGCATTAAAGATTGAATAAATCTGAGCCTAATTAAAATCCACATGTATTTATATGGAATCTTCTCAGCAACTTGCAAAACGATTTAGAGAACTGTTTTTAAACGGAACATGGATTGCAAACACTAACTATCAAGAACTTCTATCTGATATTAACTGGCAGCAAGCGACTCAAAAGATTGGTTCATTAAATACCATTGCTGTTTTAACCTTTCATATCAAATATTATGTGGAAGGTGTTTTACAGGTATTTGAAGGAGGCGATCTTAATATTAAAGACAAATACAGTTTTGATGCTCCTGAAATTAAATCAGAAGCTGATTGGAGCAGTTTAAAAAACAACCTTCTTAAACATGCTGAAACCTCTGCAACACATATTGAGGCTATGTCTGAAAAGCAATTAAAATCTGTTTTTGTTGATAAAAAATACGGTTCATACAGAAGAAATATTGAAGGTTTAATTGAACATAGCTATTACCATTTTGGTCAGATGTCTTTAATTAAGAAAATGGTTAATGATATAAAATAGCAAATTCATTTTTCCATTTTTTAAAGAAACTCTCGATATTGTCTCACACGAAAATCAAACGTATTAAAATCAGGATGTTTCGCCTTTAATACTTGGTACAAAGGCAACCGACTTATAGAAATATTAGCTGCTCCTGAGCCTGAAGTTAATGAGACCGTTTTAATGAGTCGTTTCTCATTAAGAACAAACTCATGAATTCGAGGTACTTCATTTGAAATAATTTTAAGTTTTATCTTATGACTTTTAATATGCTTTCTGAAAAAATATTCTGGTCCGTTTTTACTGTTTCCTCCTGTAAATAATAAGGTATCAATGTTAGGATAGTTGTTTAAATAACCAATGATATTACGAAGATTTATGTTTGTCATCCCTAAATCTGAAGCATCTATTTTTTTTCGTTCTGCACTTTCTACAATATCACAGATACCAATTTTATGCTTGATAAGAAAATCTTTTCGTTCATTAATGGCTTCCTGAGAATTATCATATCTCAAATTGAGATTGTGAATTTTATCAATAAACAACCAAAGTGAATTATAATAACTTCCATAACAGAAATCAACATCCTTTTCTAAAAGCTCTCCAGTAGAAAAACGTGGAGGAGGCAATGTCCCAACAATTAATTTTGTTGTATCCTGATGTATAAATGGCTGATATGGATGTTTATGCTTAAACATGATATAACTTTCTATTTTAGCAAGGATGATGCTTGGATTTCTTAGAGAAGAATATTACCTTATAAAGGTAAAAAAGATTAAATCATGGGCAAAGGCGATAAAAAATCAAAACGAGGTAAAATTCATAAAGGCACGTTCGGGACACGACGACCAAGAATAAAAAAACGTCCAAGAACTGAAGACCAAATCAATCCAAATAAAAAAAAGTAATTATCTCGTAAATACCAATTCTTTCTCTGAGGATAAGTTTTCAGTAAACCTGTAATTTTCGTAATCAAATCCATTAAGATCCTCTAACGTTTTGGCATTTGTATCAATGATATAACGAGCCATTAATCCTCTTGCTAATTTTGAAAATATAGCAATGGTTTTGTAAGATCCATTTTTGAGCTCTTGAAACTTAATATCAATAACTGGCACTTTTAAGGTTTTGGTATCAATGGCTTTAAAGTATTCATTACTTGCGAGATTTAAAAAAATCTCATCCTTTTCTAATTCATTATTTAGTGCTTCTGTGACTTGCTTTCGCCAAAACTCATAAAGGTTTTTGTGTTTACCCACAGGAAGTTTAGTACCCATTTCTAATCGGTAAGGCTGAATCAAGTCAAGAGGTTTTAAAACACCATACAATCCAGATATAATTCGAACCGTATCTTGAAGCTGGTCTAATTTCTTTGTATCTATAGTGTAAGCATCTAAACCTCTGTAAACATCTCCATTAAAGGCATAAATGGCTTGTCTGGCATTATCTTTTGTGAATGGCAAACTCCACTCTTGATTGCGTTCGTAGTTTAATTGTCCTAAATTATCTGAAATATGCATCAATTTAGATAAACTTTTAGCAGATTTCTTTTTCAATAATTTATTTAAACGTTCAGCTTCATTTAAAAAACAAGCTTCCGTTGTTTTTGTTGTTGGTAATTTACTGTCGTAGTCTAATGATTTTGCTGGAGACAATACTAACTTCATCTGATAAAATATTTTATTTCAAATTTACAATAGAATGACTCATTAGCCAATGCTTTTGTTTCAAATGTTTCTATGAAGTAATAAGCAAAATTTATAGTTACACTGCTGCGTTAAGGATGGAGCAATTGTTGGAGCTCTCCAGACATTTTTAGTCTGGAAGCGACTTGCGAGAGCCTGACGTTTTAATGCCACAGAGCATTAAAAGGTAATGCCCAAAAACTATTGTGCATGTGTTGCGTAATGTTTCCATTTCTCAATACATTGTTGCATATCGTCAGGAATAGGAGAATCAAATCGCATTTGTTCACCAGTAGTTGGATGCTTAAATCCTAAAGTCTTGGCATGCAAGGCTTGTCTTGGCAGTATTTTAAAACAGTTATCTACAAACTGCTTGTATTTAGAAAACGTAGTTCCTTTTAATATGCGTTCACCTCCATAACGTTCATCATTGAAAAGTGTATGACCAATATGCTTCATGTGCACGCGTATTTGATGAGTACGACCTGTTTCGAGCTTACAGGAAACCAACGTAACATAACCCAAACGCTCCAAAACTTTGTAATGTGTTACTGCTGGCTTGCCTTTATCTTCATCATCACCTTCAAAAACCGTATTTTGTAAACGATTTTTAGGATGACGACCAATATGACCTTCTATAGTTCCTTCATCTGCTTCAATATTTCCCCATACTATAGCAATATATTCTCGCTCACTGGTTTTATTAAAGAACTGCTTAGACAAATGTGTCATTGCTTGTTCTGTCTTGGCAATCACTAACAACCCACTCGTATCCTTATCAATGCGATGTACCAATCCAGGACGCTCACTACTGTTATTTGGCAAGTTTTCAAAATGAAACACAAGCGCATTGATAAGTGTTCCTGAATAATTTCCGTGACCAGGATGTACAACCATTCCAGCAGGCTTATTAACCACTAATAACTGATCGTCTTCATAAACAATATCTAAAGGAATGTCTTCTGGAGTCAGTAAATATTCATAAGGCGGATGCTCTAATAACACTCTAATTTTATCTAGAGGTTTTACCTTATAATTTGATTTTACAGGAGTGCCATTCACATAAATACTTCCATCTTTTGCTGCAGATTGAATTTTATTACGCGTCGCATTTTCAATACGATTCATTAAATATTTATCGATGCGTAAAGGAGCTTGTCCTTTATCGGCTATAAAAGAATGATGTTCAAATAACTCATCATCATTGTCGTCAACTGATTGTGTAGTCGTAGTCATTTTAGTTTGAAGAACGGTTTCCATTACCTAAAACGACATCTATTTTAGAGGTCAATGGTAATAGTTCACCAGCTTTAATAGTTTTGCCTTTATGTTGCATTGAAAGTACTTCGTCTTTTCCTATATCATCTGCATAAGTGACTTTTCCAACTTCAAAACCAAGAGCTTCTAATGTTGGTTTAGCTTGACGAAATGTACGTCGAACAATATTGGGCACTGCTACTTTTCTGTAGCCTGACGGATTTAAAATCAGATAAATTTTTCTATCTTCTTTTACCTGATTTCCTGCTTCAGGATATTGTTCAATAACTGAATATTTTGGATAGTTAGGATTGAAATTGGCAGAATCTTGAATTTCCATAGCCAAACCCTTATCCTTCAATTCTATTTTAACTGTTTCTATGGTTTTTCCTTTTAAATCAGGAACCTGGATAAATTCACCATGATTGGTTGTACTTCTCAACCACCACATCATTACAAAAACGAGCACAACCAAAGCAACAATTGCCAATGCTATTTGTTTGAAAAATGTTTTGCTAGTGATAAACTGAATAAAACTCATGAGATAATTTAACTGTTGACAAATATATAAAAACGAAAGCGTTTACTTAAGGGTTTATTTGGTATTTTAGCTTAACTGAAAAAGTTCTGTAATATTGCTTTAAATGTTAACGACAATGTCTAATTAAAACAGGATTCCTGTAATAACAGGAAATTATATGAAAAAAAATATTGCCATCATCATGGGAGGTTATTCAAGTGAGTATGAAATCTCTCTTAAAAGTGGACAAGTAGTTTACGAATCTCTTGACAAAACGAAATACAATGCGTATCGCATTCATATTTTTAAAAACAAATGGGTTTTTGTAAATGATTTTGAGGAAGAGTTTTCAATTAACAAAAATGATTTTTCTGTTAACGTTAATGAAACCAAAATTAAATTTGATTGTGTTTTTAATGCAATTCATGGTTCGCCAGGTGAAGATGGTTTTATGCAAGGTTATTTTGAATTATTAAATATTCCGCATACAAGTTGTGGCATGTATCAGGCTGCTTTAACGTTCAATAAGCGCGATTGTCTGAGCACACTAAAGCCCTACGGAATTAAAACTGCTGAATCGTATTTTGTCAATTTTGGAGATGAAATTAATGAAGATGCAATAATTGAAAAAGTAGGTTTACCATGCTTTGTAAAAGCCAATAGAGCCGGAAGCAGTTTCGGAATAACAAAAGTGTATAAAAAGGAAGAACTTCCAAGTGCCTTGGATGTTGCCTTTAAAGAAGATGATGAAGTGATTATTGAGTCTTTTTTAGATGGCGTAGAAGTATCTGTTGGTGTGATTACTTACAAAGGTGATGTTACAGTTTTACCGATTACTGAAATTGTTTCTGAAAATGATTTTTTTGACTATAAAGCTAAATATTTAGGTGAATCTCAAGAAATCACTCCTGCTCGTATTGATAAAGAACTCGCTGAAAACGTGAAACGCACCGCAAAAAAAGTATACGAGATATTAAAACTAAAAGGGTTTAGTAGAAGTGAATATATTTTTAAAAATGGAGAACCTCATCTTTTAGAAGTTAACACAGTTCCTGGCTTAACAAAAGCAAGCATCTTACCACAACAGGCAGAAAAAGCTGGCATTAGTATGAGTGATTTATTTGAAAATGCCATTGAAGAGGCTCTCAAATAATTAATAATTATATTTGAATTTGTTACGTAGCAGTTCTACAAGAAACAAAACGATATGAAACGAGCATTATTTCCTGGGTCATTTGATCCCATAACTTTAGGTCACTTTGACATTATAAAACGCGGTGTCAAGCTTTTTGATGAAGTCATTGTTGCCATTGGCATTAATGCTGATAAAAACTATATGTTTTCTCTTGAAGAACGCAAGCACTTTATTGAAGAGGCTTTCAAATCGCATAAGAAAGTTAAAGTCGTCACCTACAAAGGTTTAACTATCGATTTTTGTAAGGAAATTGATGCTCAGTTTATTTTGAGAGGCTTAAGAAATCCAGCCGATTTTGAATTTGAAAAGGCCATAGCACATACAAATAGAAAACTCTCAAAAATTGAAACTGTATTTTTATTAACTGCTGCAAAAACATCATACATTTCGTCTTCTATTGTTAGAGATGTCATTAGAAATAATGGCGATTACACCGTATTGGTTCCTGATAGTGTTCACGTTAAATAAGATTATTTCTTTTAGCTTTTTGAACGGCTTCCAATTTATTATGAACCTGAAGTTTTCTGTAAATATTTTCAATATGCTTTCTAACGGTTCCTGTTGAAAGAATTAAGTTTTCAGAAATTTGAATGTAATTTAAACCTTTACTCAAATGCTCTAATACTTCAGTTTCCCTGTTTGTTAATTTGATATCTTCTTTATCTTTTTCATTTTCAATACTCATAGGGTTTCTGAGTAATTTCAATGTTTTTAAAGCAATTGAAGGGTTCATTGCTGCACCTCCATTTAAAGTTTCGATAATGCCATCATGAAGGTCTTTCGCATTAATTTCTTTTAACAAATAACCATCTGCACCTGCCTTTATAGCATTAAAAATATTTTCGTCGTTATCAAAAACGGTAAGCATTATAATTTTAATATGTGGATATTTTTGTTTTACAATCTCTGTCGTTTCGATACCATTGAGCACAGGCATTTCAATATCCATCAATATTAAATCTAAATTGTGGTTTCCTTCGATTTTAGAGAGTAAATCAGAACCATTCATAGCTGTAAACTTAATTTGAAACTCATCAAAAAAAGAGAGTTTTTCCTTAACCGTTTTAATTAAGAACGTATTATCGTCAACGATGCCAATTTTTATACTCATATGGTCGATTTTTTGAAGAAAGAAGTTACAAAATTATATTGGGTTAGCTATACGTCATTTGTCGTATTTTAATAATTCTTATGACAAGGTAATTGTAATTGTAGTTCCTTGATTTACATGAGACAAAACCTTTACTTCTCCTCCAATTTCCTGAGCTCGTTTTTTCATGTTATGAATCCCATTACCCATTGAGGTTGTATGTACATCAAAACCTTTTCCGTCATCAACAATATGAATCTCAACCTGATTATCTTTACATATAAAATCTACTGTAATGTGTATTGCTTCTGAATATTTGATAGCATTGTTAATGGCTTCCTGAATAATTCGGTAGATATTCATGCCTTGCAAGGAGGTGAGTTTAAAATTTTCCAGATCTGAAATATCAGAATTAAACTGAAATTTAATATTCTCTGCAGCTAAACCGGCTTGATCAATAACATTTGAAATACGCAATTGCAAATCTTCTAATGTGATTTCACTTTTGTTCATGGCCCAAATAGTATCTCGTAGTTCGTATATGGTTGTAGTGGTAAACTCACTTATACTTTTCAGTTTATCTGATAGTTTTTCAGGGAGTTGGAATCCGTATTTTAGGTTATCTAAAGACGAAATAATAAATGTAAGTTGCGCTCCAATATTATCGTGTAAATCCCTGGATATTCGCAAGCGTTGTTCTTGTAACCTATTTTGCGTTTCAATTTTAATCAAGGCATCTTTAAGCTCATTCTCCTTTTGAAGTTGTCTGTTTTTTAATCGCTGCTGACTGTAAAACAAATATCCTAATAAGCTCAAAACAACAGCCAACACTCCTAAACCTAAAAGTTGTGTGTTTTTTTCGCTTAACTCTAATTCCTGTTCGGCTAAATTGGCACGTTGAGACAAAATCTCTTTCTCTTTTTTTTCAGTTTGATATTCAATCTCCAGCTCAGCAATCTTTTCATTAGTTTTAATATTAAGCAAGCTGTCTCTGAAAGTTACCAGCTCTTTAAAATAATTCAGAGCAGTTTTTGAATCATTTTTAGCTTCATAATATTTAGAATAGTTATCGAGTGCTGATTCAATATCTACAGCCACTTTAGAGTTTTTAGCAAAGTGCATGGCACTATCAATGTAAGCTTTGGTATCTTTTAATCTTCCTGTTTCAATTAGTACATTAGCCAGATTATTATAGCTTGCTGATATACCTGCCATATCTCCTATTGACTTTTCTATTGCTAATGATTGTCTAAAATACACTAGTGCTGAGTCAATTTCATTTAAATAGTAATACACAGCACCTACATTATTAACAGACTCAGCTATTCCTTTTTTATCATCCAGCATATACTCAATCTCTAATGAGTATTTGAAATAATCAAGTGCTTTTTCTAAATCACCATCATTAGCATAAATGATAGCAATATTATTATAGGCTTCAGAGATTCCTTTTTTGTTATCCAGTACTTCAAAAATGGCTTTAGCCTTGAGGTGATACTCAATAGCTTTATTATTGATATTATTGTAACTGTAAACTAACCCAATGCTATTGAACGTTGTAGCTATTTCACTTTTCATTTGTTTAGCTTGATATATTGCTAAAGCATTCAAATAATTTTGTAATGCGTCATCATATTTAGCCAGATTTCTATTTACAACTCCAATATTATTGTATGCAGATGCTTTTAATATAGAATCGTTAGTATGTAATGCTTCAGAAGACAATTGAATAGCTTTTTCAAAAGCTCCCAAGTCTCTGTTAACAATTCCTAAGTTGTTTTTTGATTTGGCTATTTGATAATGATTATTATTTGCTTCAGAAATTTGAAGTGCTTTTTCTAAAATTAACAGTGCGCTTTGAGGGTCATTTTTATAAAATGACATGGCTGAGTCATTCAGTTTTAATGGATCTTGTTGTGCATTCAAGATTGAGTTTGTAAGCACAATATATAACACAAAAACGAAATATTTCATAGTTTGGTTAGTTAATAGTGGTCAAAAGATACCATTTTTATTGCATACATTTTAAACCTTAACTATAACTTGAGTCCCTTTATTAGATTCAGAAATCACAGCCAATTCCCCTCCAATATATTTTGCTCGTTTTTTCATATTTATGAGCCCACTTCCCTTTTCAACTGTATTGATTTGAAACCCTTTTCCGTTATCAGAAATTATGATTTTGAGCTGCTCTTTGAGTTGTTCAATACTAACTTTAATCTCAGTAGCAGAAGCGTGTTTTAAGCTATTATGAATGGCTTCCTGTATAATTCTATGAATGTTCATCCCTTCTACAGATGTTAATGTTTCTTGTTGATTTACACTATCGTGAACTATAAATGAAAAAGCGATGTTATCATCATAAACATGTGCTTTATCTATGTAATTTGAAATGCGTGTTTGTAAATCTTCAAAAGTGACTTCATTTTTATTCATTGCCCAAATAGTATCACGTAATTCGTAGATGGTTTCTGAAGTGAATTCACTTATTTTATTAAGTTTAGCAGTGAGTTTCTCATCTTTGATATCAAAACCGTATTTTAAATTATCAATAGAAGAAATAATAAATGTGAGTTGTGCACCAATAGTATCGTGTAAATCTCTTGAAATTCGCAAACGCTGTTCTTGTAAACGATTTTGCGTTTCAATTTTTATAAGTGCATCTTTAAGTTCATTTTCTTTTTGAAGCTGTTTGTTTTTCAATTTTTGCTGGTTGAAAAACAAATAACCTATAAGCCCTAAAATAAAAGCTAAACCTAAAAGACCATATACCTGGTAATTTTTTTTCTGAATAGTGAGTTCTTTTTCAGCAAGATCTGCACGTTGTTTTAGGATTTCTTTCTCTTTTTTTTCTGTATCATATTTGACTTCTAAATCTGCGACAGCTTGTGCATTTCGTTCTGAAAATATAGAATCTTTTACAGTAATAAATTTGTTTGTATGGATACGTGCTTTTTTAAAATTACGCAACATATAATAGCTTTCTGCTGCATGAAGGTTTAGATCTGCACTGATGCCTTCTAAATGAGGCATTTTTTTGAGAAGATCAAATCCTCTGTTTGCATAGGCTAAAGCTGTTTTTGGTTGATTTATTTCGTTGTATAATGATGTTAAATTGCTAAACGTAGATAATTCGCTTTTTTGATCTGCTTCGTATCCTTCAGGTTTATCAAGTGCTTTTAAATAATACTCGATAGCTAATGTTATATCACCATTTATATTATAAGCATTTGCCAAATTATCTAAAACCCTATAATAATCGATTAAATTATTGGTGCGTTGGGCAATCAACAAGCCCTTTTTGTATGCATTAATTGCTTCATCAACTCTACCTAAATCCTTGAGATTAATCCCAATATTATTTAATGAGGCTACTTGCTCTTTTTCTAAATTTAATTTTTGTCGAATCTCTAATGCTTCCTTATGATATTTTAATGCTTTATCATTAAGGTTCATTTCTTGATAAATAAGACCAATATTATTTAAATAAATACTACGTCCTTTTTCACTACCTTCAACATCATTCATTTTAAGTGCTTCAAAGAAATAGTGCAACGCTTCATCAAACTCGCTTCTGTTCCAATGAAACATTCCGAGATTATTGATGCACATAACTTCAATAGATTTGAAATTATGACTTCTACTCAATTGTAATGCTTTAGAAAAATAATAATTTGCTGAGTCTGACTGTCCCAAGACATCCATATAAATGCCATGAGTATTGGTAAGTTCTGTTAATCCAAAATTAAAGTTAGCGTTTTTAGCCAACTCTTCTCCTTCTTTTAATATTTGAATTGCTTTGTTTGTATCATTAAAAATATAACTAAAAGCAATCTTATTGAGCATTCTAATTTTAGTGGAATCGTCTTTTATTTCTCGGGCTTCAATTAATAAACTATCTAAATTTTGCGAATAAGAACAAAACGTAAGACATAGAGTAAGAAAAAATAACAGGTACTTTGCTTTCATTTTAAAACATAAAAAAAGCATCAGAATTGATATGTCTTTTGGGACAACAAAATTAACTGATGCTTTCTTAAAAAATTGATTAATAGCAAGACCAATATATAACATAATAAGAATGGTTTATCTTTTTTTCGACAAGTTGCAATTAAAAAAGATTAAGCGTAATCCTACAAATTACGCCTAATCATCATCTCAACAACAAGATTTAATTATTAAGATTGTATGTATAAATTGTTTTGTCATTAGCTTTATAATAAAGATAACCTCCAAACTCATCTACCTGATATTCTGGCTTTTTATCTTTTAAAATGATTTCTTTAGCCACAACACCATCATCTTTATTTACTTTTACCAAACCAACACCATCATCAAGTTTTGTTAGAATAAATTGCGCATTCTGAGTTGCTGAAGTTGCTTTAAAACGTTTTAACATCTCTGCAATTGATGCCCCTGAAGCAGCTGCCATACCATCACCAAAATCGGCATAACGCTGACCTCTATCTGTATATCTTCCTAAGCTATTTCTGTTTTGATTTGCTGCATTATAAGAAGCGACTGCTGTTGTTGCTGTAGCAACAGCAGTAACACCAGCCAGTATAGCTCCAAATGCACTTTTGCCTGGTGCTCTGTGATATTCATGCCACGAAGTTTCACCTTTCCAATCTAACAACATCATATTTTGATCTGAAGTTAATAGAATTCCTCCATCTCTTACTTCAACTCCTGTTGGATTTTCTTTACCTTCAAATTTTGATTCTGCCAAAGTACTTGCTTCTCCAGTGTTTTCATCGATAGCAAATAATTCATCATCAGCACTAATAAGGTAACGTTTATTTTTTGAATCGTAACTTGAGCTTATGGCTTCAGCTCTTTTATATTTTAAAGGTTTATTCCATACTTGCTCTCCAGTTTCAAGGTTAACAATATTAGCATCTTCAGAAGTAATATAAATCAATCCTTGAGGCGTTTCTGCCATAGTTAGAATATTCTCACCTGTTTTTAAAGGCTTTTTAAATAAGGTATTTCCTTCATATGAAATCTTGTTAATTCCTCCAGATGCAATTCCAAATAAAATACCATCATCCATGATATAAAAATGCTGCACATAACCTTTTGTTTTCGGTGCTTTATCCCATAAATCTTCACCTGTTGAAGCACTAAACATTGTTATTTTTGATTCTGATGCAGCAGCAAAAGTTCCACTTCCTCCAGCCACATCACTAACTACTGCCAGCCCTTGTGGTAGGATTTGAAAATTAGACACAGCGCCTTTTACCTTACGCTCGTCTTGCCAAGCTTCGCTGCCATCAGCGTTGATTTTATAAATTCTTGTGTTTTTACCGTTAGCTGTTCCTGCAAAAGCATAAATATCGGTTTCAGACTCATTATTAGTCATCCAGTTAATATTTTTGACTTTATTTTCCCAAATCGTTTCTCCTGTTTTTGTTTTAGCCAAAATACCCTGACTTGTAGGAATTAATAATTTATCTTTAAGTAATAATGGTCTTCCTGTTACCATAAAGTTTCTCATGGTTACTTTTGTTGGATCCACTAAATTAAATCGGTAATCTTCTGCACCAGTATTTAAATCATATACAGCTACAGCACTTGCATATTTTTCATTAGCTCTTCGCTGACCACTAACTACAAGTTTATTTTGAGGCATCATCACATCACATGTGTAAACTTGTTTCCAGCCATTATCTTCAGTACTAAAGAGTTTTTTTCCTGACATATAATCTATGACTGCTTTTTTAGTTGCAAGATTAGCGAATCCTGTTTGACCAATGATAACGTAAGGCGCTTGAGGTACATAAAATAATTCTTCTGGTTTTACACGACCATAATCGGTAAAATTAAAAAGAAGGTTAGTTTCGCCAGGTTTTATTCCAACCAATCCATCATTTGTGGCAACCACTACTGTCCCTCCTTCAGTGATTGTCATTTCATTAATCTTAGCTCCTAACTGATAATTATAATCTGGAGCTTCAGCTTTTTGAGCAAATAGTAAAGTTGCATTCAAAAAGAATGCAACCATCACTAAGCTCTTAAATTGAATTAATAGCGTTTTCATTTCAAGACTATTAAGTAGTTTGTTTGTTTAAATTAAATGAGCCTTCAGTAATTGTTTTTACAGATTGGTCTCCATTAAGATTCTTACATGTAAATTCAAAAGTACCTATAACCTTGGTATCTGTTTCTTCAGTTATACTCACAGATCCTACTGATAAATTTTCATAAGGTGCTTGCCATAATTCTGTTGTTGAGTTTAGTGGATCGTTTAAATCAACAGTCGTTTCAGAATACGAAGCGGTATTAACTCCTGTTGATATAGAACCGTCAAATTCGTAAGTACCAACACCATCATATCCAAAAATAGTAAACGAAAATGCCTTACCATCACTATTACTAGCAATAATTACTAAACTAGTCATTCCTCCAGTATTCGCTATTGTTGCTGATGAAGAAATTTCCATCGATTGGTAATTAGCACCATCTACTTTTGCTACTAGAACTCCTGAACCAGCTGCTGGTATTCCAGGATCGTCTCCTCCTCCATCATCGTCACTTGAACATGATGTAAATGTAACTGCGGTTAATGTCATGACTAAAATCATGAAGTTTTTAAAATGTCTCATTGTTGATTGTTTTTGAGGTTAATAATGAAGCAAATTTGCTATAAAAGTCAAAGCGATACAATACGTCATATGACGTATATTTCTAAAAACAATCTAATAATCAGTTTGTTAACAATTGTAAAACCTGATGATAATGAGAAATTAATCGTAATTGATAGTCTGTTTAGAATTGTATATGACCAAACAGTGATTGCAAATGCAGTTGTTTGTTATTCAATTTTTGAAGAAATAGTTGATGCGCATCCGATGCTGGATTAAAAGGTCGATGCTCTATACCTTTTTGAATGTACTCAACATCTTGCATCGTTTGATTTGCCGTTTCAGAAACCCAAACGCTCTGAAAATATTCCCATATGTAATTGATTGCTACAGAACTGGGATGTAACATGTCGTCCTTATAAAATCGATAATCACGAAGCTCATCTAACATAATTTCATATGACGGAAAATAATGCAGGTGGTTTCTCGGTGCTACGACTTGGTGAATTGCAGAAATTAAATGCGACTTGCTTTGTGTGTTTTCAACAAAACCATCTTTAAGGTGTCTAACAGGAGACACAGTGAACACAATTGTAACGTTAGGGTTTATACTTTTTATTAAACTTACAATAGCTTCGACAGACTCTGTTATTGCATCAACAGATAACAATTCTTTTAAAAATTTCTTTTGAGAAACTTTATGACAGTTAGTCACAAAGTTATCGGTTTCAATCCATCTATAAGCCCATGCTGTTCCATAAGTAATCACTATATGTGAAGCGTTTTTCAAAAAATCAGTTGTCATTTTAATACGGCTATTCAAAGTGTTAAGCATATCGTCTTTAGACGTGTTACTTAATTTTGAGTGCGCTTCAAAACTATGCCACTGTTCGTTGTGAAAAAAAATATCTGCTTCAGCATATTGTTTTTCGTTAATGGCATTTACAATCAAATTTTCAATAGCTAACGGATGAAATAAAATTCCGAAGGGATTATCAAAGGTCTGAAACTTATAATACCTGAATTTTTCAGCTATGTGTTCAGAAAAGCAAGACCCAAACAATCCTATTTTAGAATGATAATCGATTTGATTATGCTGTTGCGGTAAAAGTGAAAGTTTTGTTTGAAGCTGCATAAAGAGTGGTATCTTATTTAGTCCTAAAGATAAATAACTCTAAGAAATCTTGAGCTAAAGTTTCAAAATATCTGTTTTTTCTTGTTGAAATACTTCAATCTTTGGAAGCGCAGTAATTGCTAAATCTATGTAGTTTAAAGCTTCAGATTTATTGCCTTTATGTTTTTGTATTTGTGCCAGCCTATAGTGCGCCCAAGCCTTCGGAACACCATCTGCTGCAGAGTAATTCTTAATATATAATTGTAAACACTGCTCTCCTTTACTTAACTGAACATTATATTCTGCGGCAACTTTACCTATTTGATAATGTAATGCGTTTCGCTTATGTTTAGTCTGTGCATTTTCTATATTAGTAATCGCCTTATCTGGTTGTTTTTGAGACTCATACAAATTAGTCAGTTTATCAAAACATGTTAAAGAGCCTCCTGTTTTAATGGCTTTTTTATAAAATTCTTCAGCTAATTCTGGCTCATTATCATATTCATAGATATAACCTTTTGCTAGATAACCATCAACTTTAGAGAGGGTTTCCAATTCTTCAGCATATTTGAGTGACTTACTTTTACTACCTCCTATAATACCTGGTAGTTGCATGTACAATTCAACTAAAGCCCAACGCGTATCAATATGGCTTGGGTCTAAATCTGCTGCTTTTAAAAAAGCTGACTTTATATCACCTATGAAAGCTACTGCTCTTAACTTACTTACACTAAGCGCTTTCATACCTAAAGCTCCGCCATATTTATAATGATAATTAGCTACATTTGGTTTCATTTCAACTAACCGTTCATATTCATCAATCGCATCATCCCATTTTTTTTGCTGACCATAAGCATCTCCAAGTAATTCGATAGCTTCCATATCATTTGGTGTTTCATCAAGATAGGCTTCTAAAGTTTTTTCTGCATGATGATATTTCTTATCTTGAAGAAATTGTTTGGCATTATCTACTAATGATGACGATTGACCAAAACCAATTAAAGGGATACTAAAAAGGAAAATTAATAACTGTTTCATACTAATAGTTACGCAAATTTTATGCCTAGGGTTTCTTGGTATTATTTTTGATTTTGATAATGCAAAGATAACGTGTTTACACTTAAAATTAATAACTTCACTAAATCAAACGATTCATTGACTCATTTGTTATTTATTAGACGATCTTTTGAGGTTAAATTGCACGATAATTAAAAATGTATTTATGAAATTAATTACCAACATATTAATGATACTATGCTTTGCAAACTTCTCTGCTGCTCAATCTGATGATTTTGAAAAATTATGGAAAGATGTTTCAAAACACGAATCTGAAGGGTTACCAAAATCGGCTTTAAAAGTTCTTGAAACCATCTCTGAACTTGCTAAAACTGAAAACAACGCACCTCAGCAAATAAAAGCACTACTTCATAAAAGCAAATACATTTTAACACTGGAAGAAGATGCTCAACTCAAAATAGTTGAAGAGTTTAAATCTGAAATCTCCAAAAGCAAGACACCTACCAAAAGCATCCTTGAAAATATGTTAGCTACAATGTACTGGCAATATTTTCAACAACATCGCTATCAGTTTTATAATCGCACCAATACAACCGAAAAAGTAAATGACGACTTTAGAACTTGGGATTTAAAAACACTATTTACTGAAATTCAAACTTACTATCAGAGGTCTTTACAAAACGGACTTATACTCCAACAAACCAAACTTTCAGATTATAAAGACATTATTCATGAACAAGAACATTCAAAAGCATTTCGACCTACACTTTATGATTTACTAAGTCATAACGCACTTGAATTCTATAAAACCAGTGAAAATAGTATTAGTCAACCTGCCTATAGATTTGAAATTGACAATCCTAAACTTGTAGGATCTGCAAAAACGTTTGTTACCATAAATTTGAAATCTAAAGATTCAACTTCATTACAATTACAAGCGCTAAAAATTTATCAAGACTTAATTCAATTCCACTCAAAAAACGACAATCCTACTGCTCTGGTTGATGTTGATATTGAACGCTTAGCATTTGTTGCACAACATGCTATATTTGATAATAAAGAAGCGCTTTTACTAGACACATTACAATCCTCAAGTGACCAATGGTCATCGCAGGAATTTTCTGGCTTATACGATTTTCAAATTGCATTAATCTGGTATCAACAAGGTCAACGATATAATACATATACTAATCCCGATGTACGCTGGAAACTCAAAGATGCTTTAGAATTATGCAATGCTGTTATCAACCGCTTTCCGAAAAGTGTTGCCGCAAATAAATGTGAATCGCTTGAATCACAGATACTATCTAGTCATCTGGGTTTAACTGCTGAAGCTGTGATTCCTATTGACTCCTATTCAAAGTTTCTGGTGAACTATACCAATATCGATGCTTTAAATTTTAAAATTTATAAGGTTACGCTATCACAAAAAGAAGCTTTTGAAAAACTTTACAAACCTGAAGAAAGAATAAATTACCTTCAAAATAAATCCAGTCGTCTTGAATGGAAAGCAACCTTAAAAAACGAAGGTGATTATCAAAACCACGCTACAGAAGTTATTGTTCCTAAACTTGAAAATGGTCATTATATTATTCTTGCTAAAACCGATAAAAACATTACTATTTTTGCTACACAAACCCTTCAGGTTACCAATTTTGCTTTAATTGACAGATCAACTGGGAACCACATTGTCTATCAAATTGTTGATAGAACAAATGGAAAACCTATAGCTAATGTGGCTGCAACACTAAAATTTCAGAAAAATTACAATCAAGGCCATTACACAAATCATCTTACCTCTGACACACAAGGTGAACTTCGTTTAAAAAAGTCTTCTGACCGTTATTATAATTTAAGTGTGGCTTTAGAGAAAAATGATAAAACTGCTTATTTTGATGGTTATTATGCATATAAAGAACAGAATCAAAACAAAAATGGTGTAAACCATAATGCCTTTTTGTTCACAGACAGAAGCATTTACAGACCAGGACAAACCGTTTATTTTAAAGCTATTTTACTGGAACGTAAAAAAGGTAATTCTAAACCGGTTTCTGGAGAAAACGTATTTGCAACACTTCATAATGTCAATGGAGAAAAACTATCTGAACTGGATTTTGAATCGAATGATTATGGCTCAGTTACTGGTGAGTTTATCTTACCCAGTTCAGGTTTAAACGGTCAGCATTATATTGAAATTTATTCAACGGCTGGCAGTATCAGGCAGAACTTCTATTTTTCGGTAGAAGACTACAAACGACCAAAGTTTGAAACGAATTTTAAACCTATTACAGACACCTATAAAGTAAATGATTCTATCTTAGCAAAAGGAACTGCTATGGCTTATGCAGGAAGCAATATTACTGATGCAAAGGTTGTGTATCGCGTGGTAAGAAATGTGCAATATCCGCGTTGGTATTATTGGTACAGACCATGGTTTAGCAGTGAGCCACAAGAAATTTCTCATGGAGAAACCACCACAAATGATAAAGGTGAATTTGACATCAAATTTAAAGCCCTTCCAGATGAAAGTGTTGATAAAACATCATTACCTGTTTTTAATTATGAAATCACGGCTGATGTGACCGACCTCAATGGCGAAACACGAAGTGCAACAACCATTATTAATGTTGGCTATCATGCCTTAGATGCAACTATTTCGATTGCTCAACAATTAGACAAAACTAAAAAAGACCATACGCTTGCTATTTCTACTAAAAATCTAAATGGTGAGTTTGTTCCTGCGGAAGGCACTATCAAAATCTTTAAACTCAAAGCGCCTAATCGAGTCTTGAGACCACGACCTTGGACTGCTCCAGATTACCAAGTGATTCCTACTGAAGAGTTTAAAACCAAGTTTCCTCATGAAGCATATACCGACGAACAAAATTCAATCTATTGGGAAAAAGGAGAACTCGTTTTTGAAGATACATTTGACACAGAACACTCTAAGGAATTAGCTCTTGGAAACATCAAAAAATGGGATTCTGGTCAATATGTAATTCTTTTAGAAAGTAAAGATAAATTTGGTCAAACCGTTACAGATGAAACGAGAACCACTTTATTTAGCAATGCTGATAAAGCTTCAGCAGACCAACAACTATTTAACATTTCAACTCATAAAAATCAGTATGCTGTAGGTGATTTGGTAGAGTTAACTTTAGCTTCTGCCGCAGAAGACCTTACAGTAACTGTAAGCATTGAAAAAAATAAAGAGATGGTCAATACCTACATTGTTCATTTAAATAACGACAAAAAAACACTGAAGATTCTTGTGAATAAAGAAGACGTTGGTGGTTTTGCTATTCATTACAGTTATACCTTCAGCAATCATTTTTTTGGTAGCTCAATACACATTAATGTGCCTTATCCGGAGAGTGATTTACAAATTGAAACCAAAACCTTTAGAGATAAGCTTCAACCAGGAACAGACGAAACCTGGAGTTTCAAAATTAAAGGTCCGAAAGGCGAAAAAGTCACAGCCGAGCTATTAGCCAGCATGTACGATATGTCGCTTGATCAGTTTCAACCTCATGCATGGAGTTTCAATCCAATTCAAAAACCAACGTATTATCCAAGATACGGACTTAATGCAAGACGTAGTTTTCGTGTTAGCGGATTTAGAGTTCATAACCAACACACTAATTATCTAAACTATTACCAGCAACAATACGACCAATTCAACTGGTTTGGATTTTATTTTGGGAATAGATATAGAAACAGACTATACAAGAGTTTTGCTTCAGATGTTGAGATGGTTGAAGATGAGTCTGTACAGAACGTCCCAATGACTTCTATAGATCAACTTTTAGAAGGTCAAGCAGCTGGAGTAAATGTTAGCACTGGCTCTGGCCAACCAGGAAATGCTTCAACGATAATTATAAGAGGAAATAATTCTTTAAGTGGTGATGTAGAACCACTTTTTATAATAGATGGTGTTCCTGCTACTCAAGATTTATTTAGATCAATTGATGAAAATGATATCGTAAGCATGTCAACATTATCGGGTTCTGAAGCAATAGCAATTTATGGTAATAAAGGCGCAGGTGGTGTTATTATAATTACTACAAAATCCGGAAGTTTAAAATTAGAAACCATCCAAATTCGTAAAAACCTTCAGGAAACGGCATTTTTCTTCCCACAATTACAAACCGACAGCGAAGGTCATGTGAGTTTTAAGTTTACAACACCTGAAGCATTGACCAAATGGAAGCTACAATTATTAGCGCATACCAAAACCATGGAAAGTGCTGTAACAACTATAGAATCTGTGACGCAAAAAGAGTTGATGGTGATTCCAAATGCACCTCGTTTTTTACGTCAAGGCGATGTGGTTTCAATGCGTACTAAAATTGCAAATCTGACAGACCAAAAATTATCAGGTCAGGCTAAATTAATACTCACAGATGCCTTTTCTGGAGAAGACATCACAGAAGACCTTGTCAGGTCGAGCGCAGTCGAGACCTTTACTGTAGATGCTAAAGGCAACACTCAAACCTCTTGGACTTTAAAAATCCCTGAAGACTTACAAGCAGTTGAATATAAAATTCTTGCAATGGCTGGAGATTTTAGTGATGGCGAACAAAATCTACTTCCAGTTCTAACGAATAGAATGCTGGTTACTGAAACCTTACCCATGTGGATTAAGAGTAACGAATCAAGAACATTTACATTAGATAAGTTGAGAACAACGACCTCAGCAACATTAGAACATCATAAATTAACTTTAGAAATGACATCAAATCCTGCATGGTATGCTGTGCAAGCCTTACCTTATTTGATGGAATACCCTTATGACTGTAACGAACAGACCTTTAGTCGCTATTATGCAAATGCTTTAGCCAGTCATATAGCTAATAGTAATCCTAAAATTCAAGCGGTTTTTAACCAGTGGAAAAATGCAGATGTGCTGATTTCAAACTTAGAGAAAAATGAAGAATTAAAGTCCATTTTAATCCAAGAAACACCTTGGCTACGAGATGCGCAAAGCGAAACAGAGCAAAAGAAACGGATTGCATTATTATTTGATTTAAACAAAATGAATTACGAATTGGAGGCTGCAAAACGCAAACTTAAAACCAATCAAATGCCTAATGGTGCTTGGCCTTGGTTTAAAGGTGGACCAGAAAACCGTTACATCACGCAACACATCATTACTGGTTTTGCTCATCTTGAAAATTTAAAAGTAGAGGTTGGAGACCACTCTGTAAACGATATGTTAGACAAAGCTATTGCTTACTTAGATACTGAATTCGTCAAAGAGTACAACGACATCAGAAAATATAACTCAAACGCTGATTTATCGAAAGATCATTTAACGAATACACAGCTTCAGTATTTATATCTTAGAAGTTTTCTACCTGACACTGAAAAACCAAAAGAAGTTTCAGAGATTATGGATTACTATTATGGTCAGATTAAAACCTACTGGTTAAACAAATCCTTATACTCAAAAGGATTGATGACTTTAATTATGCACAGACAAAATGATCGTAAAACTGCTGGTAACATTTTAAAATCACTGGAAGAAAACAGCATTACTTCAGATGAATTAGGTATGTATTGGAAAGAAAATACAAGTTCCTGGTATTGGTATCAGTCACCAGTTGAAACGCAAGCTCTATTAATTGAAGCGTTTTCAGAAGTTCAACCAAATGATACTGAAACTGTAGACAACTTAAAAATCTGGTTGTTAAAGCACAAACAAACCAATCAATGGAAAACAACAAAAGCAACAACAGAAGCTGTTTATACATTGTTATTGCAAGGCAGTGACTGGTTAAGTGTGACAGATATGGTTGATGTTGTTATTGGTGGAAACGTAATTACACCTGCTAAATTAAAAGATGTTGAACTTGAAGCAGGAACTGGCTATTATAAAACTTCCTGGTCTGCTGAAGAGATCAATCCTTCGATGGCAACTGTTGAGCTCAATAAAAAAGGCAAAGGTATTGCCTGGGGAAGTTTATACTGGCAGTATTTTGAAGATTTAGATAAAATCACTTCTGCTGAAACACCCTTGAAATTGAAGAAAAAACTCTTTAAAAAGATTAATACAGATACTGGAGAACAGATGACTGAAATCACATCTGAAACGAAACTAAATGTTGGTGATCTGGTACGTGTGCGAATAGAATTAAGAAGTGATCGCAGCATGGAGTTTATTCATATGAAAGACATGAGAGCTTCAGGACTGGAACCTTTGAATGTGATGTCGCAATACAAATGGCAAGACGGATTAGGTTACTATGAAAGCACAAAAGATGCCTCTACCAACTTCTTTTTTGATTATTTACCAAAAGGCGTTTATGTATTTGAATATTATCTTCGAGTTAATAACGCTGGTGACATGAGTAATGGTATTACAACCATTCAAAGCATGTATGCACCAGAATTCAGCAGTCATAGTAAAGGTGACAGGATATCAGTTGATTTACAAAATTAATTTCTGATAACCTCGTTATTAACTTGGTGGCATTGTAGGTCGAACTTCAATTTTACTTGGCAAGGTTCTCGGATTCATTTGTAGTAAGTCAACGACCAATTTACCAATATCTTCTGCCTGGATTTTCCATGCTCCTTTGTCACTTGGTTCGTTGCCATTAAAATGTGTAGACACTGAACCTGGCATAATCGTGCTTACCTTAATGTCGTGTTGTCTTAAATCAAGCATCACAGCCTGAGTAAATCCTGTAACACCAAATTTACTAGCATTGTAAGCAGAACCTCCAGCAAAAAAATTAGCTCCTGCCAAACTTGAAATTGTAATGTAGTATCCTTTTGTTTTTTTAAGCTCATTAACACTTGCCTTAATAGAATTGAATACACCAGTAAGATTGGTATCAATCACATCGTTCCATTGCGTTGATGTTAGGTCTTCAATACTTCCAAAATGTCCTAAACCAGCATTAGCAATCACAACATCTAATTGACCAAATGAATCTATGGCTTGTTTCACTGCGTTTTCTTGACTTTCTAATTGGCGAACATCTGCTGCGACACCAACAACACGACCAACAGAATTGGTTTTAGTTCCTAATGTTTCAGCGGCTTCGTTTGCTGTTTTCCCATTACGACTGGTAATGACAACTTTTAATCCTTGATTTAATAAGGCTTCAGCAATACCATAGCCTATACCTCTCGTACCACCAGTAATGAGAGCTACTTTATTTTTGAGTCTTTCCATAATTGTTTCTTTGATTTACTCAAAATTACAAAACGATATACCTACGTTGAAGTTTAAAATGTTAGAAAAATGATAAAGTTAGTTTTTAGCTTCAGGAGGAAAACCTTGAATAACTTTAGTAACCACGGTTTTAAAAAGAGCTTCACGTTTTTCAGGAGAGGCATTCGGACTATAACTAGATTCTGAAACAGCCTGCCAGAATAATCCATTTTTATCTTCATCAACAAACTCAAATACGATTTGTCTGTTTAATTTATTTTGACCTACTGGAATTCCGAGAGAGATACCTCCTCCTATATTTCCTCCTGTTCCACCTAATCCAACTCCAACATTATTACGAGGTGTTTCCTGGTATTCGCTACTTTGTATATCTATAAAAAAATCTGGAGTTTCTGATAGCAAATAACCTTTAGCTTCTAAAACTTCATCTAAAGCATCTAACAATCGTTTCGTATCTAATTCACTCATTCCTGTATTCAAATTAGCATAATAATTGTAAGTCTTATATGCTTTGAAGTCTGTTGTTTTCTCATAATCATAATTCACACGAACTGGTGCACAAGAGAAGATGATTACAAACATTACTAAAAATGTGACGTATTTCATGCTTTTTATTTTAAAGGTAATAAAATTATTCTGTTTCTTTCTTATCAACCGACTTTGTTAAGGCTGAAGAAATAATTCCAGTTGGAATAGCAACAATTCCCAAACCAATCATCAAAATAAAAAAGGTGAAGACTTTTCCGCCAACTGTAATTGGATAGACATCACCATAACCCACTGTTGTCAAGGTAATAATTGCCCACCAAAGGCTATCAAAAATTGAGGTAAAATGCTCTGGTTGTGCTTCATTTTCAAAATAATAAATCCCAACTGCAGAAAAATAAATAAGAATAAGTGTGATAAACACAAAGAGCAGAATCTCTTCTTTAGCCGATTTTATAGCACGTGTAAAATGGCTCATGGCTTTGTTGTAGCGCACCAATTTTAAGATTCTGAATAATCTTAAAAAACGTAACGCTCTTAAAGAACGTAAATCTATTCCGAAGGATAAATAAAATGGTAGAATAGCTAAGAAATCGATGATTCCAAAAAAACTAAATATGAATTTAGGTTTGCTATCAGCTACATAAATTCTGAGCACATATTCAATTGTAAATACAATTACACAGAATACTTCCACAACGTAAAGTATGGTTTTTGTTGATGGTTTAAGATTGGGAATGGTTTCTACTGAAAATGTAACAATAGACACTAAAATTAAAGCCTGAATAAAAAAAGCGAAATAGCGACTAGTTGGATTATCGTTAATTTCTACGATGCTTTTAATTTTTTCTTTCATTAAAACCGTTCTTGTGGAATCAAATTTACACTTTAGAATTAAAAAAACCAATACTTCAAAAACCAGTTCTATAATTATAAAAGTTTTATCGATTTTTGCGTTAAGGATTGCAGAGAAAATCCTTTTTTGCAAAAAAAGATTGCAACGAAAAGCCTGACCCTTTAGGGTAACGCCCAAAAATTAATCATTAAGCATTTTCCAGAGTTTATCTTTTAACTGCGTAATGCCCTTTTGTGCTACAGAAGAGATAAACATATATTCGATAGGCAAAGTTTTATCTAATTCCACCTTCATTTCTGCTTGAAGTTCTTCATCGAGCATGTCACTTTTTGAAATGGCAATCATGCGTTCCTTATCCAGCATTTCAGGATTGTAACGTTTAAGCTCATCTAATAAAATATCGTATTGTTTCCTGATATCTTTAGCATCTGCAGGAATTAAAAACAGTAAAATAGAATTGCGCTCGATATGACGTAAAAAGTAGTGACCAAGCCCTTTTCCTTCGGCAGCACCTTCAATAATTCCAGGAATATCTGCCATGACAAAGGTTTGAAAATCACGATATTCTACAATACCTAAGTTTGGCTTAAGCGTTGTAAACTCATAATCTGCAATTTTAGGTTTAGCAGCACTCACAACAGATAGCAAGGTCGATTTTCCAGCATTTGGAAATCCAACCAGACCAACATCAGCTAAAACTTTAAGTTCAAGAGTTATATGTTTTTCTTCCAGAGGTTCTCCTGGTTGTGCATAACGTGGTGTTTGATTGGTAGAACTTTTAAAATGCCAGTTTCCCAGTCCGCCACGTCCTCCTTTAGCTACAATCTGTTCTTCGTTATTATCTGTGATTTCAAAAAGGACGTCATCGGTTTCAGTATCTTTTACAACCGTTCCTAAGGGCACATCGAGATAGACATCTTCGCCATCAGCTCCTGTACTTCTACTTTTGCTTCCATGTTCACCATGACCAGCTCTGGCGTGTCGTTTAAATTTAAGGTGTAACAGGGTCCAAAGGTTTTCATTACCACGAATAATAATATGACCTCCTCGTCCACCATCTCCACCATCTGGACCACCTTTTTCAATATATTTTTCGCGATGCAAATGCGCAGAACCTTGTCCGCCTTTACCAGAAGACACGTGCATTTTCACGTAATCGACAAAATTTCCTTCAGTCATGTTGTTTGTTAATTTGTTAAGTTATGGAGTTGTTTTAGTTGATGAAGATTCATTACAACCTAAACAACAAACGAATAAACGCCTTAACTATAGATTATCGATTACCTTGTTTAGCCGCTCAGTGATTTCACTGATACTTCCGACGCCATCCACACCGAAATATTTATCTTGTGCTGAGTAATAGTCTTTTAGAACAGCTGTTTTTTTATAGTATTCTGTAATTCTGTTTCTGATGACAGTTTCGTTAGCATCGTCTTTTCTGCCACTTGTTTTTCCTCGTTCTAGTAATCGTCCGACTAAAACTTCATCATCAACTTCTAAAGCAATCATCGCATTAATCTGAGAGTCTTTAGAATCCATTAAGTTATCGAGTGCTTCGGCTTGTGCATTTGTTCTGGGAAAACCGTCAAAAATAAAGCCTTTTGCATCAGCATTTTTTTCTACTTCAGCGTTTAGCATATCAATAGTGACTTGATCTGGAACCAGTTCTCCTTTATCCATAAAAGACTTAGCAAGCATTCCTAAAGCCGTTTCATTTTTTATATTAAATCGAAACACATCTCCTGTAGAAATGTGAACTAAATTGTATTTCTCTTTTAAAAATTCTGCTTGTGTTCCTTTACCTGCACCTGGAGGTCCAAATAGCACTAAATTGGTCATGTGTTGTGTTGTTTTTAATTGATATATTTCGGGCAGATCTCGTCCTAAGCCATTATAATCCAATCCATAACCTACTATGAATTTATTTGGTATTTCGAGACCTACATAATGTAATTTAAAATCTTTTTTATAAGCTTCAGGTTTATAAAACAATGTCGCAATTTTGAGTTCATCTACATTTTCATTTTTAAAGATACGATGCACTTCTTCCAATGTGTTTCCAGAATCTATAATATCTTCAAGGATGACAACTTTTCTCCCAGACAAGTCTTGAGTTAAGCCGATTAGTCTCTGGATATCTTCAGAAGATTTTATACCTTCATAAGATGCCAACTTGATAAAGGTCACTTCGCATGGTTTTGGATATTTTTTCACAAAATCACTCACAAACATGAATGAACCATTTAAAATGCCAACAAACACAGGTACTACATCTTGAAGATCATGAGCAATTTTATCAACCATTTTCTGTACTGCAGCATCTATTTTTTCTTCAGAAATAAAAGGTTTAAAATATAAATCGTTGAGCTTAATCACTTGTTTTGGTTTTAAAAAAAACAAAGATAATCAATAGATTGTCGATTACCGATTTTTTGAATTCCATTTTTGCAATAGCTTTCTATTTTATAATGTATTTTTGTAATTCAAAATTGAAATTTACGTTTTTACTTAAATTAATTATGAACTATTTTTCTTCAAATTTTAAACTCGGTATTCTTGGTGGTGGTCAGTTAGGTAAAATGATGCTTTACACGACAAGAAAATTTGACATTACGACTTATGTAATGGATGCTAGTGCTGATGCGCCTTGTAAAATTGCTTGTGATACATTTATTAAGGGTGATTTAATGAATTATGATGATGTCTATAACTTTGGAAAACAAGTCGATGTTTTAACTTTTGAAATTGAAAATGTAAACGTTGATGCACTTGAAGCTCTAGAAAAAAAAGGTAAAAAAGTATATCCATCATCAAAAACATTACGAACCATTCAGAATAAAGCAACTCAAAAATTATTTTACAGAGATCATCAAATTCCAACTTCAGAATTTACAAGATTTGCTTACCTGTCTGAAATAGAGGATGCTGTTGATAATGGTGGATTAGAATTTCCGTTTGTATGGAAAGCAGCTCAATTTGGCTATGATGGTAATGGTGTAAAAGTAGTGAGACAACTTTCTGATTTAGATAATTTACCAAAAGGAGAATGTATTGCTGAAGATTTAATCCCTTTTAAACATGAGTTAGCGGTTATCGTCGCAAGGAATGAAACTGGTGACATTAAAACCTATCCTGTTGTTGAAATGGAATTTCATCCAGAAGCGAATCAGGTAGAATACGTGATTTGTCCGGCTCGAATAGATGATACTGTAGCAAATAAAGCGACAGATATTGCTTTAAAGGTTTCACAAGCATTTAATCATGTTGGATTATTAGCTGTTGAAATGTTTCAAACACAAGATGATAAAATTTTAGTTAATGAAGTTGCTCCAAGACCACATAACTCAGGTCATCAAACTATTGAAGCCAGTTACACATCTCAATTTGAACAGCATATTCGTGCCATTTTAAATTTACCGTTAGGTCAAACCCAAAGTAAAGTTGGAGGCATCATGGTCAACCTTGTTGGCGCTGAAGGTTATACTGGAGATGTGGTTTACGAACACTTAGAAGATATCATGAAACTGGATGGTGTGACACCTCACATTTATGGAAAAAAGCAAACGAGACCTTTTCGTAAAATGGGACATGTAACCATTGTTAATAAAGATTTAAATAAAGCAAGACAGACTGCTGAAGTTGTAAAAAATACTATAAAAGTTATAAGTAAATAATGTCAGTTTGAGCGAATTCGGTACTTATTAATATAAAATAATCTCTCGACTGTTCTCGAGGCAAAAAAATTAAGTTTATGCAAAAAGTAGCAATTATTATGGGAAGCAAAAGTGATCTTCCGGTTATGCAAGATGCTATTGATATTTTAAAAGAATTCAAAATAGAGGTGGAAGTTGATATCGTTTCTGCACATAGAACTCCAGAAAAACTATTCGATTTCAGCAAAAACGCACATAAAAGAGGAATTAATGTTATCATTGCTGGTGCTGGAGGTGCTGCACATTTACCAGGAATGGTGGCTTCATTATCGCCTTTACCAGTTATTGGTGTTCCTGTTAAAAGCAGTAACTCTATAGATGGCTGGGATTCGGTTCTATCTATTTTACAGATGCCTGGAGGAGTTCCTGTTGCAACAGTTGCTTTAAATGGCGCAAAAAACGCTGGTATACTTGCAGCTCAAATTATTGGAGCTTCAGACAAAACAGTTCTAAATACAATAATAGATTACAAAGAAAGTTTAAAAACAAAAGTGATTGCATCTTCTAAAGATTTATCATAAAAAAACCTCGTGTATAAACGAGGTTTTAGAGCTATTAATCAATTATTTGTATAGAGTTGGTTAACTCCTTTTAAAATAATAAAGACAAAACTAAAATATATTTTATCATATTTTCATAAAGTTATGATAATTAATAAACAAAGTAATTCACAATTTGCATTTTCGTAAGATAATTACCACTAATTAAGTATTTATTCTAAAAATTCACCAAACTAAATGACAATTTTAAACACTTCTTTTGACACCTTATACCAAACTGCTCCTTTTTCAAAAATTAAAGATGAAGATTATTTACCTGCTTTTTTACATGCAATTAAAGAAGCTAAAGCAGAAATTGACTCCATCACCAATAACTCTGAACCACCAACTTTTGAAAATACCATTGAAGCTTTAGATTTTTCTGGTGAACAATTAGATCGGATTTCTAGTATTTTTTTTAATCTCAACAGTGCAGAAACAAATGACACCATTCAAAAGATTGCTCAAGAAGTCTCTCCACTTCTCTCAGAGTTTAGTAATGATATTACTTTAAACGAAACCCTTTTTAAACGTGTCAAAGCGATATATGACAGTAAAGAGAATTTAGATTTAAACACTGAACAAAAGACACTTCTCGATAAAAAATACAAAGGATTTTCCAGAAATGGAGCAAACCTGCCCGAAGATAAAAAATCACGTCTTCGTGAAATTGACAAAAAATTAAGTCAGCTAAAACTCAAGTTTGGTGAAAATGTACTAGCTGAAACGAATGCTTACGAACTTCATACAACTAATGAAGATGATTTAGCTGGATTGCCTGAAGGCGCAAAAGAAGCGGCTCAACAATTAGCCGAAGCTAAAGGTAAAGACGGTTGGCTAATCACTTTGGATTATCCGAGTTATATTCCATTTATGACTTATGCCGACAATCGTGAACTCAGAAAACAATTAGCAATTGCTTCAGGAGCTAAAGCTTTTAAAGGTGACACTTATGACAACCAAAAGAATGTTTTACAAATTGCCAATTTAAGACATGAACGTGCTAATCTTTTAGGTTATAAAACACATGCCCATTTTGTATTGGAAGAGCGAATGGCTAAAACACCAGAAAAAGTCGAACATTTTTTGAATGAACTTTTAGAAAAAGCAAAACCTGCTGCTGAACGTGAATTTAAAAATTTAGACGCGTTTGCTAAAGATATAGATGGCATTGATATTCTTCAGAAATGGGATGGTTCATATTATTCTGAAAAATTAAAGCAAAAATTATTCAGTTTAGATGACGAACAATTAAAACCTTATTTCAAATTAGAACATGTAATTGATGGTGCATTTACAATTGCCGAACGTTTGTATGATTTAAAATTTGAAGAAATTAACACGATTGACAAGTATCATCAGGACGTTTTAACCTATAAAGTCACAGACACAAAAGGAAATTTAATATCTATTTTTTATGCTGATTTTTTTCCGAGACCAGGAAAACGAAATGGTGCATGGATGACCGTCTATAAACCACAATACATTAAGAATAACGAAAATAGCAGACCTCATATTTCTATTGTTTGTAATTTTACGAAGCCAACAAAAAGTAAACCTTCGCTGCTTACTTTTAATGAAGTAACAACATTGTTTCATGAATTTGGACATGCACTTCATGGTATGCTTGCCAATACAACCTATCCAAGTTTATCAGGCACAAGTGTATTTTGGGATTTTGTAGAATTGCCAAGCCAGGTATTAGAGAACTGGTGTTATGAAAAAGAAGCCTTAGAATTATTTGCTACGCATTATGAAACTGGAGAAGTTCTTCCTATGGAATTAATTGAAAAAATAAAAGCTTCAGCAACCTTCCAAGAAGGAATGCAAACATTGAGACAAATTAGTTTCGGATTATTAGACATGGCATGGCATGGACAAGATCCAAGTTCGATTACGTCTGTAAAACAGCATGAAAACGAAGCTTTTGAAAACACCAAACTTTATCCTGATGTTACTGAAAATTGCATGAGTACATCATTTTCTCATATTTTTCAAGGCGGTTACAGTTCTGGATATTACAGTTATAAATGGGCCGAAGTTTTAGACGCAGATGCTTTCGAATACTTTTTAGAGAAAGGTGTCTTTAATAAAGACGTAGCTAAGAAGTTTAAAGATCATGTATTGTCTCAAGGAGGCATTGAAGATCCAATGATTTTATACAAACGTTTCAGAGGAAAAGAACCTCGTCCTGACGCTTTGCTAAAACGTGCTGGATTGATAAAGAAATAAATGTAGACGGAATCTAATCTTCTAAACTTATAACGTACAAAATAAACTTTCAATAATTATTGAAAGTTTAAAATGTTTTATATATATTTGTCTTATGAATTACGAAGACGCTAAAATAAAATTTGTAAGTACCTGGGGAAGTTTGGGTTCGCTTTGGGGAATAAATAAGGCTATGGCTCAGATTCAAGCTTTGCTTTTTATTTCTACACAACCATTATCTATGGAAGATATTATGGCAGAACTTCAAATATCTCGCGGAAATACTAGCATGAATTTGCGTCAGCTAATGGATTGGGGAATTGTAACCAAAGAATTAATTCCTGGTGAACGCAAAGACTATTTTACAACTGAAAAAGATGTACAAGAACTCACAAGAATTATCGCAAAAGAACGCAGCAGAAGAGAAATTCAACCAGTCATAAAGGTATTAAACGATGTATCATCAATTAAAGATGATGGTACCGAAAAAACGAAAGAACTCATAAAACAAACTAAGGCATTGCATGATTTAACATTAAATGCAGATACAATGATTAACAAATTAGTCAGTCAAAAACAAAACTGGATTACAAAATCTTTAATCAAACTCATCAAATAAAAAAATTTAAATCATACTTTCAATTTTTTCTGAAAGTTTAAAACTTATAAAATTATGAATATTCAAATTCCAAACTGGCTAATCATTATAGGAGGATGCGGCCAAATTTTCACCGCTCTTATTTATCCATATATCAGACATCAAGTATTTGATTGGTATCATGACGTAAAACAATTAAAACCTTTAAATCAGGAAATTGCCAAAACCTATGGCAGATACATTCAAGGTTTAAACTTTTCATTTGGATTAATCTCTATTGTGTTACCAAACGATTTAAAAAACGAATCACATTTAGCAATTGCAATAACAGGATTGATTGCTGCGTATTGGGTTGGAAAAGTTGCTACTCAAATTGCATATTATCCTATGTATGACATTCCAAAAAAGAAAATATTCAAAATAGGTAGCTATGGCATGAATACTCTTTTTGTTTTGTTTGCTGTCGTATACACTTTAGTATTCATCAATAATACTTTTTAAAACGAAACATTATAAAATTATAATTATGAAATCAATTAACATATCACATTTAAATCAACAAGACTTCAACAACATAGAAATGATTGATTTCTATAATGAAGCTACAGAAGACTACAAGTTCTGGAGTAAAGATTACAACATGCATTTTGGATATTTCAGGCTGTTTAAGACCAATCTCTTTAAAAGAGATTCAATGCTTAATGAAATGAATAATCAAGTCATGAAGCGTTTAAAAATTAATTCAAAAAAACACCGATTAATAGATTTAGGTTGTGGCATGGGAGCAACAATGCGTTATGCCCTAAACGAATTTAAACACCTAATTGCCTACGGAGTGACTGTTTCTGAATTTCAGCTCAAACAAGGTAACGAATTACTGAAAGGAAAAAATGGTATAATCGTAAAAGAGAATTATAACGAAACTTCGTTTACCTCTGATTCATTTGATAGTGCTGTAGCTATTGAAAGCTTTTGCCATTCTGGTCATGATATAAAATCAATACAGGAAGCGTTTAGAATTTTAAAACCTAAAGGCAAATTAGTCATTGCAGATGCATTCCTAAAAAAAGAAGTTTCTCAGTTATGTCCAGGAAGTCATTTTGCCTACAAAAGACTATGCAACCATTGGAGTTTAGATAAACTAGAACACATAGACCACTACAAGCAGAAACTACTACAAACTGGATTTTCGAACGTAAAAACAGAAAACATCTCATTTAGAGTTGCACCATCTGTATTTCATGTTCCATTTGCCATAATCGGATTTGCATTAAAGACATTATGGAGAAATACTTCTTTAAAAAGAGAGAGTTTGCATAACCTTAAAGGATCATTTTATGCTCTACTTTCAGGATTACATATGAAAAGTTTTGGCTATTATATTATTACCGCTACGAAATAACCATCCTTACAGAATTTAAGAAGCATTCAAATATGTCGCAATTTTAGCTTATTTTTGAAATAAAAACTTCAGAAAAAGATATGCCTAAACATGTTATAGATCCCAATCAGTGGATAAATCTTTATTCCGATTATCTCTTTAATTATACCATTTCACGTGTAAATGATAGGGAAATTGCTAAAGATTTAATTCAGGACACGTTTGTTGCTGGTTTAAAATCTATGAAGAACTTTAAAGGTGAAGCGAGTGAACGCACCTGGCTGATTTCTATTTTGAAACGAAAAATAATTGATTACTATCGTAAGATTAATTCCAAAAAAGGTAAAGCTGAAGTTAGAATGAGTTATCATTCTGATGATAGTGAAGGAGACTGGCTTGAAGAACGTGTAGCAGATCCTTTTGATAAAACTGCTGAAGACACTATTGAAAACACCGAATTAGGTAGAGCTATTGAAAACTGCTTAGGGAAACTACCCGAAAAACAAGCCCAAGTTTTCGAAATGAAAACAATTTTAAACTACGAAACAGAAGCCATTTGTAATGAATTAAATATTACTGCGTCTAACCTATGGGTAATTATCCATAGAGCCAGAGTAGCTATGGCAAGCTGTCTTGAAAAAAATTGGTTTTAACTATGAGTTATAAAATTATAATTCCTTGTAATGAAGCAAATCATGTTTGTGATAAAACACAATACAAGGAAGCTAGCCTTTGGGAAAAAATAAAATTAAACATTCATTTAATTTATTGCATTGCTTGCAGAAAATACACAAAGAATAATTCAAAACTCACAAAATTGGTAACTAAAGAACCTGTGGTTATGGATGTCAAAGCAAAAGCAAGCTTAAAATCTGCTTTTGAACAAGAATTAGCTAAACACCAACATTAACATTAGCCACCAGACTGGCAAACTTTCTACCCAAAATGCACTATAGTATTTTCCTTGTTGCTGACTTGAATATTTTAAAAACATTAGTGTTACAAACACAATTCCTGTCAAAGATAGGACGTGACTTAAATTGATGTTATCCTTAAAATATTCTAAAATCAATAACAATAGTGACAGGAATAATCCAGCGACTTTTGTTTGCCTCACTCCTATGCGTTGTGGAATTGTTGATAATTTTAAACTGTCATAATTTAAATCTCTAATTTCGAATGGCAACATCAATACCACAACAAAAATAAAACGCTGAGTTCCACTAATAATAATGTCGTCATGTATTTCAAGCTCATTATTGATTAAAGGTAAAAACACTGTAACTCCAGACCAAACAAATGCAATAATGTATATTTTTAGTCCGCTAATACTTCGCAATTTTTTCTTTTGATCTATAAAAAAGCGACTAGGCAATAAAGGAATCGCATATAAAAACGTCACCATTCCAAAAACGGAAATTGCAATTAGAGAACTCGTGTTTAATCGTAAGGCAAAAACACACATACATACAAAGCAAATTAACGAAAACACCTGAATAAATTTTAGCTTACTTGACAAACTTCTATGATGAAATTTTGCCAATCCAAAATACTTGACAAAATTATACCCAGTTACAGAAGCAAACCAGATAAATCCCAATAAATTTAAATCTATGGAAACATCAAATTCCAGACAGGTAATACATGTGAGTGCTACTACAGCCAAAGCCACATGAATACTACTATTGATATAAAAATCAAACACTGTTTTTAATGCACGCATAACACAAAAATAGCTAAACTGTTAATAACCGAATCAAATGGTTGAAAAGTTTCATTTTCGTTAACGATTAAAGGTCAATAATTGCTTAATTTTGCAAAAAAATTTAATTCAATTTAAACAGTAAATGAATACAGCAGATTTTTCACTTCGTCACATTGGTCCAAGAGAAGCGGATCAAAAACAGATGCTACAAACGATTGGTGTAGACTCTTTGGAGCAATTAATCCATGAAACCATTCCTGATGGTATTCGTTTAAAATCAGATTTAGATTTAGACGAACCAATGAGCGAGCAAGAATATTTGCTTCATATTTATAATCTTTCAAAGAAAAATAAAGTATTCAACACTTATATTGGTATAGGATATCATCCAACCATCATGCCTGCTGTTATTCAACGTAATATTTTAGAAAATCCAGGTTGGTATACAGCTTACACACCTTATCAGGCTGAAATTGCACAAGGTCGTTTAGAGGCTTTACTGAATTTCCAAACCATGGTTACTGATTTAACTGGAATGGAATTAGCAAATGCATCTCTTTTAGATGAAAGTACTGCAGCAGCTGAAGCTATGAGTTTGCTGTTTGCTGTAAGAGAAAGAGATCAGAAGAAAGCTGGTATAAATAAATTTTTTGTTTCTGAAGATGTTCTTCCTCAGACCCTATCATTACTACAAACAAGAGCTACTCCTATTGGTATTGAACTGGTTGTTGGAAAAGAAGAAGAATTTGATTTTTCTGAAGATTTTTTCGCTGCTATTTTACAATATCCAGGAAAATATGGCCAGGTCACTGATATCAAATCTTTTATTGAAAAAGCAAACGCTTCTCATATAAAAGTAGCTGTTGCAGCAGATATCATGAGTTTAATTAAACTTGAAGCTCCAGGTAAATTTGGTGCAGATGTTGTGGTTGGTACAACACAACGTTTTGGAATTCCTATGGGTTATGGTGGACCACATGCTGCTTATTTTGCCACAAAAGATGCTTATAAAAGAGATATTCCTGGTCGTATTATTGGTGTCACCAAAGATGCAAACGGAAACAGAGCTCTACGCATGGCTTTACAAACGCGTGAGCAACACATCAAACGTGACAAAGCAACATCTAACATTTGTACTGCCCAGGTACTACTGGCTGTAATGGCTGGTATGTACAGTGTTTATCATGGACCAAAAGGTTTAGAATTTATTGCAAATAACATTCATAATAAGACAGTCGCATTATCAAATGCAATTCAAAAATTAGGATTTGATCAAACTAACACTTCTTTTTTTGATACACTTCACATCAAAGCTGATGCTAAACTCATTAAAACTGAAGCTGAAAGTAAAAAAATGAACTTCTACTATCCTAGTGATAAAGAAGTTGTTATATCAATAAATGAACCTACAACGCTTCAACAACTCAATACAATAGTTTCTGTTTTTGCTAAAGCAGCAACCAAAGAAACTATTGAAATAACTGAAGTTTCTGAAGAAAATAAAATCAACAGTCAACTTAAACGTCAATCTACATTTTTAGAAGAGCCTGTCTTTAATTCCTATCATTCTGAAACTGAATTAATGCGTTATATCAAATATTTAGAGCGCAAGGATTTAGCATTAAATCATTCGATGATTTCATTAGGTTCATGCACTATGAAACTTAATGCTGCATCTGAAATGTTACCTTTAAGCTGGTTTAAATGGGGAAAAATACACCCATTTGTACCTCTAGAGCAAGCTAAAGGTTATCAGATTGTTTTAAAGGCGTTAGAAGATCAACTTACAGAAATTACAGGTTTTGCAGGCACTTCGTTACAACCTAATTCTGGAGCACAAGGTGAGTTTGCTGGATTAATGGTGATACGTGCTTATCACGAATCCAGAGGTGATCATCACAGAAATATTTGTATCATTCCATCGTCTGCTCACGGAACAAATCCAGCAAGTGCTGTTATGGCAGGAATGAAAGTAATTGTTACTAAATCTACCGAAAAAGGAAATATTGATGTTGATGATTTAAGAGAAAAAGCAGAATTACACAAAGATAATCTTGCAGCTCTAATGGTAACTTACCCTTCAACACATGGTGTTTATGAAGCTTCAATAAGAGATATCACTAAAATTATTCACGATAATGGTGGTCAGGTTTATATGGATGGAGCAAACATGAATGCACAAGTAGGATTAACAAATCCTGGAAATATTGGCGCAGATGTTTGTCACCTTAATTTACATAAAACATTTGCCATTCCTCATGGTGGTGGTGGACCAGGTGTTGGACCTATTTGCGTTGCGAAACAGTTAGTTCCATTTTTACCTAGTAATCCACTGATTAAAACTGGAGGAGAACAAGCTATCTCTGCAATTTCAGCAGCTCCTTTCGGATCTTCTTTAGCTTGTTTAATATCTTATGGATATATCAAAATGTTAGGTGCATCTGGATTGAAACGTTCCACAGAAATTGCAATTCTCAATGCCAATTATATTAAAAAACGTTTGAAAGGTGCTTATGAAACCTTGTATTCTGGAGAACTTGGACGTGCTGCGCATGAAATGATTATCGACTGTAGACCTTTTAAAGCAAATGGTATCGAAGTTGTTGATATTGCAAAACGTTTGATGGACTATGGATTTCATGCTCCAACCGTATCATTCCCTGTTACAGGAACTATGATGATTGAACCTACAGAAAGTGAAAGCAAACAAGAAATGGATCGTTTTTGCGACGCTATGATTTCTATACGACATGAAATTGATAACGTGTCTAAAGATGACACTAACAACGTACTAAAAAATGCTCCTCATACTATGAGTATGATAACTGATGACGAATGGTTACTTCCTTATACTCGTCAGCAAGCAGCTTTTCCACTGGATTACGTTAGAGATAATAAGTTCTGGCCTAGTGTTCGTCGTGTTGATGATGCCTATGGAGACAGAAATTTAATTTGTACCTGTGCTCCTATTGAAGAATATATGGAAGCTTAAATTCATTTGTGTGGTTCTAAAATCGCATAAAAGAGTGGTGCTTTTTAAATTGTATATAATTTACAGCTTGTTTTTATATGAATTTGGTAAAAATGATAACTTATTAGTTTCAGTTTAGACTTAAAACATTAATAATTGCTACTTTAGTACATTGGAATATCAAAAAGATTAAACATGTCGATAAGAATAACAGGAACTGGAAGTTTTATTCCTAGTCGTATTGAAAAGAATGAGGATTTCTATAATCATGAGTTTTTAAATGCAGATGGCACTACGATAAATAGTCCAAATGAAATTATAGTTGATAAATTTAAAGCGATTACGGGAATTCAAGAAAGGCGTTATGTAAAATCTGACCTATTAAACTCTGATATTGGTTTTTTTGCTGCCGAAAAAGCTATCGCTGATGCAAAAATAGATAAAGAAACTTTAGACTATATCATTGTTGCTCATAATTATGGTGATGTAAAACACAATACAGAACAAAGTGATACTGTACCTAGTATTGCTTCCCGAATAAAACATTTACTACAAATTAAAAACCCAAAATGTATTGGCTACGATTTACTGTTTGGATGTCCAGGATGGATCGAAGGCATCATTCAAGCCAAAGCATTTATTACTTCAGGTTTAGCAAAACGCTGTCTCATTATTGGTACCGAAACATTGTCTCGTGTTATTGATAAACACGATCGTGACTCCATGATTTATAGTGATGGCGCAGGTGCTGTTATTGTTGAAGAATCTGATGAAGATGGCGGAATTATCGCTCATGAAACTGCTACATTTACATATGATGAAGCACATTTTATCTACTTTGGCAAAACCAATCATCTAGAAATTACAGATCAACGCAGATACATTAAAATGTATGGTCGCAAGATTTATGAATTTGCTTTAACTAATGTGCCCTTAGCTTTAAAATCATGTTTGGAAAAAAGTGGGTATGCAATAACAGATATCAAAAAAATATTGATTCATCAAGCTAATGAAAAAATGGATGAAGCTATTGTTAAACGTTTTTATAAGCTTCATAACATGAAAATGCCTGAAGGAATTATGCCAATGAGTATTAATACACTTGGAAATTCCAGTGTTGCAACGGTTCCTACATTATATGATATGATTTTAAAAGGTCAGCTTAAAAATCATAACATACATAAAGGTGATGTCATTATGTTTGCTAGTGTTGGTGCTGGCATGAATATTAATGCCATTGTTTACAAGCATTAAAATGAATAAAAAAATTAAAATGCTAAACGTTGACAGTTCCAGAATACTTCTTTTTGATAATATTCCAGATTAATGTACGAAAACAGTTTTCCAAATAAACGCTTTAAACATACGGTTCAATTTTTAAAACAATATGTAAAGACTTCTGAAACTATTTTGGACTTAGGTGTTGAAAACCCATTATCAGACATCTTAAAAAGCAATGGGTATACGGTTAAAAACACTTCTGGCTTAGACTTAGATTTAGACACCTCTGAAATAGAAAACTCTAAAGCAGATGTGGTAACTGCATTTGAAATTTTCGAACACCTTCTTTCTCCATTTACAGTATTAAAATCAATAAAAGCCAATAAACTTTTAGTAAGTATTCCTCTTAAATTATGGTTTGCTTCTGCATATAGAAGCAAAACAGATATGCGAGACCGACATTATCATGAATTTGAGGATTGGCAGTTCGATTGGTTGCTGGAAAAATCAGGATGGAAAATTATAGCTTCAGAAAAATGGACGAATCCAACAAAAAAGTTGGGTATCAGACCGCTGCTTCGTCTATTTACTCCAAGATATTATATTATTTATGCTGAAAAAGCCACAAATTCCGAATGTTAAATTCCAAATTCCAATTCGTTTCTTTAGCTTTGGAATATGTATTCATGTTTTAATGCTTAAATGAATTTCTACATCATCATTCCTGCACATAACGAAGAAGATTCTATCGCTTTAACTTTAGAGTCTTTGGTTAGTCAGTCACATTTACCGAAACGCATTGTGGTTGTGAATGATAACTCTACAGACAACACAGAACATATTGTTCAAAAATTTACCGAGACTTATAAATTCATTTCATTAGTGCATACGACTTCGTCTAACAAGCATTTACCAGGAGCAAAAATTGTCAATGCCTTTTATAAAGGTTTTGAAACTCTAGACGACCAATATGATGTTATTTGTAAGTATGATGCAGATTTAATTTTTCCCAAGAATTACCTTGAGCAGCTGGCTTTTCACTTTAATAAGAATAAAAATATCGGAATGGCTGCTGGCTTGTGCTATATTAAAAAAAATGAAGCCTGGATATTAGAAAATTTAACTCGTAAAGATCATATTCGTGGTGCATTGAAAGCTTATAGAAAACAATGCTTTTTAGATATTGGGCTACTCAAACTTTCGATGGGTTGGGATACTGTTGACGAGCTTCTCGCTAAATATTATGATTGGGATATTTTAATTGACGATTCTTTAAAAGTCAACCATTTAAAGCCAACCGGAATTAATTATAACACTTCTTCAAAATATCTCCAGGGCGAAGCCTTATACAAAATGCGATACGGATTTATGATTACTCTAATTACAGCTTTAAAAATGGCACTTAAAAAACGAAATTTAAGAGTACTCATCAATTATATGAAAGGGTATTATAAAGCAAAAAACTCTAATACAACATTCATCGTTACTATGGATGAAGGTAAATTTATTAGAAACCTGAGATGGAATGGAATTCTTACAAAGTTGAAATAGAAAGCAGTTATGATTGAGTGAGTGAGATGCTTCGACTTTGCTCAGCATGACAAAGATACCAACTAACAAAACTAAAAACTCCAGCCTTTGTAACTAATTGAGGCTTCTAGTTTGTTTTCTATACTGTCATCAAGCTGAGCAAAAAAATCTATTCCAGTTAATTCTTCAACCTCATCAACAGAGACTACAAATTTGTACAACGGCTGATTTGAATCTTGATGTGGCATTAAGAAAGCTATCATTTTTATATCTGATGTATTAACATCAATCAATACTTTGTAAAATTGATTTGGAACACTCACATCTTCATCTCCTATTGTGTTCATATTTCCTTTTAAAACACCTCCTGTAACCACAAAAACACCATCATATTTTTCTGCCCAATATCTTACTTTTTGTTCAAGCGTATTCCAGATTCCAGAATTGAATTCATGATTTTGCGGACTGATATTACTCGTCAGAAAGGTTTCATCATGCGCTTGTTTACTAAATCGTCTATCACCAGCAGGACATAGATGACCTTTGTCGTAACCTGATTTTTTATAATTACGCCAATGTGCTGCTCCTGTTTTTACCGCCTCATCAATTTCAAAGTAAGGTCTTTTAAAATTGGTATTGGACAAATGCGATTTTTTTAATTCGTAAGCAACCCATTGTGCCTGCTCATGAGGTTCACTATATGACAAAGAATAATGTTCATGGTGCACAATTTGACCTGTTGTACTTGACGGTAAAAAATAGTCGTTAGTACTCGTTTTAAAGACCTCACCTTCTTCAACGATTTTTAAAATTTCATTATCTTCTAAGACAAATTCATAACTAAAAATAGCTACAAGAAGTAAAATGGCTATGATTGAATATAATCTAGTTTTTTTCAAAATTAATCTATTACAAATTCTAAAGGCTGTCCGATACTAGCATTAGGAAAACTAATTCCTAAAAGTGCAGATATGGTAGGTGCAATATCAATAATATGTGTTCGCGTTAATGTTTCTCCATGCTTGATACCTTTTCCAAAAAACAAAAGAGGCACATGTGTGTCATAATTATATCCCGAATGATGATCTGTGCCTGTTCTGTTCCATGGAGCATCTTTAAAAACCTCTGGATTAAATGTAAATAGAATATCTCCAGATCGTTTTTGATTATGTCCATTAAACAACATCCTTTCTTGATATCCTGATGATTCTGGAAATTGATTTATTGCGGAAGTCATATAAACGTTACTTATCAATTTATACGCTAATAATTTACGAGAGACAATCGTTTTCAATTCCTGTACATCAATATTGTGTTCCCTTATTTTTTGATGGTCTAAATATATTTGGTTATTAATTCGACTCAATGCTAAATCTGAAACCTTATACTGTTCATACAACAGGTTGTTGACATCGTTGAGCATCGCATTCAAATCAAATAATCCCGAAGGTATTTTGTTATCTTCTAAATAAGAAGGCACATGAGGAGCTCCATGATCTGAGGTTAAAAACACGGTATATTCTCCTTTACCAACCATATTATCTAGAGCCTTAAACAAACGTTCTAGCTCGAGGTCTAAGCGTAAATAAGTATCTTCAACTTCTTTAGAGTTTGGTCCGTAATCATGTCCAACCTTATCTGTACTGGAATAACTAATGGTTAAAACATCTGTAACATTATCTTTTCCTAATGCCTCTTCTTTGATGGCTCTCAAAACAAAATCTGTGGTTAAATTATTTCCAAAAGGAGAATTTGCAATAATTTTAAAACCATCATTTTTGTCTTTTAACTTAGGCAAATCATGTGGAAAACCCGATTGTTTTTCACCCTTAAAAATTCGTTCGTACGTATTGGAATCTGTTCCGCTGTCTTCATAAGAATTGATATCGTATAAAGTATTCCAAGTTTTAAAATAACTCTCTGCAATTTTTGAGTTATTAAAATCGGTTACCCATTCTGGTAATTCCTCCATATAAAATGTACTCGATATCCAATGACCTGTTCCATTATGATCGTAATCCCACCAATACGCAGCATTTGCTGTATGACCAGCTGGCAAAATAGCACCTCTACGTTTAACAGAAATTCCAATTGTTATTCCTTTCATTTGAGTGAAAAGCCGATTTTCATCAGCAAAGGTTGACACCAACATTTTTACTGGTGATTTTTTGCCATCGTCACTTAACGTGCCTAAAGGTGTAACAGAATTGTCTTCAACACAGTTGACATCTCTTTTTAATTCTTTATCAAACCAATTATTACCTATAATCCCATGATGCTTCGGAGTTGTACCAGTAAAAATAGACGCATGACCAGGTCCTGTTTTTGTTGGTATGTAGTTAAAATGGTTGTTTTTGCAATTGAATCCTTCATTCATGATTCGTTTAAATCCGCCTTCTCCATAATTATTATAAAACCTTGTGAGGTAATCATATCGCATTTGATCTACTACAATTCCTACGATTAGTTTAGGATTATCATTTTGAGATTGAGATACAGTTATAAAAAAAAGACTTCCAAGTAAAAAAAAATATTTTAGCATATATCTAGCGCATTTCGAGCTTCAAAAATACAGATTTTAGAACATCATAGTTTAAATTTAAGGTTAAATAAGATTAGTTTTTTTACTTTAGCATAATCAAATTACACTATGCAAAACCTTCATAATATTGGTACCTACTTTTTAATGATTGCTGAAATGTTTCGCAAACCTACCAAATGGTCGGTTATGCGAACACTCATCTTGAAAGATATTGATGACCTTATTATTGGCTCTTTGGGTATTGTTGCATTCATCTCATTTTTTGTTGGTGGTGTTGTTACTATTCAAACCGCTTTAAACATCAGCAATCCTCTTATTCCAAAATATTTAGTTGGTTTCGCCACACGACAATCTGTAATACTAGAGTTTGCACCAACATTTATTTCAATTATTATGGCTGGAAAAGTAGGCTCCTTCATTACGTCAAGTATTGGTACGATGCGTGTAACAGAACAGATTGATGCTTTAGAAGTAATGGGAATCAATGCGCTTAATTATTTGGTATTTCCAAAATTTATTGCATTAATGCTCTATCCTTTTGTGATTTCAATTGCCATGTTTTTAGGGGTTTTAGGAGGAATGGCAGCTTGTGTTTATGGCGGATTTAGCACTTTAGAAGATTACATTACTGGTGTGCAAACCGATTTTATTCCTTTTCATATTATTTATGCGTTTATAAAAACAATTGTATTTGCTTTTCTATTAGCCACAATTCCATCATACTACGGTTATTATATGAAAGGTGGTGCTTTGGAAGTTGGTAAAGCCAGTACAACTTCATTTGTTTGGACGAGTGTCATGATTATTTTATTAAACTATATATTAACTCAAATGCTTTTAAGCTAATGATAGAAGTAAATAATATAGAAAAGTCGTTTGGAGATGCTCATATTTTGAAAGGGATTAGTACTACTTTTGAAAAAGGAAAAACCAGTTTAGTCATTGGACAAAGTGGTTCGGGAAAAACCGTGTTTTTAAAATGCTTACTTGGTTTATTTACACCAGAATCTGGAACTATATCTTACGATGGAAATATCTATTCTGAACTAAGTGATGATGAAAAACGAAATTTACGAGCTAAAATGGGCATGGTCTTTCAAGGTAGTGCTCTTTTTGATTCAATGACCATAGCTGAAAATGTCATGTTTCCGTTGCGTATGTTTACTAAGCAAAGCAAAAGCGAAATGGAAGACCGTGTTAATTTTGTGTTGAAAAGAGTAAATCTTCCTGATGCACATCTTAAAATGCCAAGTGAAGCTTCGGGAGGCATGCAAAAGCGTGTTGCTATTGCCAGAGCTATTGTAAACAAACCAAAATACCTCTTTTGCGACGAACCAAACTCTGGATTAGATCCTAAAACAGCTATTGTTATTGATAATCTTATTCAAGAGATTACCGATGAATACAATATTACTACAATAATCAACTCCCATGACATGAATTCTGTAATGGAAATTGGAGAAAAAATCGTCTTTTTAAAAGATGGTCATAAAGCTTGGGAAGGCTCAAAAGACACCATCTTTAAAACAGACAATGAAGTCGTAACTGACTTTGTATATTCATCAGAATTATTCAAAAAAGTAAGAAAAATGTACATTGAAGAGAACGAATAAACATCAATTCACACTTCTTATTACAAGCGTATCTAAATCCAATCTCTCTTTTATAAAGGCTTTTAATTTTTGACTATCTCTTGCTTTAGATTCAGTGGTTACCAAAGAGTCAACCCATTTAACACTAAAGACTTTCATCGTATCCAGTGTTTTGAAATTTGATCTGATCTCATTAGAATAAGAAATTTGCTCTAAACCATCGTAATTTATTTTAATCTCTTTTATTAATTCATTAAATGGAATTTGTTCACGTTCTAAAAATGATAAATGAGCTACTCTGTTTTCTAAATAAGAAATCTTTTGACTTTGAGATAGTAAATCAATTGAATCACGAGTACGCAATTCTTCCATATATTCTAAATTATTGATAGCTCTATTTTTGACTTGATTGACGTATAGTTTTGCATTTTTAAGTGCTGAATAATCACTAAAACGAGCTTCTAACAAGCCTCGTGTTTCTTCAGAAATTTCATCATTCCCAAACGGGATCAATTCAATAAAGGAATCTCCTTGAGGGTCATAATTAATACTTACATTTTTTTTAATGTATCCCGAATTTGGTAACGCTTTAAGTTCATTTTCAACAAATGCTTTAGCATCAATCTCAAAACGACTTTCTTTTAAAACATCTACAAATGTAAATGCTGCAGGAACCATCACTACAATTGCTACTAAAGATGCTAATCTGGCAATCCGTTTTCGCTTAGCAGAATTAGCATATTTGAGCATCGGAAAACGTAAAATCTTTAATACTAAAAATGTCGCTAAAGCAATAAAAATTGTATTTATGGTAAACAAATACATTGCTTGTCCAAAATATTCCCAGTTAGCTTTCGCTAAACCATAACCAGCAGTACACAGTGGTGGCATTAATGCTGTAGCAATGGCAACTCCAAATATAACAGAAGCAATCGTTCCTTTTTTAGTTCTGGCGATAATCAAGGCCAAACCACCAAAGAAAGCTATTAAAACATCTCGAATATCTGGTTTAACACGTCCTAAAAGTTCAGAAGTATCTTCACTCAATGGAAAGAATCTAAAAAACAAAAAAGCGGTTAATAAACTCAAAACAATCATAATGGCTAAGTTTATTAGAGACCGTTTAAGGGTATCAATATCATTAATAGCGATAGATAAACCTACGCCTAAAATCGGACCCATTAATGGAGAAATAAGCATGGCTCCAATAACCACTGCAGTTGAGTTTGCATTTAACCCAATTGATGCTACAAATATCGAGCATACTAAAATCCATGCTGTTGCTCCTTTAAAAGGAATATCAGCTTTTATTGCAGTAATTGTTGCATCTCTATCTGTGTCTTCCCTAAAATCCAGGAGTTCACTCATAAAGTTTTTTATACTTGCAAATAAGCCTTTAGCATCTTTTCTAACTGCATCTTTCTTTTCTTTAACAGCAGCTTCCTTATTCATCTCATTGGTGATTTGCTGCTGCTCTTCCTCAGAAAAGTTAAATTTGTTATCGTCACTCATAGTTTTTAAAAAAGTTTTGAATTTAGAATTCCAAATTCAGAAATAAAAAAATTATTTATTACATTACCTTGGGCGAACGTCTGAGCATTCTACCCATATTCCTCTCCATATTTAGCTTTGACATTCTGGAGCACTTTTTTAATATCTTGTTCTTTTGCCTTCGGAAAGATAAGTAAAACTTCGTCTTTATCGACAATAATATAATCTTGTAAACCATCAACGACTACAACCTTATCATTTTTAGTTCTAATCATATTCCCTGAAGCATCTTCAGTTAATGTTTTCGCATGAACCACGGCGTTATTATTTTCATCTTTATCTAGTTTATCGTAAAGACTTCCCCAAGTTCCAAGGTCGTTCCAGTCAAAAGTAGCTGGTAATACGAAAACGTTTTTAGAAGATTCCATAATAGCGTAATCCACAGAGATATTTTCAGCTTTACTATAATTATCTCTTATAAATTCATCTTCTAAATCGGTATTATACATCTCAATTCCTTTTGCGAAAAGTTGATACAAATTAGATTGGTTTTTCTTGTAAGCATTTACAACACTAGACACACTCCACATAAAAATACCTGCATTCCACAAAAAATTACCTTTAGCAATAAACTGCTTTGCGGTTTCATAATCTGGTTTCTCTCTGAACTGATTTACAGGTTTTATATCAGAAGCATTTGATTGATTAAATTCAATATATCCATAACCAGTGTTTGGAAAGGTTGGCTGTATGCCTAACGTCATAAGTGCATCATTCTCAGTACAGAAATTGAAAGCTTGCTGAACATTATTAGTAAAAGCTGTTTCATCTTCAATCCAGTGATCACTTGGTGCAACAATCATCACTGCATCTTTATTTTCTTTCTGAATTTTTAAGGCTGCATACAAAATACAAGGTGCTGTATTTCGCATTGCTGGCTCTAAAACCACTTGTCGTTTTGTAACTTCAGGTAATTGTTCAAATACCAAATCATTATAACGTTCATTGGTTAAAATAAAAATATTTTCTTTCGGAATTACATTTGCTAATCGATTAAAGGTTTTCTGAATGAGTGTATCACCTGTTCCTAGCATATCGTGAAATTGCTTAGGAAAATCTTGTGTACTTACAGGCCAAAATCTTGACCCAACCCCTCCAGCCATTAGGATGGCATAATAATTTTTATTCATAAAATGTTTATTTTATCATTCTGAACACTCCGATAATTACCAGAGTTAAAAAACCTTTTTAAAAAAGACCTTTCGACTGCGTTCAAAGTGACATTTTTATTCATCTAATAATTCAACTTCTGCATTTGGATTAAACACATACAATCGTCCTGTTTTTATCTCTACGCATTCGTATCTGGTTCGTCGTTTTTTACCTTTTTTAAACACACGACCATTGTATAATTTAAATGTGCTATGTAAAGGTAATTCAAATATAAAGGTTTTATCGTTTGGAGCATCAAATTGCTTTAAAGCATAGGCAAGCTGGATATCTGTATCACTGGATGCTTTTGGACTTCTAAAATGTTTTGCCAATAGAGGTAAAATTTCAACTGGAAATATTTCGGGATTTAAAAACGGCAGCATTAAGTGTTGAAATGTTTTTTTCCATTCAATACCATGAGGTTTAATCGTTTTACCAAATCTTTTGTAGGCTTCAAAATGTGCGATTTCATGAAGTAATGTAATTAAAAACCTGTAAGTATTTAGATTAGAATTAACGGTTATTTGATGTCTTCCATTAGGTAAACGTTTATAATCACCATGTCTTGTTTTTCGTTCCTGCTTTACTTTTACGACAAGATGATCATGCTTGAGCAACTCTAAAACCTGAGGAATTGCCTTATTGGGAATATAAGTTTGAAGCGTGTCTTGCATCATTCAAAAATAGACTAAATGTTACTTAATTGTATTGAGTTGTGCATTAAAAACTTACTAAATTTTCTTTTATGTCTGTCATGCTGTCAAAAATATAGGTTGCTTCAGATTTTAATTCATTATTATAATCATGAGCAGTATAACCTATTACATCAAAACCTCCATTTTTAGCTGCTATGACTCCCGTTAGGCTATCTTCTATAACTAAACAGTCTTCTGGCTTAAAGCCTAAGGTTTCGGCTGCCCAAATAAACACTGCAGGACTAGGCTTCCATTTTTGAATTGCATAACAACTGAAAATTTTATTTTTGAAATAGGGTAATAATCCAGTTACTTCTAAATTAAGTCGGATTTTATTTTCTGGTCCGTTTGAAGCTACACCATACGGAATTTTGAGACTTTGAATCAGTTCTACAACACCATCAACTGGTTTGATATTAGTTTTAAAAGCTTCAAAACTTTTTTGACGATAACTGGCTATAAAATCTTTAGGAATTGGTTGACTAATCAATGTTTCAATGATATCAACACAGGACTGCATTTTTTCTCCTTTAAAATGTTTGTATGCATAATCTAAATTGATATTGGCTCCTAATGCATTTGCCATATCGACCAAAACTTGATTCCCGATAGGCTCGCTATCTACCAAGACACCATCACAATCAAAGATAACACACTTATATTTTAGCATATTAAGGTGTAGAATTTGAAACTTGTAATACTTTACCGTTATAATATTTGTTTCCGTTAAGTGAAAACTCCTGAATGTATTCAGCCATTTCTTTAGCTGTGGTTGGCGCCTGATAATCTGGAAACGCTTCTTTAAGCATTTCGGTTTGTACAGCTCCCAAAGCCAGAACATTAAATTGAGGACCTGTGTCTTTGTATTCTTCGGCTAATAATTCAGAAAGTGTAATCACTGCTCCTTTGCTAGAGCTATAAGCTGCCAATCCAGGAAACTTCATACTGCCTTGAATGCCTCCCATAGAACTAATCGTTACGACATGTCCATTAGACTTCATAAAAGGCAAAACGACTCGCGTTAGCTCTGAAACGCCAAACACATTGGTTTCATATATTTTGACAAAATCTTTAAACGTTGTTTCAGCAAATGGTTTATTGAGTAATAAACCAGCATTATGGATTAGAATATCAACATGATTCCATTCGGTTTGTATAAACTGTTCTACCATTTTGTAATCATCTTCTTTACATAAATCAAAAGCAAAAGAAGATATATTATCTAAATTAAGATTCCTTACTGGTGTCGCATTTCTGGATAATGCCAATACATTGTGTCCTTGATTTGCAAACAAACGCGTGAGTTCAAGACCAATACCTCTACTTGTTCCTGTGATGATTATGTTTTTACTCTGACTCATACATAACAATTTCTTTAGTTGGTGTGTTACTCATTTTTTCAATGGCTAAAATTGAATTATTAATAAGGGTTGCCATAAAGTCATAATTCAATTCATGAGTTTCGTCTTCTGCGTGATGGTAATAATCGTAATTTGACAAATCACATGAGGAGATGGTTTGGCTTGGCAAATTAAATGCTTTATAAAACGCAAAATTATCAGACTGTTTGAATAAGTTGTATTGTTTAGCAACCTCAGACAAGCCAATAAAATTACTGCCTACATATTCATTTATTTTGTTAGCCATATTAGACAAATCATAACCAGTTATAAATGCTTGATAATTGCGATCTTTAAATGGCACACCTATCATTTCAAAATTAACCATGGTGTAAAGGTTAATGTTTTCAGATTTTAAGCGTTTAGCTAAATGCTTAGATCCTAATAGTCCTAATTCTTCAGCAGAAAACAAAGCAAACATAATACTGCGTTTATTAGTTTTCTTTGCGGCAAAATATCTTGCCATAGCTATAACAGCACTTGTACCAGAAGCATTATCATTGGCTCCATTTGCAATAGAATCTGTTTCTGTAATATTACCTTTTCTGCTTTTACGTTTAGCATCTCCTCCAGAGCCTATATGATCATAATGTGCTCCTAAAACAATGATTTCATTTTTTAAATTTTCATCAGTTCCTTCAATAAAACCAATAACATTAAAAGCATCTAAACTATCAATTTTAAACGTATCTCTATAAGTGTCATAGTACGGTTTTATTCCATAAGCCTTAAATTTAGACTCAATATAACTCGCTGCTTTTTCAACGCCTTCACTTCCAGCGTGACGACCCTGTAAACCATCTGATGCTAAATAGCTCACCGTTTCTTTAACTTCGGTATTTGTTATGGTAATCGATTCTGACTTTGTACTGGTTTTACAGCTTAGAATCAGCAGTAAAAAAGATAAGGATAAAATATGCTTCATTGTAGAATTAAATTAGGATTTAAAGATAAAAAAACCTGACTTGAAAAACTCAAATCAGGATGATATTATGATGAAATTGTGAAATCAAAATTTGTGAATGTTTTGATTCCAAGCAGATATTTAGAATTAAACAAATTCAGAATAACGAATCTGAAAGAATTAGACTAACATCGTTACTGGGTTTTCAATATACCCTTTTAACGTTTGAAGGAATTGAGCTCCAGTAGCACCATCTACGGTTCTGTGATCACAAGCCAATGTTAATTTCATTGTATTTCCAGGAATAATTTGCCCGTTTTTAACAACTGGCTTTTCAACAATGGTTCCAACTGATAAGATTGCTGAATTTGGTTGATTGATAATTGATGTAAAGCTTTCTATACCAAACATTCCTAAATTAGAAATTGTAAAGGTACTGCCTTCCATTTCTTCTAAAGCCAATTTTTTATTTCTTGCTTTTCCAGCAAACTCTTTAACAGCTGCTCCTATTTGAGGCAAGCTTTGCTCATTAGCAAAACGAACCACAGGAACTAACAATCCGTCAGGTACTGCTACAGCAACTCCAATATGCACATGATTATTCAATTGCATTCTGTCATCAAACCATTGAGAATTAACTTGTGGATGCTGTTTTAATGCTAAAGCACAAGCTTTAACTATCATATCGTTATAGGAAATTTTAGTATCAGGTAATGAATTATATTGCGTTCTAAATGCTATGGCATTCTCCATATCAAACTCCACATTTAAATAATAATGTGGTGCAGTAAATTTAGATTTAGCTAAGTTTTTGGCAATAGCCTTACGCATATTAGAATTTGGAACCTCATCGAAATCTTCCTGACCTGTAGGAACAAATTTGCCAACAGAAGCCGATTGAGAAGCAGGTGAAAAGTTCTCTATATCGCGTTTTACGATTCTTCCGTTTTCACCAGAACCATCAACCTGAGATAAATTGATTCCTTTTTCTTCAGCCATTTTCTTTGCCAAAGGAGACACAAATACTCTTCCCGTTGAGGTTGAAGCCTGAGCCTTAGGTGGTTTTTTATTTTCTTTTTGTTGAGTTTCAACTTGCTTAGGAATGTCTGTCGCTTTTTTATCTTGTTTTGGTGTTTCTTCTTTTTTTGGTGAAGCTGAGCCTTTAACTTTGAAGTTTTTAGCAATATTAGCAACGTCTGTTCCTTTAGGACCTATAATTGCTAATAATGAATCTACTTTTGCGGATTCACCTTCCCGTAAACCAATATGTAATAAGGTTCCAGATTGGAATGATTCAAATTCCATCGTGGCTTTATCTGTTTCTATTTCAGCTAATATATCACCTTCTTCAACCTCATCTCCTACTTTTTTCAACCAGGTTGCTACAGTTCCTTCCTCCATGGTGTCACTTAAGCGAGGCATGGTTACAACTGTTACTCCTTCTGGTAATTCTTGATTTTCAGAAGAATCATCAGATGCTTCATTATTATCGGGAGAGGCATTGTCTTCTGATTTATCAGAATCAGATGTATCGTCTTCGCTTGACGTGACAGATACTTTATCATTGGCATTGTTTAAATACTCAGAAATATCTTCACCCTCTTCTCCAATAATGGCTAATAAAGTATCAACTTTAGCTGTTTCACCTTCTTGGATGCCAATATGAAGCAGGATTCCTTCATTGAAAGACTCAAACTCCATTGTTGCTTTATCTGTTTCAATTTCAGCTAAAATATCACCTTCTTCAACCTCATCTCCTACTTTTTTCAACCAAGTAGCGACAGTTCCTTCTTCCATGGTGTCACTCAAACGAGGCATGTTAATTACTTCTGCCATAGCTTATATTTTGTGTTGTATAAATGGGTAATCTTCTTGTTCATAAACAGCGTCATACATCACACTTTTTTCTGGGTAAGGTGATTCTTCTGCGAACTTCTCACATTCACTTACAAGTTTCTTTACGCGTTTATCAATAGTTTTAATATCGTTCTCAGTTGCATATTTCTTTTCTAAGATAATATCTTTAACCTGAGTGATAGGATCTATTTTTTTATATTCTGCCACTTCATCTTTAGTTCTGTAATGCTGCGCATCAGACATTGAATGCCCTCTATATCTATATGTTTTTAATTCTAAAAATGTGGGTCCATCACCACGTCTGGCCCTTGAAATAGCTTCATCAAAAGCTTCAGCTACTTTTACAGGATTCATACCATCAACTGGTCCACATGGCATTTCGTAACCTAAACCTAACTTCCAGATTTCTGTATGATTTGCAGTACGTTCTACTGATGTTCCCATAGCATATCCGTTATTTTCACAGACGAAAACTACGGGTAATTTCCAAAGCATCGCTAAGTTAAATGTTTCATGAAGTGAACCTTGACGAGCAGCTCCATCACCAAAGCAACATAAGGTAACAGCATCAACATTGTGATATTTATCTCCAAAAGCAATTCCTGCACCTAAAGGAATTTGTCCACCTACAATACCATGACCACCATAAAAACGGTGTTCTTTTGAAAAGATATGCATTGAACCACCAAGACCTTGTGATGTTCCTGTAGCTTTACCATATAACTCTGCCATAACACGTTTAGGATCGACTCCCATTCCAATTGGTTGAACGTGATTTCTGTATGCAGTGATCATTTTATCTTTGGTGAGATCCATTGCATGAAGTGCTCCTGCTAAAACCGCTTCCTGACCATTGTATAAGTGCAGAAAACCTCTTACTTTTTGCTGAATATAAACTGCAGCTAGTTTGTCTTCAAACTTTCTCCAGAACAACATATCTTCATACCATTTTAGGTACACTTCTTTTGTTACTTTTTGCATTTATTTTTAGTATTGATATAAAACTAATACTTCAGATTAATAATCTCAAGTTTCTCATATGACATCCTAATGTAAAAACATTAGGACAAGCGAATAACAAAAATAACACTTTAGATAGTAATGAAAAAACCGAAAAACGTTATTTTTTTACGAAATCGTTATAGAAAACTTCTATCGAATCCTAGTGGTAATAAATTTGCTAAAGAATTAGATTTAACAACTTTCCCTGTTTCACCCATAAAATAGATTTCAATAGGTGATTCTTGTTTTACCTCGTATTCAGCAATAGCTTGCCTACAGGCTCCACAAGGAGGAATGGGTGTAATGGTTTGATTAATTCTAGAGCCAGCAGTTAATGCCATTTTCAAGATTTTTGCATCAGGATATTGTGCACCTGCATAATAAATAGCGGTTCGTTCTGCACACAAACCTGAAGGATACGATGCATTTTCCTGGTTGTTACCCGTAACAATTTCATTATTATCTAATAAAATCGCTGCACCTACACTAAATTTTGAATAAGGTGCATAAGCATTTTTACGTGCTTCGATTGCTTTTTCCATTAGAGACGCAATGTCTGAAGGCAACTCACTAAAGTCATCGTAAACGGTTAGGGTAGATTCTATTTTTATATCCTTCATGTGATCTTGTATTAGACAAAAAAACTATTGCTTTAATGAAACAATAGTTTTTTTATTTGAGATTAATACTGCATTCTAGTATTCATCATATTCATTATCTCCAAAGTTAAACACTAAAGAAAAACGCAATGTATTTTCTAACGGACTTTGAATTTTTGAAGCTGAGAATAAGTATGATAAATCAATATTTATTGTGGTGTATTTAAATCCGGCACCTAAAGCAAAAAACTTACGCGCACCTTTATCTTCGGCTTCATTAAAATATCCTGCTCTAAACGCAAAGGAATCCTGATAAGTATATTCTGCTCCTAAAGACCATGTAAACTCTCTTAACTCTTCACTAAAACCTCCTGGTGCATCACCAAACGATTGAAAAATTCCTTTTCCAAAACCTACATTGTTATCCTGACCTTCAATAATTACATTATCATTAACCGGACTGTTAGGAAAACCAACTAAGTCATCTTCTTCAGCATCATATTGACCATTAGCATTATTGTCAACGTATTCAAATTCTCTACCTAATATTGGAGGTGTTGGTACTAGTAGTTTCGTAACTTCAGCAGTAACAGCTAACTTATTATAGTCATCAAAGATAAAGTCAAAACCACCACCTAATCTTAGGGTTGTAGGTAAGAAGTTTTCTCTTCCGCCATCATCATATTTAATTTTAGGTCCTAAATTTTGAATAGCAAAACCTGCTCTCCAACGACCATTAAAACTATCGTAAGCTTCCTCTTCACTTTGGTAATAACCAGCAATATCAACACCAATGGAACTTGCAGCAGCAGCATTAGCATCAACAGCTTGAATTCTTAAATCTGATCGTAAATAACGTAAGGCTACAGCCATGGAAAATTGATCTGCCAAACGTAATGAATAGGATGCATCTAAGGTAAGTTCATTAGGTTGTTCGATTAAAGCTTCTGAAAATTCATCCTGAACGATTTCTATTTCTCCAAGACTAAAATATTTAAAACTCACTGCAAATGCACTACGTTCGTTTAATCTATTAAAATAAGTTACGTTACCAAGAAAAATATCATTAACTAATTTGCTTAGATAAGGTGTGTAATTAATTCCGATACCAGATTTAGCTAAAGAGAATGAATATTTTGCTGGATTCCATTGTTGAGAGTTTGCATCGGCTGAGGTTGCCACACCAATATCTCCCATACCTGCAGCACGTGCATCTGAAGCAATTAACAAGAATGGTACTCCTGTTGTTATTACTCTGGAATCAACACTATTTGGAATGACGACAGTTTCTTGAGCATTAGTTATATTAAATAATGAAACTGTAATAAGGGCTAAAATGTATTTTTTCATCTGTAATTTATTGTCTTTTTAAGCAATTTTAAGTAGCCTAACAATTAGGCAAATATAAATCTTTATTATAGTATTACAAGTTTTTCAATTTTTTCAACTTGTTTATTTAAACGATTAGATCTCACTTTTAGTTTGTAAATATAGACACCTTTACCAATTTTATCGCCAAAGTCATCTCTACCATCCCAAACTATATCTTTTGATAATGAACTTGTCACCTTACTTCCTGCATTAGTCTGACCGTTGAGAGTTCTGACCAGTTTACCTGAAACCGTAAATATCTGTACTGAAACGTCTAAAACATCAGGACTATTGTGATTGAACCAAAATTCGGTATAATCAATAAATGGATTTGGATAGTTTAAAACGTTATCTATCACTAATTCCTGGTCTTTATCGTAAACTACAAATTGTATTTCTGCAGTTGAAGAATTATTGTAAACATCCCAGGCTTTAAGGCTCAAGGTATGTAACCCAGGCTCTAAGTCTCTAAAAGGATAACTTACCTTTCCGTTTTGATAATCGTCAATATTAGCTTGGTAATAGTCATTTAATACAAAAGGATTCGTTTCATCACCATCAATGATTGCAACAATATCATGACCTATTCCACTGGCTGTATTAATTCCGTTTTCATCTTGTAATTTTGCTAAAAGAGAAGGTTGTTCATTAGTGATACCTCCTGAAACAAAGTTTTCATCATTCATAAAAAGATTTATAACAGGTCCTGTATTATCTTCTGCAGCATTTTCGTTTATACCTCCTACTTGGATATCAAAGCTAGAACCTGCTCTGTTTTCTAAAGGAAGTTTTCTCATCGTATAGAAACTAACTTTTCCTGGACCAACAGGAATCCCTATATCTCTCGGAACGACAAATTCAAATTCAAACTGTCCATTGGCAACTGTTGCCTGACCTTTAAAAATGATTTCTCCCAAAGTTTTGAAGTCCATAATTACAGGTTGTCCATTATTAGTTTGATTATCGTTATTCAATGTCTGTCTGTCTATTTCCTTATCAAATACAGTTGCTGTTAATATACCATTATAATCAGACAAGACATTACCTGATTCATTAACAACCTCTCCAGACAACTTAACTTTACCTAAAGCCTGTAATACATCTGTATTTCCACCAATTGGAATATCATTAATTTTGGTCAATCTTACATCTGGTTTAGCAAAAGCCAGTTTCATTGCTGGGTCTCCAATAAACCAAACTAAAGGCTTTTGAATATTACCACTAATACCTGGATCATTTTTAGACAGTCGTAATGCTTCAGCTACAGATGGATATTCATTAGAGCCAAATGCAAATAGATAAGGCTCAATAATTACATTAAAAGCCTGACCAAGACTGACGAAAATTTGTCTCGTCGTTGTAATTAAGCCTATGGCTCCACCTTTAGCATTCCAATATGTAAATTCACCAGCTGTTTGTCTTAATGGATCGTCAAACTTAGTATACTCACAGGTTACAGTAATAAATAAGTTATATTTACAAGCATTTGCGACTTCCTGAGAATCATTTTTATCAAAAATACGCTCGGAAGCTAAACCATCTTCACCTCCATGACCAAAATAATTAACCACTAATGCACCAACATCTATAGCATCTCTTATTTCTTTATTTACTTGAGGATAGCGTTCACCTGCAGAAGAGGATTCCTGTAGAAATGCATCGGAATGAATCTTAACGGCATTTAAAAACGGTTTTTCCTGAGTAACGATGTTAGCAATATTATCTGTAGTTTGCTGTAATTCTCCCTCAAAACTTCCTACATCTACATCATCAGAAATCATTAATATATTATTTCTCCAGCTGCCAAATGAAAGTTCTGAATAATACTCTTGAATTTTATCAACCAATTCTGTGGCTTGTTGTGGTGTATTAGCTAAAATTCTTCCTACTGCAATATCAGCTTTGTTTGAAACCTCCATGTTACCTTCATTATCATCCATCATGGCATAAAAATCATCAGACACAAAAGACGTAGTCAAACTAAAACTATTATATGAGAACCAGGTAGGCACTATATTGGTATTATTGGATATTCTGTTTTTATAATCAAACGATGCATCTCCAAAAAGGCACAAATACTTCAATCTCTTATCTGGAGCACTGGCATTATGATAAACATACCTTACAAAGTTTCTAATACCTCCAATATCCTGATTTCCAGAACTAAATTCTTTATAGATTTGATCTAATGTAACAACTTTAACACTTAAATCATACTGCTGTCTATTAATATCTGCCAATCTCTCGGCTTGAGAAAGCATATTGCTAGGTGTAACTATAATGTAATCTACATCTTGAAATACCCCTTGACTATTTAGAAAAATAGTGCCTTTTAAATTTTGATTGCTGACATAGGAATCTCCATCTCTTGAAGGTTCAAAAAAGTTTTGATTATTAAGAGCTATGTAATGTCTAAGATTTCCAGAAACTGCTTTAAAATTAAAACTTGAATCTTGATTAGAATTAGGAATACTCGTCACATTATACTTATCTGTTATATCCCAAACTTCATTAACGTTGGAAGCGTTAGAAATAACATACTCAGCAATACCATTTGTTGTTTCGACAATGTCATTTTTAAATCGCAATTGCCCTCCATTATAAATTAAATCTCTAATGGCTTCTATAGAAACGTAATCTAAATAACCCAGAGATGACGGATTTCCATTGTTATTATATTCTAAATTCACACTTACTTCAGAAGTAGCTAATTGAATGTCACCAGCATAAGAAGCTCCTGTGGCTAAAATCCCATCAGTAAGCCCACTAGCAGAAATGGTTGCCACATCGACTGAGTTAACTTTAATATCCATAAATGTCTGAACATCAGATACAGCTGCAACATAAACTTTTAATTTAGCTGGCTCAGTTGTGACTAAATTTGGAAAATTGAATGTGACAGTCTTTTCATTCTCTACATCAAAACGATCTCCAAACCAACGTCTTCCGAGTTTAGCAATATTAAATTCGTCGACCTCATAAAATTGATAGTCCTGAAATGTATCTATAGTGAAATCCGGATTTTCATCAGGTTGCACTGCGGTTTCGATACGCTTACCAAAAGAACCGCCAAAATTGACATAATAATTAGAGATATTGGTGTAAGGATTAATATTGGTGTTAATACGATTTTCTTCTACATTACCTTTAGGACCTTCTGCATAAAACAAGATATAATCACCATCATTGAATACACCATCATTTTCACCAATAAACTTGATGGCATTTTCTGTGAGATCAATTGGGTAAAATTCATCGTTAGGCATGGGCAACATTGCACCTCCATTACCATAAATTTTGATGGTTCTAGGATCGACATCTGTATTAACTCCAATATCTTCTAAAAATCTTTTGGTTATTTTAAATACTCCTGAATTTTCAACATAAAAACGTCTCCAACTACCAGAATTTAAAACAGAATTAACAATCTCCTGAGAGTTAAATGCATTTCTATTAGAAGAACCAGATGAGTAATTAATAGTAAACGATGTGATTTTTTTTAAAATCCCATCATCATTGATAATAGGACTAATTTTAAGAAAGGCATTAATTTTATCTCTATCAACAGAATTAGACAATTTAGCGTTTGGCGAGTTAGGTATTAACTCTTTAGACAATCCTTTTAATTCATTAACTGATATAGTTGCATAAGAAACATTAGAAAGCGTAAGTGACTTTTCATTTAACAATGAACTTATTTCCCATTGAGAAATATAAAACAACCCTTCTGAATCACTATAGCTGTAGTTTTTTTTATTAAAAGCAGGCAACTCAACCTGGAAAGAAGAAGTTTCTAAAGTTGTTGTACCATCCCATTGGATTGTAAACTGTTTTTGTTGAGCAAAACCAAAAATAGTGCATACAATAAAAGATATGAGTAACAGTTTTTTCATAGTACAAATAACGTCTATAAGCTTATGTTATTATAGCGTTTCAATTTTTTATTCAAAATTACAACAATATTTGATTTAAGCAACCGTTATTAAAGTCAAAATACATCGATTAACTGAGTAAAAGTCCGTTATATTGCATAAAAAACAGGATGAAATGCAACTTTTTTTCAATCTATTTGCTAAAAAATGTTGTTAATTTACCTTTAATTACTATATTGCGTGTCTAAAAATTTAATTAGCTTACTTAAAAGTATGGATATGAAAAACGTCTTAAACCTAAGGATACTATTAGCCCTAATGATATCTTTAACAATTGTTGGTTGTAGCAGAAATTCTTCAGATAAGAATAGTTCAAGAGCCACAGGATGGAAAATCAACGATAAAAACGGTGGTTTTCAATACAATGACAAATTTCAAGAACAAGAAACAAGTCCTGGTTTAGTCTTTGTCGAAGGCGGAACATTTACTATGGGGAAAGTACAGGATGATGTTATGCATGATTGGAATAATACTCCAAACCAGCAACATGTTCAGTCATTCTATATGGATGAAACAGAAGTTACTAACAAGATGTACACTGAATATCTTGATTGGATTAAAAGAACATATCCACCAGAAGAAGAAAATTACAGATTAATTTATCAAGGAGCATTACCTGATACATTAGTATGGAGAAACCGCTTAGGTTATGCAGAAATGATGACAGAAAATTATTTACGTCATCCAGGTTATGGAGAATATCCTGTTGTTGGTGTAAGCTGGATTCAAGCTGTAGAATTTGCAAACTGGAGAACAGACAGAGTCGCTGAAATGGACTTACAAAATGCAGGTTACTTGGAAAGAGATTCTCATTTAACATCTTCTGCTGAAAGTAATTTTAGTACAGACACTTATATCAATGCTCCTACTTTAACTTATGGAGGAAACGATAGTATTATAAATCCTGCAAAATCAAGAAAAAGAGTTCAAGTAACTGCGGCAGGTGATACCATTAATAATTATGCAAGAAGAGAATCTGGTATTATTTCTCCAGATTACAGGCTTCCAACTGAAGCAGAATGGGAGTATGCTGCTTTAGGCATGAGTGAATTAAGAAGCTTTAATGTGTATAGAGGTCGTAAAAAATACCCATGGGATGGACAATACACTCGTTCAGGAAAGCGTAAAACAAGAGGTGATCAGTTAGCAAACTTTAAACAAGGTAAAGGTGATTATGGTGGAATTGCTGGTTGGTCTGACGATGGTGCTGATATTACAGCACAAGTTATGAGTTATGAGCCTAATGATTATGGTTTATATGACATGGCTGGAAATGTTGCTGAGTGGGTAGCAGATGTTTATCGTCCAATTGTTGATGATGAATTTAGCGACTTCAACTACTATAGAGGAAACGTATACACTAAAAATGCAATCAATGAAGATGGAACTGTTAAAGTTGTAACTCCAGATGAAATTGTGTATGACACGTTAAGTAACGGACAAGTGGTTGCAAGAAATTTACCAGGAGAAATTCTTCAAGTACCAGTTGACGAAGACGAGACTTATTTAAGAACAAACTTCGATAGAAGTGATAACAGAAACTTTAGAGATGGTGACACAAGATCTTCTAGAAGTTATGCAACCGCTTTTGATGAAGAAGAAGGTGACGATGCTGAAGCTGCTATGACGAGAAAAATGTATAATTCACCTAAACATAACATACAAAGAGATTCTACAGGTCAAGTTATTAAAGAGTATGATACCTCAAACCAAAGAACTTCGCTTATCAATGACGATGTAAGAGTTTACAAAGGAGGTTCTTGGAGAGATAGAGCATACTGGATTGATCCCGCTCAACGCAGATATTTCCCTCAAGATATGGCAACAGATTATATAGGATTTAGATGTGCTATGTCTAGAGTTGGTTCAAAATCTCAAGGTGGAAAAAAAAGAAATTAGAATTTATTTTTAATAAAATTAAAAGGTCCTAACATTAAACGTTAGGACTTTTTTTATTTAAATTTATTTCATGAAAATAGAAACATTATACGAGGCGTATTTAAAGTGTAATTCCATATCTACAGATACCCGAAAAATCAATTCTAGATGCCTGTTTTTTGCTCTAAAGGGAGATAATTTTAATGGAAACTCTTTTGCTTTGGAAGCTTTAAAAAAAGGCGCCCGATTTGTTGTTATCGATGAAGAAAAGTATGATGAGCATGATGATTGTATTTTAGTAGATAACGTCTTGGAAGCTTTACAAGCTTTAGCAACACATCACCGAAAAGTTTTAAACATTCCAGTTATTGCTCTCACAGGAAGTAATGGCAAAACAACCACTAAAGAACTGATCAATGCAGTCTTATCTACAACTTATATTACAAGTGCTACTAAAGGAAATCTTAATAATCATATTGGAGTTCCATTAACCTTATTAGAGTTTACTAATGATACTCAAATTGGTATTGTTGAAATGGGAGCAAATCACCAAAAAGAAATAGAATTCTTATCTAATATTGCGCTTCCAGATTACGGGTTGATTACCAACTTTGGCAAAGCTCATTTAGAAGGTTTTGGTGGTGTTGAAGGTGTTATAAAAGGCAAATCAGAATTATACAACCATCTAAAATCTCATAACAAAACAGTTTTTGTTAATGAAAATGATTTAAAGCAAATTGAACAAATCGGAACGTATAAAAACACCATTCTGTTTGGTTCAAATATATCTATGATAAGTGCTCAGCCTTTTATCAACTTAGAGTTTAATAACACCATGGTTCATACCCATTTAACTGGAGCGTATAATTATAACAACATCGCTGCAGCTATTGCAGTAGGAATTCATTTTAAAGTTGATGACGATTTTATTTCTAAGGCCATTGAAAACTATATTCCTGCTAATAATCGCTCTCAGATTATTGAGAAAAACTCAAATCAAATCATATTGGACGCTTACAATGCAAATCCAACAAGTATGATAGCTGCTTTAGATAACTTTGGAAGTTTAAAAGAAGCTCATAAAGTGGCTATTCTTGGAGATATGTTTGAATTAGGAGAAGCTGCTGCATTTGAACATCAGGCAATTACTGATTATTCTCAAAAGTTTGAGATTGAACATATTTATTTGGTAGGAGAAAACTTTTATAAATCAAAAAGTAATGCGCCTAATGTATCAAGTTTTCTGTCTTTTGAAGACTTAAAACTTGAATTAACCAATTCACCATTGAGAAACAAGTACTTATTGATTAAAGGGTCAAGAGGAATGGCTTTAGAAAGAGTTTTAGATGTATTATAGTTCTTTTAAGATTGATTAACGGTATTGTCACGGAACAAACTTCCTTTACAAACAAAAAAACCTACACAATAACTGTGTAGGGTTTTATTTGGTGTGGGTCATACTGGATTCGAACCAGTGACTTCTACCCTGTCAAGGTAACACTCTGAACCAACTGAGTTAATGACCCAATCTATTAAAAGCAAAAAGTTCGCATTAGATGCGAACTTTTAAATAGTTGTGGGCGCGAAGGGATTCGAACCCCTGACCCCTTGGGTGTAAACCAAGTGCTCTGAACCAACTGAGCTACGCGCCCTAATTATTGGACTGCAAATATAGTCTAGATTTTTAATTAGCAAAAGCTTTTTATAAAAAAAATTAAATTATTTCAGCAACAACGAATGTACTTCCACCAACATATACCAAATCGTTTGATTTGGCCTTATGCAAAGCAGAATTAAATGCTTCATTTACTGTATCATAACCATCACCTCGAAATCCATTCCTCAAGAATTTATCTTTAAGCTGATTTACATTCATACCTCTGGGAATTTTAGGTTTACAGAAATAATAAACTGCGTGCTTAGGTAAGATGTGTAAAATTGAATCTAAGTCTTTATCATTTACGACACCAAATACCATATGAAGCTTATTATATTCTTCATCTTCTAATTGCTGCATTGCATATGACAATCCTTCTTTATTATGAGCAGTATCACAAATAACTTTTGGTTGTTCTTGTAGCAGTTGCCAACGACCTTTTAAACCTGTATTCTTAACCACATTTTTTAAACCTTCACGTAATTGCTCATTAGAAACTACAAATCCTTTTTGAGCATTGAGTACGTTGACTATTTGTACAACCGTTTTTATATTGTGCTTTTGATAATTTCCTTTTAAGTCGCTTTCAAAATGTTGCGTTATCAATTGATCTGCAAAATATATATCAGATGTATTATTTTTAGCTGTTTTAATAAATACACTTTGTGTTTCTTCATTTGTCTCACCGATGACTACTGGTACTTTTGTTTTAATGATACCTGCTTTTTCGGAAGCTATACTTTGATAGGTAGGCCCTAAAAATTGTGTGTGATCAAAACCTATATTTGTAATGACTGAAATTTCAGGAATTATAATATTTGTAGAATCTAAGCGACCACCTAATCCGACTTCGATTATTGCAATATCAACCTCTTGCTTTTTAAAGTAGTCAAAAGCCATTCCAACAGTCATTTCAAAAAAGGACAACTGGTTTTCTTCAAAAAAAGATACGTTTCGCTTGATAAATCCTATGACAAACTGCTTACTGATTTCCTTTCCATTAATTTTAATACGCTCTCTAAAGTCTTTTAAATGTGGAGACGTATATAATCCAACTTTATATCCTGCTTCCTGAAGAACGGAAGCCAGCATATGACTTGTAGAGCCCTTCCCATTGGTTCCAGCAACATGAATACTTTTAAAATGTCGTTCAGGATGATTTAAGTGTTCTGCTAAAAGAAGCGTATTTGATAAGTCCACCTTATATGCAGATTTACCTTGATTTTGATACATAGGCAACTGCTGGAACATCCAATTAACAGTCTCTTGATAGTTCATTAATCAGTAGGTGAAAAGTTGACACTTACTTTACCAAATTGTCGAGCAGGAGCTTTAGAATCTGCAGGCCATTTATAAGACATGGCTATTTTTTTAGCTTGCGCTTTTAAACACGTTGTTGCGTTATTACTTCCTTTTACACCTGGAGTGGCTTCTATCACTTTTCCACTTTGATTTACAACAATGTCAACGACAATTAAACCATATTCATTTTCACAGCCATCGTAAATTGTGTAATCTGGTGTTCCTCTTCCATTTAATCCATAACCAACTCCTCCATTTCCAGAACCTGGAGTTCCTTTGTAAGGCGCATATGGACTTCCATCTAAATCACCTTTGTCTCCTGGACCATCACCAGGACCTTCCCCATCTTTTATTGGTCCTTCCGAATTTTTTACACCACCTATAAGTGCATCAAGTTTATCTTTTTTGTCTTGTTCCTCCTTGGCTTTTCGCTCTTCTTCTTCTTTTTTGAGTTGTTCCAGACGTTCAGTCTCAGCTTTGGCTTTGGCTTCAGCTTCTTTAGCTTTTTTTATGGCAATAGCTTCTGCAGATTCATTAGTTAACAGATCTTCAGACTGACTATTGGCTTTCACTGTTTCTTCTGGTTGTGCTTTATCTGCTTGTGTTTCTTCCTTTACAGCGTTTTCTACAGGTTTAGATTTGGTAGGTTCAGTAGGCTGAATATTACCAGAACCAACTGGTGAATTCCCAAAATTAACCGCAACACCATATTCTTCAGGTGGATCCATATAAGGTGGACCAACCACAAACAATAGTAATACAAGAATGACAACTATAAGTGTTGTGATTTTTGCTGAATTACGTTCGTGTTTTGTTTTTAGGTATTTCATAGTGTGGCATCTGCAAACGTTATTCCAGAAAATTAGTTATTTGGTTTTACAGCCAGAATAACTTTAAACTTATTTCGGTTTGCGATATCCATAACTGTTACGACGTTTTCTACAGGAACTGATTTTTCAGCACGTAGGACAATAGTAGGTTGTTCTTGATTTGCGAGCATAGCTATTAACTCCGTTTCAAGCATACTTCCACCAACTAATTTTTGATCGATATAATAATTGAGATCTTTAGTTATACTTACAGCAACTGATTGTTTATTTTCTGTTTTGCCACTAGCTTGAGGTAACAAAATATCAATAGCGTTGGTTGTTACCAAAGTAGAAGCAAGCATAAAGAATATCAATAACAAGAATACAATATCTGTCATTGATGACATGTTGAATTCTGGTTTGACTTTATTTCTACCTCTTATGTTCATTAAATTGGTTCGTTTAAATGATCTAAGAATTCTAACGAATTTGATTCCATTTGATATACCACTTTATCGGTTCTAACCACTAAATGGTTATAAGCAGTATAGGCCACAATACCTACAATCAATCCGGCAACAGTGGTGGTCATGGCAGTATACAATCCATCAGACAGTTGCTTGATATCAATTTGTCCTCCAGAATTAGCAATTTCAAAAATGGATAATATCATTCCAATAACCGTTCCGAGAAATCCAATCATTGGAGCGATACTCGATATCGTTGCTAGAACACTTACATTTTTTTCTAAACCATATAATTCTAATCGGCCTGCATTTTCAATAGCTGTATTTATATCTTCAAGAGGTTTACCAATACGTGTAATTCCTTTATTTATAAGTCTAGACACTGGAGTGTTTACCTGTGCACAAAGCATTTGTGCTGAATCAATCTTGCCATTACTGACATGATCTTTTATTTGATTCATAAAATTAGAATCGACATTAGAAGCTGCTTTTATAGCAAATAATCGTTCAAAATAAATATAAATAACAGCAATTAACAAAATGAACAATAAGGCAATTATAACTTGACCTGCAACTCCTCCACTACTGATCAACTCAATGATAGAGAGTGTTTTTTCGACAGATTCTGAATTAGTAACTAATTCAGCAGTTCCATCTTGAATATTACTTAGTAATATCATATAATATAGTATTGAAATTAATTTTATTAGTGTAATAACGCATATTTTGGGTCAAAAGTATATGAACTAAAATAATGTTCTGGTAAACATAAATGCAATTGCTCCTACTATAAATCCTACTAGAGCAAGCCAAGATATCTTTTTTATGTACCAGAAAAAATCTATTTTTTCCATTCCCATAGCAACAACACCTGCAGCAGAACCTATGATAAGCATACTTCCTCCTGTTCCTGCAGAGTAGGCTATAAAATGCCATAATTCGTTATCTATTGGTTCAGTAAACATTCCTAAACTAGCAGCAACTAAAGGAACATTATCTATTACTGCTGAACCAACTCCTAAAAGAAGTACCACTAAATCAGAAACACCTTCATGGTGAAGTTCAGTGCCTAGCATAGGCATTGTTTCTTGTAATGTTGCAGCGAAACCAAATAGAATACCTAAAGATTCTAAGGCAGCCACTGCCATTAAAATTCCGAGGAAAAACAAAATACTTGGCAATTCAATTTTTGATAAAGAATGATGCACAGGACTATGGCTTGCATGATCGCTATGCTCTTCTGAACTAATTCCTGAAATGGCAAATTTTGAATTACTATAAATCTCTGCAAAAATTGCCACAACACCTAAGGCTAACATCATACCTACATAAGGCGGTAAATGTGTAATTGTTTTAAAAATTGGCACAGAAATAATTCCTCCTAGACCAAGATAAAGCATTGTTGAGCTAAACTTGCTTTTAGGCTTATCTAAATCTTCTTCAACTTTTTCTAAATTCCCTTTAAATGCAGGTAAAAAAGATGCAATAAAGGTTGGCACCAACATACATAATAAAGAAGGAATGAATAAATAGACAAATAGATGACCAGTAGTTACCTTTTTACCAATCCATAACATGGTTGTCGTCACATCTCCAATTGGAGACCATGCGCCACCAGCATTGGCTGCTATAATTATTAATCCTGCATACCAGATACGAACCTCTCTTTCCTTCACAATTTTCTGAAGGATGGAGATTAATACAATAGTAGCTGTTAGGTTGTCTATAATTGCAGATAAAATAAATGCTAGTGTAGCAAATATCCAAAGTACCTTACGTTTACTATTTGTTTTAATAAAACCTTTTATCGTTGAAAATCCATCAAAATAATCAATGATTTCCACAATAGTCATCGCTCCTAATAAAAAGACTAAAATTTCAGCAGTTTTACCTAAATGATGCAATAAGGTTTCTTCCATAATGTGCATCTTACTTTCGTGACCTAAAGAAGCAAATCCATCGACTAAACCATGATTTGCAGAATCAAACCATTGCGAGAACGAATCAATTCCTAAAGAGATAAGCGCCCAACTAATAGCCATCATAACTAAAGCTGGAATTAACTTATCAATTTTAATACTATGTTCAATTGTTATGGCTAAGTAGCCTAGTGCAAAAACTAAAATTATGATTGTTTCCATAGTTTTTAAATAAGTTGTGTTAATGCAATTTCAAATGCCGTAGCACTAACACCTGTTTTTGTCTGGTTTTTTTGGTAAACCTTCTTAATTGCTTTGTTAATAGTTTCAGACGTATCATTAAAAATGGCTTCATCTGTCATTTGTACTTTGCGCTCCATAAAGTAGGCAAACACTCTAGCCATACCACAATTTGAGATGAAATCTGGTATAAGACTTACTTTATGGTCTGTATGTTCCATAATTGGTCCAAAGAAGATTTCTTTATCTGCAAATGGTACATTTGCACCACAGGAAATCACTTCTAAACCAGTTTTTATCATACTATCAATTTGTTCTTGGGTAATTAATCTTGAAGCTGCACAAGGTGCAAAAATTTCAGTTTGTAAAGACCATATTTTATGATTGATCTCTTCAAAAGGAATTAAATTATCGCTCACTAAAATGTTTCCGTTTTTATTGAGATAAAGCTCTGTGATCTCTTCAAAAGAAAACCCTTCTTCATTAATTAAACCTCCAACTCTATCAATAATTCCGACAACCTTAGCTCCCATTTGTGCTAAATAAAAAGCTGCTGCTGCTCCAACATTTCCAAAACCCTGTACTACAGCTCGTTTACCCACAATTGAATCGCCATGAACACTATAAAAGTGCTTTGCTGCTTCGGCGACTCCAAAACCAGTAATCATATCGGCAACTGTATATTTTCTAGAAACGCTAGGTGAATATTTAGGATTTTCTATAACTTTAATAACTCCGTGTCTTAACTGTCCGATTCTATTTATCTTGTCAGCTTGTGTTGGTTTAAAATGACCTTCAAAAACACCTTCTTGAGGATGCCAAACACCACTTTCTTCTGTAATGGGAATAACTTCATGAATTTCGTCCACATTTAAATCTCCTCCAGTACCATAATAACTTTTCAGCAAAGGTGAAACCGCATTATACCATCGTTCTAAAACGCCTTTTTTTCTTGGGTCTTGAGGGTCAAAATTAATACCAGATTTTGCACCACCAATTGCAGGACCAGACACTGTAAACTTTACTTCCATGGTCTTAGCCAAAGACAGTACTTCATTCATGTCTAAACCTTTACGCATCCTTGTACCTCCACCTGCAGCTCCTCCTCTTAGAGAATTAATTACTGTCCAGCCTTCGGCTTCTGTTTCGGGATCTTTCCAATTAAAAATAATTTCAGGGTCTTTGTCTTCGTACTTTTGAAGTAAGTCTTTCATCAAGTTAGTTCGTTAAATTTCAGCAAATATAAAAAACAAAAAATCGCTTTAAAACGTAAAGCCATTATATTATTGCAAAAAATGTCAAATTTTATTTCAAGGTCATTTTTCCGAATTTATGCATTTCTTTTCCTAAGGCATAAATATAAAAAGTATTGTTAGAAATCTGTAAAGTTTGGGTTGGCGCATAAGTGGTATATTCTTTTGCTCCTCCTGTATTACTATTCCAAAATGGTATTGTTTTGATATTACCTTCAGCATCAAACGTTTTTAAAACAATTGCTTTTGCATTGATATTATCATATCCCATAACTATTTTTTTATCCTTTAAGATGGATTCTTTTTCATTGGCTAAAACACATAATTTACCATTATTTAAAAACGGATAAAACGAGCCTAATATTTCCATTCTATTCAGATATTCTTGGCCATAATTTAAGGGCGTCTCGTAAGCAACATTTCCATTAATATCTAGTTTAATTACAATTCCAGGTCCAAATCGATGGGTATAATTATACTCAAAATTCTTACCTTCAATAGCTTTGCTATCTTTCGAATAACAATCTCCAATAAGGTAAATATTCTTGTTGTCGATTAAAATATCTTTCACCTTTAAATCAATATAACCTTTACCTAAAACACATTTTATAGTCTCTTTTGCCCATTCTTGATTTTTGACAAGTTTTTCCTCGGAAATGTTATAGATAAAAAACCCATTATCTTTTGCTCCACCAACAGAAATTGCAGGCTTCGCATTGTCTGTCGCAAAACCTATAAGGTATTGAGAATCATTGAATGTTATAACTTTAGAATCTGAAATATAAAATCCTTCGGATGAAGCCTGTTGTTCCTTTATATTATCATCTTTAAAGGTTAAAATAGTGGTGATTGGATGTTTTTTTGATGTATCTGTTTTCTTAACAAGAGTAACCGTTCTATCATTTTCTATGTATAAAGTTTCGTTGTAAGCACGTTCACTATCAAACGGTAATGTATGAGCTACCTTTGAAAGCTGCTCTAAATTTTTATTAAAGGTAAGAATCTCAACAGCTTCTGTTGTTTTCTTCTCAAATGGTTTATTTACCAAAACTGCGAAACTGTTTTTATCAAAAGACATCGCAATTTCAAAAAAACCAGAATTATTTACTTTCTCAATAGGAAGTGTGTACAACTCAATCGTATTAGAAACCTGATTTGTATCATTATCATAAATTTGAGCATACAAGATATTTTTACCATCTTTTTTAACTGCTACATATGAAAAGAAATACAATTTGTTATCTCCTTCAATAACGTCTAACAGTGTTGCATCTTTTTGAGAACGGATTGGTAATTTAAAATCTATTGCAGACACAGACTTACCTGTAGCATCAAATTTAGTAATGAAAATAATTTTAGGAGCATAGAATTGAGAACCTATTTCTTCAATACTATACGTTGTAAATCCAGATTGTGATGGAAATGCTAAAACAGGATTTAGCGAGCCTGAAACAGTACTATTCGAGTGTTCAGACCATTCAAAACCAGCTATTTCTTCTTGAGCTTGTAGTGTAAATGCAAAAATAAACGTACAGACACTAAAAAATAAGAACTTCATATTAGTGAGTAAAGTGTTGATTATATTCATTTACAATGTTCAGAATAGACAAGATTTTATATCCATTTTCCTTATCCTTAATTTTCTTTGCTAACTCAGGATAGTCAGAAACGTATTTACTCATAATATTTTTAAAGCTGAATATAACTTTAGAAGATGCAAACTTTAGATAATCATCACCATCTTTAACTGCTAAAATTTCAGTTTGAATTTTTGTCCCATCAAAATCTAAAGAAACTTCAGTATTTCCTTTTTTTGAGAGTGTCATTTCTGCGCCTTTATCATCTTCAACTCTAATATAGTAATCAAAAAGACTTATTTTTCCTTCAACAGTTCTCAATAAAAACACTTTAGTTTTTCCGCTTAAGCCTTCATAAGGATGAGTTTCGTAATAATCGTTTTCAATTTTGTATGCTTTTAAATCTTCTGGCTCATACACCACTGGCTTATCGTCTAAAGTTTTAAAGAATTTCACTTTACGCTGACTTTTAATTTTAAGAAATCGTTTTAAATAACCTTCAATTTTTTCACCTTTATTTGTGATAACGTAACCTGGTAATTTTTCAGATACGTCTTCCCAATTGTCATCAATTTGTGAATACCCTAAGCCTGACATCAAAATTGCTAATACTAATACTAAATGTTTCATTACATGTGTTTTTATGGTTCATACCTGGCTATTGAAAATTTGAGCCGAAGTGCGCAAATGTAACTAATTAGTTTCTGCGAACATGTTAAAACAAATATATTTTACCTGAAGAATGATTGCGTCTTGCACCAGTAACACTTGCCAAACAATTTATATCATTTCGTAATTTAAGAACACCTAAAAGTCCGAAAATAAGAGCCTCTTTATATTCTATTATTTCTTTGGAAGGAATTTTAATTTCATTTTGACTTACTTCTTTCAAACGATTCATTAAGAACGTATTATAAACACCGCCTCCTGTCACTAAAACTGAGGTCTTTGGTTTCTGCTTTAAAATAGAATTAATTTGAATTGCGATGTGTTCAACAACTGTTCTTAAAATGTCTTTAACCTGTAATTGATAACGGTCTATTAATGGTATTACGTTTGAATTAACCCATTCTAAACCTAAAGATTTTGGAGGTTCTAGTTTATAAAAATCTAAAGTATTTAAATCGTGTAATAAGGATAGATTTACCTGACCTTCTGAAGCGATGTTTCCGTTAGCATCGAAATCTAAACCTATTTTTTTACTGTAATAGTTTAGTACAATATTTACAGGACAAATATCAAAAGCGATACGATTGTTATGACTTTCAAATGAAATATTAGCAAATCCTCCTAAGTTTATGCAAAAATTATATTCTGAAAACAATACCTGATCACCAATTGGCACTAAAGGAGCTCCTTGTCCGCCAAGTTCGACATCCTGAACTCTAAAATCACATACGACGTTTTGTTGTGTTAAATCTGCTATTTGTTTTAGGTTCCCAATTTGATAGGTCAATCCTTTGTCTGGCTGATGCAATGCCGTATGACCATGAGAACAAATAGCATGAATATGAGTGAGTTGAAATTTTTTAATAAAATTATTAATAACCTTAGACAGATAAATTGTATAATCCTTATCGATAACTTTTAAACTATTCAAATCTTGATTGATAAGATTTGAAAGTTTTGTGTACCAAAAATTGGTGTATGGAATCGTTTCTGCATTATTAATTTTGAAGGTCCAGAGGTTATCAAATTCAAAATCAATGTGTGCAAGATCAATTCCGTCTAAGGAGGTTCCAGACATTACACCAATGACGCTATAATTAGATTTTATCATATCTAGTAAAAATAGTAATCTTCATTGAAAATCTGCTAATAAAAAGTTATCTTTGACATCATTTTTTATCAAATCAATAATTATACTTTACTATGGATTTTAGTTTAACCGAAGAACATACTATGATTCGCGACGCAGCTCGCGATTTTGCACAAAACGAATTACTTCCAGGCGTTATAGAACGAGATAATACACAGACTTTCCCTCAAGAACTTGTCCGAAAAATGGGTGAACTTGGGTTTATGGGAATTATGGTTGACCCTAAATATGGTGGAAGTGGAATGGATGCTATTTCATATGTTCTAATAATGGAAGAATTGTCTAAAATTGATGCTTCAGCCTCTGTTATGGTTTCTGTAAATAATTCATTAGTATGCTATGGTTTAGAGTCGTATGGAACTGAAGAGCAAAAACAAAAATACTTAACAAAATTAGCTACTGGTGAATATCTAGGTGCATTTTGCTTAAGTGAGCCTGAAGCTGGTAGTGATGCAACTTCCCAAACTACTACAGCCATTGATAAAGGTGACCACTACGTAATTAATGGTACAAAAAACTGGATTACAAATGGAGGTCGTAGTGATGTCTATTTAGTTATTGCTCAAACAGATCGAGATAAGGGTCACAGAGGTATTAATGCTTTTATTGTTGAAAAAGGAATGGAAGGATTTGATATTGGACCAAAAGAAGATAAATTAGGAATTAGAGGTAGTGATACTCATACCTTACAATTTAACGATGTAAAAGTCCCTAAAGAAAATAGAATTGGTGAAGATGGATTTGGTTTTAAATTTGCTATGAAAACCCTATCTGGTGGAAGAATTGGTATTGCTGCTCAAGCTTTAGGAATTGCTTCTGGAGCTTATGAATTAGCGCTGAAATACTCTAAAGAACGTAAAGCGTTTGGTACAGAAATTTGCAATCACCAAGCCATCGCTTTTAAATTAGCAGATATGTATACTGAAGTTGAAGCTGCTCGTATGTTAGTCATGAAAGCTGCTTGGGATAAAGATCAAGGTAACAACTATGATATGTCTAGCGCTATGGCAAAATTATATGCGAGTAAAGTTGCTATGGAACAAACAGTTGAAGCTGTTCAGATACATGGAGGCAATGGTTTTGTTAAAGAATACCATGTAGAACGTTTAATGCGCGATGCAAAAATTACTCAAATTTATGAAGGTACTTCAGAGATTCAAAAAATTGTAATTTCTAGAGGTGTTATAAAAGGATAATCTATCTTAAAAGATATTATTAAGGCTTCAGAATTTATTTTGAAGCCTTTTTATTTTGAAAATTCATCAAGCACCAGACGAATTTCACCATATGAATATTTATCATCTAGTTGATGCTTTAAATCTGAAAGGCTTTCGAAAGTTTTAGTAGGAATGATTGACTTTAATTCTGAATAATTTGATTGAGATATTAAATCGGTAATTTTAACTTCACCTGATGTAATAAAACTAGCCAAATGTCCAAATATAGTATTGGTGTTTAACTCTCGATCTTGAGCTATTTGATCAATTGATTTTCCAGCTTTAAATTGTTTTAAAGATAACTTCCTGGTATCTCCCTTTTGTCTCTTTGGTTTTAATTCTTCAAAAGATGATATTGAATGCGAAGGTTCAATATTATGTTCTTCACAATAGTTGCTTATCAATTCTACTATTTCTGAACCATATTTAGTAATACGCGTTTTTCCCATACCATATATATGTTTCAGTTCTAATGTTGATGTTGGTAACATTTCACACATGGCATATAATGATTTTTGGGTGAATATTTGAAAATGAGCTAAATCTTCTCTTTTTGCTATTTCATTTCTGAGCTCTCTAAGTGATTCGAAAAGTTCAATGTTTTCAGTTCCATCAATTACAATTTTACGTTGTTTTTTGGGAGTTTCTTTTACCAGAAAGATAGATTTAGCTCTTAACTCTAAAAAATGTTGTGTGCTAAAACCTTTTTTTAATCCCTCGAAATACAATAATTTAGTCTTTAGCAATTCCGCTATTTGATCATACTTTTTATTTATATCTTTATCGATAGCTTTATTATCTGTGGTAAAACTAAATTTTTCTAACGAAGGTTCTATTATAGATTTTGCTAAATCATTGAAATAAGAAATGGCCTTTACAAATCTGTCTTGTAGTGTTGCATTTGCCTCAGGAATGTCTTCAAGACTACCAATTGATAATAATTGAGAATTGAAAGATGTACTTACTTTTAGTATATTAGTTATAGTATTCTTTATAGTGTTTAAAGGCTTTTCTATATTACCTTTAATGCTATTTCTGTTTTTATAAAAAACATCTAATATTTTATGTATAGGATTTAGAAAGTCATAGAAATTAAAAACTTCTGAAATTAAATCTAATTGAAACTTTCTTTTAGACTGTTGTAAAATTTTATCATTAGGTTGATTTACTTCGGCTTTTTTATTAAAAGCAGTAATATCATTATCGCTTATAATATGATTAGGAGTGATTTTACTACTTAAGATTAAACCTTCTAATGATTTGCAACGACTAAGAGCAACATACGTTTGTCCATGTGCAAAAGCTCCTTCAACATCTATTATAGCTTTTTCAAAAGTTAATCCTTGGCTTTTGTGAATTGTAATTGACCAAGCTAAACGCAATGGTATTTGTGAGTAGCTTCCAATTTTATCTTCAGTAATGGCCTTAGTTTCAGAATCAACTGTGTATTTTATATTCTCCCATATTTCGGGTTTAGTGATAATATTATAATCGTCATCTGGACACCTAACAACAACTTCACATTCTTCCAATGAAATAACTTTACCAATCTTGCCATTAAAGTAAAGCTTTTCTGGTGAGCTATCGTTTTTTACAAACATCACTTGAGCACCAACTTTTAGCCTTAATACTTTCTCATTTGGAAATGAATGTTCTGGAAAATTACCTTTTACAACTGCTTTATATGTTAGCGCCTTTCCTTTGAGTATTTCGAGTTCTTTATTATTTGTTTGATTAGCTTTATTGTTATGAGTAGTCAATGAAATATAACCATCATTTTCTTTAGGACTAAAAAGAGGTTTAAAACGTTTGTTTAATACATCAGCAGAAGCTTGGCTTAATTTATTATTCCTAACTTCATTAAGTATATTTATGAAAATAGGATTATCTTGTCTGTAAATATGTTTTAATTCTATTGTAACAGCATCACATTGTTGATAAGCTTTGCTACTAAAGAAAAAAACATTCTTATAAAAAGGACTTAATAAACGCCATTCATATTCCTTCACTACTGGTGAAAGTTGATGTAAATCACCAATCATAAGCAATTGTACTCCACCAAAAACTTCATTTCTATGCTTATACTTTCTTAAGGTTTTATCTAAAGCATCTAGTAAATCTGCTCGAACCATACTAATTTCGTCAATAATCAAAAGATCTAAAGATTTAATAATATTAATTTTTGTTTTACTAAAGTTTCTATTAAAATTATTAGATAAATCGAATTTAGCATTTGGCAAAATAGGTCCAAAAGGCATTTGAAAAAAAGAATGAATAGTCACACCTTTGGCATTAATTGCTGCCACTCCTGTTGGTGCAACAATTATCAGTCTTTTAAACGATTGCTTTTTCAGTTTATGTAAAAAGGTAGTCTTACCTGTTCCTGCTTTACCTGTTAAGAATATATTTCTGTTAGTTTTATTGACAAAGCTCCAAACTAAATTTAATTCACTATTTTTTATCATTAAATATCTAAATATTCATAAATATATAAAACACTATTAATATTAGAATATTTTCTATAAATATTTTTATAATCTAT
>NZ_JBODQC010000004.1:0-319524 GCF_050617655.1 Psychroserpens mesophilus | reverse complement strand
ACTAAATTTAGAATATTTGACCTTTTAATTAACGAAAAATGAACCCAAAAAAGGTCAACCTATTTCAGTATAATACACTAAATTAAGCCATGGAACACTCCGATTTATTAAATACTCTTGCTCAAATAGCTTTAGGAACTTTAGGTTTTACAGGAGTTGTTGTTGCTTTAAAACATAGTTCTGATGACTGGGATAATTATGAAAAAATACGATTTCAAGCTTTAGTCACTACAACTTTGACGGCTTTAGTTGGCTCACTATTACCACAGATAATTGGTATTGCCACTCAAGATAATTCTTTAATTTGGAGATTAGCGAACTTGGGTATTGGATTAATGCATCTGGCAAACTTTACCTCAATTATTCATACAGCTATTAAATATAAAATTAAACCTGAATTTAGAGGATTAAAAGATATATTGGACATAATATTAGGTCCAGCTCTGATAATATTACATTTTGTAGCAGCATTAGACTATATTACATGGCTAAAACTATTACTCGTAATTGGTGTTTTACAACAGTTATATATTGGAATCGGTAATTTTCTGGTATTCATTAGTTGGAAAAAAAATTAACAGAAACCGTTTACATCCTAAAAACAACATGAATAAACAGCTTGCTTAGTTGGTAAGTACTACACAAAATCCTATCAGATTTTTCTATTGTTCGCTTTCTTTTATTAGCTTAGTTCTTACCAACGACACGATACACAACTCGTTACAACCAATACTTAAACAGAAACTGAATGCAAAAATCGATATTTAAAATCACCAAAATGGACTGTCCTTCAGAAGAAACTCTAATCCGAATGAAATTAGATGGAATTTCAAGTATTGTGAATTTAGAATTTGATATTCCAAACCGAAAGCTAACAATCTTTCATATCGGAGACATTCAACAAATAGAAAAATCTATCGTCGAATTAAAACTTGGTGGAAAGAAACTAGCTACTGAACAAACCAATCAAATAAACTTCAAAGAAACTAAAAATCAGAAAACAATACTTTGGTCTGTACTTTTAATTAATTTTACATTCTTCATTATCGAAATGACTACAGGTCTGGTTTCAAAATCAATGGGACTTGTTGCTGATAGTTTAGATATGCTTGCAGATAGCTTTGTTTACGGAATTAGTCTTTTTGCTGTTGGCGGAACGTTAATCAGAAAAAAACGAATTGCAAATCTTGCCGGATACTTTCAAATAATACTCGCAGTAATTGGATTTGCAGAAGTTCTGAGACGATTTTTTGGGTCAGAACAGATACCAGACTTTTCAACAATGATTATTGTTTCTGTTTTTGCTCTTATTGCTAACGGAATATGTCTTTATATTTTACAAAAATCAAAAAGTAAAGAAGAAGCACATATGAAAGCAAGTATGATATTTACTTCAAATGATGTTATTATTAATCTTGGAGTAATAATTGCTGGGATCTTGGTAAACTTGTTCAGTTCAAACAAACCTGATTTAATTATTGGAACTATAGTTTTTGTTTTAGTAATACAAGGTGCATTTAGAATTTTAAAATTAGGAAAGTAAAATGTACAGTTTATAATACCTTGCGTAACTCAATCTCAGTTTTAACGTACTCGTAAAATCTCAGCGGTTTGTCCTATTGGTTCATTTTCTTTTTAGTAACTTAGTTCTAACAAATAGAAAAAACCGAGCTAAGTTAAAAATTACCTAGCGAAAGATTCTATTAAATCAATAGCATTTGGAATTGGAACTTTATCTAAAACATTAATGCTTACAAAGCATGGAAAAGCAAGTGGAATTTGTAGAAAATCGATAACTAATCACAAACAACTTAAACAATGAAACAAATTATTGTAACTATCATTTTAGCTGGAGTTTTAATTTCCTGTAATACTTCACCCAAAAACAAAAATACATCTGAAGAATCATCTGTAAAAGAAACAGTAACAGATAGCGTATTAAATAAGGTTAAGACTCAATTAGTCGCTATTAACTCCGACGAAGCTTTGATTGCAACAGCATTAATGGCTGCTCCTGAAGTAAGCAGAGATAAATGTAAAGTTATAGGCTATAATATGGCTGGTGAATTTGTAACTTTCAGAGAAGGAGAAAACGAATTCATTGTACTTACCGATAATCCTAAAAAACCTGGATTTAATGCAGCCTGCTACCACAAAGATCTTGAACCTTTTATGGCAAGAGGTCGGGAATTAAGAGCCGACGGAAAATCAGCAACTGAAATTTTTGATATTAGAGAAGAAGAAGCAAAATCAGGCCAGCTAGACATGGGAAAACCAGGATCAACACTACATATCTATTATGGATCAGAAGAACTTTACGATCCTGAAACATCTCAAGTAGAAGGCGCACAATACCGCTATGTCGTTTATTTACCATTTGCTACGTCTCAATCTACTGGTTTACCTGAAAAACCTGTAGGCTCAAATCATCCTTGGATTATGAATCCTGGAACCCACAGAGCTCACATTATGATTTCACCTTTAGCAGATGATAATGAATAATAAAAGTCATTAACAAAATACGTAATCCGTAAACTCTTTCAATGGGTGACATGATATTTACTCTAAGGTTTAATTTATCTTATTAACTTGATTTTTGTAAAGACTACTAATCTTCATCAGATAAATTTTGAGAAACAAAATATTAATCGTAATATTGCAATATACAAATTAAACAATATGGGATTAGCTAAAACTGAAATATTTTCTGATGTGCAAAACGAAATTGCCCTATTTGCAAAAGTTTTCGGGCATCCAGCCAGAGTAGCAATTTTACAACATTTATTTAAAATTAATAGCTGTGTTTGTGGTGATTTGGTTAATGAAATCGGTTTGGCGCAACCCACAATTTCACAACATCTCAAAGAATTGAAATATCTTGGCTTAATCAAAGGAAATGTTGAAGGTACAAGTGTTTGCTATTGCATCGACACTGAAAACTGGACTAAAATGAAAAACATTATGAATCAATTTTTAGATCAAGACATCTCCAAAACAGATTGCTGCTAAAAAAAAATTTAAATCATTTAATCGTATAATCGCAATAAATAAATATAAAATGAAACTATCAGAAATTAAAAGTAAACTGAATCAACTGGAAACAATTTCATTTCAGTTGCCAAACGGAGAGTTAGTTCCAAATCACTTTCATGTTACAGAAGTTGGAAAAATAACAAAACACTTTATTGATTGTGGAGGAACGGTTCGCAATGAAGAAGTTGTAAATTTTCAACTTTGGAATGCTAACGATTATGACCACAGGTTACATCCCGAAAAATTAGTAAGCATAATAGAACTTTCAGAAAAAGTTTTAGGGATAGAAGATTTAGAGATTGAAGTGGAATATCAAGGTGATACGATTGGTAAATTCGGACTTGATTTTAATGGAACAACTTTTCTTTTAACAACAAAGCAAACAGATTGTTTGGCAAAAGATAACTGCGGAATACCTGTTGAAAAACCGAAAGTAAAATTATCAGAATTAAATAATGAGCCTTGCTGTTCTCCAGAAGGAAATTGTTGCTAAAACATTAAGATAATGACAACCAGACAATCAACCCTGTTTTCAGAAATAGAAGAATTCATTCAAAAATTAAACCTACAAACTATTTCTGATGAACGCAAATCAGTCATACAACCTCTAATTGATTTCATTCAGACTAAAACCTCATCTAATGAACAGATTAGAATCAATTTTATCTGTACTCACAATTCGAGAAGAAGTCATTTGTCTCAAGTCTGGGCACAAACTATGGCGCACTACTTCAGTATTAAAAATGTACATTGTTATTCTGGAGGAACTGAAGCAACAGCCCTTTTTCCCATGGTTGCCGAAACGTTACAACATTCAGGGTTTCAAGTAAATAAAATTTCAAAAAATAACAATCCGATTTACAGTATTAAATATGCTGACAATGAGCATCCTGTTATTGGGTTTTCAAAAAAGTTGGATGATGATTTTAATCCAAAATCTGAATTTGCTGCAATTATGACCTGTGATTCAGCAAATGAAGCATGTCCATTTGTATCAGGTGCAGAAAAACGTATTCCTATAACTTTTGAAGACCCAAAAGCATATGACAATACACCACAACAGGCTGAAAAATATAACGAAAGAAGTTTGCAAATTGCAACTGAATTATGTTATGTTTTCTCTCAAATAAACTCTTAAAAAATGGCAACAAAAAAATTAAGTTTTCTCGACAGAAATTTAACCTTGTGGATATTTGTCGCTATGGCTATTGGTGTTGGATTTGGATATTTTATACCAACATTTCCTACTATTATCAATACATTTAATAGTGGCACAACCAACATTCCAATTGCGATTGGATTAATATTAATGATGTATCCACCTTTGGCAAAGGTTAATTATGCACTTCTGCCAAAAGTTTTCAGAAACACAAAAATCTTGTCTATTTCCCTCATTCTGAACTGGATTATTGGTCCTGTTTTAATGTTCGTTTTAGCAATTACATTTTTGCGAGATTATCCCGAATATATGGTCGGATTAATTTTAATTGGCTTAGCGCGTTGTATTGCAATGGTTTTAGTTTGGAACGACCTTGCTGAAGGTAGTAGCGAATATGGAGCAGGTTTAGTTGCCTTAAATAGCATTTTTCAAGTGTTTGCATACAGTTTTTATGCCTGGATATTTATAACTGTTCTTCCTCCCTATTTTGGATTTGAAGGTGCTATTGTCGATATCTCAATAGGAACTATTGCTGAAAGTGTAGCCATTTATCTTGGCATTCCGTTTGTCATGGGGATTTTAAGTCGACTTATTTTAGTAAAACTTAAAGGTGAAGAATGGTATACCAAAAAATTCATTCCAGCCATTTCACCAATGACACTCATAGCGCTTTTATTTACCATTATAATAATGTTCTCATTAAAAGGTGAATTGATAGTACAAATTCCTATGGATGTTATCATTATTGCTGTTCCATTACTTATTTATTTTAGCTTAATGTTCATTATTGGATTTTTCTTTACGAAAGCTATGGGAGCTGAATACGACAAAACAGCTGCTGTCGCTTTTACTGCAGCAGGAAATAATTTTGAATTAGCTATTGCTGTTGCTATTGCTGTTTTCGGATTAAATTCCGGACAAGCATTTGCAGGTGTAATCGGTCCATTAGTAGAAGTTCCTGCGCTGATTCTATTAGTTCGCGTTTCGTTTTGGTTACGGAAAAAATATTTCGGGAATACCACACATTAAGAATTATAAAATCAAAAACTTAGAACTGAGCAAAAATTCAATTGTTTTAATTAATTTCGTTCCCACAGATTTAAATCACAATCCATTTTGAAAACAATTATAAACACACCAAAAGCGCCTGCTCCAATTGGACCATATAATCAGGCCGTTTTAACAGGAAACACTTTATATACTTCAGGTCAAATAGCTTTGAATGTAAATACAGGAGCGCTTATTATGCATTCTATCGAAGCGGAAACCAAACAGGTTATGGACAACCTAAAGGCAGTTTTAGAAGCTGCCGGAATGAACTTCGAAAATGTGATTAAAACCTCTATTTTTATTAGTGACATGCACAACTTTTCTAAAATAAATGATGTGTATGCCACCTATTTTGATGCCGATTCTGCTCCTGCACGTGAAACTGTTGAAGTAGCAAATCTTCCTAAATTTGTTAATGTTGAAATTAGCATGATTGCTGTTAAGTAATTCAACCCTATTTTGTCAAAACGTTTAAAACTCTCAAAAAAAGAACTTAAAGAATTTCTGGATGTAAAAGTCGAACAGTATAATCATCCACATTTTATAGAAAGTGATCCCATACAAATACCTCATCAATTTTCTAAGAAGGGAGATATTGAAATTGCTGGGTTTTTAACGGCTACTATTGCTTGGGGAAATCGTAAAAGCATCATCAATAACGCTTATAAAATGATGGAATTATTAGACCAAACTCCATACGATTTTGTAATCCATCATCAGGAATCAGATTTAGACAATTTAACCAACTTTGTGCATCGCACTTTCAATGGTTTGGATTTTATTCAGTTTATCAAAAGTTTAAAGCACATATACAAAAATCACAACGGGTTAGAATCTGTATTTTCTGTTAATGCTAAAGAACACTCTCTTCAATTTGCTATACATCAATTTAAAACACACTTTTTTGAAATTAGTCATTTGCCAAGAACCCAAAAACACGTGAGTGATCCTTTAAAAAATTCAGCAGCAAAACGCATTAATATGTACTTACGTTGGATGGTTCGTCAGGATCAGAATGGCGTCGATTTTGGCATCTGGAAAAGCATCAGTCCTTCACTGCTATCTTGTCCGCTAGATGTACATTCAGGTAATGTCGCCCGAAAATTAGGCTTACTCAAACGCAAGCAAAATGATGGTAAAGCTTTAAGCGAATTAGATCATGCACTACGACAACTAGATCCTATTGATCCCGTAAAATATGATTTTGCCCTATTTGGTCTGGGTGCTTTTGAAGGCTTTTAAATACAATTACTACTCCGATTTAGTTTTGTCATCTGTTATATTTGTACCAGACTTAGAATTTAACCATGCCTTACGAACATTAACTTGGTCTGCTGTAGCGTTCTTATCTTCTATGATATCCGTTTTGGTGGTATAAGCTGGAGTAAATTTTGTATTGATACTAACTGCTTTACCATTTCTATCTAAAACGACATTGATATCATCTCCTACTTTTGCGTTATACAGCTGGATTAAAATTGCTCTGGCATTGGCTAAAGTAACGTCTTGACCATTTACAGATGTAACAACATCATTTTCAAGAACACCTTGTTCTGCCCAAAAACTATTATCGCTTACATTTGATGCAAAAAACAAAGTTCCTTTGTCTTGATCTGCAGCAAAAATAGAGCCTTTAGCAGATTGGATAAAGCCAGTTTCCACCTTTGTTTCTTCAAAAGTTAAACCTACTTTATCTAAAAACACACTGTAATCTACAGGTGTCTTACCTGTAACATGTGTGTTTAAAAATTCACCTATAGAAGGATAAGTCATATCTACAATTTCATCAATAAGAGCGTCATCTTCAAACGGTTTTTCTACTCCATACGTATTTGATAATTCTTTCATTAGACTAAGCATGCTTCTGTTTCCATTGCTTTCTTCACGCATGAGAATATCAATACACATACCCAATAACGCACCTTTTTCATATACGTTTCCGTAATTAGTTTTAAAAGGTTCTTCTAAAACATTTTCACTCATTTCAGTAAAACTCATTGCATCATCATAGTATATTGTAGATCTCAAAATTTGAGAGTTAATTTCTTTGTAATAGTCCTCTTTACTGATTAAACCTTCATACACTTGAAAATGCTGTGCAAAATACTCAGTAACACCTTCATACATCCATAGATGCTTAGAAAATGTTGGCTGATTGTAATCAAAATAATGTACATCTTCAGAATGTACGGTAAGTGGTGTTACAATATGAAAAAACTCATGAGCAATAACGTCTATGACAGATTGTGACAAACGCTCTGGAGTACTGGTTTCTGATAATACAGCAACAGTTGATGTGTGATGTTCTAAAGCACCTAATCCTTTTGGCTGACCTTCACTTCTATCTGTTAGATATAAATAAATATCATAACGCGATGTCGTATTAATATCACCTAAATAAGCCATTTGAGCTTCCATCATTTTAAACACAGTTTCTTTTAATGTCGATGCTTTGTGCTTTTTATTTGGAGAATATACACTTAAAACAATCTTGATGTCACCTACCATAAATTCTTCTACATCTAATTTACCATACATCATTGGGTTATCTGTAATATCAAAGTAACGAGGTGCAAAATAGCTTGTCGTAATCTTAGTACCATCTGGACTGGACTTCAGGTTGGTGTTTTGCAATGCAGAAGTCCGTTTAAAGTTTGCAGGAGCTGTAACAGCTAAAGTATATTGCGCATTTTTTAGTGAATCAAAATAACCAATAAATCCATGTAAATTCAATACATAATTTTCTGAAGAAATATTTGTTCCTCCAGGAGAAAAAGGAACCTCTTCTCCAATTCCTCCAGCAACTTCCAATTCAAAAGTATCGTTAACATAGTATTCTAATTTATCGAGACGTGTGGCATTAACAATTTGCCATGTATTATCATCTAATTTACTTACCGAAAGGGTGTTTCCATTGTAATCTAGAGCTTTTAAATCATCAATATATTTTCCGAAATCATTAACGGCATAACTTCCTTGAATAATTCTTGGTAATCTATAGATTACTGTATCTTGAGTAAATCGTCCTGGATTTATAACAACAGGAGCTTTATCATCTACAACTTGAGTTAAATCAATTGCAGTTACTATAGGATTTGCAGTTGCTAAATCATTAGTATTGGTATTTGAAGAACTACAAGCAAAAAGCAAAAGACTTACAACTGTGATTGATAGAATATGTTTCATAACTATTTTTAATTTTTCTTTTTTTTTAGACGCACAAAACTACAATAGGTTACACTTAATTTAGCAAAGTTTTTGTTAAAATAGATGTTGTATTTTAGCCGTATGCCTAAACCATTGATTAGTATACTTACACCTTTTAAAAACACATCTGAGTTTTTACCAGAATGTTTAAAGTCTGTTATTAAACAAACTTATGAGCGTTGGGAATTAATAATTATTGACGATCATTCATCAGACAACAGCTATTCTGTTGTGGAAGAATTCATTAAACATGATAATCGTATTAAATTATTTAAGAATTCAGGCTCTGGCATCATTGATGCTTTGCGTTTAGCTCTTAAAAAAAGTTCAGGAATTTACATCACAAGAATGGATAGCGATGATATTATGCATCCTGAAAAATTAACCATTATGATGAATGATTTACAAAAGCATGGAAGAAAACACATCGCTTTGGGCTTGGTAAAATACTTTAGTGAATCGGGAATTGGTGATGGTTATGCGAAATACGAATCCTGGTTAAACAACCTGACTTCTAAAGGTAAAAACTACTCTGAAATATACAAAGAATGTGTCATCCCTTCGCCTTGCTGGATGATACATCGTGAAGATTTATTAATTTGTGGTGCTTTCAATCCTGATCGCTATCCCGAAGACTACGATTTAACGTTTCGTTTCTATGAAAACAATATGAAATGTATTCCAAGCAACCACCTTTTACATTACTGGAGAGATTATAGTACTAGAGCATCACGAACAGATAGTAATTATGCCGAAAATTATTTTCTGGATATCAAATTACATTATTTTCTAAAACTTAATTATAGTATTTCAAGATCGCTTACGCTTTGGGGAGCAGGAAAGAAAGGTAAAATCATAGCTAAACTCTTGCAAAAAGAAGGTATTGATTTTATATGGATTTGTGATAATCCCAAAAAAATAGGAAAACATATTTATGGAATAGAGTTATTTCATTATAAACACTTAAAAGCACTTCAAAAGCCGCAAAGCATTGTTACTGTAGCAAATGCAAAGGAACAAGAGGCGATTAAGTTCTATTTTACATCTATACATATGGAAGTTATGAAAGATTACTTCTTATTTTGTTAATTAAAAGTAACACTTACTTAATATAAAATCATAGAATTATTATTTAATTTGCTACACATTTTAAAGCTATGAAATCAAACATCTTTACATTTTTTATTCTATCTTTTTTTTTGTTTACAAATCAAGCTGATGCATTTAATCTAATAAATACTTCTGCGTTAATTAGTGTCAAAAACTATTGTCCGGCACCTATCATATCATCTTACTCACCTGTTGCTGGTCCGGAAAACACATTAATTACTATTCAGGGAAGTAATTTTGACACAACCTCATCTGTAGCTTTTAACGGAATAGAGGCTTCATTTACCATTATTAGCGCTAACGAAATCTCTGCATTTGTGCCTTCCGGAGTCACAGATAGCTCAATGATCTCTATCACAAGTTCTGGTGGCTGTATTGGAAATGCTGCAACGAACTTTACTCTCATCACATCAGAATGTGTTACAGGAGAGGTCTATATCTCTGAAATTTTTGATTCAGAAACAGGTAGTTATGGCATTATAGAACTTTATAATCCTACAAATTCTACAATTGCTTTAGATGACATCTACACCATTGAAAGATATGGAGATATAGGAAATGCAGATCCAAGTATTTCTATTCCTTTAGTAAACTCTATTGCGGCACAACAAACTTACATTATTCAAATGGGAAGTACAGGAACCGATTGTGGTGTTGCGACAGATTTAGAAACTGCCACTGGATTTAATGAAAATGATGAGTTTAAACTTCTTAAAAACGATATTGTAATAGATCTTGTTCATGCTCCTGATGAGAAAGGGTACAGCATCATAAGAAATGCTGATGCCAGTGCTCCAAGTAGCACTTTCAATGCTTTAGATTGGTTGATTGACAGTTTTGAAGTGTGTACTGACCTAGGAATGCACACTGCTGATCCTACATCTTCTGAAACACCAGAAATTACACATCCTACAAACCAAAATATGTGTGCGAACGACCCAACAGCATTTACAGTTTCAGTAGAAAGCGGAATTTTTTCCTATCAATGGAAAACACTTGATGCTTCAGGTAATTGGGTTAACGTGTCTAACGATGCTAACTATTCCGGAGCAACAACCAATACATTAAGTATTACTGATGTGCCAATCAATTTTGACGGAAATCAATACTATTGTGAAATGACCTCTGCAAATTGTAACCTAGCTAGTAATGCCGCTCAATTAAATGTCACAACCTCAGAAGTTGATGAATTAACAGACCAAAATGTTTGTGGTAGTTATATCTTACCTAATTTAACTAACGGTTTTTATTTTACAGACACTAACGGAACAGGAACCGCTTTAAATGCTGGTGATCAAATCACTACATCACAAATTATTTACATCTTTAATAGTGTTGGAACCTGCACTAATGAGACCAGTTTTACAGTTACCATTACAGAAACACCTGAGGTAGATACTCTAGAAAACCAAGCCGTGTGTACTGAATACACTCTGCCAACATTAACTAATGGTAATTATTTTACAGCAGCTGGTGGTACAGGAACAGTTTTGAATGCTGGTGATCTTGTCACTACCACTCAAACAATCTATATTTATAATGAAGTGAATACATCTTCGTTGAGTTGTTCTAGCCAATCTAGTTTTACAGTTACTGTTAACGGAACTCCTGTTGTAGATACACTAAGCAACCAAATAGCGTGTGCTGAATATACATTACCGACCTTGACGAATGGTAATTATTTCACTGAAACTAATGGCACAGGAACACCATTAAATGCTGGTGATACTATTACTACCTCTCAAATTATTTATATTTATATAGAAATTGGGACAGCTCCAGATTTGTGCTCTAATGAGAGTAGTTTTAATATCACTATCAATCAAATTCCTGAAGTTGATACAATTTCAGATCAAAGTGTTTGTTCAGAATATACGCTTCCTACATTAACTAACGGTAACTATTTTACAGCTACAGACGGAAACGGAACAACACTAAACGCTGGAGATATGATTACAACCTCACAAACAATTTATATTTATAACGAAACAGGAAACACTGGAAATAGTTGTTCTAACGAATCAAGTTTCGATGTCATAATTTATCCTGCTGTAGATTTCACACTCACAGATAGCAATATCGCAATTGATGAAGACGCAATAACAGTTACAATGACAGATAACACAATACTTTATGAATACGCTATTGATAATGAAGCCTTTCAGTCTGATGTTACATTTACAAATCTTTCTAATGGAGAACATATATTATATGTTAGCGATATTAACGGTTGCGTTATAAAGTCTATACTATTTGACATCTCAGTAGATTATGGAGAATTAGTTATTCCTAAAGGGTTTTCACCAAACAATGATGGTAAAAACGACTGGTTCAATATTCAAGGTTTATATGATAATTACCAAAATCATAAATTAAAAATCTATAACCGTTATGGATCATTAATTTTTGAAGGAAACAACAATAATAAATGGTATGGTATCGCAAATAAAGGACTAATGAATACCAATAGTGTGCTTCCCGTTGGAACCTATTTTTATGTATTGAATCTTAATGATTCTAATGCTACTCAAAACGAATATATTGGTTGGGTATATCTGAACAAATAAAAATAGAACTAATTAAATATTATTTATTTTTGATTTCTAATACCACTTAATGAAACGTTTATTTTTTTTATCTGCTTTGTTATGTGTGCTTTTGGCATGCAATCAAAGTTATTCTTTTAATACAAATAAAAATACTGTAAGTACAATAGCTAATAGTTTATGTCCTGCTCCAATAATATCATCATTTTTCCCTTTAAGCGGACCAGAAAACACTTTAATAACAGTAAGCGGAAGTAATTTCAACGCTGTCACCTCAATAGAATTTGATGGAATAAATGCCTCATTCAACATCATAAATGACACTGAAATAGAGGTTGTAGTGCCTGCTGGAATAGCAGCTACTTCAACAATTTCTATGACTAGTTCTGGTGGTTGTACTGGTGTATCTCCAACAGTTTTTACTCAAATTGATTCTGATTGTAATTTAGGTAACAATGAGGTTTATATTTCTGAAGTCTATGATTCTGATGGAGGAAGTTATGGTGTTATCGAACTTTATAATCCAACAAGCGCTGTTATTGTTTTAGATGGTGTATACCAAATTGATCGTTATGGTGATATCGGCAATGCCACTCCAAGTTATTCAATTCCCTTAACAGGTACTATTAATCCATTCGACACCTTTATTATTGAAATGGGAAGTACAGGAAATGCTTGTAGCGGATTAGTTGCTGATTTAAATCTTGGCGCTGGTATCAATGAAAATGATGAAATTATTCTTCTTAAAAATTCTGTACCAATTGATGTGATGCATACTGATGTGAACATAGGTTACACTTTTATTAGAAATTCTGATGCTGTTGCACCTTCAACGACCTTTGATATAAATGAATGGACATTTTCAGATACTGAAGATTGTTCAGGTTTAGGAAACCACTCAGAAGATCCGATTAGTGTAAACATAACCCAACCCACATCTCAAGAGGTTTGTGAAAATGGTAATACTACGTTTTCTGTTTCAGTTGATACTGGAACTTATTCTTACCAATGGAAAATTCTTGATGCTTCAGGAAACTGGATTGATGTTGTTAACAATGCCAACTACTCAGGAGCGACAACTAACACCTTAGGAATAAATAACATTCCTTTAAACTTTGATGATAACCAATATTATTGTGAAATCACTTCATCCTCTTGTGATCTGACAAGTATTGCTGTCCAACTTCAAATTACCTCTCCAGAAGTCGATACCATTGCGAATCAAAATGTATGTACAGATTATACCTTACCAACTTTAACCAATGGAAGTTATTTCACTGGAACTAATGGTACTGGAACACTATTAAATGCTGGTGATGTTATTTCGACAACTCAAACAATTTTTATTTACAATGAAGTTGGAACTGCGCCTGATATCTGCTCAAACGAATCCAGTTTTACAGTGACGATTTCTGCAACACCTTTAGTCGATACCATTGCGAATCAAAATGTATGTACAGATTATACCTTACCAACTTTAACCAATGGAAGCTATTTCACTGGAACTAATGGCTCGGGAACACCATTAAATGCTGGTGATGTCATTTCGACAACTCAAACAATTTTTATTTACAATGAAGTCGGAACTGCACCTGATATCTGCTCGAACGAATCCAGTTTTACAGTGACGATTTCTGCAACACCTTTAGTCGATACCATTGCGAATCAAAATGTGTGTACCGATTATACCTTACCAACTTTAACCAATGGAAGCTATTTCACTGGAACTAATGGTACCGGAACACCATTAAATGCTGGTGATGTCATTTCGACAACTCAAACGATTTTTATTTACAATGAAGTCGGAACTGCACCTGATATCTGTTCAAACGAATCCAGTTTTACAGTGACGGTTTCTGCAACACCTTTAGTCGATACCATTGCCAATCAAAACGTGTGTACAGATTATACCTTACCAACTTTAACCAATGGAAGCTATTTCACTGGAACTAATGGTACTGGAACACCATTAAATGCTGGTGATGTTATTTCAACAACTCAAACAATTTTTATTTATAATGAAGTCGGAACTGCACCTGATATCTGCTCAAATGAATCCAGTTTTACAGTGACGGTTTCTGCAACACCTTTAGTCGATACCATTGCCAATCAAAACGTATGTACAGATTATACCTTACCAACTTTAACCAATGGAAGCTATTTCACTGGAACTAATGGTACTGGAACACTATTAAATGCTGGTGATGTTATTTCGACAACTCAAACGATTTTTATCTACAATGAAGTCGGAACTGCACCTGATATCTGTTCAAACGAATCCAGTTTTACAGTGACGGTTTCTGCAACACCTTTAGTCGATACCATTGCCAATCAAAACGTATGTTCAGATTATACCTTACCAACTTTAACCAATGGAAGTTATTTCACTGGAACTAATGGTACTGGAACACCATTAAATGCTGGTGATGTCATTTCGACAACTCAAACGATTTTTATTTACAATGAAGTCGGAACTGCACCTGATATCTGTTCAAACGAATCCAGTTTTACAGTGACGGTTTCTGCAACACCTTTAGTCGATACCATTGCCAATCAAAACGTGTGTACAGATTATACCTTACCAACTTTAACCAATGGAAGCTATTTCACTGGAACTAATGGTACTGGAACACCATTAAATGCTGGTGATGTTATTTCAACAACTCAAACAATTTTTATTTATAATGAAGTCGGAACTGCGCCTGATATCTGCTCGAACGAATCCAGTTTTACAGTGACGATTTCTGCAACACCTTTAGTCGATACCATTGCCAATCAAAATGTGTGTACAGATTACACCTTACCAACTTTAACCAATGGAAGTTATTTCACTGGAACTAATGGTACTGGAACACCATTAAATGCTGGTGATGTTATTTCGACAACTCAAACAATTTTTATCTACAATGAAGTCGGAACTGCACCTGATATCTGCTCAAATGAATCCAGTTTTACAGTGATTATTGGATCTTCAACGGATTTCAACCTTACAGAAGCAAACATTGAAATCCTTAATGGAACGTTAACCGTTACCATGAATGATCAGACTCTGAATTATGAATATTCCATAGATAGCGTCAATTTTCAGACAAGTCATATCTTTTCAGATTTACCTCTTGGTTCCTATATCTTATATGTGAGGGAAGTTGGAGGTTGTATTACCAAATATCTGTTTTTTGAAATCGCTTTAGATTTATTCATCCCTAAGTTTTTAACACCTAATAATGATGGTTATAAAGACACTTGGAAAATCATTGATACGAAAAATGTTATCAGAGACATCTTTATTTTTGACAGGTATGGTAAGCTTCTTAAACACATTGTAGGCAATACGGTTTCCTGGAATGGTACTTATAATGGTAAAGCACTTGAAACTAATGATTACTGGTATATTATAAATTTAAGGACTGGCGAGCAATTAAAAGGTCATTTTACTTTAAAACGATAGTTCCAATTACACATAACTTTTATGTAACTTTGTAAGATGCGTTTCAAAGTACAATCCGAATTTAAGCCTACTGGAGATCAACCTCAAGCCATTCAACAGTTGGTTGAAGGCATTAATGCTAACGAAAAATATCAAACTTTACTTGGTGTAACAGGCTCTGGAAAAACCTTCACAGTTGCCAATGTGATTGAAGAGGTTCAGAAACCAACTTTGGTTTTAGCACACAATAAAACCTTAGCAGCTCAGCTCTATTCTGAGTTTAAACAGTTTTTTCCTGAAAATGCTGTGGAATATTTTGTATCCTATTACGATTACTATCAGCCTGAAGCTTACATTCCTGTTTCTGGCGTTTACATAGAAAAGGATTTATCTATCAATGAAGAAATTGAAAAGATGCGTTTGAGCACGACATCTTCTCTGTTATCTGGTCGTCGTGATGTGATTGTTGTTGCTTCAGTTTCATGTTTATATGGTATTGGAAATCCTGTGGAGTTTCAGAAAAATGTGATTTCGTTAGAAGTGAATCAGGAGATTTCCAGAACCGATTTATTACATCGACTCGTACAAAGTTTATACTCCAGAACAGAAGCAGATTTTAATCATGGTAATTTCAGAATAAAAGGTGATACCGTTGATGTATTTCCAAGTTATGCAGACGATGCATTTCGCATTCACTTTTTTGGTGATGAAATTGAAGATATCGAGCAGTTCAATATTCAAACCAATGAAGTTATTGAACATTATGACCGACTTAACATCTATCCTGCAAATATGTTTGTAACCTCTCCAGATGTGCTTCAAGGAGCAATTCGAGAGATTCAAGATGATTTGGTTAAACAATACGATTATTTTAAAGAAATTGGAAAGCATCTAGAAGCTAAACGCTTAAAAGAACGCACAGAATTTGACTTGGAAATGATTCGTGAATTAGGCTATTGTTCAGGAATTGAAAACTACTCAAGATATTTAGATGGACGTTTACCTGGAACTCGACCATTCTGTTTGTTAGATTATTTCCCAAACGATTTTTTAATGGTTGTAGATGAAAGTCATGTCACCATTTCTCAAGTGCATGCCATGTATGGTGGAGACAGAAGTCGGAAAGAAAATCTGGTAGAATACGGATTTCGATTGCCTGCTGCTATGGATAACAGACCTTTAAAATTTGAGGAATTTGAAGCACTTCAAAATCAGGTCATTTATGTAAGTGCAACTCCTGCCGATTATGAGTTGCAAAAAACAGATGGTGTTTATGTTGAGCAGGTTATAAGACCTACTGGACTTTTGGATCCTGTGATTGAAGTACGTCCTAGTTTAAACCAGATAGATGATTTAATTGAAGAAATTCAGCAACGCATCGAAAAAGATGAACGTACTCTAGTCACCACATTAACCAAACGCATGGCTGAAGAGCTGACTAAATATTTAGATCGTATTCAAATTCGCTGTCGCTATATTCATAGTGACGTCGATACACTTGAGCGTGTAGAAATCATGCAAGATTTACGCAAAGGCTTGTTTGATGTTCTGGTTGGTGTAAACTTATTGCGTGAAGGTTTGGATTTACCAGAAGTCTCTTTGGTAGCTATCATTGATGCAGATAAGGAAGGGTTTTTACGATCAGCACGATCACTAACTCAAACTGTGGGTAGAGCTGCGCGACATCTTAACGGAAAAGCCATAATGTATGCTGATAAAGTTACCAAAAGTATGCAAAAAACCATTGATGAAACTGAATACAGACGCGAAAAACAAATTGCTTACAACACCAAACATAACCTAGTCCCTAAAGCTTTAAACAAGAGTTTAGATAATGCCTTAACGAAAAATTCAGTAAGTACATATAGTTATGAATTGGAAGCTGCAAAAGCTGCTGAACCAGAAAGCGAATATTTAACCAAAAGTCAGCTAGAAAAGAAAATTCGTGAAAAACGTAAACTGATGGAGCAAGCTGCTAAAGCTTTAGATTTTATTATTGCAGCACAACTTCGTGATGAAATTAAAACCTATCAACAAAAATTAGAAAAAGTAAACATGTCGTAAATGAAAGTTAACGAACCAGTAATAAAAGTTCAACAAAATTTTCATCAATCTGTTGAAGACGTTTGGAAAGCCATAACGGATCTTAGTGACATGAAACAATGGTTTTTTGATAACATTCCCGCTTTTGAACCTTCTGTTGGATTTAAAACTCAATTTAAAATAACTTCTGAAGACAGAGTCTTTCTTCACCTTTGGGAAATCACTGAAGTCATTCCTTTCAAAAAAATCGTTTACAACTGGAAATATGAAGGTTATGAAGGTAATTCGTTCGTAACATTTCATTTATCTGAAACAGACAATCATACTCAACTGACTTTAACAACAAAGGTTACTGAAGACTTTTCAGACACCATTCCTGAATTCAAAAGAGAACGTTGTTTAGCTGGCTGGAACTATTTTATAAAGACCAGTTTGGTTAATTATTTTAATAGAAAACACTGATTATAACAAGCTACAATAGATATCAGATTCTGTTCTTCTTCCGAATAAATCCAGCTGGTAAAATGAATTATGCTAAAAGCGATACTATTTAAGTTTTACTTAATTATACTGAACCTTAAAAATATCGATTAAGAAATCAGGTGGTACAACTTTATTAGGAAAACTTTCCATTAGATCAAGAACTCTATTAATAGATTCGTGACTTAAACCCATTCTCAATCCGAAATTATGAAGCTTTACCAACTCCTTAGAACTAATCTCGTGATCTAAATTCATTAACAATACCAATCTATGAAATTGTACGATACGTTCACTATGCGACTTAAGATTTACATAAGTCACTGGATGTTCTATTAAATAGTCGAAATCTTCTTTTGAAATATCCAGTTGTTTGGCAACGCCAAAAAGAAATTTGTATTCAATGGATTTTATATTTTCATTTTTCTGTGCGAAAGCAATCATTTCAGAAAGCAAGCTCAATTTTTCAACGCGATTTATCATGACGAGGGATTATGATTTTTACTTTTTTAAAGTTAATAAGTTTAATTTTCCGTAAACCTTGATAAACTGTAACTTATCGAAAAAAAAACTACTTTTCATCGGTTTTTTCCTACTTTCATGTGTTTTTAAATTATAACATACTGTTTATCAGTGATTTGAAAAAACAATGTATTTCATCGATTTTTGCATCGTTGAAAATTATTATCGATGAAATGCATCTCAAAAAATCATTATATTTTACGTACATTCGTTTTAAATAATTTTCACTTAAAAAGGTTGATGTTTCTGTGGTAATTGAATACTACTAAAGCGAACTTCAAATTATGTGTCTTTTTTAACTTTCAACGTTCTAAACTAAAGTAAATGACTAATAACGACATATTTAAAAAATTAAGAGTAGCTCATAAACTTCGTGATAATGATATTGTTAAAATTTTAGAACTGGTCGATTTTAGAATTACAAAAAGTGAATTGAATGCCATGTTCAGACGAGAAGACCATCCTAATTATATGGAATGTGGTGACCAAATTTTAAGAAACTTCCTCAACGGATTAATTATCCATCTACGTGGTCCGATGCCTAAGAAAGAAACAACAGTTTCACCTAAACATAAAACATCAAAAAAGTAAATTCCTATGGTGTTTGTTGCTGAACTTTTCTTAAATTGCAACAAATAAGACTAAAAAGTCCTAGATAAGAATATGCTTGACAACTCTACAACTATTAATGCTTCTGAAATTTCAGCAGAGCAAATAGCATTTTTAAATAAAACATATAAACCCCTTTCAGCACGAGAGCGTATAAAGCAATTATACATAGATTTTGATGTTACAGAGGTCATGCTTACAAGTTCATTTGCAGCAACCTCAGCTTTCTTATTAAAGCTCTTTTCTGAAATCAACACAAAACAAGAGGTGTTTTTTATTGATACTGGTTATCACTTTAAAGACACTTTGGACTACAAAGATCAGCTGACCAAACAATATGGATTGCATGTAACATCAATTAGTGCTTTAAAGGAGGAGCATGATTTTACGACAAAAGATGAAACCTGGAAAAAAAACCCTGATTTTTGTTGTTCTATCAACAAGGTAAAACCTTTAGACTCCATTAAAAAAAAGTACAACGTTTGGGTTTCTGGTTTAATGAGATGGCAAAGTGATCATCGATCTACTTTGGACATCTTTGAATTAAGAGGACATATTTTAAAGTTCTACCCATTGTTAGATATTACTAAAGCGCAACGCGACGCTTATATAAAAGAACATCATCTGCCTTTTCACCCACTAGTTGAAAAAGGATATAATTCTATTGGCTGTAAACACTGTACTATTCCAGGCAAGGATCGCAGTGGACGCTGGAATAACAATCCGAAAACTGAATGTGGTTTGCATTTATAAAAAAAGCTCTCAATGTTGAGAGCCTTTTTTTGTTATATATCTTTAATACTAAGACAACACTTGTTGTACTTTATCTGCAGCTTCCTGAAATTCGGTAGCACTCATAACGTCTAAACCAGAATTGTCAATTAATTCTTTTGCAATATCAGCATTGGTTCCTTGCAAACGTACAATAATTGGCACATTAATATTACCCATATTTTTATACGCATCAATGACACCTTGAGCAACACGATCACAACGAACGATTCCTCCAAAAATATTGATTAAAATTGCTTTTACTGCAGGATCTTTTAATATAATTTGAAAAGCAGCTTCAACACGAGCTGCATCAGCAGTACCACCAACATCTAAAAAGTTAGCTGGCTCTCCTCCTGCTTGTTTAATCAAATCCATTGTTGCCATTGCCAATCCTGCTCCATTAACCATACAACCAACGTTTCCGTCAAGATCCACATAGTTTAAACCTAATTTTCCTGCTTCAACTTCAATAGGATTCTCTTCTCGTAAATCACGTAAAGCTGCTAAATCTTTATGTCTGAATAACGCATTATCATCTAAAGACACTTTGGCATCAACAGCCATAATTTTATCATCACTTGTTTTTAAAACAGGATTAATTTCAAATAAAGAAGAGTCAGACTTGTCATAAGCTGTGTATAATGACGTTACAAATTTTGTCATGTCTTTAAACGCTGTTCCTGAAAGTCCTAAATTAAACGCAATTTTACGTGCCTGAAACGGTAAAATACCTGTAGCTGGATCAATTTCTTCATGAAATATTAAATGAGGAGTTTCTTCAGCAACCGTTTCTATGTCCATTCCTCCTTCTGTAGAATACATAATCATGTTACGACCATTAGCTCTGTTCAATAAAACAGACATGTAGTATTCTTCAGGTTCTGAATCTCCTGGATAATATACATCTTCAGCAACTAATACTTGATGAACACGTTTTCCTTCAGCAGACGTTTGAGGAGTTACTAAATCCATTCCTATAATTTGACCTGCAATGGTTTTTACCTCATCTAGGTTTTTAGCTAACTTAACTCCACCTCCTTTTCCACGACCACCTGCGTGAACTTGTGCTTTAATCACATGCCAACCTGTACCTGTATCTTCAGTTAATTTCTTTGCTGCAGCAACAGCTTCATCTGCATTTTGCGCAACGATACCTCGTTGAATGCGTACACCAAAACTGCTTAATAATTCTTTTCCTTGATATTCGTGTAAATTCATCTTTCTTAGAGTAAAATTTTAGATACGCAAAAATAGTTAACCTATTGCGTTTTACCAATAGTTTTTAATATTGATTTGTACCGTTTTAATTTTTCTTATGCCAAATTAAGAACCTCAGTCCTTTAACCGCTTGATTATTGAAAATGCATGATCTACCAAATGGTCTTCTACAACGATTGTAAATTCATTTGTTGTAGAAACGACTTCATATAATGTGATGTTTTCCCAAGCCAATTGCTTAAAAATCTGATAATACAATCCGGAGATTTTTGAGTTTCCCTTTGGTAAATAAATGCTAATAGCAGATAATTTGTCTTGAAACCCTATTTGTGTTTCTTTTTTAAAGTTTTCTAATATACTATCCTTTTCAGAAGTTGAAATAATAATATTACTCTCAAATATACCACGCGTAAAAGCATAAAATATTTGATGATTATCACTGATTTTTTCTAAAATTCGAGAATGATTATGAATCAGAGATTTAGAATTTTGAAACGTAAAATCACTTAAATTTGATCGAACTGTGATATCTCCTAAATTCTTAAAGGCTTTGGTTAAACGATTAGAATTTCCAATAGTTATAGGTTGATGGTAACGCCTTAAAGCCATCATAATAGCTCCATCTTTTACTGGTTTCTTTAACATCTCAGAAATTTGTTTATTTAAATCTTTCGCAAGAGCAGAATAATTGATGATTTGCCGCGATAAGCCTTCTTCTAAAAAAGGACTTGAGATGATAATGCGTTCTACGCATGAGGCTATGGTTTTCAAATTGTTAATTATTTAACATTATGTGCAAAATTAGCAATATTTTTACATTTTCATGTTCATACTAAAGATTACATCTATTTTTGTCTATTGAAAAACAGTAATTTTAAGAGTTCGAGACTAATGAAACACAACACCTTATTACAAATTTCTAAAGACTTCGGAAGTCCTCTTTATGTATACGATGCTGATAAAATTAAATCTCAGTATCAACGTTTAACATCTGCTTTTAATAAGGTAAAACAAGTCAAATTGAATTATGCAGTGAAAGCCTTATCAAACATTTCAATTTTAAAATTGTTTAACACATTAGGTTCTGGATTAGATACGGTTTCGATTCAGGAAGTTAAACTCGGACTCAAAGCTGGATTTAAAGCAGAAGACATTATTTTCACTCCTAATGGTGTATCGCTTGAAGAATTAGAAATGGCTTCAAAACTCGGCGTACAAATCAATATTGATAACCTTTCTATACTAGAACAATTTGGCACAAAACATCCAAAAACACCTGTTTGTATTCGTATAAATCCACATGTGATGGCAGGCGGAAACACGAATATTTCTGTGGGACATATTGATAGTAAATTTGGAATTTCAATTCATCAGATTCCACACTTACTTCGTATTGTAGAAAACACTAATATGACTATTAATGGTATTCACATGCACACAGGAAGCGATATTTTAGATATTGATGTGTTTTTATATGCCAGTGAGATTTTATTTGAAACTGCCAAAAATTTTAAAAACTTAGAGTTTATCGACTTTGGTTCTGGGTTTAAAGTGCCTTATAAAAAAGGAGATATTGAAACAAATATTGAAGAGTTAGGAGAAAAACTATCCAAACGATTTAATGAGTTTTGCAACGATTACGGTAAACCACTCACCTTAGCTTTTGAACCGGGAAAATTTTTAGTAAGTGAAGCAGGTTACTTTTTAACGAAAGTAAATGTGGTAAAGCAAACAACATCTACTGTTTTTGCACAAGTAGATTCAGGTTTCAATCATTTAATCAGACCAATGCTTTATGGGTCGCAACATGACATTATTAATATCTCAAACCCGAAAGGTCGCGAACGTTTTTATTCAGTAGTGGGTTACATCTGTGAAACAGATACGTTTGCAAACAACAGCCGCATTAATGAAATTACTGAAGATGATATTTTGGCGTTTAAAAATGCTGGTGCGTATTGCTATTCAATGGCTTCTAATTACAACTCTCGTTATCGTCCTGCTGAAATACTCTGGTATAAGAATAAAGCACATCTCATTCGCAAACGTGAAACTTTTGATGATATCTTAAAGAATCAAGTGGAGATAACACTATAACAAAAAGCACTACAGTGACTGTAGTGCTTTTTTAGTATATTTGGTATGACCTCAACTCTTTTAATGTTATTAATTAAAAGACATGAAAACACCAATCTTTTCATTTTTATTAGCTTTTTTATTTTATACATCAGGACAATCTCAAAATTTTATAACGTCTGATGCATTTAAAACGGTATCTATTGATTCTTGCATCTCATGGATGAAAGCTAACTATAAAAATTCAAATTCAACTCATAAGATTGGACTTCAAACTTTAAAGCGTGCACAAAATAAAGAAACTGATTCGACTCTGGCTCAGATTCATGAAGGACTATCAACATGGCATGCTTACAATGGAATTTTTTCTCCAGATTCTGCAGTGTATCACACTTCAAAAGTGCTTGAATATTATAAAAAAGGGACTGATAAAAAGAAAATTGCTGACACTTACGAAACACTATCTCAAAACTATCTTAAAGCTCGAGAATTAGAAAAATCACAAGACGTACTTTTTAAGGCGATTCCTATGTATGAAGAACTAAAGGACGATGAAGGATTAGGAAGTGCTTATCGAACGCTTGGTGTGTTGTATCAGGTCATGAAAGATTATAATAAGTCTGTTGAATATACCAATAAAGCCATTCCTCTTTTAGAAAAAACTAAAAATTATGGTTTACTTGGAATGGCACAGTTTAATTTAATTATCAGTTATGGTGAGCTAGGCGAATTTAAAAAAGCCTATCAAGCTACTGAATACTGTTTAGAAATCGCTGAGCAAAAAGTTCCTGAAGAAAGATTTATACCTGTAAAAGCACATTCGTATCGAGGTGAAGTTTATGTTAGAGCGAAAGATTACGTCAATGCTCTAAAAGATTATATCAAATCATGGGAATTATGTGTTGCAATAATTGGCGAAGAACGCTGTGCGACTTACAGAACAGAAATTGGACAAGTCTATTTACTTCAAAAGGATTATTTAAAAGCTTTAAATCACTTATCGGCTGGTGTTGAAGCCTACGAAAAGAAAGGTCAGACAACCATCATTCAACAATACGATGACTTATCAAAATGCTATGCTAACTTAGGAGATTTTGAAAATGCAATGCTTTATAAAGAAAAAGCTCATACAAATTCTGTACAGGTTCTTCAAGAAAGAATTGCTAATTTAGAATCTGAAGCGGTCATTAAATACGAAACAGGTAAAAAGGACGAAGCCATTGCCAGTCAGGAAGTATTAATTCAACAGAAGAGCAGAGTACAAACCCTTTTTATAATCATTGCTTGTTTACTGGCTGTATTACTTATAGTGTTGCTGTTTTTTTTCAGTAAAAACAAAAAAACTACACAACTCATTAAGGTTAAAAATGCCGAAAACGAACTGCTTTTAAAGGAGATTCATCATCGTGTAAAAAATAATCTTGAGTTGGTAAAGAGTTTAATTTCATTACAATCTGCAGAGTTAGAAGACTCAGCTACAAAAGATGCCATGATTGCAAGTCAGAACAGAGTTCAATCGATGGGAATTATTCATCAGAAACTCTATCAAGGTGATAATCTGGGATGCATTGATATGAAAGATTATTTTGTAAATCTCAGTGATGGTATTTTAGATACATTCAACGCAGAAGATAAAGTTAAAATTGAATGTGCCATGGACCAGTTAGAACTTGATGTTGATACTGCTGTTCCTATTGGACTAATTGTAAATGAATTACTTACAAATGCTTTAAAATATGCTTTCCCAGAAAACAGTAAAGGAAAAATTAAAATCAGCCTGAGCAAACCTAATTCTGAAACCCTAACCTTAAAAGTTGTTGATAATGGTGTAGGCAAAACTTTTGACGCGTCTCCAAAAGGCACTGGTTTTGGTTCACAGCTGATAAAATTATTAACGCTTCAACTCAATGGTGTGATGGAAGAACATCATGAAAATGGCACTTCTGTATCCTTTCAATTTAAAACAAAAACAGCTGCATAAACATATGTTAAGACAACGTCTTCATTGAAAAATTTGTTAAAGCAATGTTAAAAATGTAAGGAAATTTCACTATCTTTAGCTTTCCCTAAAGTCTTTGTAATCGCTATATTAAAGACTTATGACTAAAAAACTAACCCTTTTACTTGTACTCTATGGTACACTAAATGCACTTGCTCAAAACCCAGACTCAAATCCGTCGTCATTAGATGACATCATGAGTTGGTTGGCGAGTCATAGTAGTAATGTTCAAGATTCTACAATGCTTGGAATTAATTCCAGAAAAGCTGTTGTACTTTCAAAACAATCGAATAATCAAAATACACTTGCAGAATCCTATCATTATTTAGCGATGTATCATAAGGAGTATTCTAAATTAGATTCGGCTGTCTATTATCTAAATAACGTAAAAAACATTTACACAGGTCTTAAAGATGACCTCAACCTTGCAAACACATATCTTGATATTAAAGCATTTTACACTATAAAAGCAGACTATAATCAAGCTAAAAGTTATGTGTATAAAGCCTTAAATATATATGAAAAATTGAGCTACCAAAAAGGGATTGCACAATGCTATGCTCATATTGGTGATCTCTTATATTATGAAAATAATTATAATGAAGCCATAAGACATTGCAATAAAGCCATTAACATTCAAAAAGAGATTGATGCAAAAGAAGATTTAGCACTCACCTATCGTTTTAAAGCCAATAGCCAGTTATTTACTGGTTTCGACCTAGAAAATGCATTAGAATCAATCAATGCATCTATTGATTTATATAATGAATTAGGTGAAACTGGCACACCAATGATGGCTTCAGTAAACTGGAGAGGTAATATCTATAAATATATGGAGCGTTATGATGACGCTATTTCAGATTATCAAGCTAATTATGACAATTCTAAAAAGTTAGGGCTTGATCGTTATCTCATTCCGTCACTGGGAAATATTGGTCATGTTTATATTATGCAGGGAAACTATGAAGATGCCTTACCCTACAATTTGAAAGCCATTGAGCTTATTAAAAAAACAGGGAGTGCACGAAATTTGTGGGAAAATTACATGCATGTTTCAGAAATTTATGAGTCTCTCGGCAATCATACAAAAGCATTGTATTATCACCAATTATACGCTTCGGAATTGGAATCTTTTAAAGATAATATTATACTAAGCCTTGAGAACAAAACCCAATCTGAGTATGAAGTTGGTCAGAAAAATGCTACCATCTTATTTCAGGATGAAAAAATCAATCAGCAAAAACGCACTAAAGTGTTATATATAATTCTTACTGGATTACTCGCTATTATTCTGTTTGGAGTTATTTACAACTTTAGAAAAAACCAAAAACGAAATCAAAAACTGGAAGTATTAAATAGTGAACTGGATACCAAGAATAAACAAAACGAATTGCTCCTCAAAGAAATTCACCATCGTGTAAAAAACAATCTGGAACTTGTAAAAAGCTTAATTGCCTTACAATCTGCTCAATTAGAAGATTCACCAACAAAAGATGCTATGATAGCTAGTCAGAACCGAGTACAATCTATGGGAATCATTCATCAGAAATTATATCAAGGTGAAAACTTAGGAAGCATCGATATGAAAGATTATTTTCTCAATTTAAGTGATGGTATTTTAGATACGTTTAATGCTGAAGACAAAGTGAAGATCGAATGCGCTATGGATCGGTTAGAATTAGATGTTGATACTGCGGTTCCTATTGGACTTATCGTAAATGAATTACTTACAAATGCACTCAAATATGCATTTCCTAAAGACTCTAAAGGACAGATTGAAATTAGTCTGGCGCAATCAAACTCAGATACACTCACCTTAAAAGTTATAGACAATGGAGTTGGAAAAACAACTGGCATTTCTCCAAAAGGAACAGGGTTTGGTTCGCAACTTATTAAATTACTCACCCAACAACTCAATGGTAATATGGAAGAAAAAATTGACAATGGTACTTCTGTATCCTTCGAATTTAAAATCAAATCCGCTGCATAAATGAATACACCTATTAAAATATTGATTGTTGAAGACGAAATGATAATAGCTGCAAATATTTCATTACAACTGACGATGCTTGGTTATGAAGTTGTAGGAATCGTACCTAGAGCAGAAGATGCTTTAACATGTGTAAAACAAGATTTACCAGATATTGTTTTAATGGATATTAATTTAAAAGGAGATCTTGATGGTATTGAAACCGTTAAATTGATTCAAAAAGAACAAGATGTTGCTGTTATTTATTTAACGGCAAATGCAGATGAAGCCCATTTCAATCGCGCAAAAAGCACTCATCCTTATGCTTTTATTTCAAAACCATTTAAAAAATTAGATCTGCAGCGAGCTATAGAATTAACCGTAGATCGACTTCAGCTAGAAAACAATAATGAGGTAGACGTAGTATCTTCTGAGCCAGAACCTTCTCCCTTTATGTTGAGTGATTGCATTTTTGTAAGACACCACGAAAAAATGGTAAAAGTCGATATTAAGGATATTCTATACATTGAAGCTGAACGTAATTATTGCCGTATATATTCAAAAGGAAAAGAATACCTGTTAGTTATGACTTTAAAAGATATGGATGAAAAACTACCAAACAAACACTTTTTAAGAGTACATCGTTCATTTATTGTCAATCTTTCTCAAATTGATGAGATTGCTTCAAGCCATATTGTTATTGCAAAAAAAGCAATTCCATTGAGTAAATCTTTAAAAGAAGAATTACTTAAAAGACTTCAAACCATTTAATTAGACCTAGTTTGGTTATTTCTAAAGGTTGCCGATAAACAATAAGTGGGCTTCGGACAAAAAACCTACTCATTCGTCCTTGATGAGTTTTATAATAGTAAGATAATAGATTACTTAGTAATTGAATGCAAATCAATTATTAATCAACTATTTAAACGCTTTTATTATGAAATTTTCAAAAAAAATTCACAAACACTCAATTAAGTTAAGCAATCTGAGCAAAACATTTTTAGGTCTGGCTTGCTTCTTATTACTACTACCAACTACAAGTCAAGCCCAAGAAAACGAAAGCTTTATGCTGAATTTAACTGAATTCACCATCAAATTTGGACATAACACCAATTTTACCGATGGCGTAAAGAAATGGAATAAATGTTACAAAGAAAATAATGGAACCGAAACTTGGAATGTATGGAATCGTATTCAAGGTAAAGGCAATGTATATGTATTATCTGCAAGAATGAATAACTGGGCTGAAATGGATAAAAGTGATGAAGCAGGAAAAGCATGTCGTCCAGTTGCTATGGAATCTATAATTCCACACATTGAAAGCTCAGAGTTTAATATCGCAAGATTTATGCCTGATTATAGTCGTAAAACTGACTTAGAAGGCATGAGCATTATTTGGGTCAGTAGCTTCAAAGTAAACAATTCAATGGTTTTTAATGAAGTAGTGAAAGATGTATCTTCTACAATTGCAAAAAAAGAAGGAGACAATAGAGGTTACTGGTACAGTATCATGGGAGGAGAAGGTGCAGATTATTTTGTATCGTCACCTTTTAAAGATTTTGCAGATTTAGATAAAGACGTTGATGGCGTTTGGAAAGTATATGAAAGCGTTCATGGCAAAGCTAAAACTAAGGAGATTCGTGAAAGGTTTAACGCAGCATTAGAAGATGCATTGAGTTATACTTACACTTTGAATTCTGAATTGAGCATGAACTAAAAATTAATCCTTTAAAACTATTAATCATGAAAATTTTAAAAACAACGCTAGTATTAACTCTAATGTTAATATTTGCACCAACGATCACAAATGCACAAGACAATACTGTTTACACAGTAACCACATGGAAAATAAATATTCCAGAAGATGGAACTCAGGAGGAATTTAACACCTTATTGAAAGAGTTTAACGATAAAGTCATACTTCCTAACGAAAAAATCATAAGCCAACGTGCTATGCGACATTTATCTGGTAGTGATTCAAGGGATTTAATATTCATAACAGAATATGCTAATTGGAATGATATTGATGCTTCCGGAACTAGACAAAATGAACTCATGAAATCTGCTTGGAAAAGTGAAGATGCTAACAAAGCTTTTTTTGAAAAATTCAATAAGTACTTTTTAATGCATACTGATGAAATTTATTCAAGCATCAAAGTTCTAGACAAAGAATAATCAAACTATAAACTCTTCAAGATTGTAAAAATTTAGAAGGGTTTTAAAAAAACAAAAACAATGAAAAAATTATTCATTTTAGCAATGTCTGTAATGCTATTTACAGCTTGCGAAACACAGAAGAAACGCTACACGCAACAATCATCAGAGATTGAAACCGTTAAAAAGCATATTGAAAATTACAATTCTAAAAACTATGATACGTCTTTATACGCAGATTCTTCTAAGACATTTTTTAACAATTCAAAAACTCCAATTCTTGTAAAAGATATTGTGGCTTATCATAAAGCTAATGACGAAAACTATTCAAGTAGAGGCTTTACTGGAGAAGATCCAGAATATGAAATGGTTGTTACAGATGAAGGCAAAGTTTGGGTCAACTGCTGGTTAGATTGGAAAGGAACAATGAAAGCTAATGGTAATAACGTTAAAATGCCAATACATTTAACCTATCAATTCATAGATGGTAAAATTGTAAGAGAAGTTGGTTATTGGGATCCTACAGAAGTGGTTTTAAATCTTCAAGCTATTGAAGCTGAAAAAAACTTAGATCTTGATGACGAAGACGAAGACATAAAATAAAATATAATTTACAATAACAACCATACATTTTTAGTGAATTAAGGTATTCCTTACACTAAATATTCTTAACAGGCAGAAACGATTTTGTGGAGAGAGTCGTGATAATACTAAGATTTTCTGTTTTAGTGTTTTAAAGAGTTAATCAACCAACTGGATTATCATCTGCCTGTTTTTTTAAAATTCAATCCATTCTGTTATAAAAAGACATGAAAAAAGCAGGTATCATAGGAGGTTCTGGTTTTATAGACAGTGATGTCATCTTACTTTTATTAAACACAAATTTTGATGTAAAAGTATCTACCATTGATATCTCAAAAAAAGAGAATTATGAGCACCTTATGGAACTAGACCATTCCGAAAACCTGTATGTATGCGAAATAGATTCTGAACAAAAATCAGCACTTCATAATTTTATAAAAGACTGTGATATAGTGATTTTCATGAATCCTTCAGACATAAAATTTTAACCATCTAAAACATATCGTACAATGAAATCCATTAAATTATTATCAATTACACTAATTATAACTTTATCTGTCTTTTATGTTCAAGGTCAAAATATTGAAAAAGACATAAAAATGTACACCCAAGTTTGGGATGACATTGTAAATAAAGGAGACATTAATAAAATAAACTCAACCTATTTTGACACTAATATTACAGCCGTTCATAGTCCAGAAAATATTGTAGGCATAGAGAACTTTAAAGCCTACTATCAAAACTTCATAACTGGATTTTCTAATATTGAATTTACAATCATAGATGTCTTTGGCCAAAATGATAAAATCGTAAAACACTGGAATTTTAAAGGCACACATACTGGTGATTTTTTTGGCATTCCTGCAACAAATAAAATCGTTGATGTTGAAGGTGTTACACTCACAAAGATGAAAAATGGTAAAATTGCTCAGGAACAAGATTTCATGGATAATGCTGTGTTTATGCAACAACTGGGTTTAACATCTAATCCTGAGAACATTTCAATAATTAATGGTTTATATGATGCTTTTGCTAAAGGTGATATTCCTACAGTACTTTCTGGTATGGATGCTGCTGTTGTATGGAATGAAGCTGAGAGCAATTCCTTAGCTGATGGCAATCCTTATCTTGGTCCTGCTGCCATATTAAATGGTGTTTTTGCTCGTCTTGGAGCCAACCATGAGTATTTCAAATTAGCAGATATAGAACTTCATGAAATGAGCAACAATCAAGTATTAGCAACTTTACGCTATGATGCAAAAAACAAAGCAACTGGTATAGCTTACAATGCTCAAGCAGCACACTTATGGACACTCAATGGTGGGAAAGTTATTGCGTTTCAACAATATGTGGATACTAAGAAATTAGCTGATTCAGAAAAGTAATCCATTAAAATCAATAACATGAAAAACAAAGTTGCATTAATCACAGGAGCAAGTAGCGGCATCGGAAAATCAACAGCCGAAGCATTTTCAGCAAAAGGTGTTAATGTTGTCGTTGCTGCACGTCGAAAAGAAGAGCTAGACAGTTTAGTCGCTTCAATTGAAGCAAAAGGTGGGAAAGCATCTGCTATAGCAACTGATGTTTCTAAATCTAAAGATGTAGAAGACATGGTAGCTCATACAATAAAGACATTTGGTCGTTTAGATTATGCCGTAAACAATGCTGGAATAGAAGGTACAATTGCTCCAATTACAGAATTATCGGAAGACGATTGGGATAAGGTTATGAATATCAATCTCAAAGGCATCTTCTTATGCATGAAATACCAAGCCAAAGCCATGGTTAAAAATGGTAATTCAGGTGCCATTGTTAATGTTGGTTCTGTGAATTCATTTCTGGGTTTTCATTCTGGTGCTGCTTATGTCACATCTAAACATGGTCTCGTTGGCTTAACGAGTAGTGTTTCAGCTGAATTAGCTCCACAAGGCATCAGAGTTAATCTCTTATGTCCTGGAATTACAGTAACTCCAATGCACCATAGAATTAGAAATCTCATTGGTGACGAGGTGTATGATCAAGGCATTATCCCTAAAGTTCATTTGCAACGTGCTGGTCTTCCTATAGAAATGGCGAAATCTATCCTTTTTCTGTGTTCTGATGAATCGAGTTATATAAGTGGTTCGACACTAACAGTAGATGGAGGACTTACATTAACAATGTAGAACTTAAATCAATCAAATGAAACCATCGAAATTCAAATTCTCCAAAAGTCTTACAGGAAGTGCCTTATCTCGATATTTTTCGTTTTCTGCGCTTTACATCGCTCAAGGTATTCCTGAAGGCATTCTCTTTTTTGCAATGCCAGCTTGGTTAGCAATGAATGACAAGTCAGCTACTGAAATAGCAACATTTATTGGAGTCATTCTAATTCCATGGAGCTTTAAAATAGTAGTTGCGCCTTTAATGGATCGTTTTACAATTTTATCTATGGGAAGAAAACGACCTTGGGTGATTTTTGGTCAGTTAGGATTAATTTTAAGTTTTTTAAGCATCGGATTTGTGCCAGATCCATTAAATAATATCTCAGGCTTAATGGTTGTAGGTTTCTGTATCAGTTTTTTTGGAGCTTTTCAAGATGTTGCTACTGATGGAATGGCTGTTGATGTGATTCCTGATGATGAAAAAGCCAGAGCTAATGGACTAATGTGGGGAACAAAAATTATTGGAACATCACTTTCTTTATTAGTAGGAACATATTTGATTAATAGTTTAGGATTTACAACAGCTATCTCATTATTATCAATTGCAGTAGCCATTATTATGATTGTTCCAATATATTTTACAGAACGTCCCGGTGAAAAAATCATGCCTTGGTCTAAAGGAGAAGCTAATCATGAATCAAAAGATAGTCAGTTAAAAAGTTGGTCAGAAATATTAAAAAGCTTGTATCGTGTTGCGAAATTACGCTCAAGTCTCATTTTTATTTTCATTTCTTTTATTAGCGGTATTTTATTTGGCCTTATGGATGCACTTTTACCCATTTTTACAATTCAAGAATTAGGTTGGACAAATACTGATTTTTCAGAACTTTTTTCAATAATAAATATCATTGCTGGAATTTTTGGGATGCTCATTGGTGGCTTCTTAGTAGATTACTTTGGGAACATAAAAATGTTAACCATCTACTTAGCTTTAGCTACTACTGTTATTGCAATCTTCGCATCTAAAACTGGGTTTTGGACAAGTACTGCTTTTGTATGTGGTTTTATATTTATCTATTATGTCTTGAACATATTTTTAAGCATTGGAATTTTTGCCACAGGAATGAATCTGTGTTGGAAAACTGTTGCCGCAACACAATTTACACTATATATGGCTTTGTCTAATATGGGACGAGCTTTAGGATCTGCCTTGGTAGGAATTCTGAAAGAAAGTTATACATGGGAAGTTGTTTTTATGTTTACGGCATTAATGCCATTAATAATGGCAGTTATTGTACAATTCATTAACTTTAAAAAACATAAAGATAAAGTCGATAGCTTTAAAATTTTAGACCATACTTTAGTAACACCTCATGTTATTGATGATTAATTAAAATGTAGATAAAGAAGCATTTTTAAAATTTCAAGAACCAACCCATCATGATTACTAACTTCGGAGAGAAATCCACAAAATTATTTGAGAAATACATGCCAAATGCGTTCGTATTTGCCATGCTTCTGACTATCATCACTGGTCTTATAGCCTTCATCTGGTTAGAGGCTTCACCAATGGACATCATTAGAGGATGGTACGATGGCTTTTATTCATTATTGGAGTTTGGGATGCAAATTGTATTGATTATTATCACAGGCTTTGCCATTGCATTATCTCCGTTTGTAAAAAATGGTATAGATAAATTGACCAACTACATCAAAACACCTCAACAAGTTTACTTTTTTGTAGTCTTGATTGGAACTTTACTGTCGCTCATTAGCTTTGGATGGATTGTTATTACCTGTGTTTTAGCAAGAGAATTGGCGATTCGTATTAAAGGCGTCAATTATCCTTTTTTAGTGGCATGCGTCTATTTTAGTGGCGGAAGCTGGGTAACTGGTCTTTCAAGTTCCATTCCACTGTTATTGGGTACAGAGAATAATTATTTAATCGAATCTGGAATCCTAACAGACATTATTCCTACCTCTTATACATTGGGTTCTGGCTTAAGCTTTGCAATGATGGCTCTTTATGTGTTATTCGCACCATTAATGATTGTTTTTCTAATTCCGAAAACGAAGAACATCAAACAACTGGATGACATGCTGGAAGATAAAACGGTTAAAAAAGAGCTGTCTATAAAAGAAGAAGCTTTTAGTATGAACTTATCATACAAGTCCGTTTCCGATAAATTAAATAATGGTGTTCTGCTTCTAATTTGCATTGTGCTGATGGGATTGACTTATATCATCTATCATTTTTACACCAACGGTTTTCAATTGAATTTTAATATCATGATTTTTATTTTCTTGATTACTGGACTAGCATTGCACAAAACACCAATGCGCTATGTGATTGCCATGAAACGCTCTAGTAGTAATGTCTCAGGAATTTTATATCAGTATCCTTTTTATGCAGGTATTATGGGCATCATGCTTTACACTGGTTTAGGTGAGAAATTAGCAGAAATCATGGCCTCTGTTGCAACTATCGAGACGTATCCGTTTTTTGCATATGTTACTGGTGGTATTGTTAATTTTGCTATCCCATCCGCAGGTGGCGAATTTGCAGTCGTAGGACCAAGTATTATCAACGCTGTAAAAGTGATTGGTGAAGGTTTACCAGCCAACGAGGTTACAGCAATGATATCGAGAGCTTCTTTATCTATTGCCTATGGAGAAAGTCTTTCTAATATATTACAACCATTTTATTTATTACTTGTATTTCCAATTATGGAAACTGGTATTAAAATTCAAGCTCGTGATGTGATGGGTTACTTAGTCATTCCCTTTGTTGTGTTTTTCATAATTCAATCATTACTTATCACCTACATACCTTTATAAAAAATGAATCAACCAATACCAACCAAATATGAATCTAAAACAATCAATGCTTGTAGCAATAGCTATCAGTTTACTGAGCTTAGTCGCCTGGGAATGCTATTGGAGAGCACAAGGAAAAATCCCAGATTTAGACGACAATAAAGACCTTTGGGCAGTTCAAAGAGCTAAAGTAGAATATTTATCTGAAAAGAGTGTAGTGCTAATGGCTTCATCTCGTGTATTATTCGACATTCAACTTGATGAATGGGAAACTGAAACAGGGATTAGACCTATTCAATTAGCAACTGCTGGAGCTTCTCCTCTACCAATATTTCATGATATTGTAAATAATACAGATTTTAAAGGCACTATTGTTGTAGGTGTTACTCCAGGTTTATTTTTTTCAACAACGTACCCAGAAGCTGGTCCATGGAAACGTGCGCAATCTAGAGTTGATTATTTTAAAAACAGAACGTATGCTCAACGAATTAACCATAGGTTGTCATTACCACTTCAAAAAAACTTAGCATTAGTGTCAACAAGTGAAGAAGGTTGGTCTGATGATATTGATCTTAAATCTTTACTGAATACCATAAACTCAAAAAATAGATCTGGTAAGCCTCAATATCCTCCATTTAACACTTTTGCTTATATAGCAGAAGACAGAAACAATCCTATGAGTGAAAAAACTGCAACTGACACCACGTTTGCGAATTCAATAAAAGCAGCCTGGAAGTTTGTTATTATGGGCAACAAAAATCCTCCCGAAAAAGAGGCTACAACCAACTTCTTTGTTGCAGATGCTGAAAAATTTATGCAAAGAGGTGGCAATCTTATATTATTAAGATGCCCTTCAAGTGGCTGGATTAAAGGAGGTGAAGATAAATTTTTATCTCGTGAAGAATTTTGGAATCCACTTGTAAAAGCTACGAATGCAAATGCATACTATTTTGAAGATTATGACCAATTTAAAAACCTAGAATGTCCTGAATGGTCACACTTATCTGCTCCAGATGCAAGGTTTTTTACTACAGAATTGGTAAAAATCATGAAAACCGATGGCACTTTAACTAACACTAAATCCAACTAATTATGTTATTCAACTCCTTAAGTTTTATAGTGTTTTTAGTGATTGTTTTAGCACTATACTATTCGAAACTATTCAAATGGACTGGCAAAAAAAGAATGTTACTTTTTGCGAGTTATGTGTTTTATGGACTTTGGAATCCGCCTTTGGTTATCCTTCTATGGATTTCAACTATTGTAGATTGGACAGCTGGAAACAAACTCGCAGTAGAAACCAATACCAAAAAACGTAAAATGTGGTTGCTTCTTAGCATGTTTGTAAATCTGGGTTTTCTGGCTTTTTTCAAATACGGTAACTTCTTATTAGAAAACTTTACAATAGCTATGAACGCAATGGGTTTAGCCTACGAACCAAAACCGATGGATATTATTCTTCCTATGGGAATTTCTTTTTATACGTTTCAAACCATGTCATATACCATTGACATGTACTATAAAAAAATTAAACCTGCTCGAACGTTCTTAGATTTTGCGCTGTATGTGACCTTCTTTCCACAACTAGTTGCAGGACCAATTGTTAGAGCTAAAGACTTAATCACGCAATTCTATGAAGAAAAGAAAGCATCAACTCAGCAATTTATTTGGGGAACATTCCTGTTAACTATGGGCTTATTTCAAAAAGTCGTTTTGGCTGACACCTTATTAGCAGATGTATCAGATCAGGTTTTTGGCTCAAAAGAGATGCTTCATAGTTTAGATGCCTGGACAGGAACTTTGGCTTTTTCAGGACAAATATTTTTTGATTTTGCAGGTTATTCAACATGTGCCATTGGTATTGCGCTGATGCTTGGTATTATTTTACCAGACAACTTTAAATATCCTTATGCATCTATTGGTTTTTCCGATTTATGGAAACGTTGGCATATTTCATTGTCTACATGGTTAAGAGATTACCTCTATATTCCTTTAGGCGGAAATAGAAACGGAATTACAAGAATGCATGTTGCACTTATGTTAACGATGTTACTTGGTGGATTATGGCATGGAGCAGCCTGGACTTTTGTAGTTTGGGGAGCTTTACATGGAACATATCTAGTGATTGAACGTTTACTGAAAAACAAAATACGCTTTAAAATAAACAACTATAATGGTGTTTTGTTAGCCCTTCTCACTTACATGCTTGTCAATTTTACTTGGGTGTTTTTTAGAGCAAGAGAATTTTCAACAGCAAAAAACATGATAAGTTCCATGCTGTTTATTAATAATGAAGGCTCTAAGATATTGAATGGTTTTGAGGTGATTAAAGTCCTTGTACTTATTAGTATATTATTTATATGTCATTGGATAATGCGAAACACGTCAATGAAAGAGGTATCTCAAAGAATATCACCTTTAGTTTTAGGAATTGTTTGAGCTATACTCTTGTTCTTGATTATCATATCACAAGGTAGTGGTGAACAGTTTATCTATTTTCAATTTTAAGAAGAACATATAATGGACATGCAAAACAACATCATTCCTATTCAAAAAAATGATCGTATCCAGTTTCTTGATGTACTGAGAGGAATAGCTATTTTCTTTATTTTTAGTGCGAATATTGTAGTGTTTTCTGGTTTTTTATTCTTTCCTGATGAAGTAAAATATCCTGAAACCATTTTATTTTTAGATAAATATTTAGACTTTATAATGTTTACATTGGTAGATGGAAAATTCTATTCTATATTTTCTTTACTTTTTGGAATTGGTTGTGTTATTCAATACAATAACCTAAATCGTAACCATAGACCTTTCGCTCCTTTTTTTAGACGACGTATGTTTTGGCTTTTAATCATCGGATTAATTCATTTATATTTATTCTGGCTTGGAGATATATTAACATTGTACGCTCTACTTGGTTTTACATTGGTTTACTTCATCAAATTATCAGACAAAAAACTTTTAACCTTAGGCGCACTACTCATTTTGTTCCCTGTATTCAATTGGCTATTTGTAACAATTACAGATCTGAATTATGCTCAGTTTTTCTACAAAACATCAATAACTTATTATAAACACTTTGGTTTTCCTCTAGCAGAATGGAATGGTAATATATTTCCAGATTTTCAGAAATTTGAAATGAACGAAAGCTTAACAGACTATTTCAAAATGAATATTGGTAACACCTTCATAAGAATTGGAGCTATTTTAGAGGAAGGTCGTATTTTTAAAGTTTTGGGCATCTTCTTAATCGGAATTTGGGCTGGACGAAAAATTTTGAATGAAAATATATTGAATAACACTAGGTTTCTGAAAAAAATTGCGCTTTTAGGAATTCTAATCGGTTTACCAATAAGCATCACCAGAACCTATATAGAATTTTTTGGTGGTGGTGAAGATTACTGGGAATTATTAAATATTATAACTTATGCTTTTGGAACCGTTCCTCTTGCTATGGGTTTTGCTGCACTTTTAGCTTTATTATATTTTAAAAACCCTACTGCTTTTTTAGTATTTGCACCAGTAGGAAAACTAGCATTAAGTAACTATCTTTTTCAAACCTTTATTTCAGTACTATTATTCTACGGAATTGGTTTCGGTTTTACTGGAAAATTTGGTTTTACAATAGTAATGGGTATTGCTATTTGTATTTTTATATTCCAAATAATTATGAGTAAATTATGGCTTAAATATTTCAGATTTGGTCCATTTGAATGGGTTTGGAGACAATTGACCTACAGAAAACCATTGAGATTATTAAAAGACAAAAACATAAAATAATGAAAGTCTACAGACATCTCAGAAAAACCTTTATCATGGAAAATAAAACTTCAAAATACTTCAAATATGCTATTGGTGAAATTGTACTTGTCGTAGTTGGAATTTTAATTGCATTACAAATTAACAGCTGGAAACAAGAAAAAAATCATAGAATAGTTGAGCAATCTATTCTTAATAATCTCAAAGAAGATTTTATTAAAAACCAACAGGAAATTGAGGTCTTGCTATTTGCTAATCAAAAATATTATCGCAATTTAAATCAGTTTATTGAACTTCTAAAATTAACACCAAAAGAGACGACTATTCAAATTCCAGATACGTTAACGATGGCTGCAATTGCTGCGCCAACATACATTCCTACGACCTCAACTATTGATGTCATCATATCTACAGGAAATATTGATTTGATAAAAAATGAAACCTTAAAAACAGCTATTAGTCGATTTAAACGAGAATTGGCTGATTTAAATGAAGATGAATATGATGTACGAACAATGGCAAATGACCAACTGGCACCTTTATTAAGTCAACAGAGTGATTTAATTAATGAATATCAAAACACCTATACATATACTATAGATCGTGATCATAAGGTGAAGATCAACACGTCTTCTCTTGTAAAGAACTCAAATTTACTAGCAACTTATATTGCTCAAAGATTCTATTATAACAAAATGATTATAAGTCAGTTGAATGGAATTTACGATATGCAAAAAGAAATAAACAACTCGTTAATAATGAAATTAAATGATTAAAATTTAAATAAAACAAACCTTTAACCAAACCAACATTAAAGCTATGACATCAAAAATTAACCAATGGACCAAACTAGAACTTCAAACATATATCCTTCTTCTTTGTGCTAATGCGGATTCAAACGAAACTGAAGTTGAAATAGAAATGATTAAATCAAAAGTTGATCCTGAAACATTTGACAAAATCTACAATGAATTTAAAGCGGATACTGATGAAGAAGTACAGTTTGAAAAAATAGATGATAGCATTCAACACCAAGACTACAATAACATGGAACTCGCTAAATTTCGTCAGGAAATTCATGAGATATTTTTTAGTGATGGAAAATTTAGGATGATGGAACAAAATTTAAATCGCATTCTAGATAACATTCTTTACTAAGCTATGAATAAAGATGAAGGTTTAAAACGTAGCATAGGTGTCTTTGGTTTATCTGCTAATATCATAAACATCATGATAGGTGCAGGTATTTTTGCCTTACCTGCAATCATTACAGGCATAATGGGAACTGCAAGTATATTTTCATATATGTTTTGTGGCATTCTAATTGCATTGATAGTACTTTGCTTTGCCGAAGCTGGTAGTAAAGTAAATAACTCAGGTGGTCCTTATACCTATATTGAAACCGCTTTTGGTGATTATGCTGGATTTATTGCAGGTATTTTTGCATCTGGCAGTAATATGATTGCAAATGCAGCTGTGGCCATTGCTCTTATAAATATACTGGCAACCATTAATCCTGTTTTTGAATTATCTTGGGTTCGCGTAGGGTTTCTTTTGTTGATGTATGTCACTTTGGCTTTTATAAATATTAAAGGTGTTAAACAAGGTATAGGTCTTATAAAACTCAACACGATTTTAAAAGTAAGTCCGCTACTTATTTTAGTCCTGTTTGGATTGAGTGAAATATCAATAAACAATCTTCATATAGAAGCTTTGCCTAGTATCAATCAACTTGGAGAGTCCTCACTCATATTATTTTTTGCATTTTTAGGTTGCGAAACTGGATTAATTGTAGGTGGAGAAATCAAAAACCCTAAACGCACCATACCTCGTTCTATTTTTATTAGTATTGGTTCTGTTGTCATTTTATATATCCTTATTCAAACGGTTTGCCAAGGTGTTTTAGGTAGTGATTTAATAAACTATAAAACTGCTCCTTTAGCTGAAACTGCTAAGGCTATATTAGGTCCTTTTGGGTATATCCTATTAACGATTGGAGCAGCTGTTTCTATGTTTGGACTCATTAGTGGTGATTTATTAAACTCTCCAAGAATTTTATTTGCGCTTTCTAGAGATAAAGTAATTCCTATTAAAAAATTATCTAAAGTACATTCTAAATATGCTACACCTTACATTGCCATCATCACACATACAGCTTTGACTTTCTTTTTGGCAATTACAGGAAGTTTTGAACAGCTTGTTATTCTTGCCACGTCTTCTCTCTTATTAGTCTATTTAGGAGTTGCGTGTTCAGTTATTAAATTACGTAAAATTCAAAAGACTGAACCTGGAGAATTTAAAATACCTGGAGGCAAACTAATTCCTTTATTATCCATAGGAATCATCATCTATTTTCTATCTAACTTATCTTCAAAAGAGATCATAGGTACTGTTATTTTTATTGCAGTGCTCTCTATCCTTTTTATAATCATTACCAAGGTAAAAAAGAAAATGAATGATTAAATTCTTCAGACATATCAGACAACACTTAATCATGAAAAATAAGACCTCTAAATACGTCAAGTATGCTATTGGCGAAATCATCCTCGTGGTCATTGGTATTCTTATTGCCTTACAAATTAATACCTGGAATGAACAACGAAAAGCCAACATGTTGGAAGCCGAATATTATTGTAGGTTATTTGAAGATTTAGTACAAGATCAAGAACAGGTAGAAACTTTAATAAAACAAACAGAAGATCGGTTAAAGGCTTCAAACCAATCATTAAGACTACTTCAAAAAGACAACCCAAACAAAATTGAAGTTGCTACTCAAATAGATTTGTCGACAAAAGCTATTTTTATCGATTTTAAACCGAATAATTCAGCTTTTGAGGATTTAAAGTCTGGTGCTAACTTAAGCATCATCAAAGACAAAAATGTTATTAAAGCCTTAAACGCGTATTACAATACTTTAGAAAGCACAAAAAGTATCATTAAGATTAATGGTCAAAATGCAGTCGATATCGCTTTTGCACATAACGACAGTTTTGAAAATGGAAAAACAGCCTCCTCCATACTTTACGGAAAGTTTAAAGATGGGTTAGATGCTGATTTGATTGCAAACATTAAAATTGATACAACTGCAACTCTGTCAGAAACGATGCAATTTAGGTTTTACAACGAATCTTTACGAAATGCAGCAGCAAATCTTAGACAATTAGAATTGTATAACATCTTAAAAGAACATACTCTAAAAATGACTGAATTGCTTGAACAAAAATGTGACACCAAATATGATTAAATTCTTCAGACATATTAGACAAAACTTGCTCATGGAGCATAAAACCTCTAAGTATTTCAAATATGCCATAGGAGAAATTATTCTTGTCGTGATTGGTATTCTCATTGCCTTGCAAATTAATACTTGGAACAAACAAAAAGAAGAACATCAATTAGAACTAAAGATACTAGAAGAGATACGCGTTAATCTAAATCTAGATTTAAAAGAAATTCAAGAAGATATAGGAATAATGGCTGAAATCAATTCAGCTTGTGATACTGTAAAAACCTATTTAAAAACTCAAGACAGTCCGTCAAATCAGTTCTTCATAAATGCTGCTCTACTAAGAGTAACACCTCATTTTGACCCTAACACAAGTGGTTACGGACTTTTGGTGTCTAAAGGCATTGGAATCATTTCTAATGACAGCTTAAGAAATGATATTTCCTTACATTATGAAAGACTCTATAGCTATTACAAACGTTATGAAGAAGAACGCTTACGATTTCATGCGTTACATAGCGAAAAAAAACTCTTAGAACATTTCACACCTACATATGATGAAACACATAAGTATTATGGAATTCATTACATTACTCAAGAAGGTTTTAATAGTCTAAAAAAGGATAAAGCTTTTGAGAAAGTTGTATCTGCGATTGCATTTGAAAATTCAGGAGTTAAAAATAGAGCAGAACGTGTTGAGAGTAGTATCTTGTCACTTATTACATCTCTGGACAAAGAAATTAAGGTGTTAAAAGACTAATTTTATGCGCTTATCAAATACAGTATTTACTTTCAAAATTATAAGTTCAATTAGTCTCTTTTTACTGCTATGGAATTGTAAAAACAAACCACAACTTCCAGATCCTTTAGAAGCTGGATGGAACAATCAAGCTGTATGCGAAGTTATTGAAGATAATGATAAATTACGAACCTTAAAATGCACCTTTCCTCCAGGTGTTGGTCATGAACGTCATTATCATAAGGCGCATTTTGGTTATACGGTTTCCGGAAGTACATTTAGGATTAAAGATACTACTGGAACACGAGAAGTCAATGTACCTACTGGTTATTCATTTTACAACGACAAAATTGAATGGCATGAAGTTTTAAATATTGGCGACACTACTGCTATCTTTTTAATTATTGAACCGAAATAAGTTGTCGTCTGAGTTTTCAAAATCACAATTCTTGTTAAAATTAAGTGTTACTAAATTCAATTTTCTAATTTTAACAACACAATCAATATTGATCTTATGAATGGTTTTGATGTCGTAATGGTAATTGCCATTATACTTTTTGCCAGACTGGGTATTCGCCTGGTTACTGGATATCTTAAAATGCGAAAAGAAACTAAAAATGAAAATGAAAATAGCGAGCCATAACTAATTTACAAATCGTGATAAAAAATTAAGCCGTTTCCATAAAGATCATAAATCCCAAATTCTCGGGTATTCCATTCTGTATGTTTTAAAGCTGTATTTTTATGACATACATTTTTAGCTTTATAATCACTATAAAGTGCTTCAATATTAGCTACATAAATTCTTAGTAAGGGTCTGTCAATTTCTAATTCCCATTCTTTACTATCATGCCACTGCAAATGTATTTCAATTCCATCTTTTTGAATGCCTCCATATTTAGGATCATCACCTTCATCCTTGAAAGTTAATTTGAAACCCAGTTTTTCAGTATAATAGCGTATTGCTTCAGTAACATTTTTGACAGGAAGTACTGGATGAATTTGCTTTAAATAACCTTTCATTACTTTTTTTTATCTTTATAAATGTATCATTTTAAAATGAAAATCATTACAAATTTATGAAGCGTATACTTTTAATAGTTACTATATGTTTTACAATCCAGTTGGTTAATAGTCAGAAATTAAAAGGGTTTAAACAAATTAAGTCTGATACACTTTATATAAGTTTAATCAACCCGTTTTTAGCTCCAGTTGAAATAAATTTAACTGCCTTAGACTCTACTAAATCTTACGTAAAAATTAATCCTTATGGTCTATTAAAAGAAAAAGATACTTTGAATAATGCTTTAGCAATTCCTTTGGAAAGGATTAAAGATACTGCAAATGTAAAACTTAATGAATTTCTAGATTTCACTGCCAAATTTGGAACTCCAAATGAAACTTATGATACAGATTACGAATATGAATTACCTTTCTTAAAAGGTAAGCGATATAAAATTATTCAATCGTTTGGTGGTAAGTTTTCACATAATAAACCACATTCAAAATATGCTGTAGATATTGGCATACCAATTGGAGATACAATTACAGCTGCCAGAAAAGGAAAAGTCTATTATGTAAAAGAAGATTCAAAGGAACATTGCAAAACAAGAAAATGCATTGACATGGCAAATAAAATTTATATCATTCATCAAGATGGTACTATGGCACATTATTTACATTTAGACTTTAAAGGTGCTCTGGTAGATGAAGGAGATATTGTAGAAGCAAATCAGCCGATAGGAATTTCTGGAATGACAGGATTTACAACCATTCCGCATCTTCATTTTGTTTTATATAAAGCCAGGAGTATCTCTATCCCTTTTAGGTTTAAAAGCATAAAACATAAGATACTAAAACATGGTAAGTACTACCGCAATGATTAAGCTATTCTTTTACAGTACCACTGAAGTGATTCACATTAGGATTGATAACGTTTCCTGAAATTCTTCGAAAAGATGCAATTTGCCCACAATGCCAAATGGCATCAGCGATTGGTCCATTAATTTGATTCCAAAACGAAACTTCACGCTCACCAAAAATAATTTTGAATTGTGAGATATCGTCACTTGTTCTTAAAATTTCTGCAGCAGTTTTAAAATTCATCAAGGCTTGTTCCCGCTTTTGGATATACGACATTTCAGATCGATCAACTTTTTCATTAGCTATTTTAAGTGTCGAATTAACAATAACATAAGATAAATCTAAAATATGAGTCATCGTTTCTGCCACAGAACGTGCATCTTCATTTGGTTTGTATGCTAAATCTTTATCAGACAAACCTTCACTTGCCCAATAAAACCTAAATCCGAGTGCATCTACCATTCTTGCAGCTACAGTTCCTGCTGTAAAAGTTTCAGAATATTCAGGAAGCTGGCTATATGGAAGTCGTTCTTCAGACGTGTTTTGTGCTAGAAGTGTTGTGGTAATTAATACCAAAAATAGGATTGTAAATCGTTTCATAGCTTAATCTTTCAATTCAGTATCATTGGTTATGGTATCTGTTCCGTATTTATCAATCAAATAAATTAAGGCAGTCATTGATGCAGCACCAAGTTCCAATTCACGCTTATTCACATGCTCGAAGGTATCAGTAGCTGCATGATGATGGTCAAAGTAACGCTGAGAATCTGGACGTAAACCTGCCAAAACGATGTTATCATTTTTTAGCGGACCAATATCTGCTCCACCATAACCTTCTTCAAAATAATGAATTAAATAGGGTTTAAATAAGGCTCTCCAACTTTGAACTTTAGTCAAAAAAGCTTCGCTTGATTGAAAACTAAAACCTCTAGGTGTAAACCCTCCAGAATCACTTTCCAAAGCAAAAATGTGATGCTCTCCTTTGCTTTTTGCAATTTCAGCATACTTTCTACCACCTCGTAAACCATTTTCCTCATTCATAAATAAAACCGCTCGAATGGTTCGTTTCGGACGAATACCACTTTCTTTTAATAAGCGTAACACATCCATTGATTGCACGACTCCTGCGCCATCATCATGAGAACCATCTCCTAAATCCCAAGAATCCAGATGACCTCCAACCACAATAATTTCATTAGGAAACTCGCTTCCTGTGATTTCACCAATCACATTATAAGATTGTACATCTTCTAACTGTTTACAATTCTGACTAAAATAAAATTTAAGATCCTTATTAAGTGCCAGCATTCCACTTAATAATTCTGCATCATTAGTGCTTATTGCTGCTGAAGGAATACGTTGAGAATTTGGCAAATCTCCATAACTCATACTACCTGTATGTGGATAATCGTCTAATCTCAAATTCAACGAACGTACAATAACACCTACTGCTCCATATTTTGCTGCTTCTCTTGCGCCAGAATATCGTTCACTTGAACAACCTCCATAAGCTTCAAACGTATTGATTAAATTAGCTTGCATTGGTCTGTTAATAAACACTATTTTACCTTTAATTTTAGCTTCACCTAAAGCTTCTAAGTCTTTGTAAGTTGCAACTTCTATAAGGTTTGCTTTAACACCTCCTGTTGGTGTTGCAATGGATCCTCCAAGCGCACAAATATTAACATTAGTTGTTTTTCCAGGTGATGTTTCAATGTAAGCAAATTCTGGAGCTCCTCTAACCCATCGTGGCACCATAACAGGTTGTAACCACACTTTATCTAAGCCTAGTTTTTCAAATTCTTCTTTGGTATACTGAACTGCTTTTTCAGCGTTTAAAGAACCCGAAAGTCGTCCGCCAATTTGATTAGACAAATGGTCTAACCATTGATAACTCATCCCATTGGTTAAAGAATTATCATAAATGTTTTTAAGATTTTCAGCGTCGGTCTGAGCTGAAATTTGAAATGTAAATACAATAGAAAGTAATAGAAATATTCGCTTCATGTGGAGAATTTTATTATCGAAGCTAAATATACTACTTATAATAAATAGGATTTATAAAGAAATCATAAAATACTATTCGTTTTCAAGTTGTTTGATATAAGTGTCAAGATTAGCTTTGATATCATCATCCAGCTCTGGCTCTTTAATATCCTTATAAGTTTTTAAAGTGTCCAGTAATATTTTTGCTAAAATATACCTTGCTGTTGGTTTATCATCTGCAGGAATGGTGTACCAAGGCGCATGTGCTTTAGAAGTTCGGTTTATTGCATCTTCGTAACAGTCTTGGTAATCATCCCAAAGTTTACGTTCTTTTAAATCGTCTGGAGAGAATTTCCAGTTTTTATTTGGCTTTTTAAGACGTCGGATTAAACGGTGTTTTTGTTCTTCTTTAGATAAGTGTAAAAAGAATTTAAAAACAATGGTTCCATTCTGGGCTATGTGCTTTTCAAAATTATTGATTTGTTCAAAACGTTGATTCCAAAATGTGTCGTCTATATCTTCTACAGAATTAATTTGAGGCAAATATTCACCTAAAATATACTCAGGATGTACACGAGTAACCAATACATTTTCATAATGTGTTCGGTTGAAGACACCAAATTTACCTCGCGCTGGAAGTGCAATATAATGTCTCCATAAATAATCATGCTTTTTTTCAATTTCGGTTGGCACCTTAAAACTGTGCACAACAACTCCTCTAGCATTAAGTTCTTTAAAAACTTCTCGAATTAAACTGTCTTTACCAGCTGTATCAGTACCTTGTATACAAATTAGAACGGCATACTTTCCATGAGCATACATAGCGTTTTGAATTTTTGCCAAGTCCTTACAGACGTCTTCTAATTGATTTTCAATGTCTTTTTTATCTGCTTCTAAATCGAATGTAGTTGGTATGTTTGCCAATTGAATCGTTTCAGTAACCTTAAAATCTTCAATATTAATATCTTTCATACTTACTTATTTTGATGCAAACAGTTTTACATCTTTTTCACTTACTTCTGTTCCTCCAAGAATTATCAGGCGTTCAACGACATTTCTCAATTCACGAATGTTACCTGTCCAATCGTAATCTTGTAGTAGTTTAATGGCTTTATCTGAAAACTCTTTTTTAGCAGTTCCTTGTTCTTGTGCAATTTTTGATGAAAAGTGATTAATTAATAATGGAATATCTTCACGTCTGTCATTTAAAGCAGGTACTTTAATAAGGATTACAGCCAGTCTATGATACAAATCTTCTCTAAATCGACCTTCAGCAATTTCCTCTTTTAAGTCTTTATTAGTTGCAGCGACTACGCGTACATCAACCTTAATATCTTTATCATTACCTACACGTTGAATTTTATTCTCCTGCAAAGCTCTCAAAACTTTAGCCTGAGCAGAAAGGCTCATATCTCCTATTTCATCTAAAAAAATGGTACCTCCATTAGCGGCTTCAAATTTACCTGCTCTATCTTTTACTGCACTTGTAAAAGCGCCTTTTACATGGCCGAATAACTCACTTTCTATTAATTCTGCAGGAATCGCAGCACAATTGACTTCTATTAATGGTCCTTTTGATCGTGCACTTTTTTGATGTAACCAATGTGCTACAAGTTCTTTACCAGTTCCGTTAGGCCCTGTGATTAAAACTCTGGCATCAGTTGCTGATACCTTTTCAATCATGTCTTTAATATGTGCAATCGCATCACTTTCACCAATCATTTCGTATTGCTTACTGACTTTCTTTTTCAGCATTTTATTTTCAACAACAAGTGTTTTGGTATCCAATGCAATGCGAACCGTATTTAGTAATCTATTTAAATCTGGTGGTTTTGAAATGTAGTCAAAAGCTCCTAAACGCATCGTGTTTACAGCTGTATCAAGATCTCCATGACCAGATATCATGACCATAGGGATTTCTGGCTTAATTTTTTTTACGGCTTCTAAAACTTCAACACCATCCATTTTTGGCATCTTTATATCGCAAAGAACCAAATCGTAATCTTCTTTCTTTATTTTTTCGATACCAATAAGACCATCTTCTGCCTCTTCAACCTGGTAACTATCACTTTCTTCTGAAAGAATTTTTACTAATACTCTTCGGATTGCTGCTTCATCTTCTATGACTAAAATCTTTGACATAATTATATTTTAAATTTAATTCCTGTTCTTAAATAAAAGGCATTGATATCATCTAATTTAAAAACTTCATCTTTATTTCTATCTCTTAAAACATTATTTAATCGAAACGTATAACCTACATACGTATAAGCTACTAAATGTTTAGTAAAATAATATTCATATCCTAAACCTGCAACAGCAACAGATAACGAGATATTATTTACCTGTTTTCCATCGATGATCATCTTTTTTTGAATATTCGCAAAATAACCATCTAAAGTTAAAAAAGTTTGCACTATGCTTTTTTCATTAAAAAAATATTTCAGATTAGATTTTGGAATTCCTGCCGAAAAAGACCAATGGTCGTTTACTCTCCTAAAATAATTCACAAAAGGTAATGGAAAAGGAACACCTGTTGTTGAATTGTATGTGAGTCCTAAAACTAATCTATATGGCTTATCGATATTCTCATCTTTAGTACGATCGTTTATGGTATATACGCCTCCATTTAAAAAAAAATCATCTCCAGTAATTTTAGAAGTTAGCGTAGAAGCGATTCTAGGATTAAACTTTAAGCCGATTCTCCAGTGCTCACTGGTTTTAAAGGTATACCCAATATTTAAGTCTAATATAGTGATGGTTTCTAAAAGCGAAGTATCAAAAGGGTAATTATCTTCTAAATTAAGTATAATGTGATTGTATTCTGCTCCGAGAATCAAGTAATTATCTTCAGATAGCTTGATTGGAAAATTTAGCAAACCTCTGAGTCGCGTATATTGATCACCTGATTTACTTTTTGGTATAAACGAATACTCAAGTCGTGCAAGGTCTGTAAGTTGTGCTGAGACATTGTTAGATATCAAGCCAACTATCGCTACTAAAAAAATACATCTAAGCTTTTTGAACATATAACAATGATATGAATTTAAACAAATTATTTCGGTTGTTGTTTGATATGTATATCTCTTTGTGGAAAAGGTATAGACACATGATGCTCTCTGAATAACCTGTCTATTTCAAATCGAATATCACTTTTTGGAAACTGGGCTTTAAAACTGTCTGCCAAAGTAAATATTATTTTAAAGTCTAGTGAACTCTCTCCAAAATCTGTAAAAACAACCGTTGGCTCAGGAGTACTAATCACATCTGGATGCGTACTTGCAGCTTGTAGCAGTAACTTTTTAACTAATTGCACATCACTTCCATATGCCACTCCTACAGAAACATTTTCTCTTGTTGTAGTTCCATTCTGCGTCCAATTGTATAAGCTGTTTTCAAGATACAAATGATTAGGGATAACCAAAACCTTATTATCAATAGTAACAGCTCTGGTAGTTCGTAATTTGATTTCTTCAACTCTGCCTACTTTACCATCAATCTCTATGATATCACCTACGTGCACAGATTGATCTAAAAGAATAAAAACACCAGAAATTATATCCTGAAAGAGGGTTTGTAGTGCCAAACCAATTCCTATTAATAAAGCCGCAGATGCAGCGAAAACGGCTGTTACATCAACGCCAACCGTATGTAGCGTTATGAGTAAAATAATAAGATAAATAAGCCATCTGAAATAACCATACACGACATTAAATTTGCCTTTATCTTCAACAGGTAAATTTCTGGTAAATGCTTTAAGTGAAATTCTTAAAATTACTGAGGTAATAAATATCACAGTAATCACTATCAAAATATCTAGAATTGATATGCTAATATCTTTAGAAAAATCCAAATGCAAATTAAGAAACTCTCTTGTTTTCTCCCAGACAGTGCTTTCTGTAATCGTGTCTTCTATGGCAGATAAATCCTGAATCATGATTAATATTTAATCCATTTAAACAATTCTTTATAACTCGGCTTTTTTCCATACATCAAAATACCTACACGATAAATTTTAGCTGCAAACCAGACTGTCAAAACGAATGTACCTACTAAAATTAAAAATGATAATGCTTGTTGCCAAATTGGAACTCCAAACGGAATTCGCATCAACATCACGACTGGAGAGGTAAACGGAATAAATGAAAATACAGTAGATACTGTTCCGTGAGGATCTTCAATAACCGTAAAAATACCAACATACACTGCTAAAATTAATGGCATAATAATAGGCATCATAAATTGTTGTGTATCTGTTTCGTTATCTACTGCTGCTCCAACAGCTGCATATAAAGAACTATACAATAAATAACCTCCAATAAAAAATAACATAAATGCGACAATCAGGTTTCCAATTGGTAAATTATAAAATGACTGAACCGCTAATTGCATTTCATTTGCTACATCTGGATTTTGCATCGCTTGATTCATGGCTTCTTGCTGAGGTGTTTGCATTTCAGCCATGCTAATGCCAAAAATTGAGGAGAGTACAAGCATTAAAACACCTCCTAAAATCACCCAAATGGCAAACTGTGTAATTCCGGCTAAAGAAGTCCCAATAATTTTACCCATCATAAGTTGAATAGGTTTTACAGAAGAAATAATCACTTCGATAATCCGACTTGTTTTTTCTTCAATAACGCTACGCATTATCATATTACCATAAATAATAATAAACATGAATAATAAATAGCCTGCTGCACCTCCAAATGCCAACTTAAGATAACTATCAATTTTTGATGTTTTTTCACCAGAAAACGTTTCTTGAGCAATGTTGATATTGGTTTTAGCTGCTTGTATCTTCTCCAGATCTACACCATCACTTTGTAATTTAGTTTCAGATAATTTTTTTTCTATTTTACGTTCTAAATTAGAGATGATAGATAATGAAGGGGATTCATCAGAATAAAATCTTACATTAGGCAAAATATTTACAATGTCTTTACTGTTTTCAATGTACAGTAACCCAAAATTCTCATTAGCTTTTACCAATGCTTTTGCAGATTCTAGACTTTCATTAGTTAAAATTGTATAGGTAGTATGCTCAGTATTTACAAAAACGTCACTTAAAACACCTGTTTCGTCTAACACTGAAATAGTTCTGTCTTTATCGTTATTGAGTTGCGATAAATAAGCAACAACTGCAATTAATGCAACCATAATTAATGGACTCACAAACGTCATAATAATAAACGATTTGTTTCTGACCTTAGTTAAGTATTCTCTCTTTATAATAAGTGGCAAATGATTCATCTTAGTTGTTTTTGACGGTTTGAATAAAAATATCGTTTGCACTCGGAATGACTTCAACAAAGTGATGCACTTCGGCTTTAGACATTAAAAAGGTGAGCAAATCATTTGACGAATCAGTTGCGTTGAGTTTGATATTCATTTTAACATCATCATTTAAGTTTTTAAATGTTGCTGGAAACACTTCAAATTTTTCTTGGATAGCGTTTGAAACACTTTCAATGTGATTAGTTTGAAGCCCAACCTCAAAAGTATTGGTTTTATATTGACGTTTGATATCTGTTAATTTCCCATCGAGAATTTTATTTGATTTATGAATTAAAGCGATGTGGTCACAAAGCTCTTCCACAGACTCCATACGATGTGTAGAAAAAATAACGGTAGCTCCTTCATCTCTAAGCTGAAGAATTTCATCTTTAATCAAATTGGCATTAATGGGATCAAAGCCAGAAAATGGCTCATCAAAAATCAATAATTTTGGCTGATGCAACACTGTAACAATAAACTGAATTTTTTGAGCTTGCCCTTTACTGAGTTCTTGTATTTTTTTATTCCACCAGTCTCCAATGTCTAATTTGTCAAACCAGTATTTCAACCGCTTTTTAGCTTCTTGTTTAGATAAGCCTTTAAGTTGCGCTAAATACAAGACCTGCTCACCTACTTTCATTGATTTGTACAAACCACGTTCTTCAGGCAAATATCCAATATTTTGAATGTCTTCGGGTTTTAAAAGTTCGCCATCTAAAAGCACTTTACCTGTGTCTGGCATTGTAATTTGATTAATGATGCGAATAAGTGTTGTTTTACCAGCACCATTTGGTCCTAACAAACCAAAAATACTTCCTTTGGGCACTGAAACAGAAACGGCATTTAAAGCTCTAAAATCTCCAAAATTTTTAGACACTGAATCAGCAACTAAGAGGTTATCCATAAATAAAAATTGAAAGGTTAAATTTCGTAACGTGTAAAGATAAAAATGTTATGGATGATTTGAGTGCTTAAACACACTAATTTTTAATATAATCCCTAAAACATCTAAATATAAAAAAAAGACCTTAGACAACTAATCAACACATTAGAAACAAGTTAAAAAACAAAACCCACCCTTAATAAATTAAGGATGGGAAAAAATTGCTATGAAAAAGAAAAATTACCACTAAAATTAATTAGTGATATTCAAATATAGTGTTTTTTATTAAAAAACAGTTTTTTTATGAAAACATATCTTTAACTTTTTCAAAAAATGATTTATCACTACTCTCTGGTTTAGGATTGAAGTGTTCATCGTTTTTCATACTTTCAAAAAATTCCTTTTGTTGCTTATTTAATGTTTTTGGTGTCCACACATTAACATGAACTAATAAGTCTCCGCTACCATAACCATTAATACTAGGAATCCCTTTTCCGCGCAGGCGTAAAATTTTTCCTGATTGCACGCCAGCTTCTACTTTGATTCTGACCTTACCTGTAACAGTATCTATTTCTTTTGAAGTTCCTAAGACTGCATCAGGTATGCTAACATAAAGATCGTAATGCAGATTATCGCCTTCTCGTTTTAAAGTGTCATGTTCTTTTTCTTCAATAACGACCAGTAAATCTCCAGAGATTCCATTTCCTGGTGCTTCATTACCTTTTCCGGTAACTTTAAGCTGCATACTGTCTACTACACCAGCAGGAATTTTAACAGAAACTGTTTCTTCTTGAACTTTAAGACCTTGTGCATCTGCGTCATTTGGTTTTTTATCAATACTTTGTCCTGCTCCACCACAAGTTGGGCAGGCAGATGCCGTTTGCATTCTTCCTAAAATCGTATTTGTAACTCTTGTTACTTGACCAGCACCATTACAGGTGCTACACGTTTTATAAGTGGTTCCAGGTGCTTGAATTTTTCGCTTTACTTTAATTTTCTTTTCAACGCCATTAGCTATCTCTTCTAAAGTGAGCGAAACCCGAATACGAAGATTACTTCCTTTTACGCGTCTTTGGCCTCCGCCAAAACCACCTCCAAAGCCAGAGAATCCTCCTCCACCTCCAAAAGCACCACCAAAAATATCACCAAACTGACTGAATATATCATCCATATTCATGCCGCCACCACCAAAGCCTCCTGCTCCTTCAAAAGCCTGGTGACCAAACTGATCGTATCTTGATTTCTTATCAGCATTACTTAAGACTTCATAGGCTTCTGCTGCTTCCTTAAATTTAGCTTCTGCATCCTTATCGTCTGGATTTTTATCTGGATGATGTTTGATAGCCATCTTTCGATAAGCTTTTTTTATTTCTGCTGCAGTGGCATTTTTATCAATACCTAATATCTCGTAATAATCTCTTTTTGCCATATGACTTTACCTGCTTTCAATAGTGAAAGTAAACTTTTTTTAAATTAATATTTTATTGACCAATGACCACTTTTGGAAAACGAATCACTTTATCTCCAAGCTTATATCCTTTTTCAATAACATCTACGATTTTTCCTTTCATGTCGTCATTAGGTGCTGGAATTTGAGTTATGGCTTCATGCATGTCTGCATCAAAAACATCACCAGCAGTAACTTCAATTTTTTCTAAGCCTTTTTGATTTAATGTAGTCAATAACTTATTGTAAATTAAAAGCACCCCTTTTCTAAGCTCTTCTGCTTCTTTATCGTCTTCAATATGTGCTAAAGCTCTTTCAAAATCATCTAATATTGGTAGCATTGCCAACATGACATCTTCACTTGCCGTTTTAAACAAATCAATACGCTCTTTGGCGGTACGTCTCTTATAATTTTCAAACTCGGCAAATAAGCGCAAGAACTTATCTTTTTCTTTTCCGAGTTCTTCTTTTAATTGCTCTTCAACAGAAACATCTTCTACTTGTGTATCTTCATTAAAAGTTTCATTTACTTCTGAATCTTTTATAGCTTCGTTTTTATCTTTTTTACCCATTACATTGGTCTTTTTTTTATAAATCTTCGATTTAAGATTGGCAAAAGTACTGCCATTATTATTAAAATGTCAAAATGTCATCAAAAAAATTATTATGTTTGAGAGCTCTTCAGAAATTATTATTTTTGAAGTATTATAAACACTAAAACTATTTTAAATGATTAAGAACTTATTCCCTATTGCATTGTCACTTGTATTGACGTTTTCAATCAGTAGCTGTAAAAACAAAGCAGAAGAAGCAAACACAAGCGATGCCGAAGCTGCAGCTGTTAGTGAAAGTACTTCTGAGAAATTCACTGTTAATGTTGCAGAATCTGCCATTGAATGGAAAGGTTTTAAGCCAACAGGAACTCACAATGGCACCATTAACCTAGATAATGGTGTATTTAAAACGGACGATGGGAAATTACAAAGTGGTACTTTTTTAATAGACATGAGCTCTATTACTGTGAACGATCTTGAAGCTGGTGATGGCAAAGAAGATCTTGAAGCGCATTTAAAAGGAACCGTTGAAGGAAAAGAGAATCATTTCTTTGATGTGACTAAATTTCCTTCTGCTGCATTTGAGATTACTGGCACTGAATCTTTAGCTGCCGGAAAAACCAGATTGTCGGGTAATCTGTCTATAAAAGGTCAGAAACACAATATCTCATTTCCAGTAAACATTACTAATAATGGTGACCAAATCACCATTGAAAGTGATTCTTTTACGATTGATAGAACTAAATGGAATGTCAATTATGGTTCTAAATCTATTTTTGAAGATTTAGGAGATAAATTTATTAATGATGATATTGAGATAAAAATTAACATCAAAGCTAAAAAGGCCTAGATTGATAGCGTTAAAAAATTGCTACAGCCATTCTTTTGAAGAATGGCTTTTTTTATTAACCCAATAAATCCTGAATAGCAGGTTCAAGATGATGAAATTTAAAGTCGAAACCAGCTGTTTCAGTTTTTTGTGAGCTGACACGTTGACTTTCAAATAATAATATATGCATCTCACCTAAAACCAACTTCATAGCAAATTTAGGTATGTTAGGTAAAATAAGAGGTTTGTCTAGTACGTTTGCGACTACCTTTGTAAGTTCTGTATTACTCACAGGATTGGGAGCTACTCCATTGTAAACACCTTCAAGCCTTTTTTCTGCTAAATACATAAAAAGACGCGCTAAATCTTCAATGTGTATCCAGGATTGCCATTGTTTCCCATCGCCAAAAGCTGCACCAGCACCTAAACGTATCGGTTTTGCCATCTCTGGTAATGCACCTCCTTTTTCAGAAAGCACTAAACCAATTCTAATTTTTGAAACTTTTAGTCCTAAAGACGAAAATTGATCAACAGCCTTTTCCCATTTTTCAACTACTTGCCCTAAGAAAGATTCCGAATTCTTATCAAAATCTTCTTCATAATACTTCGTTTGAGAACTGGGATAAATGCCAATAGCACTAGCTGAAACAATATGCTGTACTGGAAAATTATGTGCTTTAATGGCATCGTATAGCAATTTTGCTGTATCAGTTCTACTTGAAATAATTTCTTTTTTATAATCTGAAGTCCATCGCTTTGAAATGGTAGCTCCAACTAAATTTATAATGGTATCGACACCTTGGAAGCAAGAAAGATCAATTTCTTTAGCATCTGGATTCCAGTAAAAGCCAATGTAATTATCTTGAGATGATAATTTATTTTTAGACGTTGTTAGATAATGAACCATGCAATTATTATCATGGCAGACTTTAACAATTTCTTGTCCGATTAACCCTGTAGCACCTGTTATTAATACTGTTTTCATAGCATTACAAATTTACTGAAACTATAAGGTTGTAACTAATATTTATGAATGGTTTAACGTTTAATTGCCCTAAGCATATGTCGTTTTCCTGGAGGACCTTCTAAACGTTGTATCACAAAACCAACAGCTCTTAACGCACGTTTTGCACTTCCTTTACAGGCATAAGTCACCAAGACACCATTTACTCTTAAAGCTGTGTACATTTTACTAAATAATTCTTCCGTCCATAACTCTGGTTGTACACGTGCTCCAAAGGCATCAAAATAAATAACATCATAACAATTTACATCATCAATCTCATTGAAAAACTTCTGCTGTTTCGTCAGTCTGAAATTTTCAGTAATTTCATGTGATGTTTCCCAATCAGATGTGTGGAGTTTTTCAAAAGAATTGTTAGTGACTTGCAAGGCTTCAGTATAATTTAGTTGCTGGAGCTCTTCAACAGACACAGGGTAGGCTTCAACACCACAATAATCTAAATGTAGATTGAATTGTTCAGAAATTAACAAGGTAAGCATAGCGTTGAGTCCAGTACCAAATCCTATTTCAAGAATTGAAATTGTATCAGATTTTGAATCAAGCCCAAAATGACAGTTGGATTGAGAGTTAAAAAAAAGCAAACCATGTTTAATATATACATGATTTGCTTCTTGTATGGCGCCATGAACAGAATGGTATTGTTCGTTCCATTCTTCAATTTGAATGGTTTTTGAACCGTCTGCTGTGGTGATGATTTTACGTTGCAAATGTTTATTTTATCAGTAATTTTTTAATCTTAGGTATTGGTCCTGTACATTCTGTCTGATGACACGTGATACAAAGATTAATAGCGTTATTGTAACGCTCGGTAAGCGACACAACAGAATCCTTTTCAAATACTAATTTTTGAGCTTCAACAAACTTCCCTGAGTAATGATCAAAAGTTTGGTTTCTTGACTTAGACTCTGAAAATATAGCTGTATGAATTTTTAAAAACTCTTCTGGAAACTCAGTAGTTATTTTTCCGCTTTTAACTTCTTCCTTAAGCTGTAAATTAAAGGCATGCATGCCTCTCATCAAATTGGCCATTTCAGAACCTTGATACACATCGTAACGGTCTTTACCATCAACTACAGTAATCGTTTTTTCTGTTTTTTCTGAAGAATTACAGCTAAAAATTAATACAGAAACTACAACAAGGCAAGCAATAGATTTAAACATTAGTCTTCTTTTAGCAACACACCATCTGCAACAAATGAAAATGTCTTTTTAGGCTCTGTTATTTTTGCAATGTCTTCAGCAGATTTACCAGCATCTTCAGCATAATGACGTTGTTCTTCAACAGGAACTTCGTTTACAAAAGCTTTGCCGTTTAATACCACTTCTCTTCCTGCGATATCTTTAGGCATAAAAAAGCCATAATCTTTAAATTTTACCATGACTTGTTCTCCATTTTCTAAATCTACTTTCATCCAGCATCCTTTTGCCTGACAAACCTCATCAACTTTAGCAATCATTTTAGTTTCAATAGAATCGCCAATGGTCATACTTTCAAAATGAGTAGCCATACGTTTTGCAGAGAGTGCATCCGCATCGTTAATTTCTTTTCCAAAAGAACTATAAGAAATGTCTTGTTCATCGTTAGAAGTTTCTTGTGCGATTTCTGCTTGCTCTCCGACTTCTTTGTTTTCATTTTTACAAGAAAAGACAAAAGTTACCAACATTAATACTAAAAAAATACGTTTCATAATAAGGTGTGATTTTTAAATAATTATTTGATTCACAAAGGTACATATTTTTTAGCTCAATTTTATACGTTTTTAAAGCTGAAATCACTAATTTTGCAAAATATAATTCAGAGAAAAATGACGAAAGTTTCAACTTACGAAATCGATATAGTTAAATCACCAACCTCTAAGATTAATGACGTAGATTTTGACAATCTTTCATTTGGTCGCACATTTACAGACCACATGTTTTATTGCGATTTTATCGATGGCGAATGGCAACAACCGAAAATTAAACCTTATGGACCAATGAGTATCGATCCTTCTGCTCGAGTATTTCATTATGGTCAAGCTGTTTTTGAAGGCATGAAAGCTTACAAAGATGATCAAGGAGGTGTATTTTTGTTTAGACCTGAAGAAAACTTTGCTCGTATCAATAGATCAGCAAAACGATTAGCTATTCCAGAATTTCCTAAAGACTATTTTTTTAAAGGTCTTACAACCTTACTAAACCTTGACAAAGCCTGGATAAAAAGTGGAGATGGAAACTCTCTATATATCAGACCTTTCGTGATTGCTACAGATTCTGCTATTGCAGCCGCACCTTCAGAAAACTATAGATTTATGATTATTTGCTCTCCAGCAAAAGCATACTATAAAGGTTCTGTAAAAGTTTTAATTGCTGAAAAATTTAGTCGCTCGGCTAATGGTGGTGTTGGATTTGCAAAAGCTGCTGGGAATTATGCAGCACAATTTTACCCAACAAATCTCGCACAACAGAAAGGGTTTCAACAAGTTATTTGGACTGATGCAGACACACATACGTTTTTAGAAGAAGCAGGAACTATGAATGTTTTTTTTAGAATTGGAGATACACTAATTACTGCGCCTACGAGTGATCGTATTTTAGATGGTGTAACTCGAAAAAGCATCATACAACTGGCTGAAGATAATGGGATTCGTTGTGACGTGAGACCTATTACAGTTAATGAAATAATTGAAGCTTCTAAAAACGGAAGTTTAAAAGAAATATTTGGAACTGGTACTGCAGCTGTGATTAGTCCTGTTTCTGCTTTTGAGCATCATGATTCTATTTATGAGCTTCCAGAAATAACTGCAAATTCTTATTCTAGCATTCTTAAGAAAAATATGCTAGGCATACAACATAACTTGTCTGAAGACAAACATGGCTGGAGATATGAATTAAAATAAAGCAAAAAAAGAAGCCAAATGGCTTCTTTTTTTTAGGATTCTAAAATCTTTTCAATATTGGGTTTAAAGTAATTTGGTCCTTTTAATACTTTACCATCCTCTCTGTAAATAGGTTCTCCATCTTCTCCCAGTTTACTCATGTTACTGCGTTGAATTTCATCAAAAACTTCTTCAATTTTATGTTGTAAACCATGCTCAATGATTGTTCCGCATAAAATATAAAGCATATCGCCTAAAGCATCTGCAACTTCTACAAGATCATTGTCATTTGCAGCTTCAAGATATTCTTCATTTTCTTCACGCATTAATTTATAACGTAGCATATTTTTTTCGATACCTAAATCTGCCTTAGGTGTTTCTCTATGTCCAATTTTAAAGGCTGTATGAAATGCTTTTACGGCTTCAATTTTAGTTTTCATATTTATTCAAGGTATTTTTATAATCTAAGCAACTAGGTCTGATTATGTTAGCTAAAAAGTTGATAAAATCCACAAAATATTAACGTGATATTGTATAAATTTTGAAATTGTATTATTTATTTTTGCATAAAAATAGCTATATGTTCAGTAATGGTCAATGGATTTTTGGAATTTTATTTGCAATAGCTTTTATTGTAATTATTTTTTTTGCCTATAGAAAAGATTTCAAATTACATCAAAAATATTACAGAGGCAGTGTTTGGGTTTTAATTGCTTTTATTTCTTTTCTAGCTATGATTGCTACGATTAAGTTTATTTTTGTTTAGAGTTAATGATCTTTCATTGTTTTTTTCAGATTCTTATTAAACATCTCAAAAACTATTATTCATAAAAAAAGGAATCGATTTGTGATGACATTCTTCAATGTCATAAGATGTTTAATAAAAAACAACCATGACCATAAGCTCAATTATTATTTCACTTATCATAATCAATTTACTGTTACTAAAATTTAGCATCAATAAACACAAGCAGTAGTTCTCACAAAATGGCTTTAAAATTATTTCAACGACACTTTAGCTAAATTGATTATCTTTGATAGTACAATCTATTGTCAATCAATCCTCCTAAAGATGAAAGCGTTTAAATACATTATATTTTTAATCCTAATCCTTATTATTGGGTTCGCTATTTATATTGCTGTTCAGCCAAACTCCTTTGAAGTAGAGCGCACGAGAACTATAAATGCGCCAGCAGCTGTTGTTTACGAAAATATTATCGATTTAAAAAACTGGGAAGCTTGGTCATCTTGGGTTGAAGAAAAACCCGAAACCGTAATCACATTATCAGATAAAACTGAAGGTATTGGAGGCTCATACACTTGGAAAGATCAAGATGGTGTTGGTACAGTGAATACTGTTGATACCCAACCAAACACTTCAATTACTCAGGAAATGTGGTTTGATGATTTTCCTAAATGGGATATGACTTGGAACTTAAACCCAAATAAGGATGGCTCTACTGTAGTTACATGGAAAATTACTGGAGAGGAGTTGCCTTTTCTTTTTAAAACCTTTCTAGCCTTAAAGGGAAATATGGAAACACAAATCGGACCTCACCTTGAACGAGGTTTAGAAAAACTTGAAAGCATCTTAGTAGCAGACATGAAAAAATATAGTGTTACTATTGAAGGTGTAACTCAACACAGTGGTGGTTTTTACCTCTACAACACGACGTCAAGTAAAATGTCTGATTTTAAAGAACAAATGCAGGAGATGCTGCCAAAAGTAGGTGCTTATGCTATGGCTAATAATATCACTATGGCGGGAAAACCTTTCGTAATTTACCACAAATGGGATCCCGAAAATAATGCAGTCATGTTCTCTTGCTGTATTCCAACAACGTCAAAAATAATTACAACCAACACAGATATAGTCACAGGTCAACTTGAACCTTTTAAAGCTGTAAAAACGGTTCTTAAAGGTAATTATGAAAATCTGCAAGAAGCTTGGGATAAAACAATGTCTTATATTACTGAGCACAATTTAGAGTTTACTGAAGCAGGACCAATGATAGAAGTATATGTAACAGACCCTAATAATCATCCTAATCCTGCAGATTGGGTAACTGAAATATTCATTGCTGTAAAATAATGGTGAAACAATTAGTACTTGTATTTGTTGGTGGAGGTTTCGGAAGTATGCTGCGTTTCATTCTTGCAAAATTTCTGAATAACAGTCAAAACGGAATTCCCTATGGCACATTTGCTGCCAATATTATTGGTAGCCTTTTAATTGGAATCATATTAGGGATAGCAGCAAAACACAACACCTTATCATCTCACCAGACTCTTTTACTTGCTACAGGTTTTTGTGGAGGTTTCACAACGTTTTCGACCTTTGCGTATGAAAACCATATGCTTTTAAAATCAGGTGATTTCACGTCGTTTGCTATTTACACCATCGCAAGTTTTATTGTTGGATTCTTAGCAGTTTTCTTCGGAATGTATCTAGTGAAATAAAATACTAATGTTTTTTAAACGCCTTCACTCCTGCTCTAACTTCTAAGGCTAAATAATTGACTCTTGGTACTATCGGACAAGAATATTTCTCATTATAAGCACAATATGGATTGTAAGCTTTATTAAAATCAATCTCTATGGTATCACCTTCAGGAATTCTCAAATCAATATAGCGTCCGCCTCCATAACTTTCTTCGCCATTGGTGTCGTCAAGAAACGGCAAAAACAAATAATCTGCTAGTCCTTCACGTTTGATAATGTCTTTTCCTTGATACACGTTTAAAGTATAGGATTGTCCCTTCAATTCAAAGGTCAGAATCCCATAAATACGTTCTGGAGACACACGACTGGTTGTCGTTTTCATATCAAACCATTCGGTATTGGGAGTGCGTTTTAAATAAGCGTTTACAACGTATGTAGAGTCAAACGTAAAGAAATCGAGACCTTTAAACGTTTTTCTGTCTTTATCTTTCAGAGGAGAACTCGTGGCATCCTTATACTCGGCATTGAGCTCTCGCTGAAATTCAGTATCTCCTAAAACAGGCGTTTTACTTTGCGCACAACTTAAGGTGCTTATTAATACAATAGCTATTAAAAATGACTTCATAAGTATAGATTTCTGTTTCAAAAATACAACTTAAACCTTTTTTTCATAGATTTGAGTATTAAATAATAAGAAAAATGAAAAACTGCGTCATAACATATACAAAAAGACAAACCCCTTTTCTAAGGAGTCGGACTTACCATATGCTATGATAATAGAAAGATATTACTAATCAATCATAAAAGGTCCGACGTTAACGTCGGACTTTTTACTTTTATACAACCACCAAAGATGAAAACCTTACTAAATAACTATACCAGCACATACAAAGGGATTGCTAAAGAAATTTGGTTTCTGTCTGTAGTAACCTTCATAAATCGTGCTGGTGCAATGGTGATTCCGTTTTTATCATTATATCTCATCGACCAAAAAGGATTTACTTTACCTCAGGTTGGATGGATCATGACCTTTTATGGTTTCGGTTCTTTAGTTGGCAATTTAATTGGTGGAAAACTTACTGATGTCATTGGCTATTATAAAACCATAGTATTAAGTCTTTTTATTGGTGGATTGGGTTTTATTGGAATTCAGTTTTTAGATACGTTTTATAGCGTATGCTTCGGTATGTTTTTTCTTATGATTGCTGTAGATACCTATCGTCCTGCTATTTTTGTAGCAGCAGATGCATACAGTATAAATAATAATGTGACCAGAAATATCGGACTCATACGTTTAGCTATCAATTTGGGCTTTTCCATAGGTCCTGTAATTGGTGGTATGCTTATTGCCAGAGTGAGTTACGCATCTATATTTTGGGTAGATGGTATTACTTGCATTTTAGCTTCAGCACTATTAGTTTTGCTGTTGAAACCTAAAAAGAAAAAGAATGAACAGGATGAAAAAATCATTCCGGTAAAAGAAGGGGTTTCACCTTACCGTAATCCTGCTTTTTTATTATTCTTTTTAGTTATGGTCATTAATGCCATTGCTTTTATTCAGTATTTTTCTACCGTTCCTATTTTTTATAAACAGGCCCACGGACTTTCAGAAGATACGATTGGATCCATTTTATTTTTAAACGGAATTCTGATTGTATTTTTGGAAATGCCACTCATCGCTTGGGTAGAACGATTAGGGATGTCAAAAATTACTGCTACTATATTTGGCGTTGTCTTTCTGGCCTTAAGTTTTATTATTTTAAATATCTCAGAGGCGTTTAGCGTTTTAATCATGGGAATGATTTTAATGACGATTGGTGAAATGATAGGCTCCCCATTTTCTAACGCTTTAGCTTTAAATATGGCTCCTAAAGGCCGCAAAGGAAGTTATATGGGTTTGTACAGTATGAGTTTTTCAATTTCACACATTATTGGACATAATGCGGGAATGAATGCCATTTATTATTTTGATTTCGATAAGACCTGGTATGGCATGTTTGCACTTTTAATTGCTGCTGCTTTCTTGTTGTTGTACTTACCGAAACTCATAAAAAAATTAAATCTTAACTACAAATGAAAACACGTCATACAACAGATATTTTGATTATTGGTGCTGGACCCATTGGAATCGCTTGCGCTTTAGAATGTAAAAAGCGACAGTTAAAATATGTCGTAATTGAAAAAGGAGCCTTAACCAATTCTATCTATAATTATCCGTTAAACATGACCTTTTTTTCAACGTCTGAAAAGTTAGAAATAGATGATATTCCGTTTATTAGTAACAACCCAAAACCTACCCGAAATGAAGCTTTAGAATATTACCGAAGGGTTGTCACTTCAAATCGTTTAAACATCAAACTTTATGAAGAAGTTGCTGCTGTAAAAAAAGAGAATGACAGCTTTTCCATTGAATCGTCAAAAGCTCATTACGAAGCAAAACACCTCATTGTAGCTACAGGATTTTATGACATTCCGAATATGCTGAATGTACCTGGCGAAGAACTTCCTAAAGTGTTTCATTACTACAAGGAAGCGCATCCATTCTCTTTGCAAAACGTTGCTATTGTTGGTGCCAGTAACTCTTCGGTAGATGCCGCTTTAGAAATTTACCGAAAAGGCGGAAACGTCACTATGATTATTAGAGGTGATGCCATTAGTGAACGCGTGAAATACTGGGTAAGACCTGATATCATCAACCGAATTGAAGAAGGAAGCATCAAGGTGTTCTACACTTCAGAAATTGAAGCTATTAAAGAGCATGAACTTATCATCAATACGCCTGAAGGCACTAAACGTATAGCAAATGATTTTGTACTCGCTCTAACAGGTTACCAGCCAAATTTTAGGTTCCTAGAAGCTATTGGTGTTCAATTCTCTCAAGATGAGAAACACAGTCCAACTTACAACCCAGAAACTATGGAAACTAATGTAAGCAACTTATATTTGGCAGGTGTCATTTGTGGTGGTATGGAAACACATAAATGGTTTATTGAAAACTCAAGAATTCATGCCAAGCAAATCGCTGAGTATATAGAAAATAACAAATAACTCAACCTCTAAACACCAAATCTCCTACTTTAAAGGTTTAACCTCATTATGCTTAATCACATGCGAGAGCACAATCTGTGTTTTCGTTTCGCCATAAACAATCAATTGATCAATAAAGGATTCTAAATGTTTTTGATTTTTTAACACCACTTCCATCACAATATTTTCGTTTCCAGTAATGCGATAGCAGTTAATCACTTCGTTATAAGTTTTTACCTTTTCCAGAAAAGGCTTGAGCATGCCCATAAAAGCACGTAAGGTAATTAAGGCTTTGAGCTGGTAACCGACTTCAAACGGACTAACCAACGTATTATAGCTTTGAATAATGCCAGCATCTTCCATCTTTTTAATACGTTCGGAAACAGCTGGCGAACTCACACCAACCTGACGACCAATTTCGGCATTAGACTGGCGCGCATTCGTTTGCAAACATTTTAAAATCTTCCAGTTTAGGTTATCAATCTGCATTTAAAGTATTTTTAAAATATACATTAATAATTAAATCAAATATACGTTTTTACTTTAAAACCTAAAGTATAATGTCATTACTTGTCACTAATTTTGTTACAATTGCTATTAAAAATGAATTATAATATCCCATCTCATTTATCTGAACTGCCTATATATCAAAAGGCTATGGACATCCTTGTCTTATCAAGAAGTATATCAACATACATAGGTCAGGATTTATCGTATTTGCGATCTGATGGTACTGAAGATACACACATTTACTTTTCTGGTGATATCATTCAGCAATCTGAATCTTTGGCTCCGGAAATTGAAAAAGCGCAAGCTGAACATTGTTCGCACAAAAAGCATAAACATTTTGCATCTTTAGAACGCTTAGTACATCGTTTACACCTTAATTGCAATCGCTTACAACATTGCAATAGTAATGGTAAAGACTATTTGCCAATTCTTCAAAGTGAATTAAAAAAATTCAAGCGTTTGCAACGCCATTGGATGATGACGCTTTAAAAAGCTCATAAATTTTACATGCCACCAACATTTATGCTTTACTAATGATAAGCCGAGTTGTGAGCTAACGCACCATTACACGTGCTACAGGTACCAGCAGATCCAGATCCACCTGCACATCCTTTTTCACAAGTATAATGCCATACTCCTGCCGAATTCTGTGCTGGCTCAGGAGTTTTAGTTACAGGAGTAGCTGCAGGCGAGGCAAAAGGTTCGTTATTTGCTTTGTCATGATAAACTGTGTTATGAATCAAAATATTTCCACATGTATGACATGCTATTGCAGATCCTGCTCCTCCAGGGCAACCTATTCTACAGGTATAGTGCCAAACACCTGCTGTATTTTGAGCAGGCTCAGTAGTAGCGGGAGTTTTTGCACTAGGTTCGGCAGACGGTTTTTTGACTTCTACTGCTTTTGAGTTGTTATCTTTTGGCGTTTTCGTTTGGTCATTACAACTAGAGAGAGAGAGGAATAAGCTTAATAATAGTAAGGCTGGAATCTTAAAATATTTCATATGTGGTTTCAAAATAAATGTTTAATACGTTAATCTTTGACTAGATATAATTTATGTAAGAACATGCTAAAAATGGTGCTCTATGATGTAAACTTACTCATTATTTTTTTTATGACTGGACTCTAAATGAATATTAACAAATGGCAAGCTGTAGGTCTAGCTAAAGCTCACTTGCGCTAGTTAGTTTTAAGTAAATTAAAAAAACAAATCAAAAGACAACTCTAAGTCATTAATAAGCAAGCAATAAGCGACGAATTACATACGTTGTTAAAAACAAATTTATTCGTATTCAAAAGTAGTTGTACGTATGTTTATTTCATTTCCGCTATTGTCGGTTTGAACGACTACTTTAGTTACAGGATAGCTGTCGGTATCATAGGTGATTGATGTTTCAAAATGTCTTACAGTCTCAACTGGAAGCGAGTTATTATAAATAGTAGTTCTGTTTGTTTCATTATTTTCAGATAAATTCATCATAAGACTTTCAGCACCAAAAATTATTTTATTTGAAGTTGTAAAATGGTGACTTGGAGTTGGATTTGCGTCATATTGAATTTCAGAAGAATCAATATCTTCTGCTAATATTATATTGCCATTTGAATTATAGGTAAAACTCTGAGTTTGCTGTAATTCAGAATCTACATAATAATCAACACTTTCAATTTCATTATTAGAATTATAAGTGAACACTAATTTTTCTTCTTCAATGCCATTTGAATCGTAAATTATACTCTCAATTAAATAATCATTTAAATAGTTAAAAGCATGGGTTTGGTATAAGATTCCATTTTCATAATCTATAGCCGAAACAATTACCTCATTTTCATAGTTAAAAACCATATTATGAGTATCTGAAGTGGTTTGTCCAAACTCAGTAAAACTACTTTCAATTTCAGTAACATGATTATCCGAATCATAAACATATAATTTTTCATATATACCATAAGTCCCTTCCTCGGTAACTTTGATGAGTTTTTTTTCAATCAGTTCAGGCTCTTCATTTGAATTACTGTCATCAGATGAGCATGACCAAATAGTGAGTCCGATTAAAAGTCCTAATAGTAAATGTGATGTTTTCATTCGTTATGTCAGGTTTACATGGTTTCTATAGGCGTGATTGCCATATTAAAACCGCTAATTTAACAAATACAAACTAAATGAAACCTGAGCACAGCAAACTGGAAACATAAAGTCCTGGTAAGTCGTAATACAAGATATAAAAAGTAAGCCCTTTCAAAGTACAAACCATTTGGTTTATATGGCTACTCTAACCATTAACACACCTTAGCAACTCCAGTATTCTTTCTGTTTTTAGTACACATTGTTGCCTTTTTTAATATGTTATTCCAAATCAATTTGTCGGTTGTACTCCTCGGTTGGAAAATGTCCTTGAGACTTTAAAATCAGACCATTCTCACCCATTTGCCATTCCTCATAACCACTAACATTCACGTTATTGTTTGTGTCAAAATGTGTGGCTGTTAAGGTCCAATAAAATTCAGTTCCTGTTGGTTTAGTGACAAGACTATCATAACTTACAACCATATCTTGAAGGTCATGCATAAAGCCTTTTACCACGTTTGTAATTTGAGTTCTTCCTTCGGCAGGTTTACTTTCGTTCAACTGTAGTGTTCCATTGTCTTCAAAGAACATGGCAACAAACTCAGGACGCACTCCACTCCACACTTGTGCATAACTTTTAGCGAAAGTTTCCATATTAAGTTTTTTCTCGTCTTCGGGCAATGATGTAGAAGTAAATGAAATACTAAAAATCTTCCAGGCATCTTCCTCCTTAATAAGAGTAAAAAAGTCCACGTTATTTTTTTTCGGAACTCCGTAAGTATGCAATATAGCATCGGCTTCCACAAAGGCGAGTTGCCTTTTACTAATGATAATATCCCAGGTGCTTACAGGTTCAAAATAAGGTTTCAACTCATTCGTTCTAGGTTTATCAAAATACTCTTCAACAGTTATGGTAGACGTTTTCCACACACCATCATTGAGTCTGATGCTTGCAATATTGGTTTTATCCATCATTATATCTTTCATGGCATCGAGGTCATAATTACCTGCTACCACCAGAAAACGCTCTATAGTAGCTTTTACATCAGTTTGGTCTTGCGTCCATTGGTGCTCTGTTACTTTACGCGTCTTGGCTTGAGACTTTACCTCTTGCGCTGTATTTTTGCTTTCAGATTCATTACAGCTACATGCAAGGAGAACCAAACAGGATGCCATAATTAACGTTCTAATTTGGATTACGTTTTTCATGCTAAGTGGGTTGAGTATGAACAATAATAGCCGCTAACGTGTTTGTGGAGAGAAAAGTTACGTTGGCTTGGTCTAAGTTAATAAAAAGAATCATACCAGAAGATAAATCTGGTAGAATATTCAAAGTATACACAAATCGGGTAATTAGTTATAGATGTGCTATACAATTGCTCACACAATTAGATAAAATTTATTGTAGCGCATAACATTTTTAAAAGGCATAACATTGTTTACAACATAATCAGATGTTATTGTTAAACAATTATTATTGCGAATCCTAACGAGAATTTAAACACATTAAAGAAGTTTTTAACCTTAAACATCTGATTTTAAATATATTAGACTAAAATCAAGTCATGTTAAAAAAGTCTATTCTAGTAGAAAATAAGAGTAAAATCACTACTAAACATTTACAGCTTATCATCAATAGTGTCAAGAGAGAATCTACCATTCCAATTGAGGATATTGTTTTATTGTAATTGATAACCCAGAAGTTTACATAAGCATTTGTACAATGAATTTATTAATAAACAACAATACAGCTCTAATTATATGTAATAGATCTCATCTTCCCAATGGTTTGTTTCTAAACCTCAATAGCCATCATATACAACAAGAGCTATTTAAAAGGCAAATACAAGCTAGCCAACCTTTAAAGAAAAAATTATGGCAACAAACAATAGTTGAAAAAATTACTAACCAAGGTATTCTACTTGAAAAAATTACGACATCTAAAAACTCATTTCATTTTTTAGCTAGTAAAGTTCTAAGTGGTGATACTACAAACATGGAAGCGGTTGCTGCTAACTTTTATTGGAAATCATTTTTTGAAATTGATTTCAAACGTGAACGCTTTGGAAACTACCCTAACAACTTCTTAAATTATGGCTATGCCATTTTGCGTGCTGCAACTGCAAGAGCATTATCTGGTAGCGGATTATTAAACACTTTAGGAATACATCACAAAAGTAAATATAACGCTTTTGCTTTAGCTGATGATATTATGGAACCTTTCAGACCAATAGTAGATGAAACAGTACACACCATCATGCATCATTATGACGAGCAAAACTTAAATACAGAAATAAAATCTATGCTTCTACAAATTTTAACACGTACTGTATATTTTAAAAATGAAAAGAGCCCTTTAATGGTAGCTTTACAAAAAACCGCAAGTTCTTTACAACAATGTTATACAGGAAAACGCAAAAAGATTAAATATCCAAAATTATGGAACTAAATGGTTATAGAATTATGTGGTTATTTGTATTTTTTGATTTACCAACAGACACGTCTAAAGACAGAAAAAATGCTGCTGGCTTTAGAAAAAACCTTCTTAAAGATGGTTTTACCATGATGCAATATTCTGTTTACATGCGTCATTGTGCTAGTAGCGAAAGTGCAGATGTACACGAAAAACGAATTAAAAGATTACTACCTCCATTAGGTAAAGTGAGTGTGCTACGTATTACCGACAAACAATTTGGAAACATCATGAACTTTTGGGGACGTGCAGAAGTACCCAAAGAACCATTACCTACACAACTTGAACTGTTTTAAATAAAGAGCATAAATAAAACAAGCATTCTAAGAACCGAACAATCTCATAAATCATTATACAATAACAGTTGTCATTCCGAAGAATGAGGCATCACATAAAACCTAAACAATACCTTTTAAAACAAAAAAACACCTCAACCTTGCCTTATCACTGCAAAAAAGAAGCATTTTTTTAAACGATATCTCTACTTAAACACATGAATAACAGAAGGTAACAGCCCAACTAATATCGTGTTTTCTAATCTTTAATCAAACCACAACCCATAGCATCATAATCAAACGCGTAACAGCAATATCGTGTTTTCTAATCTTTAATCAAACCACAACGTAAAGTATTTGACCGTTTGGTGCTGTTAAATATCGTGTTTTCTAATCTTTAATCAAACCACAACACTGACCTGTGTACACCACGTTTAAAGCAAATATCGTGTTTTCTAATCTTTAATCAAACCACAACGAATACCAACGAGTTTACAAAGCTCATAGCAATATCGTGTTTTCTAATCTTTAATCAAACCACAACACCTCTGGTTGTTTTGTGACATTCACTTATAATATCGTGTTTTCTAATCTTTAATCAAACCACAACATACAGATGAAGATGCTTATTTGGTGCAAGAATATCGTGTTTTCTAATCTTTAATCAAACCACAACAAGTTTTATACAAAGCTCTAATTGAGATCAATATCGTGTTTTCTAATCTTTAATCAAACCACAACTGAGCGTATTATGGAACTCTCTGAAATTAAATATCGTGTTTTCTAATCTTTAATCAAACCACAACAATAGTATCAGGCTTATCTATTTTACGCCAATATCGTGTTTTCTAATCTTTAATCAAACCACAACTCAACATATTCTACTTTACCACCAGTACCAAATATCGTGTTTTCTAATCTTTAATCAAACCACAACTGTCCTTTTAATAGATCATTCTCATGGTTAAATATCGTGTTTTCTAATCTTTAATCAAACCACAACAATGCATCATACAGAAGCCTTAAATCTAAAAATATCGTGTTTTCTAATCTTTAATCAAACCACAACTCGTGAACAACATCACATTCGGATCCACATAATATCGTGTTTTCTAATCTTTAATCAAACCACAACAAGTACCAAAAGATTGCGAAGAGATTCTCAAACATACTTTTTAAAATAAACGTGTAGTTTTTGTAAACCACATTGGCTTTTCAACTTGATGATTCAAATTGTATGTCAAAGAACTTAATGTTTGTCATTCCGAGACTCAAGGAATCTCATAATTATAGAACAGTTTCTTTATGTGATTTCTCACTGCGTTCAAAATGACAATAAAATTATTCTTTTAAAAATCGATCTTCCAAAAACTCAAAATCAGCATTAAAAGAACGTACTAAATCTAACTTCTTTTCCCTTCGCCAAGCTTTTAATTCTTTTTCTCTTGCAATGGCATTTTGCACCCAACTATACTGTTCATAATATACTAAATGTTTAAGATTATATTTAGCTGCAAATGTTTTATGCCCTTTTTCAATATTGTCCTGATGCTGTTTTAAGCGTTCAACCAAATTATTGGTAATACCTATATAGTAAGTTGACCTGTACAAATTGGTAATGATATACACATAATAGATGTGACTACCTTCGTTTTCATTATAGCCTATCATATCTCAACTAGTTTAGTGTCATTCCGACGACAGGAGGAATCTCATTGTCTTTTTGTTTTCTTTACGTGAATCCTCAATTGCATTCAAAACGACAAACTAAACCTTTTCTATTTTGCCAGTAACAGACACCTTTACCTTTATAGGGTTGAATGTAAACCAACCTGTTTTACCTTCACCAAAACCTCTAATTTGCTTATATTCTTTATCTGTTACAGTTGATGATGTATGCTTTCTAAAAAAATAATCACCAGATGTTAATTTTTGCACTCTATACAAATGCGCTTTCAACAAACCATAATCTAGGTTTTCCCAATCAATTTCATCTTCATCAAGTCCCAACAAAAACATATCGTTGATTTGTAAAGTCGTTATAATCTCTTTACCATCTTCTGGCAGTTGAAAAACACTTTGTTTCTGTCTTTTCCTTTCTACAGCTGTCCAAAACGTAACTACCTTTTCTTTTAAATTATCATTAAAATCCTCATAAATTAACACATGATGATTATTTCCCAAGTCTACCCATTGGTTAATATTATCTTTTAGAGGCTCAGCATTACTAAAATGTTTTTTAATTCTAACTTTTTTAATTGGAACTGGGTTACCATTTTTATTGGGAAGAAAAAAATCAGTTTTCAAAAGCTGGTCAAAAAGAGTTTTTTCTTCTTTAGTCTTAACAATTGGTTTTCTATTCTTTGAATTAATAGTTAGACCTAATTTCTCAATTGACTTATAGATTATATTTTTTATAGCATCATCAACAATTTTTGGAATTTCAGCAGCAGTAAGTGAAATTAGAGGCTTTCTAACATGATAATTATAATCCCCAGTAAAAGTGTCCTTTCTTTTACCATAGATTGTTTCTAAATGCAATTGACCTCTCGCTGCAACACCTATATTTCTATGAGTTTTATCTCCTTTTTTTACAGTATGAGTTCTAACTGTTAATATAGACTTCTGTTTTTTGTGAGACACCAAAATTTGCTCTATAGCTTGTTCTGCATCTTCTCTAAAAGCTTGCCAAGGCTTTGGAAAATGATCTAAATCATAACTCCTATCATACCTATTCCATTTACTCAACTCTTGTAAGTGACTTCTAGTTGCACAAGCCATAACCAAGGCATCAATGGCGTGGTGACGATGATCTTCTCTTGTTTTTGCATCTTCATCTTGGTTCAAAATAGTATTCAAACCCCAATGATGACGCAATTTTGAGGTCATCTGCCCTGGCGCAACCAAAACATCGTTGCTTATTTTAGACAAATAGTTTTTAGCCTCTTTACTAATATAACGTGTATCATTAAGTTGTCTACTTATAAAGTCATCATCGTGTTTTTGCTTTACAAACTGTTTAAACTTATTATAGGCATTAGGATAGTTTGGCTTATTCTTAAAACAGCTTAAAGCTTGCAGTTTAATAGCGTTCCATTTTTGTTCGCTTTGTTTGCTATAAAACTCATAAGGTGTTTTATCTCCCTTGGCTCTGTTTTCGTCAGCAAAACATAAAGTTTTATTCATAAAGCTATCATTCAACGATTTGCTCCAAGGATGAATATGCTCAATCTGAACCTCACCACTAAACAGTTGATTGACTTCAATATTCCTACCTGTATATGGGCAAGTTTTGTTACACTCTTCCCAAAGTTTATATTTTAAAATGTTATTGTGAGTGTGCCGCTGCCCTATATAATCTAACTCGGCTTTTACCCTATCATTTTCACGTTCCAAACGCTTTTGTTCTAACCTAGCTTTATATCTACTAGACTTTGAGGCTTTTAAATTTCTAGCTAACTCAACTTTAATTTCATCTGGTTTACCATAATCATCAATAATTTCATTAACCAGTTTACGTATTTCAAAAAGCGCAGTAATAACCACAGGGTTCTTAATACGCTGTATTTCTTTGTCTGCATCTGCTCCCAACGGAAGCCTATCCAGCAACACATTAGTTTCAATAGCACTACTATGGTGGTATAGTTTTTTTAATGCCTTGTCTGATATCTCACATTCTTTTTTTAACACTCCCTTTAAAGGCTCTATATAGCCGCCTTTAAGATTAGAACGTACAATCTCTGGCACGTTATCTAGCACAAACTCCTTATAGGTTTCCCAATCATTACCTAAAGCATTTCTAACACCTCCTAAAGCAACCGCTACATCATAAGTAAAACCTAATTGTAAAAATGGTAAGATGTTATTAATAGCCTTTCTACTTAAGTTGGCATAACCGTCTTTTAAATTAAATTTTGATATCTTTTCAGCACGTTCATTATCAAATCCCCAATTATCAATAGCATATTGTTTTAACTTGTCTCTATCGTCAAAACTATAAAGCACATGCCAAATATCTTCTTGTTCTTTTTCAGATAACTCAAACCATTTGTTACCAAAAAACTTTTTGTTAGATAAATTGCTTATGGTATGTGTTCCAGGGACAGTATCATCGTCCTTATAATTAAATTGATAATGACCATCAAGCTTTCCAATAGCTTTTCTTATGTCTTTAAACTTATTAATCTTCTCTTTAGAAAACAGCAGCTTTACTATATTTGCTCTGTCATCTTCAGTAATCTTTACGGGTTCTCCTGCCAAATCACACTTCAACGTATTTAACCATTCATAGACACGTCGTTTCTCATTAGGGATAGCACTTATAGGACATTTCGTTTTTTTAGGCTCAAACGTACAATTACCAACTAAATGTTTTTGAGATCGTAAAGGACGCTGATGAAACAGTACACCATCTTCTGTATATCCGTCTTTTTTTCGTCCCCCAATAACCGTCTTTAATGATTCGGTAAGCGCTTTATGATATTGCTTTTGATGTTCCCAAATAGCCTCAAACTCATCAATATACATTTGTCTAGTGGTATATCTATTTCTTATACGTTCTATACCTCCAATAAATGGTTTATGCTCTTTTGGGTAAATTTCATTTAAGTAAGCGCCAAGCGTTTGCTTAGTCTTAATACTTTCAGATGTTTCAGCGATACCTATTTTTCCAATTTTAGAGTCTCCTTTATATATAACGCTCTTTTCATTAGTATCAGCTCCTGCACTTCTACTATTACTTTGAAAACCACGTCGCTGAATCATATGATAAAATATTCTTCCCAATTCCTCTAAAGACAGTTGCTCTTTAATAGCTTTTGCCCTTAATTCATAAGGATTCAATTGCAACCAAGCTTGCATGTTTTCATTGCTAAATATTTCCTTCTGATTCCAAATTTTTACATCTTTATAATCTAAAGGACACATATTGCACTTTGCCAACTCCCGCAACAGATAACGCTTTCGTAAACGTCGTCTAAAAAACTGTCGTCTTGTACCTCTATCATCTGTTCTACTAGCATTCTTTGAAACTTCCCTACCTTCTCCGTCCCCTAAATTAACAACACCTTCAGGAAAAATCCTACTTCCAATACCTAATATTTTCTGTTCTTCATCATCAACCAACGCCCATCCAATACTGTTTGTACCTAAATCTAATCCTAATATATTTGCCATAATACAATTTCTAATTAAATACTTTAAATATACTAAGATATATAATAACTTTTCTACGTAGAACTACGTATAGACATCAATTAAATTATTGTTATATTTGTATCAGATTAAAATTTCTAATCTTTAATCTTATCACAATAAGGCTATATGCCGTAGATGAAAATCTTGAGTCCTGCTTCGGTAGGACTTTTTTTATGCTCCCCTCGTACGGACAGCTCGTGAGCTGTCCTCTTAAAGCTCGAAAGCTATCCTATTAAAGCTGGTGAGCTATCCTCTCAAAGCTCGAGAACATGCCCAAATATCTCACCATTTTAAAATTTTTATATAATGCCTTTCAAAATCAGATATTTAAAAATGATTCCCAAATTTTATTTAAATTCCCCGTACGGACAGCTCGTGAGCTGTCCTAAAAAGCCATCCTCATAAAAAAAGAGCAGCTCTTTTATATAAAAAAGAACTGCCCAATTAAATTGACACGTCTCATTTTAACAAATTAAATAGAGCAACTTTACCCTATAAGCTCTAGTATTAAGTAACTTCTAGAAACAAAACCTATTTAAACAACAACTAAAAAATCATTGCTGTAATTATAAAGATTTCCCAAATAAGTATATTCCAAAACAACCATATGGACTTATTCTCCCTAAGGCAAAAGCCATACAATAGCCATTATTCTAACTTCTTATGAACAATATTCCATAACTGGAAAAACCCAAAATAAACAATAAAAATATTGTAATCGTTAAATATGAGAATTGAAAATTAAAATTATTAGCAACTACCACTAAAACACATATTTCTATAGAGCTTATTGGTAACTAAAGAATATTATCCTAAAATAAATTTGTCAATTTTCAACAAAACTTATCGTTTACTCATAAAAAATAAATATTTACTTTTTAATTAATTTAAGGCTTTTCGTTGTGCCATCAGGGTAAACAAACTTTAAAAAATACATGCCTTTTGCTATATGACCAATATGATATGAGCCTTCACCATTGTCACCATGTAAAGTAGTAACCTCTCTACCATTAATATCAAGCAAAATCAATGTTTTGAAACTATCATATTCAGAGTCATTTACATGAAAGACATTAGTTACAGGGTTTGGGTATATTTTTATTTGCTTAGTCGTGACCTCATCTACCCCTAAAGTCAGACCATTATATTCCATAAGGTCATATTTTCCATTGTTGTGCCTATATCTCATATACAATTTATTGTTATACACATGAAAACTATCAATAAACCCATAGGTTTCATAACCTGATGGACTTGTAAGTTCCTGTAAGGTGGTACCATTATATTTAAATAAAACCCGAGCGTCTGTATTGCTCTTATAAACCAAAAACAAATCTGAACCTGCCACATAGGCTTCTCCTGTGTAACCTTTATTAAAATTGCTAAATCCAGTAGGAGTTGGTATTTCGGTTAAGGTACTTCCATCGTATTTGTATATCGAGTAAACTCCATTATAATACTTTAAATAAAGGGCATTGTCAAAAAATATAGGGTCACCATAGTAGCCATGTCCAAAAAAATCATGATTGGGTGGCAAACTTATTTCGCTCAAGTTCCCTCCTTCCAATTTAAACAATCTGTAGGTACTATCATCTCCCCTAAAATACCTTAAGTAAAGATCGTTGTTGAAAATGATAGGGTTACCCATATAGCCGTAATCATCTTGCTGATAAGCGGCATCAGCAGGCGCTATTTCGGTAAGCTGTGTCCCGTCAAAACCTAATAGCTGAAAAGAACCGTTGTCTTTTTTTGCTCTTATGTAAAGTTGGTTATCATAAAGAATAGGATCGCCAAGATATCCTGAAAATTCATCGCTATATCCAGGAGGTGAGTCTATGGTTACCAAAGTATTGTTTTCAAACTTAACCAGTTTGAAGAGTCCTTCATTATTTATATACTTAAAATAAGGGACGTCATCTATAAGCATCGGGTAGCCCAAAAAGCCTCTATTAATACCATCATAACCCACACCTCGGTAGGGTGTAAGTTCATCGGTGGTTAGGTCTAATAGCGTTAAATCAGAACTATAATCTTCTCCAGCATATACAAGAAACATATTGTTGCCAATAATCGGAATTTCCTTAAAGAAACTATTGATATTTTGAGGAAAATCCAATAACCCAATGCCAGGAGAATCGTTAGTAGCATCATAACCGGGAGGACTCGGTATCTCAACAAGATTGGTACCATCATACTTAAATAAGACATGTTCACCACCGCCATCTATAGTATAATTTAAATACATAGCATCAGCCGTTGAGGTTAACATGGCCGTAATGCCCCCGTAATCTTGGCTATAACCAATAGGGTTGTTTATTGGGCTTAAGGTTGTTCCATCAAATTCAAACAAGGTATTGGAGCTCGAAGAAGCATTGTTTTTATAACCCAAATAAAGCGTATTATTCCACACCACAGGTTTTAATGTAGGCCAAAATGAGGATACAGAAATAACATATCCCCTACTGTTACCATCATAGTTGGCAGGCGATGGAATTTCGCTTAATTGATTACCATCAAAGCGAAACAAGACATTGTTACCGTTGTTTTTTCGATATCTTAAATACAGTGAACCGTTAAACGCTATAGGTGTACCACTGCATCCAAAGGTGTTATTGTCATAATCGGTGGGTGAGACAATAGGCACTAAAACTTGAGAGTTAGTAAATTGAAAACTTAATAGTACACATAAGAATAAGAGTAATTTTGAGTTCATAGCACGTAATTTTTAAAATGATTTGAAAAATTTAAATCAACCCTACCACACTAATTAATAGTGCTTTACATAATTAATAACAGCAATTTTAAAATTAATAATAATTTCCGATATACAGATAATAATTACATGACTGGTATTAAAAATTGCATAGTAGGTTGCAATTATTGTATATTCAACTGAAAAACTAGTTTTTATCCTGAAAATTTTTATATAATGCCTTTCAAAATCAAATATTTAAAAAAACATTCCTCAGGGTTTTTTCACATTCCCCGTACGTACAGTTCGTAAGCTGTCCTCTTAAAGCTCGTGAGCTGTCCTAAAAAGCCATCCTCATAAAAAAAAACTCCTTTATATAAGAAGAACTGCCCAATTAAATAGAGAAACCTCCTCAATTTAACGAATTAAATAAAACTCCTAAATTCCAACAACCTGGACCCTAAAAGCATTCCCCCCAGACAACAAATAACCGTCTCCATTCACCTCTTGATAAAATGCCACACGAACCATAGCAAACAAAGTTCCTGTACCACTAGGCAATTCAGAAACCGCAACTGTAAACGAATCGCCTAAAAAGTCCCGTTCAATTACCAAGGGGGCTGCCATAACCCTAGTATACCTTTTAGTTTCAAAATCAAACCGTACAACACCCAAAACTAATTCCATATAATCCGCTTCTTTTGGAAAACCAACAGCATTAACTTCAAACCCAGAAACACTAAAAGTTAAGGTGTTCCAATCAAAATCATAATCACAAGGCAATATATTAGAACGTTTAGGCGTAAACACAAAATCCTTGAATAGTTGCTTACCCTTTTCAGAATCCATACCAAGAAAAACAACACGTTTACCTCGCTCCGAAACACCATCACAATCTTTAATATTTAAAAATAATTGCATCAATCGGCTATGTAATGTACCGTCTTTATACCCTAACATAAAAGGTCGTATAGCCTGTTTAAAAACTTTATTCACCTTCGAGCATCTGGCAAATTCACTATTATGTTCACGTACTCTAACCATATGAGCACCTGTCTTAATAGCCTTTCGTGTAAAGCCTCCACCTGCTGCTCGGGCAGTTGGCACACCTTTACGATAGTAAAAATTAATACCTCCTATAGTGCCTTCAAAAAATACAATACCACGCTGTTTTGCCATAATATCTCAAGTTTTTACCATTAAACATAGTAAATAATCTCTATAAATCAAAAGATACAACACATAATATGCCGACTTTACACCAATTATATACCGACTATATGCCGACTTTATACCGACTCAAATCAGGGTGAAATACATAAAAAACTACAGAAAAACACTAGTCTAGCACGACAAACAGCTTCCAAAAAGCAGAAACAAGAAAGTAAAAACATAAAATAACCCAAATATCCTAACACAAAAAAATCCCGAGCTAACACTCGGGATCATCGCATCATACATAATTAAAAACGTTTACATATTGCGTCTATACTGTCCGCCAACCTCAAATAAGGCTGAAGTAATTTCTCCTAAAGAACAGACTTTACAAACCTCCATAAGCGCTTCAAAGATATTCTCATTGTTAATAGCTTTGTCTTGCAAGTCTTTTAGCAATGCTTTTGTATCATTGGCTTTATGAAGATTTTCTAAGGTTTGTATCTGAAATTGTTTTTCTTCTTCGGTAGCACGAATAACTTCAACTGGCAATACTGTTGGAGACCCTGTACTGCTTAAAAAGGTATTCACACCAATAATTGGAAAATCTCCATTATGCTTTAAGGTTTCATAGTACAAGCTTTCTTCTTGTATCTTACTGCGCTGGTACATGGTTTCCATAGCACCTAGCACACCACCTCGCTCTGTAATACGGTCAAATTCTAATAGTACTGCTTCTTCAACCAGATCGGTTAGCTCTTCTATAATAAACGACCCTTGTATTGGGTTTTCGTTTTTGTTTAATCCTAATTCTTTATTGATAATCAATTGAATCGCCATGGCACGACGTACCGATTCTTCAGTTGGTGTGGTAATGGCTTCATCATAGGCATTGGTATGTAACGAATTACAGTTGTCGTAAATAGCATATAAAGCTTGAAGCGTGGTACGAATGTCGTTAAAGTCAATTTCCTGAGCATGTAAGCTTCGTCCAGAGGTTTGAATGTGGTATTTCAACATCTGTGCTCTAGGGTTAGCACCATACTTATGTTTTAATGCTTTAGCCCATATTTTACGAGCTACACGACCAATTACCGCATATTCTGGATCGATACCGTTAGAGAAGAAGAACGACAGATTAGGACCAAATTTATTGATGTCCATGCCTCTCGACAAGTAATACTCAACGTATGTAAATCCGTTAGATAAGGTAAATGCCAATTGTGAAATTGGGTTGGCTCCTGCTTCAGCAATATGATATCCTGAAATAGACACACTATAGAAGTTACGTACATTATTTTCAATAAAATACTCCTGTACATCTCCCATTAAGCGCAAGGCGAATTCCGTAGAAAAAATACAGGTGTTTTGCGCCTGATCTTCTTTTAAAATATCCGCTTGAACCGTTCCTCTTACCTGAGCAATCGTTTTCGTTTTAATATCGGCATACACATCTGCAGGCAACACCTGGTCACCTGTAACACCAAGTAAAAAGAGTCCTAAACCATTATTCCCTTCTGGCAGTTCACCATTATAAATAGGGCGTTCTTTTCCTTTATAAAGCTTCGCTATGTTAGCTTCGACTTCTTTTTCTAATCCGTTGTCTTTAATGTAAATCTCACACTGCTGGTCGATGGCAGCATTCATAAAAAAACCTAACAACATTGGTGCAGGACCGTTAATAGTCATACTCACAGAGGTCATCACATCGGCTAAATTGAAACCAGAATATAATTTCTTGGCATCATCTAAACAGCAAATTGATACACCAGCATTTCCAATTTTTCCATAGATATCTGGTCGGCGATCTGGATCATTTCCATAGAGCGTCACACTATCAAATGCTGTCGATAAACGTTTGGCTGGCAAGCCCATACTCACATAGTGAAAACGTCTGTTCGTACGTTCCGGACTACCTTCACCAGCAAACATACGCGCTGGATCTTCACCAGTTCGTTTAAACGGATACAATCCAGCTGTATATGGAAACTCTCCAGGTACATTCTCTTGCAAAGTCCATCGTAAAATATCTCCCCAAGCCTGATACTTTGGTAAAGCCACTTTAGGAATTTGCATATGAGATAACGACTCTGTATGAGTTTCTATCTTAATTTCTCTATCCCGAACTTTAAACGAATAGATTGGATTTTTATATTTGTTAACCTTTTCGTCCCAACCTGTAATAACTTCCCAGTTGTAAGGGTCCAGATTGAGTTTTACGCGGTCAAATTCTTTGATGAGTAACCCTGTAAACTGTTTTGAACTGTCATCCTGAACTTGATTCAGAATGTCTTCTTCATTTAAACCCAATTTACCAATAAAAGATGACTCGACTGCTCTTGATGTGACATTACCAACACTACATATCGTCTTGTAAATGCCATAAAGTTTTTGAGCCACCTCAACTTGTTCGTTTACGGTTTTATCGTAAGCACGATTGTTTTCTGCTATCTCAGATAAATAACGTGTTCTGGAAGGCGGAATGACAAAAATCTTCTCGCTCATTTCATCTGAAATGTGAAAGGTCGATTTTAAATCGGTATCTGCTTTCTCAACTAACGTATCCATAATTGCTTTGTAAAGCGTATTCATTCCTGGATCGTTAAACTGAGATGCAATGGTGCCAAAAACGGGTAATTGGTCTTGAGGAATATCCCAAAGGTTATTATTACGCATGTACTGTTTTTTCACATCACGTAAGGCATCTTTTGCACCTCTTTTATCAAACTTATTAATAGCTACTAAATCGGCAAAATCAAGCATATCGATTTTCTCCAGTTGCGTGGCTGCACCAAATTCGGGTGTCATGACATACAACGACACATCGCTGTGTTCTATAATTTCGGTATCACTTTGTCCGATACCAGAAGTTTCTAAAATAATCAAATCAAACTCGGCAGCTTTTAAAACTTCAACCGCTTCATTTACGTATTTTGATAAGGCTAAGTTAGACTGACGTGTTGCCAGACTTCGCATATAGACTCTTGGCGAATTGATAGCATTCATACGAATACGATCACCCAAAAGGGCACCTCCTGTTTTTCGCTTTGAAGGGTCTACGGAAATAATACCAATGGTTTTTTCAGGAAAGTCGATTAAAAAACGGCGCACCAGTTCATCAACCAGACTCGATTTTCCTGCACCACCAGTTCCTGTAATTCCGAGTACAGGCGTTTTAGAATCTTTATTTTTAGTATGAATTTTATCTAAGGTTGCTTTGGCGACTTCCGGGAAGTTTTCAGCAGCAGAAATCACACGAGCAATTGCTTTAGGGTTTTTCTTCGGAAGATGTTCTATCTCGCCATTTAAAGCATCACCAATGGCAAAATCAGATTGTTGTACCAAATCGTTAATCATGCCTTGCAATCCCATTTCTCGTCCATCATCAGGTGAATAGATTCGATCGATACCATAATCCATCAACGCTTTAATTTCAGAAGGCAAAATAACGCCTCCTCCTCCACCGAAGATTTTAATATGCCCAGCTCCTCTTTCCTCTAAAAGGTCGTGCATGTATTTAAAATACTCGTTATGACCACCTTGATAAGATGTTAAACAAATGGCATTTACATCTTCTTGAATTGCTGTATTTACAACTTCTTCAACACTACGATCATGCCCTAAGTGAATCACTTCAACACCTGTAGCCTGAATGATTCTTCGCATGATGTTTATAGAAGCATCATGACCATCAAAAAGTGATGCTGCAGTTACGATTCTTACTTTGTGTTTCGGATTATATGGTGCGACTTGCTTCATTCGTAAAATTGTGTGTTTTAATGGATGCAAATTTACGGAATTTTCAAAAGAAGCACTCTAAGAATTAGAATAGTTTAGTGCTTAATTCTATCCAGAATAAAAAAATGTGACTATACCTGTTATATTCGTGTCTAAAATGATAGTACCAAATTCTGAAAAACGTTGTTAAGTAAATATCTATATTTGCACAACTTTATTTTAAAACTGAAATCATGATGCGTAAATTATTAGCTTTTGTTCTTATTTTAAATCTAACAGCATGTGCTGAATTACAGAGTGTTGTTGACCAATTGCCACAACAAACAGGATCTGTATTAACTAATGCAGACATGGCTGCAGGATTGCGACAAGCCTTAGATTTAGGTATTGATAAACAGGTAAGCAAACTGACGCAAACCGATGGTTTTTTTAAAAATGAACTGGTTAAAATCTTATTGCCTGAAGAATTGCAAAAAGTAGATAAAGGCTTACGTGATATTGGTTTAGGAAATCTGGCTGATGAAGGCTTAAAAGTATTAAACAGAGCTGCAGAAGATGCTGTAAAAGAAGCGACTCCTATATTTGTAAATGCCGTTAAAGGGATTACGTTTAATGATGCCAAGACTATTTTATTAGGAAGTGATAATGCTGCTACCCAATACTTAACAAGTAAAACCCAAACAGAGCTTTATAATAAATTTAAACCTGTGATTAATAATAGTTTTAGTAAGGTTGGAGCAGATCAAATATGGTCAAATCTTATTAATAAGTATAATGCCATTCCGTTTACAAACAATGTAAATCCTGATCTTACAGATTATGTTACTGGCGAAGCGCTAAAAGGCGTGTATACAATGATTGCTGTTGAAGAAAAAGAGATTCGTACTAAAGTATCTTCAAGAACTACTGACTTACTTCGTAAGGTTTTCGCTTTTCAGGATTAAATAGTAATGACATTAATTACGGGTTGCTCTAAATAAGTCCAGTAATTGACCTCCAGAACTATTTCTTCTTATACAACCCATCAAAGGCAACATTAACTTCAGTGGTATTGGTAACGGTTTCCCAATATTGACGCACAGAACCATCATCGTTTAGCGTCCATGTGATGCGATGATAAAATAATTTTCCGTATTTATTTGTTTCTTCATCTGTTTGAAGAATCATTTGATTTCCTTTTCTGTTGCCTTTTAGATGTAAACTTTGCCCTTGGTTATCAACCCAGATTTGTTCCCATTGTTTGGTTTTGTAATTGTAGGAATTGCTACTGGTTCCTGTAAAGGTACCTTTAGCACTCACCCAGTTTTCCTGAAGCATACAATTATCCTGAATTTTTACAATAGTATTGGTTCCTGCCGCAGAGCCATCAGGATTAGTAACCATCCAATCCCCTACCCAAAAATCAAATTCTTGATGCTTGTCTGTACAGCAGTTACACGGTTTGGTTTGTGCATAAAAACTTAAAGAAAAACATATTACGACTGTACATAGTAGTGATTTCATGATTGATGCTATTTTAGTTGTTCAATAAAGCTATTAAATGATAATTAATATAACGCTAATATTAACATAACATTAGAAAACACTTTTTGTGCCATCTTTGCATCAGTTAGCAATGAAATGCATCTTCACCTTTCATTTGAATTAGAAATAGTTAGTTGAAAAATCGGTCTTAATTTTAAGATCGATTTTTTGTTCAATTTAAAATTTTTACCTACATTTAATAGCTCAATGGTTTAGTAATGAAGTCTTCACAAAAAATTATCGATAATCAAAATTCGTTACTGAGACGATATAAAACGCTTGTTGAGCAAGCTTATAATTTTAGACAAACAGATTCTGCCTTAAGCGATTTCTCAGAATACAAAGCGATTAAGCTCCTTCACAAAATGAATAAGCTGAAGTTTTTAATGAGAGATTTGGGTACGATTCAACAGAACTAAAGTTGTTTTTGTAAGTCTCTAAAATAATCAAAAGCGACCAACAGTCTTGAGCCATACCATGAAAAGGCTTCTCCATCTACAATTATTACTTTTGCATCAGGACAAACAATTTTAAAATCCTCTATATCACTTATTTTAAAAGGATAAGGTTCACTCGATAACAAAATAACATCAGGTTGCTTCTCCTTTAATTCTAAAAGTTTAATGTCAGGATACCGATTTGAATTTTGAAATACATTTTCAAAGTGATTTACCAAAAGCATGTCGTTTATAAAGGTTTGATTTGCTGCAACCATATACGGGTTTTTCCAAATAAAATAAGCGACTTTAAGTGGAGAGCGTTTTGTGTAGTTTTCAGAAAATAAATTTAATTTACGTGTTATAGCATCAATGATGATTTTCGCTTTGTTTTGCACTTTAAACATATCGCCATACATTTCTATAAGCTCTAAACTGTCATCAATAGTATAAATATCACTAATATGAACTGGAGCAATATGTTCTAGTTCAGTAATCATTGTTTTGGTATTCTCTTCTTTATTACATAGAATAAGGTCTGGATTTAAATCTCTAATCTTGTTATAGTGAACCTGTTTTGTACCACCAACTATTGTTTTTTCTTTGCGAAGATGTTTAGGATGAACACAAAACTTGGTAATACCTACGATTTCATTTTCCAAACCTAAATCGACCAATAACTCGGTTTGAGAAGGTACCAGACTCACAATTCGTTTTGGTGTGTCTTTGAGATGAAGTGTACGATGTAGTTGATCTTTCAAAAAGAAATGGATTACACTTGAACGATTGAAAACTCGCCTTTTAAAGGCTGTAAACTATGCAGGAGCTTCAGAATTAAATCAGAACCATGCTCTACATGAAACTCAGAGAAATTCATATAGCGTTCTTGTAAACTCTGATTTGGAAATAGCTCATTTTGAAGTTCTACAATGCGATTAAGATGATCTGACAGTTTGCGTTTTTGAGCTTTTAATAAACGTTTCTCTAAATGATTTAATCCGTTGATTTGCTTTTGTTCTTGAGCAGCAACAGCACCTTTAAAAGAACTGTCTGTTTGTTCAGCTAAATCATATAATGCTTTAAACTGCTGTTTTAAATGTTCTTTTTGTTTAGAAAAATCAATCTCAACTTCAGAGATTTGCTTAGTGACTTTCGTTTTTAAATCCTCTTGATTTAAGAACAAATCTGATACTTCAATATTTAGCTTCCCAAGTTTTTCTTTTTGTTTTTCTGAAATCAACAATGCAGAATTACGAAGTAATAACATTGGAAAGACCACCTTCTGACTGTCAAAATTAGATTTTAATTGCAACCAATATGCTAATTCTCCACCACCACCTATATAACAGAGGTTTGGCAATACCACTTCTTGATATAAAGGTCGCATAATTACATTAGGCGAAAACCGCTCTGGCACCTCATTGAGATGTTTTATAATCTCACTCTTGCTGAAGGTTAGCTTGGTGTTGTTTACATAATATACGCCTTCCTTTTCGATAATACGTTCCCGAAGGTTTTTAGAGATGTAAAACAAATTGATGTTTCTGGGATTGACCTGAATTTTATAATTACCGTCTAAAGCATTTAAATTTTGATTGGCTTCAGAAACTTTTGAAAATGAGGTTTGCTTTATAAGTTCTTCTTCAACATAAGGAATAAATTGCTGCTTTAAAGCGTGGTCATTACCATCAACAATCACTAATCCGAAATCCTTAAATAAAACATTTACTAAATAACGCATGGCTTCAGCCAGATTAGAGTGATTTAAATAAGCATCTTGAAAGTATGTTTTTAATTCGGAAGCATTGGTGGTTGTATTCAATTGTGAGCTAAAAACTTCAAAAACCTGATCTAATCCTTCCAGATTTAAATCACCAACAGCACCTGATGCCTTCCTATTCCATCGCACTTTTTTCCCTTTCAAATTAAAGTAGTTGATTTCTTTAAAATCATGGTCTTCAGAAGCCATCCAATAGATTGGCACAAAATTATATTCAGGATACTTAGCTTTTAAGTCTTTACATAAATTAATGGTAGAAATAATTTTATAGAAAAAATATAAAGGTCCTGTAAATAAATTCAGCTGATGACCCGTCACCACTGTAAATGTCTTAGAATCTTCAAGTAAGTTGATATGTGTTTGTGTCAATTCTGAGACTTCAATATGTTTATATTGCTCATTCAATGATGTCACTAAAACAGCTCTTGACTCCTCCTTAAAACTCAATTGTTTTTCTTGAATTTGAGCTTTAAAATGTTCTAGTTTAGGAAAGCGATTATAAAATGGTTTTAGAGCCGCTTTTTCATCTAAATAATCACATATTAAGGATGAAAAATAAGTCGTGTCTCTAAACGATATACTGTCGGTTGGCATAAATACAATTCTATTGAAGCGTAAATATACAGCTATTGTATTTTTTGAATTACTAAATTTTAGTTAATTCATAGGTTAGTTAAACATGAAATTATCTTACAAAATATTTAACTAATAAATATTCAAATAGCAAAATTCTTTATTTATTTTTGCCCAAAAATTAAATAAGACTATGTTTAGCAACAAGTTACAAAATTTTAAAATTATATTTGTTTTAATATTTCTCCTTTCCTTCGGGACATTTCATGCTCAAAACGGCATATTAGATCCAACTTTTGGAACTAATGGGATTGTAAACACAACAAATAATGAAGATCCTGAGCAATTTAATACAATCTTAGAAGTTAACAACAATAAATTTCTTGCAGCTGGAACAGCTGATTATAATGCAACTATAATAAGATTTAACCAAGATGGAAGCATAGACACAAGTTTTGGAGTTGATGGTATTCTAGAATTAGATTTTGGAGGTACAAGAGAAGATATTGAAGATATGGTTAAACAACCAGATGGCAAAATTCTTATAACTGCCGAAACCAAAAACTCTAATGATGATTATGATTTTATAGTTGCGAGATTAAATGAAGATGGAAGTTATGATACGTCATTCGGAACTAACGGTATTTCTGTAATTACATTTGGCTCATCAACTGATGAACGACCAAATAAAATAATTGTTACTCCTGATGATAAAATAATTATTGTTGGTAATGCAGAAGGTGGCATCATATGGAAAACAGCTATTGCAAGATTAAATTCTGATGGCTCTTTAGATACTACATTTAGTGATGATGGGTTACTAACGTTAAGTATTACTAATAGAAGTGATTATCTTATTGGAGTTGATGTCACTTTTGATGGTAAGATTATTGCAGCTGGAGGCGCTGTTTTTAATTCTGGGTCTAATCAAGGACGTTATGCAATTGTACGTTATTTAAATAATGGTGATTTAGATCCAACATTTGGAACTAATGGTGTTGTTACGTTAAATATTTTTGACGGCTCTTGTATTGCAAGATCTATAATAAGTCTTCCTGATGGAAAATCTCTAGTAGCTGGTCATGCTAGTGGAAGTAATGTACAGATGAGTTTTGCTGTTATTCGTTTGGATATTGATGGCAATATAGATACCACTTTTGGAGATAATGGTGTAGTTTCAACTCCTTTTTCAACAAATCAATCACAAATCTATAAAATGAAATTAGATGACAATAATAATATCTATGTTGTTGGTGATGCTAGTAATAATACTAACAATGAAGCAACAAACTTTGCTGCGGCAAAATATTCATTTAATGGTGATTTAGATACTACTTTTGGAACTAATGGAACTGTATCAACTGACTTTTTTGGCACACATGATTCAGCACGAGATTTTATAATTACACAAAATAAAATCACACTCGCTGGATATACCATGGAAACATATCCTGATGAAAATTTTGCTTTGGCTAGATATGATTTAGAAAACAATTTAAGTATTTCTAATGTTAGTCTTTCAACTTTTGAAGTATTTCCAACACTTGTAAACAATTCAGTTTCAATCAAGTCAAAAATCAGCTCAAATTCAGCACAAATATCAATAATGAATATTCAAGGCAAACTAGTTTTTCAACAAACAACGATTATCAATTCAATACCAAAATCAATTGATTTAAAGTCTCTCACTAAAGGACTTTATTTTCTAAAGATTCAAATAGAAAATCAATTGGAAACTTATAAGATTATTAAGCAATAATCTATCTCGAATAATTAGGAGCTTCCTTAGTAATAGTAACATCATGAGGATGACTTTCATTGATACCAGAACTCGTAATTTTCACAAAACGACCTGTATCTTTAAGCGTCTCGATGTCTTTCGCACCACAATATCCCATTCCTGCACGAAGACCTCCAATAAATTGATGGATGCTTTCTACCAGATCTCCTTTATAAGGCACACGACCTACAATACCTTCAGGTACTAACTTTTTGATATCGTCTTCAACATCCTGGAAATAACGATCTTTACTTCCTTGTTTCATAGCTTCTACAGAACCCATTCCGCGATACGATTTAAATTTTCGTCCTTCATAGATAATCGTTTCACCTGGACTCTCTTTTGTACCTGCTAATAACGAACCAAGCATCACACTATCTGCTCCAGCAGCAATCGCTTTAGGAATATCTCCAGTATAACGAATTCCACCATCTGCAATCACAGGAACACCAGATCCTTTAATGGCAGAAGCCACTTCTAACACCGCAGAAAACTGAGGAAAACCAACACCTGCAACAACTCTTGTTGTACAAATTGAACCAGGACCAATTCCTACTTTTACAGCATCTGCTCCAGCTTCTACAAGATACTTTGCAGCTTCAGCCGTTGCAATATTGCCTACAATAACCTCCAGTTTAGGAAATTTATTTTTTATTTCTTTTAACACCATAACCACTCCTTTGGTGTGACCATGAGCAGTATCAATAATAACAGCATCAACACCTGCATTGACTAAAGCAGATGCTCTGTCTACAGCATCTCCTGTAACTCCAATAGCAGCAGCAACGCGAAGTCTTCCGTATTGGTCTTTATTGGCATTAGGCTTTTGAGTTACTTTAGTGATGTCTCTAAAAGTAATGAGACCTTTAAGTTTATAGTGATCATCAACAATGAGCAGTTTTTCTATTTTATTTTGCTGAAGTATCTTTTCGGCATCCTTTAGCGAGGTGCCCACAGAAGCAGTTACGAGGTTTTCACTGGTCATCACATCAACAATTGGTCTGTCGTTTTCATGTTCAAAACGCAAATCACGATTGGTAACGATTCCTTTTAAAATACCGTTATTATCTACTATTGGTATACCTCCAATACTGTGTTCTGCCATGTTTTGTTTTGCATCAGACACTTTAGCGGTTAAAGGTAACGTTACAGGATCGATAATCATACCACTTTCAGCACGTTTAACACGTCTTACTTTTTCAGCTTGCTGGTCGATTGTCATGTTTTTATGAAGTACACCTATACCACCTTCCTGAGCCATAGCAATAGCCATTTTACTCTCAGTAACGGTATCCATTGCAGCAGAAACTACAGGAATATTTATAGTTATGTTACGCGTAAATTTGGTTTGAATGTTTACCTCTCTTGGTAAGACTTCGGAAAATGCAGGGACTAAAAGTACGTCGTCATACGTAAGACCTTCTCCAACAATTTTGTTTTCGTGTGCTGTCATGATGCAATTACAGTTATAATTGCAAGCAAATTTACGTTTTTTTTACGGACTATAGATGATAAGTTAGGATTAAATGTGTGTAAGCTAAAACTTTTTTTAAATCTAAAATTATTGGTTATCAATATCTTAAAAATATAGAATAAATTTATTTTTATTTATTCTAAATAAACTTTGCTAAAGTAAAATACATGCTTAAATTTGCGCTCGAAAAAAAAACATTATTTTTAATCAGTCTAAATAAAATGAACAATAAAATTCTATTAGTTTTCCTACTTATAATTGGAATTACAAATGCACAAAACACTACAGAGGACGTCCAATTGGACTCCATACAACAGTTAGATGAAGTTCTTCTAAAAACCAAGGTGATTTTTGGAAATAAATATCAAGCTAAGAACAGAACTGGTTCGTCGTATTACATTTCTCCTGAAGAACTTGCCAAATTGAATTATACAGATATCAACAGAGTTCTAAGAACGGTTCCTGGTGTAAATATTTATGAGGAAGACGGATTTGGACTTCGTCCGAATATCAGTTTAAGAGGAACCTCACCAGAGCGAAGTGCCAAGATCTCAATAATGGAAGATGGTGTTTTAATTGCTCCTGCTCCATATAGTGCTCCAGCTGCCTATTATTTTCCTTCTGTGGCTAGAATGGAAGCTGTAGAAATACTAAAAGGATCAAGTCAAGTACAATATGGCCCTTTTACAACTGGTGGTGCTATAAATTTAGTGTCCAGTAAAATTCCTAATGCCCTGACTGGTAAAATAAGAGCGAGTTCTGGTAGCTTTAATTCAAATCAACTTCATGCAAAAATTGGTGATAACAAAGGCATTTTTGGATACAGTGTTGAATATTTAAATTTCAATTCTGATGGATTTAAAAACCTTCCTGATGGCAGTAATACAGGATTTGATAAAAATGATGTAGTCGCTAAATTTAGAATCAACAGTAAAGTTGGTGCAAATTTTCAGCAAGCATTAGATATTAAATTTCAATATTCTGATGAAGTTTCAAATGAAACTTATTTAGGCTTGACTCAAAACGATTTCAATTCCAACCCTTTTAATCGATATGATGCTTCTCAGGAAGATGTTATGACTAATGATCATATTCAAATCATGGCGACACATCAAATAGATTTTTCTAAAAAAATCAGAATTACTACAACAGGTTATTACAATGGTTTTTCCAGAAATTGGTATAAATTAAATGATGTTGTTTCTAATGGAACAAAAATCGGTATTGCTTCGATTCTAGAAAACCCTTCCGATTTTACAGATTACTTAAATAATGTTAATGGTTCGGTTAATTCTGATCCAGATGCATTGTTAGTTAAAGCCAATAACAGAGATTATACCTCTAAAGGCGTTCAAACTAAATTTGATTATCACTGGTCTGGAGAAAACACGTTTCATGATCTAGAAATTGGTCTGAGATACCATTATGATGAAGAAGATCGCTTTCAATGGAAAGATGGTTACAGTATGACTAATGGTGAAATGATTTTGACTTCAGAAGGCGCTCCTGGAAGTGATGCCAATAGAATTAGTAGCGCTAATGCTTTTGCTGCTTTTGCGATGTATAAATTTAAATACAATAAATTAACTGTAACTCCTGGTCTTCGTTATGAAAATATTGTTTTACGTCGTGAAAACTTCGGCACCAATGATCCCAACAGAACTGGAAGAGACCTTTCAACTCGTGAAAATGAAGTAAATGTTTTTATACCTGGAGTTGGCTTCAATTATAAATTAAATACTACAGTTTCCGTATTTGGTGGTGTGCATAAAGGATTCTCTCCTCCCAGTAATCAAGAAGGACAAGAAGCGGAAGAGAGTATCAACTATGAATTAGGAACACGATTTAATTATAAAGGTGTTCGAGGTGAAGTCGTTGCATTTTATAATGATTACAGCAATCTTTTAGGTAGTGATTTGGCTGCTACAGGTGGAACTGGTTCCTTAGAACAATTTAACGCAGGTGAAGTTAGTGTGATTGGACTAGAAGTATTACTTAACTATGACTTATTACAAAACAATTCAAAATTCGCTTTACCTATTTCTTTTGGGTATACTCTAACCAATACTGAGTTTCAAAATAGTTTTGGAAGTGACGAAAGTATTTGGGGAGAAGTCTCTGAAGGAGATGAATTACCATACATAGCAAAACATCAATTTAATGCGACCATTTCGCTAGAGCATCAAAAATTTGAACTTAATCTTGTTGGTCGATATAATGGTGCTTTTAGAACTACTGCTGGCACTGAAGATATTACTGACACCAATGGTATAACTTCAAATTTCATCCTAGACTTTTCAGGAAAGTATCACTTCGGAAAGCATTTGAGTGTTACAGGAAATATCATCAATCTTTTAGATGAAACGTATGCAGTATCAAGAGTACCAGCTGGAATTAGACCAGGCCATCCGTTTGGAGCTTATGCTGGCTTAGAATTAAGATTTTAAAAATTATAAGTCTGACAAAAAAGCGTCATTATAAATAGTGGCGCTTTTTTTAATGATAAGCCTTAAAAATCTTAGTAGCTTCATTATAAGCACTTTCAAAGCTCATTGCATTTAGATTGTTGTGTTTGTTTGACGTAAAATAAGATAATAATTTTTCAGTTGGCATATTACCTGTCAAATCATCTTTTGCCATAGGGCAACCTCCAAAGCCTTGAATGGCGCCATCAAAACGCATACATCCTGCTTTATAAGCAGCATCTACTTTCTCAAACCAAGTGGTTGGTGTTGTATGTAAATGTGCTCCGAATTCTATATCAGAATATTGCGGAATTAAATTAGAAAATAAATAATCAATATTCTCAGGATTAGAACTTCCAATGGTATCACTTAGCGAAAGGATCTTCACTCCCATTTTACTCAAGCGCTCTGTCCATTCTCCAACAATATCAACATCCCAAGGGTCACCATAAGGGTTTCCAAATCCCATAGAAATGTACACTACAACTTCTTTATTATGCTTATTTGCCAATTCTAAAATTTCTGAAAGCGTCACTACAGATTGTGCAATGGTTTTGTGTGTATTGCGCATTTGAAAATTTTCGGATATTGAAAACGGATACCCTAAATAATCAATTTCTGAATGTTCACAAGCATCAGCTGCACCACGCGTATTTGCTATTATGGCTAACAATTTACTTGCAGTGGCACTCAAATCAAGTTTAGACAATACTTCGGCAGTATCAACCATTTGCGGAATGGCTTTAGGAGATACAAAACTTCCAAAATCTATAGTATCAAAACCAACTCTTAAAAGCGATTGAATATACTGCACCTTTTTATCAGTAGGAATAAAATCTTTAATGCCTTGCATGGCATCACGTGGACATTCAATTATTTTAAGTGCTTTGTTCATTCAGCCCAAATATAGTGATTAAGATTCTGTTTTTAAACCTATTTTTCAGAAGTGAAAATTAGTATGGCAATACCAACAAACACAATTATTTGTAACCATTTTAGATAGAACCCAATACGCCTATACTGCTTTATATATTCTGAAATTGAACCTGCTAAAATGGCGATAGTTGAAAAAATAATAGCAGAAACACACATAAATAATAACCCTAACACATAAAACTGAGTAACTGTACTTAACGTGTTACTAAATAAAAAACCTGGAAAAAATGCCAAAAAGAAAATCGATACTTTAGGATTTAAAACATTCATCATAAAGCCTTGCTTAAAAAGCTGAATCAGACTTTTTTTTGGTACATCATTGGATTTTGAGCTTAACTTTAATTCAGATTTAGAGCGAAACACCTTATAAGCAAGATACAACAAGTACAATGCTCCAAATAATTTAATGATAAAAAAAAAGGAATCATTTTCCTTGATGATAGCTGATACTCCAAAAGCGACTAATGTTGTGTGTACAAGACAGCCAGATATTAAACCTGCAACTGTTACTAATCCAAATGTCTTTCCATTTACAACACTTTGCATAAGCACGTAAATATTATCTGGTCCTGGAGACATTGCTAACACAGACGTTGCAATTATAAAAGATATAAGAAGGTCGTAATTCAGTGTACTATGTTTTTAGTAAATATACTTATTACGACTCAATATTGTTATAACAAATCTCATGGCTCATGAAAAACTTATCTTATTAATGATGATAGATAGTTGTTAAACTATAGACTCGCTTTTTTGATAAGAGCTCTGTTGATTTGTTTTATCAATTTCGGACCTTCATAAATAAAACCAGTATATACTTGAACCAGGTCTGCTCCAGCATCAATTTTTTCAAGAGCGTCTTCTGCAGAATGAATACCACCTACACCAATTATAGGAAAGGCCTTATTACTTTTTTGAGCTAAAAAACGAATGACCTCTGTAGAACGACGTGCTAATGGTTTTCCACTTAAACCTCCAGTTTCTGTCTTATTTTCAGACCGCAATCCTTCACGACAAATTGTAGTATTTGTAGCAATAACACCATCAATTTTGGTTTCTGAAACAATATCAATGATATCAATTAATTGCTCATCTGTAAGATCAGGTGCTATTTTTAAAAGAATGGGTTTAGGGTTTTGTTTTTTAGAATTTTCCGATTTTAGGACTTTTAATAGTTTGGTCAGAGGTTCTTTATCTTGCAATGCTCTCAAATTTGGAGTATTAGGTGAACTCACATTGACTACAAAATAATCAACGTGATTAAATAAAGCATTGAAACACGTTAGGTAATCATCTACAGCATTCTCGTTAGGTGTAACTTTATTCTTTCCAATATTACCTCCAATTAGTATGTTTTTGTTTTTCTGAAGTCGTTCTACAGCTTCATTAACACCTCCATTGTTAAAACCCATTCGGTTAATAATTGCTGAATCTTCTTTAAGTCTGAACAATCGTTTCTTAGGATTTCCAGATTGCGGTTTAGGAGTTAAGGTTCCTATCTCTATAAAGCCAAAACCAAAATTTGACAGTTCGTTATATAATTTTGCATCTTTATCAAATCCGGCAGCCAGACCTACAGGATTTTTAAAATGTAATCCGAAAATATGACGTTCCAGAGATTTATCTTCAACCAAATAGACCTTTTTAAATAAAGATTTCATTCCTGGAATTTTACACGAAAAGCGAATTAATGAAAACGTAAAATGATGAATCTTTTCAGGATCAAAAAGAAAAAAAAGTGGTCTTATCAAAAATGTGTACATGAGCTGCTGTTTACACTACAAAAATAAGAATCTAATCATTCTATAAGGCTTATAATTGATTATTAATTAAATTAGAATATGTCAATTATCATATATTATGTGTAATAGTTTTTCTATTTTTGAATTTAAACCAATTCAAACTAATCATGAAAAAAATCATAATTCCCGTAGATTTCTCAACAAATTCAGAATATGCCTTAGAAACAGCAGCTGCACTAGCAAAAAAGTATAATTCTGAACTTATTGTTATGCATATGCTAGAACTTTCTGAATCTATATTTTCGTCTTCAAGCTCAGAAAAAAGTGAAGAAACGGCTTTTATGTTAATGGTCACTAATAAAAAGTTTGAAAGTTTTTTAGATAAACCTTATTTAGAAGATGTAACAGTGACACCAATGATTAAACATCACAAAGTTTTAAAAGAAGTAGATGAAGTCGCTAATGAATTAAAAGTCGATTTAATAGTCATGGGATCTAAAGGTCACAATGATCATGACGGTGTATTTTTAGGCTCCAATACAGAAAAAGTTGTACGTCACAGCAAAACACCTCTTCTCGTAGTTAAATCTAAACCTAGTTCTATAGATTTTCAACATATTGTTATCGCAACAGATTTTTCTCCTGCAAGTGCTCCTGCAGCCAATACAGCTATGAAATTACTAAGCGTACTTGGTGAAAAAGTTACACTATTACATATCAACCTTCCAAATCAAGGCTTTTTAAGTACAGATGAAATTGAAGAAAAAGTTTCTAATTTTTTAACTGTAACTAATCGTGAAAACTGGAAAGACAATGTTGCTTTAATTTCAGACTACAATGTTGAAGAGGCCATATTAAAATATGCAGATAAACACAATATTGATGCCATAGGTATGATTACGGAAGGTCGAACAGGCTTAAACCATTTGTTTGGTGGAAGTATTTCTGAAGACCTGGTAAATCATTCCAAACGTCCTGTTTTTACGTTTAGAAAATAAGACTGAATTACAATTATAAAAAAGCACCTTAATTCATTTAAGGTGCTTTTTTATATCGTAAATTTACATGCAATCCTTTCTAATTGCCAATTGAATTTTTAATTTTGAAAAAACTCCTATAATGATAAATAAGCAACACCTCATCAATAGATTTATAAGCTACGTAACCATAGATACTGAATCTGATCCAGAAAGTACAACTACACCAAGTACAGCAAAACAATGGGATTTGGCTCATAAATTGGCTGAAGAACTTAAATCTATAGGATTAAGTGATGTGACCATTGATGATAAGGCTTATATCATGGCTACATTGCCAAGCAATGTAGATCATGATGTCCCAACTATTGGTTTTGTATCACATTTTGACACCTCTCCAGATTTCACAGGAGCAAATGTAAAGCCGAGAATTATTGAAGATTATAATGGAAAAGATATTGTTTTAAATGAAGTTGAAAACATTATTTTATCACCAGATTATTTCGAAGATTTATTGCTTTATAAAGGAAACACATTAATTGTTACAGACGGAACAACGCTTTTGGGAGCTGATGACAAAGCCGGAATTACTGAGATTGTCACAGCTATGGAATACCTCATCCAACATCCTGAAATTAAACATGGAGACATAAGAGTTGGTTTTACTCCTGATGAAGAAATTGGAAGAGGAGCACATCATTTTGATGTTGAAAAATTTGGAGCCGAATGGGCTTATACCATGGATGGCAGTCAGATTGGGGAATTAGAATACGAAAATTTCAATGCTGCAGGTGCTAAGGTGCATGTCAAAGGAAAAATTGTACATCCAGGTTATGCTAAAGGAAAAATGGTAAACTCTATGTACATCGCTACAGAATTTATCAATTCTCTACCTAGACTTGAAACTCCTGAACACACGGAAGACTACCAAGGTTTTTTTCATCTGTACAGTATCGATGGAAAAGTTGACGAAACCACATTACAATATATTATTAGAGATCATGACAAAGATCATTTTGAAGCTCGTAAAGAAATGCTTCATAAACTTACAAACGATATCAATTCTGAATATGGTCGTGAAGTCATTACAATAGAGATAAAAGACCAGTATTTTAATATGAAAGAAAAAGTAGAACCTGTAATGCACATTGTAGATATTGCAGAGGAAGCCATGAAACAATTAGGTATCGAACCATTAATTAAGCCTATTCGTGGTGGTACTGATGGATCACAATTAAGTTATATGGGTTTACCTTGTCCAAATATTTTTGCTGGTGGACATAACTTCCACGGACGTTATGAATATGTACCTGTTGAAAGTATGATTAAAGCTACTGAAGTGATTTGTAAGATTGTGGAGTTAACAGCAGACAAGTCATTAAATTTTAAAAAATGAAAAAAATCCAATCCGTAGAAGACTATATCGAAACGAATTCCCATTTTAGTGAAGCCTTATCGTTATTAAGAGATATTATTAACTCTACAACATTAAACGAGTCTATAAAATGGAATGCTCCAGTTTACGACTTAAATGGTAAAAATGTACTCGGTCTTGGTGCCTTTAAGCATCATTTCGGTATTTGGTTTTTTCAAGGTGTATTTTTAAAAGACAAACACGATTTATTAGTCAATGCCCAAGAAAATAAAACCAAAGCCTTACGTCAAATGCGCTTTGAATCTATTGATGACATAGATAAAAAATTAGTTCTGGATTACATTAATGAAGCTATTGAAAACCAAAAGCTAGGAAAAGAAATCAATCCCAAACGTGCTACAAAAAAAGTAGTGATTCCTCAGGAATTAAAAGCACATTTTAAAACACATTCTAAATTAGAATCAAATTTTAAAACATTAACTCCAGGAAAGCAGCGAGAATATTGCGACTATATCAGTGAAGCAAAAAGGGACACTACAAAACAATCAAGATTGGAGAAAATTACACCTATGATCCTAAAAGGCGTTGGGTTACATGATAAGTATAAGGATTGTTAGTTATTAGTTAAAACTATTAATAAAAAAAGCTCCAAAAGAAATTTCGGAGCTTTTTTTATTATAAATTAGAAAACGTTATTTCGTGGTTACTGGAGCATTTAACTTCTTACTCATTTCCATAGAAATTGCAGAACGCTCAAATTTAATCTTTCCAGCCATAGTTTCTATCACACAGCTATTGTCTTTATCATTTAAGTCAATAATTTTTCCGTGTAATCCACTTTTTGTAATCACCTTGTCGCCTCGTTTTAATTCAGCTGCAAACTTCTTTTCATTCTTGGCACGTTTCATTTGAGGTGCAATCATAAAGAAATATACCACAGCAAACATGGCTACAAAAGGTAGTAAATCCATCATAGGTTATAACGTTTTTTGTTTACTGAACTGATTTGATTGCTGTTGATCCTGCTTTCGCTGGTGCATTTGGATCAGGCTCAATAAACGCTTTTATTTTTACAGTTTCAGAACCTTTCTCAGTGTTCGTTGTTAACGTAATCGTTTTGCTTACCTGATTATTTCCTTTACCATTAAATTTTACAGTAAATTCTGCAGAATCACCTGGAGGTATAGGATCTTTATTCCAATCTGAAGGTACTGTACATCCGCAAGTACTTTTGATGTTACTTACAACTAAAGGCGAATCACCTGTGTTGGTGTACTTGAACTTAGTTTCAACTGGAGTTCCATTAACAATAGTTCCAAAATCGTGCTCAGTTTCTTCAAATGTAATTACTGGAAAATCACTAGATGTTGCATCTCTTTCTGCAGCTGCTGCTACGTTATCTGAATTAATTTTACTTGTAGCATTTTCTTCTTTACAAGATGTAAACGCTACCATACAAAGTGCACTTAATCCTAATATTACTTTTTTCATTGCGATAATTTTAAATTAAACTTTTTAAAATGTTTTTGTTTAAGGTGTTAAAAGTAGTGATTATTTCAACGAATCAAAATTTTTTAGCATTTTTTTAGGTTAAAAAAACAAACCTTAACCCTCGATTTTTAAAGGAATTTACAACAATCCTCTACCTACTTTATTAAATTTGTTTTCAGCTTCATATTCTTTAACAATCTTATCTAAAATACCATTTATGAAATTGCTACTTTTTGGTGTGGAATATTCTTTGGCTATTTCCAGATATTCATTAATGGTGACCTTGACTGGAATTGATGGAAATTTCTGAAATTCGCATATTGCCATTTGCATTAATACTGTATCTATTTGTGTTATTCTTTCTGAATCCCAGTTTTTTGTTTTTAAAGCTATTTCGGAACTAAAACTACTTTGATTTAAAATGGTTTTTTTCAACAGGTTCTCTCCAAAATCTCTATCATCGGTATCTTTAAAAAGTTTCGGCAGAAAATGTTGCTCTGATGTAGAAGGCTTCAATTTCTTAAAAAGCTTTAAAAGACTTGTATTCACAACAGGAATATCATCTAACCACGTCAATTTTTTGTCTTCAAAATAATCGTAAAGTTTATCATTTGGAGCAATAATATCTTCAAAAACAGAAATCACAAAGTCTTTATCTTCCTTAAATGTAGATACTGGCGTAGCCATATATTCTTTGTAAAGATCACTTTCAGTAATCGCTTTAAATGTAAGATCTACATATTCAAAATCAAGATACCAAGGATTAAGTTTGCGATGTTCTAATTCAGCTTTTAATGCTTGATTTGAGCTAAGTTTCGTTAAAACTTCATTCTTGATAAATTTTAAATTTGGATTTTTCTCAGCTTGAGTCGCTAAAAACTTTTTTTGAGTTTTGTTTTGATGATCTTCTGCTTTTTTATGAACTTCAATAATTAAAGACAAGATGCTTAGATAGAGATCATACAAACTGTTTAAACTGTGATTAAGAAATTTGTCACTTACTTTCAAATCTTCACTCTCGTTACCTTTAAAAGCGTAGAGTGCCTGCATGACTTTTATACGTATATGTCTTCTATTTAGCATGTAAAGAACTTTAGATAATAGATAATATCGTTAAGAAATTATAACCTACTTACGTTATAAATAACGTACGGCAAAAATACTATAATTTAAGAGTTAGAACAATTATTTTTCCTGTTCTCTTTTGCGTGTTTCAATACGTTCGTTAGCAATATTTAGAGCTGCAACATTTGTAGTTACATTATTAGCCTTTGCTCTAATTAATATTTCTTCGGTCGTATTATAGATGTTTTCTGTTTTGCGAATGATCTCTTGCTTGTCATAATTCTCTAATTCAGCATACACATTTATAATGCCTCCAGCATTGATTAAAAAATCTGGTGCATATACAATTCCTCTTTCCTGCAATTGTCTGCTATGCTTATCTTCAATTGCCAATTGATTATTAGCTGCTCCAGCAATTACTTTTGCTTTTAGTTTGAAAATAGTATCATCATTGATGGTCGCTCCTAAAGCACAAGGCGCATAAATGTCCATTTCTTCAGAATAAATATCTTGTCCACCATAAATGGTAACGTCGTACTTAGATTTAACAACTTCTAAGCGTTCCTGATTAATATCTGAAATGGTAACACGAGCACCTTCATTAACCAAATGTTCAACAAGAGCTTCACCAACATGACCAATACCTTGTACAAAAACCGACTTGTCTTCTAAAATATCACTTCCAAATTTAAATTTGGCAGCAGCTTTCATTCCCATAAAAACGCCATATGCAGTAATAGGTGAAGGATTACCTGCTCCTCCCTTACTTTCAGATATACCTGTAACATAAGGTGTCACTTCACGAACTAAATCCATATCAGCTGTAGTCATCCCAACATCTTCAGCTGTGATGTATTTTCCGCTTAAAGAATGTACAAACTCTCCGAACTTTTTCATAAGTTCTGGTGTTTTTTGAGTTTTGGCATCGCCAATGATAACAGCTTTTCCGCCTCCTAAATTCAATCCAGTGATCGCCGATTTAAAAGTCATTCCACGAGAGAGTCTCAACACGTCGTTAAGAGCTTCCCATTCGTTATTGTAATTCCACATTCTCGTACCTCCTAAGGCAGGTCCTAAAACTGTGTTATGAATACCAATTATTGCTTTTAAACCAGTATCTTTGTCGTTGCAAAAAACGATTTGCTCGTGATTATCAAAGGATAATTGCCCAAAAACCGGGTCTACTTTATGAAGTTCTTTAGAACTAATGATATCTGAAGTCATGTGATTATGTTTGTCGTCTATTTTGCAATTTGCGCAAAATAGCGAGCAAAAATAAACCAATATTAGAGTATTAACAAAAATATAGCTGTAAAATTATACATCTGTTAACAAATTAAAGCGCCAGATTTTTCTAAATGAAGGAATTAAAACACATTAATAAATACTTCTATAAATACAGATATCGTCTTTTACTGGGTGTAGTCATTACCATTTGTGCAAAGATATTTGCTCTATTTACCCCTAGACTGATTGGAAAATCGATAACTACCATTTCTAAAGGACTTAATAATGAGATAAGCAATGAGACTTTCAAACAAGAACTCGCAACCAATATTTTATACCTAATAGGAGCTGCTGTTGTTGCTGGTGTATTAACATTTTTAATGCGCCAAACCATTATTAATGTCTCTCGTTATATAGAATACGACCTAAAAAACGAAGTGTATCAGCAATACCAGCGTTTATCTCTTAATTTCTACAAGTCAAACAGAACTGGAGATTTAATGAATAGAATTAGTGAAGATGTCACGAAAGTTAGAATGTACACAGGTCCTGCTATTATGTATACGGTAAATATGATTACCTTATTTATTGTGGCATTAATTTACATGCTTAGTGTTGCACCTAAACTCACACTTTACACCATGTTACCTTTACCCTTTTTATCGTTTATCATCTATAAATTGAGTAAAATCATAAATAAAAGAAGCACTATTGTACAAGAGTACCTGTCTAATTTATCGGCTTACACTCAAGAATCATTCAGTGGGATTTCAATTATCAAAGCCTATGGAATCGAAGACGAAAATAATTTAGCATTTAACAGACTATCTGAGCAAAGCAAAGAAAAACAAATCGACTTAACTAAGGTACAAGCGCTGTTTTTTCCATCTATGATTTTATTAATTGGAATCAGTAATATTTTAGTGGCTTACATTGGAGGCATGCAATATATAAATGGCGAAATTGAAAACATTGGTACTATAGCCGAATTCCTAATTTACGTCAATATGCTTACATGGCCTGTAGCAACTGTTGGTTGGGTAACTAACCTGGTACAACAAGCTGAAGCTTCTCAAAAACGTATTAATGAGTTTTTAAAGCAAGAACCAGACATTAAAAACAACACTACAGATTACACTAAAATTGAAGGCAATATCGCTTTTAAAGACGTAACTTTTATTTATCCTGACACCAACATTAAAGCTTTAGATGATATTTCATTTTCTTTGAAAAAAGGCGAAACCTTAGCCATATTGGGAAAAACAGGCTCTGGAAAATCTACTATTTTAGATCTTATAGGAAGGCTTTACGATGTACAAAAAGGTAGTATTTCTATTGATGGAAAAGCCATTAATCAAGTAAATCTTAAAAACCTTAGAGACAGCATTGGTTACGTCCCTCAAGATGCTTTTTTATTTTCAGACACTATTGAAAATAATATCATGTTTGGAAAAGAAGATGCTACTGAAGCTGAAGTTATTGAAGCTGCTAAAAATGCTTATGTTCATAAGAATATTAAAAAGTTTACTAATGGTTATAAAACCAAATTAGGCGAACGTGGAATTACGCTTTCTGGTGGACAAAAACAGCGTATTTCAATTGCTCGAGCACTAATTAAAGCGCCTGAAATCATGTTGTTTGATGATTGTCTATCTGCTGTTGATACAGAAACAGAAGAGAAAATCTTAAACAGCCTTAAAAAAGTATCACAAGGAAAAACCACCATTATTGTTAGCCATCGTGTATCTTCAGCAAAAAATGCAGATAAAATTATAGTACTTGATGAAGGCAAAGTCGTTCAAAACGGAACTCACGAACAGTTGATTAATACTGATGGTTACTATAAAGAGCTCTATTTAAAACAGCTTAGCTCAAAAGAATTATAATAATTTGTTGCTTACTATACTTTTTTTTTAGATTTTTGAAGCACTAACAACTCAAAAAATTAAAAATTAGCTATGAGTGATCACGGAATGATGGAGAAAGAAGAAATTTTCTCAAAAGTATTAAGAGCAGGAAGACGAACTTACTTCTTTGATGTAAGATCAACCAAAGCTGCAGATTACTATCTAACCATTACAGAAAGTAAAAAATTCACAAATGACGACGGATCTTTCCATTACAAAAAACATAAAATCTACCTCTACAAAGAAGATTTTAACGAATTTAATGAGATCTTAAAAGAAATGACAGATTACATCATAGATGAAAAAGGTGATGAAGTTATTAGTGAAAGACATCAAAAAGACTTTAAAAAAGACGATTATAATTCTACAAGCGACGATCTTGCCGAAGGAGGTGAATCAATTGAAAACTCTAATTCTCCTGACAAGTTTACAGACATCAATTTTGAAGACATATAGTCAACTCTTTTGTTAAAACACCCTTAAACCGTTATCTTCCCATAACGGTTTTTTTTATTTTTATACGTTTATAATATCAACTACAATTTTTATGAGATTAATTCTATTCGTTCTTGTTTTAAGCAGTTTTTCATTACACGCACAAAAGGCATCAAATTTATCCTATTACCTTCCTCAAAACACAACTTACAATTCTGAAATACCAACACCTGAGTCTGTTATTGGCCACGAGGTTGGAGAATGGCATATCACACATGATAAATTAGTGCAGTACATGCGAGTGCTAGCTAAAGCTTCAGATAGAATTTCAATCGAAGATAGAGGTCAAACATTTGAAGGCAGACCACTACTCCTGCTCACAATAACATCGCCAGAAAATCATTCAAACCTAGAAAGTATAAGAACGACACATATAGCTTCAACAGAAACTAATACTGCAAATGTTGATAATATGCCTCTCATTGTTTATCAAGGTTTTTCAATTCATGGCAACGAAGCGAGTGGCTCAAATGCTGCGATGCTTGTTGCCTATTATTTAGCTGCAGCTGAAAGCATTGACGTTAAAGACCTATTAGATCATACAGTCGTTTTATTTGATCCTTGCTACAATCCTGACGGCTTACAACGCTTTGCGTATTGGGCAAACACCAATAAGAGTAAACACTTAAATCCTGATCCTAACGATCGTGAATATGATGAAGTTTGGCCTGGCGGACGAACAAATCACTACTGGTTTGATATGAATAGAGATTGGTTACCTGTACAACTGCCAGAATCTAGAGTTCGTATTGAAAGTTTTCACAAGTGGTTGCCAAATATCTTAACCGATCATCATGAAATGGGAACAAATGCTACCTTCTTTTTTCAACCTGGAATTCCTTCGAGAACGCATCCACTAACACCTAAACTCAACCAGGAACTAACCAAATCGATTGGAAATTACCATGCAAAAGCGTTAGATAAAATTGGTTCATTGTATTATACTGAAGAAAATTTTGATGATTTTTACTACGGAAAAGGATCTACATTTCCAGACATTAATGGTGGTATTGGTATTTTGTTTGAACAAGCTAGTTCTCGTGGACATATTCAAGAAAGTTCAAATGGCATCATAACCTTTCCATTTACAATCCGCAATCAGTTTACAGCGGCTCTATCAACTTTAGAAGCCGGAAAAAACATGCGCAAAGACATTTTACAATACCAGCACAATTTTTATAAAAATGCTCGTGCTGAAGCCACTAAGGAAAATGGAAAAGCAATTGTTTTTGGCGATGAGAAAGATGCCGCCAAAACTTATCATTTAGCAGAAATCTTAAAACGTCATCAGATTGAATTCCATGAACTTAAAAATGATTTTAAAACCAATGGAAAACAATTTAAAAAAGGATATAGTTATGTCGTACCTAAAAATCAAAAGAACACTCGATTAATCAATCCCATGTTTGAAAAACGAACAACTTTTCAGGACAGTTTATTTTATGATGTATCTGCCTGGACATTTCCTTTGGCATTCGGATTAGATTATGAAGAAAACATACCATCGTCTATAGCAGGAGCTAAGGTTGAAGATTTGCAAATGAAACCAGGTTTAGTCACTAAAAAAAGTAACTATGCGTATCTAATGGAATGGCATGAATACTATGCTCCTAAAGCGTTAAACGCTATTCTTAGCAGTGGACTAAGAGCTAAAGTGGGCATGCAGCAGTTTCGTATAAATGGTAAAACTTATGACTATGGAACTATTTTGATTCCAGTTCAAAATCAAAATAAATCTGCTGATGATTTGTATAAGTTTTTGCAAACTGTAGCCAGTGAAAGTCATCTACAAATCGATGCGGTAACAACAGGTTTAACTCAGGGGATTGATTTGGGAAGCAATCAGTTTAGAACCCTATCACAACCTAAAGTTGCCATGATAGTTGGTGACGGCATACGAAGTTATGATGCTGGTGAAATTTGGCATGTATTTGATCAACGTTATGACATGCGAATCACAAAATTAGACACTAAAAACTTAAGCAGAACCGATTTAAGTCGCTACAACACTATTATCGTTCCAAGTGGTTCCATTGGTAAAAATGCTACTGAAAATTTACTACAATGGACCGAAAATGGAGGCACTATAATTGCGTATAGAAATGCTTTAAGATGGCTTAACAGAAATGAGTTTATAAAGTTGGATTTTAAAAAGTCTGAATTGATAGCTAAAAACATTTCTCATGAAGAACGTGGTGATTTTAGAGGTGCTCAAGTTATTGGTGGTGCTATTTTTGAAGCAAAACAAGATCGTTCACATCCCATCAATTTCGGTTATAAAAACGATAACATTGCTCTATTTAGAAACAACACCATGTTTTTAATTCCAGACAAGCAGAGCTACAACAATCCGTTGCAATACACTAAAAACCCATTACTGAGTGGTTATATATCTAAGCGTAATTTAGATAGTTTAGCCTTATCTGTTCCATTTAAAGTGAAAAGGTTGAATTCTGGAAACGTCATCGTCTTTACAGACAACACCAACTTTAGAGGGTTTTGGTATGGCACAAATAAACTTTTGATGAATGCCATCTTTTTCAGAGAAGACATGTAATAATCATGAGACCATGCTTCCATTTTCAACGTGATGTTCAGGATTTAAAAGCGTGACTTCTTTACCTTGAACTGCTCCTAGAATTAAGCATTCACTCATGAATTTGGCAATTTGCTTTTTAGGAAAATTAACCACAGCTATAATTTGTCGGTTAAGCAAGTCTTCTTTTTTATAAAGGGCTGTAACCTGAGCTGAAGTTTTTTTTATTCCCAAGGCTCCAAAATCAATCGTTAACTGATAGGCTGGCTGTCGTGCTTCAGGAAAATCATTGACTTCAACAATAGTTCCAACCCGTAAATCGACTTTTGTGAAGTCTTCAAAAGTTATTATATTATCCATAATTTAAAAGTATAAAAAAAAAATGGCACTTACACCTTCAAATATGCTTCCGTTAGGAACAAAAGCTCCTGAATTTACCCTTAAAAATACTATTGACGATTCGGTAGTTTCCCTAGACAATGCGAAAGGCATTAAAGGAACAGTAATTATGTTTATCTGTAACCATTGTCCGTTTGTGAAGCACATCAATTCCGAATTATCAAAACTAGCTAAAGATTATATTTCAAAAGGAATTAAATGCGTTGCCATTTCTAGTAATGATGCAACTAATTATCCTGAAGACGCTCCAGATAAAATGAAAGAAAATGCTATTCAGCAAGACTTTATATTTCCATACTTATATGACGAGACACAAGACATTGCCAAAGCCTATAATGCTGCTTGCACACCTGACTTTTATGTATTTGATAGCGAATTAAAGTTAGTATATCGTGGTCAGTTAGATAACTCCAGACCTGGAAATAAAATTCCTGTCACTGGTAAAGATATAAGGGAAGTTTTAGATGCATTACTTTCAAATAAAAGCATTGACATTGTTCAAAAACCAAGTATCGGTTGTAATATTAAATGGAAATAATACAGCATCAGCAAACTCCTGTCAATCTTACAACAAATACAGGTAATGTATGTTAATACTTATCAAGCTTAAAATGTATAGGAATGCTATAAGGCATGTTTACAGCTTTACCACGTTGTTTTCCAGGCGTCATTTGTGGTAATAAACTAATAATTCGTTCAGCCTCTTTTTCCAAAATCTTATCTGGACCTCTACTTTTAATTTTTGCGACTCTACCTGTATTATCAATTAAGAAAAGCACATACACCTTACCTTGCATCTCGAGTTCAAGAGCTCTTTCAGGATAATTAAAGTTTTTTCTCACATGCTCTTGTATCTTCTTTTGAAAGCAAGCCATTTGCTGTTCTCTGGTACCTCCTTCACATCCAGGAAAAACTGGCACGTGTTCGATGACTGCAAAAGGCACTTCAATGTCTTCTTCTACTTCTTCAACCTCAACGTCTTCTACCGTAGCCACATACTCTTCAATAGCTTCACTTTGACCTATCTCGCTACTTTCAATGACTGTCTCTTCAATCTCAACCTGATCCTCTACGACTCTAATATCATCTGGAACTAAAGCTGGTGGTGGAGGTGGTGGAGGTGGTGGCACTTCTAAATTTACAATTGGAATATCTTCTTCAATAACATTATCAACTTGTACAATATCTCTGGTAACAACTTCTTTCTCATACGTTTTATATTCAAACATCATGTACGTAATTAACAACATCAAATTTAAGCCAACTGCGAAATAGAGGCTGCTATTTCGGCCAACTTCTATTTCTGGGTTCTTTTTAACTTGCATAACTCCTAAATTTTATACTATGAAGTTACACTAAGAATCTTAAAAAAAACATGATAATTATCATGTTATCAGTCGTTTTCGAAAATGGGTTTCACAAATTATCAAGTTGATTATCGGTTCCATCTTCACTAATCGTCCAGAAAAATCCTATAAAGAAAAACTGATCTGCTGCAGGTTGTAATGAGCGTCTTGCAAAGTTTCCGTTGACATCTGGCATATTAGCATATTGATAGCCATTTATGTTTTTAAAGGCAAAAACATTGTTTACAGAAACATATAAAATCTTTTGAGGACTCACTAAATAAGCCCAATTTAAACTCACACTGTTGAAGCTTCTTGTTTGCTCTCCCAAAAATTCATTTGTATTTGGATTGGTGTAAGGGCGTCCCGATGCAAAGGCATAAGTGAAACCAACTTGACTTTTCCAATCATCAATCCAATACTTTGCAACGGCTGAAAAATTATGTGTGTTTGCAAATCCAGGTTGCGCTTTAGTTGGATAATTCCTGTAATCACGTTCGGTATCTAAATAGGAGTAGCTTATCCAATAATCTGTGTTTTTAATACTCTTATTATCTCTCCAGAAGAGATCTAAACCTTGAGCAAATCCTGAACCTGAATTATTGAAATTAGAATCAAATCCTTCAGACGCAGTATCAAACTTTACCAAATTATCATAATCTTTTCGGTACAATTCCGCTCTAAATAAGCGACCATCATTTACAAATTGATAGTTCATTATATAATGCTTTGTGTTTTGAGTTTCAACCTGCGAATTAAACTTCAAAATCCCATTATTAGCATTTTGGTAAAAATCGCCATAAGCCACAGAAAGCTGTCCGTTCTTAGATGTTTTATAAGCTAAAGAAGCTCTTGGAGATATATTGAATTCATTTGAAAGCTCATAATTATCTGCTCTCATTCCTACTTTCATTGCTAAGTTTTTATTGAAAATAATATCTGATTCAACAAAGGCAGCAGAATTATTATTAATAAAACCATAGTTTCCTGTGAACTCTTCAGAATGAATGGCTTCATCAAAATCTGTTGTAAAATGTTCTAAACCAAAACTAAGTTTAAATCTGCTGTTAAAACGTTTTTTAAGCTTTAGTTTTACATGTGCAGAATTCTCACTATCATCAACACCTAAAGTTTCATTAATAGCAATATCTGTTTTGGCAATGGTATAACTCAAACCTGTTTGTATTGACCAATGATTTCCTAAAATACCTTGATATGATGCATTGGTATAAAAGTTTCTGTTGTTTAGTTTAAAGCGAACACCATCAGAATCATTGATGTCTTCTTGAGTTAAATCAAAGTGAGACGAATCAAAAGCAGCATAAAATTTAAGCATTCCTGTTTCAAATTTCTGACGAAAAACAGCTTCTCCCTGAGCACCTTCATAAGGTTTTTTCCATTCGTTTCTGTCTGGATATAAAGCAATATAAGGTGCCAGATTAATATAGGAAGCATTCACGCTTAAAGAGGTGTTTTTCCATTTTTCAGTATGACCTAAACTTCCACCAACACTCATGATTCCAATATCTGTTTTTTCCTGATCTGGCTCATCAATAGTGTTTAACAATAATACACTTGAGAGTGCATTACCATATTCTGCAGAATAGCCTCCTGTAGAAAATGTAATTCCATCGAATAAAAACGGTGAATAACGTCCACGTGTTGGAATGTTATTAGCTGTTGGTGAATAGGGTGTAAATACTCGAATGCCATCAATAAAAATTTGGGTCTCATTAGCATCTCCTCCTCTCACGAATAGTCGTCCGTCTTCTGCAACAGTTGACGTTCCTGGTAAGGTCTGCAATGCACCGACAAAATCACCAACTGCACTTGCTGTAGTCACCACATCTAAAGGCTTTAAAACAGAGACTTTACTGTTGTCATTTGCTTCAAATGTTCCTGCTGAAATCACTACAGTATCTAAAGCATTTACATCGTCTCTAAGTTTTATTTGAAGGTTGTTTAGCGTTGAAACATCTCCTGCTATCGTTTTTGTTTCATACGACAAATATGAGATGGTTAATACTTGTGCTCCTGTTTCTGAAGTTTCAAAAGAAAAATATCCGTCATCGTTAGTTGTTGCTCCATCGTATGTGCCATCAAGAAAGACATTAGCCCCAAAAATTGCTTGATTTTTGGTATCGGTCACTTTACCACTAATTGTAGTTTGGGCAATAGATAGTGATGTCACAAAGACAAATAAAATGAATATTGAAAGTTTCATGTTTTGGTTGTTTTTAAGTGTTCGTTTTTGATTGATGAAACAAACTTCAACCTTTTATACAATTTTCTAAATTCTAATGAACCGAATTGTTAATATTGAATGATGAATTGCATATTTTTACAAAAACAACATCTAAATGCTCACTAAAACAGAACAAAAATTTACTGGCCTCTTTGCCATTATTGTTAGTATTGAATTGATATGCGGTACTTTTACCGAATTAGCAACGCTACATTATTTCACAAAGCCTTTCGTTGTCTTATCATTACTTATCTTTTTTTTAATTCAAAGTCAGCTCGTAAATAAGGCTATAAAAACATTCACAATACTGGCACTTGTTAGTTCTTTAATTGGTGATATTGCATTGTTGTTTGACGACATTAACTCAAGCTATTTCATAATAGGCTTAGCATCATTTTTATTAGCGCATGTAATGTATGTGATCGTGTTTTTGAAACAACGACATCAAAAGAAAAATCCTTTAGGCTTTATCATTTTAATGCTTGTTTATGCTGCTTTTCTATTTTATTTACTGAAAGATGGTTTAGGTGATTTATTAATACCTGTTGTGATTTATATGATTGTTATATTAAGCATGTCAACGGCTGCATACCTGAGACAGAACCATAACAATACCGTGAGTTATAACTGGGTATTTACAGGTGCTATTTTATTTATGCTTTCTGATAGTATTTTAGCTTTAGATAAGTTTTATGAGCCATTCACACTAAGTTCTGTTGGCATTATGCTGACTTATGCTTTGGCGCAATATTGTATTGTTATTGGAATCTTAAAACATAACGAAACATTGCGTTAAGGATGGAAACGGCATCCTTTTTAATTGTCGTCTTGAGCATTTTGACTGTGTCTATATATTTTATACAAAAACACTTTACAAAACCTATAGAAAAGCTATCAATTAAAAAGATATAGTGGACAGCCTGACCCTTGTGGTAACGCCAAAATTATTTTTTAAATGGTCTGATAATTAATCGTGCAGCTTTGTCGAAATTAATGTAGTTATAGGTCCAGTTAAAGAACACTATAACTCTGTTTCTAAAGCCAACAAGTGACATAAGGTGGATAAACATCCATACAAACCATGCAAAAAACCCTCCAAACTTGAAATGTTTTAAATCGACTACCGCTTTGTTACGACCAATGGTAGCCATTGAGCCTTTATCTTTGTAAGAGAACGGTTGCATGGCTTTGTTATTGATAAGCCGCAATAGATTTTTTCCTAATAATTTGCCTTGTTGTATTGCTGGTTGAGCCACTTGAGGATGGCCATTAGGATAAGTATCTGTCATCATAAATGCAATATCACCAACTGCAAAAACACGCTCGTAACCCTCAATTTGATTGAAACTGTTTACTTTATAACGATTGCTTTTTTCTACGAGAGCATCTGCTTTTAATCCGTGAACTGGAACTCCTGTAACACCAGCTGCCCAGATTAAGGTTTCAGATTGAAATGCAAGATCGGTATTCGTGGTTACTTGTTTTCCGTCATAATTTTTAACGAAGGTATTGCAATGCACATTAACTCCTAATGCTTTTAGAAATTGTTCTGCTTTTTTAGAAGCATTTTCACTCATTGGAGGTAATAGTCTTTGAGTACCTTCAAGTATATGGATGTGCATATCTTGAGCATTCAGATCTCGATAATCTCGCGGAAGAATGTTGTTTTTAAGTTCAGCTATTGCTCCTGCAAGTTCAACTCCAGTAGGTCCTCCTCCAACAATGACAAAGTTTAAAAAAGCTTCTCGTTCTTTCTTGGTATTTGCTATAGCAGCTTTTTCAAAATTTTGAAGAATAAGACTTCTAATATCGAGTGCCTGAGGCACGTTTTTCATTGGCATGCTATGGGTTTTGACATTGTCGTTTCCAAAGAAATTGGTTTTGGTGCCAGTTGCAAGCACCAAATAATCAAACTGAAGATCTCCAATAGAGGTTTTTATCACCTTTTTTTCTGGTTGAATGAGTTCTACTTCAGCCAATCTAAAGACTGTTGTTTTATGTTTTTTTATGATTTTTCGTAAAGGATAAGCAATTGAATCTGGTTCTAATCCTGAGCTAGACACCTGATACAAAAGTGGTTGAAATGTGTGATAATTGTGTTTATCAATAAGCACAACTTGAACATTTTTATTAGCCAAGGATTTTACAAGTTGAACACCTGCAAAGCCTCCACCTACAACAACAACTCGAGGTAAAGTTGATTCTGGAATATTCATAATTTTAATAAAATTATCCTTACAAAGATACGATTTAGACCATCCAAAATCTTATTTTTGAGGGATTACTTCATTCCTAGTGTAACATTTTAAATAGTATGACTACTTATAGGTAACTAACCGATAAAGATTTGGATAAAGCATTAGAACATAATTTTGTTGAACTACTCGAAAAACATCAAAACATTGTGCATAAAGTCTGTAGATTATACACTAATAATCAAGATGCGCACAATGACTTGTTTCAAGAGATAACAATACAATTATGGAAAGCTTATCCTAAGTTTCGAGGTGATGCTAAGTTTAGTACCTGGATGTATCGTGTTGGTTTAAATACCGCAATTACACTCTACCGAAAGTCTAAACGAAGTATAAAAACACAAGAGTTTGAAACCGTTCAGTTTAAAATTAAATCTGAACCTTATGACGACACAGAAGAACAGCAATTGAAATTGTTATACAATGCTGTTCATCAACTTAATGATATAGAAAAAGCCTTAGTGTTTTTGTATCTCGAAGACAAAAATTATAGTGAAATAAGTGAAACCCTTGGTATAACAGAAGTCAATGCTCGTGTGAAAATGAATAGGGTTAAGAAAAAATTAAGAACAATTTTAAATCCGTAAAACTATGGATGAATTAGAATTATTAAAAAAAGACTGGAAAAAGGAAGACAAAGTCTATCCTAAATTATCATATAATGACATCTATAATATGATCCTTCATAAGTCGTCTTCTATTGTCAAATGGATCTTTATCATAAGCATCTTAGAGTTTGTATTTTGGTTATTTATCTCCTTTGGCTTAAAAGCTTCTGGATTTAATCTGGAACTTGAAGAGATGGAAAGCAATGTTGGGTTTATTATCATTTCTGTATTCTCTTATACAGTTTTAGCCTATTTCTTTTATAGGTTCTATATCAATTATAAAACCATTAATACAACCGATAATGCAAAAGTTTTAATGGAAAACATTTTAAAGACAAGACGTACTGTTAAGCAATACGTGTTTTTTAATTTAGTGGTATTAATTATAGGTGTGACTTACATGATGCCTTATGCTATAAAAAGTGACGAGAATTCCAGACTGCTCTTAGAAACAGCCCAAGCTAATGGTGAAGTATTGAAATACTATGCTGGAATAGCTATAGTAACTTTAATTGGTTTGGTGATTGCAATTAGTGTATTACTCCTGTTCTATTGGCTAATCTATGGTATTCTTTTAAAACGCCTGAACAAAAATTATCACGAGTTGAAAAAGCTTGAAGTTTAAAATTACCAATCACGAAGTTCTTTATTAAGTCGTTCTTTTTCTTCTAATTCTTCTTGTGGAATCACTTTTAGAAATGAAGGATGCTGTTCTATTGCATACTCAATTTTTTCAACGATATCAGCAATGCTTTCATTTTCATAGTCAATTTGTAAAGGTTCTTTTATTTCAAAAGACTGATACACATTTTTCTTTTTAACACGCAACCCTTTTTTATCAAATGAACGTCTAAACCCATCAATAACAATTGGAACGACTATAGGCTGATATTTTTTTATGATATGTGCTGTTCCTTTACGAATAGGTTTAAATGGTGTTGTTGTTCCTTGCGGAAATGTAATAACCCAACCATCATCTAATGCTTTTCCTATACTGGAAATATCACTCATTTTTACCTGACGGTTCACATCCTTACCTTCAGACCTCCACGTACGTTCTATACTAATAGAACCTACATAAGCCAGAATTTTAGGCAGTAATCCTGATTTCATTGTTTCCTTTGCTGCAACATAATACAAGTTCAATTTAGGGTTCCATAAATACCCTACATTTTTAATGCTGTCTAATCGTCCGCTAAGACTCGCGTTAAACACATGAAACATGGCAATGACATCAGCAAAATAAGTTTGATGATTAGAAATAAAAAGCACATTTGTATCAGGAAGATTTTTTATGATATCTGAGCCTTCGATTTGAAGTTCATTAAAACCTCTGAATCTTCGGTGAGTCAGTGCTCCCAAGATTCGGATTAACCATTTTTTTACAAAGAGTATGTGCCCAAAAGGGTTTCTTTTAAATAATCCCATTAAGTGTTCGTTATTATGCGATTTTGAACTCACTTACCTTATTTAATTGGTTAAAAAATAACCTTCTAAATTCAATTTTTTCAATTTTCGCCTCAAAGAAAAAAATATAAGCGTTCAGGGCAAACTTACAAAAAACTCCTACTTACAGCACTTTTTTTAACAAGTCTTTCACTTCATTTAGTATCATAGCAGTTGCTCCCCAAACGATATGGTCATTGAGTTTAAAAGCAGGCACTTCTACATTCCGCTGGTAAGATGTTGGTACTGATGTAGTAATAACAGTAGTTTCGTCTAAAAAATGAGATAGTGCCACTTCAATAAGACCTTCGACCTCTTCATCTTGTTTTATAAACTTTGGCGTACGTTGCGTGATTCCAAAAAAAGGATGCACTGTAAAATTACTTGGCGGAATATACATTGGAGTCATGCGTTTAAAAACGCTAACTGCATCCATAGGTACACCGACTTCTTCATAGGTTTCGCGTAAGGCAGTCATTTGCAAATCGGAATCTTTTTGCTCAACTTTCCCTCCGGGAAATCCTACTTGTGCAGAATGCACACCTTTATACGTTTTTCTGAGAATTAAAATCAAATGGGTTTCGTTATGCTCATCTGGATAAAACAAGGCTAAAACTGCCGCTTGCTTGGCAGTTTTCATTAACATTTTATTACGTTCCATCAGTTCCAGACGATATGGAGGTGACATTTTAATCTGAGATGCTTCTCCTGGAAGTTCTAGATTTTTTATTTTTGATACTGATTTTAAAAATGTGTTGAAATTCATCTCAAAAATGAAGCGACTTTTATTTATACTGTTTAGTATCTGTTTAATGAATTGTGAAGATAAACAATCTCACAAGAATAAGAATGCTAATACACCAATTTCAGATTCATTAACAGTCAATCAAAATAATGAGCTCCAAAAACCTCAGACTACAATTCAAAAAACACCAAAACGTAAATACCCTTTATTGACCGATAAAAATGCCATGGAGTTTTTTCTTCAGTATGAAAAAGAACATAAAGAGCAAAAAGTCCGTCTTATTACCGATTTTGGTAATATTGATATCTTATTGTTCAACGAAACTAAATTTCATCGTGCAAACTTTATTTATCTAACCAAACAGGGTTATTTTGACAACACACAATTCTATCGTGTTATCGAGAATTATATCATACAAGGTGGTAGTACAGATGATAGAGATGTAATGCGAAAACGAAAAAAAATTGGAAAATACTTATTACCTACTGATACCAAACGTGGTTTTAAACATGATAGAGGAGTCATTTCTATGCCTAGTAGCGATATTGACAATCCGTATAAATTAGCATCGCCTTACGAATTTTTTATTACGCTAAGAGATGTCTATCAATTAGATGGTGATTATACAATCTTCGGAAAAGTCATTAACGGATTAGACGTTTGTGATAAGATTGCAGAAGTGGAAACGGATGATGGCGACTGGCCTTTACAAAATGTTTATATCAGAAAGGTAGAAATTCTTGAATAAAGTTTATCGTTAAAGTGTTAAGAACATTTCAAAATTTAACTTCAATTCAACAACAAACAGCTGCACGACCCCGTTTTTTTTTAACATAACCGAAACACAATCTCAGTGTATTTTTCAATATCTTGAGCCACACTAAAACTAATTTATTAAACACAATGATTTCAAAATCAATTAAAGCTGCACTCTTATGCAGTATTGTTCTTTTTGCCAGTTGCAAAAAAGACGAAAAACAAGCAGAAAATAAAGAAGAAACAACAGCTATGAGCGACAATGTTTTGCTACAAGAATGGACAGGTCCTTATGAAGGTGTTCCTGCGTTTGACAAAATGAAGGTCTCAGATATTAAAGAGGCCGTTGAAACAGGTATGGAGTTAAACCTTGCCGAAATTGAGGCTATTGCGAACAATCCTGAGCCTGCAACATTTGAAAACACCATTGTTGCTATGGAAGCTTCAGGAAAAACATTAAATGATGTATTTACGTATTATGGCATTCTGAGCAGCAATATGTCTTCTCCCGAATTTAGAGAAATTCAAGGGGAATTAGCTCCTAAGTTATCTGAATTTAATTCAAAAATATCTCAGAATTCAAAGTTATTCGAACGTATTAAAACTGTTTATGAGGCTTCTCAAAAAACACCTTTAGAACCAGAAGCACAACGTGTCGTTGAGTTAACTTATAAGAGTTTTGAAATGAATGGTGCAAATTTAGATACTGATAAAAAAGAGCGTTATGCTGCCATTAACAAAGAATTATCAAGCTTATATAATGATTTCTCTAACAACGTCTTACATGATGAAGAGAACTATGTGACGTATTTAACAAAAGATCAATTAGGTGGTCTTTCTGAAGGCTTTATAAAATCCGCAGCTAAAATAGCAACTGATAAAGGACAAGATGGAAAATACGCAATTACAAACACCCGTTCTTCAATGGATCCGTTTTTAACGTATTCAACAGAACGTGAATTACGTAAAAAAGTATGGACCAACTATTACTCACGTGGAGATAACGCAGATGAATACGACAATAATGAACTGATTGCTCAAATATTAAAACTTCGTAGAGAACGCGTAGAGCTTTTAGGTTATGATAATTATGCACAATGGCGTTTGCAAGATCGTATGGCAAAAACACCTGAAAATGCTATGAATTTAATGATGGCTGTTTGGCCTGCTGCTATAGCAAGGGTTGATGAAGAGGTAGCAGACATGCAAACGGTTGCTAACGAACTTGGTGATAACATTACCATTGAACCTTGGGATTACAGATATTATGCTGAAAAAGTACGTCAGAAAAAATATGATTTAGATAGCGATGAAGTCAAACAATATCTTCAGCTTGACAAATTAACACAAGCCTTATTTTACACAGCAGGTGAATTATTTAATTATGCCTTTACTCCTGTTGAAGAAGGTAAAGTTCCAGTATTTCACGAAGATGTTAAGGTTTGGGAAGTTACCGACAAAGATTCTGGAAAACATATTGGCTTATGGTATTTAGATCCTTATGCTCGTGAAGGAAAACGTTCTGGAGCTTGGGCAACGACCTACAGAAGTTACACGTCTTTTGAAGGCGAAAAAAATGTATTAGCGTCTAACAACTCAAATTTTGTAAAACCTGCTCCTGGTGAAGCTGTATTAGTGTCTTGGGATGATGCAACGACGTTTTTTCATGAGTTTGGACATGCATTACATTTCTTTTCTTCAAACGTAAAATATCCAACACTCAATGGAGGTGTTAGAGATTATACTGAATTCCAATCACAATTGTTAGAACGTTGGTTATCTACTGATGAAGTGATCAATCAGTTTTTAGTTCATAACAAAACAGGCGAACCTATTCCTGCGTCTTTAGTTGAAAAAATCAAGAAAGCCTCTACTTTCAACCAAGGTTTTGGAACGACTGAATATTTAGCATCTGCATTAATGGATATGAAATTACATCTGGCAGATCCATCAAATATTGATATTGACAAGTTTGAACGTGAAACTTTGGCTGAACTTAATATGCCAGAAGAAATACCAATGCGTCATAGAACCCCTCATTTTGGACACGTATTTTCAGGAGAAGGTTATGCAACAGCGTATTACGGATACATGTGGGCAGATGTTTTAACTAGTGATGCTTCGGAAGCGTTTAGAGAAGCTCCAGGTGGCTTTTACGATGCTGAAGTAGCTGAGAAATTAGTAAAGTATTTGTTTGCTCCTAGAAATGCTATGGATCCAGCTGAAGCTTATCGTCTGTTTAGAGGTCGTGATGCTAAGATTGAAGCATTAATGAGAGATCGTGGTTTTCCTGTACCTACTACAAAATAAGTAGAACACCATCTATTATTTTTCCCATTATCTAGGTAGACCTTAGGTAATGGGATTTTTTTTATCAAAAAGCGCACATACAATTTTGAAGCCATATTTACGTTTTTAAGGCAATCAACCTGTACAGACAATGAAATCGCTTAAACACATCATTTTAATTCTTCCTGAATACCTTTTAATTGCTGCAGTTCTATTCTATTGGACGTCTGCAGGCCATGTTATTAACTATATTGCTATCGGACTTATAATCGCTATAGTATTACAAATGATATTTAAAAATAAAGTCGTTGGAGTGTCCATAGCGCTCCTTTTAATTATGACCTCTTTATACATGATATTGGCTTTAACTTCTGAGGTAAGAGAATTTCCTAGTTTTAATTCAGAAGCGAAAACACTATTATTTGTAGGTTTAACTTATTTCCTGACCACTATATGTATGTCTGTAGTAATGATTTATAAATATGGTGTATGGTCTACTAAATGATTAGATTCTTAAGCCTCGTCTTTATACAAACTTGGAAGACTTATTTTAAACTTTACAGCCAGCAAACGTACAACAATAACAATCACACCTGCAATCACGAATACAAAATTAGTGTCTGCCATAAATTCACGAAGCAAAAAGTAAGTTAATCCTCCCAAAATACAAGCTGTTGCATAAATTTCCTTTCTAAAAATCACAGGAATTTCATTACACAAAATATCTCTAATAACACCTCCAAAACAAGCTGTCATGGTTCCCAGTGAAATACATATTATTGGATGCAAGCCTGCAACTATACCTTTTTCAATACCAACAACAGTATATAAACCTATTCCAATGGTATCAAATAAAAATAGTGATTTACGCAAATAATTCAATTTACTTTTAAATACGACAGCAAATACTGTCGCGCCAAAAATCACATATACATAAGTCATATTTGCCATCCATGATACAGGCTGAATTCCAATTAGCACATCACGTAAAGAACCACCTCCTACTGCTGTAACAAAGGCTATAATAAGCACGCCAAAAGGATCCATTTTTTTATTGAGTGCAACAAGCACACCTGAAATAGCAAATGCTATGGTTCCTAAAATATCTAAAACTTGAAAAAACATAATTATTCGAAACTAGGTTATGCAAAAGTAGGTTGCGAATTTGTTATATCCATAATTAAGCTGAAATAATTCTAAATTTTTGAGATCTCAAAACAAGTTTGAGATAAGGGACTCACACACGTTTTGAAAACGTAAAACGTAGTTCGCTGCTTACATATTTTGGGTATAATAGTTATAGTCTTTAATCACTGTATCAACAAAATCAATTGGTTTTTGACTGGTTTCAACTTCCATGACTTTTACTATTCTGTTATACAGTGACACTATTATATTGTGCTGACCTTTAAATCGCGCTTCATCATAAAGGGTTTTAATAAGTTGCATTTCATCATCCCTAAAAATAGTGACCTGACTGTAAGTTGGAATATAGTCATTAGGAATGTCTTTTAAAAGTGTATCCTCAATACTCAGCTTTGCTTTTTCAGTGATTACAGTTGTGCCAGCAGCTATATCTCCAACACGCTGACCATTGCCACGAATTAATATGGATAATACTGCTAATCCACCACTGGTTAATGAAACATCAACAATTCGCAGAATCCAACGTACAAAATAATTTGCAAAACCAGGTTTAGAACCATCAAGTTTTACAACTCTAGTTTTCATAACATACTTACCAATGGTTTGACCATTCCAAAACGTTTCTAATAAAACATAATAAAGAAATGCAGGTAAAGACACTAAAAGCCACAATGCCCAAAGATCTGAATTATCAAGTTCTAAGGATACCATGATCATAATCATAGTAATAAAATAAAACCCAATGATCAAAGTATCTATAAGGTAAGCCAGCATTCTATCACCTAGATTGGCAACATTTTGTTGAATCCCTACATTTTGAGCGGTTTCTATTTGAAATTCCTCCATATTTTCTTTTCTTTGAAAGTAAATTAGATCCTCTAATGCGAGAAGCTGCTTTCGTTAAGCAAAATAAAGACAAATGGTTAAGATTTGAAAGCGTTCTTTCAAATAATAATACAATTGATCCAGATGAGCTTTCTGATCTTTATATAGAAATAACAGATCATCTCAGTTATGCTAAAACGTTCTATAAAAACAGCAATACCGAACGCTATTTAAATCAAATTGCGTCTCAGGCACATCAAAAAATTTACAAAACTAAAAAGGAATCTAAGAATCGGCTTATTTCATTTTTTAAGACCGAGTTTCCAACCCTGTTTTACCAACATCATCGTGAACTTTTAATTTCTTTTTTAGTCTTTATACTATTTTGTTTGGTTGGAGCTTATTCTGCTGCAACTGAAGGTGATTTTGTACGTTCTATTCTTGGAGATGTTTACGTGAATATGACCATTGAAAACATTGAAAACAATGATCCTATGGCAGTTTATAAGCAAATGGGAGAATTTAATATGGCACTTGGTATTACCATTAACAATATAAAAGTAGCGCTTATGGCGTTTGCCTATGGAATTATGTTTGGTATTGGCTCGTTGTTTATCATGATGCAGAATGGAATCATGCTTGGGAGCTTTCAATACTTTTTTTATGAGAAAGGCTTGCTCTGGGAATCTGTTAGAACTATATGGATTCATGGAACATTTGAAATTTCAGTAATCATTATTGCAGGCTGCTCAGGATTAGTCTTAGGAAATGGCATGCTTTTTACCGGAACTTACACACGCTTAGAAGCATTTAAACGTGGTGTAATTCATGGTCTTAAAATTTTAATCAGTACCATTCCGTTTTTTATAGTTGCTGGTATACTTGAAGGATTTGTTACAAGACATACCGAAATGCCAGACTGGCTGGCTGTATGCATCATTGGTGGTTCGCTGTTTATAATTGTGTATTACTATGTGATATACCCAAGACAACTTCACAAAAAATCCCAACACATACTACTAAATGAACTTTAAACCAACAACTCAATGAAAACCTTCATAGAATTTAAAAAACAACGTGAATTTGGACAACTCCTAGCAGATACTTTTGCTTTTATCAGAAATGAATTTAAACGTTTCTTTGGTGCCATTATCAAAATATCTGGTCCTTATGTTGCCTTATTCCTGTTTTCTATGGTGTTTTACACCTATGTTGTTGGTGATATGTTTAATATCGATTTGATACAAAGCAATCAGTTTTACAGCAGTCCTCTAAAATTAATCGTAGCATACATCACTTATTTTGGAGCCGCTATTTTAGCCTATACCTTTACCACATCTACTGTACTGCATTACATAAAATCTTATATCGACAACAATGGGATCATTAATACTGAAGACATTAAACATAATGTTTATAAAAATTTCTGGGGTTTTCTCGGACTTTCAATTCTTAAAGGATTGACCATCATTGCGGCTACATTACTCTGTTGTTTACCCGTATTTTATTTTGTTGTACCTATGGTTGTTACTTTACCTATTTTAGTATTTGAACAACATGGAGCTTCAGATGCGTACACTAAAAGTTATTCGCTTATCAAAGATGAGTTTTGGATTACTTTGGCTACAATCATCGTGTTTTTAATTATATATTGGGTCGTATCCAGTGTTTTTGCCATACCAACTGTAATTTATACTTATGCCAAAATGGGCATTTTTAGTGGTGAAATAGATCCAGGAAGTATGGATACGTTTGTTGATCCGGTTTACATAGTTCTGAATGTACTAAGCACCTTCTTTCAATACTTACTCAATATCATAACAATTGTAGGATCTGCTTTTATATATTTTAATTTGAATGAACGCAAATACTTTTCTGGCACTTTAGAACGTATTGACTCATTAGGAAAAACAGAAAACTAAATGAGACCATTCAAGTTCTTTTTCTATATGTTTTTATGTTTTCAACTCAGTGTTGCGCAAGAGAAAGATTCTGTTGTAAAATATGACCAATCTAATGTTGAAATCAGAGAAATTTCAGAAAATGATCTTGAAACCTATAAAAACGATGATGCCTTTATTTATATTGAAAATGAGCCTAAAGACAATTTTATTGTAAACGCTTATAACACCTTTGTCAATTGGTTAGGAAATATTATTCGTGAAATTGTAGAAGCCATTTTTGGTGTTGGTGAAGCTCAAGGTCTTCTATACTTTCTTTTTAATATTTTACCTTATCTCATTTTAGCGGTTTTAATTTTTTTCTTAATCCGATTTTTCTTAAAAGTAAATTCGAGAACTCTTATAACTGGTCAAAAAAAGGCTGCTGGTTTTCAGTTTACTGAAGACGAACAAATCATCAAAAATGAAGATATTAATGCATTGATTGACAATGCCATTTCCCAAAAGAATTACAGACTAGCCATTCGTTATTATTATTTACTATCTCTTAAATACCTCGCTGAAAAACAAGTGATTACCTGGCAACAGGAAAAGACAAACGAAGATTATATTACAGAAATAGAATCTGAAACCCTAAAACGTAACTTTAGAAATATTACACGAATCTATGACTATGTATGGTATGGTGAATTTAATGTGGATCAACTGCGATTTGAAAGTTTGAAAATTCCATTTGAATCTCTAAACACTAGTATAAAACAACAGTGAGCAAACAGGTTAAATTTTATATCGCTTTAACGGCATTGGCCATTTTCGGAATTGTACTCATGGAGTATTCTAAACCGAAGAAAATCAACTGGTTTGCTTCCTATGCCAAGCATCATAAAATTCCGTTTGGAACCTATGTGTTTAATGAGCAGTTAGAACGTCTATTCACTGAAACTGACATTATAAATCTTGAAAACCCACCATATCCATACCTTTCGCAATCTGATAGCATCAATGGAACATACATCTTTATAAACGACTATGTTCAATTTGGTGATACAGAATTAGATAAATTACTAGAATGGACCTCTAAAGGCAATACACTTTTCATTGCTTCAGAAGATTTTGAAGATCAACTTTTAGATACGTTGCATCTGAATACTGATATCATGAGTAAATTTGAAGTCGAAGGTGACAGCTTTCAATTTCAGCTTACTAACGCTAAACTACATCATACAACAGTCGTTTTTGATAAAAGTATTTACGCGACTTATTTTAACGTAATTGATACATTAAACACGTCAATTCTAAGCACTATAAAAGATTACAAAATTGATGATGAAGATGAAGATTCTATTAAGATTACAGAACCAGTAAACGTTATCAAACAATCCTTTGGAAAAGGCACTGTCATTTTAAGTGCATTTCCCCAAGCATTCACCAATTACTTTATTTTAAAGTCTCCAAATCAAAATTATACTGCAGGATTAATGTCATATATAGACGATTCAAAACCCATTTATATCGACCATTATTACAAATCTGGAAAAGCTTATTACACATCTCCAATGTATATTTTACTGAATAACAAAGCTTTAAAATGGGCTTATTATATCATGCTTATTGGTGTTATATGTTATATTATTTTTGAAGCAAAACGTAAACAAAGAGCAATTCCTGTTGTAAAACCGCTTCGCAATCAAACACTGGATTTTACTCGTACAATTGCCAATATGTATTATGAAAAAGAAAAACATTACGACATAGCACAACATAAAATTCAACATTTTTTTGAGTACATCAGAACACATTTATATTTAAGTACAACCACTATTGATGATGCGTTTTTGAAAAATCTTGCAGCTAGAAGTAATAATAGTATTGAAGACACTGAACAACTTTTTAAAACTATTAAAGACCTTAATCAAGACAAGCAACTTAACAACATACAATTAGAGCGCTTAAATGCACTTATAGAAACTTTTAAAAGTAATAACTCATGGAAGAAAAAGACCTAGATTTTGACAATAGAATTCCTTTAGAGGATTTGAAAAATGCCGTAGACAGTATAAAACATGAATTGCGAAAAGTAATCGTTGGTCAAGATCAATTTGTTGAATTATTGATTGTAGCGCTTTTAGCTGATGGCCACGTTCTCATTGAAGGTGTTCCAGGTATTGCCAAAACAGTTACAGCAAAATTATTTGCCAAAGTACTTAAAACCAATTTTAGCCGCATTCAATTCACTCCAGATTTGATGCCAAGCGATGTTTTAGGAACTTCAATACTTAACATGAAAGAATCTGAGTTTGAATTTAAACCTGGACCTATATTTTCAAACATTGTGCTTATTGATGAAATTAACAGAGCTCCCGCAAAAACTCAGGCAGCACTTTTTGAAACCATGGAAGAGCGCCAAGCCACTATTGATGGTAAAACGTACAAGTTTGAAGCGCCTTTTATGGTGTTGGCAACTCAAAATCCAATAGAACAAGAAGGAACATATGCCTTACCAGAAGCTCAATTAGATCGGTTTATTTTTAAAATAAAAGTTGATTACCCAAGTTTAGAAGATGAAATTAAAATTATAGAGTCACATCACAAACGACAGGGAAAATTACCTCAAACCCTTATAGAGCCTGTTTTAGACACAAAAAGTCTTGAAGATTACAAAACAAAAACACAAGCCATTCTTGTAGAAGAAAAAATCATCAAATACATTGCTGAAATTGTATCTAAAACCCGAAATCATCCGCACTTGTATTTAGGTGGTTCACCTAGAGCTTCCATTTCCATTTTAAATACAGCTAAAGCTTTTGCTGCTATAAATGGACGTGATTTTGTAATTCCTGAAGATGTCAAAAAAGCGGTTAATCCCGTTTTAAATCATAGAATTATACTCACACCAGAACGCGAAATGGAAGGCATGACTACAGAACAGGTAATTGAAATGATTGTACAATCTGTAGAAGTTCCTCGTTAAGAGATTAGAGACGTTAGTTAAAAATGAAATCCATAAAATCACTATACATACATAAACAATTTTACATCTATTTGGCTGTGATTTCGGTATGCTTTTTAGTGTCGTATTGGCTCCCACTATTTTATCCAATAGCCTGGATTTTAGTGATGGTTTTGATTGTACTTCTTATTACTGACTTACTTCTCCTCTATCGTTTTAAAAATGCTATTTCTGCTCGACGAATTTTACCTGAAAAATTATCTAATAGTGATGACAATCCCATTCCGATAACGCTAAGCAACCTGTACCCTTTTCAGGTGTATATTGATGTCATTGATGAGTTGCCTATTCAATTTCAAAAAAGAGATTTTTCATATAAAATCAGTTTGCAATCTAATGAACATCATGATTTTACATATGACGTTACACCTGTAGAACGTGGTGAGTACGTCTTTGGAAATCTTAATGTTTACACCTCTTCCAGATTGCGTATTGTAAAGCGAAAATACCAGTTTCAGAATGAACAAATGATTCCTGTTTACCCGTCGTTCATTCAAATGCAGAAGTATGATTTTTTAGCCATAGGAAATCATTTAACACAAATCGGACTCAAAAAAATAAGACGTATTGGTCATACTTCAGAGTTTGAACAGATTAAGAATTATGTTGTTGGTGACGATTACAGAACCATTAACTGGAAAGCTACTGCTAAACAGGCTCAATTGATGGTCAATCAATTTCAAGATGAAAAATCACAACCCATCTACTCTATTATTGATACTGGTCGTGTGATGAGAATGCCTTTCAATGGTTTAAAACTCTTAGATTACTCCATAAATTCGGCCTTAGCGTTTAGCAATGTCGCCTTAAAAAAACATGATAAAGTTGGTCTACTCACGTTTTCAAAAAATATTGAGCAGTTTCTTCCAGCCATTCATAAAATGACGTATCTCAATACGATATTAGAAGCCTTATATAGCATTAATACTCAGTTTTATGATAGTGATTATGGCTTACTATATGCGCAATTAAAACGAAAAGTCACACATAGAAGTTTGTTATTACTTTATACAAATTTTGAACATATTAGTGCTTTAAAACGTCAATTACCATACTTACAAGCCATATCAAAAAAGCACATGTTAGTGGTCATTCTATTTGAGAATACTGAATTAGAAACACTTATAACTGCAAATGCTGAAGACATTCAAAGGATTTATCACAAAACGATAGCTGAAAAATTTGCTTATGAAAAACGATTAATGGTAAAAGAACTACAAAAGCATGGAATTCAAAGCATTTTAACAGCTCCTGAAGAATTAACCATTAATACGATTAATAAGTATTTAGAAATTAAGGCGAGAGGTCTGTTATGACATTCCCTCATTACTAAAATATTACAAAGAATCTCAAGATAATTAAGGGTTTAACTTATTCAATTAAGATTTCTCGACAAGCTCGAAATAACAGCCCAATGTCATTCCGACCGAAATGGAAGAATCTTGTCCTTTACTTTAGCACAGACCTTCGATTTAGGTTTACAACATATTAAACAATCACCAATACAACCTAAACATAATATTAGGAGTAAATCCTAAAGAGAATTTATCAATCACTTCAATCTCATTATTAAAATCATTATTCCCTAAATATTCTCTACTTATTAAATTATTTCTATTGTAAACATTCCGAATTGAAAAACCTACTTCACCCTTAAGTTTACCAGCTTCTGAAAAATTAAAGGCATAGGTTGAAGAGACGTCTAAACGATGGTAATTTGGCAAGCGCTTTGTGTTGATCCCTTCATTAAACTCTAAACCATCATCACCCAAAGTAGAACCTGTAAATGGTTTTCCTGTTTGCCATCGCCAACCCAAAGCCACTTGAAAATTTGAAATTTTATAACTCAATGAGGTTGTAATCGAATGTATAACATTAGATCTAGACGTAAATGCATTGTCATTATTCAAATTGCGATATGTGCTTTCAGATTTATTAAATGAATAGCTCACCCAAGTATTAAAACCATTAAAATGCTTTCTTAGATATACATCTACACCATAAACTTCTTGCGCTCCTAAATTAAACTGACTATTCTGCGGATTTAAAAACCCAAACGATAAAGCTGTTATATGATCCAGTGTTTTGTAATAATTATCAACGTCTAAAGTCCAACCATCATTAGTATAGATAAAGCCTAAAGACACTTGTTTACTATTAATAATTGGAAACTCATTCCCATTTGCCAATCGCCAAAGTCTGTTTTCTAAAGACAAATCACTAATTACAGTTTCATCAATTTCACTAATGATTTGATTTTTAATTTCTCCTGAAACCTGAAGTTTCACATGCTTAAAAAGTTGTTTATAAAATAATAATCTTGGTTCAAATCTATAGGTTTCCAATTCATCAAAATAAGTTGCTCTTGCTCCTATTGACACGTCAAATAACTTTGAATTTTTAAATTCATAATTCGCATATACACTATGGGTTTGTACTGCAGATTTATCCTGATCTAGGATAAACTCAAGGTTGGTTGTGTTTTTAAATAGATAACTGACATCTTTAAGAACATATTGATATCCTAAAGTCACAGCATGGTGTGTATTGATTTTTTGCTGAAGTTCAGTTGAAATACCTGAATCGAAAATTAAGTTTCGCTTTTCAAAATCTGAAGTTTGCTCATTCTCTTCGGAAGTGATATAATTATAATCTAGTTCATAATCTGAAAAAAAGACTGATGTATTTTGTTTTAAATTAGCATTCCACTGTGTGTTCCAACCAAAACTATAACCTGTGTTTTTTATAGACATACGATCATTAAAGGCTTCATTTGTTTGAGAATTGTTGACAGTATAGTCAAGTTGATTATCTATTGAAATCATACTCACAAACACACTATTATTGGCATTAGGCTTATAATTTAATTTGATATTAAAATCTAAAAAGTTAAACTCATTATTTGGATTATCTCCATTTTGAATTTTAGTGTTTTCAAAGACTTTATCAGCCAGTCTATCGAACGTAACCGACTGATATAAATTGGTATAACTAGACCTTACTGAGGCTTGCATTCCTAATTTACCTTTTACAATTGGAGCATCGACATAAGCATCACCATCGATACCATTAAAACCAGCTTGCGCTTTTAGTTGGTCTTCAATTTTGGTATTGGTTGTCATCGAAATCACACTTGATGCTCGTTCGCCATATCTTGGATGAGATCCTTTATTGATAAAGTTAATCGTCTTAGTTGCATTGGGATTAAAAGGTGAAATCATTCCGAAGAGATGACCTTTATGGTACATATTAATTCCATCCCAAATGAGGCGGTTTTGATCCATTTTTCCGCCTCTTACCAAAAAACCAGAGGCGGTTTCGTTTGGACTCACAACGCCTGGTAATAATTGAATACTCTCTAAAACGTCTGATTCTGTAAGTCCAGGTAAAATATCCAGAGTTCTTGGTCGGATTTGATAAGAACCATCCTTTTGTTTTGAAATCCCTTTGGTCAAATAACTGTTTATTATAATTTTTTCTAATTCTTGAATAGCTGCTTCAGTTTTGTGGCTACTGACTATAATATACCTGTTATCTAAAATTTCAAATCTGAGATTTGTTTGAAGTTCAATTTCTGAAAGCACTTGATTTAAGGAACGTATTTCATTTTTTAAAGTAATGGTTTGATCTGGTAATACAGCATCGTAATAAGAAAATCTTACATCATAAATATCTTCAATAGTTTTAAATGCATTTTGTAACGTTTCTGAATTGAAACTAATATAAAATTTAGCCTCTTCTTGCGAAAAGGCTAAATAAGGCAGTACCGCTAAAAAGCAAATAATCAATTTTTTCACTTTATGCTCAAATAAATGTTTCCTTTTTCTTTTTCAAAATATTGTATCTGTAAAGATTTAAAAACTGTTTGTAATGCAGTATTCAAATTTTTATGGGTAAAACTACCTGTATATATGATATTATCATCAATACCACCTGAATGTATGTCAATATTGTATTGCGATTCTAAAGCAGCAATCACGTATTTTAGTGGTACACTTTTAAAACTGCTTTCACCATTAATCCAGCTAGGACTACCTTCAGGAGAAATCCGTTTTTCAATAGCATTTCCATTAATACGTCTTACTGAATTTGAAGGTAATAAGATTACATCTTCGTCTTTCGTTTTCACACTAACTTTGCCTTCAAAACAAACCACTTCAAACAAGTCGCTTTCTGAGTTGACATTGAATTGTGTTCCTAAAACCTGTACCTTTCCATTATCTGTTACGACACTAAAAGCACTTCCCTTTTTAACTTTAAAGTAGGCCTCACCTTCAAGATGTAAGGTTCTCTCCTCGCTCCAGTTATCTTCATCATAGGTTAAAATCGACTTAGAGTTCATAATCACTTCAGAGCCATCTAATAAGGCAATGGTTTTTTGCTCTCCATAATTGGTCTCAACAGTTATAACATCATCGTCTAAGATAGAGAACAGTCCAAAAAATAAAACTAAAGAAGCGGCAATACCTATCAACCACGTTTTAGTATTTAAGTTACGAACTTTTCCTTTTTTGTTATAAATTCGATCTTTAATTTTTGCAAATGAAGCATCAGTTGGTGACTCTAATTTATCATAGGTATCAAGGCCTTTTCTAATTTTAAGAAACGACTTATAATCGGCTTCAGAAATCAACTTTTTCAGTTCATTATCAGACAGTTCACCTTCGAGCCATTGCGCTAAAAATGTATCATTATCGTTATGTGATTCTTTGTGCTTCATTATTTATCTACTAATATGACAACTCTATTTAATAAAACCCTACTTTTTATTTATTAAACATTTCCTATCTGTTCTCTGAGAACTAATAACGCAGAATGCATTCGTTTTTCAACAGCTTTAACTGAAATCCCTAACTGTTCAGCAATCTCTCTGTATTTCTTTTTCTCAATTCTGTTAAGTAAAAAAACTTCTTTTTGCTTATCAGGAAGTGAATCGATGGTTTGCTGTAATTTATCCATGAATTCCTTCTCTAACATGATAAATTCTGGAGACTCATTTGTATGTTGATGAGAAATACTTTGCTGATATTTATGAACAACTTTCTCGTGCTTTACTATATTTAAAAAAGTGTTAGAGGCCACTGTGTATAAGTAACTTTTTACTTTTTCATAATTGACTTTTTTACAATTGTCCCATAGTGTTATAAAAGTGTCCTGAACAATATCTTCAGCCTTATCAATATCTTGAGTTTTAAAAAAAATAAAACGCCTTAAATCCTTAGCATATGTTTGGTATACAGCTTCAAAAGTTTTTGAATGGCAAATATTTTGTTGATCTTTAGACATTATGGGTTTGAAAGTGGATGCATCAAAACTAACTAAAAAAAAATTAGAGAAAAAAGTAGGGTATTTTTTTTTTAGCTTGTCTTAGCTATGAGTGATCACCAAAAAATAACCAAAAACATTCTATGATGAAACATTTTAAATTATTTCTTTTAAGCTTTATTATAACCGCAGGGTTTTTAACCTCTTGTTCTAATAATGATTCTGTTGTTGAAGAACAAAACATAGACCAAACTGAAGCTATTACTCAATCTTTAAACCGACTTGCGCAACAATTCAATGATCAAGGAAATGTTATTCAATCTGAAAATCCTTCAGGAAACATTGTCTTTGATTTTTGTTTTGATTTTGTTTATCCATTAAACTTAGCTTATAACAATGGAACAACCGTTACCATTAATGGTTTAGATGATTTGATTACGATTTTAATCAATTCTACCGATAATTTATACATAAATGGTGTCGAATTTCCGTTTAATGTAGAAACCTATAATGATGCTGCTGGTGCTATTGAAGTTCTTACCATAAACAATGAAGATGAATTCTTCGATTTATTAGAGAACTGTGATTTTGAAGGTGCAGATGATTGTGCCTGTTTTGAAGTATATGACCCGGTTTGTGTTGAAGTTCAAGCTCCAGATGGAGAGTCTTTTATTGTAACATATCCTAACGAATGCTATGCGATGTGTGATGGATTTACACCAAATGATTTTGTAGATAATTGTGCAAATGATTACAATAATCCTGGTGGCAATACGTGTTTTGAGTTTGTTTTTCCTTTAAGCATTATCACTGATGAAAACCAAACGGTTACTGTAAACTCTCAAGAAGAATTAGACAATGCGCTTTACAATGCATACTACTTTAATTTTGTGTATTCATTTGATGTCATTATAAATGATGAACCGCTAAGTATTGGAAATGAAGAAGCCTTTTTAGAGCTATTAGAGTTTTGCTTTAACAATGCTAATTGTCCGTGTCCTGCTAATGTAGATCCTGTTTGTGTTGCTATTCAATCTCCTAATGGAGGAACTGAAATCATAGAATTTTTAAATGCTTGTGAAGCTGAATGTGAAGGTTTTACTACTGAAGATTTTGTGGATTGTAATACAACTGAACCATGCGATTGCCCAACTGACGAATACGATCCTGTTTGTGTTGAAATAAATGAAAACGGAAATACTTTTATCGCGACATTCTCTAATGCTTGTTTTGCTGAGTGTGAAGGATTCAGTTCCGCAGATTTTATAGATTGTGATGTTAATAATCCCACAGAATGTAGTGAACAAGATGTCTTTGCTTATTTAATGGAGTGTAACTGGTACATAAATACCAGCCTATATAATAATGTTAATGCTGAATATGCACATTTTTTCCAAAATGGAGTTGTAGAGATTACAAGTGAGGGATCAAATCAAACAATAGGTGGTGATTGGTGGTTAGCTTCTAATCCCAGCTCTACGGAAGTATTTATGTTTTTCAATATTACAAGTGAGCCTTATAGCATGTTTTCTTCGTTGGATTGGGTAGTTACAGAGTGTAGCGAATATTTTATAGTCTTACAATCTGGAAGTGAATTCATACAACTAGAACGCGATTGCGACTAAAATTAAAATTGATTTCATACATTAAAAAACCCTTTAAGATGTTTCTTAAAGGGTTTTTTAGTTGTCTGTTTCTAAAATTTATACACTTTCTCCCAACCAGGCCTTCATCATCCAAACCGTTTTTTCCTGTTCAGTAATAAAATCACTCATCATAGAATTGGTTCCTTCATCATTTGCTTCATCTGAAGTATCAAGAATTTGGCGTTCAATTTTCAGAAGCACAGCTAACGAATCAACAATAAGTTTAACTGCTTTTTCGTCTTCAGAAATATTTTTACCAACAGGTACTTTTGCAGCATTAGAATAATCTTCAAAAGTATGTAATGGTGTTTCTCCTAATGTTAAAATACGTTCCGCTATTTCATCTACCTTTATATTGGCATCTGTGTAGAGTTCTTCGAATTTGACGTGCAAATCAAAAAAACGCTTGCCTTTGATATTCCAATGAATACCTCTTAAGTTTTGATAATAAATTTGAAAATTAGCTAATAAATGATTTAAATCTACTGCTATTGATTTTGTCTTTTTGGTATCTAAACCAATACTATTCACTGTCATATCTCTATTGTTTTTATTTATGTAAATTTAAAATATAATTAACTTAATTGATAATAGTTTTTATAAATAGTTTTTATATTTTTATAGTCTAAATGAATAAGCAATGACTATTACACAACTAAACTACGTTCTTGCTATTGCAGAGCATAAAAATTTTACTAAAGCCGCTGAAAAATGTTTTGTAACACAGCCAACACTGAGCACTCAAATACAAAAATTAGAAGACGAATTAGACATTTTAATTTTTGATAGAAGTAAAAAACCTATTGAACTTACAGATGTTGGTCGAAAAATTGTGCATCAAGCTAAAAATATTGTTGACGAGTCTGAGCGCATTCAAGATATCGTAGATCAACAAAAAGGATTTATTGGTGGCGAATTTAAGCTTGGCATCATACCAACCATAATGCCAACGTTGCTACCAATGTTCCTGAAGGCATTCATCAAAAAATATCCTAAAGTAAAACTCAAAATTGAGGAACTTACAACTGAAGAAATTATAGCTAGAATTAACGAAGGACATCTAGATGCTGCAATAGCTGCAACACCTTTACACTTAGATACTGTAAAAGAACGCGTGCTGTATTATGAACCTTTTGTTGGCTATATTCCTAACGATCACAGGTTGTTTAGTAAGAAAAAATTAGACACTTCAGACTTAGATATTGAGGATATTTTATTATTGGAAGATGGACATTGTTTTAGAGATGGTGTGATTAATTTATGTAAAACTTTTAAAAAACATACTGATGATCAATTTCAGTTAGAAAGTGGCAGTTTTGAAACTTTAATCAAACTATCAAATGAAGGTTTAGGTATGACTTTACTTCCTTATTTACATACCATTGAATTAAATGACAAACAGAAAGACAAATTACGTCATTTTACTGATCCGTCTCCTGCCAGAGAAGTAAGTATCATTTACCATAAAAATGAATTAAAAATGCAAATTATTGACTCGCTTCACAGTGTCATTTCTGGCATTATTCGCGGTGCAATAGCATTTCAAAACGTCAATATTATTAGTCCGTTGTCTAAATAAAACCTAAAAAATCGAACTAAAAAAAGCGACTCGTGAGTCGCTTTTTCCTATTGTTTTAATAAGATTAAACATTGATCTAATTCAGGGTTCTGTAGAATTAAAGATTTGATATAAATCTTAAGCTCTTCAATTTCGTAAGGTAACAAACGACTAAGTGCTTTTTTCAATTCTTTACAGAACAACGTACTATCAAAACTTACTTTTGCAAGCACAGTTTTGGTGTACTCGAACATTGCTCTAGCCATAATTTAAGTTAATTTTGGTTTTAGTTAGGTAGATGTGTGTATAGGCTTTTGTTTTTTTATTACTTCCTAAATGTAGTAAAAAAAATGATTGTTTCATCATTCTAAACAAAAAATTAACAAAATAAGCTTTCGTTTAAAGGTAAATAAAAGCGTTTATCTTCACTAATAACGACTGTTTACTAATGTTTGACAACTTTTATCGTTTCAGTTTTAGAGTTAGAAAACACTTTAACAAAGTAAATTCCACTATTAAGAGTACTCATGTCAACTAGATTGATATTGTCTTGAGCAACTTCTAATACCTTACGTCCTTGAATATCAAAAACACGTATGGTTTGAATAGTCAAATTGGATTCTATATTTAAAATATCAATAACTGGATTCGGATATATTTTGATTGTTGAAAAATTAAAATCATCAACACTAAACGTATCTTCTTCCACTTCAGTTGTATAATTGTTTGTAATAATTGGTGCGTTGAAATCGAAATATATTTCTGCCTGATTTGAAAAGACATCACCCAAAACCAAACTTTCAAGAGTTTTAATTTTATACACTATGTAACCATCATTATTAGCATCGTCAAAAGGTAATTGAATGTTTTCAAAAATGAATTCAACATCATTGTCTGAGTTGATTCTTGTAACGTAATCATGGCTTCCATCTAAAGGAACTAAAGTATTAACATCAAATTTTGTAGCATCAATAGCATTCTTTACTACGATGTTTGTTGCATTAGCTGTTCCTAAATTTTCAAATCGAATCATATAATGTACGTATTTACCAACGTCTTCAGGTAAAATTGATTCGCCTTCTAAACATGTAATGTCGTTTGGATCCAAAGAATTGACAACATCCTGCTTTAGTTCAAACCTGTTATCATTTGTTGTTTCATCATCAATTAAAGGAAATATTTGAGCAACATAACCCAAATCATCTCCACTATTCAATGGGAAGTCAGGATCTACTGGTGTATTTAAATTAAAAACCACTTCAATTTCTCTGGTTTCAAAAGGTGCTAAATCTGTAAAATCCCATGACATGGTATTATTTGTGTCAGTGTCATAAGTTGGGCTTGACAATACGTTTTCTATATAATCACTATTGAGATGATAATCAAATTCAATATTACCAGACAAAATAGTATTTCCTTTGTTCCTATAGATAATTCGATAATACGATTCAAAACCAGGTATTGCATTAGTGATTGGAATTATTACAACTTCCAAATCATTATGTGCTCCATTAGATGTTAAACAAAAATCTTGATTATATGGACTTATGTCTGAAGGGAAATTGACTGAAAGCGTATTTGGAGAAATTGTGAAATAATCTAGGTTTTCCACATTAGGAGTTAAAATAAAGCTTCCTTCAGAAACAGGTAAACTATAATTACCTGTTACGTCTGCTATAAACGTACCACTATCAATACCATTAGAAATACTAAAATTCATATTTGGGTATACAGCGTCATTACTATCACAACCATCCAAATTCACATCAATTTTATTTTGACCTTCAACATAATAAACTTCACCACCTGGAATAAAAGAACAATATGTATTAACCTCACAATTAGCAATATCATAAAAATCTACCAAATACTGAATAGTTTCTAATTCAATATCATCAACACAAATAAACTCTAGATTAATACAGTTATTAATATTAGCACTTCCAGTAATTCCATTTTTGATATTCAAATATTGTAAATTAATAGAATTGCCAACACCTAATGTTTCTAAATTAGAATTTTGACTTAGATCCAGACTAGAAAAATTAGAATTAAAAGCATAAAACGTTGAAAGGCTTTCTAATTCTGATACATCTAGATTAGACAAACTACTACCATAAGAAGTGTCTAGGTATAATAAATTAGCAAGTCCAGCCATATCAATACTAGAGAGTGCGCTGCAATTTCTGAGGTGTACGTATTTCAAATTAATAAGATCTGTTAAATCTAGACTTGATAATCCAGTACAATCATCAAGATTCATGTATTCTAAATTAATAAGTCCACTTAAATTCAAATTAGACAAACCTCCAATAAAATTAATAGTCAAATCATCTAAACTAATTAAACCATTTAAATCTATATTAACTAACACATCATTATATCCGTATATTTCTATACTTTCCAAATTAGTAAGTCCGTAAAAATTTAAACTTGTAATTGCTGGAACATCAAAAACTGTTAAATTTAATAAACTAACAAGATTAGAAAAATTTAAACTAGTGACTTCACGTAAATTATAGCAGGTTAAATTTTCTAAATTAACAAACCCTGTTAAATCCAAATCATTGAGCTCATAAGCTCCATAAATTGTTAGCGTTTTTAAATTTGTCAGACCATCAATATTTAAATCATTTAAGACAAAACAATTATAAATTTGAAGTTCTTCGAGATTAATATGTGGTGTGAGGTTCAGAGTTTCTAATTCAGGAAAATATCCTTCAAAATACCTAAGGTTAATAAAATATTGAAGTCCGTCAAGAGTTATAGCCTCATTTTCATCTAAAAATAAACCAATGACACTTTCTGCTTCTGAAATTTGGATGAATCCATCATTATTAGTATCGACATTAGAATCTGGAACACCATCACCATCTATATCAGCGCAAGAAGTGTTTAGTAATGCATATTCGAACCATCCATCAGGAATATCAACAATTTGAGCATTTCCAAACAGAAAGATCATAGTAAATAAAACTGAGAATAGAAATGATTTCACGTAGTTAAAATTTTGAGTGAAAGTAGACGATTAAGATAAAAAAAGGATTGTAAATATAAACAACTTTTTTTATCTATAAATTGACAAGCTAGAACCTATTATCACCATCTAACAAATCACCCAAACCGCCAAGAATACTCCCTTCTCCTTTATCCTTTCCTCCTCCTCTTGGAGCAGATGCTAAAACACGTCCAGCCAATCTGCTAAAAGGTAACGATTGAATATAAACTGTTCCTGGCCCTTGCAGTTTTGCAAAGAATAAGCCCTCACCTCCAAAAACTGTATTCTTGATTCCTCCAACAAATTCGATATCATAATCGACACCTTGAGTAAAACCAACCAGACAACCTGTATCGACTTTCATGGTTTCACCAGCTTGCAATACCTTTTTAGCCATAGTTCCTCCTGCATGTACAAATGCCATACCATCACCTTCCAATTTTTGCATGATAAAACCTTCTCCTCCAAATAAGCCTCGTCCTAATTTTTTAGAAAACTCAATTCCAACGCTTACCCCTTTAGCTGCGCAAAGAAAGGCATCTTTCTGGCAAATGAACTTCCCTCGAAATTCTGTTAAATCAATAGGAATAATTTTCCCTGGATAAGGAGAAGCAAATGATACATTACGTTTACCCGTTAGATTATTATAGAAAGCAGTCATAAACAAACTCTCTCCTGTTAAGATACGCTTTCCTGCACCTAAAATTTTTCCTAAGAAACCTGAATCCTTCTGAGAACCATCTCCAAAAATGGTTTCCATTTTAATGCCATCATCCATCATCATAAAACTTCCTGCTTCAGCAATAACACCTTCCTGAGGGTCAAGTTCTATTTCTACGAACTGCATTTCTTCGCCGTAAATTCTGTAATCTATTTCGTGTGATGTCATAATGTTATGGGTTTAGTTGTTGATTTGTTTAATATGTTGATTTTTTTGACGTTTTGTTACAAGTTAAAAAAATCAGCTGTAAACTTCTACTTTTTGTTTTTCACTTTTATAGACCATTCAAAATTAAAATCTGAAACCTGAATGCCTTCCTTATTAAGACCTTTAGAATTTAAACGTACGGTTTGACCTTCTCCTGTATCAATTGCTTTCGTAATTGCTTTATCAATTGTTTCACCTTGATTACAGGTAAATTGAATTCGTCCAGTTGCCTTTTTGGTAAAAGTAGCGTCATTATTGGTTACCAGCATTGACATTTTTTGTCCGCTAGATTTAATTTTAGACATGACTAAAGCTCCTGTAGTAAGTTCTGCTGCCATACCTTGAACAGCCCAAAACATTGAATTAAATGGGTTTTGATTAATCCATCGGTGTTTTACTGAAACAATACAAGTTGTGTCTGATAAAGACTTTGTGCGTACGCCACAAAAATAAGCAGATGGTAATTTGAATAATAAAAAGGCGTTAAGTTTTCTTGGCGAAATGTTCATGTTTGCTGGAAGTTTCAGCTAAAATATTGAAAAAAATCCATACCTCAATTTGTTAATATTATGTTAAATTTAAGTACTATGCGTAACATAATACCTTCTTTTAGACATATATTTGTATAAGAAATTACTATATGCTTTAAAATTATGCTAGACAATCACCAAAAAAATATCGCAACTTTTATTCATTTATCAACTTTCACAAGGTTTATAATTCCGTTTGGAAATTTTATTGGTCCAATCGTATTATGGATGGCAAACAAGGAAAAATCTGAATTTGTAGACAACCATGGAAAGCAAGCCATAAATTTTCAAATGAGCATATTACTTTATGCTCTTATTATGGGCATATTAACAGTGCCGTTTTTCATTTTTAACCTCATTAGTTCTTTCGATTTTATAGATATCGATCTTTTTGACGGAATTCACTTTAATATTTCAGAACCTTCTCCTCTATTATATATTGGTGGTGGATTAGGAGTTCTTGCCGTTTTAGGTTTTATACTTGAACTTGTTTTTATAGTTATTGCAAGCCTAAAGGCAAGAGATGGAGAACCATATCATTATCCGTTAACGATAGCCTTTTTAAAATAATCACAATATTTCATCAAATTATCATCAATCATCAATCAAAAAATGAACAGTTTACTAAAATTTAATCGCTTTAAAATATGAAGATAGAAAACACAAAAGCACAAATGCGAAAAGGTGTCCTTGAGTACTGCATATTATCGGTCTTAAAAGATGACGATGCTTATGTTGCAGAAATCTTAAGCACTCTCAAAGACGCTAAGTTGCTTGTAGTGGAAGGCACAATTTATCCGCTACTAACACGACTTAAAAATGCAGGATTACTCAATTATCGTTGGGAAGAATCCACTTCAGGACCACCAAGAAAATATTATGGCCTTACCGAAACAGGACAATTGTTTTTAAAAGAACTTAATGGCACCTGGACCGAATTACAAAATGCAGTTAACCTAGTAACCAGACAAAAAAATAAAAAATAATGAATAAGACAGTCAACATAAATTTAGCAGGTATATTCTTCCACATTGATGAAGATGCATACTTAAAATTACAGCGCTATCTTGAGGCTATAAAACGTTCATTTACAGACTCTCAAGGTCGATCAGAAATCATATCAGATATAGAAGCGCGAATCGCAGAATTATTTAACGAACGTGTTCAAAACGAAAAACAAGTCATTAGAATCAAAGAAGTTGATGATGTAATCTCAATTATGGGACAACCTGAAGACTATTTGGTTGATGATGAGATTTTTGAAGATGAACCAACGTCTACTTATCATAGAAGCTCAAATTCTAAACCTTCAAAAAAATTCTATCGTGATACTGACAACTCTTATGTAGGAGGTGTTTCCGCTGGATTAGGACATTATTTTGGAATCGACGCATTATGGGTTCGGTTAATTTGGATTATATTAATCTTTGGTGCTGGAACAGGTGTTTTATTATACATCCTCTTATGGATTTTAGTTCCTGAAGCTAAAACAACTTCAGAGAAGCTAACCATGACTGGAGAACCTGTTAATATTAGCAACATCGAAAAAAAAATCAAAGACGGTTTTGATAGCGTTTCACAAACCGTTTCAGACACCGTAAAAAACGTAGATTTACCAAAGCAAGGACAAAAAATTAAATCCTCGTCAAAAACATTTTTTGACACTATTGGTGACATCATAATGTTTTTCTTTAAGGTATTTGCCAAATTCATCGGAATAATCTTAATTATAGTTGGAGCAGCCACCTTAATTTCATTGCTAACGTTCTGCTTGAGTTTAGGAGCAATTGATGTCATACACTTTCCAGGTTTAGATATTTTTGAAGCAGCCAATGCCGCCAATACACCAGTGTGGTTAATTTCATTAATTACTTTATTTGCTATTGGAGTACCTTTCTTCTTTGTGTTTTATTTAGGATTAAAAATTCTAATTAACAATTTAAAGTCCATTGGAAATGTTGCAAAATTCACACTCTTAGGATTATGGCTAATGGCACTTATCGGAAGTGTCGTCGTAGGCGTAAGACAAGCCAGCGAACATGCTTATGATGCTACTGTGAGCAAAAAAGAACAACTCAACATTAAGGCTAATGACACATTAACACTGGCTATGGTCGGTAATACGCTTTACAGTAAACAATTTGGCAGACATGGTAATTCTTTAAAAGCGGTTTACAATGAAAATGATGAAAAACTCATTTACAGCAGAGATGTTAGACTCATTGTACGTTCAACTAAAGATTCGGTAGCTTCAATACATATTGAAAGGACTGCTGAAGGCAGAAATTATAAAGAAGCCAAACTAAGAGCTCAAGAAGTAAATTACAATTATGACCTTATAAATAAAAGACTTGAATTAGATGGCTTTTTAACTACTGCTTTTGAAAATAAATTCAGAGATCAAGAAATTGAGGTCACACTTTATTTACCCGAAGGAACAATTCTTTATGCTGAAGAAAACACCTATTCATACCATAGAAACTCAAGTTATTACAATGATATTTTAGATAATGGGATGGAAAATCATTACTTAGAAATCACTAACAACAATGTTAGATGTCTAGATTGTCCTATGGAAGAAGATTTCCAGATAAAAGTAGATGTTGAAGATGACAAAAAAGGACTCAAAATAGATGAAAATGGTGTTCAAATGAAAACGGAAGGCAGCAGTTTAAAAATTGACGATAATGGAATTAAAGCTAAATCAGATAATATAAAAGTTAACATTGACGATGATGGTATTGAGATTACATCTGATGACAATTAACAATTCAGCAATCTAAATTAACAGTTCAGACATTTCAGTTTTGAAAATCGTATTAAAACTGAAATATTTGAATCATCAAATAAAACACATGCAAAAACCAATATATATCGTATTAAGTCTCTTAGGTGTTTTAGCTAACATGAATGCTCAAATGGCAACAGATTCTGAAATATTTAAAACATTAAAAGCTAATGACAGCCTTATTTTTGAACGCTCTTTTAACCACTGTGAAACACAATACCTGAGCCAGTTAATTGCCAAAGATTTTGAATTCTATCATGATATTTCCGGATTAGAAACCTCAAAAACCAGATTTATCGAATCGATAAAAAATGGCATTTGCAACCCAGATATTGCAACAACATCCAGAAGAGAGCTTATCGATGGAAGTTTAGAAGTTTTCCCACTTCAAAACGATGGTGTCATATATGCTGCGCTTCAAAACGGAATCCATAGGTTTTTTGAAACCACAAATGACAAAGAAGTACCTGGTAGTACTGCCAAGTTTTCTCACTTATGGATTATCGAAGACGGAAAATGGTATTTAAAAAGAGTCATTAGTTATGACCATCAAATGCCTTAAATATTATCAATCAAAAAACGAACAATCAATCATTAACACATGCTGAAATTAATTCAGTTAAAAAACAACCAATCATGACAACACTAACAAAAATTATCGTAGCTACAGTATTAGGTATATTACTAGTTTCATGCAACTTCGATTTTAATCTTGGAGTTAAAGGCAACGGAAATGTAACCACTACAGACAGAGCACTAAATGAAGATTTTAATGCTATAGAAGTCAGCAGAGGACTCGATGTTTATCTCACACAAAGTGATTCAGAAAGCATTAGGGTTCAAGCTGATGAAAATCTGCAAGAGATCATTACTGTAGAAGTAGAGAATGGCGTTTTAAGTATCTCTGCTGAAGAAAACATAAGTTCTGCTGCTTCCAAAAAAATAATGGTCAATTTTAAAAATATTGACAGAATTTCCACATCCAGCGGAAGCGATGTCATTTCAACTACTATTATTAAAGCCAATGATCTTGAAATACACACCTCTAGCGGAAGTGACGTAGAACTTGAAGTGGATGTTGAAAACCTTATTTGCGAATCTTCTAGTGGAAGTGATATTAAATTATCAGGAACTACACATACATTTCGAGCTGAAGCCTCTAGTGGAAGTGATATAAAAGCAGCCAAACTTAAAGCCGTTACAACCAAAGCCGAAGCAAACAGTGGAGCAGATATTACAGTTAATACTTCAAAAGAATTAACCGCTCACGCTAACAGCGGAGGCGATATTAAATATTATGGTAATCCTGAAAAAGTTAAAAAAAAACGACGGTCCTTCTGGTAGTATCAGGAAACAATAACATATTAACAACCAACTAACCAACTTGTTTTTTTAAACCATTTCAAGCTCAATTTCGAGTTTGGGATGGTTTTTGTTTTATATTTGTTCAATACTTAATTTAAACTAATGAAGAAGATTACCTTATTTTTATTAATTACTTTAGGCTATAGCGCAATTGGTTTTGCTCAAGAAGACGATAAAGTAAAAGGTGATAGAAATGTAACTATTAAACAAACCTACGTAGATAATTTTAATACCATTGTTGTAGGTGAAGATTTTGAAGTAGAACTATATTATAACAGTAAACCTTCTGTTGAAATTGAAACAGATGATAATTTACATGAATACATTACTATAGAAGTTGTGGATAGCGTACTCACTTTCAGGACGACTAAAGACATCAGATCCAAAAAAGAAATGAAAATCAAAGTTAATTACAGTACTGGATTTTCTCACATAGAAACTCATGACAATGCAGAAATAAGATCGCTAACCTCTTTAGAACTTAATGACGCTAGCTTAAGAGTAACAGGGTCATCAAGAGCCTATTTAAATATAAAAGCTAAAAATTTCAAATTCAACAGCTTAGACAAAGCTAAAGTGAAGCTCAATGTAAGTGCTACAAAAGCCATAATTGAATTAAGTGACAATTGTAAATTAGATGCACTTGTGAATTCTAAAGAAACAAAAATAGATTTATACCAACGAGCTAATATTGATATTGAAGGCACTACAGATAATTTACGTTTGTTTGCAGATAATAATGCTCAGTTTAATGGTAAAAACTTTACTTCAAAAATTTGTAATGCTGTTTGCGAATTTGCCAGTGATGCATATATAGAAGCAACCGATTCTATTACTATTGAAGCTTCAGGATCAAGTGAAATTTACTTGTTTGCGAATCCTAAAATTACAATCAACAGATTTTTAGACACTGCAAAACTTCAGAAAAAAGAAAAATAATCTAATCATATCAATATCAACTAACTTTAACTCAAACCTTATTTAAGATGAAGAAAACAATCTTGCTAATCGCTGTTTTAATTACAGTGTTTTCATGTAAAAAAGATGCAAAAACTACCGAAACAACTTCAGCTTCAAAAGAAGATGTCCAAGCATTTTTAGATGATTACACAGCATCATTTACCGAATTATACTATGATTCTGCTTTGGCAGAATGGGATGCAAATACCAGAATTGTAGCTGGTGATACAACGAACGCATATAAAGTTCAAAAAGCCAACGAAGCTTTGGCTAAGTTTACAGGAAGCACAGAAGTTATTGAAAAAACTCGTGAATTTTTAGAAAATAAAGACAATTTAGATATCGTTCAGGTACGTCAGTTAAATACCATATTATACACTGCTGCCAACAATCCTGAAACAGTTTCAGATTTAGTTAAAGAGCGTATTGCTGCAGAAAACGCACAAAATGAAATGCTATTTGGATATGATTTTCAGGTCGATGGAAAATCTGTAACCACTGGAGACATAGACAAAGTATTACGTGAATCTAATGATGAAACTGAACGTTTAAAAAACTGGGAAGCTTCTAAAGAAGTCGGTATAGGTCTCAAAGTTGGTCTAGAAAACTTACGAAAACTGCGTAACGAAACTGTGCGCGCTTTAGGTTACGACGATTACTTTTCATATCAAGTTTCTAGCTACGGAATGTCTCGCCAAGAGATGCTTGACGAAATGAATAAAATGGTGAAAGAAGTTTGGCCATTATACAGAGAACTTCACACATGGGCAAGATATGAACTTGCAAAGAAATTTAATACAACAGTACCAGAATACCTTCCAGCACATTGGCTACCTAATCGTTGGGGACAAGACTGGAGTCCTCTTGTAACTGTTGAAGGCTTAGATATTGATGCTGCTTTAGCTGATAAAGCTCCTGAATGGATTGTTAAAGAAGGTGAGGATTTTTATAAGAGTATTGGCTTTGATCCTCTTCCAGAAAGTTTTTATAAAAAATCTAGTATGTATCCATTACCTGCTGATGCGCCTTACAAAAAAAACAACCATGCTTCTGCCTGGCATATGGATCTAGAAAATGACTTACGTTGTTTAATGAGTGTTGAGCCAAATGCAGATTACTACGAAACCATTCATCATGAATTAGGTCATATTTACTATTACCAAGCTTACACAAACCCTAATGTACCACCATTACTTCGCGAAGGCGCAAATCGTGGTTATCATGAAGCTATAGGAAGCTTGTTAGGATTCGCAGCCATGCAAAAACCATTTTTAGCTGGTAAAGGTTTGGTCGATGCTGATGCCAAAATTGATGAAACTCAAAACTTACTAAAAGAAGCCTTAAGTAACATCGTATTTTTACCGTTTTCTGCAGGTGTAATGACCGAGTTTGAAAATGCATTATACGCTGAAAACCTGAGTAGAGAACAATTTAATAAAAAGTGGTGGGAATTAGCTAAAAAGTATCAAGGAATGGTTCCGCCTACAGATCGTGGTGAAGAATTTAATGATGCTGCATCAAAAACGCACATCAATAACGATGCTGCTCAATATTATGATTATGCCATATCTTATATTTTATTATTTCAATTTCATGATCATATCTCAAAAAATATCCTGAAACAAGATCCTCATGCCACTAATTATTTTGGAAGCAAAGACGTTGGAACATTTTTAAAAGGTGTTTTAGAAACTGGTGCAAATAATGACTGGAGAGTATTATTAAAACAAAGTGTTGGTAGCGAAATGAGTGCCAAACCAATGTTAGAATATTTTGAACCGCTAATGGGTTATCTTAAAGCACAAAACAAAGGAAGAAATCATACGCTTCCAGAAACCTTGTAACTCTATTTTATCACAAACTAAAAAGTGCCTAAAGTAAGTTTTACCTTAGGCACTTTTTTTATGTATAACACTTTTACAACTTAATTATAAGTAAATGTGCTTACTTCAAAATTAGAATCTTTAGCAGCTAAGTAACGCTCTGCATCTAAAGCAGCCATACATCCAGTTCCAGCTGCTGTTACAGCTTGTCTGTAAACATGATCTGCAGCATCACCAGACACAAATACACCTTCGATATTTGTTTTACTCGTTCCAGGAACAGCATTAATAATATATCCTGTTTCGTCTAAATTTAAGAAACCTTTAAAAATATCTGTATTTGGTTTATGACCAATAGCAACAAAAAATCCAGTTGCAGGAATTTCATGTGTTTCCTTGGTTTTATTATTTATGACACGAACTCCAATAACCACTTGTCCATCACCTAAAACTTCTTCTGTTTCTGTATTGTAAAGAATTTCAATATTTTCTGTGTTTTTCACACGAGCAGCCATAATTTTAGAAGCTCTGAACTCATCACGTCGAACCAACATGGTTACTTTCTTACATAACTTTGATAAGTAGTGTGCTTCTTCACAAGCAGAATCTCCTGCTCCAACAATTACAACTTCTTGGTTGCGATAGAAAAAACCATCACAAACAGCACAAGCAGACACACCACCTCCAAGTTTTAAATATTTTTGTTCTGAATCTAAACCTAAATATTTTGCTGAAGCTCCAGTAGAAATGATAACAGTATCACAATGAATTTCTTTTGTTTCGTTTACCCAGACTTTATGAATATCTCCTGAAAAATCAACTTTGGTAATCCAACCGTCTCTAACATCAGTATCGAAACGTTCAGCTTGTTTTCTAAGCTCAATCATCATTTCCGGACCAGTAATCCCTTCAGGATAACCTGGAAAATTTTCAACTTCGTTAGTTGTTGTGAGTTGTCCTCCTGGTTGAGTTCCCTGATACAAAACCGGATGCATGTTTGCTCGTGCAGCATATATAGCAGCAGTATATCCTGCTGGCCCTGAACCTATGATTAGGCATTTTACGTGTTCAATAGTATCTGACATGTTTTATTTGTGTTTTATGTTTTTTAAGTAATAATTATAAAAAATGATTAGAAATAATCTTAGTGTATGCAATGAAACCTCTTGCTCTTATGCTTCAATATACTTAAACAAAAGTAGAAATTTTGGCAGAAATCTAACATAGAAGTTATCAACAGTTATTATCTAAACATAGATAATTTCTATCTATTGAATTAATATTTAAAGTATTTAAGTTAACGCTTTTGTATTACAACCGTTATATTTAAATAAAATAATTTATGGCAATGATTTCAACAGATAAAAACATGATAAAACTGTATTACAGTTCAAAGTCTTCTATAGGAGAACAAACGTATTCATATTTAAATGCTTCAGTAAAAGAAATATTAGCAATTGATATTACTAAAACTAACGTCCCTGGAAGCCAATGGAAAGATATTGCCGAACACCTTGGAATTAAAATTGGTGATTTAATTGATAAAGACCATCCTAGTTTTACTAAATCGTATGATGATACTACACATCTTGATGAGAACGATTGGATAAAAGTTTTAGATAACAATCCTGAAGTTTTAGTTTACCCTGTTGTTATTATTAATGATACTTACACTCAAATTAAGAATCCTTCAGATATTGAGAAAAAGTTAGAACCGAACAGCAAAGGCATTGATGAAAAGAAACACATTTAAACGTCTGGTTTAAAAATCATTTTTTTTCAAGATCTATGTAAATTCTTCAAAATATGACTATAGTTGTCACTTTCTAAAATATCTTCAAACACACTGTTATTTTTATAAAAATCTTCCTTTATGGGATGCGATATAAAATCTGGTGCATTATGATTATGGATGAGCCTTTCCAAATCTGCTTTACTTTTATCTTTAGACAGCCATTCTTCAAAATCAGATTGTCTAAATGTTAAAGGTCTTTGCTTACCTAAATGTGGTATCTCATTCAGGTTTGAACTAAAGTTAGTAACCAACAACGAACAGGTTAAAAAACCATCATTTAATTTATTATAAATCCCAGCGATGCAAAATGGCTTGTGGTTTTTTAAATGCACATGGAAGGGATATAATTTTCCTTTGTAAATATTAGATGTAAAAAATCCATTAACAATGATTAAACATCTTCTTTCATCTAAAGATTTTGAATATATTTCTTCACTTAAATTTAGGTCGTCAACATTAGTATTTAGTGTATTTGTGACACTTTGAAAACGATCCCAATCGTCATCGTAATCTTCTGGTAGTAATCCCCAAATAGCATAATCAATCCGTTTAGAATCCTGAGCTGTAATAATCGAAAGGTTAGATTCTTCAGTGCCGCTAATTATGACTTTTGGTTCATATAGATTGGGGAATCTAAAATTTGCATCAAACTCATTTTCAATGGTTTTTAAATCACAAGTATTAGACAGTTTATAAAACATTTTTTATTTAAAATAACTAAATAAGTACTACAAGCCTTAACTCATATCCTATTAAAGTGTATTCATACAAAAAAGCGCCTTGAACAAGACGCTTTTTAACAAATTTGTATGTAGATGATTATCTCAAGTCTTCCAATTTTTTAATATTTGAAAGTCCATACTCTATGGTGTTTTTTTGAGATGCTAATAAAGACTTAGTTGAGGTAGGCAACGTTGTTTCATTTAAAACATCCTGATACTCTTCTATAGCTGATTTTTCACCTCTGATAGCTTCTTCTAGCATAGATTCTTCATCGTCTGCCGAGAATAAAGATTTTACATCCATCCAGGCTCTGTGAGCTTGACCAGTTAGGCTTCCTCCTTTATCAATATCTTGATTGAACGACACCAATTCCGATTTCAATTCATGTCCAAAATTATATCGTTCTTGCGCCTTTTCGTTAAAGTAAGATTTTAGTGCTGCATGTTCTACATTTTCTGCTGCTTTCTTAAAACCTTTTTCTGCATCGTATGTCTTTTCAAGTAAACTATTTAGTTTTTTTCCTACTTCTTCTGTGTATGTACTCATTGTATGTATGTGTTTAATTAGACGACAGTTTGCTTATGATGCCTATCGATTTACATCCTTGTAAGTATTAGTTTTTGAAACTAACCTTATCCCAAAGATAATTACATCACCATCTTGTAATTTGTGCTATTGATATAAAGATTAACCCTATTCATTTACCAGGTCGTTTTTATCTAAATTAATGGTTTATAATCTTTAAGTATTTTTATAACGGAAGCTTCTGTAGGTGTCAAGAGTTCATTAACTTCAGATGTGGTTTCCATTTTAGTAAAAACATTGTGTAACGTATCATCATTATAAGATTTAACCAAAATTGGATGCACATAATACTTTCGACAGACATTCCTAGAGTTTCCCAATTCTTTAGCTACTAAATCAAACCCTTTTAAAATATTTTTTCCGTTCACTTTCGCTTTCTAGTCTGTCAAATTCCATTGTTTTTCCAAATTTTTTTCTTTCAATTGAAAGCTGATCACTTTTTACATAGACCAAATCAAACTGATGCATTACAGATTCAGGATTGTCATCAATCTTTTTAAGTAATGTTGAACTGAGTTTTTGCACACTCATAAAAATTATCTGTGAGATTTCATATATTTAGAATATGAATTTGCTAATGCTTCCTTTTGTTTTTCAGATAAGACCTTACCAGAAAGCTGAAAAAATTTATGCTCTTCATCTTCTAAATGATGCTCCACCTTTTCTTTAAGATTTTTAGCAATTTTCAACCAGGCTGATGAGTCGTAATCTGTGTCTTCTAATTGCTCAACGAGTTCATCTATCTCATGATGCTCTGCTATACCATGTCTTGCTTTATCTTGCATTAAGTCGCTATCAATTAACGGCTTATAATAATGACGTTCTTCAGCATCTGCGTGTATCTGAAGTTCTTTTTTTAGAGAATTAAAAATCACATCACGTTTGTCTGTATCACCAGATGTATTAATGAGTTTATCTAATAGATTTCTTTGAATGTCGTGATCTTTTCTAATAGCTTCAAAAATGTTCATAATGTTGAGTATTTAATGATTAATAATTTGATTTATAATATCTTTTGTTAAAAAAACCTCAGCAACCAAAATGACTACTGAGGCCTAACCAACCAATTTTTATTATAATTGAAGTATCTTATAATAAGAATCTGAAACAAAATTAATGATATGTGACAGCTATTAAGTGCTGTATCTAGAAAAAAATTGACTTAAAAAGAATCAAAGCTGTTTGTTTACCTACATTAAAGTCAACGATTTATGGTATTGTATTAAAAAAATCACTAATATGTATTTAGTCTTTAAAAAGAATTTTATTTTTACAATAATATCAATTTGTGATATGTCATTCAATAAGTAACTATTTAACCATCCAATCATGTTAGAAATTGAAATTTCCGCAGAGAACCCTTTAGATTTTCTCAATCAAATAAATGATGCTTTAGGAGGTGAAATTACTGAAAAATGGAATGAGTACAGTCTTAAGCTCAATAACGAAAATGCATTTGGAACTATAAAATCTATACCATTTGATTGGGGCGTAAACGTTATTGATTTTGACATTAAGTTTTCAAAAGAGTTTGTTCTCAAGATTGAGGCTGATGATTTTAACCCAATTCGATTTATTTACAATTATAACGGAAGTTTTAAACATCGTTTTGGTATAAATAATGAAGAAAAGCTTGTTGAAAAATTTCATTCTCTAATATTCACAAATAAAACCGGAGGATGTAATTATATCCATTTTCCAAAAAACGAAAAATTAGAGATTAATGTCATACAGATTGTCAGAAAGAATTTTCTAAAAAAAAGAACCACAAATGCATCTTTATTGAACAAGAGGCTTTATGATATTTTTGTCGATACAGATCACGACAACAGGTTTTCTCACTATGGTTCTCTCAACCTAAGAATGGCAGATTTCATTAAAAAGATGAAAAAAATCAAATCTAAAGGAATGGTAAAGACCTTAAAAGTGGAAGCTCTTGTCTATGAAATGCTATCACTTCATATCCAGCAGCATAATAAATTTTATAAAGGCATTCAGTTACCAACGTCGTTATCTAAGAACGAATTAAAAATCATTAGACGCTTAGGTCTTAAAATTATAAAAAAACCATCATACCATTATTCCCTTGATCAATTGTCTTTAGAGTCTGGTTTATCACAAGCTAAGCTTCAAGACGGGTTTAAGTTTTTGTACACCAGAACCGTAACAGAGTATGTAAGACATATTCGATTAGAAGCTGCTCGAGAATTGATGAGAAATGCAGACTTAAACGTATCTCAGGTGGTGTATAGTATCGGATTTACTAGCAGAAGTTATTTTTCAAAAATTTTTAAACAAAAATATGGTGTAACTCCCAATGACTATAGAAAAAATGCCTTAAACAATCTAATGGCAGAAGAGTCTGTTTCTTAATAAAAGGAAGGTTCGAGCTAATTTATAAAGTACAAATTGGATATAAAAAAACCTCAATCGTAATTTGATTGAGGTTCAATTAAAAGGTGATAACTATTACAATAAATTATTTAGAGTAAATAACCTTATAATCACCATCTAATTTGTTTTTCAAGTCATTCATACTGTTGACATAATCATGTTGAGTATTGAAAACTCTATCTGGTCTTTCTCCAACGATATAATGCTTAACATTTAAGTCTCTTGCATTTAAAGTCAGTTGATCAGATACTCTCATTTTTTTATCACCAATGGTCTGATCTAATTCTTTAAGCTCAGAAATTACATATAAATTATTGTTTGCTGCCCACACTTCTTTGATGTTCAGTTCGTGTTCATTGTCGGTAACTTCTGCTTCAATAACGATACTGCGTTCAACCTTTTCATTACCATCTTCATCGTTAGGCATATCGACATCTATGTAAGGTACTTCTACTTCTTCTTCTTCCATAACCACAACAACTTTTGGTATTTCCATTGTTTTAGTTGTAGTTCCTACGTTTACATCAGCCCAATTAACATCATATGTTGGTAATTGTCCTTCTTCAGCAGACACATCAACATCCACTTCAGGTAATTCAGCTTCCTTTTTTTGGTTTACGTTGCAACTCATCATTAGTACAGCTAAAAACAAGCTAATTCCTATTTTATTCATTTTCATAATATTTAAATTTTAAATTAGTTAATAACTATGTAATTTTTACATTTTAAAGTCAGTAGCAATATACCATTAGCCACTTAAACCATTTTGCTCATTTAAAATGATATTTAACTTGTTTAATAGTCTCTTAACACATTCACATAAAAAAGCACAGATAAATATTACCTGTGCCTTGGAATGTATTCAATAAAGAACTAATTATTTAACTATTTTTTTTAGCAACAGAAAAGAACCGTATTTAGTTACGTACTTCAGAACTGTTTGCAACCAATGCAACGGTTTTAAATCTTCTTTAACATCGCTTCTTATACCCTTAAGCTCCTCAAAGGCAATTTGTCTTTCAAGATTTAGTCGTTTGAGATCATATTCTATTTCGTTAAACGTTCTATAGTGTTTCATTTGTGTTTATTAATCAAAAAATTTATCTGAAATTGATGTAATGATTTTTTTATCAATCAAATGCCTAATAAAATAGGCTATCACAGCGATTGTCAAAAATATTCCACCAACAATCAGGTAGCCAACTGGCATATTTCCCAGTGCTTCACCTATAGCTATTGCAGCCGATACAGCAATAAATACTATGGAAAGCATTGCTAGTCCACCAATAATTACCAATTTTAATATCAAACTCAACGATAGAGTAATTTGTTGAAAAACTTTCAACCTAAAATACTCTTGAGAAGTCTTAATATATTTCTCAGCTTTTTCGGTGGCTTTGTCTGTAGTTCTATTTAAAGATTCAAATACAGTCATCTATTAAGATGTTGCTTTGGTTCCAGCACCATTATGGTACTTTTTATTCTTTTCTTTCAATTGTTTTAATTTTAGTTCCAACTTTGAAATGACATCATCTGCCTTATAACTCGCGTCAGTAACTAAATGGTCTAATTGCTCGTCTAAAGTTTGTTTTTTAGCTCCAACTGTTGAAGCTACTTTATCTTTCATAAGTTCAGCTTCTGTAACGACTCGATCTTTGATATCGCCTGCAGTAGATGCTAATCTTTCTTTTTGTAAGGCTGCTTCATCAGCTATACGCTTTCTCGTCTTACTTCCTTTATCTGGTGCAAACAAAATTCCTAATGTTGCTCCAATAGCAGTTCCTGCCAATATTCCAATAATTGTATTACTATCTTTAGCCATAATTGTATGTTTTAAATTATTAATTCAATACAAATATCTCATAAAAGCATCAATTACATTGACGCAATAGATATCATTATTAACGTAAACCGAAACCATTATAAACGTTAATACTTTTTCTATATGAGTTAATCAGCAAAACAAATCAAATCTATATTTAAATTAAAAATGTCAAATACAATCAAAACCACTAATCCTTACAATTCGGAATCTTTGCACACTTATACTTTATTGAGCAATGAAGAATTAAATAACAAGGTTTCTAAGTCTAAAAAAGCATATGATGACTGGAAACAAGAATCAATCTCTTATAGAATTGAATGTTTAAATAAGGTGGCAGACAGACTATCAATTAATCAAGAAAAGTATGCACTATTAATGACTCAGGAAATGGGGAAACCAATTACTGAAAGCAAAGCAGAAATTGAAAAGTGCATATTGTTGTGTGATTTTTACATCAAAAATGCAGAACAGTTGTTGTCTGATGAACTTATTGAAACGGAAGCTCATGAAAGTTTTATAAGTTATGATCCTTTAGGAACAATACTAGGTATCATGCCTTGGAATTATCCGTTTTGGCAAGTGATGAGGTTTGCTGTGCCAACATTAACAGCTGGTAATACAATTTTGTTAAAGCATGCTTCAAACGTTACTGGATGTGCGCTATTAATTGAAGATTTACTTAAATCATCTGGATATCCAGAAGGCTGTTTTCAAACGCTGGTAACAAATCACGATTCAATTGAAAAACTTATAGAAGATAATAGAATCAAAGCCATATCATTAACAGGTAGTGAAAAAGCTGGACAAAAAATTGCCGAAATCGCAGGAAAGCACTTAAAAAAGACGGTTCTCGAATTAGGAGGTAATAATGCTTGCATCATTCTAGATGATGCCAATTTAGATAAATATATAGATATCATTGTCAAAGCTCGTATGCAAAATACAGGTCAAAGTTGCATTGCGGCCAAACGATTTATTGTAACCAAAGGAATATATGATGAGTTTATAGAAAGGTTTACTTCCAAAGTTAAAGCGTTAAAATCTGGTAATCCCTTAGAAAAAGACACAGAAATTGGAGTATTAGCACGTCAGGATTTAGCAGATATTTTAAAAGAACAAGTAGATAAGTCTGTTGGTAAAGGTGCTTTAATCCACTATGGTAATCAAATAGATAATACATATTATCAACCAACCATTATTACAAATGTATCTTCTGGTATGCCTGTATTTGACGAAGAAACATTTGGTCCTGTAGCTGCTATTGTAAAAGTTAAAAATAAGGATGAAGCGTATGACGTTGCTAATAATTCAAAATTTGGTTTAGGCACTATGGTTTTTACCGAAGATATTGAAGACGCTACCAATAGAATATTAAATATTGAAGATGGAGCTTTTTTTATCAACGAGATGGTAAAATCAGATCCAAGATTGCCTTTTGGAGGCATAAAAGCTTCAGGCTACGGAAGAGAACTATCTAGGGAAGGGATTTTAGAATTTACTAACAAAAAAACAGTTTACATTAATAAATAAAAATAAAAACATGAAATTTATAAAAGAAGAAGACGAAAAAAGAAGAGACTATATTTTACAAAAGGACGAAAAAACTAAAAGCGTATCAACATTTGTTATTGTCGTTTTAGTCTTATTAATAATTGGTGTTGTGGCTTCAGGTATATATTTTACTTACCAGTAAGAAGGTTAATTTATCTATCAAATCGATTGAAATAAAATAAGTTTGTCACAATGAAAGTCAACTAAATTGGAAACCAAACCTAATTAGAAAACTTTAAACATAATACTTTACAAAAAAAGCCTGAGTATCAAACTCAGGCTAGTTTTTAGTTAATAGGATTCATTTTATTTAATCTCAACTAATTCTAAGTCAAAAATTAACTCACGACCAGCTAAAGGATGGTTTCCATCAACAATAATATGATCTTCCTTTACTTCCGCAATTCTAAATTGATGTTCATTACCATTAGCATCTTTTGACACCAATCCCACACCAACTTCAGGTTTAATCGTTTCTGGCAATTGCGCTTTTTCAACTTTATGAAATAAATCTTTATTAACGTCTCCATATGCATCTTCTACAGGTATGTCAACAGTTTTCTTATCATTCACTTTCATATCGATAACTGCTTTTTCAAATCCTGGAATTAACATCCCTTGACCTAAGGTAAACTCCAGAGGTTCGCGATCTTCAGAACTATCAAAGACTTGTCCATCTTTTAATTTTCCGGTATAGTGTACTCTTACAGTGTCGTTTTGTTTTACTTGACTCATAAATCTTATTGTTTTTTATTTTAATAAGTTGCAAACCTATTAATTACATGACTTTTAAGAGAATTTACATCTGTTTTTCTTATTATTTTAAGAAAAACTTAACGTCAATAGCCTATTAAATGAAAGCGTTATAAAACAGCTTAGGTTTTTTAACCAGAGAGAAAAGAACAGCTCTGCTATACTAAACTGAGAGAAATGCTCATCAAAATCTAAGCTGGTAACTCCTTTGTTTTTTTTTATTTCTTTGAAACCTTGAAGCAAACTTCGATTTGCTGTAAACAAAAAATCCAATCACTATCTAGTGATTGGATTTTGGTAGTCGGAGTGGCAGGATTCGAACCTGCGACCTCCGCGTCCCAAACGCGGCGCGATAACCGGGCTACGCTACACTCCGAAATGGTTATCTAAATTTTGAAAAGTAAACAATACGCTTTCCAAAATTGGACTGCAAATATATAGCTTTTCTTTAAAAACAGATACATTTTTTTATTAAATTTAAACTCAAAAGCCGTTTTTATGACATTTAAAAATAAAATCCTGATATTCATAGCGCTTTCTACTGTTTTAGCCTGTGCTCAAGACAAAAACCCCATCAACACAGAACACTCTTATGAAGTGATAGTAAAAGATCTGAAGAACCCTTGGGGTTTTACATTCCTTCCAGACGAATCCATGCTTATAACAGAGAAAGAGGGTAAAATCATTCATTTTAAAAATGGAAGAAAAACTGATATTAAAAATGTTCCTGAAGTTTATAATCGTGGACAAGGTGGACTTTTAGACATTGTATTACATCCTGATTATTCTGAAAATGGTTGGGTGTATTTTACCTATGCATCTTCTGAAGGAGACAATAAAGGAGGTCATACTGCTCTAATGAGAGCAAAACTTAAAGACAACTCGCTAATTGATAAACAAGTATTATATAAGGCATCACCAAACACAACAAAAGGTCAGCATTTTGGATCAAGAATTGTTTTCGATGATCAAGGCTACCTTTACTTCACCATAGGTGAACGTGGAGAACGCGATGTAAACCCACAAGATATCACTCGAGATGGTGGAAAAGTATATCGTTTGCACGATGATGGACGCATTCCCAACAACAACCCTTTTGTAAATGAAACCAATGCTAAACAAGCGATTTATTCCTATGGTCACCGTAATCCTCAAGGCATGGTTATTCATCCAGAAACCAGAGAGATATGGACTCATGAGCATGGTCCGAGAGGTGGTGATGAAATCAACATTATTAAATCAGGTAAAAACTATGGTTGGCCAGTTATTAGTTATGGAGTTAATTATAGCGGAACAAGTTTTACAGACCTTACTAAAAAAGAAGGCATGGAACAACCCTTGCACTATTGGGATCCATCTATTGCACCAAGTGGAATGGAATTTATTTCTAGCGATAAGTATAAAGACTGGAAAGGCAATCTTCTAATTGGCTCTTTGAAATTTCAGTATTTAGACAATTGCTATATTAAAAACGGTAAAGTCATTAAAGAAGAGCGCTTATTAGATGGACTTGGTCGCGTAAGGTCTGTAAATCAAGGACCTGATGGTTATATTTACGTTGGAATTGAAAACTTAGGCATAGTTAAGCTCATTAAAGAATAAAAAGTACCGCAAGAGTTTTAAACTAAAAAGAAGTTTCAAAAATTACGCTATAAACTGCCTATAAATAATTAAATTTGTTGCTACAATCTAAAACTTAATTATGCTCATCATAGGTATTGCTGGTGGAACTGGATGTGGTAAAACCACAGTAGTAAATCAAATATTAAATGAACTTCCTGAAGGAGAAGTTGGTATCATTTCTCAAGATTCATACTATAAAGACACCTCGCATCTAAGTTATGATGAACGCGTTAAAATTAATTTTGATCATCCTAGATCTATAGATTTCGAATTGCTAGAATCGCATTTAAAAGATCTTAGAATGGGACATGCTATAGATCAACCTGTTTATTCGTTCGTAAAACATAACAGAACAGGCGATATTATCAAAACACTACCAAGAAAAGTAATGATTGTTGAAGGTATTTTAATTTTAACAAATCCTGAGCTAAGAGAAATGTTTGATATTAAAATATTTGTACATGCTGATAGTGATGAACGACTCATAAGAAGATTAAAACGAGATATTTCAGAACGAGGAAGAGACATTGATGAAGTATTATCTCGCTATCAAAATACATTAAAACCTATGCATCAGCAGTTTATTGAGCCCATGAAAGAATATGCCGACATTATTATTCCAAACAACAAATACAATACTGTTGCAGTTGATATAGTAAAAACCATCATTAACGAAAAACTCAATTAATGATTAAGTATCTCAAAAACATATTTGTAATCATCTTTATAGTATTCGCTGTATGGATGCTGTTTATTGATTCTAACTCCTTATTAATTCATCATGAACTAAACGAGGATATTAGTGATCTAGAAAATGAAAAAGAATATTACAATAAAGAGATTGAAAAAGACAAAAAAGCCATCAAAGAGCTCAGTACAGATGATGGTATTGAAAAACTGGCTCGTGAAAAATATTATATGAAAAAAGAGAATGAAGACATATATATCATTGAATATGAAGACAGCCTAAAAACGACTAACGATGAGTGAATCATTATTTAAACAGTTTCCTGAGATTTCTTCAAAACAATGGAAACAAAAAATACAGGTAGATTTAAAAGGTGCCGATTACAACGACACACTTATATGGCAAACCAACGAAGGTATTGACGTAAAACCATTTTATCACAGAGATGAATTTGATCAACTTCAAGAAGTTTCAGCTTCTAAAGCTAAAGTATTTAAAATTTGTCAAACCATTTTTGTCGCTAATGCTGAAAAATCAAACACTAAAGCTTTAGATGCTATTTCCAGAGGTGCTGAAGCCATAAAATTTGTAATTCCTTCAGAAGAAACCTCTCTTGAAAAACTCCTTCAAAATATAAACGCAGTAGAAACTAGCATTTATTTTGAGTTACAGTTTTTATCTCCTGAATTTGTAAAGCAAATAAACAGCCACATTCAACCTAATCGCTCGGTTTATATCAATACTGATATTATAGGAAACCTTACTAAATCTGGAAATTGGTTTTCTAATCTAAAAGAAGACCACAATCAATTTGACGCTATTGTTTCTAACACTAAAACTTTAACGGTTAACGTATCGGTTTATCAAAATGCAGGTGCAAACATCATACAGCAATTGGGCTATGCACTTGCACATGTAAACGAATATTTAAATCATTTTGATGATGAATCATTTGATAAAGACAGAAAAAAACAATTGAAAGTTATTTTTAACGTATCTGTTGGCACAAACTATTTTTTCGAAATTGCAAAGCTTAGAGCCTTAAGAGTTCTTTGGAGAAATTTAGCTTCAGAATATGGCGTTAATACTGAATGCCATATTTTCGTAACGCCTTCTATACGCAACAAAACCATTTATGATTATAATACAAATATGCTTCGAACCACAACGGAATGCATGAGTGCTATTCTTGGTGGTGCAAATACGATAAATAACCTAGCATATGATGCTGTATACCATAAAGACAATGAGTTTAGCGAGCGCATTGCTCGTAATCAATTGCTCATATTAAAGCATGAAAGTTATTTCGATAAAGTAAATAATCCAGCTGATGGCACCTATTATATTGAATCGTTAACATCTCAAATTTCTGAAAAAGCTTTAGAACTATTTAAAGATATTGAAGCAAATGGCGGATTTTTAAATCAGCTCAAAGAAGGAACAATTCAAAGAAAGATTAAAGAGAGTGCTACGAAAGAACAAATGCAATTTGATGAAGGCAAACTTGTTTTATTAGGCACAAACAAGCATCCAAATAAGGAAGATATAATGCATCATGAAATAGAATTATATCCCTTTTTAAAAACAAATCCAGTCAAAACAATTATTGAACCTATACTTAAAAAAAGAATATCAAATAAACTGGACTACAAAAGATTAGAAAACGAAAAAAACTAAAAACTAATATAATGAAATCACGATTAATTTGTTTTGTAATATGTTTGATTCTTGTCAATTGTAAAGAACCCAAACCAAAATTAACATTTAAGTATTCTAATGATCCTGCACTTATCACTTGTGGTAACGATAACTCAAAGTTACTCAATGAAGCTGTTTATAATTTTGAAGCTAATTTAGTCGAACACTATACCAATGAAAATACAAACCTGTATTCTGCTTACCGCATGTTTTTAAAAGAAAGCGCAAATAACACAGCAAATTATAATAACATCTCTAATCAGCATTCTATTGATGTTTTTGAAGCTCTTAAAAACATTGAAGGTTTATGGATTATTAAAAATAATAAGCTATCCCTAAATTACAAGCACGATATATTTAACTGCATTGGAGAAAACATAAGTGACAAAGATTTAAAAACGACTTTTAATGCCTTGCTAGAAACCAACAGCATGAGTATAAGAATGTTAAAAGATGTACTCTTAACAAAGAGCAACAGACTTAACACTGATAAATATTTAGCAACATTTGTTGCGCTTGAGTTGTATTACTCAAAATTGTCAGACGTGGATTTATCAAAAAAACAAGAAAAAACCTCAGACGCAAAACTCAAAGAAAAGAATGATCCGCATGCTGGACATAATCATGATTAGAAGATGACATCTATTTAAATGAAAAGAAAGAACATTCAACATATCAAATTAGACCAAAAGTCAAATCACAAAGCTGATGAAACTCATAATGATTTTCATACTGCAGAAGACATCAATGTAAAATCAACATATTCTAAAGCAGATATTGAAAGCCTAGAACACTTAAATTTTGTTGCTGGTATTACTCCTAACCTGAGAGGTCCATACTCTACTATGTATGTTCGACGACCTTGGACAATCAGACAATATGCTGGTTTTTCAACTGCCGAAGACAGTAATGCGTTTTACAGACGCAATCTTGCTGCTGGACAAAAAGGACTGTCTGTAGCATTCGATTTAGCAACACATAGAGGTTATGATTCTGATCATGAGCGTGTTGTTGGCGATGTTGGTAAAGCTGGTGTTGCAATAGATTCGGTTGAGGATATGAAAATCCTCTTCGACCAGATTCCATTAGATAAAATGTCGGTTTCAATGACCATGAATGGTGCAGTTTTACCAATTATGGCATTTTATATAGTTGCTGCAGAAGAACAAGGTGTAAAACCTGAACAATTGGCAGGTACCATTCAAAATGATATACTAAAAGAGTTTATGGTGAGAAATACGTACATCTATCCTCCTACACCATCCATGAAAATCATTTCTGATATTTTTGAATATACAAGTCAGAATATGCCAAAATTCAACAGCATCAGTATTTCTGGCTATCATATGCAGGAAGCTGGAGCAACTTGTGATATTGAATTAGCTTACACTTTAGCCGACGGTTTAGAATACATAAAAAAAGGACTTGAAGCCGGAATGGACATCGACACCTTTGCACCTCGCCTCTCTTTCTTTTGGGCTATTGGCATGAATCATTTTATGGAAATTGCTAAAATGCGAGCCGCTCGTATGTTATGGGCAAAACTCGTGAGTCAGTTTAATCCCAAGAATCAAAAATCACTGGCTTTACGAACGCATTGCCAAACTTCGGGATGGAGTTTAACCGAACAAGACCCTTTTAACAATGTGGCACGAACAACTATTGAAGCCGCTGCTGCTGCCTTTGGAGGCACGCAAAGCTTACATACTAATGCTTTAGATGAAGCTATCGCTTTACCTACAGATTTTTCAGCTAGAATAGCCAGAAATACACAAATATTCTTACAGGAAGAAACTTACATTACCAAAACTGTTGACCCTTGGGCTGGAAGCTACTATGTTGAAAAACTAACACACGATATCGCTCACAAAGCATGGTCACTCATTGAAGAAGTTGAAGAACTTGGCGGAATGACTAAAGCTATTGAGGCTGGAATTCCAAAATTAAGAATAGAAGAAGCTGCAGCTCGTAAACAAGCAAGAATCGATTCTGGCCAAGATATTATTGTTGGTGTTAACAAATACCGCTTGGAAGAGGAAGATCCTATCTCAACACTAGAGGTCGACAATCAAACGGTTAGAAACGGACAAATAAAGCGTTTAAACGAGATTAAAGCCTCTAGAAACACGGAAGTCGTTAAGCAATCGCTTAAAAAATTAACAGAAGCTGCTCAAACAGGAAAAGAAAATTTATTAGCTTTAGCTGTAGATGCTGCTCGTAACAGAGCAACTTTAGGAGAAATTAGTGATGCTTTAGAAGTCGAATTTGGCAGATATAAAGCTCAAATTAAATCATTTTCAGGCGTGTATAGTAAAGAAATTAAAGATGATAACAGTTTCCAAAAAGCAAGAGAACTTGCTGATAAGTTTGCTGAACAAGATGGTCGAAGACCTCGTATTATGATAGCTAAAATGGGACAAGATGGTCATGATAGAGGCGCCAAAGTAGTAGCTACTGGTTATGCTGATGTTGGCTTTGATGTAGACATAGGGCCATTATTTCAAACACCAAAAGAAGCGGCTAAGCAGGCCGTAGAAAATGACGTACATATTTTAGGCGTTTCTTCACTAGCTGCTGGTCATAAAACACTGGTTCCTCAAGTTATTGAAGAACTCAAAAACTTTGGTCGCGAAGATATTATAGTTATTGTTGGAGGTGTTATTCCTAAACAAGATTACCAATATTTATTTGATGCAGGTGCAGTTGCTGTTTTTGGTCCTGGTACTAAAATTAGCGATGCTGCCATAAAAATCTTAGAGATTTTAATTGAGTAAACATATCTAAATAACCCAAAATTCTAAACACATCCGTTTTAACTTCATAAAAGATGTTGATTGAACACCTCAACCTTCATTATCAAAAGTTAATTTACAGCCAACACACACATAAACAATTATTTATAAAGTATATTTAGAGCTTAAAGAAAGAAAAATAGCACACCATACAATTTTCAACTAAATTTTTAGTTATATTTGATTAACAACTATTTTTTAATCCACAAAACTCTCAAAAAAATGCAAAAACTATCACGCTATGCATTCGGAATCACACTCCTAATGCTAACATTCTCATTTCATTTTCAAGCTCAAGAAGTCTTAAACAAGACTACAACTCTAAATACTAAAGAGAAAATCCCCTTTAACCCAGAAGTTAAAATGGGCAAATTAAGCAACGGACTCACCTACTACATTAAAAATAATGGTAAACCAGAAAACAAGGTAGAACTTAGACTAGTAGTTAATGCAGGTTCTATCTTAGAAGATGAAGACCAACTTGGTCTTGCTCATTTTATGGAGCATATGAATTTTAATGGCACCAAAAACTTCAAGAAAAATGAACTCGTAGATTACCTACAAGGCATTGGTGTTAAATTTGGAGCACACTTAAATGCCTATACCAGTTTTGACGAAACAGTATACATACTTCCGATTCCGAGTGATGATCCAGAAAAGCTTGAAAAAGGATTTCAAATTATAGAAGACTGGGCACATAATGCCCTTTTAACTGACGAAGAAATTGATAATGAAAGAGGTGTTGTTCTTGAAGAATACAGATTGGGAAAAGGAGCCGATGAACGTATGATGCAACGATATTTGCCCAAAGTTCTATATGGTTCTAAATATGCAGAGCGCCTTCCAATAGGTACTAAAGAAAATTTAGAAACGTTTAAACATGAAAGCATCAGACGCTACTATAAGGATTGGTACAGACCAGACCTAATGGCTGTAATGGCTGTAGGTGATGTAGATGTAGCAACTCTTGAAGCTAAAATAAAAGAGCATTTCGGTAAAATTCCTGCAGCCAAAAACCCAAAACCAAGACCTGTTTTTGACCTTCCTAATCATAAAGAAACATTTATAGCTATTGAAACCGATAAGGAAGCTTCTTTTTCTCAAATTCAGGTAATGTTTAAAGACAGAGATGAGTCTAAAGCAGATGTAACGCTTGGAGAATACAGAAAATCAATTGTTCAAGGCTTATTCTCTCAAATGATAAATAATCGTTTAGAAGAACTGAGAAACAGTGAAAATCCTCCTTTTGTTTTTGGGTCTAGCGGTTATGGTGGCACCTATGCACGAACTAAAAATGCTTATCAATCATTTGCAATGTCAAGTGAATCTGGTCAAATGACAGCATTAAAAACATTGTTAGAAGAAAATGAACGTGTGAAACAACATGGTTTTTTCAAAGGTGAATTAGAACGTGCAAAGAAAGATATCATTGCTAGAATGGAAAAGATGTATAAGGATAATGACAAAATGGAATCCAACCGAGTGATTGGCGAATACGTAAGACACTTTTTAGAAAATGAGCCTATGCCTGGAATTGAATGGGAATATAATTTTTACAAAGAACAACTTCCAACGATTGGTTTAGATGAGATAAATGCATTGATATCCAGCTATATTAAAGATGACAATAGAGTTATCGTTCTTACTGGCCCAGAAAAAGAAGGGATGACAAAAGTTACTGAAGCTGAAGTGCACACACTTTTAGAAACTGTAAAAAACTCTAAATTGGAACCTTATGAAGATAAAGATGTTGCTGAATCTTTAATCACAAAACTTCCAGAAACAGGAACCATCACAGATTACAAAATTAATGAGAAACTAGGCACTACCACTTTAATCTTAAGCAATGGTGCAAAAGTAACCTACAAGGTTACAGATTTTAAAAACGATGAAGTCTTATTTGACTCCTTTAGCTTTGGTGGAAACTCATTATATTCTGATGAGGAGTACCTTGCAACCGTAAATGCCAATGGTGGTTTAGCTGAAGCTGGCGTAAACGGATTTGACAAAACAGAACTATCTAAAATGATGTCTGGTAAAATTGTTCGAGTAAGACCAAGCATCAGTACTTACAGTGAAGGCATGTCTGGAAGCGCAACTCCTAAAGATTTAGAAGAATTATTTCAACTAATACACCTTCATTTTACGGCACTTAATAAAGACGAAAAGGCGTTTAAATCCTTTATCGAAAAACAAAAATCATTTCTTGGAAATATGATGTCTAATCCGCAGACCTATTTTTCTGTAAAAATGGGAGAATTCATGTATGGTGAAAACCCAAGATATACAGGTTTTCCTACTCCAGAAAAAATGGACGAAGCCAATTATGACCTTGCATACAAGAAATACCAAGAACGTTTTGCTGACGCTGGAGATTTCCATTTCTATTTTGTAGGAAATATTGATGAGAATAAACTAGCCGAATTCAGCATGAAATACTTAGCGAGTTTACCTTCTACAAATTCTAATGAAATGTATAAAGTAAGTGATTTTAGACCTATCACAGGAATGCATGAAAAAGTTATTGAAAAAGGTGAAGACCCTAAAAGTTCCGTTAGAATTACATATCATGGACCAACTGAATACGATGCTAAAGAAGCACATGCATTTAAAAGCTTAGCCGAAGTACTATCTATTAAACTCATTGAAAAACTTAGAGAAGAAGAAGGTGGTGTTTATGGTGCTGGTGCAAATGCCAATATAAGCAAGATGCCTTACGGCTGGTATCGTTTTAACATTAGTTTCCCTTGCGGACCTGAAAATGTGGATAAATTAAAAACTGCAGCCTTAGCTGAAGTAGAAAAGCTAATTACCGAAGGACCTAGTCAAAAAGATTTAGACAAAGTCAAAGAAGCTCAAATACTTGACCACAAAGAAGATATGAAACAAAATAGATTCTGGCTAAACACATTAAAAGATGTAGATTACGAAGGTCGAGATGCTTTAAAAGTGTTTGACTTTGAAAAAAGTGTTAATGATTTAACTGTTGCCGACTTACAAAACGTTGCTAAAAAATACTTGACTAATGGATATATTCTAGGAATTCATAATCCTGAAAAATAATTTTTAAATAGCACATTCTTAACCACTTTAAAAATTGAATTTTTAAAGTGGTTTTTTTATACTTAAACCTTTAAATATATAAACAACTGTTAACAACTTCCGTTTCCAATAGTCGCAAATAATCGTATTTTTACACTTCATAAAAACCAAATCAATTAATGGGTAAAATCATTGCAATTGCCAATCAAAAAGGTGGTGTTGGAAAAACAACAACCTCCGTAAACCTTGCAGCTTCTCTAGGTGTATTAGAAAAAAAAGTGTTGCTTATTGATGCAGATCCACAAGCTAATGCAACTTCTGGTCTAGGAATAGATGTTGAAAGTGTTGAAACTGGATCCTACCAATTGCTTGAACATACTGCTTCTGCTGAAGACTGTATCGTAAAAACCAATTCACCAAATGTGGATATCATTCCTGCTCACATAGACTTAGTGGCTATTGAAATTGAATTGGTCGATAAAGATGAACGTGAATACATGCTCAAAAAAGCAATATCACATTTAAAAACAACTTACGATTACATCTTAATAGATTGTGCACCTTCCTTAGGGTTACTAACTTTAAATGCACTAACGGCTTCAGATTCTGTAATTATACCTATTCAATGTGAGTATTTTGCTCTTGAAGGTCTTGGTAAGTTATTAAACACTGTAAAAAGTGTTCAAAAAATTCACAATAAAGATTTAGACATTGAAGGCATGCTTCTCACAATGTTTGATCAACGTTTACGTTTATCTAATCAGGTCGTTGAAGAAGTACAAAAACACTTTAGTGATATGGTTTTTGAAACCATCATACAGCGTAATGTTCGTTTAGGTGAAGCACCAAGTTATGGTGAAAGTATTATTAAATATGATGTAAGCAGTAAAGGAGCTTCAAATTATTTAAGTTTGGCCAAAGAAATTATTAATAAGAACGCATAATGGCGAAAGCAACAAAAAAACAAGCTTTAGGCAGAGGACTTTCAGCATTACTGAAGGATCCTTCTAACGATATCAATTCTGTTAAAGATAAAAATGCCGACACAATCATAGGTAACATTGTGGAGCTTGACGTTGAAGCTATTGAAATCAATCCGTTTCAACCTCGAACTAATTTCAATGAAGAAACCTTAAGAGAATTAGCTTCTTCAATACGAGAACTTGGTGTTATTCAGCCCATAACAGTTAGAAAATTAGATTTCAACAAGTTTCAATTGGTATCTGGTGAACGTCGTTTTAGAGCTTCTAAATTAATCGGGTTACAAACGATTCCTGCTTACATACGAATTGCAAACGATCAGGAATCCCTTGAAATGGCTTTGGTTGAAAATATCCAGAGACAAGACTTAGATCCTATTGAAATTGCCCTCTCTTACCAACGTTTAATTGACGAAATTCAATTAACTCAAGAGCAAATGAGTGAGCGTGTTGGTAAAAAACGCTCAACTATAGCCAACTATTTACGTTTACTAAAGCTAGATCCAATTATTCAAACAGGCATGCGCGATGGTTTTATTTCTATGGGACATGGCAGAGCTATTATTAACATTGAAGACCAAAGCACGCAACTTGATATTTATGAAAAAATAATTACCGATAAATTGTCTGTTAGAGCTACAGAACAATTAGTGAAAAATTTTCATAATACCAATACTGTAAAACCTACAAAAAACGAAGAGTTACCAAAGTATATAAAAAAAGGCGTAAAAGAGTTTTCAGAATACTTTGGTCACAAAATCAACGTTAAAGTATCCAAGAATGGTAAAGGGCAAATCACAATTCCATTTCATTCAGAAGAAGATTTTAATCGGATAAAAAAACTCGTTCAAAGTGCTAAATAAGCATCTCTATATCATTGGTTTCTTTTTGTTTATGGGTCTTAATTCTCTAGCCCAAAACAACAAAGAGAGTGACACTTTAAAGGTTGAAAACGACCTGATGATTGTTATGGATACGATTCCTCGTCAACCAATTAATATTCTTGCTCCTTCAAAAGCCGCTTTTTATTCGGCTGTTTTACCTGGTTTAGGGCAAGCTTATAATAAGAAATATTGGAAAATCCCTATCGTTTATGCTGCTATTGGTACTGGTGTCTATTTTTATGTTTCTAACGATAAAGAATACGACCGTTACAGAAATGAATATAAAAGTCGTTTAGCAGGAAACAGTGCTGCTTCTGGAGCATTTCCTGGAGTTAGCGATGAAGGCCTTATCAATGCTCAACAAACTCTAAAACGCCGTAAAGAACTATCTCTGTTGATCACCATTGGTTTATATGCATTAAATATTTTGGATGCTAATGTTGATGCCCATTTATTACAATACAATGTGGATCAAAATTTAGCCATAAAACCTCATTTTCAATATAATGAAATGGAGAATTCTTCAGACTTAGGACTCACACTCAACTTTAAATTCTAAACCATGAACATTGCGTTATTGGGCTACGGAAAGATGGGAAAGGCAATTGAGAAGGTTGCCCTTAAAAGAGGGCACCAAATCACTTTAAAGGTTTCTAAAGACACCCAAAAGTACTCACTTGACAATGTTGACGTTGCTATAGATTTTAGTGTACCATCTTCTGCGTTTGAAAATATTAGTAATTCTATTCTTCAACATACACCTGTCATTTCAGGAACTACAGGATGGCTGGAAAAATATAATGATATTGTATCGCTTTGTAAAGAAAATAAAGGAACATTCTTATATGCTTCTAATTTCAGTTTAGGTGTTAATATTTTTTTTGAGGTGAATAAAACTTTGGCAAAATTGATGAATGAGTTGCCTCAATACAACGTTAGTATTGAAGAAATACACCATACACAAAAACTAGATGCACCAAGTGGTACCGCAATTACACTAGCTGAAGAAATTATTCATCAATCGGATTATAAAAACTGGACACTTGAGACACCTAAACCAAAAGAGATTGGTATTTTAGCAAAACGAATTGAAAATGTTTCTGGAACACACGAAATCAATTATGAATCTGAAGTAGATACTATTACTATAAAACACACTGCGCATAGCAGAGAAGGTTTTGCGCTTGGTGCTGTAATTGCTGCTGAATGGATTCATGACAAAATGGGTGTTTACACTATGAAAGATGTGTTAAACATTGGTTAATATGTAATTTAAAAGTAACGTTTTAAGATATTTTTCAACCAACAACTCAAACAATATATTATGACGATAACACAGTGGTTAATTTTCATCTTGATAATACAGATTATTCACGGACTTGGAACATGGAAACTCTACGTTAAAGCCGGACGACAAGCCTGGGAAGCTTTTGTACCTGTCTATAATTCTGTGATTTTAATGAAAATCATCAACAGACCTTGGTGGTGGACCATCTTACTATTTGTACCTATAGTTAATCTTATCATGCTTCCTGTAGTTTGGGTGGAAACCGCAAGAAGTTTTGGAAAAAACACCTACCAAGATACCTTTTTAGCAATTATAACTTTAGGGTTTTACAATTTTTATCTCAACTATGCTGCAGACGTTTCGTATGTAGAAAATAGAGATTTACATCCTAAATCAAGTTCTGGAGACTGGGTAAGTTCTATTTTATTTGCTATAGTTGCTGCTACTATTGTTCATACGTATTTTATTCAGCCGTTTACAATTCCTAGTTCGTCATTAGAAAAATCCTTGTTGGTTGGTGATTTCCTTTTTGTGAGCAAATTTCATTATGGAGCCAGAATACCGATGACGACTGTTGCAGCTCCAATGGTTCATGACACTATTCCTGTGCTCAATAAAAAGTCATATTTATTTGATGATCGCTTCGAAAAAAGAAACAGCTCTTGGAAAAACAAACTCCAACTGCCTTATATGAGATTACCATGTTTTGAAAATATTGAACGTAATGATATTGTCGTCTTTAATCAGCCAGCAGACACGTTACTAGACATGAATGATTTCAATCCAGATCGAAACTATTACAAGCCTATAGATAAGAAAACGAATTTGGTAAAACGCTGTGTTGGCATACCAGGTGACTCTCTGGAAGTAATTGATGGTTATGTATACATCAATGGGAAGAAAAATGAATTACCTGATAGAGCAAAACTACAATTTGCATACGATATTGAATTGAAAGGAAACTATACTGGCCAGCAAGTTCTTGAAGCTTTAAAACGCTATGACATCACTGATAATCCATATCAAGTAGAAGATGGATCTATTGTAGTTCAGGCAACGGAAGCATCTGTCGAAAAAGCCAAAAACAATCCCTATTTTGCAAGTATTACGAGACGTGTTACTCCCGAAGGTACTGACAAAAATCTTTTTCCGAGAGATCCACAATATCCTTGGAACTATGACAACTTCGGTCCAATTTATATACCTAAAAAAGGCGCAACAATTGACTTAAATTTGGACGTTTTACCCTTGTACAGAAGATTGATTTCAGAATATGAACGCAATTCACTCACCGTAAATGGCAATCAGATTTTAATTAATGGAACACCTGCTGACTCCTATACATTTAAACAAGATTATTACTGGATGATGGGAGACAACAGAAACAATTCTATTGATGCCAGAGCTTGGGGATATGTGCCTTTTGATCATGTTGTTGGCAAACCTGTCTTTATTTGGATGAGTTGGGACGGACTTAAAAATCCGCGTTGGGAACGTTGGTTTACAACTGTTGGTGGAAGCGGAAAAGCGACATCTTACCTCATTCCTTTCTTAATATTATTATTTGGCTGGTTAGGTTTTAATAAATGGCGAAAACGAAAAAAAGCAAATAGCTAATTGCTTTTTAAACTTTAAGAAAGACGAATGAAAGTCTTAATACATCCTACATACTTTCCCAGTATTGCTCATTTTGTAGCAATGGCAAAGGCTGAGACTCTTGTCTTTGAAATTAGTGATAACTATCAAAAACAAACCTATAGAAACAGAGCTACTATTTATGGTGCAAACGGAAGATTAGATTTGAACATCCCTGTTCATTACACCCAAAAAAATCGTCAACTATACAAAGATGTAAATATCTCTAACATTGACAACTGGCAGGATTTACATTTAAAATCGTTAGAATCTGCTTATAGTGCTTCCCCTTTTTTTGAGTTTTATATCGATGATTTAAAACCTTTATTTGAAGTTGAAGCTAACAATATTATGGACTTTAATTTCAAGTGCTTAGAATTTATTTTCGAATGTCTTCAATTACCATTTGAATATGAAACAACGCAACGTTTTCAAAAGAAACCCATTAACACTTTAGATGCAAGACCTTTAGCTAACAGTAGAAAAGAAATTGACCAAAACTTCACACCTTATGCTCAGGTATTTGATGACAAACATGGTTTTCTACAAAACTTAAGCATTTTGGATTTACTCTTTAATGAAGGCCCAAACACCACTATATATTTAGAATCTCAAAAACTACATCTATAATGTTACAACCAATTGCTCATTACGGAATTCATTTTTTAGTTCCTTTATGGGTTGCACTTTTATGTTTTAAAAATCAATGGAAAATAGCCTTTGTGATCATGATTAGTACAATGCTAATCGATTTAGATCATCTTTTAGCAACTCCAATATTTGATTCTAACCGTTGTAGTATCAATTTTCATCCACTTCACTCCTACATTGCTATTGCCGTATATGTATGCTTGGCAATCCTTAAAAAAACAAGAATTTTAGGTGTTGGTTTATTAATTCATATTCTAGCAGATACTGTAGATTGCTTGATGATGTAGAATGCTGTTTGTTGTTTTGTAAAAAAATTCGAAAAGAATTCAGTTTACAACACTATAGCTTAACAAATCAACGACTTAACGCATAACAACTAAACAGAAAATCAAGTCCTCTATTTTTCCAGCTTAACTTTAGCCATAACAGGATAATGATCAGATAGCTTAACGTCAAAAGTTTTAAAAGAATTAACTTTAAAGCTTTGATCAACAAGAACAAAGTCTATCCTCACTGGAAAAAACTTGAAATCAAATGTACGTCCGAAACCATTTCCTGATTGCTTAAAAGCGTCTTTAAGGTCTCCTTTAATTTCTTTATATACATAAGAATATGCCGTATTATTAAAGTCTCCGCAAATTATCATTTTATAGGGACATTCCTTTTTATGCATTAAAAAAAGTTCAGTCTGAAATTGTTGCATTTTAAAAGTGCTGCTCACACGCTTAAATAAATTTTCAGAATCTTCATTCTTTAATTTTTCAACAGTGGGATCAATTCCTAAAGATTGCAAGTGAACATTATAAATTCTAATGGTATCTGAACCTTTAACTATATCAGCAAAAATAGCATTATTAGACGTGTTTGGAAACTCAATAGAACCAGAATTTATGATGGGAAACTTAGTCAATATTGCTTGACCATTTTTAACCTGCTTGCCAGATAACTCTTCATATTTATAATAACCGTCAAGAGTAACCTCAGCATCTGGCCTATATTCTTGTATACATAATATATCTGGCTGCTTTTCAATAATAAAATTAGAAATGTCCTGCTTTATATTTGCGTCTTTTATCCAATCGAACACATTGAACAAGCGTACATTATAATTCATTACTGAAATATTCTGACTGTCATCTACATTTTTAGATGAGGAAAATTTATACAGAGAAAACACATGATTATAACCAATAGTAAGAACGATAAGCGACAACAACAGCTGGCGTTTCACATTAAGCAACCAGTACACGGCAAATAGAATATTAATAATAATTAGCGCAGGTACAGCTAAACTCAATACAGATAGAATTGCAAATTGTTTCGGAGCCATATAAGGCAACACATAAGATAATAACAAGGCAAATGCCATCAATGAATTGACAACAAATATTAACTTGTGAAAACCTTTAAGATTTTTCATTTATGAATAGCTAGTCTTTACCTGCTTTAAATAGAAATGCTTTTTCTTCTTTGGTTAAACTATCATAACCACTTTTACTTATTTTATCGAGTATAAGGTCAATCTTTTTTTGATTATTAAACTCACTAAACTGCTCTTTATTATGACCAGCAAATGGTTTCTTTTTATTTTTATGAACGGTCTTAAGTGTTGGTTTTTGTTTAAAAAAGCTTGAAATCCTATCTATAAACTCTCCAAAACTTTTACCAATATCTTTTCCTTTAAGTAATTGTGTTGCATATAAATATCCTAATAGGCTTCCTCCAAGATGAGCTACTTTACCACCTTGATTTATTCCAAAAAGACCAACAAAATCAATAACAACAATCGCTAATCCAATATGCCATAATTTAATTTTAATTGCAAAGAACTGAGTTTCCCGATAAGGCATATAAGCGCAAATAAAAATTAGTAACGCATTAACACCTGCTGATGCACCTACCAACGAACCTACTTTAGATGATAAATGCTCTGGCATAATATTGTAAACTGATACATACGCCAATCCTCCTGCTATGATACCAAGAAAATAAATGCTTAACGATTGGTTTCTTGGAAATAAATTAACCATGGTTCTGGATACAAAATACAGAACAATCATATTAAACAACAGGTGAAACGGTCGATAGTGTAAAAAGCCATAGCTAATAATAGACCATGGTTGCACTATAAAATCTAAAAAATCCTTTGGTAACTCTAACCAAGTTAAAGTCGATTCTCTCGGAATTTTTAAGACAACAGCAATCAACCAGCTTGCAAAAAAGATGATAACATTAACAGCAATAATCTTTTCAAAAATATTAAGGTTTTTAAGCTTGTCTTTTATGTCGTATGATAACGAGGTCATCGATCCCAACGATTTTGATTAAACTGATTTTTTTTCCAGTACCACATAATGATAAATCCTGTTAACGCACCTCCAACGTGAGCCATATAAGCTGTATTACTTGGACTAAAAAACGATTGACCAGTAAGAGCAGAAATGACATCTAAAAGGATTATCCCAGGAATAAAGTACTTGGCTTTTATAGGAATGGGCAAGAAAATCAACATGAGCTTTGCTTCAGGATTCATCATTCCGAAAGCGGCTAAAATTCCCATAATACAACCAGATGCTCCAACCATGGAAGCATTATACATAGGAAATCCTTCCTTTAATAAAGCTAATTGACTTTCAGTCACACCTTGAATAAGTTCATTTGTAGTAAACATTTGAGTAATCTCTGTACTAGTTAATCCACTAGAAATTAACTCTGAATACAAAGGCATATAATTAAAATAGTAATAGCCTAATTGAAATAGTACGGCTCCAAATCCCGCAGACATATAAATGAACAAGAACTTCTTACTTCCCAATTGTGCCTCAACAGCTGTACCAAACATCCATAAGGCGAACATATTGAATAAGATATGAGTTACTCCTCCATGCATAAACATATGTGTAATGATTTGCCAAGGCTGAAATAATTCATTTTTAGGAAAGTACAATGCAAACCATTGATAGAACAACTCTCCATTACCAATGGTTAGTGTTCCTACAAACATAATTACATTGATAATAATTAAGTGTTTAACGGTATCTGTAATGCCTCTCATCATAAATTAATTACATAAATTTTTTATCAAAATCATCTACACTCATCGTAATAAATGTGGTTCTGTTAGTTGGTGAAACCGAAGGTTCCTTACAGGCAAACAAACTATTTACCAAGTGTTCTTGTTCCATATTTGTTAGCGTATGCCCTGTTTTAATTGCTAAACTTTTAGACAATGATTTAGCCAATAAGTCTGTTGAACTAAAATTACTATCTGGCACTTCTTGCTCGACATCACTAATAAGTTGTTCTAAAATAATAGAAACTTCACTTTCGGGTACATTTACAGGAACGCCTGTTATTTCAATCTCACTATCTTCAAACTTTGAAAACACAAAACCTGTATGTTCTAAATCTTCTTTTAATTGTTTTAGCAATTCCATTTCAGAAGACGAAAATTGTAATTGCAATGGAAACAACAACTGCTGACTTACAGCTTCTTTAATCATCGTATGCTTTAATAAGCTTTCATAAAGTATCCGTTGATGCGCACGATGCTGATCGATAATCAGCATACCAGATTTTATCGTACTTATGATATATTTATTGTGCAGTTGATAGGTTGTTTGCGTAGATTCAATTGCATGCTTTTCATTAAAAAGTGATTGACTTTCATGTTGACTTTCTACTTGAATCTCACTGAATTCTTGTGTTGTTTTCGTGCCTTTACTTTCAAGTCCGACATATAAACTTTCCCATTGTGCAGCTGCTTCTTTTTTATATGGCATAGAAAAACCACCAGATTTGCCTGACAATCTTTCCTCTTGAAACGGATTGAAACTTCTATCGACTTCAACAGTTGGGTTAGATACGTGTTTACCTTCAAAATTATAAGGTGTATCAAGGTTTTTGTCACGCTCAAAATCCAGCACTGGAGCAATATTAAACTGTCCTAAACTATGTTTAACAGACGACCGTAAAATGGCATATAGTGTGTGCTCATCGTCAAACTTAATTTCAGTTTTTGTCGGATGAATATTGATATCTATGGTTTTTGGATCAACCGTAAGGTTCAAGAAATAACTTGGGTGGCTTCCTTCTTTAATTAAACCTTCAAATGCTGAATTTATAGCATGATTAAGGTAAGCACTTTTAATAAAACGGTTGTTAACAAAAAAGAATTGTTCGGTTTTTGTTTTTCTGGAAAACTCAGGCTTACCTACAAAACCTGATATTTTTAAAACTTCTGTTTCTTCTTCCACAGGAACAAGTTTTTCATTAGTTTTTGTACCAAAAATATTCACCACTCGTTGTCTGTAATTGCTCTTTGGAAGGTTGAAATTTTCACTTCCGTTGTGGTACATCATAAAAGAAATATCAGGATGTGCCAGAGCTACACGATGAAACTCATCAATAATATGCCTTAATTCAACAGTATCTGATTTTAAAAAATTTCGCCTTGCAGGAATGTTATAAAACAAATGTTTAACGGCTACAGACGTTCCCTTTGGTGTCACAACAACCTCTTGAGATTTTATGTCGCTACCTTCAATTTCAATTTGAGTACCAAGCTCATTTTGTTCTTGCTTGGTTTTTAATTCTACATGAGCAATAGCAGCAATACTTGCAAGAGCTTCTCCACGAAATCCTTTAGTATTGATACTGAACAAGTCTTCAGCAGAACGAATTTTAGAGGTCGCATGACGTTCGAAACTTAATCGCGCATCTGTTGTACTCATTCCTTTTCCGTCATCTATGACTTGAATTAAGGTTTTTCCAGCATCTTTAACAATAAGTTTAATACTTGTAGATTCAGCATCAATAGCATTTTCAAGTAATTCTTTAACTACTGAAGCTGGACGCTGTACGACTTCGCCTGCTGCAATTTGGTTAGCAACATGATCTGGTAAAAGTTGAATAATGTCTGCCATTAGCGGTCTGAAAAGAAAATAGAGAGATCAAAATCGATGACAAATAAAAACACTAAAATTAAAACACCAACAATAAGCATGATGCGTCTGTTAGCACCAGATGTATCTTCATTGTATTTATAATCCTCAAAAGCATTATTAATTTTAGTTTTTAAACCTTTATCACTTGTAGCGGTAACGCGATACTCATCAAACTTGTGTTTAAGTTCATAAGGATTACCTTCACCTTTATAATATCGAGGTGTATAGCTGTATTTTTTGTTCTTGCGTGTGTGTAGAATTCCCATAATTATGATATTTCGTAGTGACTTAAAAGTAACCAAACTGCAATTATCATTCCTAAAACAATTAATAATAATACTAATTTGTTAATTGATTTACTTCTGTTTTTACCTTGATTTCTAACCGTTTTCCATTGCGATCTGATAGTCTCATCTGAATTGTTCTCAGAATTCCTTAGATGCCTAGGTATATAACTGAAGCGTTTATGTTTTCGTTGCTGAAATAAGTTCACTGCAAAACCTAATAGATGTTATATCCCAAAAGTACTGAATTTACAAGGAAATATAGAGATTGAAGTCCTAAAAATTGTTAACATCAGCTGAAGTTATAAAAAACTAAAACCAACTAAATTAAAAATTACTTTAAGTTTAAATCTGCCATTTTTATGGCAGCTATTGCAGCTTCGGTGCCTTTATTACCATGCTTTCCTCCAGAACGATCTATAGATTGCTGCATGTTATTATCGGTGAGTACACAAAAAATAACAGGAGTATTGGTGGTTAGGTTTAATTCTTTAATGCCTTGCGTTACACCATCACATACAAAATCGAAATGTTTAGTTTCGCCTTGAATCACACAGCCTATTGCAATAACAACATCGACATTTTGAGTTGTCATTTTTTTGGAGCCGTAAATCAACTCAAAACTTCCAGGCACATCCCATTTAATTATATTTTCAGGTAATGCTCCACAATCAATTAATGCATCTAAAGCACCTTTATAGAGTCCGTTAGTTATAGTATCATTCCATTCTGAAACAACAATCCCAAACCGAAAATCTTTCGCGTTTGGGATTGTATTTTTATCGTAATTTGATAAGTTATGGTTTGCAGTTGCCATATTTAGTTCTTAGCTTCTGCTCTTCCTATAAATACATCAATATTAGTAGCTTCAGCAGATTTAGAAAATTCTTCTTTTATTCTTTTGAAATATCCTAGAGCTTTATCAGCTTGACCAAGTTCTAAAGCCACATTAGCCGCTTTAAACAAATACATTGGTGTTGTATAATCATTAGTGGATGCTGCAATTGCTTTTTCATAATATTCTAAAGCATCTTCTGGTTGGTTCAGTTGTACAAATGCATCGCCAATACCACCTTTAGCAACAGGATCTAAAACAGCATCATCAGTATTAAAATCACTTAAATGTTTAACCGCATTGGTGTAATCCTTGAGATTTAAATAGGCCATACCTGCATAATAATTAGCAAGGTTTCCGGCTGGTGTACTACCATATTCGTTAACAATATCCAACATGCCATACTTTCCTTCACCACCATTTAATGATAAGTTGTATAATGAATCTTTAGCAGTACCATTGACAGCCTCTTCAAAATACTTTTGAGCTGTAAACATCTCATTCATAGCCTCATCTGCGTTAGGTTCAGCAATAAATTTATTGTAGCCTAAATATCCTAATACTATTGCAGCAGCAAGACCAACAACAATAAAAATATTCTTCTGATTCTTAACAGCCCAATCTTCAGCTTTAGAAGCTCCTTCATCTAAGGTATTAAAAACTTCAGCAGTTGTTGAGTTTTCTTCTATAGCTTCAACTTTCTCAGCTTTTGTTTTTGGTTTGTAACCTCTTTTCTTATAAGTTGCCATAATTCTATATTTGTGCCCGCAAAAATAAAATTTTTATTGGGATTTAAAAGGTAAATTATTTGTTATTTTTACTTCTTCTTACTAAGAACGAAACCTAAACACGAATATTCCTGTCTGTTTTATGATTTTAAAAACCCTCAGCCTGGTCAATTACAAGAATTTTGAAAGTCAAGATTTTGAATTTGATGACAAGATTAATTGCTTTGTTGGCTTTAATGGTGTTGGAAAAACAAATGTGCTGGATGCGATATACCACTTGTCTTTAGGAAAAAGCTATTTTAATCCTGTGGCCACTCAAAATATCAAACACGATGCTGAGTTTTTTGTTATTGATGGTATTTTTGACAAACAAGAACGTACAGAAAAAATTATAGTATCGCTTAAACGTGGCCAAAAAAAAATGATTAAACGCAATGGTAAAGCTTATGAAAAATTTAGTGATCATATTGGTTTTATTCCATTAGTAATGATTTCTCCTGCAGATCGTGATCTCATTATTGAAGGTAGTGACACACGACGCAAGTTTATTGATAGTGTCATTTCACAAAGCGACAAAAGATATCTCAACCATTTAATTAATTACAATAAGGTATTATCTCAACGAAATGCTCTGCTTAAGTATTTTGCATTAAACAATACTTTTAACCAGCAGACTTTGGAAGTCTATAACGAACAACTTCACACATATGGCTCTGAAATTTTTAAAACGAGACATGAATTTCTGGAAGCGTTTATTCCAATTTTCAAAAACCGCTACGAAGCTATTAGCAATAACAATGAATCGGTAAACCTCATTTACAAAAGTGATTTGTATGATGACGACTTAAACTCACTCCTGTTACAACGTATTAATAAAGATAAAGCTTTGCAATATACAAGTGTTGGTATTCATAAGGATGATTTGAGTTTTGAAATTGAAACACATCCCATTAAAAAATTTGGTAGTCAAGGACAGCAAAAATCATTTTTAATTGCATTAAAACTAGCACAGTTTGACTTCGTTAAGCAACAAAGCGGAGTAACTCCCTTATTGCTTTTGGATGATATTTTTGATAAATTAGATGAACAACGTGTCGCACAAATAATTGGCTTGGTTGACAATGAAAATTTCGGACAATTATTTATAAGTGACACACATGCCGAACGTACCGAAAATGTTGTCAAACAAATTCATCAATCGTATAAAATATTCAAATTATAACTATGAATTTAAAACACATCTGTTTCGTTATTTTTTCCTTCATCATACTGAGTTGTTCTAAAAACCCGGAAACATTAATACCTCATCTTAATGGTTACTGGGAAATAGAAGAAGTCACACTATCTGATGGTTCAAAAAAAACCTATACGTATAATGACACGGTTGATTACATTGAAATTACCGACAGTTTAACAGGGTTTAGAACCAAATTAAAACCGAATTTATCTGGCACCTATGAAACATCAACAAACAAAGAGCGCATTGAGCTTAAGATAGAAAATGACAGCTTGCATTTAATGTACTCTACTCCTTATGCGAAATGGAAAGAAACCGTTTTAAATGCTAATGAAGAGCAATTATTAATCGTAAATGACAATAAAGATATGTATCTTTATAAAAGGTATGAGCCAATTAATATTGAATAATTTATCAAATCAGCATGGCAAAACGCAACAATGAACACCTTCCTATTAGTGATATTTTAAAAGAATTTGTCGACACTAATAATCTTCAAACTGGCTTAGATAAAGTTAATGTAAGAGATGCTTGGGCTAAAATGATGGGAAATGGTGTCAATAACTATACGACTAATATTGTCTTAGAGCGTGATACACTCTATGTACAATTAAGTTCTAGTGTATTGCGCGAAGAATTAAGTTATGGCAAAGAAAAAATCATTAAAATGTTAAACGAATCTTTAGGCAAAGAGATTATCAGCAAATTAGTTTTACGTTAGATTTTCACCAAATTTAAGTTATAAAAAAGCTGTCTGAAAAGTAAAATTCATTTAAAACTATATCATTGAGTATAGTCGAAATATCTAAGACATTACTACTATAGATTTCTCAACTCAACTCGAAATGGCAGTTTAAAATACTTTTCAGACAGCTTCCTATCTTTTTTATGAGACACTGAAACAAATTCAGTATAAGTGACTCACGCAATTTTGATTAACAAAATTGGTTCGCTACTTACTTGACATCCATCAATTCAACATCAAACACCAAAGTTGCGTTTGGAGGAATAACACCTCCTGCTCCAGCAGCACCATAACCTAAATCACTAGGAATGACTAAACGAGCTTTATCACCTACGTTTAACAGACAAATTCCTTCATCCCAACCTGGAATAACCTGTCCGACACCAACTTGAAAATCTAATGGTGCATTTCTTTTATACGATGAATCAAATACAGTTCCATCAGCTAACTGACCTTTATAATGTACTGAAACCATTTTACCAGCTTCAGCAGCTTTACCATCTCCTTTTTGAATGATCTGGTAACGTAATCCGCTTTTAGTTTCCTCAAAACCTGCAGCCAGCTTGTCTAATTCTGCTCTTGCAGCTTCACGTTCAGCAGCTACTCGCTTTTCTCTTGCGCCTTCAAATGTTCTGAATGCTTCAACTGCATTAAAGTTTTCGGCAGCATCACCAACTCTTATGATTTCTAAAGTTTCAATAACATCACCTTGAGCAATAGCATCAACAACATCTTGTCCTTCTTGAACTTTACCAAAAACAGTATGATTGTTATCTAACCAAGGCGTTTCAACATGTGTGATAAAAAACTGACTTCCATTAGTTCCTGGTCCTGCATTTGCCATAGACAATACTCCTGGTCTATCATGTTTTAAATCTGGATGAAACTCATCGTCAAATTTATAACCTGGATTTCCAGTACCTGCTCCTTGAGGGCAGCCACCTTGAATCATAAAATCTGGAATAACTCTATGAAATTTCAATCCATCATAATAAGGAGTTCCCTGAGGCTTAACAGAATTCTCCAAATTACCTTCAGCTAAAGCAACGAAATTACCTACTGTTCCAGGTGTTTTTTCGAATTCTAAAGCGACCAAAATTTCGCCTTTTGTGGTATTAAATTTTGCGTATAAACCGTCTTGCATCTTGTTGTATTTTAATTAAGGTGCAAAGATATGAAACTAAGTTAGAAGTGCGAAGCTAGAATTACATTTTGAAACACAATACTTTGTACTATGAAATAGGTTTGATTTTGGTTTTGTCTTTAATTCATTTAGCTTTGACAAAAATAAGTATTGAATGAGTTTTATAACCAAATTAAAAGCAGCCTTCGGAAATCCTAAAGCCATGGAAAAGCTTCATGTTGATGACCACACTGAAGTTATTATTAAAGACATAGACAATGATCCTTTTGCGATTTCAGAATCTAATGTGCTATATGCTGGACTTAATGAATTAGGAGGTTATTATTTTTTTCAAACCGTTATTGTTGGTACATTTCATATAAAAACGGTCAAAGGCGCACAACTTAAAGTGATTGGACATGATTTTGAATTATTACTGGATTCAGACACGATAGAATTAGAATCAGACCATTCAAATGTATCTAACAGAAGTATTTCTAAAATAGACTTTCAAATTGAAGAAGCTGATGCTGCTAAAATAGATCGTTCTACCGTAAAACAACTTGTATTGACATGCAAAAATCATAAGATTATTTTTTCAGTATATGACTTAATTGATGAGGAAGAAGAATAAAATAGTCTTAAGCTTTTTCTTCAAACTCAGGACAATCTAATCTTATATCTTTATGTAATAATTTTTTTTCGAGTAATCTGCAATAATCGGAATCGTCTTGTCTTTGATAATATTTACAACCGAAACATGTGCGCTGAACCGTTAGCGTTCCATTTTGATTCAGTTTATAAATTAATTCGCTTAAAGTTTTGAATACATCTTCAAGTTCGGCTTGTTTAAGCTTATTCATTTGCCGCTTCAAAGGATTAGCAAAATTATTAGTTTCGGATACCATTTGTTGTCCTAATTGAGATAAATGAATACTGTAAGTTCGACTATCGCTGGATGAGTAATCTTTGAGAATTAATTGTTTTTTATCTAGGATTTTAACAGCATCACTAATGGTAGGTTTGGTGACGTTAAACTCTTTAGCCAAATGACTTACATGACATAATTCTTGTTTGTGATAGGCTACAAAAATTAAAATCTGGATTTGTATCGGACTTAAACCGACTTGCTTAGCTTTTTCCCAAAGTAAAACTTTAAATACTTCAGAAATACGCTCAAGACCAGAAACAACTTTACTTGAAAGGTTTTCTATCTGATGATTGGGATTAAAAATACTGTTATCCATTATAAAAAAAGCCTGTCGGATTTTTATCGACAGGCAAAGTTAGTCATCCTAATTAAATTAATCACAATTTCCTACTATAGAATAGCTATAATTTAAAAGCATTTTATTTTAATTAGTAGTCCTAACTAATAAGGTTGTGTCATCCTTTTACATCAGCCATTGAAGCTCCAAAATTAATATGCAAAATATTTCCATTTGGAGTTCGTAAAGCTGGCACTGACTCTACTCCTGCTTTTTCTGCCTCTTGAATCCTTGATCTGTCAAGACCAATATTTACAATTTCAACGTTTTCTGAACCAACCAGATTGATGATGTCATGTTCTGCGCTTATACAAACTGGACAGCCTGCATGATAAAAAATTGTCTTACTCATCTTAGTTTATTTAAAATTATTGCACTATTGCATTACAAATATAGTTAGGATTCCTTACTTTTAAAAATTTTAAACAAGAAAATAATCATTTAACATAAAAAATTGTTAGCAAAGTTATTACAAGCCTAGAAGCAATCGTGACTAAGTATAGATGTAAATTAGAAATTAATTTGCTACTTCGCTCATAAACTTAATACGATACAAACGGAGTTCTTCTTCTTCATAATCTCCATCGAACTCTTCAATAGCATCAGAAATTTTATCGGTTTCAGATTCCATAAAGTACTCATGAATTTCTTCCTGTTGCTCTTCATCTAAAATTTCATCAATCCAGTAATTGATGTTGAGTTTTGTTCCAGAAAAAACAATGGCTTCCATTTCTTTAGTAAAATCTGCCATACTCATGCCCTTAGATGATGCAATATCATCTAAACGTAACTTCCTATCTACATTTTGAATTATATATAGCTTTATAGCAGAATTTGAACCTGTACTTTTAACTACGAAATCGTCAGGTCGCATAATGTCATTATCTTCAACATATCTGGAAATGAGTTCTATAAAGTCTTTTCCGTATTTATTTGCTTTACCATCACCAACACCATGAACATGACTTAACTCTTCTAAAGTAATAGGATACTTTAAGGCCATATCTTCTAAAGAAGGGTCTTGAAAAATCACAAAAGGTGGCACACCTAATTTTTTAGCATTGCGTTTTCTAAGGTCTTTAAGCATACCCATTAATTTCTCATCGGCTACTCCTCCACCTCCTTTAGCTGCTGTAATAATCCCATCATCAGATGTTTCGTCAAAGACATGATCTTCAGTCATCATGAATGATTCTGGCGACTTTATAAAATCATGACCTGCCTGAGGCAAACGTAAAACGCCATATGTTTCAATATCTTTTTTCAGGAAACCTGCGACTAATACTTGACGAATTAAAGCCATCCAATAGCGTTTATCGCGATCTTTTCCAATTCCGAAGAAAGGCAATGTATCCGTTTTGTGTGAAGAGATTAAAGCATTTGAGTGTCCAACCAATACATTAACCAAATCTTTAGATTTATATTTTTCGTTGGTTTTGTCAACCGTTTCTAGTAAGGTGACCACTTCTGCTTTAGCTTCATGTTGTTTTTTAGGATTACGAACATTATCGTCCATATCTCCTCCTTCTCCGGTTTCATTGTCAAACTCCTCACCAAAATAATGCAATATAAATTTACGTCGAGATACAGAACTTTCGGCAAAAGCCACAACTTCCTGCAGTAGTGCCTGTCCGATTTCCTGTTCAGCAACAGGTTTACCAGACATAAACTTTTCTAGTTTTTCAATATCCTTATAAGCATAATAAGCTAAGCAATGACCTTCTCCTCCATCACGTCCTGCTCTACCTGTCTCCTGATAATAACTTTCGATACTTTTGGGCATATCGTGATGTATCACAAAGCGTACATCTGGTTTGTCGATTCCCATACCAAATGCAATTGTAGCCACAACTACATCAGCATCTTCCATAAGAAACATGTCCTGATGTTTTACTCTGGTTTTAGGATCTAAGCCAGCGTGATATGGCACTGCTTTTATACCATTAACCTGAAGTACTTGAGCCAATTCTTCAACACGCTTACGACTTAAACAGTATACAATTCCAGATTTTCCTTCATTTTGTTTCACAAAACGAATGATATCTGCATCAACATTTTTAGTCTTCGGACGTATTTCATAATATAAATTTGGCCTGTTAAATGAAGCTTTAAATGTAGTAGCATTGGTGATATCTAAACTTTTTAAAATATCTTCTTGAACTTTAGGAGTTGCAGTTGCAGTTAAACCTATAATTGGAATATTGTCTCCTATACGCTTGATTATATGCCGAAGATTTCTGTATTCTGGTCTAAAATCATGTCCCCATTCACTGATACAATGTGCTTCATCAACTGCCATAAATGAAATTGTAACAGACCTTAAAAACTCTACATGCTCTTCCTTAGTTAAAGATTCTGGAGCCACATATAACAGTTTAGTAATTCCATTTGTGATGTCTTCTTTAACGCGTTTTACTTCCGTTTTATTTAACGAAGAATTTAATACATGAGCGACACCTTCTTCATTAGAGATCCCTCTAATGGCATCAACTTGGTTTTTCATTAAAGCTATTAATGGAGATACGATAATTGCTGTACCTTCTTTTATCAATGCTGGAAGTTGGTAACACAATGACTTCCCTCCTCCTGTTGGCATTATAACAAATACATCCTCACCAGCAACAACACTTTGTATGACACTCTCCTGGAGTCCCTTAAATTTAGAAAAACCAAAGTACTGTTTTAGTGCAGAATGTATATCAATTTCTTTTATACTCATTAATCCCTATTAGTATTTTTGATACATTTGCATAAGACTAAAGATAACAATTTCTTTAAACTCATCAAACTCAAAAAAAATTAATTTTGAATAGTATACAATCTATCCTAGAAACCGCTAGAAAAACCATAGATTTAGAACGTGATGCCATAGCTAATCTCAGTCATTTATTAACCGATGACTTCGCAAATGCCGTTTCATTGATATATAACTCTAAAGGTCGTGTTATTATTACAGGAATTGGTAAAAGTGCAATAATCGCTAATAAAATTGTAGCAACTCTAAATTCTACAGGAACTCCATCTGTATTTATGCATGCTGCAGATGCTATTCATGGTGATTTAGGGTTAATTTTAGAAGATGATGTGGTGATTTGTATTTCAAAAAGTGGAAATACACCTGAAATAAAAGTTTTAGTGCCTTTAATTAAAAATGCACATAACAAAATGATTGCTATCACAGGTAACGATAAATCATTTCTAGCATTACAATCAGATTATATACTTAATACTTATGTAGAACAAGAAGCTTGTCCGAATAATTTAGCACCAACAACAAGCACTACCGCTCAATTAGTGATAGGTGATGCCTTAGCTATTTGTTTATTAGAGTTACGCGGATTTTCAAGTAAAGATTTTGCAAAATATCATCCTGGTGGAGCCTTAGGGAAACGCTTATATTTGCGTGTAATTGATTTGTCATCGGTTAATGAAAAACCTAAAGTAAATTTAAACACTTCAGCCAAAGATGTTATTGTTGAAATTTCTGAAAAAATGCTTGGTGTTACTGCTGTAGTCGATAACAATAAAATTGCTGGTATTATAACGGATGGAGATTTAAGGCGAATGTTAACTAAAAGTGATAATTTTATTCACTTATGTGCAAAAGATATTATGGGTAGTAATCCAAAACGAATAGACGAAGATGCGATGGCTATTGATGCCATGGAACTCATGGAAGAACATGGAATTTCACAATTATTAGTTGAAAAAAATGGAGAATATGCTGGCGTCATTCATATTCATGACTTAATTAAAGAAGGTATTATATAATGGGAAAAAAGAATACCGATGAAATGTCTTTTTTAGATCATATTGAAGACTTAAGATGGCATTTAATACGCATCACACTTTCAATTTTAATTTGTGCAACGGTTGCTTTTATCTTTAGCGGCTTCATTTTTGAACACATTATTTTTGCGCCCAAGCGTATGGACTTTCCAACGTATAAATGGTTGTGCCAGGCTTCACAATTTATAGGTGTTAATGATACAACGTTTTGTGCTGCCGAATTCCCATTTAAAGTTCAAAGTAGAACTATGGCAGGTCAGTTTTCTGCTGATATATGGACGTCTATATTTGCAGGTTTTATACTGGCATTCCCTTATGTGATTTATCAATTATGGAGTTTTATTAGTCCTGGATTACGAAGTAATGAACGTAAATATTCAAAAGGATTTATATTTATGACTTCTTTTTTATTCTTTTTGGGTGTATTATTCGGTTATTACATCGTAACACCATTATCAATTAACTTTTTAGGAAACTACAGTGTAAGTTCTGAAATTTCAAATGAGTTTGATATTAGTTCTTATATTTCAATAATACGATCCTCTAGTTTAGCTTCTGGACTTGTATTTGAACTGCCAATTATTATATACTTTTTAACTAAAGTTGGATTGGTAACACCAAAAATCATGAAGAAATACAGAAAGTTTGCTCTGGTCATTGTTTTGGTACTTTCTGCAATTATTACACCTCCAGATTTAGCCAGTCAGATTATTGTGGCTATCCCAATTTTAGTATTGTATCAAGTGAGTATTTACATATCAAAAGTTGTATTAAGAAACTTAAACAAGAAGAAGAAGAAAAAAACGGTCTGATATGGTTTGCAGATTCAAAACCTATCACATTGGAAGTTAAGAGGTATAGGAATTAAATTCTAATGAAACCAAAAACACCAAATTCCAAAATCTTGAAACAAGATTAGTTTTATTTTGTTTTATAAGGGTTTATTAACAGCATGCGTTAAACTTATAATAAACAAAAAGCAACTCCTGGTTAATTTATTATTTTAGCAACTATGAAAAAATTAAGAGCCGAAAATTTAATGAAATCCTACAGCGGAAGAAAAGTCGTTAAGGATGTATCATTAGAAGTCAACCAAGGTGAAATTGTAGGTTTACTTGGACCAAATGGTGCTGGTAAAACGACATCTTTCTATATGATTGTTGGACTTATCAAACCTAATGGTGGCAATATTTTTCTTGATGATACTGAAATCACATCGTTTCCTATGTATAAGCGTGCTCAAAATGGTATTGGATATCTAGCACAAGAAGCTTCTGTATTTAGAAAGTTAAGTATTGAAGATAACATTCTGAGTGTCTTACAAATGACCAAACTCAGTAAAAAAGCACAGGAAGATAAGATGGAGTCTTTAATTGAGGAATTCAGTTTGGGCCATATTCGTAAAAACAGAGGTGATTTATTATCTGGAGGCGAACGTCGTCGTACCGAAATTGCCAGAGCTCTTGCTACTGATCCGGATTTTATTTTGTTAGATGAACCTTTTGCTGGTGTTGATCCTGTGGCTGTTGAAGATATTCAGAGAATTATAGCGCAACTGACAAAAAAGAATATTGGCATCTTAATTACCGACCACAATGTACAAGAAACTTTAGCGATTACAGACCGTACATATTTAATGTTTGAAGGAAGTATATTAAAAGCTGGTAAACCTGAAGAATTAGCCGATGATGAAATGGTTCGAAAAGTATATTTAGGTCAGAACTTTGAGTTGCGCAAGAAGAAATTAGAATTTTAAACAGCCATAACAAACAAAACATAGCAACTTTAAAAATAAGCTACACTCTGTTCGTTTTGTTATAAACTTTCGCAGGAACTCCCATTAAAATACTACCATCTGTCAAACAACTTTCAGTTACACAAGCAGATGCACCAATAATAATATCGTTTCCAAGCTGCAAAGGACCAACTACAGTAGCATTAGCTCCAAATGTACAATTATTACCTATTATAAATTTATCTTTACTATGTTCTGTTTTAATCCCAATAATATTCCCTCCAGTTAAGGTCAAATTTTCTCCAATATTCGTTCGCCATGAAATTACGCATCCTACTGAAGGATGTAATACAGATAAGCCTCCTTTTATATTAGCTTTATAATGAATTTCAATATTAGAATAAGATTGTAATATATTGAAAATTGGTATAAATGGAACTCTAATAATTCCATAAGCCTTACCAAAAACTAAAAAAAAACTACGCTCTAACCTATAGAGTAAAATTCCCCAAAAAGAACGCTTTAACCAGACATGTAAAATTCTTATTTTACGTTTACCAAGCATACGCTTAACATCTTTGACAAAAAACTGTATTTGAGTCATCTAAAAAAGCGGTGTGTTATATGTGTTCAGAATTCTTACTTTCATCAATTAATTTTATCTTATAACAGCAGTTTAATAAATTTCGAAATGATCTTCAACCCTTAAAACAATTTGATTTACAGCTACTTAAAACCCATATAAACTCTAAAGTATCGAGCACAGTTCCTGCTAAAATACACAAACACTTAGTTTATGTATTTTATTTTTTAAAAAAACGAATCATCTTTTTTATAAATTTAACCACTATAAGAGCAACAGCACCTACTAGCAATCCTACAATAAAATCTCTAAGTATAGATGGTAGCGCTTCTAAAAAATGATGTAAAAACTCTAAGTTATGTACAAATATTCCACCAGAAACTAATAGTAAAGCAATCGTTCCTATGACAGATAAACTCTTAATTATTTTAGGTAAAGCTTTTACTAAGATATTTCCGATAGTATAAGACACACCTTTCTTGTCTTTGCTCATTTTAATTAACCGAAACCCTAAATCATCCATCCTAACAATAAGAGCAACAATACCGTAAACTCCAACAGTAGCAATAACAGCAACTATAGACACTACCAAAACCTGAAATAGTAATTCTCTTCCAACAACAGTTCCTAAAGCGATAATTATAATTTCTACTGAAAGTATAAAGTCGGTAAGTATCGCTGATTTTATTTTAGATTTTTCTAAAGCTAAAAGTTCTTCTTCAGAAAAATCAGCTTTTAATTCGACAACTTTTTCATGTTCATGTGGCACAACATATTCATAGATTTTTTCTGCACCTTCATAAGCGAGATAGACTCCACCAAGTACGAGGATAACAATTACTGCCCAAGGTACAAAGGCACTCAATAAAAATGCTAACGGTAAAATGATTAACTTATTTAACATTGAGCCTTTGGTGATTGCCCAAAGCACAGGAATTTCTCTGGAGGACACAAAACCAGAAGCTTTCTCTGCATTAACAGCCAAATCATCACCTAAAATACCAGCTGTTTTTTTTGTGGTAATCTTACTCATAGCAGCCACATCGTCCATAAGTACTCCAATATCATCTAATAATGCAAAAAATCCTGATGCCATGAATTATAAAGTTAGCTATTACATAAATTATTTAGTGGTTACATTTTTAAGTACCGAAAGCACAATGTATAGTATGATAATTAAAGGAATTGCAATAAAATGAAAAGCAATCATTAAAAAAATGCTCAACACAATCAAAGTATATCGAAATTTATTATCTGAAAAACTATAATTTTTGAATTTTAAAGCAAAGAGTTTGATATTTGAATTTAAGATGTAACAACTTCCAATTGTTAACCCAATTAAGAACCATTGATTAGAAATAAGTGAATTAAAAAAACTACTATTCTGAAATTCAATAATCAAAGGTAATGACAAAATAAGCAAGGTATTCGCAGGTGTTGGTAAACCTTTAAAATAACTTTGTTGATCTTCATCAATGTTAAACTTAGCTAAGCGATAAGCTGATGCTAGTGTAATAAACAATCCTACTAAGGGCATAAAACTAATAGATATTGAATCCCATGTTGTCGTCGAACTCCATTCTGTTTTTGTAAACATTTCTGGTGCCACCATACTCATAGATATCAATTTATACATCACAATTCCAGGCACTAATCCGCTGGTAACCATGTCTGCTAAAGAATCCAGTTGAATTCCTAATTCACTTTGCACATTAAGTTTTCTGGCTAACAGACCATCAAAAAAATCAAAGAAAATACCTAAAAACACAAATATAGCAGCTGCCACAAAATTATTATTTACAGCGAATATGACTGCAATACTTCCACAGAATAAATTAAGAAGTGTTATAAAATTAGGAATAAATCGTTTTATAGACATGCACAAAATTTATGTAAAAATAGCAAACTATTTTCGACTAAACCACTTATTGATTGAATTAACAGAGGAAGAAAATCGTGATTTCTATATTTACAATTTGATTATTAATCCGATTCATACCAAAGACATACAATAACTCCCTCATTTTACAGTTTAATAGATGAAAAATATTATGCATCTTTGTAAAAAATCTTGCTGTTGAAAAAATACTTACTCATCGTATTGTCATTGATGACACTGATAGGCTCTGCGCAAACCGTTCGTAAATACTCAAATGAGTTTTTAAATATTGGTGTTGATGCAGCTGCCTTAGGAATGAGCAATGCTGTGGTTTCACACACATCTGATGTTAATTCTGGATATTGGAATCCTGCTGGATTAGTACAATTAGAAGACAACCAATTAGCCGCTATGCATTCTAGCTATTTTGCTAATATTGCCAACTACAACTACATCGCTTTTGCAAAACCACTAGATGATAAAAGTGCTATTGCAGTATCCTTAATCCGTTTTGGTGTTGATGATATTTTAGATACTACCCAATTAATTGATGATCAAGGAAATATTAATTATGATCGTGTAAGCTTATTCTCAACAGCAGACTATGCGCTAACTTTTTCATATGCCAGAAATTTACCTATTCCAGGTTTAAGTTATGGAGTTAATGCTAAAGTTGTTAGGCGAATTATAGGTGATTTTGCTGATTCTTGGGGATTTGGTTTAGATCTTGGTATTCAATTTGAGTCTGATAATGATTGGAAGTTTGGAATCATGGCAAGAGACATTACAACAACATTTAATGCCTGGTCTTTTAACGATGATAAACTTGAAGACATTCAAAATGCGATTGAAGGCCAAAACCAAACGGTTCCTGAAAGCACTGAGCTTACCATTCCAAAATTACAAATTGGAATGTCGAAGAAATATTTCTTTCGTTATGATTACTCATTATTAGCTTCTTTTGATTTAAATGTGAGATTTGAACAAAATAATGATCTTATTTCAACATCTTTCGCAAGTATTAATCCTGCATTAGGGTTTGAATTTGGATATACAGACCTGGTTTTTCTAAGAGCCGGTGTTGGGAATTTTCAAAATGAGTTACAATTAGATAATTCTGAAAACCTTACCTTTCAGCCTAGTCTGGGCTTAGGCTTTAAATACAAAGGCATATATGTAGATTATGCATTTACAGATATAGGAGATCAAAGTGTCGCTCTGTATAGCAATGTGTTTTCTCTAAAGCTCGATTTTAGTATCTTTAGATAAGCATACACTCTTATGAAGCAATACGTATTACTTTTTTTATTCTTACTAACGACAATAATTACACTAGGACAACAAAGACCGTTGTCACCACAAGCAGAAATTTCAGTTTTAACCATTGGTCCTGGCGATAATCTTAACGATGCTTTTGGACATAATGGTTTCAGGATTAAAGATAATCAACTGGGTTTGGATGTGGTTTATGGTTATGGCGAATATGATTTTGACACACCTAATTTTTATTTGAAATTTGCGCAGGGAAAACTGAATTATCTTATTAGTAAACATTCGTTTTCGCAATTTTATAAAACCTACCAATATTACGACAGAACAATAGAAGAACAGGTTTTAAATCTATCAACTTCAGAGAAACAACAACTTTATGATTATTTAGTTACTAATTATAAACCTGAAAACAGAAAATACCTCTATGATTTCTTTTATGACAACTGTGCCACCAAAATTAGAGATGTTGCAAAAATCACTACTGATAATGCAATTGTATTTTCAACACCTAAAGATTATACACCTCAAACGTTTAGACAACTCATACATGAACATGTAGGATTAAATTCTTGGGGAAGTTTTGGAATAGATATGGCTTTAGGTTCTGTTATTGATAGAAAAGCCACACCTTACGAACAAATGTTCTTACCTAAATACATTCATGATTTTTTTGAAGAAACTAAAACAGACCACTCAGAAAACTTTGTAAAAAAATCAACTACCATCTACAAAAAAAAGAAGCCAAACAACAGTGCAAACTTCATTTTAAGTCCGTTAATGATCATGAGTCTAGTAGCTGTTTTAATTCTGTTTGTTACTTATTCAGATAAAAAACACAAACGACGAAGTACGTGGCTGGATGTAGCAATTTTTGGATTGACAGGTTTATTAGGTATTCTCATGCTATTTTTATGGTTTGGTACCAATCATTCTGCAACCGCACAAAATTACAATATGCTATGGGCTTTTCCTCTAAATCTATTTATGATTGGACAGCTATTAAAACCAAAGGTAAAAACCTGGTTTAAAAGTTATTTGAAATTTTTAATTATCATGTTTTTCTTGTTAACCTTACATTGGATTATTGGTGTTCAGGTGTTTGCTATAGCATTAATTCCTTTACTGATGGCTTTATTTGTAAGGTATATTTATATCCTTAAGTATTTCAACAGAGCTTAAATCTACTGACCACGATAGTATAATATTGTACTTAAGGTTTTGACTACAATATTTAAATCCAGAAAAACACTTCTATGTTTAATATAATATAAATCGTATTGTAACTTGGTTAAGCTATCATCAACAGAAGACCCATAACGTGTTTTAACTTGAGCCCAACCAGTAAGTCCAGGTTTTACTATATGTCTGGTTTCATAAAAAGGTATAATTCTAGACAATTCATTAACAAAAAAAGGCCGTTCTGGTCTTGGGCCAATAATACTCATTTCACCTTTTAGCACATTATAGAATTGTGGGATTTCATCCAATCTAGAGCGTCTCAGAAATCTACCAAAAGTGGTAATTCTAGTATCATTTTTTTCTGCCCACTTTGCTCCATCACGTTCGGCATTTACAATCATGCTTCGTAATTTCATAATTTGAAAAATCTTTCCGTTTTTACCAACACGTTCTTGAGTGTAAAACAGAGGACCTCTGTTTGCTATTAAGTTTCCGAGCAAAATAACTGGCATTAATACAAGACCTATTAACAATCCAATAATTGAAAATAAAACATCAAAGGTTCTATGAAAAAACAAATACAATGTGTTTTGATTACTTCTACTGAAAGGAAAATATTTATAGAAATCTTTACCTACAAACTGAATAGGTACGCGATAAGTAATTTCCTCATAAACTTGTGTATATTCTCTAATTGTAAAACCATGTTCTAATAAATTGATTAAATCGTGGTATATTTCAGAAGTTATCGTTTCTGAATCGTAACTGGCTACAAGAATCTCAGAAATTTTATGTTTTTGAATGACATCCATAAGCTCATATGGTTGGAATTCTTTTAAGCCTCTAAATTTTATAGGAGCATTTGTTTCCTTTTCACAGTTAATAAATCCTATTATTTTGTAGTTAGGATCTGTTTCTTTTAAAGGCTTAATGATATTTTCAATATTAGAAATCTCGCCAACTAGGAGTACTTTTTTATAAAACCGAGGAGAAGAAATTAGAGTAGTGTATGCTAGACGCCACAAAAACAACATTACAATTATCGTTAAATAAAAGTAGAGGATTTGCAATCTGTTCTCAGGTAGAAATGGAGTAAAAAATGGTGTTAACAAATAAAACAGAACTGTTGTTGAAGCTGTAATTACAATGTTTCTAAACGTAACATCCAGTTTGTCTGATTTTTGAAGGTCGTAGATTTCAAAAATAGTTCCAAAAACAGAAATATATAAAACCAATACAAATAGAGCTATTGTGTTTTGGTTATTAATCATTAAATAATCAAAATCAAGGAACAATTCAATAAGATATAATCCACCAAAAATGAATAAAATATCAAAAATTCGTAAGAGAATCTTGCGTTCAGATATCTCAAAATGTATGCCTTTCTTTTTGGTCATTTATTCAAATTATTGATAAATATAACAAGTTAAGATAGATTATCACCTTTATTAGCGTTTAATGCTTTAATCCAAAGTAATTTTACCTGATTCCAATCAAATTTTTCAGCCTTTTTTCTGGCATTTTCAATCAATACTTTCCTTTTTTCAAAATCCTTGATTAGTGAAACAACAGCTGAGTTCATCTCATTAACTTGATTAGGCTCTACTAGGAGTCCGTCAACACCATCTTCAATTAAATATGGTATACCTCCAACATTTGTTGAAACGATAGGCAGTCCTAAGGCCATTGCTTCAATGACACTTACAGGTGTATTATCAAAATTTGTTGTGTTTATAAAGATATTATAATTCTTAGATAAATCTATCCAATCCTTCTTTTCTAATTTACCAGTAAATTTTACAGTTAAATTTAAGCTATTTGCTAGGTTTTCAACATATTGCCGAGAGCCATCGGTATCTGGACCAACCATGCATAATTCTGACTCTGGATATTCTTTTCTTAGAGTATTTAATACTTTCACTGCTAACTCAGGATTATAGATTTTGGAAAATGAGCGTACCCATAACAATCTTGGTGTATCATATTTTTTAAGTAAAAACGGGTAATCATCTATTTTTATAGTATTAGGAATATGCAGAATATTGGCATACCCATAATTTTGAAAAGCGTTTTTAAGAAATCCAGAAGGCGACACATTATATTTTGCATGTTTAAAGATCATTTTACTCATTAAAGGAGATCTTTTTAATCGCTCAGGAAGATTACCTCCATGTAGAATTGGGATATAGTCTAAATTAAGAATTCTACACAGTTGACTAATTATCAATGCATAATAAAAATTTTGAGTGCTGTAGGTATCTATTAATACAACATTTGCTGTGTTTTTATATTTAATACAACTAACACACATGTCTAATAAACGAAAGAATTTATTCGTTTTTGAAGACGCATAAAAAACATTATAACCTTCACTTTCTAACAAATTCCCTAAAATAAGAATCGTAGATACATTAAATTTTTTATTCTTTAATTTGTTTCCTATGTATAGGACGTTTTTCATGAGTCACATTTAAAAGTGCTAAAGCGTAAATAAATGAAGGTGCTGCAATTCGCATAGAAGCGTGGTTTATAGTTGCGAACCAAAACCCTAAAAAGGCATAAAAGTAATAATTCTTTTTATTATTAGACCTAAAATATAATGGCTTAAAAATTAAGATGAGCAATATTATTATTCCAAAAATACCATGTTCCCCAAGCAATCTTCCAACTTCACTATGTGATATATTTCCTTGTCCTTCAAGTTCAATTCGCTGATCTTTAGCTCGACTTGATCCTATACCAAAAAAAGGATTAGATATGAATCCTTTTAATTCATACATAAACAAATCCCCTCTACCTGTAGTTAAATCTTCTTTACTTTGCCCCAAATGGTCTTTATTAGCATATCGCAAATCTATATAGCCATCAGTGTGATTAGAAGAGATAGTCCACGTTATCATCAGGCAGACTATTAGTACCATAAACTGGACCATGATGGAATTTTTTTTAACTATAGAACTATGTCTATAATAGAAAAACAAAAAAGCAAGTATGACAAGAATTGCAGTAATAACTCCTCCTCTACTAAACGTTAGAACAGCTCGATACGATATGAGAGCGAGAATACCCAGATTAAATATTTTAAGCTTTAATGAATTGGATTGGTTAAAAAAAAGGGTAACCATAATAAACATCCCTAGACCTAATGTTATAGAAACCTGATTGGGTCCAAAACCACCAGAAGCTGCTACATTTGAAGCTGTATTTGATAAAGTTTCTTTTATACTCGGTGTATAGAAAAAAACATAAGTGGTATTGGCTATAATGGGCAACACCATAAATAAAAGCATGTTGTTTAACTGTTTAATCGTTACTTTTTTATCGTAGCAAAACAAAGCAGCTATACCTAAACATACTGGTCCACTTAATACAAATGCTATATTCGTTCTAAAATTTGCATCAAAACTCAAAGTCGTGGACGCAACAAAAATAGAAGGTACCAATAGCATCAGATAAATAAAATAAGGATATCCTTTACCTGAGATACCCTTGTAAACCATGCCTAGTAATGAGAAAAAGATGACAATATACTTTCCTGCCTCATAAGAAAGCGAACCTCTGGTCATTCTAAAAAGCACTTCGGCACCAACAAAATAGGCACATGCTTTTAGCACTTCATAGGTTTTTAATTCTTTTTGAATATTAATAATACGAAATAAGAAAACTGCGACAGCCACTAAAAAATAAATTTTAGCTATATCTCTGTTTAAGTATATCAAAAAACCTATGGCTATATGAATACCGACAAGACCTATGTATGTTAAGTTATACTTCAATCAAATTTTCAATTAAAAAGTGGTCTAAATTTACCACATGTAATACAATAAAACCTATTTAGATAAGTTTAAAAGCAAAATCCATTTAAGAAAAAATGTTCTTATAGTTGTCTAATGGAAATTTATAATAATAACTTTTATTTAAAGCATAAAGTATAAAATGTGATACAAAAATAGGAACATAAGGTCTGGAATATTTCAATAAAAAATCATAGGTTTTATTAGAATAATTACAGATTAAAAAAGGAACTATATCAGGATTGAAAAAGTTATTTTCAACATTTGCTTTTGAAATAGCATGTTTTTCATTGAAGGATTTAAAAAAAACTGTTTCTCCTGAACGAAGAAATTGATATAATTCTATCACAGATAAGGGTTCAGCGCTTTTGTTTGAATAAAAAAGTATACTCGCAGAAACATCTATTAACACCCATTTATCTAGCTTTTTACAAAAAACCTCATTAAATGAATGTCCTCCAAAAGATTTATTAAATGGTGCACGCGTAACACCCCATTCTCTTACTTGAATGTCATTTATAATACAAAAGTTATTAAAAACCTGAACCATATCACTACAAACGCCTCCATCACCATTAATCATCATTTTAAGCGCTTTCTCAGAAGGTTCGCTTAAACCTCTTCCTCCTTTTATATTACGATGCATCCAGATTGCAATGTGTTTAACAACTTCTAAGTCTTCTTCGGGTTTTTTTGTTTCAAATATTATATTATTGACTTTCTGGAAATAGGTTGGAATATCATTTTTAGAATTCGTGTCATTATATGTGAAATTTGTAATATCAGACACGTTAGAGTTTTTCGATAACAACTTAAAGCGAGCAATATATAAAAAAGGATGTCTTTTAAAAGTCCAACGTAATTTTTTAAAAATCATGAATTTATCCATACAAATAATTGCGTCTAAAAATATATCTTTTTTTTTATTTAGTCTAGTAAATTAAGTCAATAATCTAAAATATGCATCTGAGTAAATTACACATTATTTTAAGATATCTCTTAGAATTCGGCTCTTATAGTGAGAAAATGTGAATTTTGTAAGAATTTCGTCCTGATTATTTATCATAGTATTATAACCTTCTTCATTTAATTTAATAACCTTTTTAATTTCAATTAATAAATTGTCTACAGTAACTGTATTCAGCAAAAATCCATTTTCTTGATGTTTTAAATAATGTCCAATGGAAGAAATATTTGAAACAATTGGTAAACAACCATAATTCATAGCTTCTGCGATCACTTTCGGAAATCCCTCTGAAGCTGTTGTGGGCATGACAAAAACATGAGACTGTTTGTAAATGGAAAAAACCTCATGTCTTGGCAAAAATCCATGAAAATTAAATAAAACTCCTGTTGTTTTAGCTAAGTTACTAAAATAATTATATTCAAACCCGTCACCAACCATATGAACACAGCCAATCCGTTGTTTTTCCTCATCAGACAATAGTTTAAAAGCATTGATAATACGTTCAACCCCTTTTGGCTTTTCTAATCTACCAACATAACAAAACTGCAGTGATTCTAGTATGCTTTTTTGACTTCTTACGGTTTTTCCTTCTCCTAATTCTTCATCCGTTAAACAAGGGTTTTCAAAAGTATAACAATGCTCAGGTTGTTGATCCCAAGATCCATTAATAGTTACTTTTCTAGATTGATTTAGAAGCATTAAACGTTGTAACCTATAACCAAAAGGCGGGTTTTTCTGATTCCAATTTCCAGCATATTTATACCACCCTTTTTTCTTTATAAAAACTGTTAAATACGGAATTAAATATACAGCAATCCCAGTTGGTGTACGCAATTGAAAACAATCAACTTTTTTTATAGTTTTTGCCACAGTATTAATTACTGATGGAGCTTGTTGTATCGTTTGCCACTTGCTGTAAAGAGTTCTTCCTCCTGAAGGTTTTAAAGCTACAAATTTCACTCGATCTGAAATATATGGCAAGGCACTTGGTGGTGGATTTTCTTGATGCAACATAGCGACGTGATAAATTGTATCAAAAGCATCTAAAAGATAATTAATCTCACTAACGGTTGGTCCCCAACCTACAATTTGTCCTGTCTCAGTTTTATAATGTTCAGTATGCGATATAATTGCAAGTTTCATTAATCTTGTATTACTTTTAAGTACCTATTTACAATATTACTCCACGAATGCTTTTGTGCCCAAAGAATTGATGCTTTTTGATAATTTTCTATCGTGTTCAAAATAGTTTCTAAAGCCTTATTAAATTCCTCAGGATTATCATTAATCAAAACACCTGATTTATAATTATCAATGGCATCTTCAATCCCACATTTTTTTGATCCTATAGCAGGAACTCCTAATGCATTTGCTTCTAAAATAGCAATACCAAAGCCTTCAACGTCTCCTGTTTTAGTTTCAGTGCTCAACATGATGAATACATCTGTATTCTTCAATATATTTTTTAAAGCATCATGATTTACACTTCCGTGAAATGTTACATATTTTGATACACCTAAATCTTCTGCAATATTGCTAAAGTATTCTGCTTCAGTTGGAATCCCTACACAATGATAATGTATTTCTGGAAATTGCTTAACAATCTCTGGTAACAGTTTAATTACATTTAATTGTCCTTTTCTGGAACTGACTCTCCCAACGGTTGTGAGAACTGGTTTTCCTTTTAGATGCATTACATCTGATACATCTTGAGACCATTCTGATAAATTTATACCATTAGGAATTACAATTATGTCACGATTTAATTGAATCAGACTTTTGGTATAATTAGAAACTGCTACAATGCAATCCATTCGTTTTAAAGCCATATCTATAGTTTTTTTTAAGACGAAAGACTTAAAATTCACTTCACTTCCATGGACGACTGCAATCGTTTTAGTTTTAAAAAACAAGCTACAAAATGCAACATTCCATAGAGAAAATTTCCCTGTTGCAATTACTGCAGATGCATTTTTAAAACTTTTAAAAGTAACAAGAATACGCTTCAGATACATTATAAATCGCCAGTTATAACGTTTAATTCTTTTGACAAAAAAAGCTAGTGATTGATCAAACACCTCTTCCTCCGCTCCATCTTCAGAACGTTGATCTGCAATAACCTCAACCGAATGATTAGTTTTGTGTAGATGTAAGGCAAGATTATAAGCGTGATTTCCAATACCTCCTGGTTGTGGTGGAAATTCTGATGTTACAACAACGATATGATGTTTTTTTTGTTTCACTATAAAGTTTCGATTAATGCGCCTTCTTTTATTTTTTTACTTGATAGCCTCCAGGATTTATAAACTTGATAACACACTACTGGCAGTAAAAAAATAGTGCAAAACACACCTAAAAGCAACAAAGGCTTATTCTTTTTTAATCGGTATGGAAAAATTGATAATGGAACATTTCTCAATAAAGCTAATCTTGCTGCTTTGTTTCCAAAATATGTTCTAAAAAAATAAAGGACACTTGGAATAGGTCTGGGAGCAAAATAAGAAGCTGTTCTAAAAGCATCCCAACTTCCCATCTCTCGCAAACCTCCTGTTCCTGCTTTAATATCTATACAAGAAGCAAATGGATTTGAAACACTTTTAATATCTTCTAAAAAGATACGCATTCCGAATTCACCATCTCCCATTCGTTGCTTTTCAAATTGCCTGTCAAAAAGCCCAACCTTTTTAAAAACATCTTTATATAACATCGCATTTCCTGTTGCAAATTGAGATGCTAAAGCAAAAAAAGATCGATTTGTAGGAATCTCACTCCCTTTTGGATAAAAAACTCCTGCTGAAACCTGAGCATCAAAAAATTCTAAGCATTTAAGATGCGAAGAGATCCAGTTCGCTTTTATACGCACATCATCTTCAGACAATGCGATTAGTGACCCTTTAGCATTCCTGATTGCTGTATTTCTTGCTAACCACAGTGCTTTTTCTTCTTGCCGAATAAGATTTATATTTAAATTAAAATTGTTGTAAAATTCTGCTTTAAATGGACTGGATTGATCAACAATAATGACTTCAAAATTTTTATAGTCCTGTCGTTCCAAATCTTCCAGAACATCTTTAAGATACACGTATCTGTTTAAGGTTGGAATAACAACACTAACCTTAGGAGCGCTAACAATCATATTAGCATTAAAGTGATCCCAGCCGTTATTCATGACAGGAATGGTTTCTACTACTCTTTTAGTAGTTCTGGTTTTCCAAAAAGCACTTATTTCACGTACTGGATTGTGGAATGACATCAAACGCAGCATTAATACATAATAAACCCAGGCAGTATTAAAATATTTACGTAAAAAATGATAGTTATCTTGAGCTGATAACTTTTCAAAACTTAAATATGTTTTGGCATTTCCAATATATCCTGACTGAATGCTTTGCCAAGATAAATCATATTCAGTTGCTTTTTTAGATTGAAAATTTAAATCTGGTTTTAGTTTTAAAAAAAGATCTTCTGGCAACTTATCAACGATTGGAAAAACAGATGTTCCATTTTTTTTAAAATGTTGAAAATAATGTGTTGGTTGAAGATATTTTAAAAAATGAAACAACATTAAATGGATTTTGGAAGCGGATTATTTTGGGCTATTCCCTTTAAGTATATAGGATAATCTTTTTCTTTTGGTAATAGTAACAAATGACATTTGCCTCTGTTTTTAATAGTTTCAGCTGTTTGTAGTTGTTCTCCTGTTTTGAGATACCAAGCTTTATAATCCATTTCTGCACACCAGTCTAGCATCATTTGACCTGCTGCTTCCATACCAAGATTTTCTACATTGTGCATCTCAATAAAAAAACTACATTTTGAACTATTTGCTAGTTTTTTTGCGGCTTGCATAACTAATGTTTCAGCACCTTCTACATCTATCTTAACTAAATCTGGCTCAACACCATATAAGGAATACAAATAATCTAGAGTCACTGTTTTTACTTCCATAAAAGAATTTACAGAAGCAGCTGTTTCTGCATGAGAGGCATACATACTTCCTGCAGCTCCAGATCCAATCGTATAAAACTTGATAGTATCATCTAGTTTATCACCTACAAATGCGGTAATGTATTGCGTTCTATTTCCTAAACCATTATTAATTATATTGGTTGCTGCCTTTTGTAAGGCTTCAGGATTTGGATCAACCAATACCATTTGTTTGTTAGGGTCTTGAATTAATGCTAACAAAGCTGTATATCCAATATTACAACCAATATCATAAATAACATTGTGATGTTTTGCCAGATAAAACCACCATGCATCATCTTGATCAGGGTTTTCACGCGTTGTGTTTTTTATGAGAACTAAAGGAACACCACATAAAGTAACCTTAGAGAATTTAGTGCTTTTACCTCTAAAAACGTATAACAGTCCTTTGATTGTTTTTTTAAGATTCATTTCTTTAATCTTAGTTTTAATTTTTAATGACTTATATTAATCATAATTAGTTAATAACTTGAAGCAATATAAATGAGTTACATTACAATTTTTCTAATCCTTTTTAACTGGTCAAGGTTTAATTTACTTTTCCATTTATCCAGAGATTCTGTTTTGAACGTTTCTATTGTGAATGCATTAGAGATATTTAAAAACAGAGAAACATCTTCAAGTATTTTATCAGGATGAGATAAAAAGTCATCATATTTCAACACATACACCTGTTGTGGATATTTTTTTTGCAAACGAAAAATCTCATCATAATGAGATTTCCAGCGTAAAGCACATTTTTCTTCTAGCGAATAGGTTTCAAATTCTGTAACATTTGATGAATTGATACCTAAAAACCTATTAATTTTATTTTGAGGCAACTTATTATACCAGGTTTTCACGCCTTTATGCTCTAACATACTACTAACTGTAGGTTCGAGATCACGATAAACAAAAATAAATTTAGAGGTCTTGAATCCTTTAGATAAAAAATCTACTAACCATAACGAAGGGTGTGATTTCTCCAACACATGATTTGAAGACTCTTTTAAAACTTTAGCGAGTCTAAATTTAAGTAGTATTTTAAATAAAAATGTTTTTAATATAAAAGCTATATCTTGAGTTGTAGCTATTCTTGTTATTAATCCAAAAGTATAAGGTTCTTCTATTCGAGCAGTAATTTCTGGATGGCTTGAAATTGATCTTCCGACAAGATGTGTTCCTGATCTTCCTGTTCCTGAAATAAAAATTAACTGTTTTTGGTTGACCATAAATTAATACGCTTCAATTGACATTTATTTGTAAACTACAGCCACCAAATGCGCTGTTTTAATTGGTGAGTTCTCAACTCCTTTAGATTGAATTTTATTAATAAAATTCCCCATTAAAGTTCGTAAAATTAGCAAAGGTTGTTTCAGTTTAAAGCTTCTCAAGCCCCAAACACGATATTTCCCTGTTTTTACAGCATAATGCACTTCAACCCTTTGAAAATACTTTTCTAATAAATCTTGTAATTCTTGTCTTTTATAATGTCTAATATGATCTGGGTTCTTGTTAGGACCTTCGTTTTTTATATAATCACCATTAGGTGTTGTAAAATAAGCCCAACCTCCTTCTTTTATAACTTTAGCTATATTTTGAATAAACAAGTCGTCTTCTGGAACATGTTCAATAACTTCAACACAAACTACAGCGTCATAAGATGCTTCAGGCAGAGTAGATTGCGTCATGTCTTCAATAATAATATTAGTTATATTAGAGCGTTTTTTTTTAACCTCTGTCAGAAGTGTATTGGTAAAACCTAAATTTAATTTTTGTTTATCTCCACTTTCTTGCGGTACATCCAGTAAAACTATATTTGCTGGAAGGTTTATTGTATAAGGCGATTTACGACCACCAACATCTAAAATGGTTGTCCTTTCAGTTTTTGCATTCGTTTTTAAAAGTCTTTTAATATCATTCCTTACTGTAACTAAATGAGTTGTCATGATAGGAAAAGTTATCCAGCGCATGAATTCGTAATTTGTCATAAAAGGTTCTTGTACAATACGGTTATTAACTATGCAATAATAACACATAATATATTAAACTGTAAAACATTTATAAGAATATGTATATAAACAACAGATCAGTTCGTAATTGTTTTTTTTCTTATGTACTCAAAAATGCCTACAATTGAAAGTGAATTTTCCCAAAGTAACCTGTTAGAGTGTTGTAGCTCATTAAATTCCTGATGATTTAAGTTGTTATGGAAATCAGAAACGATTTTAGAAATTTCATGTCGTCTTTTCCAAGGAACCCAAACTAAATGTTTTTTCCAGTTTAATTCTTCTTCAAATGGTAACAGACAATTAGTATCTACAAATACTGGAATTCTACCCATCATTAAGGTTTCATATAAACGTACAGAGAAATTTCCTGCTCCTCTAACGCATAATATGTAATCTGACTCTCTAATATTTTCATAATACTCTTTATTTGTTTGCTTGCGTACTTTTTTTGTATTTGCACCTGCTCTGTATTCATTTCTATAAATAAAATTAGTTTTTATTAATGAAGAATTTTCTAAGGTTTTAAGCAATTTAAATCGCTCGTACGCAGAGGAAAATAGAGGTTCGTAGCTTGCGTTAAATGGATTTTTAATGAATCGCAGCACGTTTTTCTTTACAAAACCAAGTTTATCTTTCCATTTCTTTTTAGCAGATAAATTAGCATGTCCGCAAAACCCAATAGTTGGTAATTTTTGTTTAGCTCTTATTTCAAAAGCCTTTCCTTCGTAAAGACTGTTGTAAATATCTGACAAAGCAACTGGTAACCCAATATTGTTTTTAGGCAGCTGTCCTTTAAAACCTCCAACCCGAAAATACATCAGACGATCAAAAAAGGGAAAAATAGTGCTACAATCTCCAATGATAAAACCATAACATAATAAGTTATGTTGTTTGCATAATTCATCGGTTTGTTGTAGTTCTTTTTTTTGATAATAATTGATAGGCTTTGGCAAAAACATTACCTGAGCATCAGAAATATTATTTGTATAGTTGTAAGTTGTATTTATACCCCAACTTTTTTTAAGATCTGTATCATTTCCCCAAGCTGATCCTAAAAAAAATGGTCGTGTAGCAATGAACAAATGCCTTTTTTCTACAGTATTAAAATCTATATCAGGAATGTATATATTCATATTTGAGGCAGTGTTGGGCTGTAAATATATTGATTTTTATAGCTTTTTTTTAATCTTCTGAGTAGAACTTAACAAAGCTTTGCTGTTGCTGTTTTAAGTGAAATTCCTTTTCAATCCTGTTTATGGCATTTTCTTGAATCTTTTGCTGGTCGATGAAAGTCATATCTATTACTTTTTGAATCGTATTGGCTAAAGCTCTAGGGTTTCTTTTTGGAACAACCCATCCTGTTTTAGTATCTAATACATTTTCCCTAAGTCCACCAGCATCAGATACTACACATAGCAATCCTGAGGCTTGAGCTTCTAAAACAGCATTTCCAAATCCTTCCTGAATACTATATTGAATGTAAATATCTGCTTGTTGTAACTCTTTTTTGACGTTTTCTGGTGAAGTTTTTCCTTTAAAAACAACCTGATCTTTAATCGCTAATTGATGTGCTGCAAAAATCAACCTTTCATATTCTTCTCCTTCGCCTATAATGGTGTATTTAAAATCTAAACCTTCTTTTTTTAGCAAAGACAGCGCTTCTAAGGTATATTCTAATCCCTTTACCCAATGTAATCTGGCAATTGTCAGTATTTCAACTCTTTGATTAATGGGTGTGTTTTCTTTAGGCTGGAAAAAACTTACATCTATAGCTGGAGTAATAACTTTTATCTTAGAATTAGTTATCCCTTTTTGATTAAGCATGTTTTTCATTTGATTAGACAACACATGATAATATACTTTTTTTGTGAATAAAAGTTCATAACACGCTTTATGCTTTAATGGAGACAAGTACAAATCAAAACCTCTAAAACTTACAGCCATTTTGGCACCTATTGCCTGAGCTATATTTTCTCTATTTACAGCTAACATACCAAAGCCATAATGTAACCAATCTAGTTTATTTGAAAGCAAAAACTGATTTAGAAGCAGATGTTTAATTCGTTTTTTCAAAGGCACTCCGTCTTTTTGATCCAATTTGTATAATGAATAGCTCGCCTTGGAATTTATAAAAACTGCTTTTAAAAAAGAGTGTATTGTTTGTTTTAATTTTAGGATTAACCCTCTGTTAAAGTTAGGTCCAGTAACAATCTCACAAGGAAATTCAATATTTTTAGTTTGATTTTGATCTACAAATAGTATGACTTCAAAACCACTTTCTTGCAATCCTTTAATTTTATTCCTGAAAAAAGTTTCCGAATAACCAGGCACATCAGACAATACTAACCCTAAACGCTTTTTTCTCATCTCATATCGCCTTTTAATGTGTCACTATACATTTCAAGCATTCCGTTTATCATTTGTTCTTCAGTATGTTGCTTTGTAATGGTTTCTTTTGCACGATTTAGTATCTGGTTTTTATGTTCCTCTGGCAGATTTATAATGCTCTTAATTTGTTCAGCAATAGAATTTGGGTTACGGATAGAACATACAAAACCATTTATTTTATTTTCCACAACTTCTTCCATACCACCACAATTGGTCGTTAGCACTAAAGTTCCTGAAGCCATTGCTTCTAATACCACATTAGCAATACCTTCTTCAACACTAGGTAATAAAAACACGCTTGCTTCTTTTAATATTCTTTTGACTTCGTCGAGTGATTGTGAACCTAATAAAATCACATCTTTTTCTAAGCCAAGGTCTTTTATTTGATATAAGAGTTCTAAATATCCTTTGGCTCCTACAATTGTATAGGTAAAAGGTATATTACTTTTTTTAAGTATGCTACAAGCGTCTAACGCATAGTTATAGCCTTTTTTCCAATGTGGTCTTCCGATAGAAACAATATTAAAATTTGATTCGTTTCTTTTAGAAGAAAAATCAAAGGTTTTTAAATTTAATCCACTGTAAACGACTTTTATTTTCTCAGGTTGAGCTTTATATTTTTCAGCCTCATATGCAATAGCTTTTGAAACTGCATGAAAGCCATCAACTTTAGGAAAATAGTTACGATATAAATTTGCAAGACCTCTATCTGCTATTGGTGAATAATTAATATGAGCACCTCTCAAACTCAATATTAGTTTGATATTAAACTCTTGGACCCACGACCAATACTCAAGATTTTTTGCCCATTGAATGTGAAAAATATCTGGCTTATACCACAAAACAGGATAGCATTTCGTTTTATCTAATAAGGCATTTTGAGATTTTGATCTTAGTATAGCATCTAATTTTTGCTTCTCCTTTGGTTTGAATAAGACTAAAAGCAAACTGTATTTTAAAAGATGTAAACTCTTATAAAACTTAGTGTTTTTGTATGAGACTACTTTTACAAATGCGTTATATTTTACATTATGTTTACGAAACCCAAAAAGATAAATTTGATATCCTTTGGTTGACAAACCTAAAATAAGCCGCTCAATAAATGTAGTACTTGGGATGCTCCCTGAGTAAACAGCTATTTTGGTTTTTGTTTTCAATGGTGTAATAAATATTAACTAATGTTGCTTAAAGTAAGCGTATGACAAGTATGCAAAATTAAAGTTTAGATAGCACATTTTTATACACACTCAACATTTCATTTTGTTTTTTTTGAACATATGACGCATTAAACCTCAATTTACATTGAGCAACGATATCGTTTACTGATTGATTACTATAACTTATAAACTCGTGATTTGAATCCATACCTAAATAATAATCTTTAAACTTATGATTTCCTCCTATCAACTTATCACCAAAGCGTATATGTATGTTTGGGATGCCATACGAATCTGCAAATATAAGTCCGTGTAAAGATGAAGATGCTATGTAGTCACATTCTTGAATCTCTAGTGCAACATCCTTAGCAGATTGTCTTGCGCTAATAATTTTCACTTGCCCTTCGAAGTTAAGCTTTTTAACATCTTCATAATCTACACAATGAGGTAAAATTCCTAACCTGTATTTTTTATTTACTCTTTTAGGAAAAACAACAGATGCTAAAATCCCTGGATCACCAAAAAGACATTTTTCTGTATAACCACATTGCGCTTTACTTAACGGACCTCTAATGATTTTAACTTTCCAATTACTACCAGATCGATTAAAGCGCTCATGAATAAACCCACTACCCATGACAAATCCTGAAAAATCTTGATGATACATTTGCAAAATAGATCCCGTTAAAGACATACTACTTTTTTTGTAATCATCGACATACACTAATTTATAGCCTAAAAAATTCAATAAATCAGAACTAAAAAGATCTCCGAAATTATGAACTCGAGCATAATGCGATTCTATAAAAGGAATATTCAAAAGCTTGTAATAATATTTTACTACTTTATCACCGATTATCAGGATGCTATTACGAAGCTTTCGATAAGCTATTCTCAAAAAAGTAATTCCGCGTAATTGTTGGCGTAAGCCCATAAGTAAGTATAAATGGAGTTCTAGCTTTAATTGAAGGTAAAAATAGTATTTTTATTTCGAAAAGTGTCTCTAAATAGCAAAACACTTAACATTTACAATTAAGACTTTCTCTTATTTTTATAAGTGTTTTTATAAGTGCATAGCTTCCTATTGTTAGGTTGATATAAGATCCATTCTAGATGTTGACGCAAAGCTCTCGCAAATCTCCAAAATTTTCGTTTTAAACCAAGCTTTTGCTTAACAGGTTTTGTGACCATAACTGAAGAAGAATCATTATTGGCATCAAAATAATTCCTATCTGCAATACCAATTTTAGAGGTGCTTTTTAAAACTCTAATTGCAAACTCAGTTTCTCCATAAGGACCACTGGTATTTTCTAAATAATAATTATGTTTTTCAAAAAAAGCTGGAGTTGTCAAAAAGGGATTATCACTGTATTGAAAGGTATTGATGTTAAAGTTTTTAAATGAAAACTTCGGGATTTCAAAGATATGTGTCGTTATTGGAATTAAATGATTAAACACATAATTAGCACGAAATCTTATCATATCTAATGCTCCAGAATTTAACAATTCTATACTCTCAGGTAACAGATTTAAAAACTCTGGCCTGATGATAAAGTCTTCTTGAACATACAAAATGTAATCTCCTTGACAGGCTTTAATTCCTTTATTTAAATTTGAAGCTAAACCTTGATTTACTGGAGCAGTAACTAATGTATTTATTGGCAACTTTTGAAGTTGTTTTAAATTGTCTGGAGTACTGCAATCATCACTTACCACCAATTCTACAGGCAGAGGAAACTTTAAGCTTTGAATAGCTGAAATACAAATGGCTAATGCTTCAGGTCTGTTGTAGTGAGTTACTAGAATGCTTAACATATTACTCATTCTCTTGCCATTGTTTTACAAAGTTTAATTTAAATGCATTAATCAGCTTTTCATTGTGTGCCTCGTAATGATGTTTCAACATTGTATATTCTTTCCTAGTTATGTCAGGTTTTCGTAAAAATATTTCTTTTAATTTTAATTTGATGAATTTTGGAATATATGCTGAAAGAAAAGAACTTTTCTTTTTATAGTTCTTAGCCTTATTTTTTTTAATATCACTTTCAAAATTAGATATTTTCACATTTAAAAATCTACTTAAAACAATACCCAGTTCTACTTTATTTGATAATTGTTTGAAATCTAAAATCAATATATTTTTTGAATCAAAATACTTTGCAAATCTCTTTATTTGTTCATAATAATAACCTGATTCTAAAATGGTATGAGCATCTGCATAAGCCATGCGACTTTGGTACGATTTTTTTTGAACGAATGCATAATATGCTTCAGAGGATATATCCATAAAACTTCCTTCTTTTTTAATGGATTTCAATTCGTTATTAATAGACTTGGTAAATGAGGTTTTAATAACACCTCGAGAATACCACATCCACCAATGAGAATAAGCTCTATCTATGGGATTTCTTAAAATGAAGATCAATTTTGCATCAGAGTTGTAATCATATAAAGCTTTAGGGATCCATGAAAAAAACATGGTTCGATGTCTGGAGTCTAACTGGTATTTTTGATTGTTGTAACCTTTAAAATATTTAGACTGATAAGAGGCTTCATCTCTTAATTCTTGAGGTAATTCAAAAAAATAGGGCTCTTTGGGATTTGAACCAAAAATGTCTTCTTGTTGGGATAAAAAATCATGTAGGTACGTTGTTCCTGACTTACAAGCTCCTGCTATAAAAAGGTTGGTTTTCATTTTTTTATCTTTTTACGTAAGCGATAAAAAAGCTTCTTTATAAACCTCTTATCATTCCAATACCAAAGAGACATCATAATCGCTTTCACATAAAAAACAATACCATAAGAATTAGATAGTTCTAATAGTTTTTGTGTTTGCTTGGCGTAAAAGTAATCTTCCTTTTTAACAATATTTGGAAATTCATAATAAAAAGATCTAATCAATTCATTAGCCGCATTAAACTGTTTCTTTTTGTTTGAAGTTACTGAATTTCGATTAGCTGTTCTATCGATTCTCACCAGAACTTCATGCATACCATATATTTTAGACACCAGAGAAAATCTTAAAATATAAGACCAGTCCACACTTACACTAGGATAATGCTGCGAAAAATATAAGCCGTTACTTACATGAACCTGTTTTCTAAACATCAAACAACTATTTACAACTTTAATTTGTTTTCTGTAGTTTAATAAAAACATATCTTCACCTTCAGGATATTGCTCTCCATTAATTAAAAGACCTGGAAACTTGGTTATATTTTCGCCATCGTAAAACTCTGCTATTCCTGAAACCATACCAACATCTATTCGTGATTTCAAAATTTCTACTTGAGTTTGTAATCGATTTGGATAGTAATAATCATCTTGCTCGGCAATAGCTATAAAATCTCCTTGAGATGCAAACACTAACCGGTTCATCGTAGGACCTAAACCTCTATTTATTGGGTTTTTAAGAAGCGTTAGTTGTTTAAACTTACTTTCAAAAGCATTTATAAGTGCTTCAGATCCATCAAAAGTTCCGTCGATACAAGCAATGACCTCAAAGTTTTGGAAAGTTTGTTTTGCTAAACTTTCTAAAGTTACTTTAAGGGTTTTTTCACCATTATAAATGGGAATAACGACACTTACCTCAATAGATTCAGGATTCATATAATTTTAAATATAGTTGTTCACAACGTTTAACCTCTAATTCTATTGGGTAATTTTTTAATACATGTGTTCTAAATTCTTCTCCAATACTACTGTGTTGTGCTTTTGACAGATCAAAATTAGCATTTAAAGCAGATGCCCAAACGTCTGTGTTTCCTGCTTCTACTAAATGTTTTTTAAAATGAGCGAGTTGATCATTAATACCTGAAACATTTGAAGCTAATACATTTTTACCTGCTGCCATAGCTTCTAAAAGCGACACAGGTGACCCTTCTTTTCTACCTTCATTTAGAGTTGGCAATACTACCATTTCTGCTATACTTAAATAATCTACAATATGTTCTTGTTTTCCGCAGAATATAACTTCTTTATTTAAGTTTAATTGTTTTTGGAGTTCTACCATTTTCTTTCCGTAGTCATTGTTATAATCTCCAACGAGTAGCAATTTCCAATTAGGATGTTTCGTAACGGTTTTTGCAAAAGCCTTTAAAAGAATTTCTATTCCTTTCACAGGAACCATATTGGCAACACACATGAACACTCTGTCTTCAGGTAAAATATTCCATTGTTTTCTAATAAGCTCATTTGCGGGTAAAGGTTTGAATATTGTGGTATCTACACCTCTCGGAATTAAAGTTGCTTTTTTACTATGATTGAAAAACTGACGCATCATGTCTGTATTTTGAACTGATATCGCATCAGCCAAGCGTGTTCTTAAATTCCATGAATTCTTAGAAGAACCTCCCCAACTCATATTTTTTTTTGTATATATCCACTTTATTCCTGCCATTTTAGCTGATAATGCTTCAGAATAATCTGCTGCATAATGAAAACTATGAATGATATCTGGCTGAATTTTTTTAAGCATTCTACTTATTGCATAACAATTTAATAATCCTCTGTAATAAGGTTTCATTGTAGTTGTATATTGCAATATATGTACGGGAATACCGCTATTTTCAACTACTTTGAAAAAAGAACCTCTATTGTGAAAACAAGCAATATGAACTTCAAATTGCTCAGGGTTTAATCGTTTTGCAACATGTAACAGTGCTTTACCACTTCCAGCTGTATCAAAATTAGGTATGGTATATAGTATTTTTATTCGATTTGTTGTTGATGCCATTTTGCTAAGGAATACAGGGTAAACAACTCCCACTTACAGTCTCTTTTTCCAGTTTGATGCATATTCCAGATACGATTTAATTCTGTTTCTGAAAGCTGAAAGGTATCGATAAAATTTTTATCAAACAAGCACTGTTTAACGGGTTCTTTAAGGTCTTTTCTAAGCCAGGCAGTTAATGGAATAGAAAATCCTTTTTTAACATGACTTATAGGTGTTCCTGGTATTAACTTACCTAATAAGCGCTTTAATACTAATTTCTTTTCATTATTTTTAAAAGCTAGTTCAGGATCAATTTTTAATGCTGCTTCAATCATAGACTTTTTTAAAAAAGGTACTCGAACTTCCATGGCATTTGCCATACTCATCCTGTCTACTTTAATAAGTGTTTTTTGCATCATATCGTAATACTCTGCTTTACGCATAGCATGTAATAATTCTTTATCAGATAACTCATTTTTATAATTATAATATGGTAAATTTATATTTGGAATAGATTTTAAATTTGGAAACAAAGCATTTAAGTGTTCATCACTAAATCTAGAATGTAAACCTTGATGCGCCTGAGCTAAATCTTCTTGTAACAGTACCTCATTAATATGCTTTTTATGAAACAAAATCTTATCAAGCCCATAAGCCAGATAACGTAAAGATTTAGGCAGTTTAAACCATTTTTTGTTTTTAGAAACGGATTCAAATCTTTGATAACCAAAAAACAGCTCATCACCTCCATCACCAGACAACATCACTGTTCCCATTTTTTTTGCATTATGACATAGCAAATAGGTAGGAATTAAAGAAAAGTCGGCAAAAGGCTCTTTTAAATGTTCCATGCTATCTTCTAAAACATCCATAGCAGATGTAGCATTCATTTTATCAAGTCGAAACTTACAACCAATTTTTTTTGCATAAGCTGTGGCAATCTCCGATTCATCATGTTTACTGCTATCACTACCTATGGAATAAGATTGTATATCTTCATCCTTTTGTTTAGCTAAATACGTTATCAAAGGAGAATCTATACCTCCAGACAGAAAGGTACCTAATTGTACATCGGAAACCATTTGCGCATGTACCGAAGCTGTTAATTCTTTTTCTATGTGATTGATAGCAGTATTTTCACTTGTTATTAAAGTTGTATCATTCAAATCTGGGAGTTCCCAATACAAACGTTTATGCACAGAACCATCTGACAAAAAACTTACTATTTCTCCTGGTCGAAGCTGAAATGTTTTATTTATAATTCCGTAAGGAGCTGGCATGTAATGTCGTTTTAAATACAAGCGCAAAACAGCATTATCAATTCCATTATTTTTGTTTAAATCGTGCTTACTCACTTGATCATAACGACTCCCAAAAACTAGGTCTCCATCATCAAAACTATAAAACAAAGGCTTTATACCTGCAAAATCTCTTACTAAATCTACTTGCTTTTTTGTAATATCGTAAACCGCAAAAGCGTACATACCATCCAGTTTGTTTAAGGTATCTGTTAAACCGTAATAAGCTATTGTATTTACTAAAACTTCTGAATCTGTTTCTGTATGAAAAGGAATATTTTTCTTTAATAAATCAGTTTTTAGTTCTTGAAAATTATAAATCTCGCCATTAAATACAATAACATGTTTTTCATCATAAGACAACATGGGCTGATTGCCTCTTTCAGACAAGTCGAGAATAGACAATCTTCTAAAACCCAACTGACAATCGGTATCGTTTGTCCAATACCCAGACATATCAGGACCTCGTGAACTATTTAAGTCATTCTGCTTTAAAAATGCCGATTTAGGTGACAATTTGGATTTTTTAAAAAACTCTCCGTATATACCACACATACTTTACAGGTTATTTTGTTTTTGAAACAAGGCTAAAGTTAGTAACATACTTAAAGGATGTGCATAAACAATAGGATTATCATTTTTAAACTGACTATAAAAATATGACGTAACTTCCTCAGGAACAAAAGATGCAAAGCTATCAGAAAATAAAAATGTTCGCAATTGATTGTCATTCTCTTTTCCTAAAAATTGTAATTCCCAGTTACGCTGTATCAATGGTTTCCCCATTATACTGGAAATTTCTCTCGAAACTTTATTAGCAACTCTAGAGGGCAGATTATAAGGTGATTTATTGTAATTATAATTCAATAAATTAAATGGCTTATTGGCATGCCAGGTGACTCTTGCCAAGGCTTTATGTTGCTTAATGTGAGCTATTTGCAATTGTCTATCTGCCAAATATTTTTCAGGAACAGTACATATAAACTTACACATACGGTTATCATAATAAGGTAATGTAATGGGTTTGGCAGCCTCAAACACGCTTAAATTTGTAGTCGTCCATCTATGTGCCCATTGCGAAGTTTTAAAAGCTCGTACTTTAGCACTTATATTATCTATTTTTATTTTTGAAACTGCGTCTTCTACACGAGTTACCAAATATTCATTAAAATCACCTTCAAGTCCCCATGTTTTCCATAATTTTTCAGCAAGTTCAACGCCCTTCGCTTTTACCATTTTTTTTAGCAAAAAAGACACAATGGAATTTTCTGTAATAGTATCAGGAGCTCCTTTATCGAATAACACATCTCCCCAATGTCCCAATGACATTACACCTTGCATGTTAGACAACTGTTTAAAAACAGCCATTTGTCTGGCATGAGTAAATTCTGAATAACATTTATTTATGGTTCCTAAATCTTCAATGACGTCCCACAAATAACCTTTTGAGATGAAAAATTCTTGAAAATTAAACCCACAAATTTCTGCAATATTTTTACTTATTTTATGTTCAGGATAGCCATTTTGAAAGGAATAACTATAAGCTGAAACTGGATTATTCATTTTAGATAGTACTAAGGCTTGGCTTCTACTGTCTAATCCACCAGAAAGAGGTAACACCACAGGATTATCTTTTACTTGTTCATGAATAATGTCTGTTAATAACGTAACATATTCTTCTAGTACTTGATCAAATGTTAAATCTCTCGGACTATAATGCCATTCAAACCAAGGTTTACTGTTTAAAAAGAAACCATTATCATCTATCTCGTGTTTTGAAGCTGGCTGCAAGCATATTTCGTCTTCCCAGTACGAATCCTGATCCAGAAAAAACCCTGTAGCAACAAACACACAAATTGCTTTATGGTTTAATGTATGTGTCTTGTTTAATTTAACAAAGGTTTGTTTGTCTGGTATTATAGATGTTGTCAAGGTTGTCATATAAAGTATGAGTTTCTATTTAAAAATAATTAACACTCATTTAGTTGTGTGATGTTACATGTTTTACTGCCCATTTTTGCCAAGCATATATATGCCATATTCCCCAAGCACTTACACCTTTATAATTATAAAAATCTGTTACAGCGGTTTGTATTCTTTCTAAATTTAAATATTCTGCACCATAAAACGGAATTTCAAAAACATGATACATGACATCTTTTTTTAATTCATTACGCAACCAACCATCTAAAGGTACCGAAAATCCCATCTTCTTTTTATTTAAAAGTCTTTCTGGAATAAATTCTTGTAATGAATCTTTCAAAGTTTTCTTTAAGATTTTATGTTTTAAAAATTTAGAGTCTAACCTCCATGAAAAATCAACACTTTCTTTATCTAAAAATGGTACGCGCACTTCAAGACTGTTTGCCATGCTAGCACGATCAACTTTAACAAGTACTCGTTGTAAATGCGCATAAAACTCATTATGTTTTAAAGCTTCCATTAGTCGTTTTTTAGAGTTTATTCCTTCTAAATCATAAAGTTCAATAAATGACTTAGAAAAAGTAACTTTAGGGAACATTTTATCTAAAATATGAGGGAAAATTTGTAAATGTTTAGCTATAAGCCATTCAGAAAGCGTTTTGTAATAATAAGGAGCTGGCGTACTGTTTATGTTATATTTATTGAAAAACCGAACTATTGGCTTTCTTATTTTAAACGGAACTTTAAACCAATACATATTATCTAAAACATGCTTAAATCTGGGATAGCCATAAAATAATTCATCTCCTCCATCTCCAGAAAGCATAACTTTGTGACGCTTAGTGGCATGCATAGAAAGCAAATACGTTGGTAATGAGGAATAATCTCCAAAGGGCTCTGAACACTTATCAAAATAATCATCCATACAGTTTAAAACGTCTGAAGCTTCAGCCTTAATGATTTTTTGATGTATGGATAATGCACTAGCATACTCTTTCGCTATTTCACTTTCATTTATTTTTTCATCTGCAACTTCTAAAGTAAACGCTTCAATATCAATTTTGTTATTTTTTGCATGTGCGGCTATTAACGGACTATCAATACCTCCACTCAAAAAACTAGCAATAGGCACATCACTTACAAGCTGTCGTTTTAAAATAACATCTAATAATTTGTTATACTCATTTGACGTTTGCTCATTCTCTTTGACTTGATTTTTCGGATTTTTTTTAAATTCTACAAGCTGCTTTTTAGTAAACTCTCCATTGTTGTCCCAAGTTACTAATGCTCCTGGCTGCACTTGAAAAATTTGTTTATAAACCGTATTTGGTGCTTGCATGTAACCAAACCCAAAATACTCTTTCATTATTTCCGGACGTAATTTTAAAGTATCTTTAAACCACGAATGTTTAAATACCTGATCAAATTGTGAAGCAAACACAGTCCCTTTAGCAGCTGTGCCATAAAATAAGGGTTTGATTCCTGCAAAATCCCGAGTAAGATGTAATTGGTTTTCATTAATGTCTACAATGGCAATGGCAAACATACCATTTAAACTTTTTATGGTTGCTTCAACACCAATCTCATCTAATAAGTGTATAAGCACTTCTGTATCTGAAGATGATTTTAGGTTCTGAAAATGGTGTAATTCTGCTAGATGTTTATAATTATAAATTTCACCATTAAAGACAACCTGATATCTTCCAGAAGGACTTTGTTTTGGTTGATTTCCAAGAGCTGAAAGGTCTAAAATTGCTAAGCGATTAAATCCCAGTTGATAGTTTTCTCCTTTTGTAACACCTGATGCGTCAGGTCCACGATGCTTTGATAGTTCTAAAAGTTGACTAAAAGCAGTTGATGGTGTTAACTGTTTTTCCTTTTTGTAACAAAACTCTCCTAAAAAACCACACATATTTATTCTTTTTCAAAAACTGCGATTATTGAACTAGAGAAAAAGCGAGAAGGGTTTTTCATAAGGTAAGGGTTTCCTATTTTTTTAAAAAATAAACGATGTACATTAAAGATGAGTTTCTGAATAAAATTTAATTTTTGATGTACTCCAACGGGAAATCCTCCATAATAATTTAAGTGATTCACTTTTAAATTGTTTCTAGCTGAGAATTCTTCAAACACCTTTAAATTCATACATTTTAAGTTGTGCATTTTTAAATTATCCCAATCGACAAGGTATTTATAAAATTTTATATAGCCTTTCATATTAGGTATCATAATAAGCAATTTCCCTTTTTCAGACAGATATTGCATGTGCTTATCCATTATAGCATCAAAATCTTTAAAATGCTCTATAAAACCATTTGAAATAACATAATCATATGTCGTTGGCGTTTTAAAAGTTGTAAAGTCTTCTTCAAGAATTGAATACTTTTGAACGTCCATAATTTCAAATGACTTTTTAACCTGTAAATCATCAGAGTTAAAATCTAAGCATGTAGGAATCACATTGTACTTATTTGCTAAATAAGCAAGATACCTTCCTGGATAACCTCCAATCTCAATCAAAGTTTTTTGCGAATCGCCATCATGCGCAAATAACATGTCCCAAAACTCGTCATAATAAGAGCAAACATTCACAATATGTTTTTTTTCTCTACGTCCACCTTTATAGTAATTTTCCCAATACTTCTTATCTGTTAACTTATCACTCACAATGATTATGATTTTCTTATTTATGTTGATTATTTAGTATTATATTCTCTTTAATAGTGACTACTGTACTATAAATGCTTCGGTTTTTGCTGCAATATTAGACCAACCAAATTGATTTCTTCGTGAAAGTAAATGATTAACAGTTTTAGATCTAAAACTACCCGATGAAGTTATCATATTTAATTTATTAGAATCACTTTCATTATCAATATATAACGGATATTCTGTTCCTAAATACTCACTTATATCACCAACATTATTAGTTAAAACAGGAACACCCATTGCTAAAGACTCTAAAACAACATTTGAAGCTAAGCAATAATTTTGAAATAGAATTACTGCTTTAGCCCTTAAATATAAATATTTCAAATCCTTATCTCCGATTCTTGTTTCAAAAATTTCTGTATGAGGTAATTCTCTGTATGCTTCCCTAATTGTTTTATGACTTATTACCACTTTGAACCTTGCTAAAGGATCTATATCTATAATTTTGTTTATTATATCTATTTGCTTCTTATGATCTCTGTTACTAACACCAATAATTAGATAATAATTATCAAAATCACTATGATTATCATTAAACCAATACTCATTATTTATACCATGTGGTATGACTTCTACATTGTTAAAAGACAATTTAGATAAGGAAGACGAAAGCGTAATTATACCGTTAAAAGTTGACGCTAAATTGTATTTATAAAAAGAAAAGTTATGACTTATTTCTTTTGGCCAATGCAATGTTCCGTAAAGTTTAATTCGTTTTAAATTAAATTTCTTTTTTAATAAGGGTAATAAAAATGCATCCTTATCTGCATATAAATAGAAAACGGGTTCTCCTGTAATTAAGGCCTTAAAAAATAATACCAGTTCTTCTCCTATTGTTAATCCGATATAATCTGCAGGTACTTTTTTGCGAAATAGCTTTAATAACAATTTGCTTATAAGTTTATTTGGTGTAACCTTAACGAATACTTTCGAGTATTTAATAATTTGCTCATAACCCGTATTTTCCCTAACCTGTTTTCGCTTATTCGAATCGTATCTGTTTATGTAATATATTTTTCGCACCTTTTGCTTTGTCATTTGACTAACAAGTATTTAAAATTAGTTTAGATTCGTCTTCAATAGGAATTATTAGCCATCTTTATAATATGAGAGCGTAAAGTAAATTATTTATCTTTTTTAGTGCCATGATTTGGTTTGAACAAGTCTTTCATTTTTGCTTTTAAAGTCAAAAACCTGAAATGAGTCTTTACGAGCAATTGTTTTTTTAAAAAGGTATGATTGTGACTTAAGGTGTTATATGCATTTAATAATACGATAAAATTCTCATCAAAAGTACTTTGTAAATATCGTGTTCTATCTTTTAATCTTAAAGACTTATCACTACTTATACCATTTGTATCATAGCAAACAATAACTAAGTCTATATGTTTGGTTGTACATTTTTGAAATATAAATGCATTATTAATAAACACCCAATCTGCTGCAATTTTATAGGAAATATCATATCTGTTATTATTATTAAATAATGATTTAGAAAAAAACACAGCTTGATGAATCAAAGAATTTCTTAAAGCAGAAACTAAACCGTCAATTTCCGGCATTTTAAACAACACCATTTTATCACCAATTTTCTTATAGACATCTCCGTAGACTATTTGTGCTTTAGGATTTTTTTCAACAAACATCTTAATGACATCTTGATTCACAAGATAATCTCCAGAGTTTAAAAACAATAAGTAATCGCCATTAGCCTGATCTATTCCTTTGTTCATCGCATGATATACACCTTCGTCTTTTTCGCTAACAGCATAACTAAATTGTGAGGTATGTTCTTTTATGAATGTTTCACTCCCATCTGTAGAACCTCCATCTATAATAATATATTCGATGGCTTTATAAGACTGATTAAAAACACTATTAACCGTTTTTTTTATGCCTTCAAGATCATTGTAATTAATTGTTATTATAGATATTAACACGCGCTATATATTGTACTATTAAGTATTGAGTATAAACACTTAAATTAATTGGCTTTTAAATGTTTCGTAACTTTTTAGATCCATATTTTCAATACGTTCTTCCAAAATTTGTAAGTAGGTATTATAAATTTCCATATCAAAACTATTTAGACTTATTATTTTCTCTTTCACAGCATCAGTTATGTCTAAATCTTTATGCTTGTTTACATTTAGGATATTATATTTTATAGGTTTTTTCCAATTTAAATGTTCCTTTAAAAAGAATAGTGATTCCAAATAATGTTCTAGAATACCAACCTGAAAAAAGTCGTTTTCAAGGTGTTGTTTTGCATCTTCAAATACAGCATCATTGGATTCTTGTTTTTGATACAAACCAGCGATAAGTTTAGTTTGCCCATTACAAACTTCAAAATTTAAATCCTCACGATCTAAAAACTCTTCTAAAGACACATTATTGATTAATTGATGTAAATAGTGATTTGGTTGTGCTTTTGCAAAATAATAGTAGGATAGTGTTCGATGGAGAGGATTTCTTAAAATTGTGTAGTACTTGATGTTTTGAGGGTTATTAAAATACTCATGAATACCATATGGAAAATGACCTCCTTTTACGACCTTAATTAAACGTTTTGAAATCTTATTTTTTCTTTTTAATTCTAATAATTTGTCTTTCTTTTTATGTTCAATAATATTAAACACCTGGTGTTTGTTATACTGAGAATCCAGTATATGGTCTAGCGTAGTACCACCATTTTTAGGTATGTGTAAAAATATATATTTCATTATTTGATATGACTAGTAGTAATCTGTTTTTATAGCTCTAAAACTTATAGTATTTAATTTCAACGGTTTATATTTACTAATCGTAATGAAACACATCTAAAGATTCCATACAAAATTATCACAAAATAAGAACCGAGTAAAGGTTTTTCGGCTTTTTTTTAGGCTTTTAGAAAAGCACCATTCCGCGAATATAAAATTCTATTGTTTAATGAGACAATGTAAACTCTATTAAATCAATAATTTTAGCACCAAAATCTTCAACATTTTTTTGATAATCTGTTTGAGCCTGCTTCGGATTTTCATTGATCTGTTTTTCTAAAACATGAGCTAATTCGATGTCGTCATTTGGGTTAAAAAAAGAGGCTCTGTCTTTAATCTGTTCTTTATGTACCTTTAAATCTGATAACACCAAGTACTTACCTAATGCCTTAGCATCCTCAACGACTGTACTCCAACCTTCAAACAGCGAAGGCTGAATAATAGCTATTGAATGTTTAAATAAGCACAACTGTTCTTTGCGTGGCAAAAACCCTACGAATTTAATATTAGTTTCTAAGTTGTGTGCAGCAATGTAATCTTTTAATTGTTTAAAGTTCTCTTTATTTCTGTGGTCATTTTCTTTACCTGACATTGCCACAGTAATTGATATTCCTTTACGTTTTAAATGTGTAACAGCTTTAAAAACTACAATGTGATTTTTATGTGCCCAGAATTGGTTTGGTGCAAAAAAATAGGCTTTAGGTAAGTTATATTTCTTTAGCAATTTTTCAATGTTCTCATCTTCAAAGTCAGGATGAGTTACTGCAAAAGGCAAAACGAATGATTTAGCCTTGGCATTAGGATACAACCGAATAAAATCAGCTCTTGAATCTTCACTACTTAACACGACAACATCTCCATTGGCAACAACAGAACTCTGATAGTTTTTTCTTCTTAATACTTCTTCTTTTGAAAAAAAATGTGGTAAATGATCTTCTTGAAAGTCTGGTATCCAATTTACTTTTTTAGATGCGGTTGACACCTTATTTATTTGCTTTGGATAAATAAAATCTAACTCAGGAAACTCTGGCTTTTTATTTATAACATTTTTATTAGTCATCAAGCGACTTAACTTATTAATACTACGTTCTAAAAGATTATAATGCGTTTGGTATGGAAATTTTGAATATTCTAAATAAGAGTAACCTGTTTCAGACTTTAACGTATTGAAATTTTCTATTGATTCGGTCAAGATAATTAATACGGGTTTATTCTCGTCTTTAACGGTATTTAAGGCATGTATAATGTTTAAAATGTAATAAGTACCAGCAATCCAATTTTCATTATAAGAATAAACAAGTCCTATACGTCTTCTTTCAACCATTTCACATATTTTGTTAAACCTTCTTTTAGACTAATATGACTTATGAAATCTAAATTTTTAATTTTTTTGGTATCAGCAACCCAATTGATAGGATCGCCTTTTCGCTCTTGATTTTGAAATTCAATAACTACTTCTGGCTTATAAATATCAAAAAAAGTTTGAGCTACGTCTTTTATTTTAAGCTCTTCGCCATTTGCTATATTATAGATGTCATGTTTAAAATTCGATTTTTTAATTACTCCATCAATCGCATACACCACATCTGAAACACAAATAAAATCTCGTGTTTCGTTTCCTGTACCATAAAGGGAAACGGTATTGTTGGTTTGGGCTTTTTTATATAAATCCCAAAAAAGCTGTTTTTTTAAACCTTCACCATAAGCTGAAAAAACACGTAGTGAGCAGGTTTTTAAATGGTAATTGTCGTAAAATGACTGACAAATTTCTTCTGCTATTTTTTTATGAATTCCATAGGGTGAAATTGGACTTAATGGATGATTTTCATCAATAGGCAAATATTTAGGATTTCCATAAACTGCAGCACTTGACATATGGATGTATTTACAATTCGGACTGTATTTTCTAATCGCATCTAATTGCCTAAACACATTAACCGTATTTAACATAAAATCACGCTGTGGATTTTTAATAGAATCAGGTACACTTGCAGCTCCAGAACAATTGATACAAACATCAAAAGTCTGCTGTTGAAATACGTCACTGTAATCGGCATTAGTTGCATCAACCTGAAAGTAATTAGATGTTGTATAATCTACCTCAATATCACATTGCCAAACATCGTGATTAGCTGAAAAGTAGCTAACACAATGAGATCCTATAAAACCTTTAGAACCGATGATTAATATTTTCATTTTTTAATAGCTATGTAAGAATACATTCTTCCTGGCACTTCATTTTCATCAAGTGGATTATAGTCTTTAATTCGTTTATACATCCACCAAAATAAGGGAATATTACCTATTAGTCCTATTTTTTTTGTGATTTGTTTTTTTCTCTTAGCTATTTTTTTTTCTTGCTCTTGAGCTATTTCTTGATCTGTTTTAGGGAAATAATTAATAACACTATCATAAAACTTAAGTTCTTTAAAAATGGTTGCTCCTCCATTTTTGATGGCTTGTCTATACTCTTGTGAAGTATATGCATTTTCACCTCCATAGAATTTATGCAACGGATGAGCTTTTAAAAACCACGCTTTATCCTTATCGTTAATAATGACGTGATCACGAATAGTAAGTAATAAACCATTAGGTTTTAAAACACGTATACATTCTTCTACAAACTTATTAAGGTTGTTAGCATGGTGCATCGCTTGCCTCACATACACCACATCGAAACTATCATCTGGAAAATTTATATTCTCAGCAAAATCTACATGTATGTCTACGTTTTTTAAGGCAAATTTATCTTTTAACAGCTGTATAGCACCAGCACCAACTGTTTTACTAGGATCTGGTTCTACAGCTGTAACCTGATATCCTTTTTTTGCAAAACTAATTGTACTTATACCATTTCCACAACCAATATCCAAAATAGTTTTGGCATTAGGAGCATGCGTTTTTATGAGATTTAAAGTTTCAACAAACTCTAAACTTGATTCAAAACGTGACACGTTTAATTCCAGGTTTTCGTCGAAATATGCATGTTCAACCAGTGCTGTATATTCAGGGTCTTTTCTTATGTATTCTATGGTTTCTTCCCACGTCATTTTTAGAACTTTGTAAAATTAATACAAACCACACTTCTACAGTGAGCTGCATTGTCATCCTGCTTCCCTTTACCTGTATGAGGATTATATGAAACGACCTCTTTTAATTCATCTTTTTCACAAAATTTCCAGCCTTCCATAGCATATCTAAAAAAAGTACACTCATATTGACCAATACCATCAAATTGTTCTAATAACCTATTAAGCATTTCTTCATCAAATTGCTGAAAAAAACCATGATTTTCAAATTTCCCATAAGGAAATGTTATTAATAGTGTGCCTTTGCTTTTTAAAACCCTTAGCATTTCTTTTACAGCTTCTATATACTCATATGACTTTTTACTGACTTCTTTATTATGAGGAATATCATAACCATAAATGGAATTATCCATATCGATATGCTCAATTGTAGATTGCGAGACAATAGTATCGAACCAAGCGTCTTTAAAAGGTGTTTTTCTTAAATCTCCATATACATAAGACACTCCCTTGTTATTAAAACAATTCTTTTCTGGCGAAAACGTATATATGGTTAAATTTTTCTTTTTTATTAGATCATGATTAATAATAAAATCAAAATTAAATGTTGAACCTGCATCCAGAAGACGTTCCTCGGCATTTGTGAGGTTAGCAAATATCCAAGGATATTCTACAATGCGCTCATCGACTCTATGTCCAAAATCTGAGGGAATATGTCTTTTTGAGAAACCATCTAAAACCTCTTTGTCATTAATATTCTTCGTGATTAAATCTCTTTTATATCTATGATACCCTTCAGACCACGGGATTTTACCATTGTTAAGAAACGTATTGTTTTGATTTTTACGCTTTAATTTTTTTATAATTTTTTTAAACATTTAGTTCAGCTATTAATTAGTGAATAAAACAAACCTTAAGGTATTAGTCATGATAAAAAGAAAAGGTTTGGTGTTGTTTTTTAATGTGCTTCGCAGCTATTTACTTGTCTTTATGTTCCATTTTTCAATAAAATCAATACCACACAGCTCACTTAGCAACTTTACATCTTTTGCATAACCTTCTTCTAATTGATGTTTTAGTTTAGCCGAAATCGCACTTGGTTTTTTATCAATAATATTCCATTTTATGGCTCTTTGAATAAGCTGCTTTCTCTTAAACCCCATCCCTCGCGTTTTGTTCAAATAGGTTTTAAGCCAATACTGGAGTGGCACTGACATTACTTTCTTAGATTTATTTGTTTTTCCTTTGACAATTTGAATATCTGTACTTACTCCCAGAAAATTGAATATGGAATTTAACACCTGTTTTTCATGATTTAGAAATTCTTCATATTCAAGAATTAAAACATTTTGTTCTCCAAAGGTATCCAAAAACCTTTTAACCTGATTATAATAAAAGCCTGAATTAAAATAATGATAGTTCTTTTCGAAATCATGAGTTAGCTTCGTTTTATCATAAGTATTATTGATAATTTTTGTTTCCTTTTTTAAAGCCTTAGCAAAGGTTGTTGCATATTCGTAACCATGCATAGTCATCCAATTATACAGCGAATAAGCCCTTTCTACAGGATGTCTAAGTATGATGATGATTTTTGCATTGGAGACTTCCTTTTTTATCCATTTTGCACTTTCTTCAGATGTGAGATACACATGGCATACTTCTCCAATTAATTGATGCGGTTTTGCTGAAAGAAAATGAGAAAGATATCTTTCTTCAGAATCTATACCATATTGATTTGAATAATATCCTAATTCCTTATTGCCAATTAAATCTGTGACAAAAATTTCAGGATGTTGTTGAAAATACTTCCATAATGCCGTTGTTCCGGATTTAGCAGCTCCTACAACAAAAAAATCAGGTTTTCTCATTTTTTTAATAGTTTCAGTTGTCAAAGACAATTCGAAATTGCATTTCCAAGGCATCAATCTGTATTGTTTTCATGACAACCCAGACCTTTTACTCAACAACATTATCTTTACTTTTTAATGTCTTATTTTTATCTAACTCTTTTTCTAATCTAACAATACTAATCGTGTTAATCGTATTATTTTCTATAGGTGATAATGTTTTTTCAACATTTTTTCCGATATGAATTCAAAAGATTTAATAGCGTCCTGAGAAACTTCTTCAGTATAAGATTTTATTTTTCCTTTACCAACAAAAGACCCATCATTAAAATTGGTTACTTTTTTCATTCTGGCCCAATCTTTTCTTTTCTCTAAAGCCCTCATATGTTCTAAAGAAGTAAATTTCATAACATCTTCCAAATCAGTTTCGCTTCTACTAATATTTAAAAATTCACATATTCGTTTCAACTCCTCTTTTTTATTAGTCTTTAAATTTTCAAATTTAATCCATAGTATGTCTGCTTCAAATGGATTTTTCTCCCAATGTTCAATATGTTCACTCCAAGTGGCATTTCGGAACTTTACTTTTCCGCTATACAAGTCATCTATATGTAAGGGTTTACCCATATTTTTTCTCATATGATAAAACGATAATAACGCATCACGACCATCACGCATAATGTAAATTACTTTCTTGTATTCTGGTTTAGGTAAATCATGCGATTTAAAGTAACATCGCTCATTAAATCTAAAATAATAGCTATTGGCATAAATATCTGGAACGATTAAATTAACCATGGTTCTACTGGCTTCTTGGTTAAACCCATACACCAAATGAGAAATCAAATGTTGCATTAAGGTATTTCCAGATTTTGGATAACCCACAATAAATACATCATCTTCGTGAGTGTTATTAATAGGCATTATTCCTCCAGGAAATTCAATTTTAGGAGATTGTATTTTTTCCAACTCTCTGGAAGTCAAAAGACAATTTAATAATGCTTTTTTAATTTTACGTTTCATCACTTATTTTACTTACTTGCCAATTGAAGTTTGGAGCCGTTATCCCAGGAAAAACCTCTGTGACTCTGGAGCCGCTTGCCGTTAACTTTTCTATTTCAAATTCAAGAGCCACTACTGGTTTCAATAACACCTTTACATTAGGTATTCCTGCATTGATACGAATTCTGTAATGACCTTTATTAAAAAAGTGAGAAGGTAGCATTACTGAAGACGTGTAAGTTCCAGGTGATTTATTAGTTGTATCAGCATCATGTGAGCTTGTGACAAAAACTATAGATTCGTCATTGGTTAAAACGGTTAAATTTACACGAAGGTCTTTCATTTCTTTCGTTAATTTATAAGAAAATTTCACTTTAATTTTCTGTTCTGAAAGAAACAGTGCAGCTTGCTCATCTTTTTCATTGTGTAAAGACACTGAGTTAAGTAAAAACTCTGAATCTTCATGTTTTGAATTATCAGGATAATAAATTCCTGTGTTAGTTAGTTTTCTGTTTTCAGTATGCAAATAGTATTCTACAGATTCTTCAGCGGTACCTTCAAATACGGTTTTACCATGCTCTAATACTATAGCTCTTGTGCATAAATCTCGAACAGCGACCATATTGTGACTCACAAACAAAACCGTACGTCCATCTCCTCTACTAATATCTTGCATTTTACCAATTGCCTTTTTCTGGAATTCAGCATCACCTACAGCCAAGACCTCATCAATTACTAAAATATCAGGTTCTAAAAATGCTGCTACAGCAAATGCCAGACGAACTCTCATACCTGAACTATAGCGCTTTACTGGTGTATCTACGTACATTTGACAGCCACTAAAATCTATAATTTCTTGTTCTTTGGAACGAATTTCAGCCTTGGTCATTCCTAAAATTGCACCATTGAGATAAATGTTTTCTCGTCCTGTTAATTCTGGATGAAACCCTGTTCCTACTTCCAGCAAACTGGCAATACGTCCTTTGGTTTTTATCTCACCTGTTGTAGGTGCTGTTACTCGTGATAATATTTTTAATAAGGTACTTTTTCCTGCTCCGTTTTTACCAATAATACCTAACACCTCACCTTTTCGGACTTCAAAATTTATGTCTTGTATAGCCCAAACATAATTACTTTCTGCCTTTAGACTCCTGTCATTAACAGCTCCTACCTTTAAATAAGGATCTTCTTTACCACGCACACTCGCCCACCATCGATTTAAATCGTGGCTTATAGTACCTGTTCCTACTAAACCTAAGCGGTATTGTTTACTTATGTTTGTTGCCTTAAGTATAATCATGCATTCTTTAAATCTTTTTGTATGTGAATCTAGGTTTTCATCAAAGACGGATTGTAAAAAGAAATACTTTTTACAATTTCATACTTTCAACACATTACATTACTTCATTTCTCATTACTTATTATTGACTACTACACTGTATCGATGAAGGTTTTTTCTGTTCTGTTAAAGATGATGATTCCAAATATCATTATCACAATAGTAAAACCAATCGTATAAAAAATACCGAACCAGCTAAACGTGCCTGTTCCCAGTAACATGTAACGTGCAGTTTCTATAATGTAAGCTAACGGATTATATTCAACAACCCAAGCTATTTGTGGTAATTTCTCACGCATTAAAGACAAAGGATACATCACTGCAGAAACATACATAAGTAATTGAACGCCAAAACCTACTAAAAATTTCAAATCGCGATATTTAGTAACTGTACTACTTATTAGCATCCCGAAACCCAATCCTAATAAACCCATGAGCATTACAATAAACGGGAAGAAAACAACACTACTATTCACATGAATAACAGCACCATTAAAGTAATAATAAATGTAAAATATTATAAAAATGAGTAGTTGAATACCAAATTTCAAAAGGTTAGAAATAATAATAGATAATGGCACAATTATTCTCGGAAAATATACCTTCCCAAATATTGCTGCATTGCTTTTAAAAGTATCACTGGTAGCAGACAAACAACTGCTAAAATAATTCCAAATAGAGATACCTGCTAAATTAAATAAAAAATTTGGGACAGTGCCTGTTTCTATATCTGCAACTTTATTAAAAATAAGTGTAAAAGTTAATGCAGTAAACAAAGGCTGAATTAAATACCATAGTGGACCGAGAATAGTCTGTTTATAAACTGTAACTAAATCTCGTTTAACGAATAAAATAAGCAAATCACGGTAGCTCCAAATTTCCTTAAAATTAAAATCAATCAGCTTCTGTTTTGAAGAAATTGTATAAAGCCATTCGTCCTTTTGATTGGTGTTCAAAATTTGATTATTAGATTAAGTTTCGGCTAATATACTAAATGCTTGAAGAGTATGAAATTTTAGAAACTTATATTTTACAGGCTATTTTTTAAAATAATCCCAAGTAATTTGGAGCCCTTCTTTTACTGTAAATTGAGGTTTGTAACCTAATAAGCTTTCTGCTTTAGAAATGTTAGCTAAAGAATCTCTCACATCGCCAAGTCTAGGTGGACCATAAATAGCATCTACACTTGAATTTGCAGATTCTTTGAGTGAATTCCACAAATAATTTACACTAATTCGTTCACCGCAAGCGACATTAAAAACCTGATTTTTAGCAGCTTGAGAAGCAAAGAAACCTCTAATATTTGCTTGCACAGCATTATCAACAAATGTAAAATCACGTGTTTGCTCTCCATCTCCGTTTATTTTAGGAGCACTCTCATCTTTCAATGCTTGCATAAAAAGAGGAATTACAGCAGCATAAGCACCATCTGGACTTTGCTTTGGTCCAAAAACATTAAAATATCTTAGACCAATCACATCAGTATTATATGTTTTACCAAACACATCGGCATACAATTCATTGACGTACTTAGTAACTGCATAAGGTGATAAAGGCTTACCAATATGATCTTCAACTTTAGGAAGTTCAAGACTATCTCCATAAGTTGAACTTGATGCTGCATAAATCATTCGTTTTACAGAAGATGAATCTTTTAAAGCAATCATCATATTTAAAAATCCAGATATATTTACTGCATTTGTGGTAGCAGGATCGTTAATGGAACGTGGCACTGAGCCTAAAGCAGCTTGATGAGTCACATAATCGATACCATTCATAGCATCTTTACAAGTTTGCAAATCGCGAATATCACCTTCAATTAGTTCAAAAGAAGGGTTGTTTTTGAATTCTGATAAATTTTCACGATGACCATTTGAGAAATCATCAAGCACACGTACTTTTTTAGCTCCATATTTTAAAAGATACTCAACAATATTGGAACCTATGAAACCTCCTCCTCCTGTTACGAGGAATGATAACTGACTTAAATCTTCTGAATGGTATTTGTGTTCGTACATTATAATCTTGCGTCTACTGTGTGTTTAGGGAGTAATGATTTTACATCGAAAATCACACCTATATCTGATTTCATTTTTTGTAAATCTAATTTTAAAAATTCATTATGAGATACAGCGAGCACTATGGCATCATAATCTGAACGCAATTTAGAAGCATCATCTAACAAATCGAAACCATATTCATGTTTAACTTCTTCTTTGGATGCCCAAGGATCAAATACATCTACATTGGTATTGTAAGTTTCAAACTCTTCAATAATATCTATCACTCTTGAATTTCTAATATCTGGACAGTTCTCTTTAAAAGTAATTCCTAAAACTAAAACATTAGAGTCTTTAATTCTAGCTCCTTTTTTAATCATCATTTTTACAGTTTCCTGAGCAACATAAGCTCCCATACTATCATTCATTTTACGACCAGCAAGAATAATTTCAGGATTATAACCAGACTCGATAGCTTTTTGAGCTAAGTAATATGGATCAACACCAATACAATGACCTCCAACAAGACCTGGACTGAATTTTATAAAATTCCATTTTGTACCTGCTGCTTCAAGAACCGCTTTAGTGTCAATATCTAATAATCTGAAAATTTTAGATAACTCATTAACAAATGCGATATTGATATCGCGTTGCGAATTTTCAATCACTTTAGCTGCTTCAGCAACCTTAATTGATGGTGCGCAATGGGTTCCAGCTGTGATGATTGTTTTGTACAAATCATCAACAATTTTAGCAATCTCTGGAGTTGAACCAGAAGTTACCTTAAGTATTTTTGTTACTGTATGCTTTTTATCACCTGGATTAATTCGTTCTGGAGAATAACCAGCGTAGAAATCAGTATTAAATTTAAGACCAGATTTTTCTTCTAATATAGGCACACAAATATCTTCAGTAACACCAGGATATACTGTAGACTCATAAATAACAATATCATTTTTACCTAATACTTTTCCAACACTTTCGCTGGCTTTTACTAGAGGTGTAAACACAGGCCTTTTAAGTTCATCAGTTGGTGTTGGCACAGTAATGATGTATATGTTAGACGTCTTTATATCATCAAGGTTATTAGAGATAAATAAGCCTGTTTGTGCATTACTATCTGTTGTTAAAACAGATTTCAGATAATCATCTTCTACTTCCAAAGTTTTATCAACGCCACTTTTTAGTTCGTTAATACGTTTCTCGTTGATATCAAAACCAACTACAAAGTACTTTTTTGCAAATTCAACTGCAAGTGGCAGACCAACATAACCAAGTCCAAGAATTGTTATTTTGTGTGTATTATTCATCTTTTAATTTAATATCGATTTCAAAATAAAGTTCAAATCTAAATAAAAACTATAATTCTCAATGTATTTTTTGTTTATTTTGACTTTATCAGGCCAAATAATCGTTCTATTGTAGGTTTCAGGGTCAAGTTGTTGTGACAAGATGCTTTCTTCATCTTTATATTTTAAAGTTGCTGGACCCGTTATACCTGGTTTAACCTTTAAAATTATTCTATCTTCATTTTCTAATTCATCTGCAAAACCCGGAACATCAGGACGTGGACCAACAAACCCCATGTTTCCGATAAGTACATTAAATATTTGTGGCAACTCATCTAATTTATATTGTCTTAAAAACTTTCCGAAGTTTGTTGCACTTAAGTCTAAATGACCTAAGACATGTTTTTCTTTTCGTAAGGTTCTAATTTTGTAAATATGAAACAGTTTTCCATGTTGACCGACTCTTTTTTGCATAAACAAGCCAAACTGGCCTGTGCTTATTGTTGCTATTATCACAAATAATAGTATGGGAATAATTAACACAGGAATTAATACTATAGAAAGCACTAAATCAAAAGAGCGTTTTACTCTAAGTTGCGTTTTTGATATCACAATTATGAGCGGCTAAATAACTTTTTTATACGTTTCAAAATTGATTTTTTATCTTTCTCATGATAGGCATTTCCGTAAACTCCATAGCCATAACCATAGCCATAACCGTAACCATAACCATAGCCATAATTATGGTTGGTTTTATGTTTGTAAAAATTGAGAACAAAACTAATATTTTTTACTTCTCCGGTTTTATATTTAGCATTTATGAGAGACAACATCCCTTTTTTTGTATAATCTAATCGAATCATAAAAATAGTAGCATCTGCATATTGTGTTAATTCAAGCGCATCAGTTACTAATCCAAGAGGTGGTGTATCCAAAACAATCATGTCATAATCTTTTCTAAGATTCGCTATAAGCTCACGCATTTTATCAGACATTAATAGTTCTGAGGGATTTGGTGGCACAGGACCAGATGGTACAATATCTAAATTTTCAATATGAGTTGTGTATTTGACTTCATCAAATGTGTTTTCGTCTATAAGATAGTTCACGACTCCTAAATCATTTTCAATATTAAAATCTCCAAATATTTTAGGTTTACGTAAATCAAGACCCAATAGAATGGTTTTCTTTCCTGACAAAGCATAAACCGTTGCAATATTAATCGAACAAAATGTCTTTCCTTCTCCACTAACTGAAGAGGTAATCATTAGGGTTTTTCCTTCGTCTTTAACTTGTTGTTTTTTATAGATAAATTGTAAGCTAGATCGAATTGCTCTAAAGGATTCTGAAACTGCAGATTTTGGTTTTTCGAATACAACTAAGTTGTTTTTATAATTGTACTTTCCTATTAAACCTAAAATAGGGATTTTAGATAGCTGTTCAATTTCATCAGATCCATGAATGGTATTGTCGAGTAGAAAAACAACAAATATTAAAAACATTGGAATAAAAAAGCCCAACATTAATGCCATCATATAATTAAGTGACTTATTTGGACCTATTAATCCACCTCCAATATCTTTAGCTTCATCAATAATAGTAATATCTGAGATATTTGCGGCTTTTACAATTGCTGCTTCACTTCGTTTAGTCATATAAAGGTCATAAGATTCCTGACTAATATCCAGTTTTCGCTGTATTTTTAAATACTGTTGTTGATCTTCAGGCAAACCACTTAATTTTGCCTCTAAATTTGCTATGCTTCTATTTATGGTTGATAACTGAATGTTTATCGTTTTCTTAGTAGAGTTTATAATTTCTAATAGAACGTTTTTTTCTGAATCAATTTGCTTATCTATTTCTTTTATCAGACCAGAACTTTCTTTAGTTGTATATTCTAAATTTTGTCGCTCTGAAGCCATTGATATTATTTTAGATACACTGCTCAGTATATTATTTTCGTCAATACCAACACTGGTTGGCGCTGCTATTTGTGTATAATCTGTTTTTGTTCTGAGGTACGTTTCTAAATTATCTAAATAGTTTAATTTTAATATTTCTTTTTCTTTAGTTAAGTCATACACTCTTAATTGATTTGAAATTTGTGAGATTTCTTCGGTGACGTTAAATATCTTATTCTGTTTTCTGAAATTATTCATTTCATCAGTTACATCTTTAAGATTAGAATTCACAACTGCAAGGCTACTATCAATAAACTTAATAGTATTAGTTGCATATAGGTTTTTATTTTCTAACTCAGATTCACTTAAAATTACCGATGTTGTGTTTAAATAATCAACAATTTTTGCTTTATTAGTTCCAGCCAACTCCAATTGTAAAACGGAAGGAGAAGACTTTGCAAACGGACCTATAATTATCCTGTTTTTGTAATTATTCACTATTCCATCAAAACCAGAAAATTTAATAAAAAATTCTGAACCAGCTTTTATACGTTCTGAAGGTTTAAATAAAAGGTGTCCGTTAAGAAATGGTAAGTCTATCAACTCCCCATTTTTATATGTTTTTGTAAATAGACCTGTTTGAACAGTAATTTTATGTGTTGATTTATCATCATATTTTTGAGCACTCTTATTAGACTCTTCAAACTCTGTAAACACCTCAAATTCATTATCATTTAAAAAACGTATTCCTACAGGATAACCCAGAACTTGCGGCTTAGACTTATCCTGTTTAAAATCAAAAGGTACTCGCTTATACACATCTTCTTTTCTATACTTACCTTCAACAAGGTATTGCATATATAACTGTAAAGAATCCACTACTTTTTCATTGTGACTTCTTGTTTTTATAGATGTCATTACTTTACCAACTTTGCCCGAAACACCTCCCCAATTAAAAGATATACTTGTATTAGCTGTAAAAAATGGGTTTTGATCATTCTCTACTGAAATTAAAGAATCTAATTTATAGACATTTTGTTTTCTTACATTTATCAGATACCCTATTAGAAGTGCTGTACCAATACACAATAACACAAATTTCCAAAGATTCAAAACTTTAAATAAGTAACCTCTAAAGTCAAAACTTACACGACCTGTTTCTTCAGTATCTAAATAATCTTGATTTGACATACTAAGTTCTATTAATTATCAAAATGGTAGTCGTAAGGATACCTAAAATAGATATTATAGCACCTAATGTCTCTCTACCTGTTGTACCTGTTCCCCATGTTTTTTGTTTCAATGGCTTGACATAAATGAGGTCATTTGGCTGTATGAAATAATAGGGAGATTTCATAACATTAACATCTGTTAAATCTAAAGTATGTATTTTTTGCCCTTGTGGATATTGTCTTATAATCTGTACTTCCCTTCTGTTACCTGTTACGGGTATTTCTCCTGCATTTGCAATAGCTTCAAAAATATTAATGCGTTCAAGAAACAACGTAATCGTACCTGGTTTTCCTACCTCTCCATTAACAGTAAATCGTAAGCCTGCCAATTTAACGGTCACAAAAATATTAGCAGTTTCTTTAAATTGGTCCTCTAACAGCTTTTCCTTTATTAATTCTTCAATAGCTTCAGTTGTGTATCCTAAAACATTAATTTTTCCAAGTTCTGGAATCCGAATATTTCCATGAAGATCAACCATAAACCCATCAAAATAGGCTTTTTCTGTACTTGAAGCATTTAAACTACCTTCACCTACTGGATTAAAAATAGTCACATTGTCTTGATCTAAAACCTTAATACGAATGTTTAAAATATCATTAATCTGAATCCTGTAAGGTTTTTGCTGCTCAACCATGACTTGTGTTGAGTCTGAAGGTGTATCTTTTTCCTGAAGATATATAATATCTTTATGTGGTATACATGATGTTGACAAGACACAAAGTAACAATCCTGTAAGCAATAATAGTCTGTTCATTTTAAATTTGCTTGTTGCTTGACAAATATAACTTATCACTATTAATATCAAAACTATTAACAGTATTTTTGAGTAATATCGCTTTCTTTGTAAAAAAATTGTTTTGAATTATATAACTGTTGAAAATATATCGAAATCTTATGGCGAATTAGAACTTTTTTCTAATCTCTCATTTAGTATTCATAAAGATGATAAAATAGCTTTTGTTGCCAAAAACGGAAGCGGAAAAACGTCCATATTAAATATTCTTTCTGGTGACGATAGTCCAGATAGCGGACAAGTAGTAATGCGAAATGGATTGCGTGTTTCATTTCTATCACAGTCTCCTCATTTTGAGGATAGTCTTACTATTAATGATACTATTTTTAATTCAGATTCTCCTCAACTGAAAATTATTGAAAATTATGAAAAAGCGCTGTTAAATCCCGAAGACACTGAAACTTATCAAAAAGCTTTTGAGCAAATGGAAATTCATAACGCTTGGGAGTTTGAACTTCAATTCAAACAAATACTGTCACAACTTAAGCTGGATGATCTCAATCAAAAGATAAATACAATGTCTGGCGGACAAATAAAACGTCTTGCCTTAGCCCAAGCATTAATAAGCAATCCCGATGTACTTGTTTTAGATGAACCTACCAATCATCTCGATTTAGAAATGATAGAATGGCTGGAACAATACTTTGCAAAATCTCAGTTTACTTTATTTATGGTTACTCACGATCGCTATTTTTTAGAACGTGTTTGTAATGAAATCATTGAACTTGATCACGGAAAATTATATACATATAAAGGAAACTACTCCTATTATCTTGAAAACAAAGAAGCACGAATTCAACTCGAGCAAGTTGAAACAGGAAAAGCGAAACAATTATTCAAAAAAGAATTAGAATGGATGCGATGCCAACCTAAAGCTCGAACCACCAAATCTAAATCAAGAATTGATGATTTTTCAGACATAAAGAAACGTGCGCATCAACGTAGAAAAGACCACAAAGTAGAACTTGAAATTAATATGGAACGCTTAGGCAGTAAGGTTGTAGAGTTTCATAAAGTTTCAAAATCATTTAAAGACAAAGTCATTCTTGACGGATTTGAATACGTATTCAAACGTGGTGAACGTATAGGCATCATTGGAAAAAACGGAACAGGAAAATCGACATTTCTTAATATGTTAACGCAAACCCTTCAACCTGATACTGGAAAAATCATTATTGGGGACACCGTGAAATTTGGTTATTATACTCAAGGCGGAATTGAAGTTAAACCAGACCAAAAGGTTATTGATGTTATTAAAGCATTTGGCGAGTATATTCCATTATCAAAAGGCAGACAAATTAGTGCTAAACAATTACTGGAACGTTTTCTTTTTGACGGTAAAAAACAACACGATTTTGTTGAAAAGCTGAGTGGTGGTGAACAAAAACGTCTCTATTTATGTACCGTATTAATTCAAAATCCTAACTTTTTAATTCTTGATGAACCTACTAATGATCTGGATATTGTTACACTCAACATTCTCGAAGAATTCTTATTAGATTTTCCTGGCTGTCTCCTTGTGGTATCTCACGACAGATACTTTATGGATAAGATTGTAGATCATCTTTTCGTATTTAAAGGCGATGGCGAAGTTCAGGATTTTCCGGGTAATTATTCTGATTATCGCGAATATGAATCCTCAAAGCCCTCTGAAATAAAGTCAGACGTTAAAGCGAATTCTGTTTCAGAACAAAAAGAAGACCAAAACAAAGCACAAAAGTTATCTTATAACGAGCAAAAAGAATATAAAAATCTTGAAAGCAAGATCCGCTCTCTAGAGTTAGATAAAAAAGCCATAGAAAAAAAATTCTTAGATGAAAGTCTTACTCAAGAAAAAATTAATGAGCTCTCACTTCAACTTCAAAACATAATAGATGACATTGAAGATAAAGAGATGCGCTGGTTTGAATTATCCGAAAAATTTGAATCTTAAATCATGTTTCAAATTATTGAATATATAAAATTTTTATTAAGATCTACCAATCAACATGGCGTGCATTCTCCTTTTGTCTATGATTTCGTGACTAAGTGCTTTTATGATGACACAAAATATGACGTTTACTCTAGCCTTTCAGAATACCGAAAATCGCTGCTTAACACTAAAAAGCAAATTGAAATTAGCGACTTTGGCGCAGGCTCTAGAGTTTTCAATTCTAATTTAAGAGCGATCAATGTAATGGCTAAAAATTCGGGCTCTACTCTAAAAAGAACGAAATTACTCTTTAGAATTGTTCAGTATTTCAAACCTCAACACACTTTAGAGTTAGGAACATCGTTAGGTATTGCTACTCAAGCTTTAGCCTTAGGTTATTCTGAAAACCACGTAACAACTATTGAAGGTTGTAAAAATATTTCTGACTTTACAACACAACAATTTAATCGCTTTAACATCAACAACATACATCTTATAAACAAAAAATTTGATAAAGCTCTTTCAGAGTTACAAAACAACAATTACGATCTTGTTTTCTTTGATGGCAATCACAATAGAGAAGCCACTTTAGAGTATTTTAACATGCTTATTGATAAAGCACATAATGATTCTATCTTTATTTTTGACGACATTTACTGGTCAAAAGAGATGGCTGAAGCCTGGCAAATTATAAAAACACATTCAAAAGTTACTGTAAGCATCGATACTTTTTTTTGGGGAATGATTTTTTTTAGAAAAGAACAAGCCAAAGAAAATTTCACAATCAGATTGTAACATAGGTTAGCGTATTGCGTCATATGAAGTGAAATCTGTATCTTGCAGAAGCATCAATTAAAAAAACCAACTTTGTAATGAGTAACGTCATTGAAATTAGAAACATTATCCGTGATTTTCAACTCGGTCAAGAAACTGTTCATGTTTTAAAAGGTATTGACTTAGATATTGAAATTGGTGATTATGTTGCCATCATGGGACCTTCAGGTTCTGGCAAATCAACATTAATGAATTTATTAGGATGCTTAGACACTCCAACTTCAGGATCATATATTCTTAACGGAAAAGATGTAAGTCAAATGAGCGATGATGAATTGGCCGACATAAGAAACACCGAAATTGGTTTCGTATTCCAGACCTTTAATTTATTACCTAGAACAACTGCATTAGATAACGTTGCCTTACCAATGGTTTATGCTGGAGCATCTAAATCTGAGCGTAATAAACGTGCTAGTGAGGTTTTAGTAGATGTTGGTCTTGCAGATCGAATGGACCACAAACCTAATCAACTTTCGGGTGGTCAACGTCAACGTGTGGCTGTTGGTCGCGCATTGGTCAACAAACCTTCTATTATTTTAGCAGATGAGCCTACAGGAAACTTAGATTCTAAAACAGGTTATGAAATAATGAATCTCTTCGATGACATCCATAAAGCCGGAAACACAGTCATTATGGTCACACATGAAGAAGATATTGCTGCTCACGCCAATCGTATCATTCGTTTAAGAGATGGTGTAATTGAAAGTGACACTCGAAATTAACGGTTAACGGTTTTAGTGGTTAGTTGTAAAAACATTCACTTTACGCACTTCATAAAACACATAAAACACTTGCCTTTTCTGTCATTACTCGTTAACTTGCATCTATGAAAATCTACACAAAAACAGGAGATAAAGGAACGACTGCCCTTTTTGGAGGCACACGTGTTCCTAAACATCATATCAGAATTGACAGTTACGGAACTGTTGATGAACTCAATTCTCATTTAGGACTTCTAAGAGATCAAGATATCAACCAGCATTACAAAGAAGTGCTGATGGATATTCAAGATAAATTATTTACGGTTGGAGCAATTTTAGCAACAGATCCTGATAAAGCAGTTTTAAAAAGTGGCAAAGAACGCTTAAATATTCCTAAGATATCAGAAACTCATATTTCTAAACTTGAACATGAAATGGATGCCATGAACGAAGCTTTGCCTCCCATGACGCACTTTGTTTTACCTGGAGGACATCAAACTGTGTCATTCTGTCACATAGCACGATGTGTATGCAGAAGAGCCGAACGATTAGCCAGTGAACTCAATGACATGGAACCCTTTCAACCAGAAAGTTTAAAGTACCTGAACCGACTTTCTGACTACCTTTTTGTGTTGGCACGAAAGTTGTCTTATGACTTACAAGCCGAAGAAATAAAATGGATTCCGCAAAAAGAATCTTAAAGTACCACTTTGCATTATAACGTATTAGTTCTACAAGGCTTAAACGATTGAAAATATAAGTTCTTTAAAATTTTTATTTAATTAATTCACTTTTTTCTTGACTTTCTGAACTATAATTTTATTTTTGCAGAAAATTAAAAAGCATAACAAATGTATTGGACATTAGAATTAGCATCTTATTTAAGTGATGCGCCTTGGCCAGCAACAAAAGACGAATTAATTGACTACGCTATTAGAACAGGAGCTCCTCTGGAAGTTGTTGAAAACCTACAGGCGATAGAAGATGAAGGCGACTCTTATGATTCCATCGAAGAAATCTGGTCAGATTATCCAACTGACGAAGATTATCTTTGGAACGAAGATGAATACTAAGTAATTTGAAATTCAAATTGCATTTAACGTAAAATAAAAGTTAAAAAGTCTCATTTAGAGACTTTTTTTGTGCCTTAATCTTTCAAAATAACTAACACAAATCATATCTTTGAGGTCTAACAATTTTGAAGATAAGAGGTTATCTATAAACATGTAATTAACGTCAACCTAATCTCATTTCAGGTTCTCATATGTTTTAAGATAATTTCATTAAATAAATAAACACTAATGAGTTTTTTAGATTCAGTATTAAAAGTATTTGTAGGAGATAAAGCCAAACAAGATGTTAAGGCACTTACTCCTATTGTAGAGCAAGTTAAAGCATTTGAAAGTGCACTTGAGCAATTATCACATGATGAATTAAGAGCTAAAACAGCAGAATTCAAAACAAAAATTACAGAAGCTCGTCAACCACTTCAAGACGAAATAGATCAGCTACTTATAGACGCTGAAAACACAGAAGATATTGACAAAAGAGAAGATATCTACGAATCAATTGATAAAATCAAAGACGACATCTACGAAGTGACCGAAGGTGTTTTAAACGACATTATGCCTGAAGCTTTCGCTGTTGTTAAAGAAACCGCTAAACGTTTTGTTAACAATACCGAAATCTCTGTACAAGCCAACGAATTTGATCGTTTGGTCTCTGGTGATAAAGATTATGTAGCCTTACAAGGTGATCAAGCTGTTTGGTCTAACTCTTGGGATGCAGCTGGCAAGCCTATTACTTGGGACATGATTCATTACGATGTTCAGCTTATTGGTGGAGCAGCAATGCATCAAGGTAAAATTGCAGAAATGCAAACCGGAGAAGGTAAAACACTGGTAGCAACACTTCCTGTATATCTAAATGCTTTGTCTGGTAGAGGTGTTCATCTGGTAACCGTAAATGATTACTTAGCAAAACGTGATAGCGCCTGGATGGCTCCTATTTTTGAGTTTCATGGTTTAAGTGTAGATTGTATTGATTACCATCAGCCAAATTCTGAAGCAAGACGTAAAGCCTATCGTGCAGATATTACTTACGGAACCAATAATGAATTCGGATTTGACTACCTGAGAGATAACATGGCACATTCGCCAGAGGATTTAGTGCAACGTCCACATCATTATGCCATCGTTGATGAGGTTGATTCAGTATTAATCGATGATGCACGTACACCTTTAATCATTTCTGGACCAATTCCGCAAGGTGATCGTCATGAGTTTACCGAACTAAAACCAAAGGTCGACGATATTGTTAGTATTCAAAGAAAAGAACTGGTTAGCGTTTTGGCTGAAGCTAAAAAGCTAATTGCTGAAGGAGATACCAAAGAAGGTGGCTTTCTGTTATTAAGAGCTTACAGAGGTATTCCTAAAAACAAAGCTTTAATTAAATTTTTAAGTGAAGAAGGTATCAAGCAATTGCTTCAGAAAACTGAAAACTTCTACATGCAAGATAATAACAGAGAAATGCCAAAAGTTGATGCAGAGCTCTACTACGTTATCGAAGAAAAAAACAACCAGGTAGAATTAACCGATAAAGGTGTTGAATATCTTTCTGGAAAAGACAATCCAGATTTCTTCGTCATGCCAGAAATCGGTATGGAAATCTCTAAAATTGAAGCAAAAGGACTTTCTAAAGAAGAAGAAGCTGCTGAAAAAGAAGAACTTTTCAGAGACTTCGGGATTAAATCTGAACGTATCCACACACTCAATCAATTACTGAAAGCGTATGCTTTATTCGAAAAGGATATTCAGTATGTGGTGATGGATAACAAAGTCATGATTGTCGATGAGCAAACAGGTCGTATTATGGATGGACGTCGATATAGTGACGGTTTACATCAAGCGATTGAAGCTAAAGAAAATGTAAAAATTGAAGATGCAACGCAAACCTTTGCAACAGTAACGCTTCAAAACTACTTCAGAATGTACCGCAAATTATCTGGTATGACAGGTACTGCTGTTACTGAAGCTGGAGAATTCTGGGAAATCTATAAATTAGATGTGGTCGAAATTCCAACCAACAGACCGATTGCTCGTGATGACAGACAAGATTTAGTATATAAAACTAAGCGTGAAAAATACAATGCTGTTGTTGATGAAGTGACTAAATTATCACAAGCTGGAAGACCAGTATTAATTGGTACAACTTCTGTAGACATTTCTGAGTTATTAGGAAAAATTCTGGCACAACGAAAAGTGCCTCATAATGTCTTAAATGCGAAACTCCATAAAAAGGAAGCAGATATTGTTGCTGAAGCTGGACAACCTGGTCAGGTAACCATTGCTACCAATATGGCTGGTCGTGGTACAGATATTAAACTATCTGAAGCTGTAAAAGAAGCTGGTGGTTTAGCCATTGTTGGTACAGAACGTCATGATTCTCGTCGTGTCGACAGACAATTACGTGGTCGTGCTGGACGTCAGGGAGATCCTGGAAGTTCACAATTTTATGTGTCCTTAGAAGATAATTTAATGCGTTTATTTGGTAGTGAACGAATTGCTAAAATGATGGATAAAATGGGATTGGAAGAAGGTGAAGTGATTCAGCATTCTATGATTTCAAAATCTATTGAACGTGCTCAGAAGAAAGTTGAGGAAAACCAATTTGGTGTTCGTAAACGTTTACTAGAATATGACGATGTGATGAATGCACAGCGTGAAGTGGTCTACAAACGTCGTCGTCACGCACTGCATGGAGAACGTCTTCGTGTGGATTTGGCAAATATGATTTATGACACTTCGGAAGGGATTGCTGAAACTAATAAAACTGCAGAAGATTTTAAAAACTTCGAATTTGAGTTAATTAGATACTTCTCTATGAGCTCTCCTATTTCTGAAGCTGAATTTGGCAAGCTTTCTGTACAGGATATTGCTGGAAAAGTTTACAAAGCTGCTTTTGAACACTACAGACAAAAGATGCAACGTAATGCAGAATTAGCATTTCCAGTGATTGAGAACGTATATTTAAATCAGCGTGATAAATACAAACGTATTGTGGTTCCTTTTACAGATGGCGTTAAAAATTTACAAGTGGTTACAGACCTAGAAAAAGCTTATGAAACCAAAGGAACGCAATTAATTAATGATTTTGAAAAGAACATTACGCTAGCCATTGTTGATGATGCGTGGAAAACACATTTACGTAAAATGGATGAGTTAAAGCAATCGGTTCAATTAGCAGTTCATGAACAAAAAGATCCATTATTAATCTATAAGTTTGAAGCGTTTGAATTGTTTAAAGAAATGATAGATCAGGTGAATAAAGATGTGATTTCATTTTTATTTAAAGGCGAATTACCAACTGAAACTCAAAATAACATTCAGGAAGCTAAAGCTCGTAAAGAAGAAAAACTACAAACACAAAAAGACGAAATTCCTAATATGGATGAACGTGCTGCACAAAGTAGAGCTGCAGGAAACACACAACGTCAGCCAGAAGTTGTAGAAACTATAGTACGTGACAAACCAAAAATTGGTCGTAATGATCGTGTGACCATTAAACATGTGATGAGTGGTGAAAACAAAACGGTCAAGTACAAACAGGCTGAACCTTTAATTGCCAAAGGCGAATGGGTTTTGATTGAGGACTAAGTCGCTAAGCGACGTTTGATTATCGAAATTTAATCGCAATGTCACACTGAGCGCAGTCGAAGTGTCTTACTTATAATGAATTATAATTCTATACAGAGAGATAAATCTCAAAAAATCCTGAACTTAAACGTTCAGGTTTTTTTATTACCTTGAAACCACTAACTAATCAAAATTATCATGAAAAATATTCTAGCAACCATTGTTGGTTTTATCGTTGCTTCTGTAACCGTTTATATTTTTGAAACCCTTATTGGGCATAACTTATTTCCACTTCCTGAAGGTGCAAAGCCTATGGATATGGAATGGATAAAAAACAATATGGATCAGATTCCAACAGGCTCAAAAATATTTGTCGTTATTGCCCACTTTGTTGGTGTTATTACAGGTATGTTCATTGCAGGACTGATTTCTAAAACGAGTATAATTCCAGCTTATATTGTAGGTGGATTGATGGTAGCTGCAACATTATTTAATATTTTTATGTTACCAAAAGAAGTATGGTTTACAATTGCTGATGGTGCTCTAGCTTTTATTGGATTCTTTATTGGAACTAGTTTAGCCAAAAAACAAACTTCCAAAATATAAACAATTATAGTGTTTAATTCTTTATGATTTTATCAGTAAGTTGTCCGCTTTCTGTTTTGACAGTTACAAAATAAACACCCTTGGAAAGGCTTTCTAAATCAATCGCTTTTTCGTTTTTATTCCCAATAACAGCAATCGCTTTTAGCACACGACCATTGATATCTGATACACTAATAGACTTCAGGTTTATCTCGCTTGAAATATGCAATACTTCGTTTACAGGATTGGGAAATAGTTTAACAGAGTTATTTAATACAAACCCTTCAATCGAAAGATTGTCTTCTGCAACAGTGGTTATGTAATCATTTGTAACAATAGGAAAGTTATAATCGAAATAAATTTCAGCTTCATTGCTAAAGGTATCGTCTAATACTAAAGTGTTCAGCGTTTTAATTTTAAACACAACAAAACCATCATTGTTAGCATCATCAAAAGGTAAATTGATATTTTCAAAGATAAATTCTACTTCATTCGTGTTTTGAATTCTAGCTATAAAGTTATGACTAGAATGCAATGGAATTAGTGTATGAATATCAAATTTACTTGTATCTATTTCATCTTTAACAACCACATTAATCGCATTGGCTGTTCCTGTATTTTCAAAACGAATCATGTAATGCACATAGTCTCCAATTAATTCTGGTGTAATGGTTTCGCCTTCTAAACAGGTTTTATCATTGGGATCAAAAGAATTGACAATAGTTTGATCTAATGTAAATGTATTATCATTAGGAGTTTCATCATTCACCACAGGGTTTATAGTTGTCTCAAAAACTAAGACATCATCAACATTTAAAGGAAAGTTTGGATCTGTTGGTGTGTTGAGGTTCATCGTAAAATCAATCTCTCTTACTTCGAATGGTTCTAAATCAATATAATTCCAACCTAAATGACCAACAGACACATCATCGGCTGTTGGGTTAGAGGATACATTGCTCATAAAATCATCATCAAAATCAAGACTAATTACACCTGACAATGTTGTATTCCCTTTATTTTTGTAGATTAGTTTATATGGAGTATCAAATCCAGGTCTAGCTTGTACAACAGGAAGAATAGTTATTTCAAGATCATTGTGTTCTCCATCTGGAACAATACAAAAATCTTGAGTAATTAGACTTGAATCTGTTGGAAAATTAACTGTTATAGACGAAGGGCTTACAGTGTAATATTCTAAATTTTCTAGTTGAGGAGTAATAGTATATGTACCATCTTGTAAAGGAATACTGTAATCTCCATTAGAATTAGCATAAAACAAATCAGCAGCAAACCCATTATCCACATTCAATTTAAAATAAGGATTTACAGAATCATTAGTATCACATCCTGTGTTATTCATATCATTTCTAATATTACCAGTAACCAAACCATACTCTCCTCCTGGAACAAATGAACAATATGAATTCACAACAACATTAAAATAGCCATAATCCTGTAATCGTTGATATACCTGATATTGATCTGAACAACCACTTTGCAAACCAATATCTATACAAATAAAACTCAAATTTGGATTATTATCAAATCCCAACCCTCCGAGAAAACAGGTCTCATTTTTGAGAAACATATGTATCAAATCATTATTATCTGCAACCAGAGTTTCTACCATGGTATTTTCTGAAATATCAATCGATGTCAAAGCATTATTTGAACAACTAAGCAGTCTTAAATTAGAATTATTACTAACATCAAGAGTTTCAATCATATTATCTTCACAACGTATCGAATCTAAAAAAGGACTATTGGTAATCAATGAAACTAACTGATTATTCGCACAATATAATTGCTCCAAGATCTGGTTATTACTTAAGTCTAAAGAAGTTAATAAATTACCATAACAGTTTATATCTGTAAGTAATGTATTATTTGAAAGGTTTAAATTTGTAATATTATTATTAAGACAATATAGCTCATACAAAAGTGTATTTTGGCTTAAATCTAAATCTGACAAATCATTATTAACACATTGTAAACTGAGTAAATTACTACAATTTGATAGATCTAAATTTGTAATGGGATTATTAGAAGTAATTAAAAACTCTAAGGCATTATTGGCAGGAAACGTTAAATTCTGAATTTGATTATTTGAACATTGAAAAACTTCTAAATTTATGTTTGCAGAAAGATCTATGGCTTGAATATTATTCTCGTTAACAGTCAACGTTCTTAGGTTGGTATTTGCACTAAAATCTAATGTAGTAAGATTATTTTCATCACAATTGAAACGTTCTAAATTTGTAAAAGCTTCAATTCCAGTTAAATCACTAATATTATCTCCAGGTATAAAAAGTACTTGAACTGCAAGAGCTTCGCTGACTTGTATTTCACCATCATCATTTGTATCGACATCTTCAGTAGGAACAGAGCCATTGATAAAGGTCACAACACAATTGGTATTAACTAATGTGTTTTTAAAATTAGCATCAGGTATATTAACAATTTGAGCTTGAATTAAGAAATTAGAAAATAATAAAAGTAAAAGTGTGTAGTAATGCTTCATAATTATAGTTTATACATTACAATAATAAGATAAATTTCTGTTTATCAGGCTATTTTAGTTGCATTGTGCTAGATAAATGAAAAGGGCATTATAATCTAAACATCAAATTTGGATCAGGACAATTATTACTATAAAACTCTAAATCCTGTTGTGAGCAAACACCAGGATAATCACCAACATAATTCTGCATGTCTTTTATAATCTGAAAATGTAAATGTGGTGGATAATCACCATTAACAGTAGCATCTCCTAAAGTCGCTATTTGATCTCCTTGTTTAACCTTCTCTCCTACTTTTAGATTTTCAATAGACCCTAAACTTAAATGCCCATATAAGGTGTAAAAGCAAACTCCTTTAATATTATGTTCAAGGATGATTGTCTGACCATAATCGCCAAAATTAGTATTGTTTTTAAAACTGTGCACTACACCATCTAAAGGAGTGTAAACGGGAGATTTAGCTGCAATCCACAAGTCTAAACCTAAGTGAATATTACGTTCGGTTTCAGGGTTTGAAGTCTTAAAATAGGTACTACGTTGGTAAATATTACGTGTTTCGAGATAACCACCAAAAGCGACTTTAGCTTTGTTTGAAATCTTGTGATTATGAATATACAATTCTAGCTTTTCAGAAGATGACACATCAACCCTTTCAAGTGATTTATTAGACACAGACAAATCTAAATGCACATAATCTGACTTAGACATTGAAGGCTCTAAAACATGAAGCGGTGGATTGCTTAAATTGGATAAAAATTGAGAAAACGCTTTGGGAGTCATGCGTATATTTTTTCTCAAAAGTACAATAAAGGAAGATTTTTTTGAGTATTAATTATGAGATTCCTCCTTTCGTCGGAATGACATAAGACAGCAATTAATTTCTTAAGATAACATCACTATACTTGGCATTTAAAACTATTGATTTTATCATAGTTTTACCATTAGGATAGTTTTCAATGGTTTTCTGGCTGGTCATCTCGTTGTTCAGTTTAGAACGATTACCTTTAAAGAAAACACTGTACTCATTTTTAGGCAATACGATTAATGCGTCACTATTCTCTAAAATAATATTCAAATTGGAAAAAGAATCAGCAATATTTGCAATGGTTAAATCTCCGAAACTTCCATCAATAATAGCATTACTTAGTAAGTTACTCAAAACAATATCAGACGAAACACTATTTAGCATCAAACTTTCAACGGTTTGTATGTGCGCATCTTCAACATATTTAAGGTTGAGCTCACCTAAACTCCAAGTGTTGATATTAATTGGAGAATAAGACACATTGATGGAAGTTTCGTTTCCATCAATGTGATTTGCTACAAATACACCATGAGATATATCTGCTTTTAAATTGTTTATTACAGAAGACATTTTCAATTCACCATGTCTTACATTCATATTCAATTTGGCTTTTTTTGGCATTTTAATTTTTATAGTCTTCTTAACGTTTTCACTTCCTAAGTGTAAGCTTCTAGCATGACTGTTTTTATGATTCATAAGTGCTTCTTGACGTTTTTCCATAGCTTTAGCTCTGGCTTCCATACTTTTTTCTTTTGCTTTCATACGTTTTTCCATTGCAATAGCGCGTTCTTCCATTTCTTTGCCATATTTTTCTCCCCAAGCTTCCATCTTTTCGGCCCATTTGTCATTAAATCTTAGTTCATATTCTTTTCCCCAAGCTTCCATTTTTTTCCCATAACCTTCACCAAAGCGTTCGCCCCATTTTTCTATCTCTTTTTCATAACTTGTAAAATCTACTTTAGCCATCTCTCTTCCCCAAGCTTTCATCTTTTCTTCGTATGCTTCTCCATATTTTTCTCCAAACTCTTTGCTCCATTTATTTAAGTAGGCTTCACCTTCTTTATCATATGCTTCAGTATCAAAACTTACGTTGGTTACCCCTTTTGGTAATTCTGGTATTTTAGGCATTTTTGGCAGCTTAACACGAGCCGTTTCAGGTAGTTCTGGAAGCTCAGGCATTTCAGGTAGTTCTGGCATTTCTGCAAGGTTGATGTGCAAATCCTGTAAATCTAAATTTAAGTCTTCTAAATTAAGATCTAAGACATGAAGATTGTTCCAAGAAGAGTAAGAACCTTCTGAACTAATTTTTACATAATCTCCCGATCCATCTACTTTAAGGTTCCAAACTTTAAGGGCTTCTTGCAATTCTTCTTTAGAGAGCTTTTCACCTTCAATATAGGCTTCAATTTCCAAAGTGTTCTTGTTCCATGTATCAATTTCTATTTGAACATAGCTTGTATTTAAATCAATAACGACGTCTTTAGTAACATCTATTTTCTTTGATAGTTTTGTTAATTTCTCTTGTGCTGAAACATAAATTGTAAAGCAGAAAAGCAATAGTATTAAGGTTATATATTTTGTTTTCATGGTGTTTGTTTTTGTTTTGAAATCCTATTTCAATAAAATCTTAAGTGTTTAATTTCACTTCATCAGAAGCATTTAAATCATGTAATTGTTCTTTTAAGCGATTCAATAAATTAAGACGCAATTTTAAATTATCAATCAAAGCACTAACGGTTAACTCATTTGGACCATTTTCAGTAAGTTCTACCGACAAACGTTTGTACTCTTGATTTAATTCGGCAAGTCTAATCACATAACCATCAAAAAGTTCTTTGTTTTCTGTGGTTTGTTTAATTTTAGACAATTCCAGATTTATATGAGCCAAATAATAATCTTCAACCTTTTTCAAATCTGGTGAAATGTCTCCAAGTGATTTAAGCTGATTTTCTTTAATTTTAGGTTCATTTTCTACAACTGTATTCTCTATAGATTTTGGTTGTTGCGAGAACTTATACGCTGTAAAAGCCAACCCGATTAACACAACTATACTTGCCGCTATTTTTAAAATACTGAAACGTTTTTTGATTGATGTATCTACAGGCAAAGCGTTGTCTAGCTTTTTAATAAAGCGTGCTTCATGACCTTCGCTCATTTTTAACTGCGAATCATTCTTTTCATTTTCAAATAATTGTCTAAGATCTCGTGCCATTTTTAATAGGTGTTAAAAGTGCTTTTAATTTTAATTTTCCTCTGGATAATTGAGTTCTAGATGCTATTTCTGTAATGTTTAAGATTTCAGAAATCTCCTGATGGTCGTAACCTTCCATTAAATACAACATGACAACATATTGATATTTATCAGGTAACCTTTCAATAGCATCTTTAACGTCATTTAGACTTATTGTATCATCTACTAACCATTCGTTGTCATAATTTGAATCGACTACTTTCAGGTGCACCTCCTCTAATTCTTGCAAATGTTGCTTCTTAGATTTTAAACAGTCAATACATGTATTAACAACGATACGTTTTAACCAAGCTCCAAAAGTCACTTCAGCTTTAAATTGATCTAATTTTGAAAACGCCTTTATAAAAGCTTCTTGTACGATATCTTCAGCTTCCATAGTATCTTTCATAAAGCGCATAGCAACAATATACATACCATCACAATACTGTTTGTACAACTGCAGTTGTGCAATGCGATTATTTTGCCTACATTTTTCAATAATATTAGATTCTAACATCTAAAATTGCTTTTGGTTTGGTTACATACCTCACAACTTGAAAAAGTTTTTTAGGTATTGGTTCACTTTAAAGACGACACAAAAAACAGAGTGTTGCAAAATTGGTTTACTTTTTTTTAAAATATAATAGATATCCTAAAAGTACGTTAAGTAATATTGGGATGTTATCGATTTACTATTATCTTTATAATCCATTTTGAAATTGATTTTTTTTATGAATACGTTTTTAAAACGACTTCTCATTTTTCTGTTCATTGTAGCTGTTGGACTTTTTCTTTACTCTTATTTTGTGGAAAATATTTTTTCTAAACGTTTAAGTCCCAAAGACACTGTAGAATTTAAACTTAACGACTTAGAATTAGAAGTCTTTTACAACAGACCCTCTAAAAAAGGACGTGAAATATTTGGTGCTTTAGTACCTTACGATAAAGTTTGGCGAACAGGAGCTAATGAAGCGACAACCTTTGAAACCAACAAGAATTTGATGATTGACGGCATTTATGTTCCTTCTGGAAAATATTCAATTTGGACGGTTCCTAATGATAGTGTTTGGAAAGTAATGCTAAATACCAAACAATATCCTTGGGGTGTTGATGAACAAATGCAACCGTTATGGGATCCAAATTATGATATTTTAGAGATTGATGTTGCTACTGAAAATTTAGATAAAGTTGTAGAGCAATTCACAATTGCATTTGACAATTCTACCGATGACCTTAAACTTACAATGGCTTGGGACAAAACAAAAATTGCAGTACCTTTAGTGGTGTTAAAAGATAAAAAGGAATAAAGGCATTTGACCAAAAAATCAAAATCTTCTGCATTACATAACATAGAAGGTGTTTCGCAATCTGAAATTACCAATGCATCCTCTATTACCAAAATTCAACAAAAGCGTAAGGCTAAACCTTCTACTCAAGAATTAATCGCTCAGATTCTCAAAGGCAACATTACTGCGTTAAGCAGAGCTATAACTTTAATTGAAAGTTCTAATTCTAAACATTTACAACAAGCCAGCGATATTATAAAAGGGTGTCTTCAGCATACCAATGCTTCGGTAAGAATAGGAATTACAGGAGTTCCTGGTGTTGGTAAAAGTACGTTTATTGAAGCTTTCGGAATGCACCTGACTTCTATTGGAAAAAAAGTAGCTGTTTTAGCTGTTGATCCAAGTAGTAGTTTAAGTAAAGGAAGTATTTTAGGAGATAAAACCAGAATGGAAGATCTGGTAAAAAATGAGAATGCGTTCATCAGACCTTCACCTTCGGGAACTTCATTAGGTGGTGTGGCTCGTAAAACACGAGAAACGATTATGCTCTGTGAAGCTGCTGGTTTTGATACTATATTAATTGAAACTGTAGGAGTCGGACAAAGTGAAACTGCGGTACATAGTATGGTAGATTTCTTTTTGCTGTTAAAATTGGCTGGAGCTGGAGATGAATTACAAGGTATAAAACGTGGTATTATTGAAATGGCTGATGCTATTGCTATCAACAAAGCAGATGGCGACAACCTTAAAGCTGCAAAACTGGCTAAAGTTGAATTTAACAGAGCCTTACATTTATATCCTTTAAAAGATTCAGAATGGCAACCAAAAGTCATGCTGTGCAGTGCTTTAAAACATGAAGGTATTGAGGATATATGGGTTATGATTCAATCTTATGTAGCACATTCAAAAGCCAACCACTATTTTGATTATAATCGAAAAGAACAAAGCAAATTTTGGCTAATACAAACTATTGAAGATCGATTAAAATCAAGGTTTTTTAATCATCCTGAAATAAAAGAGGCTTTAAAAACTCAATTACAACTCATTGAAGATGGTAAAACGACGCCTTTTGTAGCTGCAGAGTATTTGCTTAGTTTGAAAAATTAGCTTTATACCATTCCACCTGTTTTTCTACGGCTTCCAGCAAGGTTGTTTTTGGGTTGTAATTCAATAATTTTCTTGCTTTATCAATATTAGCCTTAGTGCGTAACTGGTCACCTGGACGTTTCGGAATTATATGAAGCTGGATTGTTTTTCCTAATACTTTTTCTACGGCTTCTATCCCTTCTTTTGTTGTGTGTTCGACTTCAGTTCCAAGATTAATAATTTCTCCATCCACTTTAGTTTCATTTCCTATTACACTTACAACACCATCTACAATATCTCCTACATATGTAAAACTTCGTAAATGCTTATCACTACCTTCAAATAAAGGAAACGGTTTATCACGTAAGCCTAGCGTGATTAACTTAGTGTACATTTTTTCTGGTCGTTCACGTGGACCAATAACAGAATAAAGTCGCAATGAACAAGCTTTCATCTGTTTTTCTCTGCTTTTTTGAAGTACTAACTGTTCGGCTGCAAGTTTTGTTACGCCATAATGTGATGCAGGTTTAGGTGCAATATCTTCTGTAAATGTAGCTTCCATTCCATATATAGAAGAGGTGCCAATATTTACAAATAGTTTTAAATTTTCACATGAATATGCGTAATCAATTAAATTTTTAGTAGCTATTATATTGTTTGTAAAATAGTCTTCAAAAGTTGACGTTTGAGAAATACCTGGTTGTGCAGCAAAATGAAAAATGTAATCAACATCTTTCGGTAAGTCGTCATTAAAATTAGAATCACGCAAATCTTTTTTTACGATACGCATTCCTTTTTCAGTTAAAACCTTAGCATTCAGTTTCTTTAAATCTAAATTATAGTAATCATTAAAATTATCTAATCCTATCACATCGTGACCTAGACTATGCAAACGTTCTGCAACATGCGAACCTATGAATCCAACAGCTCCTGTAACCACTATTTTCATTTATACAATTATTTTTTTGACAAATTAACAATTTTTAAAACAAACCAAATCAATAACTAGGTTATAAAAAAGAATATTTTTGTAAGATATCATCCATGTCAATGCAATTTAAACTTACTATACTTATTCCTGTTTATAATGAAGACGCAAACCTGTTACGTCTTGAAGAAGAATTATTAGCGTTTACGCTAACATCAAAAACAGTAACAAAAGTTCTGTTTATAAATGATGGATCAACAGATTTAAGTCAGACTCATATTGAAACTATTTGCAATAGAAACACTGGTTATCATTTCATTTCATTTGATAAAAACTATGGATTGAGTACAGCTTTAAAAGCAGGATTTGATTATACAGACACTGAGCTTGTTGGATATATTGATGCCGATTTACAAACCTCTCCAAAAGATTTCAATTTACTTTTAAACCATATAAATGATTATGATTTGGTAACAGGTATTCGAACAAACCGTTGTGATTCTCTGATAAAAAAGATAACATCAAATATTGCAAATCGTATTCGTCGAGCGTTTACAAAAGATGGCATTGAGGATACAGGTTGCCCTTTAAAGCTTATAAAAACCGAATATGCTAAACGCATCCCAATGTTTAAAGGTTTACATCGATTTATACCAGCAATGATAATGCTACAAGGCGGAAAGATTAAACAAATTCCTATTAAACATTTCCCAAGAGTTGCTGGTACATCTAAATTTGGAATACATAATCGCCTATTCGCACCATTGAGAGATTGCTTTGTTTACTTGTGGATGAAGAAAAGGAACATTAATTATCAAGTGATTAAGAAGAATTTATAATATTTATTTAAGTTGAAATCTCGATTGTAAATATTTATCTAATTTATAAAACATAAATCCTGATAATCCGCCAAATATAAAACCGCTTAAAACATCTAATGGATAATGTGCACCAACATAAATTCTACTGTAACCCATTGTAACAGCCCAAATGATTAAAATATACGGGAGATACTTATGCCTTGATCTTAACATTAAACTTGTAAAAACTGCCACAGCCATTGAATTAGATGAGTGACCAGAAAAATAGCCAAATCTTCCTCCACAACTACTTCTAACTAATCGCATTAGTTGTGAAATACCGTCTTCATGACAAGGTCTAAATCGTTCAACACCATGTTTAAACAAATTAGTAACCTGATCGGTAAATGAAATCATTAGTGCGATAACCACCAAGGTTAATACAAACATTTTGGTATTAAGCTTTTTGTACATTAAATACGCTAATAAAGCATAAAAAGGCACCCAATTTAACTTATAGGTATAGGCTAGCCAGAAAGGGTCCCAAAATGTATTACCTAACCCGTTGAGATATAAAAATAATTCTTGATCGTATTCTACTAATTGTTCTAACATTAATCGTCGTATCTGGAAATTTCTCTATCGTAAAAATCGGTAGCAGATTGAATAAGATTTTCAGCTTCTGCTTCAATTTCTCTTTGATCATGCTCATCAAACTCTTCAAACCATTCTACTTCATCATCTTCAAGATTAATTATAAATCGAGGAAATTCAGTATGAATAACATAAATTGCATTGGGATGATCTGTATTATCACCTAGTATGAATTTTGGAAGTTCCATATGTAGTTTTTAGTTGTTAGACAAAATTAACTTTTTTGTAAGATAATTAAACCTTATAAATAATAAAATAGCTGCTACTGTTAATCCTGCTAACAGCCCTAGCCAAATTCCGAAACTTCCATAAGCGTCCTCTTTACCTAAAAAGTAACTAATTGGGAATCCAATAACCCAATAAGATACAAACGTAATCACTGTTGGTATTTTTACGTCTTGTAATCCTCTTAAAGCTCCTAAAACAACCACTTGTATACCATCACTTACTTGAAAAATAGCAGCAGCAATCATCAGTTTTGACGCGATACTAACCACTTCAGTATTATCGATTAAATTTTTTGCGTCATTATAATCTACATATAACTTGGGAAGTTGATCATGAAACACATAAAAAATGATTCCGAAGCAAACCGACAACATAGTAGTCAATAAAAAAATTGAAAATGCAATGCGACGCAACTCAAAATAGTGATGCAATCCCTTTTGATTTCCCACTCTTATCATAGAAGCAACACTCAATCCCATAGCAACCATAAACGTCATGGATGATAAGTTTAAAGCGATTTGATTTGCAGCTTGTGGATTCTTACCCAATAAACCGCTCAACCATATTGCAGCTGTGAATATAGCGACCTCAAAAAACATTTGCATGGCACTTGGATACCCTAAACTTATCACCTTTTTAAGCATTAATTTATCTAGTACAAAGAGTTTTATATGTGTAACGTAAGCCCTCGATTTTTCCTTTTTAATGAGGAGCCACCAGAGGTAAATGACCATAATAACCCTAGACGCTAAAGTTCCATAAGCTGCTCCCACGATACCCATTTCAGGGAATCCAAATTTTCCAAATATGAGCACATAGTTTAATATCACATTAACTACGTTACCCAAAATAGTTGCATACATTGGAAATCTTGTCATTGAAAGTCCGTCACTAAATTGCTTAAACGCTTGAAAAATGATTAATGGAATTAATGAAAATGCTACAAGATTAAGATATGGTAAAGCGAGTTCTACAACTTCAGCAGGTTGCTTCATAAAATGCAGTAAAGGCTTTGCTAAAAAAACAGATAGAAATAACAAAACACCTAATATTGTACATAAAAACAATCCGTGTTTAAAAGACGACTTGCCTTCTTTGAAATTACGAGCAGCATCAGCTTCGGCAACAAGAGGTGTAATGGCAGTAGAAAATCCAATACCAATAGACATAGCGATAAACATAAAGCTATTTCCTAAAGACACAGCTGCTAATTCGGCTGTTCCTAATTGACCAACCATTATATTATCAATAAACTGCACAAATGTATGTCCTAGCATACCTAACATGACTGGTGCAGCCAATTGCCAGTTACGTTTAAATTCTTTTGTGTAATTTGATAAAATCAATGCTTATAATTTTAAATTTTCAAAGGTAAGTGTTTGTTGAGTATCAAAAGCCTCTAACCTCATTTTTATAAAGATTCAAAATACAATAGATTGGGAATTATAATGTTATGAACTCAAATTGTTAATAAGTTGAATTCTATTTGTTTAACTAGAACATATGAAAGCATTATTTTTACTGTATAAATACCTTATTTTAGTAGGTTAGGTATTTGGGGTAGAAACTTTTTTAGCTATTATTTTAGAGGGATTTAAAAATTTTGTTGTTAAAAAACGTTTCAGACAAAAAGAGGAAATTTTCCTCTTTTTGTTGTTTATAGCAGAATGTTTTTTAACATAACTTTTAAATGATGAATTACAAGGTTTTGTAAATTATGCCTTAAAACATCTATTTTGAAACCTATTATCCTCTTCTACTTTTGTTTAGTGCCTTTGTGTTTTGTGTCTTTGGCGTATTCACAACATCAATATAATGAACCTCTTCCATTTTTGGAAGATGTAGTTACTCAGTTTCCTAATGTTAGAGATATTGCCTTAACTTCAAACGAAAGTGAAGCTGTCTTTTCCGCTCAAAGTGTGATGGAAGATATCTCTGCATTAGTATATGTTAGAAAAAATGAAAACGGTTGGTCAACTCCAAAAATATTATCTTTTTCAGGTCAATATTTTGACATTGAGCCTTACTTTTCAAGTGACGGACTTACATTATATTTTGTTTCAAACAGACCTTTAAATAATACCTCTTCAGAGCCTAAAGATTTCGATATTTGGTTTGTAACTAGGTCTAATGTTTTCGAAAAATGGTCTGAACCTTTAAACTTAGGCGCTCCAGTAAATACTGAAATGGATGAGTTTTACCCTGTGATTACTGATTCAAAAAACATATATTTTACACTTAACAATCCATCCTTAAACACTAAAGATGATATTTATGTGAGCGTATTCAAAAACGGAGCTTACACTACTCCAAGACCTTTAGAAAACACAATTAACACGGAAGGGTATGAATTTAATGCGTTTATAGCACCTGACGAATCGTTAATGATTTACACGTGCTACAATAGAACAGATGGTCATGGAAGTGGTGACTTGTACATTAGCTACAAAGACGACACCAATCAATGGAGTGAAGCTAAAAATATGGGTCATACCATAAATTCCAAAAAAATGGATTACTGCCCATTTTACGATATGAATTCTAAAACATTATACTTCACAAGTAAACGCAATACTACAAGTCAAAATTTTAATTCTAAATTAACGATGGAAGAATTAATAAATATTTTTGATAGCTATAAAAATGGGTCTAGCAGATTGTATAAAATGTCAATTCCTGACCTAAAAGCAAGAGAATAATATTAATTTGTCTTCCTAACCACTCTATAAACTTGTAACATGTTGGAATAGGATCTTTAAGAAAGGATTTCGTTTCAGAATTATTTATGAGATAGTTTTTGTTAAGTAGAAAAGACGGTTTACGTTTGATTGATTTTAAAACCCCTTTGAAACGCATGTAGTCAACTTCCTTATATTCTGTGTCTTCAATTTTTTGATTCACAGCCAGTTGAATTACTAAATCCGGAAAATTTATTCCAGCAAATTTAGACCCTTCAACACTTCCCCAAAAACGTGCATTTATTTCAATAATTTTATAATCATCAGCCTTTGAATCATAACGTAAATCAATATGGGCAACTCCAGACCAATTTAAAGCTTTCATTAGTTTAGTTACAATATCTAAGACTCGTTCGTTCTTTAAAAACTTAAAACCCAACTGTGGTGCAAAAGCGTTATGACCTCTCAAGTATCCTTTTTGAATTGTATGCACCAAAACTTCTCCTTCAACACACAGCACACTACAATCTATATCATAACCTTCAATATATTCTTGTATAAATAGTTCGTTATAATCTGAATGCTTATCTACATATCTTTTTAATTTTTTTAGAGTATCAAATTTCAATATGCCATCACCTCCTTTTTGGTGTAATGGTTTTATTAAAACAGGAAATTGTAATCCAAAATCATGATTTGAATGCGATTCAGAAGTATTTAAGTACTTATATTTTGGGTGTGGCAAATTATGCTCATTTAAAAAAACACTGAGCTTATGTTTATTTATAGCTGTTTCAAAACTATTGATTTCTGGAAGTAGAATGACTTTAACTGAGTCTGGTAAATGATGAGAATTCGTTATAAAAAATTTAATTTCCGCTTCTGCTATAGGAATGATAACAGTAATATTTTGAGTTACAACTTCCCTAACGATAATATCTGCCCAATCTTTATCTGAAGGTCTTTTATAGTATTTGTAATACGATGTATGTTTTGAAAACTTAGTTGCGGTTCGTTTCTTATCAGAAAGCACAAAAAGTTTATAATCGGGATTATAAGACAAACAATTCATTACGGTTAAAGCCCAAGTGCTATTACCATCTGGAATTAAAACATGACACTTAGAATTTATCAATTGTTTGAAATATTAGTCGTTTATGTTTCTCAAATATAGTTTATTTAATAAAACGGCTGAATAGATTTTTGCTGTGCTTCTTTAAATTCAGCAACCATATCTTTAACAATTTGAGCAGCAGGTTTAATATCATGGATTAATCCAGCTATTTGTCCGATTTCAAGTTCACCATCATCAAGGTCACCTTCAAACATACCACGTTTAGCTCTTGCTCTGCCAAGATGTGTTTTCAACTCATCGACAGAGGCTCCTTTTTTATAAAGTTCTTGTAGCTCATTGAAAAACTTATTTTTGACAAGTCGAACAGGAGCCAGTTCTTTTAAAGTAAGTTGTGTATCGCCTTCTTTGGCATCTACGACAGTGTTTTTAAACGCTTGATGAGAAGATGCTTCTTCACTGGCAACGAATCTGCTTCCAACCTGAACAGCATCTGCTCCTAATATCATTACTGCTAACATTGTTGTTCCTGTTGCAATTCCACCTGCAGCAATTAAAGGAATGTCCAATTGCTCCTTTACCATTGGAATTAAAGTTAATGTTGTTGTTTCCTCACGACCATTATGTCCTCCTGCTTCAAAACCTTCTGCTACAACTGCATCAACTCCTGCTTCTTGAGCTTTTAAAGCAAACTTTACACTACTAACAACATGAACAACTGTAATCCCTCTTTCTTTAAGCCAAGGTGTCCATGTTTTAGGGTTTCCTGCTGAAGTAAAGACAATTTTAACACCTTCTTCAACAATAATATCCATGATTTCTTCTATGTTTGGATACAACATTGGAACATTTACTCCAAAAGGTTGATCAGTAGCTTTTTTACATTTCTGAATGTGCTCTCGCAATACATCTGGATACATCGAACCTGCACCTATTAAACCAAGTGCTCCAGCATTACTTGCAGCAGAGGCTAACTTCCAGCCACTAGCCCATATCATTCCTGCCTGAATTATTGGATATTTAATATTGAAAAGTTTCGTAATTCTATTTGTCATTTAAGATTTTATAAGTTTAAATGTTTTTAAGCCTTTGCTAGATTGAAAAGACATCATATATATACCTGATGCCATGGAAGACACATCTAAATTGGTTTCAGATTGCATTAAATCTTTTTCCAAGATAAGTTTTCCTAACACATTATATATTTTCAAATTTGTGGCTTCAGTACTTACCGGAATTTGAATGTTAAGGCTATTGATGACTGGATTTGGAAATATTTTAAAACGTACAAATTCTTCTTCAGAAAGCGACAAACCAATATCTAGAGCTAATTCAAAATTAGGAATCCCATAACCCAGAAGAAAATCTGGAGTACTGAATTGTGACGCAGACATTCTCACGAATTGTTTAAGCTCTTCATTTGAAGCGTCTGGTAAAGCTTGTTTTAATGAAGCCATTGCTCCAGCCAAAATGGGAGAACTAAATGAGGTTCCGTTATTGTTAACGATCTCATTATTTGAGTTTATAACGAGTGACCCAGAGCCTTGAGCAACTACATCTGGTTTCTGAGTGGGTTGTGTCAAATTTCCTTGAGAACTAAACGAGGCATAATTACCTTCAACATCTACTGCTCCAATACTAAAAACACCCGAACCATCTGCTGGAGCACCAACAGTTTGCCATGAAGTTGCACCTGAATTTCCAGCAGAGTTAACCACTAAAATTCCTTTTTCATTGGCTATGTTTGCGCCTTTAGTTATAAAAGCGGTATTACCATTCATATCGTTAGGTGTATAACTATAATTTTCATTATCAAACACTCGATATCCTAAAGACGAATTAATGATATGAACACCCAAGCTATCAGCACGTTCGGCAGCTTCAACCCAATAACTTTCTTCAACTGGCATCTCACTCGAAGCATCTTCAGTTCTAAACAAATAATAAGAGGCATCTGGAGCAGTACCAACAAATTCATCTTGAATAAAACCAGCCATATCGCTTAACACATTCGTTCCATGCTGGTTGCCTGTATATTCGAAGACATTATTATTTCTATTTACAAAATCATAACCGCCTAGTAAATCGCTATTATCTCGTAAACGTTGAAAAGCTCCCATAGTATCTACGTTTGGAAACCCAGAATCTAATACTGCTATAACTATACCTTCTCCTGTATAATCTGATACATGTAAATGATCTACACCTATCATTTCAACTTGATTTTGAGCACTTCCGTAGTCAAAATTGATTAAACTTTCTTCAATTTCAAATTTATTATTATCTAATGCAATTCTGGATTCGGAATTGAGGGATTTATCAGCAAAATCAATAAACTCCACAAAGTCTAAGGTTTCAAGAGTAGTAATATCTGTTTCTAATCCTATAACATAAACAGCATTGAACCATTTCGATTTGGCCATGACTGTAATTCCGGTTTGATTTTTAAGCTGTGTGATGTAGTTTTCGTTAACAGGAACATCGCGTTCATCAATAGGAATGTTTTTAGCCACCTTTCTATCAATAGCATTTTGAGTTAAAATTGAGATGGGATTAGCTATCGATGCTGCCACATTTTCTTTATCTATAAGATAAACCCAAGCATGTTCTTCTTGAGCATAAGCCATGAACTGAAAAAGTACAATACTAAAGAGTAACCGTTTTTTCATCTTGCAATTATTTGGGTTATTTTTATTGCAATTTAAGAAATAACTCCTGAACCTACTAATTCGTCACCTAAATACCAAGCTACAAATTGACCTTCAGTTATTGCAGACTGATGGTCTTCAAACTCGACAAAAAGTCCATCTTCAACTTTATAAATCGTTGCATTTTCTAAAGTTTGGCGATAGCGTATCCTAGCTTTCACTTTCATGGATTCACCGTTTGCTAAAGCCAGATCTTCGCGAATCCAATGTAATTCTTCATTAGAAACAAACAAAGTTGTTTTGAGCAAACCTAAATGATTTTTGCCCTGACCAGTATAAATTACGTTTTCATTGACATCTGTTTCAATAACAAACAAAGGCTCTACTGTTCCTCCAACCGCTAAACCTTTACGTTGACCCTTAGTGAAATAATGAGCGCCTTGATGCTTCCCAACTACTGTTCCGTCTGATATAGAATACTGAAGGTTTTTTGAAAAATATTGTAGTTCCTCTTCTTTTGAATTGAATTTAGGAGTTTCAGTTAGATAGAACTCGTGGTCTTTAGGAATTTCAACAATAACACCTTCTTTAGACTTTAATTTTTGCTGAAGAAATTCAGGCAAACGAACTTTACCAATGAAGCACAAGCCCTGAGAATCTTTTTTATCTGCTGTTACTAAATCGAGCTTTTTAGCAATTTCACGAACTTCTGGTTTGGTTAATTCGCCAATCGGAAACAATGCCTTAGCTAATTGCTCTTGTGACAATTGACATAAAAAATAAGACTGGTCTTTATTTGTATCAACACCTGCCAGCAGTTGATAAATGTTTTTTTCATCTTTATTAATCATGCCTTTTCTACAGTAATGACCCGTAGCAACATAATCTGCACCAAGATCAAGTGCTATTTTCATAAAGACATCAAATTTAATTTCTCGATTACAAAGCACATCTGGATTTGGTGTTCTTCCTTTTTGATATTCGTCAAACATATAATCTACAATACGCTCTTTATATTGTTCACTTAAATCTACTGTTTGAAATGGAATATCAAGTTTATCTGCCACTAACATGGCATCATTACTATCATCTAACCAAGGACATTCGTCAGAAATAGTCACAGAATCGTCATGCCAGTTTTTCATAAACAAGCCAATGACTTCATAACCTTGTTCCTTTAATAGATAGGCAGCTACACTTGAATCTACACCACCTGAAAGTCCGACTACAACTCTTTTCATTACTATTTACTGTTGTTATTTTAGGATTATCTGAAACTTCTTTTAATTCAGAAGTTTCATTTTGCAAAATTAATAAATAAAAACAGCAACGTAACTTACGATGCTATTGTATATGACTATTTAGCAAATAACTTTTGACTATTGTTTTTTGGGATTCTTACTTCGTCTGGTATGATCTATAGATTCTTTGAGTTTCCCGTCCTCATAGTAGTTCCAGATGTTGTGTTTCCGATCGTATTGGTATTCTCCTTCAGCAAGTAAGAGTCCATCAGCATCATAAAACTTTGCCATTCCATGGAGCTCATCATTTTTATACAATAAATCTTTTAAGAGCACTCCTCGTTCAGAATACCATTTAGAGACACCTTCCAATTGACCATTTTTATAATTAGATTTTTCTGCTATTTGACCATTATCGTAATAAACGATTTTTTCTCCTTCTAATTTACCATCATCATTGTACGTTTCAGTAGACAATACAGCATTGGATTTATTGTGATAGAAGGTCCATTTACCAATGTATGCTCTTCCGTTCATACTGCCTTCGCTAATCAATTTTCCTTTAGAAGACAAAAATTTAACAGAGGCTTTGTTATTTTTAGGATTGAATACTTTTACAGCACTTAGTACACTTTTCTTATTGTTTAAGGTGTAAAACCTAAACGTATCTATTTCTTTACCATGATTAAATTTTCCTTCATATCGTAATTGATCTGTTTTGTCATAGTACTTTTTCCAGACACCATGGCGTTTTCCATCATTATCAAACTGATTAACAACTTCTTGAGCATAAGAAATAAAACTAACCATTGTTAAAATAAACATAAAAAATAAGCGACTCATCATATTTTGTTTAATCATTTTGTAAATTCGTTAAACATTTTAATTCATTATAGAATAAAGTTAAACAACAAAAACTCAAAAAAATGAAAATTATTTCAAAAACATTCAAGATTTTGCCCTTATTATTATTCGTTTTTGCTTTTCAAGCATGCAGTAACGATGATGATAACGATACAATTACCTTGCCACAACAATTAGACATTGTCGATACGGCCTTAGCAACTCCAGAGTTATCAAATTTGGTCGCTGCTTTGCAAGCTGCCGATGGTGATTTAGTCAATCTTTTAAGAGGAAATGGTCCTTTTACAGTATTGGCACCAACTAATGATGCGTTCAATGAATTCTTAGGTGGTACTCCATTAGACCAAGTTGATCCTGCTGTATTAGAGCAAATTTTATTAAATCATGTTATTTCTGCAAATGTTAGCGCTACAGATTTAATTGCCTTATCAGGTCCTGATGGTAAAGGTTACACAAGAACCAATGCTGCAGGAGCAGGAAATGAAAATTTAAGCATCCTATTTGACACCAATTCAGCTCTGCCAAGATTTAACAATACTGCAAGCGTTGTGTCTGCTGACGTTGCTAATATTTCAGCTTCAAATGGAACAATCCATGTAATTGATGCTGTTTTAGGTTTGCCAGACATCGTTGATCATGCCTTAAACAATGACAACTTAACATCATTAACAGGAGCTTTAACTTCTGAGAGTTTAGTATCTACTTTAAGAACTGATGGTCCGTTTACAGTATTTGCACCAACGAATGATGCGTTCGTTTCATTTTCAAACCCTAATGGTAATACTTTATCAAATGTACTTTTAAACCATGTAATTATTGGTGCTACTGTTTTATCTTCAGATTTATCTACGAGCTACCAGACTACTGGTGCCACAAATGCCGATGGTGACAACTTAAGTTTATTTGTAAACGTTGGAGAAAACGTAATGCTTAATGGCTCTACAATGGTTGTTGTAACTGATATTGTTGGCACAAATGGTGTTGTACATGTCGTTGATAATGTTATAGATTTGCCTACTGTAGTCACTCATGCTGTGGCCAATCCGAATTTTTCAACATTAGTAGCTGCTTTAACAGATTTAACACCAACTGACTATGTTAGTGTGTTAAGCAGCAACGATGCAAACAATGATGCTTCTCCATTTACAGTCTTCGCTCCTGTTAACGATGCATTTGTAGATTTATTAAGTGATTTAGGTCTGGATAATGCTACTGAAATTCCTACTGCTACTTTAGAAGCGACTCTAAACTTACATGTATCAACCGATTCAAACGTAAGAGCAGAAGATTTAAGTGGACTAGATGGTGCTTCAGTTCCAACATTTGGAGGTCCTAGTATAACTATCGATGCTACAACACCAGCTATAATTGATCCAGATGGAGGTTCAAATCCTATTACAAATATAAATAATGTTCAAGCTATCAACGGTGTTATTCACGGTATCAGTAGAGTTATAAGAGACTTGTAAAAATTTTCATTTCAGATTAATTGGTTAATAGCAGATTAATTTGACCTGATTGGTTGGTTGGTTGAAAGCGCTTCTGGATCTTCTAGAAGCGCTTTTTCTTTCTTTAATAATCAATTAGTAATTGATTAATACTTATTTGAATTGAACCAATAGTCTCTAATAACAGTAATGCAACCTATAACAAACCTGAATTACAACCGTAAAAAAGCCTCTGGGACATTCCAGAGGCTTTTCAATAGTATATTACTTTACGTTTATTTTTTACGGTTTTGTTGAGCTTGCTTTTGTTGTTCTGCCTGCTCCATCATTTCAGCCATTTTCTTCTGAAACTTGTTTTGCTTTTTAGGTTTCTTTTTATTGACTTGAATTTGAGCATGAATCTTATCTTCATCTAAAATATAATTTTTAATCACTAACATAATTGCTATACTAATCATATTAGAAATAAAATAATATAAACTCAATCCTGAAGCATACTGATTAAAGAATACTAACATTAATATTGGCGAAAAGTAAATCATGTACTTCATCATCTTAGCCATATCTGGCATCCCTTCTTGAGTTGGTTGCGAAGCCATTTGCTGACCAGTTGTCATTTTCATGTAGAAGAAAATTGCAATAGCCGCTAATATTGGAAATAAACTCACATGATCTCCATAAAATGGAATATTAAAAGGCAACTCAGCAATCACATCATAAGACGATAAATCATCAGCCCATAAGAAACTTTTTTGCCTTAAAGCAAATGCTGTAGGGAAGAACATGAATAAGGCATAAAATACTGGCAACTGGATTAAACCAGGTAAACATCCAGCTAACGGACTAGCTCCTGCTTTATTCTGAAGAGCCATCGTTTCTTGTTGTGCCTTCATTTTATTGTCTTTGTACTTTTCTTTTATGGCATCTAATTCTGGCTTTAATACACGCATTTTAGCTTGTGATAAGAACTGCTTATATTGTACAAACGACATCATTAATTTGATTAAAACCGTCATGACAATAATAGCAATACCATAAGGCAAAAACGAACTTAAAAAACTAAACAAAGGAATAAACAACTGCTTGTTAATCCAACCAAAAATCCCCCAACCAAATGGAATACTTTCCTCTAAATCATAATCGTACTGCTTTAAAATCTTACTATCTGTCGGACCGAAATACAATTGAAAATTATTATCGGCTTCTCCTCCATTAAATGCCAAAGGTAACTTTGAAGCAAACGCTTTAGTAAACATGGTATCAATTTCTTCATCTTGCACCAGATCTGTAGATGTAATTGTCGCTTTTTTAAAGGGTTGGTTTGCAACTAAAATGGAACTAAAAAAATGTTGTCTGTATGAAAGCCACCTAACATCTTCAATAAGCTCTTCATCATCTCCATTTTGTGCTAATTTACTGATCTTATCACCTTCATGCATGTATGTTAAACGTGTATAACGATTTTCGTAAGTGATACTCTGGTCATGACGATAGGTTTTTAATTTCCAATCTAAATTAATAGTTTGAGAACTGTTAATTACGTTATTTAATCCCTTAGATACAATTGAGAAATCAATCATATAATCATTGGGCTTTAGCTCGTAACGGTATTCTAAAAATTTACTTTCAGACACTTTAAGTTTCATAGAGACAACAGTATTATCTCCATTTTTGCTTACTGAAGGCTGAAAATACAGGTCTTTAGTATTTAAAATCCTGTTATCTGCTGTTGGGAACGTGATATTAAAATCTTGATTACCATTCTTGATTAACTGTATAGGAATAGAGTCGTAATCGACAAAGTTTCTCAATTTGACTTCAGAAAGAAAACCACCTTTATTACTGAATTTTAAGTCTAAAACATCTGTAGAAACAGATGTTTCTTTATCGGTTGCTGAAGTTAAGGTTGATGCATAAGCAAACGAACCTAATTTATTTTTTAAGTTTTCTAACTGAAGGGAATCTTTTACAGAAGTATTAGAGAAGTCTTCAGCTGAAGTAACCACTGTATTTTCAGTTGCTTTGCTAGCTGCTTTTTTCTCAGCTTCAACTTGTTCTTGTTTTGCTTTTTCCTGTTCAGCTAATTCTTCAGGTGTTGGCTGATTTTGCCACATCATATATAGCAAGATTCCGAAAATAAGAACGAATCCTATGATGGAGTTTAAGTCAAATTTTTTTTCTTCCATTTGTATTAATTAGAGTTTCCTAAAAAAAGGAAAGGACGTATTTTGATTAACAAAAAGCTGTCCACTATTAGTTTTGTGCCATACTGACACTATTTTTATCGATTTTGAAATTTAGAGCTGCTTTCACAAAAGCCACAAATAATGGATGTGGATTGGCCACAGTACTTTTGTATTCGGGATGATATTGTACACCAACAAACCAATTATGCTTAGGAATTTCTACAATTTCAACCAATCCTGTTTCCGGATTCAGTCCAGTGGCTTTCATACCAGCCTCTTCAATTTGCTGTTTGTATTTATTATTAAATTCGTAACGATGTCTGTGACGCTCTTGTATGTTAGAAGATTGGTAGACTTCTTCTGCAATACTACCATCAACAAGGTTACAATCCCAGGCACCAAGACGCATAGTTCCACCTTTGTCTGTAATTGTCTTTTGAGATTCCATTAAATCAATCACTGGATTTGGTGTGTTTTCATCCATTTCGGTTGAATTGGCATCTGCTAATTTCAATACATTTCTAGCATATTCAATAACTGCCATCTGCATGCCTAAACAAATTCCTAAAAATGGAATATTGTTTTCACGAACATATCTCACAGCTTCAATTTTCCCTTCAATACCACGTTCGCCAAAACCTGGAGCTACAAGGGCTCCATCTAAATGTTTTAATTTTTTTGCTGCGCTTTTTTCAGTTAGAGATTCAGAATGAATGGACTCTATTTTAACTTTTACTTCATTTTCTGCACCAGCGTGAATAAAAGCTTCTAAAATAGATTTATAGGAGTCTTGAAGTTCTACATACTTTCCAATCAATCCGATTGTGACTTCACCTGTTGGATTTTTATGGCGTTCTAAAAACTGATTCCATTGTGTTAAATCTGGGGTTGAACTTTCTAACGCTAATTTCTTTAAAACCACCTTATCGAGACCTTGCTCCAACATTAAATTGGGCACATCATATATGGTTGATGCATCGATAGACTGAATAACAGCCTCTTGACGCACATTACAAAATTTAGCGAGTTTTATTCTTAAGTCTTCAGGTAACTCATGTTCCGTTCGACATACAAGTACATCTGCCATCACTCCACTTTCCATTAAGGTTTTTACGCTGTGTTGTGTGGGTTTTGTTTTTAGTTCACCAGCAGCCGACAAATATGGAACTAAGGTTAAATGAATCACAATGGCATTATTTTCTCCTAAATCCCATTTCAACTGACGTACAGCTTCAATGTAAGGTAAAGACTCAATATCTCCAACAGTTCCACCAATTTCTGTGATAACAATATCGTAATCACCAGTTTGACCTAAGATTTGTACACGATGTTTAATCTCGTCAGTAATATGAGGAATGACCTGGACAGTTTTTCCTAAAAACTCACCTCGACGCTCTTTATCGATGACGCTTTGGTAGATACGACCAGTAGTAACATTATTAGATTGACTGGTAGGCACGTTTAAAAATCGCTCGTAATGTCCTAAATCTAAATCAGTTTCTGCTCCATCATCTGTAACATAGCATTCGCCATGTTCATAAGGATTTAAAGTTCCTGGATCTACATTAATGTAAGGATCTAGTTTTTGAATGGTCGTCCTGTAACCTTGTGCTTGCAGCAGTTTTGCTAAAGAAGCAGCAATGATGCCTTTTCCAAGTGAGGATGTTACGCCTCCCGTTACAAAGATGTATTTAGTAGTTGTCATGTTGCGCTGTTAAACGCAGGCAAATTTACAATAAAAAATGGCTTAAGTACAATTATTACGTTAGGATAAGCTAATTTTTTCTTTAGTTTTTAAAATGCATTCAAAATGACAAGCTTAAGAGTATCAAATTAAAAAAGTAGATATTGTTTATAATTAAATCTTAATCATTTTTCATTTTTTAATTGGAACATGACAGAAGTATAGTTTTTTGTAGGTTTTATTCCCCAATTTGAAACCTAAGACACCTTTTAACCATTTATAAAACAATCATAAAATAAATACTATGCACGCATTGTATTTTTGATAATTAAAAATTACCTTATAGCCTTTCAATAATCATTATGAATGAAAAACTAATTTCTAAGAAAAAACCAGCATATCCTATTACTGATCTGCTCTCAAGTTATCTTACAGATCAAGGGCGAAATATAAAAATCCCTATTTTTTATGATGATTTGTTGCGTTTTCAGGGTGCAATAGAGATTTTTGATGATGATGACAACGATACACTTTGGGTAAGTTGCTATTATGCTGAATATGAGCGTGAGGAAATATTATTGAGCTTAAAACAAATTTATTCCATCTTACATTCTGATGGAAGTGACACCATTCTTCCTTATTTGAATATTGATAGTATTGATTTTTGCACTTTTGGAAATACTAAACCTTTCCGTGTAAAAGTGAGAAATATATTAAATGACAACTATATTTTTCTCTATATAAAAAAAGCAGACGCTTCTCGTATTTATGGATTAGAATTAGAACATTTATTATCACCAAACCATATAAACTTTCTAGTTTATAAAGATACTCTAATTGAAGAACATATTTCTGGAATCCCAGGTGATACATTTATAAGTGAATATCTTCATAAGATTTCTGAACAAGATAAAAGAGCATTAGCAAAAGAATTTGTAAAGTTTAATGAACGTTGTTTTGTAAGATTACTGGCAGATATGCGCTCTTATAATTACGTAATCGTAATTACGCACGATTTTGACCGTATCCAATACCGAATTCGTGCAGTAGATTTTGACCAACAAAGCTATGAAGGCAATCCTAAGGTTTATAAACCACAATTTTTAAAAGAAAACAATGCTTTGGTTAAAATGAGTTTAGAGGTTTTAGCTAAAGAATCTATTGAACAGTATGAAAAAGAGGAACGTTCTCTTTTAGCAAAACGTGCTACGAGTGAAAATGAGCGGTTACAAGACTTAATTAATTGCATGAAAAAAGACACCATTTCTTCAGCTGAAAAAGTCAAAGAACTGAAAAAAGGCTTATATAAATTAACTGGAGATATTCGCTTTAAACGCGCAAAAAATATGGGTGAACTACTTAATTCGGCTATTGATTTTATTATCAGAAATTACAAAAATGAAAATCCATATATTATTAAATAACACCACATTAAATAACACCACTAAATACACTTTTATAAAATGAAAATCAAAAAGGTTCTTGTTGCTAATCGAGGTGAAATTGCAATTCGCGTTTTACGTGCTTGTACAGAGTTAAATTTAACTACTGTTGCTATCTACACTTATGAAGATCGTTATTCTCAACACAGAAATAAAGCCGATGAATCGTATCAGATTGGTGAAAACAACCAACCTTTAAAGCCTTATTTAGATATTGCTCAAATTATAGACTTAGCAAAAGCAAAACATGTAGATGCCATACATCCTGGTTATGGATTTTTATCTGAAAACTCCGAATTCGCAAGGCAATGTGCTGCTAATGACATTATTTTTATAGGACCCAAACCTGAGGTAATGGATGCTTTAGGTGATAAAATTACGGCAAAAAAAGTAGCAGTAAAATGTAAGGTCCCGATTATTGAAAGCAACAAGAAAAAATTAAGTTCATTAAAAACAGCCTTATCTGAAGCATCAACGATTGGCTATCCGCTTATGCTGAAAGCAGCATCTGGTGGTGGTGGACGAGGCATGCGAATTATACGAAAAGATGAGGATTTAGAATTTAATTTCGATTCAGCAAGAAACGAAGCGCTCAATGCTTTTGGAGACGACACTATGTTTTTAGAAAAATATGTAGAAAACCCTAAGCATATTGAAGTCCAAATTGTAGCTGATAATTATGGTAATATTCGTCATTTACATGAACGTGATTGCTCTGTACAACGTCGTCATCAAAAAGTTGTAGAGATTGCACCTTCTTATAATGTTAGCGACAAGGTAAAGCAGAATTTATATAAGTATGCGGTTGCTATTGCCACAGAGGTAAATTATAATAATATTGGTACTGTTGAATTTTTAGTTGACAATGACGATAACATCTATTTTATTGAAGTTAATCCTAGAATTCAAGTCGAACACACAGTTACCGAAATGGTAACAGGAATCGATTTAGTCAAAACTCAAATTTTTGTTGCTGGAAATTATAAACTGGATAGTAAGCAAATAAAAATTTATGATCAGAACTCAATTGCAACATATGGTTTTGCCTTACAATGTAGATTAACTACAGAAGATCCTGCAAATAACTTCACACCAGATTATGGTCATATCACAACTTACCGAAGTGCTTCTGGAATGGGTATCCGCTTAGATGCTGGAAGCATTTATCAAGGCTATCAAGTGAGTCCGTTTTTTGATTCTATGCTGGTAAAGGTATCGTCTCACGGAAGAACTTTAGATGGTGCAACACGAAAAATGATTCGCGCTTTAAAAGAATTTAGAATTCGCGGTGTAAAAACAAACATTCACTTTTTACAAAATGTAATTCAGCATCAAACATTCAAAGAGGGTAAGGTTACTGTTAATTTTATTCAAAACACACCTTCGTTATTTAATATAAAATTACCACAAGACAGAACATCGAAAGTAGTAAATTTTTTAGCTGAAGTCATTGTGAATGGAAATTCAGATGTAAAATATATTGAAGAAAATAAGGTTTTCAGAAATCCTAAAGTCCCTAAGTTTAGCTTATCAGAACCGCATCCAAAAGGCACTAAAAACATGCTAACTGAAATGGGTCCTGAGAAATTTTGCACCTGGTTGAAAAATGAAAATAAAATTCATTTTACAGATACGACCATGCGTGATGCTCATCAATCACTCTTAGCGACAAGAATGAGAACCTTTGATATGTTAAAAGTTGCTGAAAGCTTTGCAAAAAATCATCCCAATACCTTTAGCATGGAAGTTTGGGGAGGAGCAACATTTGATGTTTGCTTGCGTTTCTTACACGAAAGTCCATGGACACGCTTAAGAGAATTACGCAAAGCTGTTCCTAATATATTATTTCAAATGCTATTACGAGGTTCTAATGGCGTTGGTTATAAGGCATATCCAGATAATTTAATCGAAAAGTTTGTCGAAAAATCCTGGGAAAACGGGGTCGATATCTTTAGAATTTTTGATTCTTTAAACTGGGTAAAAGCTATGGAACCCAGTATTAATTATGTACGTAATAAAACTGGTGGTATTGCAGAAGCTGCATTGAGCTACACAGGAGATATTTTAGATGTTCATGAAACAAAATACAATCTAAAATATTACACGCAATTAGCTAAAGATTTAGAAAATGCTGGTGCGCATATGATTGCAATCAAAGACATGGCTGGATTATTAAAACCCTATGCTGCAACTGAGCTGGTTACTGCATTAAAGAACACAGTGAATGTGCCTATTCATTTACACACACATGACACTTCTTCATTACAATCTGCAACTTATTTAAAAGCCATTGAAGCTGGTGTAGACGTTGTGGATGTAGCATTGAGTGGCTTATCTGGATTGACATCTCAGCCCAATTTTAATGCAATTGTTGAAATGATGAAAAACCAACCAAGGTCACATGAGTTTGACATGCATAAATTAAACGAATTTTCTAATTTCTGGGAAGACACACGTGAACTGTATTATCCTTTCGAATCTGGATTGAAAGCTGGAACTGCTGAAGTTTTTGAACATGAAATTCCTGGTGGTCAATATTCAAATTTACGTCCTCAAGCTATAGCCTTAGGATTAGGAGATCGCTTTGACGAGGTTAAAAAAATGTACGCAGAAGTAAATATGATGTTTGGTAACTTGGTAAAAGTAACACCTAGTTCAAAAGTAGTTGGTGACATGGCTATTTTTATGGTCACTAATAACCTAACTACTGAAGATGTTTTTGAACGAGGTCAAGACATTTCATTTCCCGACTCAGTAGTAAGCTTCTTTTTAGGAGATTTAGGTCAGCCAGCTGGAGGCTTCCCTAAAAAGCTTCAAAAAATTATTCTAAAAAACAAAAAACCATATACCAGCAGACCAAATGCCCACTTAGAACCTATTGATTTTGATGTGGAATACAAAGCCTTTAAAAAGAAGTTTCAAAAGGGCTTCACTCGCGCTATTGAAATGGAAGATTTTTTATCGTACACTCTATATCCTAAAGTATTTGAACAGGCACATGAAAACTATAAAAAGTATGGAAATTTAGCATTAGTGCCTACCAAAAATTTCTTTTATGGCATGAAACTTCGCGAGGAAACTTTAATAGAATTAGAACCTGGAAAAACCGTTATTATTAAACTACTTTCAATAGGTATTCCCAACGAAGAAGGTAAGAGAACTGTTTTCTTTAAAGTAAATGGTGAAAACAGATTTGTTGATGTATTAGACAAATCATTGAATATAAAAATAGAAGAAAACACAAAAATAGATCCAGCAAATACTAATCAAATTGGAGCACCTTTACAAGGCTCTCTATATAAAGTATTGGTCAAAAAAGGACAAGATGTAAAAGAGAATGATCCTTTATTTATAATTGAAGCAATGAAAATGGAAACTACCGTAACTGCTTTTAAAACAGGAAAAATAAAATCGATTAGTTTAAAAGAAGGCAGCATGGTAAAACAAGATGACTTGATTATCACTATTGAATAGCTTTTTTAATAATTTTGTTTACACGATCCACCTTAGCTGTGGTTCAAAACATTTTATAAAGCGTAGTGACGATAACACCTTTAAAATCTTGTGAAAGAACCGACAGTAATTGTCTTTCTTCTTTTGCTTTGAGACTAAAAGGAGGTTTCAACACGTTTAAGCCACTTTGTTTTTTCAGTCGTGTTCCCTGTCCTGAAATGATATCTTTATTGGGTACAAATTCGCCTTCAGGTAAATGTTCTGTTATAATAACATATTTGAAATCTGTCAGTTTATTTAAGATGCTTCGCACTTCATTGTTTGACAAATGTTGTAATACTTGCCTTAACAATGCACAATCAGCAGAAGGCAAATCATCTAGTGCGAGATCTAAACAATGAAATTCTAAATTTTCTTCTTTAAATTTTTCTTCATTATGCTGTATAAGTTTTTCAACTATATCTACAGCTACATAAGCTTTAGTGTGTTTTACCAGATGCTGACCTACATTAAAATCTCCACATCCTAGATCACAAACCACTAGAGGGTTTACAAAAGACGTTAAAAAAGATGTAATGCTATCAATATAAGGATTTACAATCTCAGGATGATGTGATCCCATACCAGAATAAAAATCAGAAATATCACTTCCCCAAAGATTCAAGTTATAAATCTGCTCCATAGCTTTTTTGGTTGGCCAAGGTGTTTTTAATTTTTCATCTGTTTCTTCTTTCCTTTTCATAAACGTGCTCTTTACATCTATTAGAATTATAAAAACACAAATTTACATATATTAAAAACTCATTTCGGAAACCGCTCTTTAATATCTCTAATCAAATATTCCAAACCGTTTAGTTTAAGTTCATACACCTGCATAAGCATATCGCCTAACTTTCCTTTTGGAAAGCCCTTGTTATGATACCAGACTATATAATATTCTGGCAAATCAATGAGGTATCTGCCTTCATATTTTCCATACGGCATTTTGGTATGTGCAAGTTTGATTAAGAATTGCTGGTCTGGTTGTATCATGTTTATATTTATTTGCTAAGGTCGTTTAAAATTCTATCTGTCATTTTGAGTTTTTGGAAAAACCACAATATGTAATCCTTTATTTTGGTACAATTCTCATCAATTAGAGTCAATCAAAATGAAGTTGTTTCTACTCAGATTTGTACGCTTCAAACTTCTTTAAATTTTCAGAAACATAAGCAGCCCATTTGGCTTGTTCTTCCTTGTTAATAGAATTCTGACTTTCTGTATCGTATAGATATTGCGTGTCTGCTAATTCTTTATTAATGGTTTTGTGAAGTTTATCTAATTGTGTTTTTATGCTTTGAGAGACTTTCAATTGGGCTAATCTATAACGAAAGATACGCACATGCAATTCAGTAATATCAAAATGAAGTTGCTCATGCGCTAGAATATGATTGTTACATCGATCTACAATATACCATGAGCTTTCAGGATAAAAATGAGCAGTAGCAAATGCATCAAAACCTGTGATACGATGGTCTGCCTTTTTTAAGGAATATGAGAATGTAATTCCTGAAGCGGTTACAGCAGCAGCATCAGAGTTGGGTTGTTTTGGACCTTTAAAATCTGTCCATACTAACTTTTTAGACTCAGTCCATGAAATGGTTTTCTGATCAGTAACTGAGTTACTCAGACACAAGACCACAATAAAAAAAAATCTAGTTAACATTTGTCTCAGTTAAGGCGTGATGTCTTTTTGGTTATCAAGACATTTATCATCTTGTAGATAAGAACGTTTCCGTTATTCTATTATTGTCTGTTAACACATTTGTAGTGAAGGTCTTTTCAGGTTTGAGAACTTGTCTTTCGATGCCTAAATCGACAAAAGGGCTGCCTTTAGAAGTTATTCTTTCGCTTCAATAATCGATAAATCATCATACTGAACAATGTAAACCGCTTCGTTATAATAACCACCAAATATTTTTTTGGAGTATCTAAATTTATTCTCAACATATTCAGTTTCTATATCGCTCGATGAGGCCTGGTACAAATCATCCTGTGAAGCCAGACGCAATAATAAATCTAAGGTCAAATCGAAACCACGAACAGCGTATTTATTCGGACTCACATTATAAATGTTCATATATTGCTTGACAAAGCTATTTCTGGACTCTACAGCAATGGTCTTATTTACCGAAGGATAATGAAACTTCAAATTAGACAAATGGTAATTAGAAATCTCTTTACCATCAAAAGCTTTGTTTTTATTTGTCGTCATTAAAATAATTTTCTGATCGTTCATATTTAGACCATTAATCATACTAATTACATTAGAAGCAAATCCTTCGTTATCTGTTTCTAAAAACACAATATTTGTACCGTTTTGAAATACATTCTCTAAATCTGCTGGATACATGAAATAAGCTTCTTTACCTTCTTTATTTTTTCTGGATAAAATTTGTTTTGCTGAAGGGAATTCGCTTTTCAACCTATCACTAACAGCTTTGTGTTTTGAATCTGAAATAAGGACCATATGCCTAGGAAACGAATCTCTTTTCACATAATTGATAATGGCTTTCTCTAGCAATTCATCTGTTGGAATAGTTTGAAACACATTATCATATAGATTTTTAGGCATCGTTAAAGGTGAAATTACCGGAATACGATCACGTTTTAATTTTGAAGCAACGCGTTCTAAATTATTCGGCATTAATGGACCAATAACTGCATCGTAGTCTGAAAAATCATTAGTCTCTAATATTTTTGAAATCTCCGAACTTTGATTTCTTGTGTCTATCACTTTTAAATTAGTAGAAATCCCTAACTGTTTTGCTGAATCTAAAGCCATTAAAACGCCAGAATGAAAATCTAAAGATACCGACAATAAACCATTAGTGCGAATCATTTTTTTTGCTTCTTGAACAGAATCAACATCAACCTTATTTAAGCTAAATGGTAGCATTAAGGCAATACGCTTAGCACTTAAGTTTTTTAGATTTTTAGATAAGTTTGTATTGGCAATATCTTTTAATGTGTGCTTTGTTTCAATAGTTCCTGGGACTTTTAAAACCATTCCCAGTTTTAAGCCACCTTCTTTAAGCTCTGGGTTTAAAGCCTCTAACTCTTCTTGAGTAACTCCTAATTTGCGGTTTAAGGCCATAAAGCCTTCACTTTTTAAAACCGTATAATAGTTGAATTCTTCTTCAACCGTTTTCTCTTCGTTATTGCTAATATTTGGAACATTAAGCTCATCACCTGGCTGAAGTATATCGTTTATATTAGGATTTAAAGCCTCTAATTCTGGAACTGTAATTCCAAATTTATAAGCCACTCGCCATTTACCCTCTTTTGGTTGAACTTTGTATTTTTTAATGGTATTGTTTAAACTTACATTATTGACAATCGTCTTGTAACGCGGAATTTTAATTTTATCGCCTTTTCTCAAGTTTTCAGAATAAAGCGACGGATTTGCTTTCTTGATGTCTTCAATCTCTATGCTATATTTTTGAGAAATACTAAAGAGCGTTTCCTTACGCCTTACCTTGTGGGTATTATAACCAATAAGTTCTTTGGTTTCTGATACAATGTCTTCATTTTTTACACGAGATGTTGGAATAATCAAAACCATATCTGGCTTTAATTCTTTTTGTGCATCAGGATTGAGCGCTAAAATATCATGTGGTGTTACCAAATACTGTTTAGCTATTTGTTCAATCGTTTCTCCTTTTTGGACTTTGTGCGTTTTGTAATCTTGAGCTGTTACAGAAAAACTGCAAAGCAAAATAACAATGATGATTAAGAGTTTTTTCATTCAAAAAAAAATTTTATGTACTGAATGTTTATCGTTTTGAAACAAATTCAGTGCACAAGTCACAAAATTTTATTCCCATTCAATAGTTGCTGGTGGTTTTGAGCTAATATCGTATACTACTCTATTAACGCCTTTCACCTTATTTATTATTTCATTTGAGGTTTTTTGTAAAAATTCATACGGAAGATTTACCCAATCTGCCGTCATACCATCTGTACTCTCAACAGCTCTTAAAGCGACGCATTTTTCATAGGTTCTTTCGTCTCCCATCACACCTACACTATTTATTGGTAACAGGATTGCTCCTGCTTGCCAAACTTTATCGTATAAATTCCATGACTTCAAATTATTTATAAAAATAAAATCTACCTCTTGTAATATACGAACTTTCTCACGAGTTAGATCACCAAGAATACGAATTGCAAGTCCTGGACCTGGAAATGGATGACGTCCTAAAAGCTGCGCATCCATGTTCATAGAAGCACCAACAAGTCTTACCTCATCTTTAAATAAAGCTTTAAGCGGTTCAACCACTTTTAGTTTCATAAAATCAGGTAATCCTCCAACATTATGATGACTTTTAATTGTTGCACTTGGTCCTCCTGTTGCCGAAACACTTTCGATTACATCTGGATAAATGGTTCCTTGTGCCAGCCATTTCACATCTTGAATGTGATGCGCTTCATCATCAAAAACCTCAATGAACACACGACCTATCGCTTTTCGTTTTTCTTCTGGGTCGCTCTTTCCTGCTAAGGCATCCAAAAAGCGTGCCGAAGCATCAACTCCTTTTACATTGAGTCCCATCCCTTCGTATTGATGTAATACATCTTCGAATTCGTTCTTACGTAGCAATCCGTTGTTTACAAATATACAGTACAGGTTTTCACCAATAGCTTTGTGTAACAACATTGCAGCTACTGAAGAATCAACACCTCCAGATAACCCTAAAACAACTTTATCACTTCCTATTTGTGCTTTAAGTGCATCAACTGTTTCCTCTACAAAGGATTGTGGCGTCCAGTCCTGCTCAACTTTGGCAATTTTGATTAGGAAATTATGCAACAACTGGTGACCATCAGTCGTATGATATACTTCTGGATGAAATTGAATGGCATAGGTTTCTTCCCCTTCAATTTTATAGGCTGCATTTTCTACATCATTAGTACTAGCCAACAAAACACCTCCTGTTGGTAACTGTTTTATGGTATCACTGTGGCTCATCCACACCTGACTTCCTTCATGTATGTTTTCTAAGAAATCTTCATCAGACTTTACAAATCCTAAATTAGCACGACCATACTCTCTCGTACTAGATTCTGCAACTTCACCACCCGAAAAATGAGCTAAATACTGAGCGCCATAGCATACGGCAAGCATTGGTTTTTTTCCTCTTATACCAGAAAGATCTGGATGTAAAACAGCCTCTCCTCTTACTGAGTTTGGGCTACCAGATAGAATAACAGCTTTAAAGCTATTTATCTCTGAAGGAATTTTATTGTAAGGATGAATTTCGCAGTAGATGTTTAACTCTCTTACACGACGCGCAATGAGCTGAGTGTATTGCGATCCGAAATCTAAAATAAGGACTTTGTTGTGTTGCATGTACAAAAATAGGAATGATTTAGGAATTACGATTTACGATTTACGATTTTTTAAACAACTTATTAAAAATATCACACCATTGTATCCAAAATCATCTGAATGTCTTCTTCAGTAGTATCTGGATTGATAAAGCAGAATCTTGAGACTGTTTCGTAGGTATCTCCATTTTTCCACTTGGTAGGCGTTACTAATGCAAATCCTTTGTCGTGATTATCATAGGTCCAATTTGTATATTCTTCAGGTTTCCATCCTATTCTTCTAAACAAGACACAAGACAAACTCGGTTCTCTAACCAGTTCAACATTTGGGTTATCTTCTATCATTTTACCAGCTATCTGAGCCAACTCAATACCACGCTCTACAGCTTCCTTGTAGCGGTTTGTGCCATGAGTTGCTAATGAAAACCATAAAGGCAAGCCTCTAACACGACGTGTTAACTGGATTTGATAATCGGTTGGATTGAACCCATGAGCTCCTTCATCTTTAAAAATATCGAGGTATGATCCTTGCTGAGAATGGGCGTTTTTCGCAAGTTCTGGACGCTTATAAATTACAGCTCCACAATCGTAAGGCGAAAACATCCATTTATGTGGATCTATGGTAATACTGTCTGCGTTTTCAATTCCGTTGAATAAATGACGAACAGAATCGGCTACCAAAGCTCCTCCTCCATATGCAGCATCAACGTGAAACCATATTCTTTCAGCTTCACACACCTCTGCAATACCTGTTAAATCATCAATAATTCCTGCATTGGTTGTACCTCCTGTAGCGACAACAGCAAAAAGTCGTTTACGTTGGTGAAATGTTAAATCGTCAATCGTTTTTCGCAAATTATCACCTGTTAACCGTTCTTCAGAATTAACCAGCAAAATATCAACATCTGCTACTTTCGCCATCGCTTTAATAGAAGAATGTGCTCCGATAGAGGTGATAATCAATCCCTTTTCTCTTTTATAGGTTTCATCTTCTCGCCAGTGTTCTCGTGCAGTTACAATTGCAGATAAATTAGCAGCTGTCCCACCACTGGTAAACACTCCAAAAGCACCTTCTGGCAAACCTGTTAATGAAACAATCCATTTCATTGCTTCATTTTCACAAAAAATACCACCAGCACCTTCCATCCAATAGGCTCCATGGATACTAGACACAGACGTTACCAAATCAAACATGACAGCAGTTCTGGTAGGCGCAGCAGGCACAAAAGCCAAATTACGCGGATGATCTACAGGAACATTTGCTTTAGCCAGGTGTTCTTTCCATAATTGAAAAGCATTCTCACCACCAATCCCTTTTTCGGTAATGGTTTCTCCAACCAAAGCCTTCAATGCTTCTGCTTTTTGAGGCTTCCCTATTTTTTGTTTAGTATGTGAAATTCGATCAATAGCATATTTCATGACATCCATGGTCATTTCTATAAGCTCAAAATCTATCTTATGCATGTGTGAAATCTTAGGATATTAAATATCGTTTTAGAGATTACAAATTTAATATTAAGGTTTGAAATAAGCAGTAATATTACAATCGCATTTGAAAATTAATTCTATTATCGATTCAATTCAATTGCCATATCTTTTTGTAAAGCTTCCGCCTTTTGAGTCGCAGCTTGAGCAAAATCTTTTCCATTAGAGGCGTAAATAATGCCTCTGGACGAATTGATTAACAAACCTACATCTGGAGTCATTCCGTATTTACAAACTTGCTTTAGGCTTCCACCTTGTGCACCAACACCAGGCACTAGTAAAAAAGCTTCAGGAATAATCTTTCTGATATCGGCTAAATACTCAGCTTTAGTAGCACCAACAACGTACATTAAATTTTGAGAGTTCTCCCAAGTTTTAGAGGTTTCCAGAACCTGTTTATACAATTCTTTTCGATTGATACTCAATGTTTGAAAATCGAAAGCACCAGTATTAGACGTCAACGCTAATAAAATGGTATGTTTGTCTTTAAACTCTAAGAAAGGTTCAACAGAGTCTTTTCCCATATATGGAGCCACAGTTACGCTATCGAAGGCCAAGTCTTCAAGAAATGCCTTAGCATACATACGACTTGTATTACCAATATCACCACGTTTTGCATCTGCAATAGTAAATATTTCAGGATGCTTAACATTCAGATACATGATGGTTTTCTCTAAGGCTTTCCATCCTTTTAATCCGTATGCTTCGTAAAAGGCAGTATTAGGTTTATAAGCCACACAAAGGTGGTGTGTCGCATCAATTACGGCTTTATTAAAAGCAAAAATAGGATCTTCTTCTTCTAATAGATGTTTCGGAATTTTATTGAGGTCGACATCTAATCCAATACATAGAAAGGATTTCTTTTTTTGTATTTGTTCGGTGAGTTGTTGTGTTGTCAAAATAATGTTTGTTGTCGTTCTACAATACGATGCAGAATTTATTTTTAATAATGGATTCCGCATCAAGTGCGAAATGTCAAATAATTCATTTGCCAAAAAAAGCCTCAAAAAGAGGCTTCATATTAGATATGTTCGTCGCTTGCTTTAAGTTTTTCAGTATTTTCAGCAAGTTGTAATTCGTCTATTATTTTTTGAATATCGCCATTTACAATATTTGATAAATCGTATAATGTGAGACCAATTCTATGATCGGTTACACGACCTTGCGGATAGTTGTAGGTTCTAATTTTTGCACTTCTATCTCCAGAACTTACCATACTTCCACGCTTTGCAGCATCTTCTTCTTGTTTTTTTGCCAACTCCATATCGTACAAACGAGAGCGCAATACTTTAAAAGCTTTTTCTTTATTTTTATGTTGTGATTTTTGGTCTTGACATTGTGCAACTAATCCTGTCGGTTCATGAGTTAAGCGAACTGCAGAATAGGTTGTATTTACTGACTGACCTCCTGGACCAGATGAGCAGAAAAAATCGATGCGAACATCTTTAGGATTAATTTCTATGTCAAACTCCTCTGCTTCTGGAAACACCATACAGGTTGCAGCACTGGTATGTACTCTTCCTTGTGTTTCTGTTTGAGGCACACGTTGTACGCGATGTACACCAGCTTCGAACTTAAGAGTTCCGTAAACATCTTCACCTGTGACTTCAAACTGAATTTCTTTAAACCCACCATTAGTTCCTTCACTATAATCTACCACATCCACCTTCCAGCCTTTGCTTTCACAATATTTAGAATACATTCTGAATAAATCGCCTGCAAAAATACTGGCTTCATCACCACCAGTTCCTGCACGTAATTCGACTACAGCATTTTTAGAATCTTCAGGATCTTTCGGAATTAATAAAAACTTGATTTCATCTTCCAGCTCGGGAATGCCATTTTTAGCTTCATCGTATTGCATTTTAGCCATTTCTACCATTTCTGGATCACCACCATCTGCAATAATTCCTTCAGCTTCTTTAAGATTATTAGTTAACTCAATATACGTTTCACGTTTATCCATTAATAACCTCAGATCTTTATATTCTTTATTAAGCTGTACATAACGCTTCTGGTCTGTGATAATATCTGGCTGAATGATTAAATCACTCACCTCATCAAAGCGTTGTTTTATAATCTGTAATTTCTCTAACATTTATCTCTTAAAATTGTGATTCAAAAATACAATATTTTATGGATTTCAAATGATTCATTAATTGTTATCAAATCAGAAAAATAATTTTTTGAGTTTTAGCGTTATATGTGATATGCAAAAGCAATTTATATCCATACTAAACTACTATAAATCAATGGCTTTTTGGTCCTTTCTGGTTACCTTAACTGTTACAGTCATCAACCCTGAATTGATTTTAGCACTCAGTACGAAATTATGTTTGATTTTCTTGTTATGGTTTGTATTGAACGACATAAAAATGAGACAACGTCTTCGGTTTTATAAAATACGAGGTGTTTCTAATTTAAAGTTTTTCAGCGTAATTTTTCTTTTTGACAGTTTGATAACCTCTGCTTTTTTATCTCTTATTAAAGGCTTTATATAGCTCTATATTTTATTTTAACGTATCTATAGGACACTTTATGAAGGAGATTGATTTTCTTTATAAAAATGAAACAGCTAAGACTTATTTTTGCTTTTTACAGTCCACTGATACTCTGGTCAATACCTTTATCTGTTATTCTTTTTGTTATCAATACTAATATTGTTTTCACATTAATTACAAAGGTATTACTGTTGGTTTTACTTTGGTATTTTACCAATGAAACTTCAGCAAAAAAGACATTGATTTTTTACAAAAACACAGGAATATCGACACTAAAATTATATGTAATTAGTTTTTTAATGGATACTTGCCTTACTATTATTTGTTTTTTAATACTGGAATTGATATTATGATTTTAGAAGTTGACAACATAGAACTTTACTTTTCAAATAAGCGTATCTTAAATGGTGTTTATTTGAAAGCTGAAACTGGAAAAACAACTGCTATCCTTGGCAATAATGGTTGTGGAAAAAGTTGTTTACTTCAAATCATTTTTGGAACAATCAAACCGAAATACAAACTAGTTAGAATTGACAAGAGACCGTTACTGAAACCCTCTTATAAAACGAAACTTATTGGTTTCTTACCTCAACACAATTTTACACCCAATCATTTAGAGGTTTCAAAACTATTTAGCATGTTAAATATCGACTGGCATGAATTTACCACTGTTTTCAGAAACTTATCACGCTATAAAAATTACACTATTAACAGAGTATCTGGTGGAGAAAGACGCATTATTGAAACGTATTTGATTGTAAAAGGAAACCATAAAATCATCTTATTAGACGAACCTTTTTCTCACATTGCTCCTTTATATATTGAAAAAATCAAAAGTTTAATTGATACGGAAAAACACAATAAAGTCATTATTATAACAGATCATATGTATAAACCTATTATTGAATTAGCTGATGACATTTATTTACTTAAAGATGGACACACTAAATTAATTAATGATTTGAGAGATTTAGAGTTTTTTAAATATTTGAGTTCAGGCAGCTTAAATCTCTAATATTCAAATACTCCAAACTCACTATTAATTGTCAGCTTTTTAGTATAAGAAGCTTTAACACGACCAATAATTTGAGCATTGACATTAAATGATTTTGATATAGTGATGATTTCTTCAGCTATTTCTGGCGACACGTATAATTCCATTCGATGTCCACAATTGAAAACCTGATACATTTCTTTCCAGTCCGTTTTTGATTGCTCTTGGATTAATTTAAACAAAGGCGGAATTGGAAACATATGATCCTTTATTATGTGTAAATTATCAATAAAATGAAGAATTTTGGTTTGTGCTCCTCCTGAACAATGAACCATTCCATGAAGGTTTTTACTCGTGTATTTTGAAAGAATCGCTTTTATAATTGGCGCATAAGTTCGCGTTGGTGACAACACTAATTTACCAGCATCAATAGGTGAATCTTCAACAGCATCTGTTAATTTTGTTTGTCCTGAATACACCAAATCTTCAGGAACAGACTCATCAAAACTTTCAGGATATTTTTCAGCCAAATACTTATGAAACACATCATGACGTGCTGACGTTAACCCATTACTTCCCATACCACCATTGTATTCCGTTTCATAAGTTGCTTGTCCGAAACTCTCTAAACCAACAATAACATCACCAGGTGTAATATTAGCATTATCAATAACGTCACTACGTTTCATTCGGGCAGTGACTGTAGAATCTACAATAATAGTTCTCACTAAATCACCAACATCGGCAGTTTCTCCACCTGTTGAATGAATGGTTACGCCAAACGATTTTAGATCCTGAATGAGTTCTTCAGTGCCATTGATAATAGCTGATATAACCTCTCCAGGAATCAAGTTTTTGTTACGACCAATAGTAGAGGACAGCATGATATTATCTGTTGCACCAACACATAATAAATCGTCAATATTCATAATAAGTGCATCTTGAGCAATGCCTTTCCAAACTGAAATATCTCCAGTTTCTTTCCAATACATATAGGCTAAAGATGATTTTGTGCCAGCACCATCAGCATGCATGATTAGACAAAAATCGTCATCATTAGTTAAATAATCTGGTACAATTTTACAGAATGCTTTAGGAAATAATCCTTTATCTATATTCTTTATAGCATTATGAACATCTTCTTTCGATGCTGAAACACCACGTTGCGCATAGCGTTTACTTATGTCTTGACTCATAACCTCAAATTATACCACAAAAGTAACAATTGTTATCTATTTTTTAATGTAATATTCATCATTTAAAAGATTAGAATCAATTACAGTGGCTTGCCCTTTAAGTTTTTTAGCCTTTATTTTAGAGCCTCCAAAATAATAATTAATACCTATTGCCAATCTGAAATAGGTATCATCAGAATCTCCTGCTTCCAGACCATCTAATTCATCACTTAATACATAATTATAATCTGTATATAATTTAATTCCAAATTGATTAGACACGATATATTCGACTCCACCTCCACCTTGAAACTTATGAGCCGTTTCTCTAAAATGATTAGACGCATTCAAACCTGCACCAGCAAACACGAATGGTGAAAATTTATTGTGTGGAAGTACTGTTAATTCAAGATTGACATCAAATGACATAAAACCTTCATTATATGAATCGATATAAGCCAAATTGAATTTATGGTATCCAACATCTATCCCAAAGTGAGGTGTAACATGTCTTTTATAGCCAAAATGAGTATAGATTTCAAACATAGGATCTACAAAATCTCCATTAATGACTGAAGTTCCTAGAGCAACATCAAATACGTTTGTTCCTCTTAGATTATAAAATTCTGTTTTAAAAGTTTTTTTAATTTTAACTTCATTATTATCGCTTGCAATTTCTTCTTGGGTTAGTGCTAATGATGGGAACAGAATAAAACAGGATAAAGCAATTACTAGTATGTAAAATGGTTTTGCTATCATCAATCTTAGATATTAATTAAACCGAATTAGTTAATAACGTAAGAAAGCTAAAGTTCACAATTTAGGGGTAAATTGAGTTGTAATATAAAAAATTAATACTCAACAGGTTACTTTTTTAAGATTTCACCAGTTAATATAAAAAAAGACAAACGAATAATTATAATCCGCTTGTCTTTCTAGCCGATAGATATTAACCTATCAGACTGTCTCTTTTGTAACTGATAAAGTGTTTACGATTCTGCTTGAATACTCAATTCAGTCCTTGCGACATCATCTTGTGTTAAACTCTCTTTGACATCCGTAGAGTCATCTTGAGAGAATAGCAGTGTAGCAAACATTAAAGCAGCCACACTTAGTAGTAACTTCTTCATTTTTACAAAAATTTGATTAATAGCATTACAAACTTAATCAAATATCTCACTAGATACGGGGAGTTCACCTCTTTTTCGACTACTTGTAAAAATAAGGCGTTGAAATACAGCTTTTTTCTTACAAAGTGGGTAGAAATACGTACAAAAATCACACATTTAAGCACAAAAAAACCTGCGAAACTATACCTCATTATAGTTTGACAGGTGAGATTAACAGACCTTTTTTATTGCATTAATTTACTCCTATAAGATTTGAATTAATAACACTAGTTTCGTTTTTCTTTATTTTTCGTTTAGGCTGCTTGTTAATATTACCAACATAAAAATGCAATCCTATGAGCGCATTAAAATACAAATGATCTGCTTCCTGCATAAGTTGCGATCCCTTTTGTTCATCATAAATGTAGTTGGCCTCAATGGATCCTGTAACTGCTATATTATCAGTTATCAAATAATCCAGACCTAATCCGCCTTGAACCTTATAGTTTTGATCTTCAAAATTATTGGATGTTAAAAGCCCAACACCTAAATACGTGTAAGGTGTTAATTTATTATTGGGACAGACATACCATTCTATATTTAAATCTCCAGAAAGAAAACCATTGGTATGAAAATCATAATTTTTAATATCAAATTTCTTAAGGTTTCCGTTGACATTAAAATTAGGACTGATAAATCGTTTTAATTGAAGCTGAATGAAATTCTCGTAGTCTGGAGAACTTAATTTCCCATTTAAAAGAGTACTTCCTACACCAACCATTATTATATTTTTGGTTCTTATGCTGGAATTTGAAACAGAATCTGAAACAGGATTATCACCAATATCAGTTAATTCTTGTGTAAAACTTTGTATTGAAAATAACAACATTACATTCAATAACACATGTTTCACTATCGTAGGTTTAATCATAATCACATTTTTAGCTTGTACACAATAGCATACAAAGTATTAGGACTTACTTTTAAAATGGATTAATTAAAACAATTGTGTAGTTCTAAATTGCAACGCTCTAATTGAAAACTATTTTACATTTCAACTGTAGGGATAAGCTTCGCAATACAATTGCATGTCAAATAACTGCAATACTTAACTAGCAATCATCAAAAATTCGATTACTAGTTAAGTAAAGTAGATAAAATGAGATTTTTCTGTCAAAAATGTAGATTATTTTGTAAAAAGAAGCTCTCTATACTTTGTGAGTGGCCACAATTCGTCATCAACTAAAAGTTCTAATTTGTCACAATGATATCTAATATCTTCAAACAATGGCTTTACTGTTTTACAATATGCATTTGCTTTCTTTTCTAAATTATCAATAGCATTTGCTTTTTTACGTTCTTCAATCATTTTTGTAACATTAGAATTGATGCTTTCTATATGATTAGAAATTTGCTCAATAAGATTGAGTTGCTCTTTAGCTAGTTTTTTAAACGATGTTCCGTAAATCTCTTTAAGCCCTTTTACGTTATCAATTAAAATATTCTGGTATCGTACTGCTGTTGGCACCACATGGTTTCTTGCAATGTCTCCCAATACACGTCCTTCAATTTGAATCCTTAATACATATTCTTCAACTTCAATTTCATAACGTGCTTCAGATTCGATTTTATTCATGACATTCATCTCTTCAAAAAGTTGAATAGCTTTCTTCGATACTTTAGCTTTTAATGCTTCAGGCGTCGTTTTATTATTACTTAGACCTCGCTTTTTAGCTTCTTTTTCCCAAGCTTCAGAATATCCATTCCCTTCAAAAAGAATATTTTTAGACGTTTTAATATATTCTCTTAACACATTAAATATAGCATCGTCTTTCTTCATTTCCTTTTTAGAAATCAAAGCTTCTACTTCCTCTCTAAAGTTCACTAATTGTTTGGCAACAATTGTGTTTAAAACGGTCATTGGATTAGCACAATTTGCAGTTGAACCTACAGCTCTGAACTCAAATTTATTTCCAGTAAAAGCAAAAGGAGACGTTCGGTTTCTATCGGTATTATCTAATAATACGTCAGGTATTTTACCAACGACATTTAATTTTAAATCTGTTTTTTCTTGAGGAGACAATTTACCATTGGTCACATTTTCTAACTCATTTAACGTTTGTGTTAATTGTTCTCCAATAAATACTGAAATTATTGCTGGAGGCGCTTCATTTGCTCCTAAACGATGATCGTTACTTGCTGAGGCAATAGCAGCTCTAAGCAATTCTTCATTATCATAAACTGCTTTAATTGTATTTATAAAAAAGGTCAAAAACTGAAGATTACTCATTGGTGTTTTCCCTGGACTCAACAAGTTTACTCCTGTATCTGTACTTAAACTCCAGTTATTATGTTTGCCTGAACCATTGACGCCTGCAAATGGTTTTTCGTGAAATAAAACTTTAAATTTATGACGTTCTGCTATTTTATCCATCACATCCATTAGAAGTGAATTATGGTCTACTGCTAAATTAGCTTCTTCGTAAATAGGAGCTAATTCAAATTGATTTGGAGCAACTTCATTATGCCTTGTTTTTACGGGAATCCCTAGCAACATACATTCGGTTTCTAAATCACGCATATAAGCCATAGCTCTGTTAGGAATTGTTCCAAAATAATGATCGTCTAGTTGCTGACCTTTAGCTGGAGAATGCCCTAAAAGTGTTCTTCCTGTTAAGGTAATATCTGGTCTTGACATTGCCAAACCGCTATCTATTAAAAAATACTCTTGCTCCCATCCCAAAGAGGCATTTACTTTTTTAACATTCTTGTCAAAATATTTACAAACAGCGACTGCAGCATTATCTACAGCCTGAAGTGCTCTTAACAATGGTGTTTTGTAATCTAAAGCTTCACCTGTATAGGATACAAATACAGTCGGTATACATAAAGTTGTTCCGTACACAAAAGCTGGTGATGTAGGATCCCAAGCGGTATAACCTCTCGCTTCAAATGTATTTCTTATCCCTCCATTTGGAAAACTTGATGCGTCAGGTTCTTGTTGAACTAATTGTCCTCCTCCAAATTTTTCAATAGCTAAACCATTTCCGATGGTTTCAAAAAAAGCATCATGCTTTTCTGCAGTTGCTCCTGTTAAAGGCTGAAACCAGTGCGTATAATGTGTAACGCCTTTAGATATAGCCCATTCTTTCATACCAGTAGAAATATGGTCAGCAACAGTTCTATCAATTTTAGAACCTTTATCTACAGCATTCATAACGCCTTCGAATGCTTCTTTTGTTAAGTATTGACGCATTATCGATTCGCTAAAAACATTAGATCCAAAAATTTCTGAACGTCTAACATTTTCTTCAATAACAACAGGCTTATGGTTAAACACTTCTTTTAAAGCATGAAATCTTAGAGTGGACATATAATGATGTTTTAAAGTTAATGAGGCAAATTTAACTAAAAATTCATTTAATATTATATTCTACCCCAAAAAAAATAGGGTTTAAACGTTTATTAATAACATTTTATCTAAAACAACCCTGTTTTAAAGGATGTTTGTTTAAAAATATTAAATTTACTTTTAATTATTTAAAATAAATGAGCATGAGCAAATCTAAGTTAGAGTACATTTGGTTAGATGGTTACAGACCAACACAAAACATGAGAAGTAAAACTAAAATTGAAGATAATTTTAGCGGTAAACTAGAAGACTGTCCTATTTGGTCTTTCGATGGCAGTTCAACACGACAAGCCGAAGGAGGCTCCTCTGACTGTTTACTAAAACCTGTCGCAATTTATCCAGATCCTGCGAGAGAAAATGGATATTTAGTGATGACTGAAGTTTTGAATGCTGATGGCACACCTCATAAATCCAACGGAAGAGCCACTATTGATGATGACGATAATGATTTTTGGTTTGGATTTGAGCAAGAGTACTTTATTATGGATACACACACACAATTGCCTTTAGGATTTCCTATAGGAGGCTATCCTGGACCACAAGGAATGTACTACTGTTCTGTGGGTGGAAGACATACACATGGAAGAAATTTTGTAGAAGAACATGCCGATTTATGCATTGCTGCTGGATTGAATTTTGAAGGCATCAACCAAGAGGTTGCTTCTGGACAATGGGAATATCAATTATTTGCAAAAGGTGCTAAAAAAGCAGGTGATGAAATCTGGATTTCACGTTACTTATTAGACCGTCTTACAGAACAATATGGCTACTATATTGAATACCACCCAAAACCCGTAAAAGGAGACTGGAATGGGTCAGGCATGCATGCAAATTTTTCAAATACAACACTAAGAACTTGTGGCTCTCAAAAAACATATGAAAAGATTTGTGAAGCCTTCAGACCAGTCGTAGACGAGCATATGGCTGTTTACGGAGAGTTTAATGATGAGCGTTTAACTGGATTACACGAAACTGCACATGTATCAGATTTCTCATATGGCATATCTGACAGAGGCGCATCAATCAGAATACCTATTATTACTGTTGAAAAAGGATGGAAAGGATGGCTTGAAGATCGTCGCCCAGCATCAAATGGTGACCCTTACAAAATTGCAGGTCGAATCATCAAAACTGTAAAATCGGCTAATATCAGCTAGACCAGATAAAAGTATTTTGTTCAGAAACGTCTTCTTATAATTTTAAGAAGGCGTTTTTGTTTAAGATTTAAACGCGAAGAAGATGAACATTCCATAACCAACAACCAATAGTAATCCTTTGTATCTTGAAATATTTAATCGCTTCGGAATAATAATTAGAGGAATCAATATGGCAGCAAAAGCTAACATCCAATAAATATCACGAGATAAGATTGACGCATCAGTAACTTCAATTGCTTTTATAATTGATGTAAGACCCAATACAGAACCAATATTAAATATATTTGAACCAATTAAATTACCAAGCGATAATGCTTTCTCTTTTTTTACAGCCGCAATAATTGAAGCAGCCAACTCAGGTACACTTGTACCTATAGCAATGACTGTTGCTGCAATTACCGCATCACTCACTCCTAAAGCCATTGCTAATTCTTTAGCTCCATCAACTAACCAAACCGAACCAAAATATAACGCAACTGCACCAATAAGCAACCAGATAAGGATTTTAAAATTTGAAACTACAGCCAAACTATCATCCACCTCTTCAAGCACTTTTTCTTTTTTAGCAGCTTTTAATAATATGACTAAAAACAGAATTAACGCTCCAAATAAAATACCACCTTCAATTGATGTGAGTTGATTATCGTTGTTTAAAAAGTAATAAAGCAATATTGAGAACAACATCATTGCTGGCCAATTGAGTTTGTAAAAACTCTTATCTACAGCTATCGAACTTACCAAGGCGGTAATTCCTAAAACCAGTCCTATGTTAGCAATATTAGAACCTATAACATTATTTAAAGCGATTGCAGGAGAACCAGTTAATGCAGCATTTAAACTTACCAAAAGTTCTGGAGCAGATGTAGCAAAACTAACAACGGTCATCCCAATAACCATTTTAGAAATGTTCAACTTAAAAGACAAAGCAACCGAAGAACGCACCAAAAACTCTCCTCCTATTACTAAAAGTATCAAACCTAAGATGATCCAAAACACACTCATGTCATCATTTTTTTTGCGAAGATACTACTTCATCTGATTAATTATAAAATTAGTTTTGATAACTTAAATTTTAGTTAAATAACTAAATTAATAGTTGCATAACTATAAAAATAGTTATAAATTTACTTCAGTTAAAAATTAAATTATGTTATCGTGCAAAAATTAACAAACAAAGAAGAAGAAATCATGCATATTTTATGGAAGCTTGAAAAAGCTTTTGTAAAAGATGTACTCGCTGAGATTAACAACAATAAACCACATTACAATACACTATCTACCATTATTAGAAATTTAGAAGAAAAAGGATATGTAAGTTATAATGCCTACGGAAAAACACACCAATATTTCCCTGTGGTTAGCAAAGAAGCATATAAAGAGCGTTTTATGAATACTGCGATTGAAAACTACTTTAACAATTCGTACAAAAATGTCGTTTCTTTTTTTGCCAAAGAGGAAAAAATTAGCGTCGATGAATTAAAAGAAATAATTGATTTAATCGAAAAAAAGAAATAATTATGGAGTATCTATTAAAATCTTCAATGGTCATTATTCTATTTTATTTATGTTTCCAATTATTTCTAAAAAAAGAAACATTTTTCCAGCACAATAGAGGTTTCTTGTTAATAGGAATTATAATGGCACTGCTCTTCCCTTTAATCGTTATTCCAGTTTATATACCTGTAGAAACCACTTCAATAGCTTTACCTGAAACTGAATATTTCACTGAAAACACAACTCAATTCGCAATGCATACTTCTGCACAACAGATGCAATGGACTGACGTTATACCTGTTGTGTATGGGATTGGACTTGCGATTTTTTTAATTCAATTCTTATTTCAGTTTGGGTCATTACTGTTGCTGGTTTTAAGAAACCCTAAAAACAAAGATGGCATTTATACTTACGTCACAGTTAATTACAATATTTCACCTTTTTCTTTTTTTAAATGGATTGTTTACAATCCAAATACATTTCAAGATGATGAATTAGAACTCATTCTAACACATGAGAAGGTTCATGCCAGTCAATTACACTCTATCGATATTCTTGTCACACAATTAGCTTGTGCTGTATTTTGGTTTAATCCGCTAATGTGGTTGTATCGAAAAGCTGTCAGACAAAACCTGGAATACATCGCAGACTTTACTACTCAAAAAACGTCAAATAAAGACCGAACATATCAACACTTATTATTAAAAACCACAGTTGCAAATCATCATATTTCATTATCAAATAATTTTTATAATTCATTAATCAAAGAACGAATCGTTATGTTAAAAAAATCAAGATCAAATAAGAGAAAACAATGGAGGTACTTACTTGTACTTCCGCTATTAGCGCTCTTATTACTAAGCATGAACACAAAAGAAGTTTTTGTCGAATCAAATAGTAATGCTGAAAAAACAGACCATAAACTTGAGTTTATTGTCACCAAAAACACAACTGACTCTGAACTGAAATCTATGTCAGACGCTGTCAAACAAAAAGGTGGCCATCTCACATTTAGTGATGTTAAAAGAAATGAATCAAACGAACTCACTCATATTTTTGTAAAACTCTATAACCACAGTTATGGCAGTAGTAATTCAAGTAAGGCTATCAAAGCGTTTATAATTTACAAAGAGTTATCAGGACTTAAAGGAGGCTACGTAGGTCGTTTAGGAAATGGGACAACACATTTTGGCAGTGATCTTAAAAAGATTTTAACCAAAGAAAACGAAAGTCAAGTAAAAGCCTTTCAGAAAAGAGTTGAATCTGCTGTGATTAAAAATGGACTTTTTAATGATGAAGATAAAAAAAGAAGGTCTGAGGCTGAAACTATAGAAATCCACATCAACAAAAACACTACTAATGAGGATTTAAAGAACATCAAAAAAGAATTAAAAAACGAAGGCATCTCTTTTAAGTATAGTAATGTTAAACGAAATTCAGATGGTGAAATTACAGGTATAAATACAGAATTTAAAAGTGATGAAAATTCATCAAATTATAATATCTCAGGTGATGATGGTATCAAACCTTTCCGTTTTAAAAGCAGTGATGGTACGTTTAACGTTGGCACAGTAAATAAAAATACTTTGGAATACAGGATTAAAAATGGACCTACAAAAATACAATCTGCAAACGGAACCAGTAAAGTAATCGTTATTGATGAAAATAATGTGAAAGACACCCTATATATCAACACTCAGACCATGAAGCATAATAATTCTGTTTTCATTCAAAAGCAAAACAAATTCACGTTTTCAACAGATGACAAAGACTCTAACATATTCATCAACGACACTGAAACCCCTTTATTTATCATTAATGGAAATAAAGTCGATAAATTACTTTTTGAAAATATCAATTCTGACAAGATTCAATCTGTTTTTGTTTTTAAAGGTGAAGAAGCTCAGAAAAAATATGGAGATGAAGGAAAAAATGGCGTTATTATTATAAATACAGAAAAGGAAACTAAAACTGTAATAGGCGACCATAATGTCATGTTTTTTGAAACTGAAAACGATGGTCCTTGGAAAATTGACACTTCAGTAACCTCAGTTCAGTTTTATGATGACGAAGGCACTACACTAGGTATGGAATTTGTAATCACGAAAGATGTATCAGACCAATTTTTAGAGAAACTAAAAAACGACTTTAAATCTTATGACATTGATGCCAGGTTTTCAAAAGTAAAACGAAATAAAAAAGGAGAAATCACCAGTATTAAAATTTCTTTAGATGATAATAACGGAAGAGAATCAAGTGCCAGTTGGAAAGAAAAAGATCAAGCGATTCCAGATATTGTTATGGGAAAATCTAAAGATGACAAGTTATTTATAAGAGCTATTGGTAATTAATAAAAAAGCCCAAATCTAAATTTGGGCTTTTCTATTAGTTAATGATAATTTTTTTAACCATCCGTTTATTATTTGAATTCAAGTGCAGCAAATAAATTCCGCTTGACAATCGTAAATCTATTGAAGCATCGCTTTCCAGATAAAAGCTTTTTATCTTACGACCTTCCATAGATAATACTTCGACGTTGGTAGCCGTTTGTAAACCTTTTATAAAAATACGGTTTGAAGTCGGATTAGGAAATACCTGAATTCGAGTGGTATCAAATTCAGAAACACTCAATGACTGATCCCAAACCTCTCCTATTTCTGTTCCCCAGATATATTCGACTAAATCAGGTTGATCAATAAATGGATTTCTATTAAATTGCCAGGTATACACTACATTATTGCGATTCATCTCATAATCATCTGGTGGGTCATTTCTATGCCAATCTAATAAAGTTGCTAAATCTCCCAATTCTCCTGATCCATTTTCTGGATAACCATTTACTACTGCTAAACCGTTAAATCTAATTTCCATATACAAAACACTTCTCGCCACATCTCCACGAAAACTTTCTCCCATTCTTAATGGGTCTGATGGTGATGCATCTGAACCGTCGTAACCTCCTAAATTTGGATCTCCATAATGTTTATTATTGCGTGTACTATTTTCAGGACCATCGACAGCTCGTAATGCATGTGCATCAGAATTCCCATGACGTAAAGAATCTGCTGTGGTATTCCAAAAGATATCTTTTCCATCGGCAATATCATCTTCATCGATATCAAAAAACCCACCTCGAGAACGAGGATAAGTATGTTCTCTATTCCATTTTCCCGTACTTACAGAACCTGTTTGAAAGTCTAGCTTTGGTCGACCTTGTTCTGTGTACACTAACCATACTTCGTTACTGTTTTCTGGATTTTGATCCGCTTCTTTTAATATATCAACAATATCAGCATAAGTTTGAGCTCTCACTACGCCTTCTTCAGCTATAATATCCTGTAAAGCCTGACGTAATTCAATGTCTGCCAAACCATCTAAACTATTATAATAACCATTGGGCTGTGTACTGGCTACAATTCCATAAGTTGGCGCTAAAGGCGTACCAAAAGGTGCCGTAGTAAAATCGTTATCAACGATTCTAATTTCTATATTATCATTAAGTTGTACATAAGGAACTGGTAAACTTTCAAATCTAATTCTGGTCACCTCATCACCTTCATCCTCTGAATCATCAATAAGAGTAATCGTTGTAGTAGCTGTATTTTGTCCTGCTGGAATCGTTATAGATGTGTTTCCAGTAAAATCAGATGTGTCAAACCCTTGATTATTTAAAAGAATATTAAAATTCAAAGTTTCTGTCACATTAGATTGTGAAGTAAAGGTAATATCAAAACTTTCATCTTCATTGTATTGCGATTGATCGATACTGATACTAATTCCGTTGAATATAATTCCGCTACCATCATTGAGTTGTCTAGGTGTTGGTGTTGTAGACGTATAAGTTACGTTTCCAGCCATATCTTCAAAACGCTGAATGGAATTTGAATTATTACTTGAACCTTCATTGATTTGTTCGATATCAACAAAATCTGGATCGTCATTAAAAATATCAATCATATCTAAATCGTCACTATCTGAAGTGTCATAGATAAGTACATCAATCAAATTATCGATGGTTGCAACTGTTCCCTCAGGAAAATCAAAATCATTAGCCTGGTAAATAGCAACTGCATCTGCTCCATTTTGAATGACATTTTCAGAAATTAATAATTGAGGCACTGGAGATACCGAATTACTACCAATGAGCAGAAGTCCGTTAACATCTGTAACATACCCATCTAAATCTATTGTGAAATAGCTAGAATTCATTCCCGAATCAGAGCCATTAAAAAAGACCAGCACATAACCATCTAATGTAAAATTTGGAGTCTCAGAAAGGAGTTCAACAAATTCCATATCATCAATTCCAGGTGTATCACAATCTAACTCATTGATTACAACTTGAGAAAACAATGGGTTTATCACTAAAGTTAAAAATATAAAAAGGTATAAAGATTTCATTTATGATGTGTTTTACGCAAATGTAATCATCAATTTAAGTATAATCGAGGTATCGGTTTATTAAATGATAAATTTTAACATTACGATTCAAAATTGTTTGTTTCTAAAATCGATTATGATCAAATTCTTTTAGTTTTTAAAAAGATGAAAACATTAAAAAATACCGTTTTGAAGACAAAACTTGCCTTGTCTTTTAAAAAAAGCATCAAAAGCACCCTTGAATTATTACATTTTAAAACAATTTTTAATTTATAAGTTATAATTTGTAATTTCAATAAAGAGTTTCACATAAATTTTAAAATGCATTTCGTCTTTTTAGTTATAATATCATATTCAATTTTATAAATTTTAATAAAAACGTTTGGTAAAAGGATTTTCAAGGTTATATATTGAAAACTCAATCGAAAAAACAACCAAATAATTAACCTTTAAAACCAAGAAATTATGATGACACTTGCAAAACTTATAATCGATATAATCTTTTCTATTTAACTGAATTGAAAGTCAATTGTAACCAATCAAACAACAATCAACCAAAATGTAAAACTTAGTCTAGAATAGGTTTTACATTCTTCTTTAAAGACCAATTTGGTGACCATTAACAAAAGCTGTATTTTTAAGTATTTATATACAACTCTCAATGAAGAAAGAGCTATTTAAAATACTAGCTAAAATCAACAAAGCAATCTTACCTAGTTATACAAAACGTAACTTAGACCTTAGCAAAGCCAGTAAAATTCAATTTGCAATTATTGGATGGCGCGCTTATGTGACTATGCGTGCTTTGCCTTAAATTGAGTCCCTTGTAATTATCACATTTCATACTAATCATTTATTTTGAAGAATTTTGTTTTGTGTTTCTTTTAAAAAGAAATATATTTGCACTCACAAAAATGGCCATGTGGCGCAACTGAATAGCGCACTTGATTACGGCTCAAGAGGTTGCAGGTTTGAATCCTGCCATGGTCACAAAAAAAGCAAGCTGAATTTAGCTTGCTTTTTTTATAACACATATGTCCACAGGCCACATCGACTATTACTAAACATCAGCATTGGTAAGCTATTTATCACTAAAAATGCAAAACATATCATAAGCTCTGTATATATTTGCAAAAATTATAGCATTTATGGAGTATCTATTACAGCCTTGGCCTTGGTACGTTTCAGGTCCACTTATAGCATTCATTATGTTTTTTTTAATCTACTTTGGAAAAACATTTGGCATGTCATCAAACCTAAGAACACTTTGTGCCATTGGTGGTGCAGGAAAAAAAGTTAACTTTTTTGATTTTGACTGGAAAGCAGAACGATGGAATCTCATTGTGGTCATTGGTGCTGTTATTGGTGGTTTTATTGCACATCATTTTTTATCTGTTCCTACTAATATTGATTTAAATCCTCAAACAATTGAAAACCTTTCTTTGTTAGGTTTTGAAAATGCTGGCCAATCTTTACTGCCTGCTGAACTTTATAGTTGGGATGCTGTTTTAAGCCTTAAAGGCATTTCCATTTTACTAGTTGGTGGATTTTTAGTTGGTTTTGGCACACGATATGCTGGAGGTTGCACTTCAGGTCATGCCATTACTGGTCTAAGCACCTTACAACGTCCTTCTTTAATAGCTGTCGTTGGCTTTTTTATTGGTGGACTCATAATGATTCATTTACTATTTCCTATAATATTTGATTAATATGAAGCTTTTAAAATTTTTATTCGTCGGTATTATTTTCGGAATTGTATTAGTTAAATCTGAAGCTGTGTCATGGTATCGCATTTATGAAATGTTCAAATTTGAATCTTTTCATATGTATGGTATTATTGGAACTGCTGTAGGAACTGGAGTTCTTTTAATTCTTATATCTAAAAAATTAAACCTAAATAATACTGAAGGATATCAAATGGATGTTCCTAAAAAAGACAAAGGTCTTACTCGTTATATTTTTGGCGGTATCCTTTTTGGATTAGGCTGGGCATTATCTGGAGCTTGTCCAGGACCAATGTATATCTTAGTAGGTACTGGTGCATTTTCAATACTCATCGTTATAGCTGCTGCACTATTGGGTACTTACGTTTATGGTGTTATAAAAGATAAGCTGCCTCACTAGTTAAACCTGATATATATCAGAAAAAAAAGCGGAATACTTCTTATCTTTGCATCATGTTTAAAATTTGACGTTTCCGTTATAAATGCCAACAACTAAATTGAAATTATTATGAAAATTGAACAAATTTACACTGGCTGCTTAGCACAAGGTGCCTATTATATTGAATCTGAAGGTGAAGTTGCAATTATTGATCCTTTAAGAGAAACTCAAGCATATGTCGATAAAGCGATTGCTAATAATGCAACTATAAAGTATATTTTTGAAACTCATTTTCATGCCGATTTTGTTTCTGGTCATGTCGACTTAGCCAAAAAAACTGGAGCTACTATTATTTATGGTCCTGGAGCTGAAACTACTTATGAAATCCATTCTGCCAAAGATAATGAAGAGTTTAAACTAGGAAATATCACTATAAAAGCTTTACACACTCCTGGTCATACTTTAGAATCTACGACATATTTACTTATTGATAAAGACGGAAAAGATCACGCTATTTTCTCTGGTGACACTTTGTTTTTAGGTGATGTTGGCCGACCTGATTTGGCTATAAAATCAGATTTAACTAAAGAAGATTTAGCAGGAATGCTCTATGATTCTCTTCGTGAGAAAATCATGCCTCTTGCTGATGATGTTATTGTCTATCCAGCTCATGGCGCAGGCTCTGCTTGTGGAAAAAACTTAAGTAAAGAAACGGTTGGAACTATTGGTGATCAGAAGAAAACAAATTACGCCTTAAGAGCAGACATGACTAAAGCTGAATTTATCGAAGAAGTATTAGATGGTATTGCTCCTCCTCCACAGTATTTTGCTAAAAATGCTTTAATGAATAAAACAGGTTATGACAGTTTTGAAACCGTTTTAAAGTCTGGAAATGCTCCTTTAAGTCCAGATGATTTTGAAGCTATGGCTAACCATGAAGAAGCTTTAGTTCTTGACGTCAGACCAGAAAGCGAATATATTAAAGCGCATATTCCGAACTCTATTTTTATTGGGCTAAACGGACAATTTGCGCCTTGGGTTGGTGCATTAATAACCGATTTAAAGCAACCTATTTTGCTGGTTGTTCCTGAAGGAAAAAGTAAGGAAGCCGTTACAAGACTATCTCGTGTTGGTTACGACAACACCCTTGGCTACTTAGATGGTGGTTTAGATGCCTGGATTTCTTCTGGAAAAGATACAGATAACTTAGAGTCTATTTCTGCTGAAACTTTTGCTGAGCGTGTAAAAAATGGTGATGTCAACATTTTAGACGTTAGAAAAGATGGTGAATATAAAAGCATGCATCTGGAAAATGCCCAACATTTTGCTTTGGATTATATCAATACAAAAATGAATGAAGTTTCTAAAGATAAAACTTACCACATACATTGTGCTGGTGGTTACAGAAGCGTTATTGCTGCTTCTATTTTAAAAGCCAGAGGATTTCACAATTTAGTTGATGTTGCTGGTGGCTTTGGAGCAATCAAAAACACAGATTTACCAACTACGGATTTTGTTTGTCCGACAACACTTTAATATGGAAAGCTTATTACACATACAAAATTTAAAATGTGGTGGTTGTGCACATACCATCATAACACGTTTAGAAGAATTAGAAGGGGTTACTAACGTAGTCGTAGATAACGAAGCACATTCGGTAGGCTTTAACTACACTGAAGCTGAAGAATTAGAATCGGTAAAAACAGTCTTATCAACACTGGGATACCCAGTAGAAGGCGAATCGAATCCAGTAACAAAAAAAGCAAAATCTTTTGTAAGCTGTGCTATTGGACGTTTGAACAGTTAAATTATTTCGGCGCTCAATCCTGCTTCTAACAACATAGAACAACGAGGCTCTAACTCTTTGTATTCACCTGTTTTTACTGTACATTGACCTTTATAATGAACAATAATCGAACATTGTTCAGCTTGTTCTGGTGTGTGATCACAAGCATAGATGAGTGTATCTATAACATGATCAAAAGTATTGACATCGTCATTGTACAATAATATCTCATTAAGAGGCTGCTCAAGTGTATCAACTTGGAGAGCTTCTTTTGTTTTTTCTTTAGAACTCATTATTTGATGCATAACATTTAACTTAAATGAGGTTGATTAAAAACTAAACTATTATATAAATTTAAAGATTATTTTTTAAATTTTAAAGCGACCCAATTATTTCTTTCTAGGGTTTCAACGTGTTTTAGACCGAATTTATTACACTCCGCTTCAATAATTGGAATATCATCATTGTAAAAACCACTTAAAAACAGAATTCCATTTGCATTTAATGTATCTGTATAGGTTTTCATATCATTTAGCAAAATGTTTCTATTAATATTCGCAATCACAATATCATAAGATTTACCAGCTAACAAACTCGCATCACCTTCTAGAACGGTAATATGCTTGGTGTTATTTCGTTCAACATTTTCCAGACTATTCAGGTAACACCAATTGTCATAATCGATAGCATCAATAGGTTTAGCACCTTTCATTTCAGCAAGAATTGCCAAAACACCTGTTCCGCAACCCATATCTAAGACCGATTTGCCAGTAAACTCATTTTTTAAAATGTGTTGAATCATCATATGTGTCGTTTCATGATGACCTGTACCAAAACTCATTTTGGGCTCAATGATGATATCGTATTCTGTATTCGGTTTTTCGTGAAATGGTGCGCGAACAGTACAAACATCATCTACTGTAATTGGATTAAAATTCTTTTCCCATTCTTCATTCCAGTTGGTTTGTTCGATCTCTTCAAAAGCGTACGATATGTCAAATTCATCTGAGTTTAAAATCTGAATATCATTTAAAATCACTTCATACCAGTCATCTTTCTGAATGTAAGCAGTGACACCTTCTTCGGTTTCAACAAAACTCTCAAAACCAGCATATCCTAACTCTGCAATAAGAATTTCTACGGCTGGTTGTAATGGCTTAACTTTAAAGTAATAACCTAAATATATAGTGTTTGACATGATTTGAATTGAAGTTTTGCGTTAGTGATTGAACGGTTTGTTTAAGCTCTCCAAATGTTTGGCATTTGGAAGCGAGTAGTGAAAGCACGACCAACCTAAGTGTAATGACTTAGGTTGGTAACGCCCTAAACTATCTAAAAAGCATTTACAATAGCATAAAAATCCTCTGCCTTCAAAGCAGCTCCACCAATCAACCCTCCATCAACATCTGGTTTTGAAAAAATCTCTTTGGCATTGTTTGGCTTTACACTTCCTCCGTAAAGAATGGTCATATCATCAGCTACGCTGTTACCATATTTACTTTCTAAAGTTTTTCTGATAAAAGCATGCATGTTTTGCGCTTGTTCAGGACTCGCAGTTTCTCCTGTGCCAATGGCCCAAACAGGCTCATATGCCAGTACAATATGTTTAAACGCAGAGGCTTCTAAATGAAACAATACACTCTTTATCTGGTTTTCTACAACGGCTTCTTCATTACCAGCTTTACGATCTGAAAGTTCTTCACCAAAACAAAAGATGATACGCATGTCATGTGCTAAAGCTGTGTTGACTTTTTTTGCCAAAGATGCATTCGTTTCATTAAAATAGGCACGACGCTCACTATGTCCAAGAATCACAGTTTTTATACCAATACTCTTTAGCATTCCGGCACTTATTTCTCCTGTATATGCTCCATTTTCGGCATAATGCATATTTTGCGCAATGACTTCAATATCATCTTGTCTAGTCGCTTCAAAAGCATGCCATAAATTTGTAAATGTAGGTGCAATCATAACCTCAGCATTTGAAGTTTTGGTTTGCTGTTTTAATTCTGAAATTAGGGTTTCGGTTTGAATTAATCCATTATTCATTTTCCAGTTTCCAGCTACGATATGTTTTCTCATGTCTTTTCCTGCTGAAGCAGGTCGGTTTAAAGTTATACTTAGTTCAATGTTTTTTTGATTATAGGATCGTCGGCTTCAATAGCTTCAAATAATTCTATTCGGCCATCAGAATCGACTATCATATATCTTGGTATCCAATCAATATCTATAAGTTTACCCAAATGTCCTTTTGTTCCTTTGGGCATAAAATAATGTGTTCCTTGGATCTCATGTTTTTTGATGGCACGTTTCCAGGCATCTGTATCTCTGTCTGCAGACAAAAACAAATATACAGCATCAGGCTTGTCGGACTGTAATGTTTTTAATTCTGGTAAACCAACAATACAATCTCTACACCAACTTGCCCAAACATCAATAACAATTTGCTTTCCCTTATGCTCTGATAAGATATCTTTAAATGGTACAGAATTACCTTTTAAACTAATATACGCTTCATTCAAGACCTCTTCTGAAAGCTGAGTTTTTATGTCCTTTGAGCAACTGATGAAGCACAGACATATACACGTTATGTAAATAATTCTTTTCAATACACTATATTTCTTTATTGCGCTATCAAAGTTTACAGCAATTACCAATAAGATCCCTGTTTTTATAAAAATTAATTAGTCCAATTTCACTTTAGGATCCAGCCATCCGTAGATGACATCGACAAAGATATTGATAATGATAAACAAAAGTGCAATTACAAGCACAGAACCCATAATTACAGGCAAATCTAAAGTGTTTAATGCATTAACAATTTCTTTTCCTAAGCCATTCCATCCAAAAATATATTCCACAAAAACGGCTCCTGCCAGCATAGAGGCAAACCAACCTGAAATGGCTGTAACCACAGGATTTAAAGCATTTTTAACAGCATGACGTGTAATAATCTGAAACTCGCTTAATCCTTTAGCTCTGGCTGTTCTAATGTAATCTTGATTAAACACTTCGAGTAGTGAATTACGCATTAATTGAATGACTACAGCCAACGGGCGAATTCCTAAAACGATTGCTGGCAAGATTAAATTCTTCCATTTAATATTCATACGCTCACCGAAATCATCAAGTTCATACAAACTACCTGTCATTTCAAGATTGGTGTATTTATGTAAAATGTATCCAAAAAACCAGGCAAATAAAATCGCACTAAAAAAAGATGGCACACTCATACCAAGCGTACTAAAAATTTGAATGGTTTTATCCAGCCATTTATCTTTGAATAACGCTGAAATAATACCAAGAAAAACACCTAATACAATAGCAATAAAGATTGCTGAAACAGCTAGAACCGCTGTATTAGGCAAGGTTTCTCCAATAACTTGAGACACCTTTTTACCTTGCTTGGTGAAGGATTCTCGTAAATATGGAAATTTTAAAACTGTCGTTGTTGCTCCAATAGTAAACAATGAAGTGGCTGTATATTTCCCGTCTTTTAAATAGGTGTAATCTTGAACATTTGTAGAATGAAATGACAATGGTGACACATCATTAAGGTAATACAGGTATTGTGTTGAAATGGACTTATCAAAACCATATTTCGCTTTTACAGCGGCAATTTGTTCGCTGTCTTCATTTTGCCCTAGCATCATTTGAGCAGGATCTCCAGGCAATACATTGAATAAAAAGAAAATAACCGTGACTACTCCAAATAATGTGAGTAAAGCGTAAACCGTTTTATTTAATATGTATTTTATCAGGTGTTTAGGTGTTTAGGTGTTTAGGTGTTTAGGTGTTTAGGTGTTTAGGTGTTTAGGTGTTTAGGTGTTTAGGTGAAAATTAAAAAAACAATCAAATAAGGATAAATTCTGAATCAAATGCTAAATTACGTATCCACAACTTAACGACTCCACGACTTTACGACATCACATGGTACTAAAATTCTAATTCATCCATATCGTTCCAGTGTACTTTTTGTGTCACAGTTCCTTTTTCAAGAACTACGACTCCTGGATTTGCGCGAACAATGGTTTTTAAAACTTTTTCATCACAGAGGTAGAATTCAACATCTAAATTATAGGCATTTTGAATTTCTTTTTTCTTGTCTTCTCCTGATGCTGTCAAACCAATTACTGTATATCCTTTGGCCTTAGCTTCACCTGTCATCACTTTTAGTTTAGCCATGCCATCTGCTTCAGCTTTATCGAGATTATAAGATACAATCATGACTAGCTTTTCAGTTTCTAAAAACTGCTGTGTTAAATTTTCGTCTTCAGATTCTATAGAAAAATCCTGAATTTTAGGAACATCACCTTCTTGAACCGTTTCTGTTTCAACACCAATAATCTTATCGTAAGTTTTTGGTCCACGACCACGATCTGTAAACACTTTTTCTTCACCATCTATGGTGTAAGTCCAGTGGTAATCAATAATAGCATCCTTGGCATCTGCTGGTAATTTCATGTTTTCCTGAAGATTATCACCAATTTTATAAGCCCTAAAATCGAATACAGGCAAATGCATTAACACATGATATCCAAACCATAAGCAAATGATAAAACTCAATAAAGCACTAACAGTCAATGCGAATTTACTCAGGATAGGTTGGATATGTTTTTGACCCACAAATAGTATCAAAATTAAAATCAATAAGATTACATCTTTGCTAAACGATTCCCATGGAGTCAATTTCAGAAAATCACCAAAACAACCACAATCTTTCACTTTATCAAAATAAGCAGCATAAAATGTTAAAAACGTGAAGAATACAATCATTCCTAATAAGCTCCAAACGGTAAATTTAGGCTTGTAGCCAATTAATAAAAACATACCTAAAATCACTTCAAAAACGACTACAAATATTGAAATTCCAAGAGCATAAGGAATTAAAGAAGGAATATCAAGTACATCGTAACTAAAATATTCTTCCAGTTTATATGAAAATCCTAAGGGATCATTGAGTTTGATAAATCCTGAAAAAATAAAAAGGGCTCCAACTAGGATTCGGCTAATGTTAACTAGTGTTTTCATGTTTTTTTATTAAGACCTTTCGCTAACTTCGTTATGTACTTTCAATAAAAATATATTTTCATTTCAGTAATGCTAAAGGTGACATTCTGTTAATTAGTTTCACTTAAATGAATCATTGCAAATACTGAGTAATTTATCATATCCTGATAATTGGCATCAATACCTTCACTCACAATGGTTTTTCCGGCATTATCTTCAATTTGTTTAACACGTAACAACTTTTGTAAAATTAAATCGGTTAAACTACTCACTCGCATATCTCTCCAGGCCTCTCCATAATCATGGTTCTTATCCATCATTAATTGTTTGGTTATCGCTATTTTGTCATCATAAAGTGCTATTGCCTCATCTACAGATAAATCAGGTTGTTCCACCACACCTTTCTCTAACTGAATTAAAGCCATCGTGCAATAATTGATAATTCCAATAAACTCACTAACTTCTCCTTCATCAACTTTACGAACATTATTTTGCTGTAACCCTCTAATGCGCTGTGCTTTTATAAAAATCTGATCTGTTAACGATGGCAACCTTAAAATACGCCATGCACTTCCGTAATCTTTCATTTTGTTGATAAAAAGACTTCTGCATTGATCGATGACGTCATCATATTGTTTTGAAGTATCTTGCATTTAAAACATTTAATTTTCCGTAAATTTCGCATAAATTAATCAGATTTAAAAACTTTAACCATACTATATAGTTTTGAGTAAAACCATCAATTGCAAAGGACAATTAATAGACTTAAGCCAGCCAAAAGTTATGGGTATTTTGAACGTCACACCAGATTCTTTTTACGATGGTGGACGCTTTAGAAACACGTCTTCGGTTATGCGTCAGGTAGATCAAATGCTTGAAGAAGGTGCTACATTTATTGATGTTGGTGCATATAGTTCTAAGCCTAATGCAGATGATGTTAGTGAGATCGAAGAGTTACAACGTATTCTACCTGTCGTAGAACTGATTGTCAAAAATTTTCCTGATATTATAGTATCTGTAGATACTTTTAGAAGCCATGTTGCCAAACAATGTATCAACGCTGGAGCGAGCCTAATCAATGATATTTCAGCAGGACATTTAGATAAAAACATGCTTGAAACCGTTGCAAAGCTTAATGTACCTTACATCATGATGCACATGAGAGGAACTCCAAAAACCATGCAACAGCAAACCCATTATGATAACTTGGTAAAGGATATTCTCTTTTATTTTTCTGAACGTATCAAAAAAGCAAGAGCGCTAGGAATCGTTGATTTGGTGATTGATCCAGGTTTTGGGTTTGCAAAAACTTTGGAACAAAATTATGAATTGCTCAATAAACTGGAGCTTTTAAAAATAACCGATTTACCTGTTTTAGCTGGTATCTCTCGGAAATCTATGATTTATAAAACACTACATTTTTCTGCAGAAGAAGCTCTCAATGGCACTACAGTTCTTAACACAGTTGCTTTGCAAAAAGGCGCTAGTATTTTGAGAGTTCATGATGTTAAAGAAGCTATAGAATGTATAAAACTCACTGACATGTTGAGTTGTTGAGTTGTTGAGTTGTTGAGTTATTGAGTTATAAAATTAAAAATGAAAATGAACATGAACATAAAGCGTTATTCAGTATTTCTAATTATTTTAATTCTCTTTTCATGTGGAAATGAGAAAAAAGTGCTATTACCTGAAATTGAACAATCAAAAATCACTGAAGTCTTAGATGTGTCGCCAGCCTATTTATTTTATGACGAAACGCAACCTGACAGTATTGAACTCAACCGGAAAAACTTAATTGGCACAACCAACTGGCTGTTTAATGTTGACAAACGTTTAACTTTAGAGCAAGCCATTCCGAAAATAAAATTCTTGCAAAACAAAAAACGTAACGCTCAAATGCATACAAATGAAAATGCAAAGAATTATTTTACCTGCAATAATACCAGTATTCAAAATTTAGGTTTTATTGAGTTTACAAATGTATTTTATCAAAATAAGTCGCTCAGAGATTTTTTTGAATACAATAAGCGTCCAGAAAAAATGAGTGTTGCCTTAAATGCATTTTCAAGCACTGATTTTAGTTTAGAATCGTATCATCAAGACATTTCAAACACAGATGTTTATTCTACTATTGAAGATGCGATTTCAAAAATTGAAGCCTATTTTAAATCTGAACAAGATTTTAAGCTTTACCTATTATACTCTTCAACATTAAGCTTTCAGGATTATATCACCATTAAGTCTAAAATTGAGAGTTTAAAAGAAATTGGTGTTCCTGTAGAACACAACGAGTTTATTTATTAATCATAAATTATTACATTTACAGAAACACGCTAGCCTTGGATAAATTCAAATTTTGGGATTTTGGGATTATAGATTTTATTGACGTTTTTCTCGTCGCTATTCTACTCTACTACATCTATAAGCTTGTAAAAGGAACCGTTGCCATAAATATATTTATCGGAATCATCATTATTTATGTGGTTTGGAAAGTCACAGACTTGATGGAAATGCAAATGCTTCACAATATTTTTGATGGTTTTATGAAGGTTGGTATCATTGCTTTAATTGTGGTGTTTCAGCCAGAAATTCGAAAATTCTTACTCATGGTTGGTTCTACTAATTTAAGTGGACGAGGAAAACTATTCAGTAAAATGAAATTCCTCAAAAACGATATAGAAACTGAAACTAATGTGGATGCTATTGTTGCAGCTTGTCATAAGATGGCAAGCACAAAAACTGGAGCGCTTATCGTTTTAGAACGTAATAACAACCTCGATTTCTTAGTAAGCACAGGAGATGAAATGAATATTAAAGTCACACAACCCATTATAGAAAGTATCTTCTTTAAAAATAGCCCACTACACGATGGTGCCATTATTATTGATAACAACACTGTAAAAGCAACACGTGTTATACTTCCTGTAAATAATGAAAAAAATATTCCGCAGCGATTTGGGTTGAGACATAGAGCAGCAGTTGGTATTACTGAAAAAACCGACGCTCTTGCTTTAGTGGTTAGTGAAGAAACAGGTCAGGTGTCTTATTTAAAAAACGGCGAATTTATAATGTTTGATAACAGTGACGAATTACTTAACCTTGTAAAGAAAGATTTGGTGTGATATGAACTGTAAAAACTGCAACACAGTATTGAGTGATCACCATAATTTTTGTCCAGAATGTGGTGCTAAAGTCATACGTAACAGACTAACTCTTAAGAATATTTTTTCAGACTTTAGTGCTCAATTTTTAAATTATGACAATACCTTTTTAGTTACTTTTATTCATCTTTTCACAAAACCTGAAGCAGTAATTAATGGCTATATAAACGGTACAAGAAAAAAGTACATTCATGTCATACAGTATTTAGCAATTTCACTTACGCTTTTAGGGTTACAACTTTTTATTTTAAATAAGTTTTATCCTGACTTTTTCACATCTGTATTTACTGATACGCAAAACTACTTTGCTACGTATCCAGAAGAAAGCAGACATGATATGGAAAAATTCATGACGAACTATTATACGTTTATAAATGAGTACCAAAGTTTGATATACGTAATAGGCATTCCACTCACTGCATTTGTAACCCGATTAGCTTTTTTAAAGGAAAAGCTATATAATTTTACAGAGCATATAGTTGTAAACACGTACATAACAGCACAGTATGTTTTATTCTCTTTCTTTACTTATTTATTTTTTGCCATTTTTGACTTAAACATAGGCGTATTAGTTACCCTTTCAACACTATTGTATATGTTTTATTATGGATTTGTTTTTTACAAAACCCATAAGTTAAGTGTTATTACAATCATTTTACGTTTTATCTTATCAATAGCTATAATTTGCGCCATATTCTTATTAATTTTTATTGTAGGAATCATTGTAGGTGTTATCTATCTTAAATTTTTTAAATAACAATGAATTGTAAAAATTGTCATACTAAGCTTCCTGAACAAAGTGATTTTTGCAATAGCTGTGGCGGAAAAGTGATTAGAAATCGCCTAACGTTCAGAAATTTATTTGAACACATCAGTGAGACATTTTTTAATTACGACAATAAGCTTTTACGAACATTCATCGATATGTTTAAACAACCAGAAGTTGTCATTGGTGGTTATATAGAAGGTGTAAGAAAACGCTATGTAAATCCTATAAGTTACTTTGGATTGGCAATTACTTTAACTGGTTTATACCTCTTAATTTTAAACAAGTTTTTTCCGGAATCATTAGATTTTTCAAATTTTGTCGTTGAAGGTCAGGAAGAATTTCAACAAAAGAACGTAAGCTTTATTCAAGAGTACATGTCCATATTCATGATGCTGTATATTCCAATATATGCACTCATTGCCAGAATTTCGTTTATCGGTTTAAATAAATTCAATTATACCGAGTTGATTGTTGTCTTTTTGTACTGGCAATCTCAGACTTCTCTAATTTCAGCTATAGTGATTATAATAGCTGCTATGTTTGGCATTGCAAATGGTGTAATGAGCATGTTATTTCTACCGTTAATGATACTTTATGCAGCTTTTATTCTTAAACGCTTATATCAGCTTAGTTTTGCCCAGATTGCACTAAGAACACTCTTGTTTTTTGCTGTTTTGGGTATAGCGATGGTGATTATAATAATAATCGTAATAGCGATTATGCTTATTACTGGTGATATGCAAGAAATGATTGAAGCACAACGCGCTGCATTGGAAGCTGCAGAACAGGCAAAAGATTAAATTAAACGACTTCGGCTTTTAAAAACTGAACCTCATAAAGATTTCTATAATACCCATCTTCTTTTTTAAGAAGTTCGTCATGTGTGCCTTTTTCAACAATGCGTCCTTCATCCATCACAATAATCTGATCTGCTTTTTGAACCGTTGCTAAACGATGTGCGATTACAATTGATGTTCGGTCTTTTGTGATTTTATCTGTAGCATCTTGTATTAACTGTTCAGAATAGGAATCTACTGAAGACGTTGCTTCATCTAATACCAGAATACTCGGATTAGTCACATAAGCTCTTAAAAAAGAAATTAACTGACGCTGACCAGAAGACAACATTACACCTCGTTCCTTTACATTATACTGGTAACCATTTGGCAGACTCATAATAAACTCGTGAATACCAATATCTTTTGCTGCCTGCTGAACCTGAGTTTCAGTAATGTTTGGGTTTTTAAGTGTGATGTTATTATGAATAGTGTCAGCAAAAAGAAACACGTCTTGTAGAACAATTGCAATTTGAGCGCGAAGCGATTTTAAAGTCAAGCTTTTAATATCAACACCATCAATGCAAATGGTTCCCTTTTGAATGTCGTAAAAACGATTCAGCAAGTTGATAATTGTTGATTTTCCAGCACCTGTCGCACCAACTATAGCAATCGTTTCACCTGCCTTGACATCTAATGAAATTCCTTTTAAGACTTCTTCATCTTCAACATACGAAAAATGAACTTCTTTAAATGTAAGGTCTCCTTTAAATTCTGAAGCTATTTCAGTTCCAGTATCATCTATTTGAGATGTGGTATCTAACACTTTAAACACACGATCTGCTGCAACCATTCCCATTTGAAGCGTATTGAATTTATTGGCTATTTGGTTTAATGGTCTAAATAACATGGGAACAAACATGATAAAAGCAAATAAATCACCTTCAGTAGCTGTGTTATTCATTACAACTCCAATACCACCTACCCAAATAATGGTTCCTAAGGTAATGGAAGATAATAGTTCAGCAATTGGAAAAAATACAGAGTTATACCAAACCGTTTTCAACCAACCCTTTTTATGCCGTTCATTAATGGTTTTAAATTTTTTATATTCGGTATCTTCACGTGTAAACAACTGAAGAATTTTCATTCCAGTAACACGTTCCTGTACAAATGAGTTTAAATTAGATACTTCAGTTCGCACCTCTTCAAAAGCACGTTTCATATATTTCTGAAATATTTTAGTTGCAAACAATACGATTGGCATCGTTACAAAAGCAATAAGACTCAATTTCCAGTTCATATAAAACATCATACCACCAACAACTAACATTTTTAAGACATCACTAAAAATCATAAAAAGTCCATCACCAAATATATCTGCAATTCGTTCCATATCTGTAACCGTTCTAGTAATAAGCACACCTACTGAAGACTTATCGTAATATTTCATTTTAAAACGTAGTACATGCTCGTAAAGCCTTACTCTGATATCTTTTACAACAGATTGACCTAACCAGCTTGCATAGTAGATAAAAAGCAACTGACTAACCACTTCTAGTAACAATAAGACTAGCATTATAATCACATAAAACAAAAAGCCATCATAAGCTTTTAAGGCTACATGCTTGTCTATAGCTTGTTGAAGCACGTAAGGTCTTAAAGCACCAAAACCAGCAAGACCAATCACACAAACCAGAGAGATGATAAACACAAGTTTGTATGGCTTTATGTATTGCAATAAGCGCTTGAAAAGCGATACATCAAAAACTTTTTTCTTCTCGTTAGCCATTTAACTGTTTATAGTCGTTGGGTATTCAATTTTAGTCAAATATAATCCATGTGCTGGTACTGAAAAACCTGCCTCACTTCTATCTTTTGATTTTATAACATTGTGCAAATCTTCAACCTTCATTTTTCCTAAACCAATATTTATCATGGTTCCCACAATTGCTCTCACCATATTTCTTAAAAAACGATCAGCCTTTATGGTAAACATAAGTTGATCCTCTTTATAATCCCATTGTGCATACATAATATTGCAATGATACGTTTTTACATCTGTATGTACTTTTGAAAAGCATTGAAAATCATTATAGTCTAATAGAATATCACAAGCCATATTCATGGCCTTAACATCTAAATGATTTTGAAATGTATAAGCAAAATCAGACGTAAACACATTTTTTTTCTGAGAAATCCTGTACATATAAGTTCTGCTTAGCGCATCAAAACGTGTATGTGCTTCGTCATTAACTTGAAATATAGTGTGAATAGCAATATCATCTGGCAAAAATGAATTCAGTTTAAATACCAAATTGTCATCTATTGAATGATTACTGTCAAAATGTGCAAACATTTGGGAAGCATGAACACCAGCATCTGTTCTTCCTGCTCCCATTATTGACATGTTAGATTGAAGCAATGTTGAAAGCGCGTTTTCTAAAATTTCCTGAACCGAAATAGCATTAGGTTGAATTTGCCATCCATGATAGGCTTTCCCGTTATATGATAATTCAATAAAATATCTCAAGTAAACTCGTATTTTTGTAAAAGCACAAAGATAATTAGTTTTAATTGTATTCAACTTAGATTAACATAATTAAAAGATTTCTGCTTATTAGTGGAACATATTCATGACTAAAATCCTTTTACTTTCTGATACTCACGGTTATATTGATGATGACATTATAAAATATGTCAAACAAGCAGATGAAGTCTGGCATGCTGGAGATATTGGTGACTTAAAAGTGACTGATGCTATTAAAAAACTAAAACCTTTGCGTGCTGTTTACGGAAATATTGATAACGACAAAGCCAGGCTGGAGTTTCCTGAAAACAATCGCTTTATGTGTGAAGATGTTGATGTTTTAATAACACATATTGGTGGTTATCCTCCTAAATACAATTTGAGAACGCGTGAATTGATAAAGTCAAATCCACCAAAACTATTTATTTGTGGTCATTCACATATTTTAAAAGTCATACCAGACAAACGTTATAACTTACTGCACATGAATCCAGGTGCTGTTGGTAAGCATGGTTTTCATAAAGTAAGAACAATGCTACGATTTACCATAGATAAAAAATCTATAGATAATCTGGAGGTTATTGAATTTCCAAAACGTTATTAAAAAAACCCAAGGTCTTCACCTTGGGTTTACGCACTAAAATAATTAAGATAATAGGGTTTATCGTAATCGATCAACAGATTTTACGAGCTCTTCATCCTTTTTTATGGCTTTATTGGCTAATACCAATAACACGATAGATAAAATAGGTATGAATATCCCAACACCTTTCTCTGAAATGTTACTCTCTCCAGGTGGTATTAGTAATTGATACACAAAAAATCCTAATAAAATAAAGTTTAATATGATATTTAGTCGTCCCAAAACAAATTGAAACTTTCTATTTTTATAATTTAAAATTGAAAATAAAGATAATAAAGCAGATCCTAAAAACAAACCTAAATACAAATATTCATCTTTTGCAAATACAGGAACATCATCACTGTTTGTCCATAAGTGCAACACAAAAATTAAACCCGCAGAAACAGCTGCCGATAATAAAAGGTATATAGTTTGTATACGTTGAATCATTTATTATTAATAATGAGGCACAAAATTAATAGTTTCTTTTTAAAAGATGTATTAAATTTTAAAAATAAAATTGTATTATTGCATATATAATTTGTTACCAACAGTGTAACAGCTTATTAAATCTTCCGATTTTTTTCAAATTTTTCCCATTAATTACATTTTTCAGAAAAGTAAGAAACAAATCAATCTCAGTTTATAAAACTTAATTATTAAACATACATGTTCGAAATTTCCGAATTAAAAGCAAAAAAGCTTCCTGAACTTCAGGATATAGCTCAAAAATTAAATGTTCCTAAATACCGCAGTTTAAAAAAATTAGACCTCGTTTATCAAATACTTGATTTTCAAGCAGCTAATCCTGATGTGGTTAAGAAAGAAGTTATCAAAGACACCAATAAAACGGAACAAAAAAAACCTGCACAGCAAAATAAGCCTGCACAAGAAAAAAAACCTAGAGAACGTGTTCAGAAAAAATCTGAGCCAAAATCTTCTCAACAAAAAATGGAATTAGATGATAAAAAAGATGCTAAACCATCTAAAACTAATTCTAACGATAAAAAGGACAATAGGAATACAAAAAAGAGTAACCAAAACAACGATAATCGTTCTAAAAATTCTGGTGACAATAAGCCAAATCCTCGTCAAAAAGAAGATAATAAACCGAACCCTCGTCAAAAAAGCAATGACAACAGGTCGAATTCCCGTCAAAAAGATGGAAACACTCATAAAAACAACGGAAATAAAGACAATCGCAATCGCTATAGAGAACCAGATTTTGAATTTGATGCTATTATTGAAAGTGAAGGTGTTTTAGACATTATGCAAGATGGATATGGGTTTTTACGTTCATCTGATTACAATTATTTGTCATCTCCAGATGATATATATGTATCACAATCACAGATTCGCTTATTTGGTTTAAAAACGGGTGATACTGTTTTAGGACATGTCAGACCTCCAAAAGAAGGTGAAAAATATTTCCCTTTAATAAAAGTGAGCAAAATTAATGGTCAAAAACCTGAAGTTGTCAGAGATCGTGTTTCTTTTGAGCATTTGACACCTTTATTCCCTCAGGAAAAATTCAATATTGCAGAAAAGCAAAGTACAATTTCTACTCGTATTATGGATTTGTTTTCTCCTATAGGAAAAGGACAGCGTGGTATGATTGTATCACAACCTAAAACAGGTAAAACGATGCTTTTAAAAGATGTAGCAAATGCAATTGCTGCAAACCATCCTGAGGTGTATCAAATGATATTATTAATTGATGAGCGTCCTGAGGAAGTTACAGATATGCAACGTAATGTTCGCGGAGAAGTTATTGCTTCAACTTTTGACAAAGAAGCTCATGAGCACGTTAAAATTGCAAATATTGTATTAGAAAAAGCAAAACGTTTAGTGGAATGCGGTCATGATGTAGTTATTTTATTAGATTCAATTACGCGACTGGCAAGAGCATACAATACTGTTCAGCCTGCTTCTGGAAAAATATTAAGTGGTGGTGTAGATGCCAATGCATTACACAAACCAAAACGTTTCTTCGGAGCTGCACGTAACATTGAAAATGGAGGATCATTAACAATCATTGCTACAGCGCTTACTGAAACAGGCTCTAAAATGGATGAAGTGATTTTTGAAGAGTTTAAAGGAACTGGTAATATGGAATTACAATTAGATCGTAAAATATCTAATCGTAGAATTTTCCCTGCTATTGATTTAACATCATCAAGTACACGTCGTGACGATTTATTACTAGAAGACAATACGATTCAAAGAATGTGGGTAATGCGCAAGTATTTAGCAGACATGAACCCTGTTGAAGCAATGGAGTTCATTAATGATCGTTTCAAACAAACCAGAAACAATGAAGAGTTTTTAGTATCGATGAACGGATAGTTTTTAAAAGAATTATATACACGACAAAAGCCTTGATAATGAAATCAAGGCTTTTATTTTTATACTACCTGTATGTTTTTAATTTATAAAAACAAAAAAGCTTCTCAAAAGAGAAGCTTTAAAAATGTTTTAATAATGGAAACCTTACTTTAATGTAGCAACATGCTTCATTAAATTAGACTTTAAATTAGCGGCTTTGTTATCGTGAATAACATTTTTCTTAGCTAATTTATCAACCATAGAAATAACTGTAGGTAAAAAAGCTTCTGCATCTTTAGCTTTTTCCATTTCGCGTAACTTTTTGATAGCATTACGAGTTGTTTTATGCTGATATCTGTTAGTTAAACGCTTTGCCTCGTTACTTCTTATTCTCTTTAAAGCTGACTTATGATTTGCCATTGTATTTTTTTTCTTATTAAAAATTGTAGCCCGTAGGGGAATCGAACCCCTCTTACATGGATGAAAACCATGCGTCCTAGCCGATAGACGAACGGGCCATTTGATTTAAATTCAATCGTAAATTTATAATTTGTTTAATAATAAACTTACATTTCAAATGAACATGCAATTATCCATTGCGGATGCAAAAATACAACTATTTTTAAATGTTGCAACACCTTACTAAAGTTTTTTAAAAAAAAATTAATAAGCTTTGGCAAACAACACTCTTCTATTTGAAGGTTTTCCAGTATAGACGCACTTTCCTTGCTCTTCTTTTGAATTAGTTGGAATACATCTTATAGTTGCTTTTGTGAGCTCTTTAATCTTAAGTTCGGTTTCCGAAGTTCCATCCCAATGTGCTGAAATGAATCCGGTTTTAGTTTCTAAAACCTTTTTAAAGATTTCAAAATCATCAACTTCAGTTATATGTGAATCTCTAAAATTTAAAGCTTTTGTAAATAATTCATCCTGTATTGTTTTTAATAAACTCTCAACTTTAAAAACTAAATCAGACATTCTAACTATTTCTTTCGTTAAAGTGTCACGTCTAGCTAATTCAATTGTTTCATTTTCTAAATCTTTAGGACCGATAGCAATCCTCAAAGGCACACCTTGCAATTCATGTTGAGCAAATTTAGCTCCAGGTCTATGTGTTGTTCTACCATCAAACTTACAAGATATCCCTTTTTCCTTCAAATCTTGTATAATTTGATTGGCTTTACTGGTAATCACATCTAATTGCTCATCTGTTTTATATATAGGAACAATAACTACTTGTGAAGGAGCCAAATTTGGAGGCAATACCAAACCTTTATCATCACTATGAGTCATAACTAAAGCTCCCATTAATCGTGTTGAAACTCCCCAAGACGTTGCCCAGACATAATCTAGCTGACCTTCATTATTTGTAAATTTAACATCAAAAGCTTTAGCAAAATTTTGACCTAAAAAATGAGATGTACCAGCTTGCAGTGCTTTTCCATCTTGCATTAAAGCCTCAATACAAAAGGTTTCTATAGCTCCTGCAAAACGCTCGCTTTCAGTTTTCACTCCTTTTATAACTGGAATTGCCATAAAGTTTTCAGCAAACTCAGCATAAACATTATTCATCAATTCTGCTTCCACTAAAGCTTCTTTTTTAGTAGCATGTGCTGTGTGACCTTCTTGCCATAAAAATTCTGCAGTACGTAAAAACAAACGTGTTCTCATTTCCCATCTTACAACATTTGCCCATTGATTAATTAATATTGGCAAATCTCTATAACTTTGAATCCAACCTTTATATGTATTCCAGATAATTGCTTCACTCGTTGGTCTTACAACCAACTCTTCTTCAAGCTTTGCTTCCGGATCCACACGAAGTTTACCTTCATTGTCAGGATCATTTTGTAACCTGTAATGTGTTACTACTGCACATTCTTTCGCAAACCCTTCAGCATTTTTTTCTTCAGCCTCAAACAGACTTTTAGGGACAAAAAGTGGAAAATATGCATTTTGATGACCTGTCTCTTTAAACATACGATCAAGTTCTGCTTGCATTTTTTCCCATATAGCATAACCATAAGGTTTGATAACCATACAGCCACGAACTGCAGAATTCTCAGCTAAATCAGCCTTTACAACTAATTCATTATACCATTTAGAATAGTCTTCGGCTCTACTTGTAAGATTTTTACTCATTATTATAATATTCGCACAAAAAATTGTGATTATTGAATCTGAAATTAATTTAGCAAAACTAACTATTTTTTATAATGTTCTACAATAAAAACAAAGCTTATGTATATCTTGATTTATTTTAATTTTTAAAAATTCAAACATTATTAAATATTTAAACGGTTGATACGACTCTAGCAACATATTTATTAAATTTCCAACAAAATACACGTTTTTGGCATAAAAATTGTGACTATGTTAAATAAAAGAATAGTTCATGAAAACTGACTATTTTTGTAATGTTCAACAGTAAAAAAACCTATAAATATGCAATTCAACAACTACATAATAAAGAAGTTGCCATTTTTTGTTGCACTTAGCTTCACATTTGTTTTAGCTTCTTGTGGATCATACCAATATGTTGGTTATGAAAGTGATGGTATTTACAGCGATCGTGAAGTTTATTATGAAGAAGCAGGTTCTGAATCTGCAACTCCATCTACAGATACTGAAAACAATAGTTATTACAAAAACTACTTTAATGAAAAAGCAAATCAATACAGTGATATTCCAGATGATGAACGCGTCATTTTTACTGATATCGATTCTTATGAAGGAGATTATTCAGATGAAAATCTTGAAGAAGGCAATCAGAGTGAACATGCTGGTTGGGGACAAGCAAGTAATAATGTAACAATTAATTACATTGACAATAGCTGGGGCTTTTATGATCCATGGGTATGGAATAGTGCTTGGAGATGGAATTATGGCTGGAATAATTGGGGATGGAATAGTTGGAGATATAACAATTGGGGTTGGAATGTTGGCTTTGGCTGGGGCTGGAACAGTTGGGGTTGGAATACCGGTTGGGGATATAACAATTTTTGGTGTCCTCCAGGATTCAGTGGTTATTATTATAACAACCATGGATTAGCTTACAATTCTGGACGAAGAGGCTCTAATTTAGCCTATGGTAATAGAAATTCAATAACAAGACGAAATACTTCTAATATATCACGTCGTAATTCTTCTACTGTGTCAAGACGAAGCTCGACATCTTTAAGGAACAATTCTAGAACTAGGTCTACAATCAGAACCAATGTAACAAGAACCAGGTCAAATAATGCTATTAGACCAAGAACGAATACTACAAGAAGTAGAAGTAATGTTACCAGACCACGTTCAAATAGTACAAGATCAAATTCAAGAATGTCTACTACTCCAAGGAGAAGCAGTTCTTCTTCGGTAAGAAGAAGCTCTGGAAGTAGTTCTAGGTCTTCAGGAACTTCAAGGTCAAGTAGCCGAGGTGGTGGCTCTAGTCGTCGTAGATAATAAAATTACAATTTTCAACAATTAAAAATCCCAATATGAAAAAGCTAACTATATTAATGATAGGTGTCTTATCTATGTCTAATCTCATCGCTCAAGACATCTCTGATGCCCTTAACTACTCTCAAGATGACATACAAGGTAGTGCTCGTTTTAGGGCTTTAAGTGGTGCTTTTGGCGCTCTGGGTGGTGATATGTCGGCTGTTAATTTAAATCCTGCAGGATCTGCTGTCTTTAACAGAAGCCATGCTTCATTATCTCTTTCTAATTTAAATATAGACAATGATGTATCTTTTTTCAATCAAACAAATTCTATGTCAGATTCAAAAATAGATTTACATCAAGCTGGTGGTGTATTCGTTTTCGCTAATACAGATGACAACTCTTCTTGGAAAAAATTTGTCATTAGTTTCGCTTATGATAAAACAGCCAATCACGATAACCAGTGGTTCGCTAGTGGTAATAATACAAATTCTATAGATAACTACTTTTTAGCTTATGCACAAGGCTTAAGACTTGATGAAATATCAAGATTCACTGGAGAAACAATCTCTCAGGCTTATTCTGAAATTGGTTCTTCTTTTGGTTTTGGAAACCAACAGGCTTTTTTAGGCTATGAATCTTATATATTAGAACCAGCAAATAACACAGACGCTAATACCATTTATACATCAAACTTAACACCTGGTACATTTAATCAACAGTATGACTATATTTCACGTGGTTATAACGGTAAAGTAAGTTTTAATGCTGCTGCTCAATATGAAGACAGATTGTATCTAGGTATTAATTTAAACGCACATTTTATAAATTATGATAAGTTTACTTTTTTAAGAGAAACCAATTCAAACCCAGGCTCATTAGTTACTAACGTTGGATTTGAAAACAATTTGCTAACTACTGGTAACGGATTTTCTTTTCAGTTAGGAGCTATTCTTAAACTAACTAAAGATTTAAGAGCTGGATTTACTTATAATTCGCCAACATGGTTTAGAATTAATGAAGAGACTACTCAAAGTCTTTCTACTTTTGTTGATGATATTAATGGTAGTTTTACTACTAATGTAAATCCTAATATCATTAATATTTTTCCTGAATACAGATTACGATCTCCTGGTAAAATTACCGGAAGTTTAGCGTATGTTTTTGGAGACAAAGGTTTATTAAGTTTTGATTATTCTAGAAGAGACTATTCAAACATTGAATTTAGACCTGAAAATGACATTTTTTTTAATTCTCAAAATGAGATCATAAGTAATACATTTAAAGCTGCAAATACCTATAGATTTGGTGGTGAATACAAGTTTAAACAATTTAGTTTTAGAGGTGGTTATCGATTTGAGGAAAGTCCATATGAAGATGACTCTTTTGTTGGAGACCTGACAGGCTATTCTGTAGGGTTAGGATATCATTTTGGTAATACCAGATTAGATATAACATTTGATCAAGCAGAAAGAACAGTAAACAATCCTCTATACTCTGTAGGCTTAACTGATGCAGCAACAATTGATGCTATTAATTCTAACGTTACTCTTTCACTCGCATTTAACCTTTAATTGATGAATACTCAAAATAGGTTTTAAAATATTAGATTCTATTTAGTGTTTTTTCAAAAATAAATGACATTCAAAAACATACTTTGGGCTCTTCTAAGTTGAAGTATTATCAAACACAAAAAGACTTTATAAAATATAAAGTCTTTTTTGTTTTTAACTTGTAACCTATACCTACCTTTTCAGGGTGAAATGGGCTTTAAATTCTTTTTGTTCTAATGTATTAGGTTCCAGGTACTCTACCACAAACCAGTA
>NZ_JBODQC010000003.1:0-442725 GCF_050617655.1 Psychroserpens mesophilus | reverse complement strand
GCTTTTTATATGTTCTTTTTTTATTCGTCTATTTCTATTTTATAGTTGAACTCATGATGTGCTGCGCAGTTTCTTGATAAAAAAATGAACCAAAAAATCAAGACTGCCGATGATTTAGCTAAACATATTGCTTGCTTCGGCACAAAAATGATGGGCTTTGGTTTATTTGATATTTAAAACTTCCCAATTAATTATAGAGTTCATAGCTTATGGTTATTACCATCGATTTTTGTTTAGCCCTACGCTTCACTGCATGTTTTACGCTAAATAATCGGAGGTCGTGTGTTCCGACTGGGTCGGAATTTCAAGTGCATTGGTGGTTAGAGGAACTTTTGGAAATACCTCATTGGTTTTGTGCTAAGAGGAATTTTTTTTATATGTTCTTTTTTTCATTGCCAAAAAAAGAACCAAAAAGGTCTAGCCTTTACATCTTCGGCGGTCAATTACGCTTTTGAAGTCTGAAAGAAATGAACTCGCTGCGCTCAAACAGCATTTCTTTTTTAACGCCTTCTGCAAGCTATTGACACTCGCCTGCCAGATGCCAGAGGCGTTGGTTCCGACTGGGTCGGAATTTCAAGTGGTTTGATGATTTGGATTTAATTTGTAGTTAATTGCATTCTTTTTTGCTTCACTCTTGACTTCACTGCATGTTTTACGCTAAATAATCGGAGGTCGTTGGTTCCGACTGGGTCGGAATTTCAAGTGTGTTGATGCCTTTATATTTTATAAATTTTGACCTAAGCGCTCCAATCACTGTATTGTCCTTCGGCTTGTTCCATGATTTCGGCTAGGATATCGTTAAGTTTTGTGATAGAGACTTTTCCCCGTAGCTCTTTTTTAACGGCTAAACGAATGCCTGCTTTTGCATTTTCCTTTTTGGTCCAATCGAGTTGAAGATTGTTTTTTACGGCTTTTACAACGGCATGTACAATATCTTTGATTAGTCCTTCTTCTTTGATAATGTCTTGCTTGGCTGCCAGGATATCATAAAACGCCAATTCCTCTTCACTTAAGCCTAGTTCTTCTGTTCTCTTATCGTCGTTTTGCAAGTCTTTGGCACGTTCTACCAATTCGGCAATGGTGGCATAACTGTCTAAGGCGTTGCTGTGGTAACGGTCTATGACTTTTTCGAGTTCTTCTCTTAGCGAGGTGTACTTTTTTATGTTTTTATGCAGTCGCAGTTTGATCTCGTTCTTTAAAATGTTTTTAATCAATTCAATTTTTAAAGCATGACCATCTTTTTCTTGCTTGGCGCCTAATAAGAAGGTTTCATCTAAAATGGATATGTCTGGTTTTTCAATGCCTGCCATAGCAAATACATCGACGATATCTTCAGAATCGATACTCTGACTGATAAGCTCTTTGATCTTTTCCTTTTGGGCACTCCTACTCGACTTTACCGATTTGGCATTGCGTACGGCTTTAGAGACATGTTGGATATACAATACATCTACCGCATGGTCTTGTATTTGTGGCTGACTTTTAACTATGGATAATAAGCTCGATAAGGTCTTTTCGGCTTTCATGAAGTTTTCGGCATCTTCATCGTACTTGATTATGGTATTTAAGCCTTTCTTGACCAATAGGACTTTATCGGCATCACGTAAGCGCTTCCATTCAGAATAATCGACCGTATCTGGAAGCATGGCTTTGCATAGCTCTACCTGATTAAAAAACAGTTCTAAGGCTTGCTCAATATCGATGGTGGGTTGCCCATGACCTCCGCTTCCTGTGTATTTAGTGGTGGCTGTTTTTAAATTATCGCCAATACCAATATAATCGACAATAACGCCATTTTTCTTATCTTTAAACACCCGATTGGTTCTGGTAATGGCTTGCATTAAGTTGTGCCCTTTCATAATCTTATCGACATACATGGTATGTACACAAGGCGCATCAAAACCCGTAAGCCACATATCTCTAACGATCACAATTTGCAAGGGATCGTCTTCTTTTCTAAAGCGTTTTTTTAAACCTTCGGTCGCCTCTTTTGTTCTGATGTGCTCATTCCAAGCAATTGGGTCTTTAGAGATGTTTCCCGTCATGACTACTGCTACTTCAGGGCAATCGTCTAAAGCCGTTAAGGCATCATACATTTTTACGCAATTACGTCGGCTCATGCACACCACCATGGCTTTTCCTTTTAAGGTATTGGTACGGTTGGTAAAATGCGTTAGAATGTCTTTTGCTATTTTATTCACACGGTCTTCACTACCTGCGGCATCTTCAATAGCAGCCCATTTTAAATTGTCGCTCTCTTCATTACCTTCGGTAACCTCATCGACATCATCATCAATATTTTCATTCCATAAATGCAGTTTTGCCAAGCGTGGTTCGTAAAAAATATTGACGGTCGCATTATCATCAACCGCTTGTTTGATATCGTAGGTATGAATCACCGACCCAAAGACCTCTTGTGTATCAGCATCTTTAGAATCTACAGGTGTACCCGTAAAGCCAATAAAGGACGCCTTAGGTAAAGCTTTGCGCAAGTTAGAGGCAAACCCATCTAGCAAACCATATTGGGTGCGGTGGGCTTCGTCTGCCATGACAATAATATTCTCACGTTCGGATAAGACAGGATGTTCTAATTCGCCAAGGGCGTCGTCTGTAGTTTGCTTTAAACGAAACTTTTCTATGGTGGTAAAAATTACACCACCTGCACCAGCACTTAACAAGGTGCGTAAATCGTCTGTGCTTTCGGCATGTTGTACCTCACCTACCAAATCTTTGGCAAGGACAAAGTTTTCGTAGAGTTGTAAATCTAAATCACTGCGGTCGACTTGCACGACGATGGTTGGATTCTTTAATTCTGGAAGACTTCGCAAAATCCCAGTGTAGATTGCCATAGAAATGCTTTTACCAGAGCCCTGGGTGTGCCAAATGACACCAATGCGTCCGTCACCAAACGGACGTACCGATTTTTTAGCCGCTTCTACCGCGAAGTTGACACCAAAAAACTGATGGTATTTGGCTCCTTTCTTTATTAGAGACCCATTATGGTCTTCGTGAAAGATGAAGTTTTTAATGTAGTTGAGTATGCGCTCTTTTGGAAACAAGCCAAACAAGAGTGTGTGCATTTGGAAATCGTTATCCTGAACCGTGTCTGTGCCGTTAATGCTTTTCCAAGCCGAAAACCATTCCATACCCGAACTAAACATACCATGTTGCGCTTCGTTGCCATCGCTGATAATGGTTAGCGCGTTGTACTCAAACAAGAGCGGAATGTCTTTTATATAATGACCAATCTGATTGTGTGCTTCTTTAATGTTGGTGTTTTCGTCGTACCAGTTTTTGAGTTCAAACAGTACCAAAGGCAAACCGTTGATGTAAATGATAATATCTGGACGCCGTTTATTTTTACCCGTAATGCTAAATTGGTTGACCGCTAAAAAGCTATTGTTGTTAGGGTTTGAAAAATCTATAGGATAGATATGCACGGCTTTTTCATTGCCATGAGCATCCTCATAGGCAAACTCAATGCCTTTGGTACATTTTAAATGAAAGGTACGGTTGCGATGCTCTAAGTCTGCACCCACATTATTGGTAAACTCAGCCACAGCCAAGAGTTGGATCTCTTTAGGAATATGCGGATACTGCTGTTCTATAAATGCCAACAGCTGATCTTTTAGCACGACTTCTTTATGGTTTTGTGCTAAGTCTGTACCCAATTGCTGGGTATAGCCTAAATCGGTTAACCAGTCTATTGTTGCCTGTTCTATAGTAGCTTCTGTGGTCATATCAATTTATTATTGGTGTCACCCTGAGCGCAGTCGAAGGGTTGTTTCAGCATCTGATTCTATTAAATTACTTGTTCTACTTCTTTTTGAAATTCCTTTAACCGTACTTCTCCGCTGATTAGTTTTGGTAACAAGGTATCGCGTAATTGGGTTAGCTTTTGATTTTCTATTTGAGTATTCTTAATTTTTTCAAAATAAGGTTTAACATGAATCTCAAATTCTTTTTTAACATCTTTTGCTGGAATTAAGCAATTTATACTCTTTATTGTTTGAGAATTTACCGCTGTTGCTATAGAAGAAGTACTCCCTAAAGAATTATAGTCAAAATGTTTTAGATACAAATAAAGCATTTCGGTGCCCAAGTAACCTTTTTGTTTTTCATTAAAATGAGCTATAGCCTCATTTGAAAGCATCTTTTCCGTTGCAATAGCCACTCTTCCAACAGTTAACTTAAAACTTAAAATTACAGTATCAGTATCTATAATAGGGACTCTAAATTTTTTAACTGCTTCTTCGGTTAGATATTCACTTGTTTCAAAAATATATGAACCTGAATTACCTAAATCCTTTATTGAAATCCATTTAATTCCATTAACACTTGAAAACCATTGCGGTTCCTTTCTTGGCGGTGTTCTACCAATAGTAATGTTGAAAACTTCATTAACCTTTTTCACCTCCCAACCCTCAGGGATTAAGCCAAGTTCACTCTCTACAAAGGCACCCTCTTGAAAGGGTCCGAAATCAACAAACCAATGTTTGTAGAGTGCCATTGCCATGTCTTCTAAGGTTTTGTTGATGGCTAGGTTGTTTTCTATTTTGTCGTCTATGGCTGAGAGGATGTTGGCTATGGATTTTTGTTCTGGGAGGGGTGGTAATTTGAGTTCAAAAGCTCCAAATTGTTTAGCATTAGCACCTGGTTGTGCGGAACCACCTTTTATTGCGTCTACATAATTTTTCCAATTAACGGAACGTAAAATATAATCAATAAAGAAAGGATTGGCTATTTGCTTATTTAATCGAAATCTTATGAGATAGGATGCAAAAACAGCATTTATGCTATCTTTAATACAAATTGTTGCACCTGTTGAATTACCTGTTCTTGCTATAACAATATCACCTGTTACTAACTTATTTTTTTGTAAATCCTTTTCAGATATTTTACAATAAGGAACGGTGTTCCAATCAATAAAATCATTTTGAATATCTGTTATTCTCAAGAATTTTGGACCTATTTCATCCCAAGAAGCACTTTCTGTATATCCGTATGAAACATCAGTCGATATTTCTTCAAGTTTATATGTTTTCCAGTTATTGGGCATTAGGCATTGAGTTTTTCAAAATTCTCTAAAATCTGTTGTTGTAATACATTGCCTTTAGCAAACTGCTCTTGCAATTGTGCTTTTAGGGTTTCCATTTTGTCTTCAAAGGGGATGCCGTCGTCTTCTATGGCTTCGGTGCCTACGTAGATGCCTGGGGTTAGTTTGTAGTCTTGTTTGGCGACTTCTTGTATTGTGGCGCTGTATGAGAAGCCGTCTTGGTTTTTGTAAGTTTGAGACCCTTCGACTGCGCTCAGGGTGACATCAGAGTTAACATTTCGCCAAGCGTGGTAGGTGTCGGTGACTTTTTGGATGTCTTCATCGGTAAAGACCCGTAGCTTTCGGCTTTCCATAGTCCCCATTTTAGAAGTGTCTATAAACAGGATTTCGTTTGTTCGTTCTCTATGGATGCCGTCTTTACCATCGCGGTTTTTACTGAGTATAAAAATACAGGCTGGAATCCCTGTGGTTAAAAAGAGTTTGTCTGGCAGGCGCACAATGCAATCGACCATACTGTTATCTACCATGTGTTGACGTACGTTTTTTTCGCCTTTGTTGTTTGAGGTCATGGCGCCGTTTGCCATCACTACTGCGGCTGTGCCTTTATTACTCAAATGGCTCCAAAAGGTTTGCATCCACATGTAGTTGGCACTACCGTCTGTGGTAAACTCTTCTTTAGGCCCAAATAAGCGAGGGTCGTTTTCTGGTAAATCCTCTGGGTGCCATTGGCTGACGTTGAAGGGTGGGTTGACTATTATGAAGTCGGCCTTAAGGTCTGGAAACTTATCTTGTAAGAGGGAATCACCTAGACGTACATCGAAAGACAGGTCTCTTAGGGCGAGGTTCATTTTACAAAGTCGCAGTGTCCCGTCGTAACGTTCTTGTCCGTAAATGGAAATGTTCTTTTTATCGCCACCATGCGCCTGTAAGAATTTAAGTGATTGCACAAACATACCACCAGAGCCACAAGCGTTATCGAAGATTTTACCTTCGTAAGGCTCAATCATTTCCACCAACAACCGTACAATACTGCCAGGTGTAAAGAATTGCCCAGCACCAGAACCTTCGGCAATAGCGAACTTACCAATATAATATTCGTACACACGCCCTAAGATATCGCTATCTGGGTTTTCTTTTTCGGATAGTTTAGGATTGGCTAAGAGGTTGATTAAACCTGCCACTTGTTTGGCGGTCAATTGACTTTTGACAAAGATACGTGGCAGGATGCCTTTAAGGTCTGGTCTATACGTTGCCAGAGTTTGATCTAAGATATCAAAGGCATCATCTACTAATACTTTTATATTGTCCTGTTCTGCATTATCCTGTAAGAATTGCCAAGTGGCTTCCTTTGGGATGATGTAGGTGTTTTTAGAGAGGTATTCGTCTGGGTCTTCTAAGACATAGTTTTGTTCTTCGATGTCTTGGGTGTAGTAGTCTGAAGATTCATCTTGCAATAAATTCTTTAAGGCATCACGTCTCAGTTCGTAACGTTCTGATACGTGTTTTAAAAATATTAGCGGCAGTATATAATCTTTATATTGGTTTTCGGCAACGGCTCCGCGCAGTTCGTTGGCGGCTTTCCAGAGTTCTTGCTCGAAATTGATGTCGGCTTTTGATTGGTTTTTTGGCATTAATATGATTTAGTTTACTAATTGTTGTCTAAAAATTGACATGTCATTAAGCTAAACAACTGATGGTGAGCAATTATTTAGATCATTATTTTTTTAAATCGTGTCAACTGTTTAATCAATTATATAGGGAGACTTTAAAGATAGAAAAAGCCCTTGATTTCACAAGAGCTTTTTATAAAAATACCATGTTAATCTTCACTATAACTTATGCGTTCTCTTATAACACCACTTTCCCGATGAATAATGACATCAGCCTTGTAACGTTTGGCTAAAGTTTTGGCTTTACGAATGGCTGTGCTTTGCTTACGGTGTTTTGAGGTAATGCGTTGATTACCTTCTCGACGTACTGCCCAAACATTTTTATAAGGCACAACGTGTAAATGCCAGGTGCGTTTTTTAGTGGTGTTATAACCCAATGCTTTGAGGATGGCTTGGATAAGCTTTTGAATGTCTTTTATTAATATGTTTTGATTTGGCATTTAGCAATTCACTGTGCTGTATAAATGTAAGGATTCTTTTTTTAATAATTTTTACATCTTATTGACATTGGTTTGACAGATACTAGAGATGTGTTTCCGACTGGGTCGGAATTTCAAGTGTATTCGTAGTTTGAGTTTTTTAATCGTGAGTTTAGATGTTTTGATGTTTAGATGAATGGAGAGAGTTCCTCCTTAGTGTTATATTGAGGGGAATTTTTATGTTTTATTCTATATGTTCTTTTTTTCATTGCCAAAAAAAGAACCAAAAAAGTCTAGTCTTTGTATCTTCGGCGGTCAATTACGCTTTTGAAGTCTAAAAGAAATGAACTCGCTGCGCTTAAACAGTATTTATTTTTATATGTTCTTTTTTGATGGACCAAAAACGAACCAAAAAGTCCTTTACTGTAAAAGGAAATCACTGCGTGCCTCTCGCTTTAGTACATCTTGTAGTAGTTTTCAATATTCATCTTTCTTCAATCCTTGTTTTTATGTACTAACATTAATATACAGCTCGTTATTTCTGCTTACAGTGGTTTCCGACTAGGTCGGAATTTCAAGTGGATTGGTGGTTAGAGGAACTTTAGGAAATTTCTCCTTGGTGTTATACTGAGGGGAATTTTTATGTTTTATTCTATATGTTCTTTTTTTCATTGCCAAAAAAAGAACCAAAAAAGTCTAGCCTTTGCATCTTCGGCGGTCAATTACGCTTTTGAAGTCTAAAAGAAATGAACTCGCTGCGCTTAAACAGTATTTATTTTTATATGTTCTTTTTTGATGGACCAAAAACGAACCAAAAAGTCCTTTACTGTAAAAGGAAATCACTGCGTGCCTCTCGCTTTAGTACATCTTGTAGTAGTTTTCAATATTCATCTTTCTTCAATCCTTGTTTTTATGTACTAACATTAATATACAGCTCGTTATTTCTGCTTACAGTGGTTTCCGACTAGGTCGGAATTTCAAGTGGATTGGTGGTTAGAGGAACTTTAGGAAATTTCTCCTTGGTGTTATACTGAGGAGGAGTTTTTGTTTTATGCTTTTTATATGTTCTTTTTTTATTCGTCTATTTCTATTTTATAGTTGAACTCATGATGTGCTGCGCAGTTTCTTGATAAAAAAATGAACCAAAAAATCAAGACTGCCGATGATTTAGCTAAACATATTGCTTGCTTCGGCACAAAAATGATGGGCTTTGGTTTATTTGATATTTAAAACTTCCCAATTAATTATAGAGTTCATAGCTTATGGTTATTACCATCGATTTTTGTTTAGCCCTACGCTTCACTGCATGTTTTACGCTAAATAATCGGAGGTCGTGTGTTCCGACTGGGTCGGAATTTCAAATGCATTGGTGGTTAGAGGAACTTTTGGAAATACCTCCTTGGTTTTGTGCTGAGGGGAATTTTTATTTTTTTATATGTTCATTTTTTATTCGTCTATTTCTATTTTATAGTTGAACTCATGATGTGCTGCGCAGTTTCTTGACAAAAAAACGAACCAAAAAAGTCAAAACGATTTATTAGGAAATCGCTAAAGCGCCATTCGCTGATGCATTTATGGAACCAGTTCTTTAGATTACTTATCTTTTAATCCTTGATTCTAATTGTTTACTTTGTTTATTGCTCATTATTTCTGAAAATCGTTGGTTCCGACTGGATCGGAATTTCAAGTGGTTTGATGATTTGGATTTAATTTGTAGTTAATTGCATTCTTTTTTGCTTCACTCTTGACTTCACTGCATGTTTTACGCTAAATAATCGGAGGTCATGTGTTTCGGACTGTGTGGGAATTTCAAGTGGATTAGTGGTATTGGGTTTAGTTGATACCTATTTATTTGTGAGCCCTTTTTTTACTACATTTAACAGCTAAAGAGAAAAAAGCTGCTAAACTAGCTAAAAAAGCAAGCCGAAAATAATACTGTTAGTACGAGCAAGTAATGGCATTGTAAGTGTAGTGAAGCAATCTTTTTAAAGTTTACACAAACATTAACCAACAACCAACTAAAACAAATGGATTTAAAACTAGCAGTACTTATAGATGGCGATAACATCCCTTCTTCGTACGTTAAAGAAATGATGGAAGAAATTGCCAAATACGGCAATCCAACTATAAAACGTATTTATGGCGACTGGACCAAACCTCATTTAGCCAAATGGAAAAACGTGCTGTTAGAAAATGCCATAACACCTATACAGCAATACGGCTATACCACTGGTAAAAATGCAACAGACTCTGCCATGATTATTGATGCTATGGATATTTTATACTCAGAGAAAGTAGATGGGTTTTGCTTAGTTTCTAGTGATAGTGATTTTACACGTCTGGCAACGCGGTTACGTGAAGCAGGAATGAAAGTCTATGGTATGGGCGAAAAGAAAACTCCCAACCCTTTTATTGTGGCTTGCGATAAGTTTATTTATATTGAAATCTTGAAGCAACAAGCCTCTGAAAACGAATTAGAATCTGCAGAAACAACAAGAAACACTAAAAACAATTACGACAAAATAACACCAAAAGATATTCGGTTTATAGCCTCTACCATAGATGATGTTGCTGATGATGATGGCTGGGCATTTTTAGGTGATGTTGGAAGTTTACTACAAAAGAAACAACCTAATTTTGATTCTAGAAATTATGGCTTTCAAAAATTAACTCCTTTGATTAAATCTATTCCTGCATTTGAAGTAGAAAGTCGCGAAGACTCTAAAGGACGCTTAAAACTAATTTATGTAAAGATTAAAGAAGTAAAATCTAAAGGAAAAAAAAGGTAAACAGCTTTTTGAATAACGAAGTTATCTTTAAAATAGCAGTACAATAACAAACAAAAAACTGAGCAATGATATCCCATGACTCAGTTTTATTAACTCATTCTAATGCCTTATAAAACAACTGTTACTGTTTTATAATTTTAAAAGTATGCATGGCCTCACGTGAAACTAATTTTACAAGGTAAGTTCCTGTTGTAAGTGACGAAAGGTCTAATTGTATGTTTTCTGAATCGGTTTGTTTAGCAAAGACTTCTTGCCCAACAAGGTTATAGATCTTTACACCATTTAGCGCAGATTTGTAATTTATATTTAAGATATCTTTTGTAGGTACAGGATATACAGATAACGCATTAAGCTCAAACTGAGCTAGACTTAATGGTGCATCGATTTCTAAAGTAAAATCTAAAGCTTGTCCGTACCCACCAAAAGGACCGAAACCAAATGGATTAAACAAAATCCCACATGGATCTATTTCCGCAGGAGAATCAGGATCTTGATAGGTTTTGGTTATTCTAATTCGAGTCGTTCCCAGAACTGCATCAGTTGGAACAGTAATATCCATACTTACAAAAGTACCATCGCTGCCTGTAGAACCCGTAATAGTTCCTATTTCATAAACTTCACCATCATCGTCTAATATGTCGTTCTGATTCCAATCTATAAATGCAACAATATCATTATCAAAAGCAGCTCCACCTGTATCATATGTGTTTCCAGCAACTTCAAGAGTATAAGTTTCTTCTTGATTAACAGTTACAACCGTTGCTGTTTCATCTACTGAAATAGTTGATAGGTCGGTATTTGTAATGGTTGTACCTGCAAAAGTAACCGTTGTGATTTCTTCTATAATTGTATCTGTTGGGTCGACAACACAGTATGGGCTTGGAAAAACGAATGCTTCTTCAACTTCTAAAGTAAAATCTAAAGCTTGTCCGTAACCACCAAAAGGACCGAAACCAAATGGATTAAACAAAATCCCACATGGATCTATTTCCGCAGGAGAATCAGGATCTTGATAGGTTTTGGTTATTCTAATTCGAGTCGTTCCCAGAACTGCATCAGTTGGAACAGTAATATCCATACTTACAAAAGTACCATCGCTGCCTGTAGAACCCGTAATAGTTCCTATTTCATAAACTTCACCATCATCGTCTAATATGTCGTTCTGATTCCAATCTATAAATGCAACAATATCATTATCAAAAGCAGCTCCACCTGTATCATATGTGTTTCCAGCAACTTCAAGAGTATAAGTTTCTTCTTGATTAACAGTTACAACAGTTGCTGTTTCATCTACTGAAATAGATGATAGGTCGGAATTTGTAATGGTTGTACCTGCAAAAGTAACCGTGGTGATTTCTTCTATAATCGTATCTGTTGGGTCAACAACACAGTATGGACTTGGGAATGTTTGAGCTTGCACTACTCCTAAAGTTAATAGCGCAAGTAAGAGAGTAATTTTCTTCATATATGTTTATAATTTTATTGAAAGTACAAGTTATTGAAATATAATACAGGAATCTTCATTATATTAGTTTTTAACAGTAGAAATCACTCTTCTTTTGCCTTTTTAATAATGGCTCTCAAACGCTCCTTTCTGCTGGCAGCTTCACGTTTAAGCTTATTCTTCTTTTGAGCCATAAGCTTAGAGTGCTTAGCTTTATTCTTTCCATTTTTTTGACCTTTAGGTTTTGGCATCGCTAACGGGAATTGTTTTACAATAGCGAAGATACTCAAACAAAAAGAGCAACCCAATAAGCTGCTCTTTTTATATAGCGTAATGCATCTCTAACGTTTAGGCTTTTAATACCACTCTAAATCGGGCCTTACCATCGTGTAAATGCGCTATGGCACCGTTAACATTGGCCATATCAAACTCTTCAACCGTTGGATAAATCTCATGACGTACACAAAACTCCAGCATCTTACGGGTTAAAGCAATACTCCCTAACGGGCTTCCGCCTACCGATTTTTCTCCTGCAATCATACTAAAAGCTGGTATCTCCATAGGTTCTAATACCGCACCAACGGTATGTAGTTTTCCTTGTGGTGCTAGAGTTGTGAGATAAGCGTTCCAATCTAGTTTAACATTGGTAGTGTTTAAAATGAAATCTAAGCTGCCTGCAATAGCTTCCAGTTCAGAAGCATTAGTAGAATCAACTACCTTATGTGCTCCCATAGCTTTTAAGGCTTCTGTTTTTGAAGTATTAGATGTAAAGGCGGTCACTTCGCAACCCCAAGCTTCTAAAAACTTTAATGCCATGTGCCCTAAACCTCCTATACCTATAACACCTACTTTATCGGTTGGCTGAACACCAGACAGTACTATAGGGTTAAAGACTGTAATTCCGCCACAAAATAAAGGACCTGCTTTTGCCATATCAATACCTTCTGGGAGTTTGGTTACCCAAGACCAATGGCCGCGCACGTGGTCTGCAAAACCACCATGTCGCCCAACAATGGTGCCTTCTGCCGTAGCACAAAGGTGTTGTTTGCCATCCATACACTGGTTACAATGTAAACACGATGCCGAATACCATCCCATACCGACTTTATCACCCACTTTTAAGCCTTTAACTTCAGAGCCTAAGCCAATCACTTCACCTACAATTTCATGACCTGGCACCAGTGGAAAGGTGCTATTTCCCCAATCGTTATTAATCATGCTTAAATCGCTGTGACAGAGTCCGCAATAACCGACTTTGATATCGACCTGTTCTTTACCTAATTCTGGTAAATCATATTGAAACGTTTCTAGTGTTGCGCCCGCTTCTTTGGCTGCGTATGCATTTACAGTCATAGTTATATTATAGTTTTGTTAGTTTTGATTTGTTTTCTTTAAAGATACGAGATTTAGGTTACAAGGCTCTTTAAAATGTTGTTAAGGTTTGGTTTGGCTATTACTTTATTTAAAAATAAGAAAATTCTTATTCATTTTTGATGGACCAAAAACCCTTCGACTTGTTAAACAAGGTCCTTTCAATGAAAATATATTTTCATCTCAGTAATGCTCAGGATAAACCAAGCCAAAAAATTCAAGTCTGATTGAGTAAATATTTATTTGAAATTTATTATTTATTCATTTTTACTATGATTTCAATCCTCGATTAGTTTCTAAAACAATACCTTTAGCTCATTATTTCTTAAAATCGTTGTTTTACGACTGGGTCAGAATTTCAAGTAAGCTTGTTGACTTTAGTGTTGATTAATTAATCCAGAAATCGGTAATACCCACATTTTAAATATGCACCTTCTGGGAACCCTATGGGATGGTCGATATCGTGTTCGGTTTTTTGCGCAATTGTAAATGGTCGTTTAGTCGCTTGTAAGGTTTGTGCATTAATGTCATAAAATGCTGTTGCCGTAACTCTTGACGAACAGGATGCTAATACCAGCATGCCACCTTTAGCAGTGAGTTGGATTCCTAATTGTGCCAGTTGTGCATACTTTTTTTTTGCTAAGTTGACTTCAGATTGTTGCTTGGCAAAACTAGGCGGATCAATGACCACAACATCAAATCGTTGCTTTGCCGAAGCGAGCTCTTCTAATAACTGAAAGGCATCTCCAGCTAAGGTCTTATGCGTTCCAGAATACGCATTAAGTTTTCCGTTTTGAAGCGCAATTTCTAAGGCTTGTTCACTAACATCTACACTTGTAACCTCTTTTGCGCCATTGGCTAAGGCATGCACTGAAAATCCGCCAGCATAAGAGAACACATCCAACACCGTTTTATTTTTACTAAGGAGTCCCACTTGTCGTCGGTTCTCCCTGTGGTCTAAAAAGTAACCTGTTTTATGACCTTTAATCACATTTGCCGAAAACTGAACGCCATGCTCTATAAACTGAACAACGTCATTCTTTAATTCGCCATAAACCACATCGCCATCATGAAGTTGGTGTGATTTAGAGTTTTGCAAACTCCGACTTAACCGAATGACCACCGTTTTACATCCAGAAACTTCAACCAAACTCTCTAAAATACTTTGTAAGAAGGGCAGCCATATCTCTGAATAAAGTTTAACCACCAGAACTTTGGTGTACACATCTGCTATTAATGAAGGGAATCCGTCATTCTCACCAAATAACAGTCGGTAGCTATTGGTCTTGGTTTTTAAAAGTGGTAATCGTTTTTTGTATGCCTTCTGAATCTTCTTCAAAAAAAAAGCTGCATCAATAGTTACTGAAGCGGTAGCATTATATATCATTTTGATACGAATTGGTGATGTTGCATCATACAAACCTATTCCAATCATTTTGTTGGCACGTTTCCCAAAGATAATTGCCAGATCTCCTGTTCTGGCATGGTCATTAATTTTTACAATACTCTCTGAAAATACCCATGGATGACCATCTTGAACATAGTTTTCTCCTTTGGCAGTAAGCTTTACCGCTAAGCGCTTTGGTTTATAAGTGGTTTTAATCGTCGTTGAAAATGTCATAACATGAACTCCAGTATGTTGAGTGTGCAAATTACTGTTTTAAATGAATTTAAAGTTGATTTCATAAAAAAAGCGTTTCAAAATCATTGTATTTTGAAACGCTTTTCTAATCTTTAACTGATTTTACCAGTTATTGATTTCTTCTTTTACTTCTTCTTTACTTTTTCCATATTTTTCTTGCATTTTACCTGCAAGTTTATCTATGTTTCCTTCGGCTTCTGCGTACTCATCATCGGTGATTTTTCCATATTTCTTTTTGAAATCTCCTTTGATTTGTTTCCACTTACCTTCTAATTGATCGCTATTCATAATATATGAGTTTTTAAGATTAATATTACTTAAATATAAGCTGATTGCTAAAGACTTACTGCTTCAATCCCTATTAATATTAACGCTATTGATGAGCATTCGTCTCAAGAAGCCAGCCTGATGAATTTTAAAGACATTAAATAACAGGCAATGTTTGACAGAGTCACTATGAATAAAAAAACGCAACCATTACTGGTTGCGTTTTTTTGAATGTTAAATAATTATATTTGTTAGATAAGACCTTTCGACTGCGCTCAAGGTGACACTATCAATATATTCTTATTTCACCTCTTCGAAGTCTACGTCTTCTACGTCACTGCTTTCATCGGCAGCTTGTCCTTTAGCTCCTGCTCCAGCATCTGTTGGTCCACCTTCAGGTGCTCCTTGTGCTTCGGCTTGTGCTTTGTACATTTCTTCTGAAGCCACTTTCCAAGCTTCGTTTATTTTTTCCAAAGCTGGCTCAATAACAGCTACATCTTTAGTTTCGTAAGCTTTTTTCAATTCTTCAAGCGCTTCTTCGATTGGCTTTTTCTTATCATCAGATAATTTATCACCAAATTCTTTAAGCTGACTTTCAGTCTGGAAAATCATAGCATCCGCCTGATTCAATTTATCAGCAGTTTCTTTTGCTTTAGCGTCTGCTTCTGCATTAGCCTCAGCATCCTGCTTCATTTTTTTGATCTCCTCTTCCGTTAACCCTGAAGATGCTTCAATTCTGATATCTTGTTTTTTACCAGTAGCTTTATCTTCTGCAGAGACTTTAATGATACCATTGGCATCAATATCAAAGGTGACTTCAATTTGAGGTGTTCCTCGTTTTGCTGGTGGAATTCCGTCTAAGTGGAAACGACCAATTGTTTTGTTATCTGCTGCCATTGGACGCTCTCCTTGTAATACATGGATTTCTACCGATGGCTGGTTATCTGCTGCAGTTGAAAATACTTGTGATTTCTTAGTCGGAATCGTTGTATTTGCTTCAATCAACTTTGTCATCACATTACCCATCGTTTCGATACCAAGAGATAACGGAGTAACATCTAATAAAAGAACGTCTTTTACGTCACCTGTTAGGACACCACCTTGGATACCTGCACCAAGAGATACAACCTCATCTGGATTAACCCCTTTACTCGGAGCTTTTCCGAAGAACTTCTCTACAGCTTCCTGTACTGCCGGAATACGCGTAGATCCACCAACCAAAATTACTTCGTCAATATCACTTTTTGATAATCCTGCTGCTTTTAAAGCTGAAGAACATGGCTCAATGGTACGTTTTACTAAATCGTCTATTAACTGTTCAAATTTAGAACGTGTTAATGTACGTACCAAGTGCTTTGGTCCTGACGCTGTTGCAGTGACATATGGTAGATTGATTTCTGTTTGTGCAGAAGATGATAATTCAATCTTAGCTTTTTCAGCAGCTTCCTTTAGACGTTGTAACGCCATAGGATCTTTACGTAAATCAATACTTTCTTCAGCATTGAATTCATCTGCTAACCAATTGATAATTTTCTCATCTACATCATCACCCCCTAAATGGGTATCACCATCTGTAGATAATACCTCAAATACACCATCTCCTAATTCTAGAATAGACACGTCATGTGTTCCACCTCCAAAATCGAAAACAACAATTTTCTGATCTTTTCCTTTTTTATCCATTCCATAAGCCAAAGCTGCTGCAGTAGGCTCATTGATGATTCGCTCAACTTTTAATCCAGCAATTTCTCCTGCTTCTTTAGTTGCCTGACGTTGAGAATCATTAAAGTATGCTGGTACCGTAATTACTGCTCGAGTTACATCCTGACCTAAATAATCTTCAGCAGTTTTCTTCATTTTCTGAAGAATCATTGCCGATAATTCCTGTGGTGTATATAAACGACCATCAATATCTACTCTAGGTGTATCGTTGTCACCTTTAACCACTTTATATGGTACACGCTCTGCTTCTTTTTTAGATTCAGAATATTTGTTACCCATAAAACGCTTAATTGAATATACCGTTTTTGTTGGGTTAGTTACTGCTTGTCTTTTAGCTGGATCACCAACTTTAATTTCTCCACCTTCAACAAAGGCGATTACCGAAGGCGTTGTTCTTTTACCTTCAGCGTTTGGGATAACAACAGGTTCGTTACCTTCCATTACAGAAACGCAAGAGTTTGTTGTTCCTAAATCGATTCCAATAATTTTACTCATAATGTTATATTTGTTTTATAGATTCCCGATTATCACGGAAACATTGTGTTCATTTTAATTACGGTTTGATTATGACAATCATTATGCCATTGCAAGAAATATGACATGATGTCAGAACATATTCTGAAAATTGTCTTATAAAAGCGTAATTTTGGTACGCGATTTGATATGTAAATACAAATCTTAATTCTTATGAAACATATATCTTACTTAGTTTTAGCGTTTGCTGCTTTTTTTATAATGTCTTGTGAAGGTGATCCTGGACCACAAGGTCTTCAAGGTCCTGCAGGTGGTTTATTAGTCTCTTCGGCTTTTGAAATTGAAATCGATTTTAATGAGTCTAATGATTATTCTTTTATTGAAGCCTATGGTTTTGACGTCTTCCCTTCTGATGTGACTTTAGTTTACATTTTATGGGACACTGTGAATGGTCAAGACATCTGGCGTTTATTGCCACAAACTGTAGAGTTTGAAGATGGAACATTAATTTACAATTATGATTTTACTCAAAATGATGTGAGTTTCTTTTTAGAAGGCACTACAGATTTAAGTGCTCTTGGACCTGAATGGACACAAGACCAAGTATTCAGAGTTGTTGTTGTTCCTGCTGATAATGTAGATGGACTTGACGTATCTAATCTTGAGAATGTCATGCTGGCTACAAGTATCGAAAACTTTATTATCAGATAAGGCTAAAATCTTTTACCCCTCTTGCTACAGCTATTTAACAAAACATATATTACATATATTTGCGTCGCAACTATAACGATTTAGTAAATGGAATATATTACTGTTTTGATATATTTAAATTAACCTTAAACCTTCAACTTTTAAATAAAGGAGAGTTACAATATAATACATTAAACATTTAATTGATACGCAAATATTTGATGTAAGGTAATAATGTAGCAGCATTTGAAAGTTTCATTAAAACACTACTTTCATTGACAAAAAAAGGTCCAACTCATACAGTTGAACTTTTTTATATAAGCATTAAAATTTCTACTTATTCCTTAATAAAATGCTGGGTTTGCACACCATCATCAGAAAATACTTTTAAATAATAAACTCCTGCTGATAACTGCGATACATTAATACGCTCTTTATTAGTATGCGCTCTTCTAGACAAAACTTCTTGCCCTAAATTATTATAAATAACTACAGATTTTAAAGCTGTCTCTACTACTACGGTTAATTCACTGCGCACAGGATTGGGATACAATTTGAAAGTTGTATTCAATGCTACTTCAGAGGTTGATAAGCTTTCACAACTAATAGGTGTCCACGTACTTCTATTTACATTCGTACCATCACCCAACTGTCCGTAATGATTACGACCAGTTGCATATAAGAAACCGTCCACATTTTTCACCAATGAAAAACGGTTACCATTCTCTATCTCTATACGGTCATTTAAGGCACTTGACGCTAGCGGATTGCTACTACCAGTAGTAGTACCATTACCCAGTTGCCCATAGTTATTTTGACCCCAAGAGTAATACACCATAGTGCTCAGTATGACACCTGAATGTGAAAATCCTGCAGATACTGCGACTGCATCATCTAAGATGACTGTCGGCACTAACTTTTGTGTCGTTGTACCATCTCCCAATTGTCCATAGTTATTTAGACCCCAAGAATAAACAATACCATTGGTTTTCGTTGCTACGGAATGGTCTCCACCAGCTGAAATCAGGTTCCAGTCTGTATCTGCACCTATTTGTTGAAAGGTAGCTCTATCACTGGTTGAGTTTAAGCCTAATTGCCCAAACATATTATAACCACACGACCACAGCGTACCATTTGTTTTTGTGGCTAAGACATGGCTTCTACCACCCGAAATATTTTGCCAATCGGTATCTGTACCTACCTGTACAGGTATAAGACGATTAGTAAGATTTCCGAGTCCCAACTGACCTTTACTATTTTGTCCCCAAACCCATAATGTACCATTTGTTTTAATAGCATAACCAGAACTGCCACCTGCGGAAATAAGTTGCCAATCGGTATCTGCACCTACTTGTATAGGTACGTTACTTGAGTCCAATGTACCATCTCCTAACTGTCCATATACATTGTAGCCCCAAGCCCAAAGGGTACCGTCAGATTTCAATCCTAATGAAAAGCTGCTACCAGCAGAAATACTAATCCAATCGTTGTCTGTACCTACTCTTACAGGTGAATTCTGATTTGAGTTGTTACCAATACCCAATTGACCTTCAAGGTTGTATCCCCAAGCCCAAAGGCTACCATCGGTCATTAACCCTAACGTGTGAATTGTTCCAGCACTGACCTGTTCCCAACATTGGGAGTAAACTGCTGAACTAATAATAAAAAATAATAGAGTAATCTTTTGTTTCATAATTAAATTTAAGTTTAGAGGTGTTAAAAAAATATTGTAAGATTAATCGCAAAATAAAGAAAAAATATTATGAAATGTGTTGTACATATATATTTATATGTTGAATATTTTTCACATTATCCAAAAACTCTGAATGTATAAATTTTAAGATTAATTTTTAATCAAAACACCATACGTTAAAGAACCATTAAAAACTTATATTTGCGTCGCAACTATAACGATTTAGTGAATGGAATGTATTTCTGTTTTTGATATGCTCAAAATTGGCGTTGGTCCTTCAAGCTCCCACACCCTAGGCCCTTGGAGAGCTGCTGAACGCTGGATTAAAGATTTAAAAGACACCAATAAATTTGATAAGGTCGAAAAAATAACAGTCGACCTTTATGGATCTTTATCACTTACAGGAAAAGGTCATGCCACAGATTATGCTGTGCTTTTAGGTTTGAGTGGTGCTGACCCGGAATATATACCTGTAGAATCTATTGATATCATAATTACCGCAATTAAGAACACTAATATTTTAGACTTTAATAATGAAAAGCCTATTGCTTTTGATATCAAAACAGATATCATTTTCAATAAAAAGTTTTTACCATTTCATTCAAATGCCTTAGTGTTTTCAGCACATATTAATGGCAGACGCCATCGTGCAACCTACTACTCTATTGGAGGTGGTTTTGTAGTACAGGAAGAACGTAAAAACTCTAAAGCTAATAAAATCATTTTCTATTGCACATTTCCGTATCCAATTTCAACAGGAAATGAATTGCTTAAGTTTTGTAATGATTTAAAATTACCTATTTCTGGTGTGGTTTTAGAAAACGAAAAATCCATTCGTGAAGAATCCTTAATCAATTCAGAATTACAACGAATCTGGGACACCATGTTAGAATGCATGTATGTTGGTTGCCACACAGAAGGACATCTTCCTGGAGGTTTAAATGTAAGACGTCGTGCATATGACATGTATCAAAGTCTGAAAGGTGACACACCATACAACACACCTATAGAATGGCTAAATTCGATTAGAAACACTGAAGTCAAATTCCGCCAAATTTTAAAATGGGTAAGTTGTTTTGCGCTTGCTGTAAATGAAGTGAACGCCTCTTTAGGACGCGTAGTTACTGCCCCAACTAACGGAAGCGCAGGTGTAATTCCTTCAGTTTTAATGTACTATCTGGTCATAGAAAATCATGATGGCAATTTTGAGGACATCAAACGCTTTTTGCTAGTTGCTGGTGAAATTGGCAGTATCTTTAAAAAAGGTGCAACTATTAGTGCTGCAATGGGAGGATGTCAAGCTGAAATTGGCGTGTCTTCCGCTATGGCAGCTGGCGCACTATGTGAGTTATCAGGTGGCACTCCAGAACAGGTTTTGGTTGCAGCAGAAATTGCCATGGAACATCATTTGGGAATGACCTGTGATCCAATTGGTGGCTTAGTTCAAATCCCTTGTATTGAACGTAATGCCATGGGAGCAATCAAAGCCATAAACGCTTGTGAACTTGCTTTAGACACAGATCCTAATAACGTAAAAGTGCCACTTGATAAAGTGGTACAAACCATGTGGGAAACTGCAAAAGACATGAATACCAAATATAAAGAAACTTCTGAAGGCGGCTTAGCTGTTGGTGTTCATTTGAGCGATTGCTAATCTTTCAATTTAGAGTACAAATCCAACCATTCTCATTTAATATTTTTATTTTTACACTTATAAATCCATTGCATATATGTCAGTCGCAAAAAAAGAATACAAACGAATTACCGTAAAGACCTTAGTAGACATGAAGTCTAAAGGTGAAAAAATATCAATGCTCACCGCTTATGATTATACTATGGCTAAAATAGTAGATGAAGCTGGAATTGATGTCATTTTAGTTGGTGATTCTGCTAGTAATGTTATGGCAGGACATGAGACGACGCTTCCTATAACGTTAGATCAGATGATTTATCATGCATCTTCGGTAGTTAGGGCAATAGAGAGGGCTTTAGTTGTTGTCGATTTACCTTTTGGAAGTTATCAAAGTGACCCTAAAGAAGCGTTGCGTTCCGCAATTAGAATCATGAAAGAATCTGGAGGTCACGCAGTAAAAATGGAAGGTGGTAAAGAAGTTAAAGAATCTATTAAGCGTATTCTAAATGCTGGAATACCTGTCATGGGACATTTAGGTTTGACACCTCAATCTATTTATAAATTTGGTACTTACACAGTTCGGGCCAAAGAAGATGAAGAAGCAGACCGACTTAAGGAAGACGCTTTAATGCTTGAAAAAGCAGGATGTTTTGCGATAGTATTAGAAAAAATTCCTGCAAAATTAGCCCAAGAAGTAGCTAAAAGTGTGTCAATTCCTGTCATCGGCATTGGAGCTGGCGCAGGTGTTGACGGACAAGTATTAGTACTTCATGACATGATTGGTATGACCCACGAATTTAATCCGCGTTTTTTACGTCGTTACATGAATTTATATGAAGATATGACTAAAGCTATTGGTCAGTATGTCAAGGATGTTAAGTCGGTTGATTTTCCAAATGACATGGAACAATATTAATGTTCAATACTCAGAAATGAGAGGGCATATATAAAATATAAATCAATTCGTGACAGAAAAAATTCATTCCAATAAAAATAATCTTCAGGTTCTCTACGAAGACAATCATATTATTATTGTGAATAAACGTGCTGGTGATATTGTTCAAGGCGACAAAACCGGAGACAAGCCATTGAGCGATGTTGTTAAAGCATATATCAAAGATAAATACAACAAACCTGGAAATGTATACTTAGGTGTGGTACATCGCTTAGACAGACCAACAACTGGCATCGTAATGTTTTCAAAAACCAGCAAAGCCTTACCTAGATTAAACAAACTCTTTTCAGAAAAGAAAGCAAACAAAACCTACTGGGCAATTGTAAAACAAGCTCCAGAAGTTCTTCAAGGCACTTTAATTAACTGGTTGAAAAAGAACCCAAAAAACAATAAATCTACAGCTTATAACAAAGACATTAAAGATACTAAGAAGGCCATTTTGCACTATAAAACGCTCAAAGCTTTAGATAATTATACGCTTTTAGAGATTGAACTGGAAACGGGAAGACATCATCAAATCAGAGTGCAATTGGCCAGCATTGGCTCTCCAATAAAAGGAGATTTGAAGTATGGATTTGATCGCAGCAATAAAGATGCGAGTATCAGCTTACATGCCAGACGTTTGCAATTTACACATCCTGTCTCTCACGAACCAATTGACGTCACAGCTCCTTTGCCTGACGATTCTATTTGGAATGCTTGTGAATAAAAAAGTGAAGAGGATTGTTTCTTTACCACTAATAATTATGAATTGGTAAAAAGTAGCGCCTTAAGTTTTAAACAAAAGGATATTCTATACTTAATGTAACTCCTTCATCAGGTTGTGACACTAAATCAAATGTAGCATTAATCAACTCGGCTCTACTCTTCATATTAATTAATCCTGCACCTTTTTCTACAGAAGCCAAATTAAAACCAATACCGTTATCAGAAGTTGTAATTACCAGCTTAGTGTCTTTGTAATCCAGATTGACATCTATACGATCAGCTTCAGAGTATTTAACTGAATTAGAAAAGAACTCCTGTAAAATTCTGAACAGTATGATTTCATGTTTTTTATTATCTAAATCTCTTTTAACACCTGTAACATGTAATTCTGCTGAAGAAAACTTCATACGTTCTAGACGATTCATCTCATTGATGATAGCATCTTCTAAACCCATACTCAGTAAGACTTCATTATTTAGAGATTTGGATAATGAACGTACCTCTTTGAGACTTTCCTTTACACTACCCGAAACATCTTCAATATTACTTTTTAAGTCTTCTGGTACTTTAGGAGCTATCATTTTTAGCTGCATGCTTGCATATGCTAATAACTGACCAACATTATCGTGTAATTCCCAACTAACATGCTTTAACGTTTGTTCTTGAATTTCAGATTTAGTACGAGAAATTTCTTCATCAAAAGCTTTTTGCCGCTCAATTTGATCTAACAAAAGTTTATTTTTTCTCTTTTGAAAGGTTACAAAAAAAAGAATAATCATTGTAGACAAGAGCAACAGAGCAAAAATGACATAGCCAATTAAAGCAATCTCTTCTTTGTTTATTTTGTGCGCTTCCTGAGCGAATACCAAAAACCGAACGTAATACATGAATAGGTGAAAATGTTAATATATAACAATAGTAATGTTCTGAAATTTACAAATTCTGTATTAAAGGGCAGAAAATAATTGTTATAAATAAAAAGTGGTGTTGCGCACAAATGCCACAATAGCAAAGCGACGCTTATATAAAATGAAGGTAACTTATAATATTGAAGAATAAAATCACTATTCATCAATTCTACAAAATAAAGAATAACGTAAATAGACACAATAATAGATGCTAGAATGTTATCATATGGTAATCCATATCCTAGGAAAGCCTCTGTAAGCGTATAGTAAAATAATGTAAAAACACTGTAAATAATTACAATTAACCGAATAAATAATTTAGATGTCGTATTAGAAATTAAGTCTGTATAAAACACACCTAAAAAACCAATAGCTAAAAATGAGTAAATATTATACAGCCACGAATTTTGACAAAACTCACTATTCTTCCAAGAGATAAACCAGCTGTAATCATAGTTGTTTTGCAATATAGTTTTGTAATATCCTAAAACTTCTACAGTAACTGTAATCCATAAAAAAACAACGAATATCTTTAACTTCTGATTTTTGGTTCTATGTAAATACACAGAACCAAAAACAGCAGCTGTAATTTCAAAGAATTTAGTTATATACGATCGGTTTTCATATAAAAATTCATTCAAACCTTCATTTATTATTGAGGATAGTTAGCACCTGGAGGATCTCCATCTTCACCGCGATTTAAACCATTTCCGCCGTCGATATCCTTACCACCTCCTCCTTTTTGGAAAAACATCATACTTCCTTCAGATGAGTTTCTGTAACCTGTTGGAACGATTAAAAAAGTAGAATAACCTGGAGTTTTGTCTATAGCAGAATGAGCGCCAGGATAAATTCTGATACCATCCATAGTATAACCTAAATCTCCTGCTTGTATTTTAGCCAAAGTAAGAAAGTTTTCCAAATCTTCTAAAGCATACCAAGATGATCGGTTATCACCTCCTTCATCTCCTTCAAAAATAGCATTATTAATAGCCTGATACCTTGGATCGTACGCTTGAGTAAGTGTTTTAATCTCAGCTGGTTTTATTAAGCCTTTTGGTGGTGTTGGATCTGTTATATTTATAGGTTCTTCTTTGCAGCAATAAAAATACATTGCTAAAGCCCCTAAAATAAATCCTAAAATAAGTAGTACTAATTTTTTCATAATTGGTTAGTTAGAATTAATTGCATTGCCTAAAGTATTGAAAATCTAAACATAAAACCAAAAAAACAGTAGAATTCTAGGCTTTTTCTTACTAATCGATGCATTTCAACCTAAATTTTTCCCCAAAAATCTTTTGGGATAATTGGCTAATTGAATGCTCTCTAACTTGCAATACCCTAGGGTAACCACCTGTAGTCTGGGAATCTCGCATTAAAAACATTAATTTTCCAAAAGGTGTTAACTGTACCGTTCCAGGCAGTACTAGTGAGGTAATAATTGATTCCATATTATTGGCAATGACTTCTTTAACTTGGTATGCCATTCTATTACTATCCTTTGATACTGTAAATTCTGTCTTAAAAAGCAGTTCTTGCTGTACTTCAGACAAGTAATCATACTCTAAGCCTTTAAAAACTTCAATTTCATCAACTTGAAAATGAGTTTTATCTATTTTTAGGGTAGCATAGGCATTAACACTTGATTCATTGTTTTTAAATATAGAAAGCCGATCACCAGTTTTTAATCGTGATTTTGAGGTAATTTGCTGATACATGCTAAAACTGTTCATGACAAACTCAGTCTGAAAACCGCTTTTAACTGCCAAATAACTTCTACAACCATAGTTTCTTTGTCCAAAAGACAATACATCGTTTTCATTAATTTGAATTCGCGTGTTCATCTTTATTGGCGTGGCATTTAACTTCGGGTTAAGATCTGCACCAGACAAAGCAATTTCGGTAGCACAATGAAATTTTAACTGAGGTCCAAAAATTGTTATTTCTAACACAGCATTAGTTACTGGATTTCCCAAAATAGTATTTGCGACTTTAGCCGAAACCAAATCCATTACTCCAGAAAAAGGCACACCATACTCTTGTACTCCAAAGCGACCTAAGTCTTGAATAGTATCATATAAACCCGTTTTAAGTACTTCAACCATCTATGACCTCATGTTCTAAGTTATAAGTTCCGTTTTGAACTGCATTTAATACTTCATGGTATGTTTTCATATCAATTGGAACAAACTGTATGGTATCTCCAGCTTTTGCAAAACAAGGTTGGTTATTTTTACTATTAAAAAATTCCAGTGGTGAATTTCCTATAATATGCCAACCTGCCGGACTGGAATTTGGATAGATTCCTGTTTGTTGATTTCCTATCGCAACTGCACCTTTTTTTACCTTTAATCTCGGACTATCTTTACGCGAAAAAAACAGCCGTTTATCGAGTCCACCTAAGTATAAAAAACCAGGTAAAAATCCGATAAAAAAAACAGTGTAAACGGCTTCAGAATGCATCCTGATAATGTCTGTTTTTGAAAGTTGCTTTTCTGTCGATATTGTTTCTAAATCAATCCCAAATTCATCATCATAACACACTGGAATTTTCCAGTGCCTCAAGGCATATTTTTTCATAGTTTCTCGACTGGAATATAGCGCTTTTAATGCTAAAATACCATCATAGACATTATCAATAGCTCTATTATAAATAATTAATATCGAGTTATATGCGTTATTTACTTGAAGTATAAATTTAAATTTTGAATTTAAAAGATAATTTTTAAAAATCAATACGCCATTTAGTATATTACCATCAATTTCATGAGGCCATTGCACCAAAATTGAACGTTCAGAAAAACGATGATATGTTAATTTATAATCTTTCAAAAGTTATAAAATATGTATAGAATTTTCCTTCAATTTATGTGTTAAAAACTTCAAATTCTCAACTACATTTTCATGATCTCCATGAACACAAAAAGTATCCACTTTCAGCTTCTCTTCTACACCACTTTTTGTCTTTACTTTTTGATCTGAAATCATTTTAAAAACATGCTCAAAAACCTGTTCTTTTTTATGAATTATTGCCTCCTTATTTTGCCTGGAAACCAATGTCAAATCTTCGTTATAATTTCTATCTGCAAAACCTTCATACATAACTTTTAACCCATCTGTTATTGCGATTTTTGAAATCATAGACTGATAAGGCGCATAAAGCGTTAAGTTTTTATCAATACTATTGATCACACTAACTACAATTTGGGCTGTTTTTTTGTCTACGGATGCTAAATTATACAAAGCTCCATGGGGTTTCACGTGATGTAACTTTAAATGTATTGGTTTTAATACCTCAATCAAACTCGTAATCTGCGCCTCTAATGATTTATATAAAAGGGAGTATGATATTTCAAGGTTTCTTCTTCCGAAGCCTTCTCTATCAGGAAACGATGGATGTGCTCCAATTTTAACTTTGTGTTTTTTAGCTAACAGTGCAACCTGTTTCATAGTTTCATTATCTCCTGCATGCCCTCCACAAGCAATATTACATGACGATAAATAAGGCATCAACAGAGCTTCATTGCCAACACCTTCTCCTAAATCACAATTGATATCTATTTGCTTCATTGTTATATGATATTAAAGACTTTTAAAATACTTTTCGTTCCTAAAAATACTGCTATTGTTAAAATAGCAAAGCCAAAAACATTTTGCAACACTGTATTTTTATGCACACCAAGTAATAACGATTTATTCATTACCCAAAGCAAAAAACCAGCAATAACAGGCAACAATAAACCATTAGCCACCTGAGCAAATTTGATAATCTCAATTGATTTAAAACCAATGGAAGAGAACAAAACTCCTAATCCTAAGATCAACATCCAAACCAATCTAAATTGTTTTGATTTCATGTTAGAACTCCAGCCCAAACACCCTGAAGCCACATAAGCTGCCGCTAAAGGCGCTGTAATAGCACTTGTAATTCCTGCAGCAAACAATCCGACTGACAAAAATATTGAGGCATAGTTCCCAAAAAGAGGCTCAAGACCTTTTGCCAAATCTGCAGCATTATTGATTTCAGAAGAATTGATAGCGGCTGCTGAAATTATAATACACATTGACACAACTCCTCCTAAAACCACAGCAACAATCGTATCTTTTCGAGCAAATTTAAGATCTCTTTCATTCTTCCATTTTTCTTTTACTAAAGATGCATGTAAAAATAAATTATAAGGTACAACAGTTGTTCCAACCAGAGCTATAACCGTTAAAATACTATCATTAGAAATTTTTGGAATAAATAATCCTTTAAACACTTGAGCCAAATCTGGCCTGGTCATTAGCGCTGTAATTAAAAATGCCAGACTCATAAAAACCACTAAAGAAATCAAGGCTTTCTCTAAAACCTTATAATTACCAATGTAAAGCAATATAAAAGCAATTATCCCAATTAAAATACTAAACAGGTTCAAGCTTAAAGAACCTAACTCAATAGTTTGATTCCCAAATAAAGTCTCTAACCCTAAAATGCTTCCACTTATATTACCAGCTTCATAAGCCGCGTTTCCAACAACAATTGCTGAAAGTATTAAGATAATGGCTAATATTCTTAATACAGGATTGTGAATTTGTGAACGAATGACTTCAGACAACCCTTTTTGAGACACAACACCTAAACGCGCTGCCATTTCCTGTAAAACTATGGTTGCCAAAACAGACAATACCATTGCCCAAAGTAATGCAAAGCTAAAATTAACACCAGCAAGCGTGCAAACAGTGACTGTTCCTGGTCCTATAAAGGCTGCAGCCACTAAAGGTCCTGGTCCAATATTTTTAAACCAGCTTTTAATCACGTTCAACAGAATTTAAGGCATAAATCGCAAAACTTCCTAACCAATGACCACCTTCGTAACTATCACCAACAATACCAGGCAACGAATAATTGATATGCTGATTCGCTATATTTTTTAAATGATTGTATTCTGGTAAATCTTTTGCAATTTCATTTAAACTCCATGCTCTGGAAAAGTTCACACCATCGAGATGCACTAATTTTCCATCAGTTCTATCGCTCACTTTTCCAGTTTCAATACTAAAATCCTTCTCTTTCAATTGAGGCAAGAAGCTTGACAACCAAGCTTGAAATTCTTCCGAAGATAGCACACGTTTCATTAATGCAGCTTCCTCTAAACAAGGCGACAGAAAATCAAATCCACTTGGCTCCCATGACAATGGACAACCAGCATCATTAGTATAAAAATCTTTTGCTCTCTGCTCTATAAGCGACTTCAATTCTGTATTCCCAACCGTTTTAGCATAGTCGTAAGCGAATGAGAGTCCGAATGCTGTATTTGGATGCTCTCCTACACGAATTGGATAATTAAGTTTCGGAAGGAATTCTAAATATTTATCGACGATTAAATCCGTTAATGGTTGCAAATTTTGCTCTAAAACCCTTGCGTTAGGATCATCCCAAGTGTGCAATTCTTCCGCTAACTTTAACAACCATGCCCAACCATAAGTTCGCTCATAAGTTGTGTTGTGTTTTCCGAAGAAATAAGACACTTCCGCTTTTATGTTATTCTCAGATATATTCTCAAACAACATCGCCATAGTTTTATCACGATTATTTAGCTCAGGAAATTGCTTTAGTAAACTCACCAAACTCCAGTGACCATGTACTGCAGAATGCCAATCGAAGCAACCATAAAAAGCAGGATGCAAAACTTGAGGTGATTGTAAATCTTCGCCACCATCAATGACCTGATTGAGTTTGTTTGGGTATTCGGTTTGAATGCAATCTAATGGTAATTGCGCTAAACGATTGGCTTCTTCTAGGTTTAAAACTGGAATAGCAACTTGTTTGACTTCAGCTTTCTGCTCAAGAATTGTTGTCGCTTTGTTTTCAGAACTATTGCAACTTATACCTAAAGCCACAATACAAAATAAGTAAAAGTTTTTCATGTTATAAATTTAAGGTTTTAAACCATAACATCATTAGTAATTTACCCTAACCAACCCTCACGATCCATACTTCGGTATTGAATCGCTTCACTAATATGAGAACCATTAATAGATTGCGATGCTTCTAAGTCAGCAATAGTTCTAGACACTTTTAAAATACGATCATAAGCTCTAGCTGATAAATTTAAACGCTCCATAGCTGTTTTTAGCAATAGCATAGATGCATCATCCAACTTACAATACTTACGAATTTGTTTCGTATTCATTTGCGCATTATAATGCACACTGTCAGAAGCTTCAAATCGCTTTGTTTGAAATTCACGAGCAGCTGTCACACGCTTTCTAATCTCTACGGAAGACTCGCCTTTACGTTCATCTGATAATTTCTCAAAAGGCACTGGAGTCACTTCAATATGTATATCAATTCGGTCTAATAAAGGACCAGAAACCTTACTTAAATACCGTTGCATTTCAGCAGGAGACGACATCACAGGCGCATTTGGATCATTAAAATAACCACCTGGACTCGGATTCATACTAGCCACCAACATAAATGATGATGGATAAGTGACTGTAAACTTAGCTCTAGAAATGGTAACTTCGCGATCTTCCAAAGGTTGACGCATCACTTCTAAGACTTCACGTTTGAATTCTGGCAATTCATCTAAAAACAACACGCCATTATGTGATAATGAAATTTCTCCTGGTTGCGGATAACTTCCTCCTCCGACAAGAGCAACATTGCTAATCGTGTGATGTGGACTTCTAAAAGGTCGCTGCGCCATAATTCCCGAATGCGCTTTAACTCGACCAACAACAGAATGTATTTTTGTAGTTTCTAAAGCCTCCTCTAAAGTCATAGGAGGCAAAATACTAGGCAAGCGTTTGGCTAGCATCGTTTTTCCTGCGCCTGGCGGACCAATCAAAATGATATTATGTCCACCAGCTGCTGCGATTTCCATACAACGTTTTATGCTTTCCTGACCTTTCACATCAGAAAAATCAAACTCCGGAAACTCTAAGTTTTTGTAGAACTCTTCTTTGGTGTTGATTATTGTTTGTTGAATCAATTCATCCTTATCAAAATGATTAATTACTTCTTTGATATTCTCTACACCAAAAACTTCTAACCCATCAACAATAGCAGCTTCTTTAGCATTTTGCTTCGGAAGAATAAAGCCTTTAAAACCTTCCTCCTTCGCTTTAACAGCAATAGGCAAAGCGCCTTTTATAGGTTGCAGATTTCCATCTAAAGACAATTCACCCATAATGAGGTATTGTTCTAAGTTTTCAGCTTTGATTTGTTTTGTGGCAACTAGAATTCCGATAGCCAAAGTGAGGTCGTAGGCAGAACCTTCCTTACGCAAATCGGCTGGAGACATGTTGATAATGATTTTCTTCCCAGGAATTTTATACCCATTATTTTGTAGTGCAGCAGCAATGCGGAAATTACTTTCTTTAATGGCATTATCTGGCAAGCCTACCAGGTGATAACCAATACCAGAATCGACATTTACCTCAACGGTTATGGTAGTCGCTTCAACACCAAATACTGAGCTACCGAATACTTTTTTGAACATATACAGAATATTTACTCAAATATAGTTAATATTCTATAGACTATAATATTTAGAAGTTGCTAAAACAGATTTAATTTTTTGCAAAACGAATCACCTGTTCGGTATTCTCTGCTTGAATGTTTAGGAAGTATATACCATTTGACAAACTCTCAATATCTAAAGTAATGTCTTGACTTAAATCTAAATTATCAATGGTTTTTAAACGTCTTCCGTTAATGTCAATAATACTAATTTCACTAATACCAACTTTACTTTGTATCGTTAGTTTTGAATTTGCTGGATTTGGAAATACTAAAAACATGTCCTTCTCAAATTCAGAAATAGATAATTGTTCTTCAACAATTTCAGTAGATATAGTATCTGTAATTATTGGTGCGTTAAAATCGAAATAAATTTTAGCTTCGCCAGTAATAATATCTCCAACAACTAGATCACTTTTTGGTTTAATTTTAAAAATAAAATAACCGCTACTTCCTTGGTCATCATCTTGTTGCGCAGGTAAATCAATATTTTCAAAAAGAATCTCTAAGTTGTTTCCTCCTGTTACTTGTGCATTATAGTCATGGCTAGCATCTACAGGAGCTAATGTACTCCAATCAAGGTTATCGTTCAACTCATCAGTTACTAAGACATTTATAGCACTTGCTGTACCAGTATTTTGGAACCTTATTGTATAAATTAAGTATTCGTCTATATCATCGATATAAACTTCTTCACCTTGCGCTACAAGTTTATCATTTGGGTCAAATGAATTGACAACAACCTGAGACCTAACACATACATTATTCTCAGGAAAATCATCTGTTACATCTGGTGTTGCTGTTAAGGTGAAATTCAAGACATCACCACCATTAACAATTGGCGGAGCAAACGTCATCATAGTAATCAATATTTGCTTTTTTTGAAGTGGAACTAAATCGTTATATGAAAACACCAAACTATTACTAGTCTGACTGACAGGAACTTGAGAGGCACTCACAAAACTCTGTTTATCTCCGTCAAATTGAAATTCGATGGTACCATTAGATAAGTTAGATCCATAATTTGGCACATTGATGATGTAAGAAGTTTCGTATCCAGGTCTTGAGTCTTGTGTTAAACACATATAAGTCGATACATTTGAAACACTCTGATTTGCTGTAAAGCAAAAATTCTGAAAAGCCGTATTCCCAAAATCTGTATATTCTTGCGTAGAATTAAGAGGATCTACATCAAATAAACTCAAAAACTCTATAGCTTCGGTATTATAGATACCTGTGCCAACCACTACTGCATATTCTCCATTTTCATTAGTAAATGAAGCAAATTCATCAGTTCCATCATCGCTATAAACCATCATATTTGGAACAGGATAGTCGTCTGGATTACATCCATTTTCGTTAAAATCGAATGATAATCTCCCTCGTATTATATTATAATCTCCATTTGGATTCTCACAATCTTCAGTTAACACCGTATTACTTGAATAATCAAAATTAATGGTTGCATAACCTATATTGTCAACACATATATAATCTAGATTAGGACTATTCTCTACTTGAAATTGACTCATTGAACTATTTTGACCATTTCTAGCATTTATAAACTGAAGATTAGGGCATTCATAAGCTTTAAATGATAACATAAGCGGGTTTTGTGAAAAATCAATAGTTGTTATTGGCGTTTCATTTAAATGTAAATATTGAAGCTCTGGATTGTTTGACGTATTAATATTTTGAATTGAAGAACCATTCAAAAGCAAGCGATCAATTAGTGGGTTTTGAGATATATCTAAATTAGTGATTGGACAGTTAATCACCTGTATTAGCGTTAAATCAGGATTATTAGAAACATCAAGACTTGACAACTGCGTATCACCAAAAAACACACGTCCAAGATTGATATTATTAGACAAATCTATATGTGTAAATTGTGGAGTATCTACAATTGTTAGTAATTCCAGATTGATATTATTACTAACATCAACAGTTTCAAAAGCATTATAACCTGTTGTAAATTCTTTTAAATTAATATTTTGACTTAAATCAATATCACCAAGCCAGTTAGCTCTAATAATTAAAATCTCAAGGTTATTGTTTTGGCTTAAATCTAAATCAACCAATTGATTAAAACCTACATTCAAATATATAAGGTTAGTGTTTTGAGATAAATCTATTTGACCTAAACTATTAAATGATGCGTTTAACTCTTCAATATTTATAAAAGATTGAATACCTTCTAGATTAACAATACTCTTATTTGCAACACTCAATGCTCCTATAAAAGCATGAGCTTCTGTTACTTGGATTTCATCATCTCCATTGGTATCAATAACAGGACTGTGATTTAATATTGCATTTTTAAAATTAATATCTGGAATATCAACAATTTGAGCAGCACCTATGTGAGTTAAAAATAGTAAAGCAATTGTAAAGTAAAATGATTTCATAAAACAAAATTTAGAAATCTAAGAAACCACTTTATATCAATACTACAAAATCTACAGTTAGTTTTTTATGAATCTAACAATCTGTTCACTATGCTCAGATTGAATTTCAAGAAAGTAGATACCATTTGATAAAGTATCAATATCTAAAGTAACGTCTAAACTTAAGTCTAAATTATTTATAGTTTTTAATAAACTCCAAAGCTCGCTGTTCGTTATAATAAATATTATTCTTTTGAATAAATCCAACATGACCTCCAAATTTTGGCATTTCCAAATACAAATTAACATTGTGTTTTGCCTCTTTTACTGGAAAACACTCCGAAGACAAAAACGAATCATTTAAGGCATTTATAAGTAAGGTTGGAACCTGAATGTTTTTCAGAAATTGCAAACTGCTGGATTGTTCGTAATAATCTAATGCATCTTTAAACCCATGTGCTTTAGACGTATAAACCTCATCAAAATCTCTTAAAGTTTTAATTGAATCAATCTCAGTATTACTTATTTTATCAGGAAATTGTACTATTTTTATTTTCAACTTATCAACCAAATGCTTTTTAAACCGAATGGCGAAGGCTTTATTTTTTGGCTTGTGCAGTTCTTGAGCAGAACCATTCAAATGCACAGGAACTGAAATGGCAATTGCCGACTTGATCTGCTCTGGGATTTTTCGATTTTCACCTAAATATTTAAGCGTGATATTTCCTCCTAAACTAATCCCTTTAATATATACTTTAGAATAGCCTTTTTGTTCAATACAATGCTTTACAACATCATCTAAATCGTTCGTTGCTCCAGAGTGATAACTATGATAAAACCGATTATCCTCTCCACTACAACCTCTAAAATTTACACAAACTGCATCTACTCCATTTTGATTGAATAATTTTGCTGGTCCTGTAACGTATGGTCGTTGCGCATGCCCTTCTAATCCATGAAGTACTATAATCACAGCATCAGATTTACGTTCAGCATAACTCCAGTCTAAGTCTAAAAAATCATTATCTCGCGTTACTATACGCTCACGCTGTTGCTCTAATCCTTTTACCCTTCTAACTAAACCCGAATATACAGTTGCTATAAATCCGTTTTTAAATTGAAATGGAGGCTTGTAGGTAGATTCTAGGATTGGCATTTAAATGTATGTTGTGAAGTGGTTTGTTGCTTAGTCATTTATGAATTAACTTCAAGTGACGTAAATTTAAAGTCTTTTCCGTTAAACAAGCCTTTATCACTCAATTTTAACGAAGGAATCACCAACAAAGCCATAAACGATAACGTCATGTAAGGTGCATTTAGCTGGCTTCCCAATTGTTTTGCCATCACATCTAACTCCGCATATTGTTTACCAATAGTTTCACCATCCCGATCACTCATAATTCCAGCTACTGGAAGTGGTACAATTTTTTCCTCTGAATTTGAAACTGCACAAATACCTCCTTTGTTTTCTATGATGAGATTTACAGCTTTACAAATCATCTCGTCTGAAACTCCAACAGCAATGATGTTATGAGAATCATGTCCAACAGAGGACGCTATTGCGCCTTGTTTTAATCCGAAGTTTTTAATGAATGCCATAGCTGGCTGATCGTTATTGTAACGATTAACAACAGTCATCTTTAAGATATCGGTTTCTGTATTTGACACCAAATTACCGTTTTGAATCGTCGCTTCTTCAATCAATTCATTGGTAACCAACTGTCCTTCGAGTGCTTCAATGACTCTTATTTGATTTGTTTCGGAAGGGACTTTGAAATCAACAACCTGCTTTTTGCTGGTATTGAAGTTATTAAGGGTTTCAAAAGCTACAGACTTTAACTTAGAGTTTCCATTATCGCTCAGCAATTCGCCATTGATATAGGTTTTGAGGACTTGAAACTCTTTTAAATCTGAAACCACAATGCAGTCTGCAGCATCACCAACTTGCAATAAACCAACGTCTAAATTATAATGCTTCACAGGATTTATACAAGCTACTTGGAGTACTTTAAATACATCAATACCTTTAGCAACAGCTCGAGCACATAATTTATTAATATGATTAATGATTAAATCATCTGGATGCTTATCATCACTACAAAACATCATGTTTTTATAATGCTCGGGAAGCAAATCGATTAAAGCTTCAAAATTCTTGGCAGCACTGCCTTCTCTAATGAGAACTTTCATCCCTTTTTGAAGCTTCTCTAATCCTTCTTCATATGTAAAACACTCATGATCTGTTGTAATTCCAGTATTGATATATTTCCTAATGTCATCACCAACAACTCCAGGTGCATGGCCATCAACAGGTTTGTTATACTGTTTTGCCCAAGCTATTTTTCTCAAAACTTCTTCGTCATCAAACAGAACACCAGGATAATTCATCATCTCTGCCAGATATTTGATTTCCGGATTTGCCATTAAGGATCTAATAGCATCAGAATCTATAATAGCTCCAGCAGATTCAAAAGAGGTTGCTGGTACGCAAGAAGGTGCTCCAAAATTGAATTTAAAAGGTGTTTGTTTTCCATTTTCTATCATAAAATGCACACCATCAACACCAAGTACATTTGCAATTTCATGAGGATCTGAAACCGTTGCAACCGTTCCGTGATTGACAGCAATTCTGGCAAACTCACTAGGCACTAACATTGAACTTTCGATATGAATATGCGCATCTACAAAACCAGGAAGAATATAATCTTCTACAGTATGCTGTTTCTCTTCAATAGATGCAATCACACCTTTATCAATCGTGATTTCTCCTTTAAAGATTCGTTTGTTATAGATATCAACTATTTGTCCTTTTAAAACCATATTACTGCTTGATTATATTCTTAAACTCAACGCCTTTAATCGTCTCTACTTTAATGACATAGAACCCAATAGAAAATAACTCTGTATCAATATGAGTTTCCATAGCAACTGACGTTGTCTCTAACACTTTTTGCCCATGACAATTAAAAACTGTAACCTTTTTAATTCTGTCGTTAGACTGAATACACAATTTATCTCTAAATGGTACAGGAAACACTTTTACCTGAGCTTCTAAATTATAATTATCTACACTTAAATCACAGTTGTCACTTACAACGGTTTCAGTGTATCCCAAAACATCTAATTCCGTTTGAACTGCATTAATTTCAAAATCATCTGCACAAATAAATTCTAAATCGGGATTCATAAAAAATCCTGAATAGGTCATAAAAGCAGTCCCATTTTTAATATTTGCACTACTTAAATTATTGTTTTGGACTATCAATTCGAATACATCTGGATTATTACTAATATCTATTTCGGTTAGAAGATTATTAGACAAATATACTGAAGCTAAATTAGGATTCTGACTCAAGTCAATTGATAACAAATTGTTATTATCTACAATTAAGCTTTCTAATAAAGGGTTGTTTGTGATATCTAAAACCGAAAGATTTGTATTAGAAGCCAGCAACCATATTAACAATGGATTACTTGTAACATCAATCTCTGATAATTGATTTTGAGAACAGTTAAGTGTTTCTAAATTCACATTAGAGGTTACATCCAAGTCTGTTAACAAGTTGATATAACATTCAAAATTTTTAAGATTAGTATTAAGCGTGACATCTAGCTCTGTGATTTGATTTTCATTACAATACAAATTTTCTAAACTGAGATTATTACTAACATCAAGTGCTGTTAGTTCATTTCCATAGCATAATAAGTCCGTTAAATTGGTTAATGCAGAAATATCCATTGTTTCAATATAGTTAAACGTCACATTCAGATATGTTAAGTTTATAAAATTTTCAAGCCCTTCAACAGACACAATGTTTTGATTCCAAACTCGCAACCCTTGAACACCTAATGCTTCAGATAACTGAATCTCGTCATCATTGTTTAAATCGACCTGACTGCTAAAAACACCGTTGCCATTAAAATCGGCACAAGCTGTGTTTAATAATGCATTTTTGAAATTGGCATCAGGTATATCAATAATTTGTGACCATCCGAAATAGATGTTGCACATCAAAAATGTTAGTAATGTAACTTCTTTAGGTAATCTTATACTCATTGCAATGTGATTTTTAAAATCTGTTTTGTGTTTTTGTTAGCGATAAATCGTTCATCTGCTCGCATTCCGATAATCCAAACGATGTTATCTTCTGAAGTTAGCAACCAGACGTTTTCCTTATCTAATAGAGATAATTTTTCATCTTTAAAATACTTACTAAGCTTCTTTTTCCCTTTCATTCCTGATGGATAAAACACATCTCCATCCTGCCAGCGACGTAATTTTAGAGGGAAGTTTAATGCATTTCTATCTACAAACAGAGTTGTTTTTGAAGGTTTATAAACGTCGTCAGCTTCATCAAAACACAAAACTCCAAAGGGCGTTTCTACTATTTTGTCAGTCTCACTTACTGGAATAATAGCTTCGCCTGCATTTCGACTGCACTCAGTGTGATCTAGACCTGTTAAAATCAAATGTGTTCTGTCTTTGATTAAACGATGTGTATTTGAAAGGACTTGTTTTCCAGATTGTGCATCTAATAAATTAACCACGTCGTTCCATTCTGTAAATCCGTACGCTTTAAACAATTCAAACAGGTAGGCTTTTGGGTTATTGACCTTTTTAAATTCTGAAATTTTATAGGTGATTCGATACTCATCAATCGTTTCAATAGCACGTTTTGTAACAGCATTCAGACTTTCATTAACTATATCTGCTGAATCGTTTAGGTGTTCGAGTGTTTTTTTAAAATTCTGAAGCAACTCTGAATTTGCTTTTTTTAATTGAGGAATCACATGATGGCGTAATGTATTCCGAAGGTATTTATCTGAAGTATTACTGCTATCCTCTCGCCATTTTAAATGATGGTCTTGAGCATACAGTTCTAGCTGTTCTCTTGAAAATGGCAACAATGGCCTTACTGTATTTTTATTTATTTCAGGAATACCTGTCAATCCGTTGAGACCTGTTCCTCTAGTTAAATTGATAAGGAATGTTTCCAGGTTATCATCTGCATGATGCCCAGTTAAGATGTAATCAAAATTCAAATTTTCAGCCAAATCAAAAAACCAATTATAGCGTAGTTCACGAGCAGCCATTTGAATCGACATTTTATGAGTTTCAGCATAAACTTCCGTATCAAAATATTCAACAAACACCTCTAAATCTAACCTTTCTCCTAATTCTAGAACAAAATGTTCGTCTTCATCGCTTTCCTTTCCACGCAACTTAAAATTACAATGCGTTAAAGTGATATCAAGTTCAAGCGCATGACATAAATGGGTTAAAACAACACTATCTAATCCGCCAGAAATAGCTATTAGCAGCTTGCTGTTTTTAAGGAAACTCAGGTTTGCTTTAATGTGATTATTAAATGCTTCAATCATAAGTCAAATATACAACTTTGCTTTACTATTAAACCCAAACAATTTGATTGCTAATGATATTTATCATATTTAAATACTGAGATATATTTTAAATTTAGTTCAACATTAAAATCGGGAGTTATGAAAACTTTAAATGACATTCAAAACAAATCAATTCAAAATGAGTTTGACAAAAAAGTGCTTTCTGCTTCGCAACATTTACAGGCTTATGTAAAACATCGACTCTATATCGCTGAATCTACAGGGATTTTACCAAAAAACATGTACACCTCTACTGATTTGATTGATACGAGTATTTTAAAATTATATGAATCTGGTTATAATATTGATGATGAAGCACTTGCCATTAAGCTTAAGCTATTTTATTTTGCTGATCAGGAATTAGATACCTTATTTAAAAATGAAGCCTTTCATAAAAACACTGTAAGTACAAATTCTATTTTAGAAGAAGAATTAGATGGTTTGGATGAACAATTCTCTGTTGATGCCGATTTAGATTTAATCATGCAGGAAGATTTTGATGACATTTCTTATATTCAAGATCACAAGCATAAACACTTATTTTTATATTCAGACAGCAATAGTAATTTATTAGAAACTTTCAATATTCAAGATATTAGTCTTAAAAACACACCAAAAGTTATAGGAGGCTTTTACAGTTGGGTTCCGACACAAATTGCAAATATTGTTGATTTACATGTTTTTGGCAAACTCAATTTTGAAGACATTTCAAAAATCAAACACATTGAAGTATCCAGACTAGAACGAATTTTTAAAGCCATTCAAAAAAGTTTCAGGAAAAACTTAGGCTAGTGTTCTAAAACCTCACGCATAGCCTTTGCTTTCAACAAACATTCTTCGTACTCTTTGAGCGGATCACTTTTTGCAGTAATTGCGCCTCCAACAGAATATGAGACATATTTTTCTGTATCGTTATAAAGAATACTTCTAATGACCACATTAAAATCGAAGTCATTTTCTGGAGTGAAATAACCTACAGCTCCAGAATACAATCCGCGTTTGGTTGCTTCAAGTGCTTCAATAATTTTCATTGCTGAAATTTTAGGAGCTCCTGTCATGCTTCCCATAGGAAATGTGGTTTTTATCACATCTACTGGATGCGTTGTTTCGTCTATTTGAGAGGTAACAGTCGAAATCATTTGATGCACCTGATCGAAAGAATAAACTTTACAAAGCTCTTCAACGTTTACACTCCCTTTTGTAGCTGTTTTAGACAAATCGTTACGCACTAAATCAACAATCATAATATTTTCACTTCGCTCCTTTACATCTTCAAAAAGCGCTTTTTTAAGTTCATCATCTTCGTCTTTGTTTAAAGACCGTTTCGCTGTTCCCTTTATTGGTTGCGATGTTATTTTGTGTCCTTCTTTTTTTATGTAGCGCTCAGGTGAAGCTGAAAGCAAATACTTATCGTATAATCTTAAAAATGTTGCAAAAGGCGGATTAGAAATCTGATTGAGATTGTTATATATCTCTAAAGGATGAATTGTGGTATTTTCAGCATAAAACTCCTGACAAAAATTAGCCTCATAAATATCACCTCTATGAATGTGACTGAGCATAGTATTGACTTTCTCGAAATACTCATCTTTATGAATTCTCAGTTTTATTTTGATATCATCCGAGACACTACGACTTTGTTCAGAGTGACAACCATCTATGTTATCAATCTCTTTTAAATCGTCTTCAATTTCATCTGAAACCACATTCAAATAATGAACCTCCAGTGTGTTTCCTTTTAAAAAAAATAGCTTTTTTGGCTGAAAAAAACACAATTCAGGAAACTGTAAGCCATCAAAATTTCTAGAGACCAAGTCTTCAACATCATTCTTTAAATCGTAAGACAAATAACCAAAAACCCAGTCTTTAGTACTTGATTGATAAGTTTTAAGCTGCTCAAAAGCATCGTAATAATCGGTTTGAATACTCGTAAAAGCATCGACTGCCATAACGGCATCATAGCTGGCATACTTATGCTTGTAATTGTTAGAATCTAACCAGACAATTTCTTCAAATTTCTGACTCCATAGCAGCAACTGTTTTTTGAAAGTTTCCGGATTAGAAATATGTACAGATTTAAGACTTCTCAAGACGTTTTAGATGAGTCACAAAAATACTGAATTAAAGCGATGCAGAACAAGTCTGTTTTTCCAAAGTAAAAAATTACCTTTGCATCATGGAAAACGATGCCATCTCTTTTGAAGATTTAAATTTAAACACGCCTTTATACAATGCGCTAGGCGACTTAGGCTTTGTAAAACCAACTCCTATTCAGGCTGAAGCATTTAATCTTGTAGCTTCCGGAAAAGATGTTGTAGGTATTGCGCAAACAGGAACTGGAAAAACGTTTGCTTACATGTTGCCTATTTTGCGTCATTTAAAATATTCTACTCAGGACAATCCCAGAGTACTTATCTTAGTACCAACCAGAGAACTCGTTGTTCAGGTTGTTGATGAAATTGAAAAATTAGCAGCTTACATTAACGTTAGAGTTTTAGGTGTGTATGGTGGCACAAATATTAACACACAAAAACAGGCTGTTGCACAAGGACAAGATATTACTGTAGCCACTCCAGGACGTTTATTTGACCTTGCCGTTAGTCATGTGTTACAACTAAAGAGTATTCAAAAACTGGTCATTGATGAAGTTGATGTGATGTTAGATTTAGGCTTCAGACATCAACTACTCAATATTTTTGACATTTTACCTGAGCGACGACAAAACATCATGTTTTCTGCAACTATGACAGAAGATGTTGATGAATTGATTACAGATTTTTTCATCAATCCCGAACGCGTTACCATTGCAATCTCTGGAACACCACTTCATAATATTGAACAGCAACGTTATGATGTTGCTAATTTTCACACCAAAACAAATTTGCTGGAACATTTGCTGCAAGACACTGAAACTTATAACAAAGTTCTTGTTTTTGTCGCTTTTAAAAGATTAGCTGATTTACTTTTTGATGAATTAGAAGAACGTTTTCCTGGTCAATCCTGTGTCATTCATTCTAATAAAACACAAAATTACAGGCTTCGAAGCATTGAGCAATTTAGAGCAGGCGACAACAGAGTTTTGATTGCTACAGATGTGATGGCTCGTGGATTAGATATAGAAAACATTAGTCATGTCATTAATTTTGACACGCCTAAGTTTCCAGAAAACTATATGCATCGTATTGGAAGAACAGGTCGTGCAGAGCAACAAGGTCATGCACTCACCTTCTCTACTGAAAAAGAACAAGAAGCGATTGAAACCATTCAGGAATATATGGACATGAACATTCCTTTAATTGAGTTTCCTGAACATGTTGAAATATCTAAGCAATTAATTGAAGAAGAGCGTCCGCAAATTAGAGAACGTAACAATCCTACAAAACGCACAGCAGACGATGTTGCTGGACCTGCTTTTCATGAAAAGAAAGACAAAAATAAAAAAGAGAATTTAGGAGGCTCTTATAAATTTAAAATCGCAGCTAAATACAAAAAACCTAAAACCAGAGGTGATAAAAATTACAACAAGCGTAATAAGAAGAAATAGTTATTAGTTAGATAAAAAAAATCCCTTTTCAAATTAATGAAAAGGGAGGCGAAATATCTTCAAATCGTTAAAGCCATATAATTAGAAACCAACCTTTAACCCTAAATTATATTCAGTCAATAACTTTTATCTGATTTTCCACTATATTTTTAATAGGCACTATAAGTTTACCTTCTGAATTTTTTAACACCACAGAAATGTTGTTTATAGAATCTACTTCATAAACTTTATTTTCAAATTCTATTTTTTTACCTACTTCATACGTCTTTCTTGTATAAAACGTTCTTAATAAATCGGCAACCACTTCACGAGCTCCTAAACCAAATGCCAAGGCAAATGACAACAAAAAAGCAGCAAGAATCATGGTGAGATTACTCGTAATGATTTCTGTATTAACACCTGCTTGATTTAAAGCGGTTATTGAGATGAATATGATTAACAGAAAAAATACGACTTGACTAATCATTTTTCCACCAGACAAATCCATGGATTCAAAAAAGGATTTCAGTGCGTTTTTTACAAAGTTTGCAAATAATAAACCCAATGTAAATATGATAAGTGCAACAAATAATTGTGGTAAATACGCTAGGAAATTACTAATTTGTTCAGAAATAATTTTAAGATTCAGAATGTCAGAAACCACAATAAGTAACATAATATAAATCACCCATTTCACAAAAGTGGATACAATTTTTACAGTATCAAAGTTGAGTTGTTTACCCTCTATGATTTCAATCTCATTTAATTTATCATCCAGTTTATTTGCTTTGGCAAGTTTTAAGGCTTTTCTAATTAACCTAACAATAATTTTTGTGACTAACCAACCTATTAATAAAACAACAAGAGCTCCAATAATACTTGGGAAAATCTTTGTTATTTCAAACCACATTGTAGTGAGCGATTCCATGGCTATATTTTTATATTCTGTTACTTGATCCATTTGTTTGATTTTTTATTAATAGCTATTATTTCTTTTCTCTTTTACTCATTACTGTTTCGATAACATCTCCTAAATTATAAGAGAACAGCTCAGCCAATTCCATCAATAATTTTGCAATGGCAATATCGTTCATGACCTTGGATTTCAGCTCTGGCGGAACTGACCTCAATGGCTTATCTATGTCTTTAAAAGGATTTTCCATTACACAAGGTTATCACTATAAACAGTTAACAATTTATCCTTAGCCCGTTTGATTCGCATCTTAACGGCACTTTCTCCAATATCTAAAACACTTTCAATCTCTTTTATAGAAAGATTATCCTGGTATTTTAGCAACAGTATCATTTTTTCATCTGGCGAAACGAGTTCGAGGGCTTGTTTGAGTTTGTCTAATCGCATCTCATTAAATCCCTCGTCGCTTGGCTCTTCAGAAATATTTTCAATATCTGCATAATCTACAGATTGCTTTTCAAATTTTTTAGCTGTATTTCTTGTGACATAATTCACACAATGGTTATATGTAAATGCATACAGCCATGTTGAGAATTTCGATTTCCCTTTGAAACTAGCCAGTTTAACAAATAGTTTCAAAAACACATCTTGTGTTAAATCTTTAGCCTCGTCTTCATCCTTAGCAAAACCATAGCATTTATTATACACTAAATGTGCAAACCGATCGTACAACACTTCGAATAGTAAAGTATCATTGTTTTTCACAATGTTGCTCACCAGTTCTTCGTCAGACTGCTTATTAATTTTTTCTAAGGGTTCCAAAAATATTGGATTGATTATAAAAGGTTATCGTTAAGACACGCTCATTCAAATTAAGTCACATTATAATAACATATGTTTTCAAAATTAGCATAAGTTCATGCGAAAATTACATAAAAAAAGCGAGGCTATCAGATAGTCTCGCATTAATAAATTTGATGAATAAAAACTATTCGATTTTTGATTCATGTTTTAAAACAGATCTCAAAACTAAGATTCCAATACGAGCGACTACAAATGTAAAAAGTCCGAATGTTGCTGTTAATAAAGACACTTTTAAACCTCCAGCAAAAATAGCAGGATCAGGATTTCCCATAGCCTCAACAGAATCAAAAGCAGTAATTAAACCGAGAACAGATCCCAAAAATCCCACAACCAATCCTAATAAACTGGAATCTGCAGTAAGCCGGAGCATTTTTGCTGATTTCTCAGAAACTTTTTTAACATTAGAAAAACCAATCACAAGAAATGCAATTGATAACAACAAACATATTAATATAAGTGTCATAAAGAAAGGACCTCCATCCATAAGAATATTCATAAAAATAGTAAGATTCAATACGCTATTTAAAGCAAGTGTTAGTGTCATCATAGTTTTTAAATTTAGTTAAACATATTCAAACTTAAACATAAGACGACCTCCTTTTTCTTAAATGCGACCAATAACCATTTTAAAACCTGATTCTACAAGTTGGTTAAAAAGCTTGCTAAATTGGTCGTTCATCTCTAATTCGTTTCATTCAGTGAAAAATATGGTATTATTGCATTATCGTTATGTTTACAAGACAATTGATATTAAAGAAATGCGGACAAATCATGTTACACCTCTTTTTTTGGGTAGCTGTCTTATTCTTTTTTACTAATGTTTTTGAAGTTGACAATGCCACTTATAAAGACACGTTTAAGTTTTCACTTTTTTTAATGCCAATTACGATAGCTACGACTTACGTAGCTACTTACAAATTAATTCCAGATTATTTAATCACTAAACAGTATTGGCGTTTTGCACTTTACACTAGCTATACTTTTATTATTTCTTTGTATTTACTATTTGTTTCAATTTTTTTTAGTCTGATTTATATTTCAAATTTTGAATATACCAATATGAATCCGCTAACTAAAAATATACTGTTTATCATGACAGCAGTCTATCTTATTGTAATAGTGGTAAGTGCTTTTAAACTCTTAAAACTGAATCTCAAACAAGCCTCAAAAACCAACGCTTTAGAAACCAAAATATTAGACACTCAGTTAAAGCTGAAAGAACAAGAACTCAACTATTTAAAAATGCAAATTCATCCGCATTTTTTATTTAATACATTAAACACCATGTATGGCTTCGCTTTAAAAAAAGCTGATCAAACTCCTGACATGATTCTTAAGTTGTCTAACTTATTAGATTACCTGTTGTATCAGGTTGAAAAACCTTTCGTTTTATTGTCTGAAGAAATTGCTCACATTAAAGATTATATCGATTTGGAAAAAATGCGTTTCAACGACACCTTACAAGTTAATTTTAAAATTGATGTGGCTTCAGAAACCGCTAGAATTGCTCCTATGCTTTTACTTCCGTTTGTAGAAAATAGTTTCAAACACGGAAGCATTACCGATGGTAAACTTACGATTAACATTCAGCTTATTGCAGATTCAAATTCCATTGATTTCAGCATACAAAATTCAAACTCTGAAAACAATACATCGCAACTAGGCATCGGATTAGACAATATTAAAAAGCGCTTGGAATTATTATATGCGAATCAGTATCATCTCGACATCAAAAATGAAGATGGAGTCTTTTCAGTACAACTTCAACTAAATACAGGAAAACATGACTAAAAACCACAGCATTTCCTGTTTAATTGTAGATGATGAAGCTATTGCCAGAGAAATCATTGCAACACATGTATCGAAAATTAATAACATACGAGTCGTGGCAAGTTGCAGCAATGCTATTGAAGCGTTTAATTACATAAGCAACCATAAGATTGACCTTGTGTTTTTAGACATTAATATGCCTGAAATTTCTGGAATTTCATTTGCGAAGTCCATTAACAGTAATATTAAAGTCATATTTACAACAGCTTACAGAGACTACGCAGTAGAGGGTTTTGAACTTAAAGCTGTTGATTATTTATTGAAACCTATTTCTTTTGAAAGATTACAAAAAGCGCTTCACACCTATTTTGAGATTTATGGTACAAAACAATCTTCTGTCACAACAATAAGTGAGAATTCTGAATTCATTTTTGTGCGTTCTGAGCGGAAAATGATTAAAATAGATTTTAATGATATCATCTATATTGAAAGTTATAGTGATTATCTGAAAATTCATTTAGATCCTTCAACTGCAATCAGTACAGGTGCAACTGTAATCACCAGAGAAACGATTTCGTCTATTGAAGCAAAACTTCCGAAGACATTGTTTTTAAGGATTCACAGGTCGTATATTATTTCTGTATCTGCTATAACATCATTCACACACGAACATATTACGATTCAAAATAAAGCATTACCAATAAGCCGAACATACAAAAAGGAAGCCTTACGTTTTTTAGAAAAATTCTAAACCATTCAATAAATCTTCAAAAAACACGTTGGATTAATAATTATTATTTTTGTAGAAAACCTGCTTAATGGAAGATTACTTACGCAAGATAATTCCTAACTTGAAACCATTCGATTACAATCGTCATCACGATTCACATTTCATTAATCAAGAATGGGTTTTGGTGAATGGAATTTCTAAAAAAAAGTCTATTTACACTTTCAAAGAAGATAATATTCTTGAAATCTCAAGGAAAAAATCAGTTATAAAAACATCCTGGACATTAAGTATTTCTAACGTTTTCACTATAGAAACCGAAGATGGCCTCATAACTGTTAAAGCCTTTTTTAAGGATGATGATGTTCTGGTTCTGAATCATCAGAATAAAAAAGAATTTGCGCTTTTTATCAATACTACAAACTATTCAGAAGACTTAAATAACATTGAAGATGTCAAACTGTTTTTAAGAGAAAAGTACAAGCAAAAAGTATCTAATTTAATCTATGAACATGAGTTTTATTACATTGAACAGTCTAAAGAATTCGGTCCCTTTACAGTTGAAGAACTTTATGAAAAAGTAAAAAACAACAAAATTAGTGTGTACTGTTTTGTTCGAGATGTTAATGAGGACGATTACAGCAACCGATTACGGATTTATGATTTGATTAAAGAACTATAAACATCTATTATATCTTTTAAAAGGATTTTCAATAATACTTACATGAAGGATTAAGGCTTTCGCTATACCAAAATGCTGGTGTGCTGAGGATATGTGCGTTATTTAAAAATGTAAGTGAGATTATAAAACCCTATTTATCATGAAGAACTTAATCATTAGCAATTTCAGCTTCTATTAATTTCACAATTTTATGACCTTTAACTTTTAAACTATCATATACTTCAAAATATTCTTCATCAGCAACACGTTGCATTATTCCTAACATTTTAGAGTTCTTATAGATAAGCCCTAAAGTTAATTGTAATTCTTCGTTTGTCATTTCCTTATATCTCATTTTAAAGAATCTTGAAATTTTATCATAATCTCCATCAAATAAACCAACTTCCATACTCTCGATAAAATTATTTAAACTCGTCTCACTTTCGTGTATTTCTTCAAAATAGGCATAATAATCGAAAATAGCATCTTCAATAGCAGAACCTTGTAAATTAGCAATAAAACCTGAGTTTTTTAGCGCATCGAAACCTGCTGAATTCACATTTAAATATTGTTCACCAACAACAGGAGCAATTCTACTTACTAGACTTAAAGACATTGAATCTTTAATCATACATTTCATATAATCTTTTGCAGCGTGATTATGTTGTATTCTAATGTTTTTTATCTGATTGATTTCGGCTGTATCGGATTGAATGTTTTTGCTGATACTTTTTAGATAGCCATGAAGTTGATTATTGGTTTTTCGAGCTTCATTCCAGTTATTTATTTGAAGAGCAATGAGAATCCCAATAACCACAAGGACAATTTCACCTATGGCGTATTTAACATACTTGGCAGTTTTTCCTTCGGAAATAAAGTTTTGACGAATTCGTCTGAAAAATTTAATCATTCACTTTCTAATAGAAGTAAATTAGGTTGATGGCTGTAGTTGAGGTTGGTTATTTGTTGTGTTTAAAGATATTAAAATGTAGCTGATAATCTCATTAAATTTAAAAAAAAGCTATGTAGTTTTAGTAGTGGATTCCTGCCTGCGCAGGAATGACTAAATCAGAATAATAGTTACAAAAAAAGCGAACTAAAGAGTTCGCTTTGATATATTTTGAATTCCGCATCAAGTGCGGAATGATAACTCTACTTTAAACATGTAACGCACGATCATCAGTAGCCGCTAAAGCCGCTTCTTTTATTGCTTCAGCAAATGTTGGATGTGCATGTGACATGCGAGAAATATCTTCAGCAGAGGCTCTGTATTCCATAGCAACGACCGCTTCAGCAATTAAATCGGCACAACGCGCACCAATCATATGCACTCCTAAAACCTCATCGGTTGTTTTATCTGCTAAGATTTTTACAAATCCGTCAAGATCTCCACTTGCCCTTGCTCTTCCCAAAGCTCTAAATGGAAATTGTCCAACTTTATAGTCTACATTATCAGCTTTCAATTCTTCTTCCGTTTTACCAACAGCTGCTACTTCTGGCCATGTGTAAACCACACCAGGAATTAAATTATAATCGATATGCGGTTTTTGTCCAGCTAAAATTTCAGCAACAAACACACCTTCCTCTTCAGCTTTATGTGCTAACATAGCTCCTTTTACAACATCACCAATAGCATAAATATTAGGCACATTAGTTTGTAAATGTTCATTCACTTCAACTTGTCCTCTATCAGTCAATTTCACACCTGCAGCTTCAGCATTAAGTCCGTCAGTATAAGGACGACGACCAACAGAAACCAAACAATAATCGCCTTTAAACTCTACAACCTCTCCCTTTTTATTTTCGGCTTTCACAATAACTTCGTCTCCTTTGCGCTCCACAGATTGCACCTTATGAGACACCATCATATTACATTTCGACTTTTTAAAGACTTTATTCAGTTCTTTAGACAACCCAGCATCCATAGTAGGAAGGATTCTGTCCATAAATTCAATCACAGTAATTTCAGCTCCTAAACGTCTGTACACTTGTCCGAGTTCCAAACCAATCACACCTCCACCTATGATGATCATATGCTTTGGAATTTCTTTTAGCTTTAGAGCTTCAGTAGATGTAATAATGCGCTCTTTATCTAGAGTAATAAATGGCAAGTTAGACGGTTTTGAACCAGTAGCAATAATGATATTTTTTGCTTCAATCTCTCCAGCATCTTTTCCTTCTATTTGAATATGAGTTGCATCTTTAAAACTTCCTAAACCTTCATAAACATCGATATTATTTTTCTTCATTAAGAAATCAATTCCACCAGTAGTTTGATCAACAACAGCCTGTTTACGAGCCACCATTTTTTCAAGATTTACTTTAACATCTCCTGGAATTTCAATACCATGATCTTCAAAATGCTTCGTTGCTTCTTCGTAATGGTGAGAAGAAGACAACATAGCTTTACTCGGAATACAACCTACGTTTAAGCAAGTTCCGCCCAGTGTTGAATATTTTTCGATTATTGCTGTTTTCATGCCTAATTGCGCGCAACGAATTGCTGCTACATATCCTCCAGGACCAGAACCTATTATTGCTACATCGTATGATTTCATTTATCTCTGTTTTTGTTCGTTAAAAATCGACTACAAAAGTACAAATTTAGATTAACTCATAATTATATAAAGCCAGCATATTTTTGTATCTTAAAGGCTAATCTTAAAACTTAAATTATGAGCAATCACACGTACAAAAAAATTGAAATTGTTGGTTCTTCAGAAATATCCAGCGATAATGCTATTGAAAATGCTATCGCCAAAGCTTCAAAATCATTAAAAAATTTAAGATGGTTTGAAGTTGTTGAAAACAGAGGACTCATTGGTGATAACAGCAAAATATCTTACTGGCAGGTTACTGTTAAAATTGGCTTTACTATGGAAGACTAAACATCAACAGCTGTGACTCTTATGAGGTTGCTACTATGATACTGTAGTAGATATATTTATGACGGAAAACCTAGTATTTCTCCCATTCCGACTGTGAACAACCAACACCCATATATGGCATGTTCAACAGATACCAAAAGTGTGGATTTCGTTTTTTTGAAAGTTATAGCGAATAATAGTCCACCTATAAATGTCAAAAGCATCACTAAACTATTTCGAAAAAAGAGATGCGCTAATGAAAATAACACAGCATTGGTAATTATAAATAAGAGATCACTTTTAAACAAGCCTTGATAACGTTGAAAGAAGAAGGTTCTGTAAACCAATTCTTGAGGATATACCGAAAATAAACTATAAATAAATAAGAATAACAACCACAATAATGGCTTGTTTAATACCATAATGAAAAGGTTTGGTTGATTTACAAACCACATATAAACTATGGTAAAAACTGAAATTAATAAAAGCTGAACTACTATGCGTTTAAAGAATGTATTCAAATTTAAATTTGGAGCTATTTTAAACTTATTTTTTTCGATTCGTAACAGTATAAATACGACATATATAAACCCGATTAGACCAATAGCCATTTTAATCCATAATGGATAATCTATAGCAAAACTTACAGGAATGATCATAAAAATAATGAAGAGTTCAGTAAGTTTATAAGTTGCTGTTTGCATGTGATACATTTAAACTAAATTAAAAACTTCTCGGTTTAGCATCTTAAACGGTTCATTACATCGAAATTACTGTTGTATGTTTTACTTCATTAATCATGAATGCACTATGTGTGCTTCCAATATGACTAATTGTCGTTAATTTCTTGACCATAAATTCACGGAATTCATCCATATCAGCAACAATTACTTTAAGCAAATAATCGTAATCACCACTTATGTGATAACACTCCAGAACCTCTTCCAAGTCAGCTACCTGTCTTTCAAAATCAACCACATAGTCTTTACTGTGTTGTACTAATTTAATACTACAAAATGTTACAAAGGCTTTATGAACACTTTTTTTATCTACTATTGCTACATACTTTGAAATGATCCCTTCGCGTTCTAATTTTTTTATTCGCTCATACACTGCAGTAACTGAGAGGTTTAATTTATGCGAAAGCTCTTTATTAGTTTGCTTGCTATCTTCCTGAAGAAAGTGCAATAATTTTTTATCTATTACATCCAGTTGTATCATATTGAAAATTTTTCAGTTTTATAAATTGAAACCCTACGAACTAAACAAAATCATCTGTAAATATAATTAATAATAGTTTTATTTTCTAATTTTGAATATAATCATTGATATATCTTCTAAATATACAGATATTTGATGTTATATAAACTAGATTTAATTAAAATCAATATACTTAAATAACATTCTAATGGCTTTTAAACCAGCAAATAACATACAAGATTTACAATATTTCGGAGAATTCGGAGGCGTTAATCCTTCTATTTCTGATTCATCCACCTATACATTTCTTTCAGCAAAAACCATGTTTGATACTTTTGAAGGCAATGCAGATGGTTGTTATTTGTATTCACGTCACTCCTCACCTTCAAATTTATACTTAGGTGAAGCACTCGCTGCTATGGAAGGCACAGAAACTGCAAACGTCTCAGCTTCAGGAATGGGAGCCATTACACCAACACTCATGCAACTTTGTGGAGCTGGTGATCATATTGTATCAAGCAGAACTATTTATGGTGGTACTTATGCGTTTCTGAAAAACTTTACTCCACGATTCAATATAGATACATCATTTGTTGACATTACTAAGTTAGAGGCAGTTGAAGCAGCCATTACTAAAAACACAAAAGTGCTTTTTTGTGAAACAGTAAGTAACCCGTTATTAGAGGTTGCAGACATAAAAGGACTTGCAGACATAGCCAGACGACATGATATTAAATTAGTGGTAGACAATACGTTTTCTCCTCTTTCAATTTCTCCGGCAAAATTAGGTGCTGATATCGTGATTCACAGTTTAACAAAATTCATAAATGGATCTAGTGACACTGTTGGAGGTGTTGTATGTGGTACACAAGACTTTATTGATGCGCTCAGAAATGTCAATGATGGCGCTTCAATGCTATTGGGTTCTACGATGGACAGTTTAAGATCTGCTTCCGTATTAAAGAATCTCAGAACTTTACATATTCGCATGCAACAACACAGTTTAAATGCTTCTTATTTAGCTGAAAAATTTGAGCAAGATGGTTTAAAAACCGTGTATCCAGGATTAGCTTCTCATCCATCACATGACTTATTTAAATCGATGATGAATGAAAAATACGGATTTGGTGGTATGCTAACTATTGATGTTGGAAGCTTAGACAAAGCCAACGAATTGATGGAAATGATGCAAAAGAAAAACTTAGGGTATCTTGCTGTGAGTCTAGGATTTTATAAAACGTTGTTTTCTGCACCTGGAAGTTCTACCTCTTCTGAAATCCCAGAAGAAGAACAAGAAGCTATGGGATTGAGTGATGGTTTGATTCGTTTTTCAATAGGTTTAGATGCTGATATTGAACGTACTTATCAAATGATGAAAGACTGTATGGAAGAACTTGATATTTTAGAAAAAAAAGCCGTTCTTTAATTGCTGCTTTTTAGGGCATTCTTGATGTCTTCAATTTCGTTTTGAAGTGATTCGAGTTTGTTTTCCATCGTTTTATTTAATCTTTTTAACTCAGTGATTTCTTGTTGTTGTTCCTGAATTGCTTTTATGGCTACAACCGTAAAATAATTGTAGTTGACACCATAGAATCCTTCTTCATTCAATTTAACAGCGTCTGGAAAAATATGCATTAATTCTTGCGCCATAAATCCAGCCGATAAAGAGGAATCTATTTGCTGATCTTTATAATGATACGTATAGGTATTGACGTCATTCAATTTTTGCATCACATTTGTCATTGGCAAAATATTATTCTTTAATCGTTTATCTGATGTAATAACGTAATTACCAGTTCCAGCTTCAACATAAGCTCTTCTCACTCCATTTTCGGCAAATGAAAGATGCGTTCCGCTATGGTAAATTTTCCACTCATCAGCATTACTAGGATGCTCTAAAGCTAATCCACCAGCACTAGCTTGTGTTGTATTTGATTGTTTGATTGTTAAATCATGTGAAGGAATTGTGGTCATGATGCCAATTCTGTCAAGATTTCCTCTTACAAAGAAAAGATAAGGTTCATTATCACTTTCAACAATAAAATTGTTAGTGGCAAGACCTTGATCGTTAAAAACCGTATTTCCTGTAGTGGACATATAATGTTGTACGGTTCCGTTGCTGTAAAGGTAAAAATTTGCATCATCACCAATATCAAACAAACTTGCTAAAATGGTTCCTGAATTAGATTCGTCATACCATTGGGTATCACCTCCAAAATAAGTGTTTCCATTGTTTCTGACTTCAAAATGATTGAGTCCAGCACTTTGAACAATAAAATCTCCTGCACCATTTAGATTATGCGTTAATGAATAATTACCATATGTGATGGTCGTATTTTGATTGAGCGTACCACCTAATTGCACAGTACTACCTGATGTATTGAGCCCGTTAGCTGCTGTTACTGTAGGCGTACTCAAGGTTGCCCAACTTACATTACCTACGCCATCGGTTTGCATCACTTGATTAGCGGTTCCTCTTGAAGCTGGCATGATATATCGATTGCCAGTAGTCGTTCCTATGGAAACATTTCCTAAAAAATAGCCAGCATAACTTCCTGATTTTAATGCTTGAGAAAACACGCCATAATGTGTGCCACCAGCACCTGAGATCATTCGATTATACACACCGAACTTAGCTCCATTTCCCGAACCACTCAATTCATTATAGATACCATAATGAGAACCATTGCCAGAGCTATATATATCATTTGATACGCCGTACTTATTAAAATCACTTGAACTACCAATATTATTTTGAACAGCATAATGATTTCCTTGACCTATTCCTGAAAGCAGATTATAAGTTCCAATATGGCTTCCACTTCCCGAACCACTCACTATATGTCTTGAACCATAATGGATACCGTTTCCATTATTATTAATTGTTGTATAGTTCCCTGTCTGCTCACCTGCTCCAGTACCTGCTAAAGTATTATATGAGCCATAATGTATTCCGGAACCTGAATTAGTGATTTCATTCCTAATGCCATATTGATTTCCGTTTCCATTTCCTTCAAGCTCAGAATAAAAACCATAATGATCTCCATTACCTGTATTAATGACGTTAGTATAAAATCCTATTTGATTACCTGCTCCTATGCCTTGGAGCCTTGCCCAGTTACCATAATGTGTTCCTGTCCCTGTTCCTCTTAACACATTATACAATCCATAATGCAAGCCATTTCCACTATTATCAATCACATTAATTGTTCCTAATTGTGCTCCAGAACCAGTACCTGACAATTGAATCTCAGTGCCGTTATGGGTTCCTGTGCCATTTCCATCTAAACGAATAAACTCGCCATAGTGAGTGGCATTTCCTGAATTATTTATATTGATATAATTTCCCAATTGTTGTCCTATTCCAGTACCTTGAAGTCTTGTCCAGTTTCCGTAATGAAGTCCATCACCACTATTATCAATCAAATTTATAGCTCCATACTGAATACCCGATCCAGCACCTGATAGAAAATTATATGAACCATAATGATTTTCAGAACCTGAATTATCAATAAAATTAAAAACCCCATACTGCCTACCAGCTCCTGTTCCCGAGAGTATGTTGTACGAACCATAATGAAATCCAGATCCCGTATTAGATATTTCAATTCTATTACCCAGTTTTAAACCATTGTCTGTTCCATTCAATAACACATTAACTCCTCTTTCATTTACTGAATTTTCAATATCTAAAGAATAATCTGCTGTAGTTTTACCAATGGCTAAATTTCCCATAGTAAATTGGTCGTCATTAATATCACCTGGTGAGGTTGTAGTTCCTTCCTCATAAAAATCGTGGTCATTACTTATTGTTTGTTGAACTGGCATCCACTGAGCTCCATTAAAAAAATAAAACCCTTCTCCATTACCTCCTGTTACGCTTGCATTGGTATTCCAAACTAACAAACCTCTGGCTGGTAATGAAATTGGTGTTGCTGTATTATTCACATCAATTAAACTTACCCTTGGAACCAAAACACCTTTGTCTGTTGCTGATATATCTAAGACAGATGACGCTTCTGGATTTGTGGTTCCAATTCCTACTTGAGCATGCAGCATACTGATATTAAAAAAATAAGCTAAAAAAAGAAATAGTGCGATGTGTTTCATTGGTAACAAATTCATTTGTTAGTAATACACATTAAAACTGCACATTTTATATAAACAAAAGCCTAACCTTATGGGTTAGGATTTGAAAAATAAGACACAAATAACTGATTTTGTGATGTTTAATCTATATTTTACTAAAAAAAACCAAATGACTTTATAAAGTTTTTTGTAGAAATTTAAATCGATTCCAACATGTATTGAAAGGCTTCTTTTCTATTATTGACGCCTAATTTGCTATAGGCATTTCTTAAATGAAATTTTACTGTACTCACCGTAACAAACATTTCTTTTGCAATCATTGAATTCGTCTTCCCTGCCACACATAACTTTAGCGTTTCAAATTCTCTTTCAGTAAGCGGTGTTTGTAATTTATGATTTAACTCGTCCATATTTAAATCAACAGAAAGTTCAGACGGACTGCTATGTAGCTCCATGAATCGTTTTTGCAAGGCTTCAACTTGTAAGGATTGTGCTATACGTTCTGCCCTTTCTTTTTTATGCTTTGTAATAAAGAATAACAACAGCATCATAATAATGGCTAGTCCTCCAACTATCAGCATTATGTTTTCATTTCTGGCTTTTAGTAAGTTGGCACTTTTAAGCTGACTTTCATAAGTAAGCTTTTGTATTTCCTTTTCTTTTTTAGCAGTTTCATATTGTGTTTCAAGAGCAGCTACACGAGCTTTTACTTCAATATTACTTAATGAGTCTTTAAGTGAAACAGATGCATTAAGAAAAGTTAGGGCTTTGCTGTCATCACCTTTCTTTAAAGCTATTTGATAAAGTAAATCGTAAGCTTTTTGCTCACTATTAGAAAACCCATTTATTTTTGCTCTATCAAGTGCATTTTGTGCAAATTTTTCAGCCTCAGCGAATTTAAATTGTTCAATTTTGACGTTTGACATAGCGAGTAATGTTGTAATATACTCTTCTTGATCTCCTAAAGTTTTAGCATATTTGTGTGCCTGTTCATAATGGGAGTAAGCACTATCAAGTAAATGTTTTTTTAGAAATATTTTACCAAGATTAGTTTCGGCATACACTAACATTGTTGGGTCATTAAGATTCTTAAAGAATGTTCGAGCCTTATTTAGATGATGAATTCCGTTATCTAATTGATTTAAATCATTATATACCATTGCTAGTCTCAAATGATTGAGTGCAATATCTGTTGTATCCTGAATAGTTTCAGAAAGAGCTAAGCATTTTTTTGTAGTTTCTAAAGCTTTATCTACTTGACCTAATTGATAATAAACACCTCCTAAATTTCCATATGTTTTACTTAAAACATCGTTGAGTTTTGGCTCGTTTTTACCTTCAGCCAGCTTCATAACTTTTTGATACGCATCCAAAGACGCTTCATATTCAGCTTTTCCCATAAAAACCAAGCCACGTGTATTATGTATCATGGCTAATAAAAAATCTGAATTTGTTTTTTGAGCAATTTTTTCAGCTTTATTAAGATGCAAAAAAGAGGAATCTGCATGATTGAGTTGTCCATAAGCTATTCCTAAATTAAGATAAAAATGTCCTTGCAAAGAATCGCTAGTTTGCTCTACAATATTTTGAAATGCAAGCAGGTTATTAATCCCTTTTCTTGGATTATCAGTAGTCATAAATTCTGCTAATGCATTTTTAATTTGATCATCAGAATTTTGACTATTTACAAAAAACGATGCAAACAAAAATAAACGAAGTATGCATCTGCTTTTAATTATTTTAACTTGTGGTTGGTAAAACATAGACAATCATGAATTATAACTCTCTGTATCAGACTAAGATACCTAAAATGATTTAATGTTACCAATTTACAAGAAAACTAAATAATGAATAAACATAAATTATTCAAATTCAAAAGTTTATAAGTGCTAATCTAAAACACCTATTGAAATCGATTTGCAATTCGTAAGGCAAAATCGTAACATTACAGAACAAAATCCCTAATTCATGCAAGACGACAATAATATTTCCAATTTCAAAGCAGACAATCAAAATATTGTAAAAAATAAAGAGCTTAATATTTTAGAAGCACTTATTCCTGTTGTCATTTTAATGGGTTTACTTGCTTACAACATTTTCTTTGTAGACGGACAAGAATGGTTAGGAACATACACTAATCAACTCATTCTATTAATGGGTGGTTTAGTCGCTATGATTGACGGTTTATTTAATAAAGTATCGTTAAATATTATGATTAAAGAAGTATGGGAAAATCTCAAAAGTGTTTTCGTCCCTATTCTTATTTTATTTTTAGTTGGTGCTTTGGCCGGAACTTGGTTGATAAGCGGAGTTATTCCTGCAATGGTGTATTATGGACTTCAAGTTTTAAGTCCTGAAATATTTTTACCTGCTTCTGTTGTCATTGCTGCAGTCATTTCAATTGCTACAGGAAGTTCCTGGACAACATCTGCCACTGTGGGTATCGCATTAGTTGGGATTGGTTCTGCTTTAGGCATACATCCTGGCATGATTGCTGGAGCCGTAATTTCTGGCGCTTATTTTGGAGATAAAATGTCTCCTTTAAGTGACACTACTAATCTTGCTCCAGCAATGGCAGGAACTGATTTGTTCACACATATACGATATATGACTATTACTACAGTGCCTACTATCATCATAACACTTATTGTATTTACTGTTATCAGTATGAACATCGATACGAATGGAAACGCAAATATTAGTAGTCTTTTAAGCACTATTGATAACACCTTTAATATTTCTCCTTGGTTATTTTTAGTACCTGGAATTGTTATCGCTCTAATTCTTGCAAAGACAAAACCATTGATTGCGCTTGGAGCTGGTGTTGTTTTAGCAGCAATTTTCGCTTTCATTTTTCAACCTGAAATTTTAAATAATCTATCTGAATCAAAATTTGAGGCTATTTTGAACTCAATTATGACTGACACTTCTATTGTAACTGAAAATGAAAAATTAAACGACTTATTCTCGGCTGGCGGAATGAAAGGTATGCTTTGGACTATTTATCTTATATTATGCGCTATGGTCTTTGGTGGTATTATGGATGCCATTGGTGCTTTAGCAAAAATCACACAAGCTTTATTGTCTGTTGCGACAACAATTTTTGGTTTATTTACAAGCACAGTGATAAGTTGCTTAGGCTTGAACACCATCGCTTCAGATCAATACCTAGCAATAGTTATTCCTGGAAAAATGTTTAAAAAAGCCTATGAAGACAGAGGCTTAGCTCCTGAAAATTTGAGTAGAACACTTGAAGACTCTGGCACAGTCACTTCTGTGTTAATTCCTTGGAATACTTGTGGTGCCTATCAATCAGGTGTTTTGGGTGTTGGTGTTGGAGAATATTTTGTATATGCTATTTTTAATTGGCTAAGCCCATTTACTACACTACTATTTGCCGCATTCAGAATAAAAATTAAAATGTTAACACAAAAATAGATTTTAATTATAAAACAAATAATTAGCCATAATTAAAAACTATAATTGTATAAAAAATTAAAATTTTCATAACACCAATTTTCTTTATTGTGAAGTATATTTGTGATATAGAAAAATTAATAATTAAAAAATATAAAACATGGCATTAGTAGGAAAAAAATTCCCGAATTTAAACGTTGACGCAATGAACGAAATGGGTGACACCTTTAAAGTAAACGTTCTTGAAGAAGCAGTAAATAACAAGAAAAAAGTATTATTATTCTGGTACCCAAAAGATTTCACTTTTGTTTGTCCGACAGAATTACACGCATTTCAAGCTGCTTTAGGTGAGTTTGAAAAAAGAAACACCATCGTTATAGGTGCGTCTTGTGATACTCCTGAAGTTCATTTTGCGTGGTTAAATACAGCAAAGGACAACGGCGGAATTGAAGGTGTAACTTACCCTATTTTAGCAGATAGCAACAGAAATCTTTCTAGTATCTTAGGTATTTTAGATATTTCAAATGAAACTTACGACGAAGAAACCGGAACAGTTCAGGTTGAAGGTGATAATGTAACGTATAGAGCAACCTACATTATTGATGAAGAAGGAACAATTGTTCATGAAGGTGTTAATCATATGCCTTTAGGAAGAAACGTAAATGAATTTTTACGCTTAATTGATGCTTACACACATGTACAAGAGAAAGGTGAAGTTTGTCCTGCAAACTGGGAAGAAGGTAAAGATGCAATGGCGCCAAATGCAAAAGGCACTGCTGAATATTTAGCATCTCACTAATATAAAATTTTGTCATTGCGAGCAGAGTAAAATTACAATTTCCAAAAAGAAATTTCGCACTTTGCTCGCAATGACTTTTAAACTTAAATATAAGTTATGATTCAAGAATTAGAACAAGATAATCTACAACATATAGTTGATAACAACGATATTGTTATTGTACAATACTCTGCGACTTGGTGTGGAAACTGTCGGATAATGAAACCTAAATTTAAGAAATTAGCTTCAGAAAATGAAAATGCTATTTTTGTTATTGCTGATGCCGAAAAATTTCCTGAATCTAGAAAATTAGCAACAGTAGACAATCTACCTACTTTTGCTACTTTTAAAGGTGGTGATTTTAAAAATCAAGTTCAGACTAATAAATTTGAAGTTTTAAAAGAATTAGTTGACGAAGTCATATAAATAAAAACGATTATGAAGCTACCTGTAATTAAGCACTTGATACAATTCATTGAAGATAATGATGAAGATTATATCGTAGAAACTATTGAAACTCTGGAAAACCTCACTGAAGTTCCTTCATTAAAAGATGAAGAACTGGATGTGGTTGGCGAACTAATTTCTAATATGTATGGAGCCATTGAAGTCCATAAAATGATAAAAGAAGGTACTCCAAAAAAAGAAGCACTCAATACTTTTATGAAACGTGTTTTGGGTTCAATCGATAATTAAAAAAGACCGCTTCCACGAAGCGGTTTTTTTATGTTACATCCACAAATAACTTTAAGAGGTTCTATATAAAGTCTATTTGTGTCATAATTGGTATAGTAGCATTTTTCCTAATTAGATCAATGTTCAAAAAATAAAGCCTATTAAAAAAGCCATGTTCTTTACAACATGGCTTTTCAACAACCTAACTAAATCAATCAAAATATTATCTAGCGATAATTTTTATTGTTTAACAAATATACAAGATTGTTAAACAATAATTTAGTTATTAGAAAACTTTTAACATTTTTATATCAAAAAAAACAGTAGAGCAAGTGGTATAAATTTTGTAATTTAAAGGTGTAAATAAAAACTTAAAACTATGAACGCTTCAGAATATACAAAAATCTATTACGGTAATTTTATTTTAGTCACTCGTATTAAAGATGAATTAGAGCAGATTGGCATCATTCCTATTATAAAAGATGAAGGTGAATCGCAACGATTAGCAGGTTACGCCTCTATGAATCAAGGATACCAGGAAGTGTTTGTACATAATGACGAGTATGATAAAGCCATAACTGTAGTGAATCGTGTTAAAAGTGAGATGGAAGCATCTTCTTAGTTAACAACATTTATTAAGAACTCAAACAGATCATTTTGAATCAACTCTTGTGAGTAACTCTTAGTTATAGCTAATTTATAAAAGAAACATCTAAGCGCTTACACCATACATTTTTTCACGCTGTTCTTTTATTTTTTTATCATTCATATATTCATCAAATGTTAGATAACGATCTATAACTCCATTTGGAGTTAATTCAATAACTCTATTGGCTACTGTTTGAGCAAACTCGTGATCATGAGTTGTAAACATTACAGTACCTTTAAAGTTTTTAAGTGAATTGTTAAATGCAGTAATACTTTCAAGATCTAAATGGTTGGTAGGCTCATCGAGCATTAAAACATTTGCTCTCACCATCATCATTCGACTCAACATGCATCGTACTTTTTCTCCTCCAGAGAGAACATTAGCTGTTTTTAGAGCTTCATCGCCACTAAAAATCATCTTTCCTAAGAATCCGCGAATGTAAACTTCTTCGCGCTCTTCCTCTGTTGTTGCCCATTGTCGCAACCAATCTACAAGAGTTAGATTATTATCAAAATAATCACTATTATCTAATGGTAAGTAGGATTGAGAGGTTGTAATTCCCCAGTCATACTGACCAGCATCTGCTTTTTCTTTACCATTAATAATTTGATAGAAAGCTGTAGTTGCTCTAGAATCTTTAGAAAACACTACGACTTTATCGCCTTTATTTAAATTGATATCAATATTTTTAAATAAAATGTCACCTTCAACAGAAGCCTCTAATCCTTCAACATTTAAAATTTGATCTCCAGCTTCACGATCGCGTTCAAAAATAATTGCTGGATAACGACGGCTGGAACGTTTTATATCTGCGATATTTAGCTTTTCAATCATTTTCTTTCTACTGGTTGCTTGTTTAGATTTGGCAACATTTGCAGAAAATCGTCTGATAAATTCTTCTAACTCTTTTTTCTTTTCTTCAGCCTTTTTATTTTGTTGTGCATGTTGTCTCGCTGCTAATTGAGATGATTCATACCAAAATGTATAGTTTCCGGAGAAATGATTAATTTTTCCGAAGTCAATATCTGAAATATGCGTACAAACTGAATCTAAAAAGTGTCTATCGTGAGATACTACAATCACACAGTTATCATAATTTGCTAAAAAATTCTCTAACCAAGAGATTGTTTCATAATCTAAATCATTGGTTGGCTCATCCATAATTAGTAAATCTGGGTTACCAAAAAGTGCCTGCGCAAGAAGCACACGTACTTTTTGCGTACCATCCAAGTCTTTCATTAATGTGTAATGATACTCTTCTTTAATGCCAAGGTTTGATAACATTGCTGCAGCATCACTATCTGCATTCCAGCCATTCATTTCTTCAAATTCTACTTGAAGCTCTCCTATTTTTTCGGCATTTTCATCTGTATAATCGGCATATAACGCATCAATTTCAGTTTTAAGTTTATATAATGGCTTGTTACCCATAATAATAGTCTCTAAAACCGTATGCTCATCGTACAAATTATGATCTTGTTCTAAAACAGACATACGTTTACCTGGTTCTAAATGAACATGACCAGAAGTAGGATCCTGTTTTCCTGCTATGATTTTCAAGAACGTTGATTTTCCTGCACCATTTGCTCCAATAATTCCGTAGCAATTTCCATTATTAAAAGTCGTATTAACTTCATCAAAAAGAACACGTTTACCAAATTGTACTGAAAGGTTAGAAACTGTTAACATATAATGTGTTTTAATTTTTTGCAAAAGTAGAAAAATCAATCCATTGTAAGAAACAACTAGCACTAATTATTTTCGATGAAAATTCTTTGAAAACATAGCATATATAAGATTTAACAACGTATTAACAAGAGTTATTACCTGCAAGCTCTATTTTTGTTTAGTAATTGAACTACCTACAACGTATTTATGAAATTTTATTTTTATATTTTTTTAGCATTTTCACTTGTATTTAGCTGTAAAAACTCGAGCTCAACTCAAGGAGATTATGCTTATTTTGGTGGAGAAATTATCAACCCAAGCAACAATTATATTACTCTTAGTAACGGTATTGAAGGTAAAGACACCATCTATCTTGATAACAACAATAGATTTCTTCACAAAATTGATAATTTAAATCCTGGTTTATATTCATTTACTCATGGAGGAGAATATCAAACTATTTTTTTAGAACCAAAAGACAGCTTGTTATTTAGATTAAACACAAATGATTTTGATGAGTCTTTGGTATATACTGGTATAGGCTCTAAAAAGAATAACTATCTTATAAAATCGTTTATAGATGACGAAATAGAAAATAAGAAGTTTAGAAATACAAGTCATTTAGAACCTGAAGTTTTTCAAAAACACATGGTTAGTCGCAGAAAGCAAAAGCTAGAACATTTTGAAGAATTTTTATCTAAAAAACCTTCATCAGACTTATTTAAAAGTATTGTAAAATCCAGTATTGACTACAATCATTATGCATATCATGAAATGTTTCCTTTTGGTTATTACGGAAATAATAAATTGATTCATTTTAAAGATTTACCTGAAGGTTTTTATGATTATAGAAACGAGGTAGACCTTAACAACGAGAGCCTGAGTAATCTATATGTTTATAATAGATTCCTGTTTTGGCACTTTAATAATATGGCTTTAAACCAATATTATATTGATGGAAATCATGAAGTTTTTGACAGAATGGCTCTGGACTACAATATTGAAAAGTTAAAACTTATTGACAGTGCTGTTACCAGTGAAAATATTAAAAATTATTTATTAAAACACATCACAAGAGATTTCATTTTAAATGCTAATGATCGTGATGAAACTAATACAATGATTAATTATTACCTAAGTAAAAGTACTAATTCTAAAGATAAAACTTATTTGAAAGCTCTAGATGAAGCATCAAGCAAATTGAGACCTGGAAATGTGCTACCTAACTCAGAATTAATTGATTTTGAAGGAAATACCGTAAAACTAAACACTCTAATTAATGCGCCAACTGTCATTTATTGCTGGTCTACGAATTATAAAATGCATTCGAGAAATAGCCATTTTAAAATTAATGAACTAAGAGCCAAATTCCCTGAAGTAAACTTTATCGCAATTAACTTTAATGACAATGAGTTACATTACTGGAAAAAGACGATTCGTTCCTTGAACTATGCTTCTAAAAACGAGTATATGTTTTCTAATTCTTCAGAAGCCATGGAGAAATATGTAATTACTTTATCGCATAAAATCTTTGTAATTGATAAAAAGATGAGAATTGTAGATTCTAATATTGGTCTTTTTAGTCCAGAAATGACTGAGGTTTTAGAAATTTTATCGTCATCACATAAATCACCTAACACAAAATAAAAAAACACTCTTAAATACATCCATTCAAGAGTGTCCCATAACGTTACAAAAGGATTGTTTAATTTCCTTTATTATAATCTGCTAAAAACTTTTCTAAACCAATATCTGTTAATGGATGCTTTAACAATCCAACAATTGAACTTAAAGGTCCAGTCATAACATCAGCACCAAGTTTTGCACAGTCTATAACATGCATTGTATGTCTTACAGAAGCCGCGAGAATTTCAGTATCAAAACCGTAGTTGTCATAAATCATTCTTATTTCAGCAATAAGGTTTAAACCATCTGTAGAGATATCGTCTAATCGTCCTATAAATGGAGACACATAAGTTGCTCCAGCTTTAGCTGCTAATAAAGCTTGACCTGGAGAAAACACTAAAGTCACATTGGTTTTTATACCTTTATCACTAAAGTATTTACAGGCTTTAATGCCATCTTTAATCATAGGCAATTTAATAACAATTTGGTCATGAAGTTTTGCTAAAGCCTCTCCTTCTCTAACCATACCATCAAAATCGGTAGAAATAACTTCGGCAGAAACATCGCCATTTACAATATTGCAGATATTGACATAATGTTTCATAATGTTATCATGACCTGTAATACCTTCTTTTGCCATTAATGATGGATTTGTGGTAACACCATCTAAAATACCCATGTCTTGAGCTTCTTTAATTTGATCAAGATTAGCTGTATCAATAAAAAATTTCATAAAAATTGTGTTTTTTGTTTCATCAGTTTATTCTGAATTCATTTCTGAAAAGAAGAAACGATTTGTAATTAATACTAATCACGAAATTACAACTTTAACATAGCTTAAATGATATGTTTTTTTCAAAACATATCAACAAATTAAATCTCTGTAGAAATTAATAAATGGTAATTGAAAATTCTTTTGAAGTCGACTCAGAGCACATAACTTCTTCATATTGGTCTGTATCGTAATCATAACTCAAAGGCGGATCGACATATAAGAGTAAAGTAAATCTAAATGTTCCTGCTACTTCTGGAGTACCTTCAAATGAAACCGTTCTGTAATTTGCAAACATGTGAATACCATCAGGTAAATTACCATAAACATCGTAATGATATCCATAATCATTATCGCGAGGTTCATTTTTAATTTCAGTAGTGACTTCTTGATAATAATAAACTCCTATTGTACCATCTTTGAAAGTAGCATCATGAATTTCAGGTCGTCTATTTACAATACAGTCTAAATAATCTTTGCAACCAGTAAAGACAAAACAAGTTAAAAATAACAGAAAAGGTAATTGTTTTTTCATGAGGATACAGTTTAACAACCTATCATCAAAAAACATACCAATACTTATAGCTTATAATGCTTCATTAGCATTTTCTCATAGGTTTTATCAGGAAGAATTCGTTTCAAAACAACAGAGAACTTTTGTAAAAAGGCACCAACTTTATAATGAATCTTTGGATATGGTGTATTTATAATTTTGAAAACAGCATTTGCAACTAAAGCAGGATCATTGCCATTATCAACATCTTCATCAATATTTTTTAAAACTGATCCATATTTAGTTTCATAAGGAGATCCTTTTGTTACAGGTGCATGATAGCGACCTGCAGCAATATTAGTAGCAAAATCACCTGGAGCCAGATTCGTCATGCGAATATTAAAATCTTTAATTTCCATTCTAAAAGCTTCAGTAATTAATTCTAAAGCACCTTTACTCGCACTGTAAATTCCGCGGTATGGCAAGCCCATATATCCAGCAATAGATGTAATATTTATTATCAATCCCGAATTTTGAAGGCGCATTTGAGGTAAAACAGCTTTGATGACATTGATTGGTCCGAAGAGATTTGTTTCAAAATTACGTTTGATTTCTACATCAGGAATTTCTTCTATAGGTCCTGTAATTCCTGCACCTGCATTATTAATAAGAACATCAACTCTACCAGATCCTTCAACTACTGTCTGAATTGCTTTTTTTATTGAAGTGGTATCAGCAACATCTAAAGCCACTAATCTAAATTTAGAGTCTGTATAGCGTTCTGGCGTTCTGCTTGTACCATACACGTCATACCCTTTATAGGTTAGAAATTCACCAATAGATTTTCCAATACCAGAAGAACCTCCAGTTATCAATACAACTTTAGACATGAAATTAGATTTAAAAGTTAAAAGTAAAAAAGTTGAAAGTTAAATGCTATTAAAAACAAACATTCTTAATAAATTATAACCTGTTAAGATTTGAGTTTAGGGTACAAAAAAAGGCAAGCTACCTACATCACACCGCTACGACCGCGTACCTTTGCTTCGTTCCCGACCTGGAGGATTAAGCAGGAGCTGGTTGTGTAGGACTTGCCGACTGCAAAGATACAATCTTTTAATACTTCTGCAATGATTTTTTAAACCGAATTTTATTAAATAACTTGCATTAAAATTTGATAAAAAATGTCGGTATTTAAATCTTTCATTCTCATTGCGTTATCTCTCTCACTAATTAATTGCGGAAATTCAAATCCAAAAAAAAATAATTTTTCAATTGATACAAACGCAAAAGACAATGTTGTGAAACTAGGAGAAACACTTAAACTTTCTCTTAACAACCCTAATAACGCTACTATTTCTTCTATTAGTTATCAGATGAATGGTGAACCTATCAATGCGTCTTTAAACTTAAACAATCAAAAGTTAGGTGTGCAAACAATTACAGCAACTGTTAATTATGATGATACAAAAGAGGAGGTCACTACTAACATCACCATTCTTAATGATCAACTTCCTAAAATCTACGATTATAAGATTATTAATGAATATCCTCATGATATCACATCCTACACACAAGGTTTAGAATTTCACAATGGTATTTTATATGAAAGCACAGGTCAGTATGGAGAATCTAAACTAAGAAAAGTGGACTATAAAACTTCTGATATTATAAAAAGTGTTGATTTGGCGCCACAGTATTTTGGAGAAGGATTAACCATTTTAAACAATAATATTTACCAATTAACATGGAGAGAGAACACTGGTTTTGTTTATGATGTCGACAGTTTTGAAAAAACTGGTAGTTTTAAATACGGACAAAGTAAAGAGGGTTGGGGAATTTGTAATGATGGAACAACACTTTACAAATCTGATGGCACAGAAAACATCTGGTTGTTAGATTCTCAAACCCTAGCCGAAGTTTCAAAATTACAAGTTTACACCAATAAAGGTAAAATTATAGGCATCAATGAAATGGAATGGATTAATGGTAGAATTTATGCCAATCGTTACCAAAAAAATGGTGTAGCCATTATTAATCCTGAAAATGGTGCTGTTGAAGGTGTTATTGACTTTTCACCTCTACGCCAATTAGTCATACAACATGAAGGATTAGATGTTCTTAATGGTATTGCCTATAATTCTGAAACTAAAACCATTTTTGTAACTGGTAAGCGTTGGGATAAGTTATTTGAGGTTCAAGTATATGAAAAATAACATATGCTAATATTTGAAAAGAACATCACTGTTTCAACAGAAGATTTAGATGCTCGTAAACATGTTAACAATGTTAGGTATGTGCAGTGGGTTCAGGATATAGCTGAAGACAACTGGATTGCGAATACTTCAGTACATTTAAGACATATGTATTATTGGATTATGCTGAGTCATCATATTCAATACAAAGCCGAAGCACTTTTAGGAGACGACTTAGTATTAAAGACATTTGTTACCAAAGCTGAGGGTTTAAGATCTACTCGAATCGTTGAAATCTATAATAAAAAGACCAGTAAACTTTTAACAACTTCCGAAACCATTTGGTGTTTAATGTCACACGACACCAACAAACCTACTCGTATTCCTCAAGAAATCATTGATTTATTCTAAAAATTTTTATTAAAATCAGTGTTAAAATATCATAATCTTGTATTTGTTGTCGCTCTAATTTTATTAATTTGAAAGACAAACCAATTAATTTCTATTCTTGAAAAGATTTGTTCTTCTCATTTTAACGCTTTTGCCAATTCACATTGTAGCTCAAACTATTAATGGCAAGGTTTACGATGCCGAAACCACTGTAAAAGGTGCTTTAGTTGTTAATATCACTCAAAATATCATGACTTATACTAATGATGATGGCGACTTTAAAATTGGAGCTAAATTAAAAGACACATTATATGTGAGTTCCCTTTTTCATACCAAAACATTTATAGAAATCAAAGACCGTGATTTTAATCACATCGTCATCATAGAAGTAAAAAAAGCAATCAACGAACTTGATGCTGTGCTTTTAAGAGATGAACGCGAAAAGGCATTTGATTCCATTAAATTAGAATCACAAATTAACAACCAAATCAAAGAAGACATAAAACGGCATCCTTATAAATACGGAGTTCAACCCAAAGGCAATATAGATTTTATCGCTATTGCTCAAATGATTGGTCGGCTTTTTAAAAGTAAAAAACCTAAAGAAAAACCAGTAATTCCTATTACTTACAAGGAATTTCAATCCCTTTTTGAAAAGGATCAATTTTTCAATAATACATTACTTACATTCGATTTAAACATTCCAAAAGCATACCAAGCTCTGTTTTTTGATTATTGTGATGCTCAGGAAATTGATTCCAAACTACTATCTAAAAACAAGCAAGTAAATTTACTTGAAGAACTCGTAATCTGCAGTCAGGAATTTCAAAAGATTATAGCTGAATCAAAAAAAGCCAATTAAATTATACGAATTGCACTAAATTTTAGTTTTTATACTACAAATTGACTTCAAAAGTTATATTTTTATGCGCATAAGGTTTCTAACTTATACGCAGTAGATATTAAAAATAGTTATGAAAAGATTATTATCCTTCCTGTTTACGATTTCAATACTCATATTTTGGAGTTCTTGTCGAAAAGACTTCGATTTTGCTCCAAGCACTGGAAACCTTTCATTTTCAAAAGACACCATATATCTTGATACAATTTTCGCAGATATTGGTTCAAGCACTTATAATCTCAAGGTTTACAATAGAAGTAATGATGATATCTCTATACCAACAGTTCGATTATCGCAAGGCGAAAGTTCTAACTACAGACTAAATGTGGATGGAATGGCTGGTAAAGTTTTTGAAAATGTAGAAATTTTAGCAAAAGACAGTCTCTTTATTTTTATAGAAACCACATACAATACCAACGAAAATCCTTTGTCTGAATTACAATTTTTAGATACAGATGCCATAGAATTCGATTCTGGTAATAACCTTCAGAAAGTAGAACTTGTAACTCTAATTAAGGACGCTGTTTTTATTTTCCCAAACAGAGACAATACAACGAATGTTATTGAAACATTGACATTTGATGTTGATGGCGACGGAATTCAGGACGAGACCACTCTACAAGGTCGCTTTTTAGAAGATGACGAACTCACGTTTACCAACGAAAAACCCTATGTGATTTATGGATTTGCAGCAGTAGATGAAGGTGATATACTTACCATTGAAGCTGGAGCACGTGTCCATTTTCATGCCAATTCTGGTTTACTGATAACCAATAACGCATCATTAAAAGTGAATGGTACCTTAAGTGATGATCAAGAACTATTAGAAAACGAAGTGATTTTTGAAGGTGATCGTTTAGAACCTCTTTTTGAGGATATTCCCGGACAATGGTCTACCATTTATTTGTTTAATGGAAGTGTAAATAATGAAATTAATTACGCAACCATCAAAAACGGAACCATTGGTATTTTATCTGAAGGCAATCAAAATGCAGCCAATGATAAATTAACAATAACCAATTCAAAAATTTACAACTCCAGTAATTTTGGAATATTAGCAAGAGCATCTTCCGTTCGTGGAGAAAACTTAGTGATTAATAACTCAGGCCAGTCTTCTTTTGCTGGTACATTAGGAGGCAAATATAACTTTACGCATTGTACAATTGCGAATTACTGGAATTCAAGTTTCAGACAATTCCCTTCCGTATTACTCAACAATTTTATGATAAATGAAGACAACTCTGTAACCACAAATAACCTTGAAGAGGCTAATTTTAATAATTGTATCATTTATGGAAATGATAATGCCGAAATTGATGTCTCTGGTGAATCCAGCAATGATTTACTGTTTAAGTTTACAGATTGTTTGATTCGTTTTAATGCGAGTAGCAATCCGTTTGATTTTAACGATGGAATACATTTTGAACGTATTACCTTAAACGAAAATCCAGAGTTTAAATTACCTTTTGAAAACGATTTGAGGTTAAATGAAGATTCCGCAGCAAGAGGTATTGGTAATTCAATATTTTCCAGCCTAGTTGATAAAGACATTTTAGGCATAACAAGGCCTACCACTCCAGAATTTGCATCAGACTTAGGAGCCTATCAATTTGTGACTTCTGAGGATTAAAAATACTAATGTTATTCCGAAGCATTGAGGAATCTTATGTTACTTTTTTATATTTCAAATAAGATTTCCCCTAACGTCTAAACGACAATAGATTAAAATAAAAACCCTTTCATTCCGAAGTTCTGGAAGAAAGGGTTTCGTATGTATCAAATAGAATCAACTGCCAAACTAATTCAGCATAGCTTTCAATTAAATTATTTAGAAAATAATGGCTTGTCACTCATCATTGTATTCACTTGCTCTGCAATACGCTCAAGTTTCTCCTCATTGTCATAATGTTTTATGACATCATCAATAAAGGCAACAATCGTTTCCATATCATTTTCTTTTAAGCCTCTGGTTGTCACAGCTGCAGTTCCAACGCGAATACCAGAAGTTACAAACGGACTCTTATCATCAAAAGGCACCATGTTTTTATTCACTGTAATATCAGCTTTTCCGAGTGCTTCTTCAGCAGCTTTACCTGTAATGTCTTTATTACGTAAATCGATAAGCATCATATGATTATCTGTGCCTCCAGAAATGATATGATAACCTCTACTTACAAAAGCATTTGCCATTGCCGCAGCATTTTTCTTTACTTGTAACATGTAATGCATAAACTCATCAGAAAGGGCTTCACCAAAAGCAATGGCTTTAGCCGCAATAATGTGTTCTAATGGTCCTCCCTGATTTCCAGGAAATACAGCAGAATCAAGAAGTGAAGACATTTTTTTAAGATTGCCATTTTTTAGTTTTAAACCAAACGGATTGTCAAAATCTTGTCCCATCATTATCAATCCACCACGTGGTCCTCGTAAGGTCTTATGCGTGGTTGTGGTTACGATATGACAATGTGGTAAAGGATCATTTAAAATACCTTTAGCTATTAAACCTGAAGGATGAGAAATATCAGCAAGCAATAAAGCATTAACGCTATCTGCAATCTCACGAAAACGTTTAAAATCAATATCACGTGAATACGCAGAAGCTCCTGCAATGATCATTTGCGGTTGTTCACGAGTTGCCATGTCTTGAATTTTATCATAATTCAAAACTCCAGTATTCTCTTCCACTCCATAAAAAACCGGATTGTATAATTTACCCGAAAAATTCACCGGAGAACCATGAGTCAAATGTCCTCCATGTGACAAGTCAAATCCTAAAATCTTATCACCAGGTTTTAGACAAGCTGCATAAACCGCTGTATTAGCCTGACTTCCAGAATGTGGTTGAACATTTGCCCAAACGGCTCCAAATAACGTTTTCACTCTATCAATTGCAATTTGTTCAACTTCATCAACAACTTCACAACCTCCATAATAACGTTTACCTGGATAGCCTTCCGCATATTTGTTGGTTAAAACAGAACCTGCAGCTTCCATAACCTGGTCGCTTACAAAATTTTCTGAAGCTATAAGCTCCAAACCGTTTATTTGTCGTTGTTTTTCAGCATCTATAAGTTCAAAAATTTGTTGATCGCGTTGCATAAGTATTGTCTTAATTAAAATTTCTCAAAAATAAGAAATCATCTTCTGAAAAGGTTTTAAAAAAGCTAGTTTAACGCAATGTTTTATGAGCAGGTTATTAACATTAGATTTTAATCTATTTTTTATGGATTTATGCAATTAAAACAAAAAAAAATATGTACGTTTGAATAGAAAACAATATTAAAACAATACTAATGATTATGCCTTTATCTGCAAATAATCCTGATCGTAGCACATGGTTACATGTTGGAAAAAACTCTGACTTCCCAATTCAAAATATCCCTTTCGGTGTCTTTTTAACTCGTGATGACATCATTACAATTGGTACTCGAATTGGAGATACAGCTATTGACCTTGGTGCCTTACATCAATTAGGTTATTTTGAAGGAATTCCTTTAACGGATGATATTTTTCTTCAGGATACACTAAATGACTTTATAGCTGATGGAAGAAAAACCTGGCGTTTGGTACGTAATCGTATTGCTGAAATATTTGACAGTAATAATACAACTCTGAAAAACAATACAAAACATAAAGAAATTGTTCTGTTCAGATTAGACGAAATCGAAATGCAATTACCGGTTCAAATAGGTGATTATACCGATTTCTATTCGAGTATTGAACATGCTACAAATGTTGGTACTATGTTTAGAGATCCTGATAATGCTTTATTGCCTAATTGGCTTCACATTCCTGTAGGTTATCATGGAAGAAGTAGCTCAATCATTCCATCAGGAATCCCTATACACAGACCTCAAGGACAAACGATTCCTGCAGATAGTGATCAACCCGTTTTTGGACCTTCAAAACTGGTAGATTTTGAATTAGAAATGGCATTTATTACGACAGATGCTAACGATTTGGGAGAGCCTATTCCTATTGAAGAAGCTGAAGAGTATATCTTTGGCTTGGTACTATTTAACGACTGGTCTGCAAGAGATATTCAAAAGTGGGAATATGTACCACTAGGTCCATTCTTAGCAAAAAACTTTGCATCTAGCATGTCGCCTTGGATTGTGACTTTAGACGCATTAGAGCCTTTTAGAGTTGAAAGTCCGAAACCTTTAAAGCCTCAACTTCCTTATTTACAATTCAAAGGAAAGAAAAGTTTCGATATTAATCTTGAAGTCGCTATTAAACCTAAAGGCGCTAAAGAAACTACTGTAAGCAAATCAAATTTTAAGTACATGTACTGGAACATGGCGCAGCAACTTGCGCATCACACAGTAAATGGCTGTCCTGTAAACTCTGGCGATATGATGGGAAGTGGTACGATTTCCGGACCAACACCTGACTCTTATGGTTCAATGCTAGAATTAACCTGGAGAGGTGAAAAGCCAATCAAAATGAAAGATGGTACTGAACGTAAATTCATAAATGATTATGATAAAGTAATCATGCGTGGTTACTGCGAAAAGGATGATACCAGAATTGGTTTTGGTGAAGTATCTACACAATTATTACCGATATATAATCCAAAGAAAAAGAAGTAGCCACAATACTCTTACGTAAATATAACCCGAAGTTAAATTTAAAATTTGCTTCGGGTTTTTTATTTGGCATCATATTTGGATTCTATATAGAAACAATCTTTAAAATCCAGAATTATGAAGCAATTACTACTCACAACAGTACTTCTTCTGGTACTAACATCATGTAGCGGAAGGAAACAAATTGAAAAAGCAATTAGTCATGGTAATTATGACCAAGCCATCAATGATGCGTTACGAAAACTCGAAAACAATAAAGATAAAAAACGTAAGCAAGATTATATTGTAATGCTTGAAGATGCCTATTACAAAGTTTTAGAAGAAGATTTACAAGACCTAAAACACCTTAAAAAGGATGGAAATCCAGAGCAGTACAGAACCATTTATGACATCTATTTAGATTTAGAAGCAAGACAAAACGCAATAAAACGAGTATTACCTTTAAAAATTAATGGCAAAACTTTAAATTTAAAATTCAATGATTATACATCAGAAATTGTAAACTACAGATATAAAGCATCTGATTACTTAATAGATGAAGGCATCTCTCTTTTAGATTCTGAAGACAAATACAATGCCAGAGAAGCCTATAAAATCTTCAGCTATATTGAACGCATCAATCCAAACTTTGAAGACACAAGAAATCTGATGCTTGAAGCTCATCACAAAGGAACAGATTATGTTATGGTCTCAATTGAAAATCAAACCTATCAAATTATTCCTCAGCAACTGGAAGCAGATTTGTTAAACTTCAATGCGTATGGTTTGAATAAATTCTGGACACAGTATCATATTGATGCTGCTCATGATATTACTTATGATTATGCTATGCAGTTACAATTGAAACAAATTAACATTTCTCCTGAGCAAGTGAACACCAGACAAGAATTGAAACAAAAAAACATTGTTGATGGCTGGGAATTTAAGACAGATAGAGCAGGAAATTTAGTTACTGATAGCTTAGGCAACAACATAAAAATTGATAAAATCATTAATGCTAAAGCACGTTATTTTGAAACGCATCAGTTTAAATCTACTCATGTATTAGCAAATCTTGTTTATACAGATTTAAGAAAAAATCAAATACTAGATGTCTTTCCTGTTGACAGTGAATTTGTTTTCGAACACGTTTATGCAACATTTAGAGGTGATGAAAGAGCTTTAAACCATAGAGAGTTTGAATTAACGAGAATCAGACCTCTTTATTTTCCAACTGACACTCAAATGGTTTACGATACTGGTGAAGATTTGAAATTAAGATTAAAAAACATCATTAATTCGTATAGTATGAGAAGAAGTTGATATAAACTGACAAAACTCCATAGCCAAATAGTTTATGGAGTTTTTTTTATATATAACTGTAACATTTTCAATCATCTATACACCTATAATAAGACCATCTTACCTACCCTATTTTAGTTATTGTGCTTTAAAATATTAATATGTATATTTAAATAACACAACCAACCCATGAAAAAAAAGACTAAGCTATTAATAAGAGATGCGTTTTTATCTACTATTCTTACCAGCATTCTATTATTAGTTCTGTCTATTGCTTTTTTCAACATTCGTTTTTTTAACCCGCTTCATAAAGCATTTTCTGACTTTAGTTTTTTGGATGTGTTTTACTCTGAAAAATTCAACAATAGAGATAAAATTAATAGTGAAATCATATTAGTTAATATAGAAAATCACGATAGAGAAGTAATCGCTAATCTTTTAAGTGCAATTTTAAAAGAAGACCCTAAAGTGGTTGGATTTGATATTATTTTAGAAGCACATTCAGACAAAACAAAAACAGATACGTTATTGTCCCAATTGCTTCAAAACAAAAAAGTTGTGACATCCTTTGAAGCATATCATGACAGTTTAATTTTTAGTGACCCTTTTTTTAAAACGAAACATAAACCTGGATTTGTAGACTTCAATTTTAAAACTAATACAGCTGTTATACGAGAGTTTATTGGAAAAAAAGTGATTAATGATACAAAACAATCTTCATTTGCGACCTTGATAGCTAAAAAATATTTAAGCAAAAAACGATGGAAGAAATACAATTACGATGAAAAATTAAACACTTTACAAACCATTAAATATTCTGGAGATTATACTGCTTTTCCTCATTTGATTCTAGATGATTTTTTTCTAAATGACAACAAACCTATTCTCAAAGATAAAATTGTTATTATGGGTTATATTGGTTCTCCAACAGGAAATAAATATGACATTCAAGATAAATTTTTTACACCACTAAATCCTACGATTGCAGGTAAAAGTGATGCTGATATGTATGGTATGGTTATTCATGGGAACATAACCAACATGCTCATTAAAAACGATTTAATGCACAGAATATCATTGTTTTGGTTGTGTATTATCACTTTTATATGTATGTATTTTTCTACTATTTTGTATATGAAATGGAATAAAAAGTACAAAATAAGTTATCGAACCAGAAAGCAGGTATATCAACTCATTTTTGCAATTGTACTCTTTGCTTTAGCCATTTGGTTATTTAAAAATGATATTATTCTTAGTCCGTTTCCCATCATTATAGGAATTATACTTTCTGGAAGTTATTTTAAATATTACAAGCATTTAACACGATATATAAATACTAAACGAAAATGGAAAACTTACTTAAAGTAAATAAAAGTTATGTTTTGTTAGTTGTATTATGCCTAACATTTCAATTTAGCTTTGCAGAAAAAAACAAATTATTTGTTTACAAATATGAAGGATCACCCAAAATAGAAGTCAATGACTCACTGAAAATTGTAAAGAAAGGAACTGTATTAGACAAACACACAAAACTAATTATGCAAAGAGAAGACCTTGTGTATATTGTAAATGAAAATGGTGATGTCTTTGAATTGTTCCAAACAGGAACCTTTAGTTATAAAGAATTGTTAGCAATAAAACCCATAACTACAAAATCATCTTTTGCAAAAACTTATTTTTCATATGTATGGAAAGAATTTACAAATACCGATGTACTACGACGAGATAAAAGTGGCGTGGTTTATAGAGGTGATGATATTATTTTGATGCGTTATCCTGCTGATAGTACTAAAATTTACAACAACGAAATTCGATTTGAATGGGATCGTATTCCAAATAAGGAAAAAGATTATTATTTCCTGTTAAGGCATAAAGACACCAAGACCATAACAACCATAGGAACTCCTGTTAATACCATTTCTTTAATGGTTGATGGCACATTATTACAACAAGGTAATGATTACGAGTGGGCTATCACCGAAACTAAATTTCCAAACATTAACAAAGTTCCTTTTTATTCATTTCATATACTAAGTAACGATGAATTCAAAGATGTTAAAGCGAACATATCTCTAATTAGTGCTGACTTAAAAAATATGGGTTTTACAAATTCAGAAGTTCAAACAGCCATTTGTGAGGATTTTAAGCTTTGTTTTTAATTATTCTTTAACGACTTTAAAAGTATTGATTCCACTGATACCTAAAAGTTTTAAAACATAAACACCTGCTTCAATTTTATTCATATCTATTGAATTGAAATTGTCTTTTAATTCTAAAATAAGTTGTCCGGATAAAGCATATAACTTAAGCGATATTGCGTCTTTTAAGTCTCCTTCAATATTAAGGATATTTTTAACTGGATTAGGATATAACTTAATTGTAGATTGCGATTCTATTTCAGAACTTGAGAACCGAGCACCACTGCTATCAAAGGTATCGTTAATTAATTCCAAACCTACCTGTTCAGCGCAAAATACATCATCGGACAGGTTTTTACATACAGCTATAAATTGATCATCATAAACATCTCCATCCTCGAACCTAAGCATTGGATCTTCATTTACATTACTATATTTAAATTTGAGATGACAAAGTTTCGTTGGTATTGCCGAAACGTTATCATCAAAAAAAGCACTGGCATTCATTTTTTGAAAAAAAGACCAGGATACTCGTGACATTTTATTGTCGTTGATGGTAAAATTTCCATACAATTCTGAATTCACTTCATCCATAAACTGACCAGCGATGTAGCCTTCATTACTCGGGTTTGTAACTTCAAAGTTTGAATTATTAAAAACATGTGTTCCAAAAGCAGATGGATTATAATTAAAATACAACTGTCCTGATCCCAATTTAAAACTTCCTGTTGTATGTATTGTTTGAATAAAAACATCAACCTCAAAATAATCAAAGGTGCCATCATTGGTGTTCTGAGGATTTCCAAACGTAAAATGGATGTCCTGAGCACTTATTGAAAGCACACTAAACAGAGTAACTGTCATTACAATGTTTCTAAATAGAGTGTTATAAATAATTTTCATAGTTTAATGTTTATCATAAATTAATTCTCATAAAAATCAATTTTGTCTGCGCTGTGCAAATAGATTTCTATTCATAAATTGTACGCCTTTTCCAATATTAGGAGTGAGAATGCTATTGATATCGTTGTTTTGTACTTCTCCATTTAAATTTAAATCTGCATTGTTGTAGCCACTTAAACCAATTAAAGGAATGACAATGCTTCTATCTGTATTTTGAACTTGACCGTCTCCATTAAAATCACCTGCATAAAGACCATATTTACCATCACTAAAGTTAGCGATCGCATTATTTGTACCTTGAACTAAAAGACTAGAGGTTGTGAAATCAATGCTTATAGTAGTTCCATTAAATGTGTATGAATTAAATGATAGCACACCTAAATGATTTCTATGACTTAACATTATGTAATAATCGTCTGTAGGTATATCAATATTTACAAGCGAAACACCATCAACATCAACGATACTTCCGTCTGCTCTGAGTAATGCTGACCTTGATTTAATAACTGTTGTTTGATTATTACTATCTCTTATTTCCAGCCAGATCCAATCGATTATTGCCTGACTACCAGTAACATTAAAAACGGATGCATCACAACTTATAGCATCAACATATGGGCTTGTAGTTGGCAAGACTCCTGTAGTTCTCATATCATCTCTCATGAGTCCTGTATTTGAATCATAAGCGCCTTCTAAAAAGATATTGAGATCTAATAGATTGCTGCTGCAAGATGCTTCAGTAACTGTTATTGAAACTGCGTTAGTTGGGCATTGCGGAAAAGCAGACGTAGGGTTAAAGGTATAGGTTCCTGAACCAGAATAAACTGAGGGTGTCCAATACTGATTTAAATCAATAGGATCCTGAGGTAATAAAACATCTGGGTCTGGAGTAATAACCAGTAAATCTGTTAAATCTTGAATAGATGAAATTTCACCACTTTCTAGACATACTGTGATATCTTCTAATTCTTCAACATTAAAAGCAACAGTTTTATCATCAATAGTGATGAGTGCTTCATCGTAAATAAAAATTGAATCGAATTCCCCTTGATCTGGTCTAAAATAAGGAATATCTTTCTCTATTGTTGCTTTATATAAATAACTAAACGAGCCAGCTCCTGTGTCAGGAAAATCAACAATTGTATTATTAAAACTAGATTCAAATGGGCCTTGATTAGTTTGAAAATTATTCACTTGTGATAAAGAGTAAGAAATGTCAAAAGCAACAATATTGGCTGTAGGTTCTACATCTGTAATTATAGTATTTAAATCTAACGTATCTTCACAAGCTGTTCCTCCCAACCCATAAAAATCTTCTGAAAAATGCTTTATTCCTTCTATAACAAAACTAGCTGCAGTACTGTCTGAATTACCAAATTCATCAGTAGCTGTAAAAATTGTATCGTAAAATAAATCTGTACCATTTTGGTTAGGTTCTTCAATAATATGATAAGTATAAGTCCATGTAATGTTTCCACAATCTGGAAAAACACTTGCATCACCATGATTATTAAACCATGCTTCTACCTGTGCTTGATTACCGAACCCATCATACTGAACAAAATTATCGTCTGCTTGAACATCGATGGTAACCTGTGATTCGACATAATCTGAAAAACCATCTTTAAACCAATCCACAGCATCTTGAGCATTAAGAACATTATCCACATAAATACAGTTTAGATTTAAATTATTTCGCAAATCCAAATATGTTAATATTTCATTTGCTCCATTATTTAAATAAACTAATCTTAAATTTCCATTATCACCAAGCCATGTTTGTAAATTTGGATTATGAGTTAAGTCAATATATTCAATATTTGTATTAAACGTAACCAAAGTATTTAAAGCACTAAGATTCGAAAGGTTTAATTCTGATAAGGGGTTACTACTTAAGGCTAAAAACGTGATAAAATCATTATTTTGAATGTTTAATTCTGTAAGGTTATTATTTCCTAGTAACAACTCTGTTAAACTTAAATTGTTAGACACATCAATAGATGTAAATGCATTACTTTGACTAAACACTTGTAATGTCTCTAAATTCACATTTTGATTTACTACAATACTTGATAAATTAGGCGCAATAATTACATCTATATTTGATAACAAAATATTTCCAGAAAAATCAATAGAATCGAGATTTTGAGATTGATTATTATACAAGTAAAAACTAGTTAAATTAGAAAAGTATTGAAGTCCTTCAAAACTTGCAATATCATAGTTTGATATATTCAATGCTGTTACATCACAAATATCTGAAATTGCTATTTCACCATCTGGTGTAAGGTTGCTATCGATACCATCATCTATAAGATAACGTTCAAACTCATAGTCTGGAATTAAGATTGTCTGATTTAATACGTCTAAGTAAATGGTTATTATTGCTGTATCTTGCTGTCCGCAAGAGTTAAATATGGTATAATCAAACGTATAAGAAAACTGACCAGGTCCAGTATTGGGAAGAATGACTTCATCTTCATTTAGAACGGTTAAACCATCTAAACTTTCCCAAGTTACATTATGTGTTGGTATCAAATTGGGTGAAACAAATTGATTGAGATGTAACGTTGAATAATCGTAGCAATAGAGGTCAACTGTTTTATTTTCTCCAGCATCCGGAAAAGGGTCTATAGTTACGTTAACCGTAAGATCGTAAGAATAAATAACACAGTCTTCTGTTACATCATAATCAAAATTATAAGCGACTTCTCCTGCTCCAGTATCAGGAAAATCTACATCATCATTTTCAGAAATTGGAATATCCTGATCAGGTTCTTCTGTTGAAGGTCTGAATGTCCATGTACCACCTGTTTCAGGAATTCCGTCAGGCAAATAATCATTTAAATTTACCGTTTCAAAAATATAACATGGCTCCTCTTCTATTCCTTCACTGGCATCAATAGATTGAATTGAATACACAAAAACTACTGCTGAGCTCTCTGAGCATACACCTACTGCTGCATGTGAATACCTAAAGGTAATTGGATCTGTTGAAACCTGAGTCCAAGTACCACCTGTATCTGGAGACCCATTGAGTGCGTTAAACAAATCTGTATTGGTGAATGGAGAACAAGTAATAAGTTCTCCATCATTTCCAGCATCCAGTTGTTTATCAATTGATATTGAAATATCTGAAGTATCCACACAACCACCATTAGTCACTGTATACCTAAAAGTGTAATTACCCGAACTTACAGCAGCCATATCCACTTGACTATTATTAATAATGGTCACTTCATTAAAACTTTGCCAAGTTCCGGTTGTAGAAGCATCAAAGCTTAAATAATTATTTAAATCAACAACATCAGAATTATAATAACATGCAGAAAAATTTTGATCATCACCAGCATTACAATCACCATCATATATTTTTATTAAATCAAAACCGATACCTTCATCATTAATACTGTAATCTGAAGCAAACGCTAAACGAAATATAACATTAGATTGTCCTATTAAATTTGGTAATCCGTGAGCAACAATTCTCCAGCCTCCTGATCCCGTAAAGTTTTCTTCATGTCCACTCCAACCATCTCCTTGACCTCCAGGGTTTGCACTAATAAACTGATTTGTAAACCAATTAAAGTCTCCATAACTACCAACATTTTCCCATGAGGAACCTGAGTTTACGGAAGATTGTAGTACGACACCATCAAAAAGTTCTTCACAATTCCACCAAATGGCAAATTGAATCTCTGGAATTGATAGCGTTGAAAAATCAAATACCGGACTTTGTATCCATCCATCTTCATCAATTGAATAATTACCAGTTAAATTTGTAACCCACGCATTAAATCCTGAAGCTGGATAATTTATGAGTGAGGCAGAAGGAGTTCCCCATTGCCATGAAGTTGTTCCTTGTGCAAACCAGCCAGCTGGTCCGCTTTCAAAATCTTCAGTATATGGAAATGAGGTTATTTGAGCTTGTGTATTTGAGCTTAAAAAAAATAAGAAAGCTATAAGCACACATTTTAGTAACTTATTCAGGCTTATGGTCACAGACTCACAATCCGTAGCACGATTTTTCATAATTGGTTAGTTTAAACCATAAATGATTAAGCATTTAGTAAATGGGACTCGTGCTATTAATTAATATATTTAAATCGAAAAAAAATTTCAAAAATCACATAAGGGATTCTAAATATATTAAATTAAACTGTGGTTACAAAGTAACAAGGAGTATTTCACCTACCTTAATTACATCTTTCATTTACAAGCAGATAGAATACACTCTACTCGAACAAAACAAAAGCTGCCCATTTTAATGGTTCATCATTGTATTTTTCTTGCATGGTACGCTGTGCAACGGTAAACGCTTTTCTTACCTGTTTATCTTTGACCCAGTTTTCATAGAACAAGTTCATAAATTCAGCTGTTTCTGCATCAGGCACTTGCCACAAACTCATTACAATAATATCTACTCCTGCCATTTTAAAAGCACGCTGTAAACCATAAACACCTTCACTACCATCAATATCACCTAATCCTGTTTCACAAGCGCTGAGTACGACAATATCTGTTTGAGACAAGTCTATATGAGAGATTTCCATGGCTGACAATATACCATCATCTATTTCATTTGGATTACTCCCGTTTTTCCATGCATAATTAGCACCAGCCAATATTAATCCGGAACGTAATAAAGGGTCTTCAGCCAACCTATATTGGTCTTCTGTACTTAAACTGAATTGGTTTGCATGATTTGTTTCTAAGTTTTCATAAAAAAAGCCATGTGTAGCAATATGAATTACATGAGGTGAATTTCCACTTAACCTTTTTAAATTAGTTTCTGTTGCTTCATTTCCTGAAAGCACAAGGTAATCTTTCTGATATCTATTGAATATGGATTGTAAATTATTAATTTCGGCTAAAGTACCTTCCAAATATGTCCAAGTTTCACCTCTGCTTCGTGTTGCTTTTGTATTTCTTAAAACTTCAGTATCTAAATAGGCATAATCTGAATTTAAATTTGTTTTCGACGTTGCTTCAACATATTCATAATCGATTCCACCGATAAATAAAGCACTGTCAGTAGCTGGTTCAGTAGGCTTACTTGCTAAAATTGCTGTACTACTTAATTGTACTAAATTATAGACTTGACCAATAGAAAAGTCATTGGTTTTTGCAATGGCAGCAAATTGAATCTGGTTTAAGAGTCCGCTTGGCGAAAAGTATATTGTGTTGTGATCTTTAGTATAGTTTTCGATAGGACTCCATATTAAATCATATAAATATTGCGAAGTGTATAGTTGATTTGGATTTGAACTTTTGAGAATAGATTCTAACTTGTTTTGCTCAAATAAAGGGATCATTTTTGGAAACTTCCAATGGCGTTTATAAATGTATGCTACGTACATAATGCTATCGGTCAATTTATTCTTATTTGTATATTTAAAATTTGAAAACTCAATGGCAATTTCATCTTTTTTCAATTGTTTTTGTGATGACTTCCAGTCTTTAGTCAGGTCTAATTGGTTACTAAAATGTGAGCTATATAATTTCACTAACTGTGCTTCTTCAGTATTAATAACAGCTTTTAAACTGTCTGTATCTATCTCACGTTCTAATAGAGACTGACTTAATACTTTAGTCAATCGTCGCTTTAAAATATTGTAGTTATCAATTTTTTGCTGAATATCAGTATCATTTAAGGTTTGCAACTGACTTAAGACATCTTTAGAGTTATTGAGTAGCAAGCCTTTCAACATTAACTGGTTATTTAAATTCAGAGCATTCCAAGAATCCATTTCATCACCTGCAGAAATAGGAACGGATTGCATATCATCAAAATTTTTAGTTACAATTTTCAAAAATGCTTTTTTTTCGATTTCACTTCTAAACTTAAAGATTTTATCCAGTTGTTTAATTGTGACTTCATTAGTGATTTCCATCAAACGAAAGGCTTCATCATAATTCCCTAAACCTACATGAGTATCACTTAAACTTTTAAGCATTTTACCGTAATCTGGATGATCATTTCCTAATTTAAGTTTTAAGTTTTCTGTAGAATTTAACAACAATGGTAAAGCCTCTTCATAACGACCTAAACTGTTGTAAGCTATTGCTAAATTGTATTGCCTGTTGTAATACGCTTCGGTATCACGTCTTGAATTGTCTTCTGCCAGTCTTAGATTATTCTTCATCAAGGTAAGAGCTTCATTGCTTTGTCCTAATATCAATAATGTCCTGGCATAATCATTTAAGTAATATCCATATTTAGGGTGATTCTCATCAAAATTATTTAAAAAATTATCTAAAGCTTCTTTAAAATAAGTTTTTGCTTCTGGAAAATTTCCTAGAGTGTAATGCAACTTACCAATATTATTGACGAGTCTGCCATACAAAGGATGGGATGTTCCATATTTTTCTTCAATCGCTGATTTAGATAACGCATAGGTTTCCAGAGCTTTTTGCATTTCGCCAAGTTTGACATATATAAATGCTAAATTTTGAAGTCTTGTGCCATAACTAGAATGTGTAGACGTTGTTTTACTAATTCCAATTTGAGTGAAAAACAAAGCTTTTTCATAATCTCCCATTCTGTCATAAGCTTGCCCTAAATTATTATGAATAGTGGCTTGTGCAGAATGCGTTTCACTTAGTATTCCTTGAATTTCATTTAAGATTGGTATTTCCTTCTGATATTCACCTACTTCGTGGTATAAATTTGACAAGGCTATTAAAGCTCCTGCATAATTGATAGATTTTTTGCCAATGCTATCATATAATGCTAAAGCTTCTTTTTGCATGTCAATAGCTTTATCGTACTCTCCTGTTTCTGTATAAATTTGAGCTAGATTAGTTCTAGCCGAAGCATACTCAGAACTTTTAACACCAGTTACATTCTTGATAATATCCAACCCTTCTCTGGCAGAACTTACCGCTTGCTTGTACTGTCCTTTCTTTTTATAAACGATGCTTAAACTTGAAAGTGTCGTGCCATAATCTAAATGCGTTTTGCTTTCAACATGGTCAATAATCCTTAGACTTTCAATTATCGTTTTTTCTGCTTTGTCATAATTGCCCTCAATTCTGTAAATACTTCCAACACGACTTAAACCATTTGCGTAAACAAGTGTTTGTGTTTGATTATTAATTTTTAAGGCCTGTAATGCGCCTTTATAGTGTTGAAGTGCCTTTGAATATTGAGATTCTATGTCATAAACATTTCCCAGGAATTTAGCTTTTTCAACATAATCAAGAGATGTCGTATCTTCAGAAACCTCGATAGCATGCTCTATTAATGAAATGGTTTGTGCATTAATCTTCAATGCAAAAAAAGTCTGACCTAAATAAAATGCTGTATTTCCTTTTTCGGCTTTATTTACTTCAGAGAATTGATCAGATATTGTAATGGCATTAATAAATGCTGTTTTAGCATTCTCAAAATCTTTAGACTCAAAGGCTTTTATACCTTCACTATAACTGATTTGCCATGAATCATAAGCGTCATCTTGAGCTTGAACAAAAGTGACAAATAGAAAACACAAACAATAAAATTGTATACAAAATGATTTGGTCATTGTTAGAATGATTAATAACTTAATTAATCATAACAATTGTAAACTAAAACGAAGATAGAGTTGGTATACTGTTTTGTAAATACGAGATGCCACTTACAAGTTTAAAAGTACAGCATTAAAATAAGTAAACCAAATCTGATAAATGACTTGTTTGTTATATAATGTAAGACTTTATTTCTATTAATAAGTTCATGTGTAGCACTCAAGTTCTAATAAAATTCATTCAAACCGTTCCAAATCGAGATCATTAATTGCTCCATGGGACGCGTGAGCAACTGTTGTCCCATTTTTGATAATGAGTAATTGTGGTGATTGATGCATCACTTGAAACTTGTAACCAACCTCGTTAGACACATCGCGATAACTCAGTAAATCTAAATAGTACAAATCTAAATTCGCATCTAAATCATACATGCTCACAAACTGATTCATGACCATGCTACTAATTCCGCAGCGCGTCGAATGTTTAAATATAACTTGCGTTTTGGTTTTTGAGCGCTCTTCTATCTCATCCAATTGAGATACTTTGGTTAAAGGCTGCCAAGGCAATAATTTTTCTTCCTTTGGTTCATCTGAACCGAATATGTTTTTTAAAAATCCCATAATTGTTTTTATTCTGAAGGTTATATTCACCTATTTTAACCCTTTAAGTCGTATCTTTAATTCAATCTTACAACTGACGAAAAGTCACGTTATCTTACACAAAATCAGCCATATTGTCGTTTGCTTTTAAAATAATCTGATTGGTAAGGTTCTTGACATAATGCTATCGTAAAATACTAATAAAAAACAAGACTATATACATATGAATTTTAATAATTATACCATAAAATCTCAAGAAGCAATTCAGCAGGCACAACAACTTGCTCAAAGCTTAGGGCATCAACAAATAGAAAATGAGCACATCATAAAAGCCATTTTTGAAGTTGATGAAAACGTATTACCATTTATACTAAAAAAGTTAAATGTCAATATGGACGTTTTAAAATTAGCATTGGATAAGCAACTTGAAAGTTTTGCAAAAGTCTCTGGAGGTGATTTAATGCTCTCTCGTGATGCTAGTAAAACACTTAACGAAGCATCTATCATTGCAAAAAAGATGAATGATGATTATGTTTCTATTGAGCATTTGATTCTCGCTATTTTTAAATCTAACAGCAAAATAGCTCAAATGTTAAAAGATCAAGGCGTCAACGAAAAAGACCTTAAAGCTGCTATTGAAGAGCTTCGTAAAGGTGACCGAGTTACATCCCAAAGTCAGGAGGATACTTACAATTCTCTTAATAAGTATGCAAAAAATTTAAATCAGTTGGCTAAAGATGGCAAACTTGATCCTGTAATTGGTCGTGATGAGGAAATAAGACGCATTCTTCAAATCTTATCTCGAAGAACAAAAAATAATCCCATACTTGTAGGCGAACCTGGAACTGGAAAAACAGCAATTGCCGAAGGTTTAGCTCATCGAATTATCGATGGTGACATTCCTGAAAATCTCGTGAACAAACAAATTTATGCCTTAGACATGGGAGCTCTTATTGCTGGTGCAAAATATAAAGGTGAATTTGAAGAACGACTAAAAGCAGTCATTAAAGAAGTTACAACTAGCGAAGGAGACATTGTCTTATTTATAGATGAAATCCACACACTGGTTGGTGCAGGTGGCGGACAAGGAGCTATGGATGCAGCAAATATTTTAAAACCTGCATTAGCTCGTGGAGAACTTCGTGCAATTGGTGCTACAACACTTGATGAATACCAAAAATATTTTGAAAAAGACAAAGCTCTAGAACGTCGTTTCCAAAAAGTTATGGTCGATGAACCAGACACAGAAAGCGCTATTTCTATCTTGCGAGGAATTAAAGAAAAATACGAAACACATCATAAAGTTCGTATTAAAGACGAAGCTATTATTGGAGCTGTAGAATTGTCTGAGCGCTATATTACAAATCGCTTTCTTCCAGATAAAGCCATTGACCTAATGGACGAAGCGGCTTCTAAATTGCGTATGGAAATCAATTCAAAACCTGAAGAATTAGATGTTCTCGATCGAAAAATTATGCAGCTTGAAATTGAAATAGAAGCTATTAAACGAGAAAAAGATGAAGTAAAGCTTAAATCATTACGCTCTGACTTAGCAAATTTAAAAGAAGAACGTAACGAACTTAATGCCAAGTGGAAAAGTGAAAAGGAAGTTGTCGATAATATTCAAACAACAAAATCAAATATTGAAGACTATAAACTTGAAGCAGAACGTGCAGAACGAGAAGGCGACTATGGTAAAGTAGCAGAAATCCGATACGGAAAAATCAAGGAAGCTCAAGAAGCTCTTGAGAAATACCAGAGCGAACTTAGAGAAAATCAGTCTGGAAACTCTCTTATCAAAGAGGAAGTTACTTATGATGATATTGCTGAAGTTGTTGCAAAATGGACAGGTATTCCAGTCACTAAAATGCTACAAAGTGAACGTGATAAGCTTTTAAAACTAGAAGAAGAACTGCACAAACGTGTGGTCGGACAAGAAGAGGCCATTATTGCTGTTAGTGACGCTGTAAGACGCTCAAGAGCAGGTTTACAAAATCCACAAAAACCAGTAGGAACCTTTTTATTCCTGGGAACTACAGGTGTAGGTAAAACTGAATTGGCAAAAGCCTTGGCTGAATATTTATTTGATGATGAAAATGCCATGACACGAATTGATATGAGCGAATATCAGGAACGTCATAGTGTGAGTCGATTAGTTGGTGCTCCTCCTGGATATGTTGGCTATGATGAAGGCGGACAGCTAACTGAGGCTGTTAGACGCAAACCGTATTCAGTCGTGTTACTCGATGAAATTGAAAAAGCCCATCCTGATACTTTCAATATTTTATTACAAGTCCTAGATGAAGGACGATTAACAGATAACAAAGGTCGTGTTGCAGATTTTAAAAACACCATTATTATTATGACTTCTAATATGGGAAGCCATATCATACAAGAACGTTTTGAGGCCACTAAAGATATTGATTCCGCCATGGAAGCTGCCAAAGTTGACGTCTTAGCCTTATTAAAACAAAGTGTGCGTCCCGAGTTTTTAAACCGAATTGATGACACCATCATGTTTACACCTTTAACCAGAGCTGATATTAAAGCTATTGTTGGTTTGCAATTAAAAGGTGTACAAAAAATGATTGCAAAACAAGGCATTACATTTGATGCAACTCCAGAAGCTGTAGAGTATTTAGCAAACAAAGGTTATAATCCAGAATATGGCGCAAGACCTGTAAAAAGAGTCATTCAAAAAGAAGTCTTAAACGCTTTAAGTAAAGAGATTCTATCCGGAAACATCTCAACAGACAGCATCATTTTACTAGATGCATTTGATGATAAACTGGTCTTTAGGAATGAAGCGAGTTTTGTATCAGAAGAAATTTAAAATCTACTGTAACAAAACCTTCAAATAACAGTCTTTTAAGTGGTTGGTTAGTGGAAAAGCAGCGTGAATTTTAGAAATAAAATGAGCGTTGCTTTTCATTTTAAGAAGCATTTTTTGTATATTATTATATACTAATCAAAAAAAATATGGATTATGGGAATGTTCCACTATTATGATATTGGTCATGCTGAAGTATTTGTGTTTGACGACTTTTTAATCAAACAAGTAAAAGAAGGTGTTACTATTGATATGGAGAAGGTTGATGATTTCAGACACATCTTAAATAAACATTTTGATAATAAAAACATGGCCTATATCTCTAATAGAGTCACTTCGTATTCTGTTAACCCGTTAGTTTACAAAGAAGCTGAGAAAATATCTAACATGGTGGCAATAGCAATCATTCCTGCAAATGATAAAATGAGAACAAGCGTTGAATATGAAAGTCAGTTTTATGATAAACCTTTTGGTATTTTTGATAATTTAACCGAAGCCATTAAATGGATTCATAAAATTATTGAAAGTGAAAACGCCCAACTAAATATTGAAACCATATAAAAAAACGAGCTTGATTAAGCTCGTTTTTAGGTTAAAATAATTAAAATTTAGGTTCAGGTTAAAACTTCATTCCAACTCCAAAACCAATGATTAACGGATCAATTCCTACTTTTGAACTTTCAGTTGCACCTTTTGGTGTGACATCTGTTTCAAGAAATAATTTTTTAACATCAAGGTTTAAAAACCATTTTTCGTTCAAATTATAATCTAAACCAGCTTGCAAAGAAAACCCAACTGTACTGTCATAATCAATATCGTCTAAATCTCCAGCATCTACACCATAAAAAATAGTATAATTGATACCTGCACCAACATAAGGTTTAAAATCTCCTGTATAAAAATGATATTGTAAATTCAATGTTGGAGGCAATAACCAGACATGCCCAAGATCTGCTCCATCTTCAAGTTCAACTTCATGTTTTGTAGTTCCTAATATTAACTCTGCAGCAATGTTTTTATTAAAAAAATATGTAAAGTCAAATTCAGGTGCAAAAGAGGTTGAAATATCCACATCTGCTCCAACGATGTCATCACTAGGCGAAGGAATTACCGAAAGAACTCTAAAACGAATCTGCCACTTACTGAAATCATCATTTGACATTGTGTTATCGTCCTGTGCTTGAGCATTAAAAACAAATAAACAAGCTAAAATTGTACTAAAAATTAGTTTTTTCATGATATGTTTGATTTAATATTTGACACAAAAATATAACACATACCTGCATGAAATGATGACAAAAGTCATAGTATGGTAATTATGATTTTAACAGATTTAATTCATTCATTTTATTTATAAAAATAAGAGCTTATAAGAAACATATGAGAATGAAGTTGACATAAAAAGCTACCAGAAAAAACTCATTAATCTGAAATAACACAACTTCCTTTTTACGAATTAGTTATAATATTAAGTTGAAATTATTCGACGAACTGCACAATAAAAGTAGAGATTTAACATTAGTATTAACATATAAATATTAACTTTGAATCCGCTATTAATTCCAACACAACTTAAGACAATTAAAAAAATTTGTCCAAGTAAATCCCTCTACTTGTAGAGAGTTATTAAGTCATTTTCAAATACCTACTAAAGAATACCATGGAATTAAATACTTATATAGACCATACTTTACTAAAGTCTACGGCCACAGAACGAGATATCATTGACCTTTGTAATGAAGCTAAAAAGCACAAGTTTTTTTCTGTTTGCATCAACAGTAGTTACATCCCACTTGCAAAACAATTATTAAAAGGATCTTCCGTAAAGATTTGTACTGTAGTTGGTTTTCCATTGGGAGCAACGTCAACAGACACCAAAGCTTTTGAAGCTAAACAAGCTGTTGAAGCAGGTGCTCAAGAAATCGATATGGTCATTAACATTGGTTTTTTAAAGAGCAAAAACTACGTTGAAGTTTTTAAAGATATCAGTGAGGTTAAACTCGCTATTGGAAGAATCCCTTTAAAAGTCATTATTGAAATTAGTGAACTATCTAAAAACGACATTGTTAAAGCATGCGAAATTTGTTTAGATGCAAAAGCTGATTTTGTAAAAACATCAACCGGATTTTCTAAAAGTGGCGCAACACTTACTGCTGTTAAAATCATGAAAAAAACAGTTAAAAACCGAGCAAAGATTAAAGCTTCTGGTGGTATTGGCGATTTAGAAACCGCTCAAAAATACATTGATATTGGTGTCGACAGGATAGGGACTTCAAAAGGTGTTGCTATTGTTTCAGAACAAATGTCTGAAGCTTAAATATATTAGTTCATTTTTTTTATCTTTAACGCATGAGTGTACACATTGAAGCCAAAAAAGGCGACATAGCCGAAACGATTTTATTACCTGGAGATCCTTTACGAGCAAAATGGATTGCTGAAACATTTTTTGAAAACCCAAAATGCTTTAACAAGGTTAGAGGCATGCTTGGCTATACTGGTACTTTTAAAGGTAAGCCTATTTCTGTAATGGGTACAGGAATGGGAGTTCCCAGCATTTCGATATACACACATGAACTTATAACCGAATATGGTGTAAAAAACTTGATTCGAGTTGGTAGTGCTGGCTCATATCAAAAAAATGTGAAAGTTAGAGATATTGTTTTAGCCATGGCTGCATCTTCAAATTCTGGTATAAACAACTCAAGATTTGATGGTGCTTACTATGCTCCTACTGCTAACTTTGAATTATTCATAAAAGCTGTTGAGGTTGCTAAACAAAAAAATATTCCAATAAAAGCAGGTAATGTGTTATCTTCTGATGAATTTTATGAAGACGACAGCAATTCCTATAAAAAATGGTCAAAATTTGATGTGTTATGTGTTGAGATGGAAGCTGCAGGACTTTATACTGTTGCTGCAAAACACGATGTTAAAGCACTTGCCATACTTACCATTTCAGATTCATTAGTTACAGGTGAACACACGACCAGCAAAGAACGTGAAACCACATTTAAAAGCATGATTGACATTGCTTTAGAGCTGGCATAATTTAAAACTTTAACACGCCTTTTTGATTCCAAAAAATAGAGTTTCATATCTTTACTCAAACACCTGACTAAATGAAATATGTTTTAATACTCGCCTTTGCTTTTAGTTTTATTACACCAGTAAACGCTCAGGAGTCAATAAACTCTTCAATAACGACCTACTATCTTATAAGACATGCTGAAAAAGATAGAAGTGATAAAAACGAAAGAAATCCTAAATTAAAAGAACAAGGAATTGAACGTGCTGAAAAATGGAGCAACGTTTTTGAACACATCAATTTTGACGCTGTATACTCAACCAACTACAACAGAACAATAGCCACCGCAACTCCAACAGCAAAGGCTAAAGCGCTTGAAATCACATTATACGATCCAACAAATTTATATTCTGAAGAATTCGCTGAAGCTACCTTTGGCAAAACGGTTTTAATTGTCGGTCACAGCAATACAACTCCAGCGTTTGCTAATGCTATTTTAGGCAAAGAAAAATATGCAGACATGGACGATCGTGATAATGGCAGTTTATTTATTGTTACCATTTATGAAGACCATAAAATCGATCAGGTCTTAAAAATCAATTAACACTTATATTTTCTAATTCTATTTTTGATAAGAGTTTTAATTGTCCGTTTTCAAACAATTCAGGCAAATCTGAAAGTGCTACTGAAGCTTCATCTGGTTTATAATTGTTATAATCAACAAATCGAATATCATTGATATAACGTTCATTATACGCTTCTCTAAAACGAAATCCCTTCCCATCAACTTCATTATATGAATAAGCCAGGTAATCTACCTTATAGGTATCTTGTTGAACCCAGTACAAAAACACGTCTTCATAATCTTCTCCTCCTCCTTCTTGATCAAATGTGACTTTAATTGTGTAATACATTTGCCCTTTAATTAACACATCTTGTAAACGTGCTTTATTTACAGCCTTATCATTCAAGCCATAAGGCAATACGGAGAAATAATGTACTGAATTTACAGATGCGGCATATTTTGTTTTCATAGAGTCTTCAACAAAAACAGCTTCATTATCATTTATATAACGCTCAAAAGCATCATTTGTTAAAACATCGAAAATTGAATCTTTATCTGCTTCAATAGTAAGACGTTTTAATAAAAATTTTCCGTTTTTTCTATCTGCATAATAGTATTTATTCCTAAAATTAAAACCAATCGTTGAAGACGCAACCTTATCACTTCCAGACACTTTCATAGATTCATTAACGATAAATGCTGCTGATAGTTTTTCAGCTTTTTCATTTTTACAATTCAGAATAAAAAAAGAAACAACGATTAAAAGAGTATATTTCATTTATGCATAGCTTTTAGGTATATCATTTTAAGTCGCAAAGGTACATATTCAATTACACTTAAATAAAAACTTATAACTTTCAAACTTTTTACTTTTAACTATAAAAACTACCTTTGTCATATATGCAAAAACCAGTAAACATAAAGAACAAAAAAGCAAAGTTTGAGTACGAGATTCTCGATACTTACACTGCTGGTATTGTTTTAACTGGTACCGAAATTAAATCCATTCGAGATAGTAAAGCTTCTATTGCTGAAGGATTTTGTGAGTTTAATGATAACGGCGAATTATTTGTAATAAATATGACCATTCAGGAATATATGTATGGTAATTATTACAACCACAAACCCAAAGCCGAACGTAAATTACTGCTTAACAAGCGTGAACTCAAAAAACTCGAAAAAGAAGTCAATATTAAAGGTAATGCAATCATTCCGTTGCGATTATTTATAAATGAAAGAGGCTTAGCTAAACTAGACATTGCCTTAGGAAAAGGTAAAAAGCTATATGATAAGCGTGATACCATTAAAGATCGTGATAATAAGAGAAATTTAGATCGTATTAAAAAAATCTATAAATAACATTTCCTTTCGGCTCCATAAATGTTACAAAACATTTAACAATTACATTAGTTTTATTTATGATTGTTTAACAAACGAGGTTTATTAAAATGTCTATGTTTGACGTTCAAGGCAACCTTTTCTATTAAAAGTACGTCTATATAATAAGACCATCAATCAACCCTATGAAACAACAATTACTCTCTACACTTTTATTTCTGTATGTATGCATTTCTTATTCACAAATAAGAGGAACGGTTACAGATACAAAAAACAATCCTTTACCATTCGTTAATATTTTTATTGAAAACACCTACAAAGGTACAACCAGCAATGAAGATGGCAATTATGAGCTCAACATCACTGAACCAGAAACCTATACGGTAGTTTTTCAATTTTTAGGCTATAAAACGGTAAAAAAAACAGTTTCTATTGAATCGTTTCCTTATAACCTTAATGCTACTTTAGATGATGAAGAAATCTCACTAAACGAGGTGGTAATTACTACTGGAGAAAATCCTGCAAACTCTATTATTAGACAAGCCATAGCCAAGCGTAAAGAAAACCTTGAAAAAATTCAGAGTTATAAAGCCGATTTCTATTCTCGTGGATTGATTCGGATTAAAGATGCTCCTGAAAAAATTCTCGGACAAGAGATTGGCGATCTTGGTGGAGGTTTAGATTCTACGCGAAGTGGTGTGATTTATTTATCTGAAACCATCTCTAAACTTGAGTTTTTAAGACCTAACAAACTCAAAGAAAAAATTGTAGCTTCCAAAGTGAGTGGTGATGACAAAGGATTTAGTTTTAATAATGCTATTGATGTTGAGTTCGATTTATATAATAATACCATCGAACTTGGTAATCAAATCATCTCTCCTATTGCTGATAATGCTTTTGGGTATTACCGTTATACTTTAGAAGGCGTTTTTTATGACGACAGAGGACATTTAATCAATAAAATTAAAGCGACACCTCGTCGTAAAAATGATCCTGTTTTTGAAGGGTTTATCTACATTGTTGAAGATCAATGGACAATTTATGCAGCCGAATTAGATATTACTGGTATACAAGCGCGAATTCCAGCAGTTGATAAAGTTACCATTACTCAAAGTTATGCCTTTACAGAGCAGAATGCCATCTGGACTAAAATGTCTCAAAATATTGATTTTAAATATGGCTTGTTTGGGATTAAAGGCGATGGACGATTCACTGCTGTTTACAGTAATTATAACATCAATCCTGGCCTAACACGCAAAGATTTTAGCAGAGAAATTGTATCTTTTGCTGATGAAGCTAATAAAAAAGATGCTCTGTTTTGGACCTCTGTAAGACCTGTTCCTTTAACTGAAGAAGAGATTACAGATTATATTAAAAAAGATAGTATTCAAATTGTAAAAGACTCCAAAGTTTATAAAGATTCTGTTGACCGTGTTAACAATGCCTTCAAAATTGGTGACATCATTGGTGGCTACACTTATAACAACACGTATGAAAACTGGAGTATTGGTACTACATCTCCTATTCAAGCCATAAGTTTTAACACTGTTCAAGGCTGGAATGGAAATGTTGGAGGATTTTACAGAAAAAGTTTTGATGATTTCAAACGTTTTCTTTCTGTAAACGGAAACATTAATTATGGGTTTAGTGACAATCGTTTAAGAGGCACTTTAGCTGCCACCTATAAATTCAATAATACGTCCAGACCTTTTTTAACAATTTCTGGAGGAATTGAGGCAACACAGTTTAATGCTGCAGAACCTATTTCAAGGCTAGAAAACACCGTTGCTTCTTTATTTTTTGAAGACAATTATATGAAGCTTTACGATCGTAGCTTTGTTCAGGCTAGTTTTTCTGAAGAGCTATTTAACGGATTCAGATTGTACTCCACGTTAAGTTACGAAAGAAGAAAAGCACTGTTCAACACTACCGATCAGGTACTTTTTCCTGAAGATGATGACATATACACCAGTAATAATCCTTTAAGTGAATCTGCTTATGGTATTACTCCTTTTGAAACTCATAATATTTTAAAACTAAATGTGTTGGCTCGTATTAATTTCGGACAAGAATATTTGAGTTATCCTGATAGCAAACTAAACATTACTAAAGACAAGTATCCTACACTATTGGTTGGTTATGAAAAAGGGTTAGGAGCTACTTTTGACGACTATAATTTTGATCAGATAAAAGCAGGACTTTATCAGTCATTTAACCTATCAAATAAAGGACGGTTTAGCTATAACATCAGAGCTGGAAAATTCTTTAGTGCAGATGACATTTCGTTTGTCGACTTTCAACATTTTAGCGGTAACCAAATTCATATCAGTCAGAAAGGAAACTACACAGAGGTCTTTAATAATCTAGGATATTACGATTTAAGTACAAATGATTCGTATTTAGAAATGCATGCTGAACATGATTTTAACGGATTTATTCTGAGCAGAATTCCATTAATAAATAAACTTAATTTCAATTTAGTCCTTGGTGCTCATGCCTTAGCAACTCCAGATTTCAAACCCTATCAGGAATACACTATCGGTTTAGATAATATTGGTTGGGGAAAATGGCGTTTTCTAAGAATAGATTATGTGCGTTCTTACCAAAGTGGGTTTACCAGTGATGCCATTGTATTTGGGTTGAAATTCTTTTAACACTAATCTTTCACCAACTTAAACGTTTCCTGTAATCCTTCAGAATAAATCCTTAAAAAGTATAATCCTGTAGCCAGAATAGAGGTATCAATTTGTGATTGATTTTTAAATTGAGCAACTCGCTTTCCAAAGCCATCATAAAGCATCACATCAAAATTTACCAACTGAGATTGTATTGTTAGACTATTACGAAAAGGATTTGGTCCTACAGAAACTTCTAAAATTTCATTTTCACTAATACTTAAAGCGCTACATAAAGGATTTGTAGAAGTGCTTGTAGAAAATGTTCCATTGTTAATAGTCCAATTTCCCCAACTACCTCCAGAACCGCTCGTGTAATCATTGAGATCGAAAAAATTCTCACCTGTTTGAGTACCAGGAACTGTGTATACTTTTATGGCTTCTCCATCTCTGTTCCAGGTCAACGGTTGACCTTCAACACAAGTTTCTGGCCAATAGGTGAAATTATTACAATTGGCAAACACAAAATAGGCAAACTCATCGTAATTAGGATAATCACCATAAACATTAGCTTCACCAAACTCATTAATACATACTGCAGTATATTCATTACAAGCTATCCCAAAAGATGCCAATCCGTTGTCTGTTGCATAACGCGCTAAAAATGCTGCATGACGCGCTCTTCGATCTGGATCGTCATAATGTGTATCTGTGATCACATGCTCTAAAAAAGGAATGTCTAAAAAATCGTTATAACCCAAAGTCATTCTGTTGTGATATGGATTTGACAATGCTTGAGCATTAGTAACGGTTCCATTTTCAGCAGAAAAATACGCGCTACCTAAAATTGCCATTCCAGCACTTGTACCACCAATCACTCCGCGTTTATTATTTATAAAATTATTCAGAACCTCTTCCATAGCATTATCTTTAAAATAACTCACGTAATCAAATTGATCTCCTCCAGCAAACCAAATGGCTTCAGCATTTGCAACTTTTTCAAGTACATACGAATTTGTCGCTCCAGCTTCATTATTAATAACAAATGTGGTCACCGAATTTATAGAAACACCCAAATCAGAATAAAAATAATCATTATAACCATCACTTCCAGACGCTCTTAAAACCACAACATCTCCACCATCAGCTTTGTTTAAAAACCAAGTCATAGCGTTATCATTTTCGCTGGCTCCTCCCATCATACAAATTCCAAACTCATGGTTAGTCGTAACATCTGACGAACTACCAGTGGCATATTCTGTATAATTTTGAGCACTTAAAAATTGAGTCAACAAGGCAAATAGAAACGTGATGTATTTCATAATTAGTTTTTATCTTCTAGTAAAGGTACGAATCTAAATTCGCCATACTCGTGTTGTTCAAACTCTTTAGGACCTTTTCTTATAAACAACGTCATGACCTGAACCTCATCACCAACCGGAATCACTAACCTACCTCCTATTTTTAACTGGCTTAATAGTGGCTTCGGAACAAAAGGAGCTCCTGCTGTTACGATGATACTATCAAAAGGCGCTTCATCTTCTAAGCCAATGTAACCATCACCAAAAATGAGTTTCTTTGCTCTGTATCCTAATTTAGGCAAAAACTTACTGGTCTTTTTATAGAGTTCGTGCTGACGTTCAATACTATAAACCTTAGCACCTAACACACATAAAACTGCAGTTTGGTAACCGCTTCCAGTTCCTATTTCTAAAACTTTATCATCTGGTGTGATTTGTAATAATTCCGTTTGAAAAGCAACGGTGTAAGGCTGTGAAATGGTTTGATCTGCAGCAATTGGAAACGCCTTATCCTGATAAGCGTGATCAAGAAATCCAGAGTCCATAAATAAATGTCTTGGTATTTTACCAATAGCGTCTAATACCTTTTCATCGCTAATTCCTTTAGCTTTTACAGTAGCGACAAGTTGTTGCCGAAGGCCTTGATGTTTAAATGTGTCTTTCAAAGTAGTGAGGTTTACTAGGTAAAAATAATTGAAACATTTTTATACTGAAAGTTAAATCTCATCGAATTATCAACGACACAATTTCAGACATTATTTATTGTGAAATTCGCATAAATAAACTTTGAAAAATCTTATTTTTGTTGAAAACGTAAAACAATGCTAAAAGCTGGTGTTCTTGGTGCTGGTCACCTAGGTAAAATTCATTTAAGACTTCTTAATCAATCTGAAAAATATGACCTTGTTGGGTTTTATGATGCAGATGAAACAAATGCAAAAAAAGTAGTAGAGGAATTTGGATATACTTACTTTAATACTATTGAAGGGCTTATTGATGCTGTCGATATGGTAGATATTGTCACGCCAACATTATCTCATTACGATTGTGCTAAAAAGGCAATTGCAAAAGGAAAACATATTTTTATAGAAAAGCCCATTACAAATACGGTTGAAGAAGCCGAACACATTCGAGAACTTTTAGCTCAACACGATATTCGTGGACAGGTTGGGCATGTAGAGCGATTTAATCCAGCCTTTATTGCTGTAAGAAATCAAATCAACAACCCAATGTTTATTGAAACACATCGTCTAGCAGAATTTAACCCTCGTGGTACAGATGTTCCTGTCGTTTTAGATTTGATGATTCATGATATTGATATCATTTTAAGTGTTGTAAAATCTAAAGTAAAACATGTTTCTGCAAGCGGTGTTTCGGTTATTAGCGACACACCAGATATTGCCAATGCTCGTATAGAATTTGAAAATGGATGCGTGGCCAACTTAACAGCAAGCCGTATTTCGTTAAAAAACATGCGTAAAACTCGTTTTTTTCAGAAGGATGCCTACATCTCTGTAGATTTTCTAGAAAAAAAATGTGAAGTCGTTAAAATGAAAGATGCTCCTGAACAGCCTGGAGATTTTGATATGATTCTTCAAAATGCTGAAGGCATCAAAAAGCAAATTTATTTCGACAATCCTGATGTAGCCAATAACAATGCTATTTTAGATGAATTAGAAACCTTTGCAGATGCTATCAATAACAATACAACTCCAGTTGTAACACTTCATGATGGTACTGAAGCCTTACGTGTTGCAACTATGATTATAAATCAATTTAAATAATAAACATAACTCTAGTTTCCTTTTACTGGAAACAAAAAAACAAATATAAAATGAAAAATGTAGCAGTCATTGGAGCAGGAACTATGGGTAACGGAATTGCCCACACATTTGCTCAATCTGGATTTAAAGTACAATTAATAGATATTAGTGAAGCCTCTTTAAAACGAGGAATGGATACCATCACTAAAAATTTAGATCGTATGGTGGCTAAAGACAAAATCACTGAAGCAGATAAGCAAGCCACTTTAGACAATATCACGACCTTCACTAATGTTTCTGAAGGTGTAGAATATGCTAGCCTGGTTGTTGAAGCTGCTACTGAAAATATTGATCTAAAACTTAAAATCTTTAAGCAATTGGATGAAGCTTGTCCTGAAGACACCATTTTGGCAACTAATACATCGTCTATTTCCATCACACAGATTGCAGCTGTAACGTCTCGTCCTGAGATGGTTATTGGGATGCATTTTATGAATCCTGTACCCATTATGAAATTGGTTGAAATCATTCGTGGTTACAATACAAGCGATGATGTGACCAATACCATTATGGAATTATCGAAAACGTTAGGTAAAATTCCAACTGAAGTAAATGATTATCCTGGTTTTGTAGCCAATCGTATTTTAATGCCAATGATTAATGAATCTGTAGAAACACTTTATAATGGTGTGGCTGGTGTTGAAGAAATCGATACGGTTATGAAGTTAGGGATGGCTCATCCAATGGGTCCATTACAACTGGCTGATTTTATCGGACTCGATGTGTGTTTATCTATTTTAAATGTTATGTACGACGGATTTAAAAATCCAAAATACGCACCTTGTCCATTATTAGTTAACATGGTACGTGCTGGAAAACTAGGCGTGAAATCTGGTGAAGGTTTTTATGATTATTCTGAAAGCAGAAAAGCAGAACACGTATCGAAACAGTTTCAGTAGTAAAAAGGCATTGGAGATAAATAATAAAAATACTAATTCGTTTTTCTTTTATAACTCTAACACTAAATAATGGCTAAAGTAATTCCATTTAAAGCGGTACGACCTACAAGAGCTATTGTTGGCTTGGTTGCTGCGCGTCCATACCAAAGTTATACAGTCGATGAGCGTGAATCACGAATGGATTATAACCCGTTTAGTTTTCTTCATATTGTAAATCCTGGTTACAAATACGATCAGGTCATTACTGGTGAAGATCGTTATAGACTTGTAAAAAACAGGTATTTAGAATTTAAAGAAGATGGTATTTTTGTTCAGGATAAAAAACCTTCTTTTTACGTTTATAAAATTGTAAACAGACACGGACAGGAATTTAACGGACTTATCGCTGCAACCAGTGCTGAAGATTATGAAAATGATATTATAAAAAAACACGAAGATACTTTAGCAAAACGAGAAGAAACATTTAAATCCTACCTAAAAACAGTTGGGTTTAATGCAGAACCTGTACTATTAACGTATCCTGATAATGACATCATTTCAAAAATAATAAAAGATACGCAAAAGGGATATGCCGAATTTGAGTTTACAATGACTTACAGAGACACTCATTTTTTATGGAAAATAGATAATGAAAACACTGTAGCTATTATTGAGAAAGAGTTTGAAAAAATGAATACCATTTACATAGCAGATGGTCATCATCGCTCGGCTTCTTCACATTTATTATATACTGATGAAAAAGCAAATAATCCAAATCATAATGGTACTGAATCTTATAACTTTTTCATGTCGTATCTCATTCCAGAATCTGAATTGGTGATTCATGAATTTAACAGATTAATAAAAGATTTAAATGGTTTGAGCAAAGAAGAATTCTTAATAAAACTTGATGAATTATACCGAATTGAAAACAGAGGCACTATGCCTTACAGTCCATCTAAACCACATCACTTTAGTATGTATTTAGATGGAGAATTCTATTCATTATACTTAAGAAAAACAAGTTATGAATTCCACACAGCTTTAGACCGATTAGATGCACATCTGTTGTATGAAACTATTTTAAGACCGGTTTTAGGCATACATGACTTACGAAACGATAATCGCATTGAATATGTAAATGGTCAGCATGAAATGATTACCATAAAAAGTAGTGTAGATAGCGGAGAATTTATGGTTGGCTTTGGCATGTGTCCAACATCAATAGAACAAATGAAACAAATTGCTGATGAAGGTTTAAAAATGCCTCCTAAAAGCACTTACATCCTGCCAAAATTAAGAAGTGGCATTACTATTTATGAGTTCTAACAGAACGTCATTCTGAACTCATTTCAGAATCTAAAACAAAGCATAATCTAAAATGAATATCAAGCAAAACTTAAACGATATAACATCTCAATTACCTGAACATGTGACTTTGGTCGCTGTATCTAAAACGAAACCTGTTTCAGATTTAATGGAAGCCTATCAGGCTGGACAACGTGTTTTTGGAGAAAATAAGATCCAGGAAATGGTTGAGAAACAGGAACAAATGCCAAAAGATATCGAATGGCATATGATTGGCCATGTACAGCGTAACAAAGTGAAATATATGGCTGAGTTTGTAAATTTAATTCATGGTGTAGATAGTTTTAAACTGCTGAAAGAAATCAATAAACAAGCTAAAAAGCACGATAGAATTATTAATTGTTTGCTTCAAATAAAAATTGCTGAGGAAGACACTAAATTTGGAATGTCTCCTGCTGATGCAAAAGCATTAATGGCTTCAAAAGAGGTAGCATCTTTATCTAACGTTTGCATTATTGGTGTTATGGGTATGGCTACTTTTACAGAGGATTTAAACCAAATAGAAGAAGAATTCAAACGACTTAAAACAACATTTGAAAATTTAAAACACCTGAAAACCAATAATTGTGAACTAAAAACGATTTCAATGGGAATGAGTGGCGATTTTAAATTAGCTATCGACTGCGGAAGCACTATGGTTAGAGTTGGAAGTAGTATATTTGGAGCTAGAAACCAGTAAACAAATTATTTTTCACAATCTATTTATGTCTTATTATTTCACTTCTAAAACTTATAACTTTTAAACTCTTTTCTTATTTACGCAATATTAGACATAGAAACCACTGGTGGAAAATACAATGAAGAAGGAATTACTGAAATAGCCATATATAAGTTTGACGGTCACAAAGTGGTAGATAAATTTATTAGTTTAGTGAATCCTGAACGAGATATTCAGCCTTTTGTAGTAAATCTTACTGGTATCAATAGCAATATGCTTAAAACAGCACCTAAATTTTATGAGGTTGCTAAACGCATTGTTGAAATTACAGAAGATTGTATTATTGTTGCTCATAATTCAGAATTTGATTACCGCATTCTTCGAACAGAATTCAAACGATTAGGTTACGGATTTAAACGCGAAACACTCTGTACTGTAGAATTATCTAAACAATTAATTCCAGATCAACCTTCATACAGCTTAGGTAAACTCACAAGATCATTAGGTATTCCTGTTAGTGACAGACATCGTGCAAATGGCGATGCTATGGCAACTGTAAAGCTATTTAAAATACTGCTTACCAAAGATTTAGATAAGTATATCATAAAAAACAATATAAAAAAAGCAGTTGCTGAAAGACGCTTAAACCCGAATCATAAAACAATCATTGATGCTTTGCCAGCAGTTACAGGTGTATATTACATTCACGATGCAGATGGTAAAATTATTTATATTGGTAAAAGCAAAAACATTAAACATCGCATTAACCAGCACCTAACAGACAAAAGCAGAAAGTCAAAAAAAATACAGTTGCAAGTTGCTTCAGTAACTTACGAAACAACAGGTAGTGAACTCGTTGCCTTATTAAAAGAAAGCGAAGAAATTAAACGAAATAAGCCAATACATAACAGAGCCTTGAGACGAAATATTTTTACGCATGCTCTGTATAGTTATCAAGATACTAGTGGGTACACTATTCTTTATATAGATATCGCTAACGGAGAAAAGAGACCAATTATAACTTTTACAAACCGTCAAAGTGCTAAAAGTTTCATGTTTAAAATTGTAGAAGACTATAATTTGTGCCAGAAACTTACCGGCTTATATCCAACAAAACACAGTTGCTTCAATTATACCATTAAACAGTGTGCTGGTGCTTGCATCGAAGAAGAACCTGCAAGCTCATATAATAAACGTGTACAACAGCTTATTGAAAAATATAGTTATGACAATAAAGACATGCTTATCATAGATAAAGGCAGAGATATTGATGAGCGAAGCGTTATATACATACAAAATGGTATATTTCAAGGTTTAGGATTTTTTGATTTGAATTATCAAATCACTAATATTGAAGTTCTTCAATCTATTATTACTCCAATGGAAAACAACAGAGACACACAACACATTATACAGAGTTATTTAAGACGTAATAAGCATGTAAAAACAATTTCCTTATAAATAACCACATGAAAAAACTTACCTTACTATTAGTATTGATATTTATAAATGCAAATGCACAAAGCAATGATTATGCTGCCACATATGAAGTTACCAGACCTGATATTGAACAAAACATATATTCAAAAGACTCAACAGCAAGCGCATTAGTTATTTATGAAAAAGGAAATAGCTTTGTAGATAATTCAACCTTCAGATTAAATACTAAAATTACACGAAAACTAAAAATCTTAAACCGTAATGGTTTTAAATATGCTGAAGCATCCATCCTTATTTATAATAATAAAGGGAAAAAAGAAAAAATAGAAGATATCGATGCTACAGTCTATAATATAGAAAACGATAAAGTTGTTACAACCAAACTTGAAAAGAGTGATATTTTTGAAGAAAAATACAATGACAATTATACCTTAATAAAGTTTGCGTTTCCCAATGTAAAAGAAGGCTCAGTAATAAGTTATAGTTATACGCTGGATTCTCCTTTCATGTATAAGTATAAAAGTTGGGATTTTCAGGGAGAAATTCCAAAGTTACACAGTGAATATATTGCCAGTATTCCTGGAAACTGGGAATATAATATAAAATTAGTTGGTGGTCAAAAATTATCTGTAAACAAAGTAAATTACGAACTAAAGTGTTTAGTTTCAGGAAGTGCAAGTTCTAATTGTACTGTAAGCAGGTATCTGATGAAAAATGTGCCAGCTTTTATTGATGAAGATTATATGACCACCAGAAACAATTATCTGGCACGAATTGAATACGAATTAAAAACAGTTAGAGGTTTCGATGGGAGCGTTGAAGATATAACCAAAAGCTGGAAAACAATTGACAACGAAATTAAACGCGATCTTGAACTAGGTAAGGAATTACAAAAACAAAGCAGAGTCAAAGATGTACTGCCTGATGATATAGCGTTACTTAAAAACCCTTTAGATAAAGCGAAAGCAATATTTGAATACGTTCAGACGAATTATAGCTGGAACGAGGAGTACAATCTTTTTGATAACATCTCTGTAAAACAACTTTTAAGTGAAAAATCTGGTTCAGTAGGAGAAATTAATACTCTATTGTACCTTCTTTTAAAAGAACATGAAATAGATGTGAGTCCTATCATTTTATCTACAAGAAACAACGGACTTGTAACGCAGATTTACCCTGTACTTTCAGATTTCAATTATCTGATTGTAAAAGCAACTATAGATGAAAAACCCTATTTGCTTGATGCCACTGAAGATTTCTATTTTTTTGGACAAATTCCGTTTAGATGCTTAAATCAATATGGCAGAGAACTCAGTTTCAAAAACAACAGTTCTTGGTATAACATTAATGTTGATGACATGAGTCTTAAAGCATATAGCTATGAATTGAATTTAGATGCAACTAACATGTTAAAAGGAAATGTAACTTATAAATCTAATGGTTATCATTCATTAAGCTCTAGAGAAGCCTATTTTAATAATCCTACCGCATATACTGAAGCTTTTAAAAACACCTATAGTGCATTAGTGTTTTCAGACTTTAATGTGGTTGATACAGAAAAGAAAGATGATAGTTTCAATGCTAATTTTAATATACAAACAACACCAGATGTTGTAGGTGAAACGGTTTATCTAAATCCGTTCTTATTTAAATTTTTTAATGAGAACCCTTTCAAACTTCAGGAAAGAAGTTATCCTATTGATTTTGGTTATAAAGACGCCTATATTTATACCATCAAGATCAATATTGATGATAGTTATAAAATTAGTGAAATACCAGAATCTACAAGTTTAAAACTCCCGGAAAACAAAGGCTCTTTATTGTTTTCAGCACAGCAAAATGAAAACGTTATAACCATGTATTTTAAATTAACATTTAATGAGCCTATTTATGATCCCATTTTTTATGACGCTCTAAAAACTCTTATGACAAATGTTGTTGACATACAAAACAACTCTCTTATTGTATTAGATAAGAAAGAGTAATGTTTTTAGTACTTTTGATAATATGAGTAAACAAACGACAAATATCAGTTGGAGAGACAGACTTCATGAAATTATTTATGAAGCAGACACACCTGCTGGAAAATTATTCGATGTTGTGTTACTCATTTTTATTCTGGCCAGTATTCTATTAGTGATGTTGGAAAGTGTGAAGACAATTGATGCTAAATATCATAACATACTGTATTATGGTGAGTGGACTGTTACGATATTATTCTCTATTGAATACATTGCCAGAGTTATTACCGTTCGTAAACCTTGGAAATATATTTTCAGTTTCTACGGAATTGTTGATTTCCTTTCTACCATACCAATGTACATCTCATTTGCTTTAGCTGGTTCTCATGCATTAGTTGCTTTAAGAGCATTGCGTTTATTACGCGTATTCAGAATCTTAAAATTAGCACGTTATTTAGGAGCTTCAAACCAGCTGGCAAGTGCTATTAAAGCAAGTAGAGCTAAGATTTCAGTTTTTTTATTCGCAGTACTCATTGCTGCCGTAATTTTTGGTACCATAATGTATCTGGTTGAAGGTGCAGAACATGGGTTTGATAACATTCCAAAAAGTGTCTATTGGTGTATCGTAACACTCACTACTGTTGGTTTTGGAGATATTGCACCTGAAACAGCATTAGGTCAGTTTATTGCTACAATAATTATGATATTAGGTTATGGTATTATTGCAGTTCCTACTGGTATCGTTTCTGCGGAATACACAAAGGCTTCAGGCGATCAAAAAAAGAAATTCTCCGACGAAGAACTTGAACACCAGAAAAGCCTACAGCTCAACACCCAATGTTGTGTAAATTGTCTTAGTGAAACACATCAAGATGGTGCAGAATTTTGCCATAAATGCGGTTGTAAATTACATTATGACTAAAATTCTTATTTCTATTGTTGGTCCGACAGCCATTGGCAAAACAGCTTTGAGTATAAAACTTGCACAACATTTTGGCACAGATATTATCTCTGCAGATTCAAGACAGTTTTACAAAGAAATGCACATTGGAACTGCGGCTCCTACTCCATCAGAATTGGCGTCTGCAAAACACCACTTTATTCATCATAAATCTGTTGAAGACAACTACAGTGTTGGTGATTTTGAAAAAGAAGCTATTAAAATGTTAGATACACTATTTGAAACTAGAGATACTGTCATCATGGTAGGTGGTTCTGGTCTTTATGTTGATGCAGTTATAAAAGGCTTAGATGCGTTTCCAAAAGTAGATTCCAGTATCAGAACATCTTTAAATAAAAAATTAAGATCTGAGGGAATTGAAGCACTTCAAGATCAACTGAAATTTTTAGATCCAAAATCATACAAAACAATTGCAATCGCTAATCCGCACAGACTCATAAGAGCCTTAGAGATTTGTATTGGAACTAAGCAACCTTATTCTTCATTTTTATCTTCAACACATAAAGAAAGGGCTTTTAAAACCATAACGATTGGTTTAACTGCAGAGCGTGAAGTTATTTACGATAGAATCAATAAGCGTGTTGATTTTATGTTAACTGAAGGTTTATTAAACGAAGTTAAAGCTTTATCATCTAAACAACATTTGAATGCCTTAAATACCGTTGGTTACAAAGAATTATTTAAATTTTTAAATGACGAATGGTCTTTAGATTTTGCCGTTTCAGAAATTAAAAAGAATACCAGGCGTTTTGCAAAGCGACAACTGACGTGGTTTAAAAGAAATACAAACACATTATGGTTTGATTATAAGACTGATGCAAAACTCATAATTGAAGCCATAACAGATTACAAAAAGGGTTTTCTAACGTGATAATTTAAATTAAACTATAAAAGACACTATTATTCAATTAATTAAAGTTACTTTTGCGACTTAAATAAATATAATTTTTTATTATGAGTAAAGGTACCGTAAAATTCTTCAACGATTCAAAAGGATTTGGATTCATCACTGAAGAAGGAAACAACAAAGAACATTTTGTACACATTTCTGGTTTAATCGACGAGGTTAGAGAAGGTGACGAAGTAGAATTCGATTTAACAGAAGGAAAAAAAGGATTAAACGCAATTAACGTAAAAGTTATCTAATATTCAATTCGTTTTTTTAAAACCTAAGCCTATCATTTGATAGGCTTTTTTTATGAACAAAAAAAATCCAGCAAATTGCTGGATTTTATTTTATATACATAATTTCTAGGCGTCTTGATTCACTACCAATCTAAATCCTTCGCCATGAATATTTAAAATCTCTACATTCTCATCAAGTTTTAAATACTTTCTAAGTTTAGCGATATACACATCCATACTTCTTGATGTAAAATAATTATCATCTCTCCATATCTTTGTAAGTGCAAGTTCTCTTGGCATTAAATCATTTTCATGAAGTGCCAACAGACGAAGTAATTCATTTTCTTTTGGAGATAATTTAATTGGATCTTTACCATTGAATTTTAAGAAACGTAGTTTAGAATTTAAATCAAACCTACCTATCTTAAATTCAAACTGCTTACTATCTGCTATAGTATCTGTTGCTTTACGCTGAATGATAGCCTTTATTTTCATTAAAAGAACTTCACTATCAAAAGGTTTATTCAAATAATCATCTGCTCCAACCTTATAACCTTTTAATACATCTTCTTTCATTGCTTTTGCAGTTAAAAAGATAATTGGAACATCGGTATTTTTCTCACGTATTTCTTTAGCGAGTGTAAATCCGTCTTTATAAGGCATCATAACGTCTAATATGCAAAGATCGAAATCATCTTTCTTAAATTTTTCAAATCCTTCCATTCCGTTTTTTGCATGAACAACATCATAATCATTCATATTAAGATAGTCTTTTAAAACTGTTCCAAAATTTGGATCATCTTCGACTAAAAGTATTTTTTTGTTTTGTTCTTCCATAATTTACGATATTAATGGTAGCTTAATTGTAAATATACTACCTTTTCCTTTTTCACTTTCTACTGATATATGACCTTGATGGTCATCAACTATTCGTTTAACATAGGCTAAGCCTAAGCCGTGACCTTTAACATTGTGTACATTTCCTGTGTGTTCTCTATAAAATTTTTCGAACACTTTTTTCTGTACTTGTTTAGACATTCCATTTCCTTGATCGGCAATTTTCAACAATATATTATTCCCAACATTTTCAGTATAGACATCTATTTTTGGAGCTTCATCACTGTATTTCACTGCATTGTCTAATATATTTACAATAACATTTGTAAAATGCGTATCATTTGCTAAAACAGATGACTTTTCTGCGTCTAAATGGGTCTTAACATAACCTTTTCTGTCTTCAACAATCAATTCTATATGGCTCACTGCATCTTCGACTATATCGTGTAATTTCACTCTTTCCTTACTTATATTAAGTTCATTTTTCTCTAACTTAGAAATTCTTAACACATTTTCAACTTGAGCATTCATACGTTTGTTTTCATCTTTAATCATTTTAAGATAACGCATCACTTTCTCTTGATCTGCAATAATTTTGGGATTTCTAATGGAGTCTAAGGCCAAATTAATCGTTGCAATTGGTGTTTTAAACTCATGGGTCATGTTATTGATAAAGTCTGTTTTTATTTGAGAGATTTGACGTTGCTTTATCAATTGATAAATTGCACTTGTATATGCAATTACGATTATAGATGTGAATAGAATTGATAATGCAATCATTCCTAAAATAGAAGACAATAAAAATTTATTTCTTTCAGGGAAATCCACATAAAGCATATAATCACTTTCCTTGTTGTTATCAAGAAAAACAGGAACTCCAATTGTAGAATCTGGATTTAAATCAAAATTTTCAGATTGTACTTTTGTTGAAAGGTCTCTATCATAAATGGCAAATTCAAAACTTGTATTGATTCCATTATTATCAAGTTGTTTTTGTAAAAGAGATTGTACCTCATCTGCCGAAACACGCTTATAAATAGGAATATTTTTAAATTGATCTCTCGTTATAGATTCGAACTGAGCTTTTTCCAGTAAAGTAAGGTTACTAAAATTCTTAATAGACTTTTGTAAGCTTATAGACCTGTTACCATCAATAGTGCTGTTATCATAAATTTCTGTGGTTCTGGTATTTCTTACGCGACTTAAATTGAAACTGTCTAAACCAATGTCAAAGAACAATGATGGTACTTTAAAACTTTCCTCAGAAATGGCATTACCATAAATTCTGGTTTCATTAGACAAATCATCTTGTTCTAAAATGAAAACTTGTCGCATGGCTGTTGAGTCAGGATCAACTCCGCTTTCTATAAGATTTTGAAGCCTTTGTGAATACACTTGAAACTCTTTATCTTCAATAGCCTTAGAAACAGAACTTAAAGAACGCTTTACATTTAAGGTAAAGTTTGTTTTTTCATTTTTAAGTGTATTATTTATAAAATACGCTTGTACAAAAATGATACCTATGAGTGATAAACTCATTAAAACCACCAATAAAATGAATAGCTTTTTGCCCATCGCTCAAATTTAACATTTTAACATTTACATGTACTCCCCTTTAACCTTACATTAACACAAAAGTTAAATTGTAGTATTTTTGATGTGTTTAAGTATGGATTTATGTATTTTTTGTACTTGTTTTTTTAGAGTGCTTTTATCATTGTTAACAATAACAAAGTCAGATAGTTTAACTTTATCGATATCACTCATTTGATTTTTCATTATGGCTAAGACTTTTTCTGGAGTACTTTGATCCCGATTTATAACGCGTTGTAAACGTTTGTCTTCATCAGCTATAACTGAAATAATCAAATCGTATTGTGATTGTTTCTGATGCTCAAAAATAATAGCCGCTTCCTTAATCACATAAGGTGAGTTTTGTTGCGCTAGCCACTGTTTAAAATGCGTCCCAACTTCTGGATGCACAATAGCGTTCATCTTCTTTAAATACGATTTATTATTAAAAATTGTGTCGGCAATAAAAGGTCTATTGAGCTCATCATTAAGGTATGCTTTTTCTCCAAAAAGCTCAACAAGTTTTTCTTTTATACCTGTAGAGGTGTTCATTAAAAGTTTTGCTTCAACATCTGCAATATAGATTGGGATGTTCAAACTTTCAAATAATTTAGCAACAGTAGTTTTACCGCTTCCTATACCTCCTGTAAGTCCTACTATTATCATTCTGTTATAATGTATTCAATTTTATCTTGTTTCAATTTTATACGCTTCACGTTTTCTGGCACTTTTTTAAGCTTAGGTGTGAAATAAGATTTATTAGAAGTTTTAATCTCTGAATAATCACATTCAATTTTAAAATCTGTTGGTTTTATAGATTTATAATGATTTAAACTCACTTCATACGAGACCTTAATCGTTTTTGGAAAATAATTAATTTGTGTGTCTGAAGGAAGGTTCGTTATGACAACTGGAATTTCAAGTGTACCTTCGGTGAATTTTTGAACTTCAGCTGTTACTGTAATTTTTTCTTGGGATAATTTTATGGTATGACCTTCATCTGGAAGTTTGAGACCTATCGTTGTGCTTATATCCTCTTTAATGTTGATTAAATTCAATTCTGAAGTTTCAACGTGATTAATGGCTTTTATCTCAGTATTTGACCCAATGACTTTTATAGAGTCTGGTTCTAATACCATCCCTTTTAATGTATCATATCCTGAAGCATAAGTTACACTAGAATTGAGTTTTACTGGTACTTTTTTAACAGATAAAGTTCCGAAAGGGATGTTTAAAGTATCTGGTTGTATCGATTCTATTTTAAAACTTTTACTGAATTGTTTTTCTATATTTGGCAAAGCTCGATTGGCTATCCACACATAAGAATCCTTACTTATATAAACATCATCTTTTAAATCAATGGCAATTGTATTATCTTGAAAATAAGCGCCTAAAAGATTAAAACCATAGGTATTTACTATAATCTTTAATTTAGGTCGATCATCAATTATTAAAACTTTATCTTCTTGCAGATTAACAAAACTAACACCAACCGTCAATGTTTCAGTATAAGATTTCGACAATTTACTAAGTACTAATATTAAAAAAGCCAATAAGAAAAATAAGCCAAAGACGTTAAGCTTTTTATTCTTTATGGACTTTGTTAGTATAGATCTTAATTTAGATAACATTTTAAAAAAACAGATTAGGATAGTAATCTTCTGGCTTCTTTTTTAATACTTTAATCACTAAAGTTGATTTCAAAAAGCCATAACCATAACCAAAAAACTGAATAAATATTGCTAAAATTGCTTGAGTAGCAATCATAATATTTTTGGTTTGATATAAAGCAAGTACAAAAGCTAAAGCGACATATAGACCGAAAGTAATCAATAAAAAGTAATTACCAAGAGCAGCCGAAATAATAGCTAATAAAACACCTAAACAAAACAAGGTAGGAAACCAGAAAATAATACGCTCACTTTTGGGGTGCCATAAATTAAGTATAGGTCTTACCAAACCAAACTTATAGACTTGTGTATGAAATTTAGACCAGGATATACGTCTTTTGTGATAGACAAACGCATCCTCAAAAAGTTCAGTTTTAAAACCTAATTTATGTAATCTTAATGACAAATCTGGATCTTCACCTGGATGAATGTTTCCAAAGCCACCAGATGCTTCAAACGCAACTTTTGAAATTCCCATATTAAAACTTCTTGGCTGAAACTTTTTATTCTTTGTCTTTGATCCTCTGATACCACCAGTTGTTATAAAAGAAGTCATTGCAAAATTAATAGCTTTTTGCAAATTTGTAAAAGATTCATCAGCTGTATCTGGTCCTCCAAAACAATCTACATAATTGTGATTAAGTTTGTTATTAACTACACTTAAATAGTGTGCTGGTAATAGGCAATCAGAATCTAAAATTATAAAATAATTACCTTTTGCTTTAGCCATACCATAGTTTCTAGAATCTCCAGGTCCAGAATTGGGTTTCGTATAATACGATATGTTTAAATGACTTGAAAAATTCCTTATAACTGACTTACAATCTATTGTGGAGCCATCTTCAACAATTACAATTTCAAAAGGAATAGTACCATGAATTGTCAAAAAACTTTCTAACAGCTCTTTGATTTCATCTGGTCTGTTATAAACAGGTATAATAAACGAATAATGTAATACATCCATACCATACAAAGGTAAATAAACAAAATACAAAAGCCACCTTAAAGGTGGCTTTTGAACTCATATTTATTTAAGCTTACTGCTTTAAAATTCTTACTGTTTCAGTCACATTATTGATAGTTACTTGAACGAAGTAAGCACCTTGACTTAAACCATTCATATCTATGTTACTTTCTAATGTATTAGGTGTAGCTCTAAGAACTTCTTGACCTAACATATTAAATACTGATACATTTTGAATTGTATTTTGAGATTTTAATGATAATTCATTCTTCACTGGATTAGGGAAGTATGTGAATGCTTTTTCATTCTCAAAAGAGCTAGTTGATAAAGATGCATCAGAAAGCGTAATATCAATTGTACCTTCTTCAGAACCGTTATTCCACAACTGTACATAATAAGTAGCTCCACCAGTTAAACCTGTTAAAGAAGCACCAGAAGTTACAGCAGTACTACAATCTAATTCTACTAACGCACCACATGTACCTTCATACACTGCAAGGTGAGCTGCAGTTGCAGTTCCTAAAGCGGTAACAATGTTTACTTCTCCACTAGCAGGAGCTTCAAAAGTATACCATAAATCAGCAATCGTTTGGAATAACTCACATGAATTGGTTTCTGCATTAACTGTTGCACAAGTATTATCTTCTGTAGATGTAGATCCATCAACTAATAAAGACGTTGCACTAGCACAATCCTGATTAGTTTGAGCAGGAGTACATGATGCCTCACAAGTTACAGTCATAGTAAAATCACCTACACTTGTTGGGTTATAACCTTCAACAGCAATCCAATATGTATCTGTTCCATTAGCAGTAAAAGTAGCTTGACTTTGTATACTAAAAGCACCACAAGCTTCATTATCATCATTTCCTCCTACAATAGTTAAATTTCCTGACGTACCTGTATACACTAATAAAGAAGTATCATACGTAGATCCACATAAACTAACGGTTACATCAGCTGCTCCTTCTACAGAACTGTCATAGCTGAACCATACGTTAGGCGCATCCATATCTGCCGTAAACCCATCAGGTGCTTCATCTTCATCGAGAGTTGCAGAAGCAGTACTTCCTGTTAAAGCTGTTGTAGAACAAGTAATAGTTTGAGCATTAGCAAAATCATCATTAGCTGGTGCTGGTGGAGGACAAGCATCTACAGCAGGAGCAAAATCTAAATCACAATCACTATTAGTTTCATGTAATAAAGACACGTTTACTGGAGTACCAGCAGGAAAAGGTCCTAATGTGACAGTAGTTGGTACAGATGTCACATCTACATCAGGCTCTCCACCATCGTTAGTTACAGTAACTGTTGCTGAATCTCCTAAATCAGATACAATAAGTTCGAGACTAAACTCAGAATTTGGACAATCTTCAATTATTGCTGCACTTGAAACTGCAGGAGGTGTACATGTTAATGCATCTCTAACTAGCACATCGTCAATATACCACTCAGCAGTAAAATCTCCTTCATAATGAAAAGCGATATATACCTGCGTACCTGTTGACAAAATTGGAAATGGTCCATTTTGAACCCAAGTATCTTCCGTACCAATAACATCATTTAGTAAATTCCATGTTGCAAGAGCAGGATCTCCAGAACCAGTATAGTCATCAGACCATAAAACATCCTGCACACCTGCAAAACCTGCAAAGTTAACATTATCAAAATACAATAATTCTGGGTTCACAGCTCCAGACAAATCAAATGCAGGACTTATTAGCCATTTATCATTTTGAATATCAAAATCATCAAAAAAAGCTGAATTTGACGGAGAATTAGATCGTGCTGCTGAACTTCCCCAATCATTAAGTGGTTCTAATGGATCTGTTTGAACAACATGTGCTGCACCAGCTACATCTGTCCATCCTGCTGGTGGAAATGTTCCACTTTCAAAATCTTCATCTATATATTGTGCAAAAGAGGTAAATGACCATAGAAAAGCTAAAGCCATTAAAAAAGTAATTTTTTTCATGTTTAATAAGTTATTTGGTTAATAAATTAAAGTCTAAATGTATTGATAATCTCTTGAATAAGAAATACAGACTGTTTCTAATTGTCTAAAATATCTAAATAATAGACAAAAAACAAAAATAATCGATGAAATGTATTTGTGAGATTTCACTTAGTTTTTAATAACCTTAAATACTTTAGTTTGTTGATTGATAAAAACTCTCATAAAAAAAACACCTGAATCCAGCTTAGATACATCAATTTTAGCAATTGATTCATTACTATTTTTTGTCATTATTACCTTACCCAAACTATTAAATATTTCTACCTTATCTATTGGTTCATGCGTATAAATGGTTAAAATGTCTTTGACAGGATTTGGCACGAAATTTATAGTATCAACAAAGTATTCATTATTAGATAATACATTTGACCCCTCAATAATCGTTAAGGTTTGATTTGCTGAAACGTTATTTATCACATCTACCAAACCACTTAGCCAAGTCACTTTTATATAATCTACAGTATCATTTTCAGCTAATCCAAAAAATTCAGAATTAGAATTTTGGGAAAGATAACCTTCTCCTGCTAGTGTATACCTATACTGCTTATTTCCATTGATTGATATTTCAATTATTGATCCTATACCATCTTTATTAGATACAGTACCTTCAAGATGAACTTTTAACCAGTTGTTGTTATTAGTTTCACAATTATTCTCCCAAAGAAACATATTAGCAGCTTCGTTATTAACAATAATATCAGGATAGCCATCATTATTAAAATCACCTATAGCATTAGAGTAGCTCTCTTCGGTATCATTATGAAAACCAGCATTGGCAGGAATGGTATAATTGTTAAATCCATCATTCTCATAAAACGCTGAAGGTAAAGATACTGATCCATCAAGCATACCACTTACATATAAATCTAAATCCATATCATTATCTGCATCTAAAAAAACAGCTCCCCAAGCAACACTATTAAAATCTGTTCCATTATTAACAGCAATATTAGAAAATGTACCATCTCCATTATTTCTTAGAAAAACGTTACCAATTTCATGATTGACATTTTCATAAACATAATCTGTATTAGTTATGTAAATATCAAACCAACCGTCATTATTGTAATCACCTATAGTTGTTGACATAGCATCTATAATTAAACCAGATCCAGATTGAGCGCTTACATCTGTAAATGTTCCATCTCCATTGTTATGGTATAAAATATTAGTTGTTATGTGTCTGTCATTAGCTATATAAATGTCTTGCCAACCATCATTGTTATAATCAAAAAAACTAGCACTAAATGAAAAATGTCCTCCATTAGATAAACCAGCTAAACTACTAACATTAGAAAATGTACCATCACCATTATTCTTATAGAGTCTGTTACTTTCAACACCTGAACGATATGTAAGAAACACATCTAAATAGCCGTCATTGTTATAATCTCCCCAAGATGCTCCAAAGTTTTTTTGATTTCCTGTAAAAATACCTGACGTTAAAGTGACATCTGTAAAATTCAAATTACCATCATTTCTGTACAATTTACCTGGAGCATTGTGAGAAGCCATATAGAGATCTTTGTCTCCATCGTTATCGTAATCTATCCAGATGACTTGTTTGTACTCGTAATTATAATCGGTAATATTTGGAAATATTTCAGTAAAACTACCTGAGTTATTCTTAAAGAATCTAACGGGTTCACCTGTTTCTGTGGCCAAAGTTACATCGTCCCAACCATCATCGTCAAAATCACAAAAAGAAATACCTCCACCAACAAAACCTGTTCCGTAAGAAGCATTTAATCCATAAGTAATTGAAGATTCATCAAAAGCGATTTGTGAATAAAAAGCACTTGAAAAAAGCAAAAAGCAATAAGTTATTAAATAATATTTACACATGATTTTGATTCTATTGAAAGTAAATTTAACTAAAAAACATTAAGTCTGATTAGTTTTTAAGACCATTAATCTCATTTATATTCTGATGTTTAATGGCTTTAATCCTTAGAGCTTCAGTTTACAATTTAATAACCTGGAAATTATAGTATTAAAAACAAAAGAGGTTTTGCTTTCACAAAACCTCTTTAATAATATTGACAAGAATTAATCCTTAATAATTCTAACTATTTCAGTTACATTATTGATGGTAACCTGAACAAAATAAGAACCTTGACTCAAGGCATTCATATCTAGTTTACTTTCTAAAGTATTAGGTGATGTTCTAAGAACTTCTTGACCTAACATATTTAAGACAGATATATTTTGAATATTATTTTGAGCTTTTAATGTTAATTCATTTTTCACTGGATTAGGGAAATATGAAAATGCATTTTGACTTTCAAAATCTGTGGTAGATAATGTACTCTCTACTGAAAGATCTAAAGTAAAATCACCACTATTAGCTGCATGACCATCTACATAAATATAGTAATCTACTGTGGTTCCGTCAGCAGCACTACTTTCCCAGCAGAATGTTGAAAGTGCACCGTTTACTCCTCCATCATCATCTCCACCAACACATACAAGATTATTACAATCTCCAGAGAAAACCTGAATTTCAGTGTCAAAAAATGGTGCTATACTATTATCAGTAGTAACCGTAATCGCTTCATCTGGACCTGCTGTATACACATACCATATACCAGCTCCAAAATTAAGAGTCCCTGTTCCTCCTGCACAACCAGTAACAGCACTTCCACCACCACCAGCACAAGCTGTTAAAGCTTCAACATTTGTAGCAGCTATTGTTGAACCAGTTACACTATCTCCATCATTTATGACTATAGCACCAGCACAAGCATTATTATCTGGAGGACATGCAGCCTGTGTTAAAGTTCCACTAGCTTGACTACAATTTCCATCGTCATTATCAGTTAGCGAAATGATAACATCTGTTCCATTAGTGTAAGGACCAAAAGTAAACATTCCTGCTACTCCTGTCGATTGTGTTGCACTACCCTGATCATCATTAATATCTATAGAAGTTGACGAACCAACATCTGTGATATCTACAAGAATATTAAAACCTCCAGAGTTAGCACAATCATCTATAACACTGTAAGTAACTGTTGCTGGCGCGCAATTCAAGTAGTTTATGCATACTTCTAAAACACCTTCATCATCACTTCCATAATCCCAAACTCTTAAATACACCGTTTCACCTGGAGTTAAACCTGTAAATGTTCTTGTAGCTCCATTGGTACATAATACTGGATCTAAAGCTGTTAAAGAGCCACATGTTCCTGTGTACAATTCTACTAACGTAGAAAAACCAGGATTTGTTATAAACTCAAAATCAAATTGACCTGAAGCTGGAACAGTTAATGTAAACCAAACATCAGCAGGAGCTGCGTCTCCATCTGCACAAGTTCCACTAGGAGCTATTTCTCCTGCAGAATTTGTTGCCCCAACATTACTTCCTGAATACAGTACAGTACAAGTTCCATCTGCATTGGCAAACGGATCTAAGTCTATAGCGTCAGCACAGTCATCGTTTGATACTGGACACACATTTTGTGTTAAAGCATTACTAGCCTGATTACAGTTTGGATCATCGTTATCTGTTATAGATATAATAACATCTGTTCCATTAACATAAGGACCAAAAGTGAACATATCAGCTACTGCTGTAGATTGTGTTGCACTACCTTGATCATCATTAATATCTATTGATGTAGATGAACCAAGATCTGTAATATCAACAAGAATATTGAATCCTCCTGAATTTGCACAATCATCTACAACACTATAAGCAACTGTAGCATCTGTACAAGAATTTTCAGTAATATTTAATGTATAAGCTGTAGTTTGCGGAGTTGCCCAAGTAGAAATTACAAAGTAATACGTTTCACCATTAGTAACTGTTAAATCAAACTCTAAGTCGGCTATACCATCATTAAAATCGTAAAAATCACCTTCTGTAGCACACATCACACCAATATCAGCACAATCGTTGTAAGCAAATACTCCTGTATAAGTGCTTCCTATACCTGTTAAGCTTACATTAATTGAAGTATCAGATGTTGCTGTATATTCATAGACTACATCATCACCATTTAAATAATTATTTAATGTTCCACAATCAGTTCCAGGAGCTAGATCGTAATCATCACCATAATTTCCTGTATCGTCGGTTATAGTATAAGGTAAAGCACCAATAACAATCGCTGATTCACAGACACTACCTGCTACAGGTTGAGACCACGCAAAAGGGCCTACCCAGTTTGAAGTACCAGAACCTCCACAATCGGATTGCACGTAAAATTCATAATCATTACCAGGTAACAACATTGTTTCTGTGTAAGGGTTTGTAACACCAGAATAAGTTGGTATCATTGTTTGAGTTCCACCTGCAGTGACATCAACTATTTCTATATTCCAGCTTGTTGCAGAACCAATTTCTACCCATTCTAAATCAACATCTGTTGTGTTTAATGTGGTCGCAGATAAGCTGGTAGGATCTGGACACGAAGGTGGAGTTGCCGATGTAATTGTTGGTGAGTTTAAGCAAAACCCATATTCCCAAGCTGGTCCGTTAGGATCATCATCATATACAAATCGGTAACGAAAGTTTGATTGTTGTAATACTGAGAATCCTGAGATATTCAAGACAGCAGATGTATAAGCTACTGGAGTACCCGAACAAAAGTCGTCAGTTAATGCAGTGTCATTACCTGGCATTGAATCAGGCTCCCAGTTTACCCAAGTCAGTGTCTCTCCATCAAAATACTGAATTCTAAGGAATTCTTCTACAGAAAGCTTACGATATACATAATCTAAAGAAACTGTTAACCAAGTCTCTCCTGCGTCAAAAGCTGCTGTAAGATCAATTTCTGGTGATTCTGCAGCAATACTATCATCACTACCATTACCTGAATCATCGTCATCAAATGCAAAATTAGCATCTACTGTTGGGTCTGCCTCTACAGATAAATCTGGTGCAGGAGAATCAGTATAAGTTCCTGTTAAAATCCAATCGACACTTGGCCAATTAGCATTTTGATTCAAAACTTGTGCATTCAAAGTCAAAAAGACTGAAGATAATAACACAAGGCATAAACTAAGAGTAATTTTTTTCATATTTGAGTTAGTTTTAGTTATTAATGGTATTAAATTAATCATATAAAAAATGAATAAAAAAGTCTTTAACAGCAATTCGATTAAGTGCAAAAAAGATAGACAAACAACCAGATACTACTGTTTTTTTCAAATAAAAAAAGCCACTTGATCCTATGACAAGTGGCTGCTTTTTTTTAAATCTGAATTCTTAGCTATTCAACAAATTTATCCATTACAGCATCACTAACTCCCATGTTACTGAAGCCTCCATCATTGTATAAGTTTTGCAATGTAACCCGTTTTGTTAAATCACTAAATAATGTAACTGTATAATTCGCACAATCTATTGCTGTGGCATTTCCTAAAGGAGACATTTTTTCAGCGTAAGAAATAAATCCATCAAATCCCTTAACACCTTGTCCTGCTGTCGTTGGTGTTGGTGACTGTGAAATTGTATTCACTCTAACCTTTTTATCTCTTCCGAAGAAATAGCCAAAACTACGCGCTATGCTTTCTAAATAAGCTTTATTGTCTGCCATATCATTATAATCTGGAAACACACGTTGTGCAGCCATATATGTTAAAGCAACAATGCTTCCCCATTCATTCATAGCATCAGCTTTATAGAGCGTTTGCATTACTTTATGAAACGACATGGCAGACACATCTGTTCCTTTTTGAGTCCAATCGTATTTTTGATCTGTATAAGGCCTTCCTTTTCTTACATTTACAGACATTCCAATAGAATGCAACACGAAATCTATTTTACCTCCAAGAATTTCCATAGATTTCTCTACTAAGTTTTGCAGGTCTTCTTCAGATGTAGCATCAGCGGGAATAATTTGAGAACCTGTTTTTTCAGCCAACTCATTTATTTGCCCCATTCGCATCGCTATTGGCGCATTGGTTAGTACAAATGTTCCTCCTTCTTCATGAACACGTTCTGCAGTTTTCCAGGCAATAGAATTTTCATCTAATGCTCCAAATATGATTCCTTTTTTACCTTTTAATAAATTGTATGACATACTAATAGTGTTTAGTTGTTAGTTGTAAAGATGTTTGTTTGTTTTTCGAATATTTCTTTAGAAGAAAAATTTAAGGTTGGTTTTTCTTGTTTGCTTCAAAGTTAATAAAACTTTAATTGTATTAGTTCTTTTTAATATTCATTTCTGATATGAGTTTACCTTTATCAGTAAACCAATTTCCTTCTTTAAAAACAATTACGCCATATGTGTTATGATAAAACGTATCTCCTGATTTTAAATTTTCTTTCTCTGGAAAGATATAATCAGGAATACATTCACCATCAACAACCGTATGTCTGACATCACATGGATCGTCATGACAACTGCTTATTAAAATTAACAAAATACTACTACATACTATTTTTAATAAACTCTTACGAATCATGTATTTACCAATAAATTAGTTCAACAACTCTTTGGCATGAGCAATTGCAGATGATGACACATCTGTTCCTCCTAACATCTGAGCTATTTCTACAATTCGATCATTAGGATTTAGCTGTTTGAGTTGCGTTTGAGTTACATTATTGACATCTTCTTTAAAAACTTTAAAATGTGCATCGCCTTTGGCTGCAATTTGAGGCAAATGTGTGATTGTAAATACTTGCATCGTCTTACTCATTTGCTGCATTATCGTCGCCATTTTATTCGAAATTTCTCCAGAAACACCAGTATCTATTTCATCAAACATAATAGTTGGCAACTGCATGTATTTTGACAAAACAGACTTAATAGCAAGCATTATTCGGGACAATTCTCCTCCTGAAGCTGATTTTTTGAGCTCATTAAACTGACCCCCTTTATTTGCTGAAAACAAAAACTGAAGTTCATCTCTGCCGTTGTTTAAAAAAGAGTGAGTTGGTTCTATTTTAATATTAAACTTGGCATTTGGCATGCCTAACGTCGCTAATATAGATTCTAACTGAGTACTCAATTTAGGAATAATAGTTATCCTATTTTTCCGAATAGATTCAGCTTCAACTATTAATTTGGATTTTAGCGTATTGATTGCAGTTTCCTTTTCTGAAATGAGAGCGTCCAAGCCTTCTGTTTCAATAACTTTTGAACTTAATTCATCTTTAATCTGAAGTAATTCTTTAATACTTGAGACCGTGTGCTTTTGTAGTAGATTATTTATAATCTGAAGCTTAGCATTAACCTGTTCTAATCGGTTAGGATCTGCTTCTAACTGTTCTTGTAGGTTTTCTATTTCTGAAAATACATCATCAAGTTCAATTAAACTACTTTGGATACGCTCGAAAACAGAGTTATAAGGATTGGAATATCCTGAAAGTTTTGAAAAGTGATTCTTTAATTCGGTAAGATGTGTTATGATTCCTATATCTTCATTACTCATCAGACTATGAGACAACGATAATTTTTCTTTTATCTCTTCGACATTATTAAGTGTTTCATACTCGTCTTCCAAACTTTCTAATTCTCCTTCAACCAGTTTAGCTTCTTCTAATTCTTTTAACAGAAACGTGTGATAATCTAACTCTTTTATGGCTGTATTTTTTTTATCCTGAAGCGTTTTAAGTTCTGATTTTAAATGTTTAAATTCTTTTAGTGAAGCGCTGTAAGTCTCTAATATTGTTTCATTTTTAGCTAAAGCATCAATAACCTGGAACTGGAAATTATCATTTGTAAGTTGTATGGTTTGATGTTGAGAGTGAATATCAAGCAAACGCTCTCCTAAGACCTGCAAGCTATCTAAGTTTACTGGAGTATCGTTAATAAATGCTCTGGATTTACCAGATGGTAAAATTTCTCTTCTAATTATGGTTTGCGACTCGTAATCGAGATCTTCTGTTTTAAAAACAGATTTTAAGTTATATTTAGCTATATCAAAAGTTGCTTCAATGACACATTTTTTTGAATTGTCTTTCACATGACTCAAGTCTGCTCGTTTTCCCAAAACCAGAGACAAACCTCCTAAAAGGATAGACTTACCAGCTCCTGTTTCTCCTGTGATGATTGTAAGTCCTGTGCTAAAACTTACATGTAATTCATCAATAAGAGCGTAATTCTTTATGGTTAAATTCGTGAGCATATAACTTGTTAAATTGCGAGCAAATACATTACTTTTTGTGACTTAAATTTAAGACCAACTATTAAAAGTAAAAATAAGTATAAAAATGTAAATTCTAGAAATTAATGTTACGCCATTTTGAAGCATGTGTAGGCGCAAGTCTACTTAAAGTAGAGACCAAATCTGAAATGTTAACTGTTGGTCCACCACTAAAAATATCTTCTATCTCTTCGGCTTTAGCATCAAAAAACACTCGCATAAGATAGGAGTTTGGTCGCCTGTTATTCATATCTTTCAATAACCCTATACTGTTGGCTATGGCCAACTTACCTTTTTTGGTATCATTACTCATTTCATCTAGTCCGTTTCTGTGATAACTGTAAAGCACGTCTCTAAACTCCTTATAAGTATCAGACAAAATATTATCTATTAAAATAAAACGGGATTGCTGACCATCTTCAAGTTTCCAGCCTTTGTAGTTTCCTTGTTGCGAATAATTTGAAATCACCTGAGCTTGAGCATAATACTCTGAGCCACCTTTAGGCGAAAATGTATCAGCATCCATGCCTAAAATCATATAGACATGAAAAGACAAAACTGAAATCAAATTAGACTCAAACTGATTAGGATTGTACACCATATTTTGAAATTCTAAATATTGAAAATCAAAATCCTTATCATTATAATTATAAACAGGAGTGCTGTAAGAAGATCCATAAACTGGTCTTGCAGATTGCACTTGGATAGAAGCCTGAAAACTGTCACTGTTGTAGTCATTAATGGTAATAACCATACTACAATTGATACGCTCCTGAGGCTTAAATGTTTTGTTGGTCCAGGTTGTATTATTTATAAATTCTTTTAGTTGACGTTCAAGCGTTTTAAACACCTGTACATTTTCATTTCCTGTAAATTGAGCATTTACCACAACCTCACAATTAAGCTCTTGCGAAAATGACTGAATAGAAAACGTTACTAATAATAAATAAATAAATTTACGCATGCTGTTGTTTGATAATTTGTTGCATTAAGTCTCTAGCGACTTCTGTTTTAGATTTAAGTTGGTGCTCTATCACCTCTTCTGTATCTGTTATAAAAGTAACTTTATTTGTTGAACCACCAAAACCTGCTCCTTGATCATTAAGAGAATTTAACACAATAAGGTTTAAGTTCTTACTCTTTAATTTCCCTTTTGCATTATCTAGTTCATTATTTGTTTCTAAGGCAAATCCTACTAAAAACTGATGATTTTTAATTGCTCCTAATGATTTTAAGATGTCTTTTGTTTTCTCTAACTCAATACTAAACGTTGCTGCTGCCTTTTTTATTTTTATATCTGACACATTTTTCGGTTTGTAGTCTGCTACAGCTGCAGAAAGAATAGCAATATCGACAGTTTTAAAATACGAATGTACAGCATCATACATTTCTGAAGCACTGGTTACAAACTTCACATCTATCAAGCTATGCGACACCTGTTGAGACGTTGGACCAGAAATAAGAATTACCTCAGCTCCTAAACTGGCAGCAGCTTTAGCAATTTCAAATCCCATTTTACCACTAGAATGGTTTCCAATAAAACGGACAGGATCAATAGCTTCATAAGTTGGACCAGCTGTAATTAAAACCTTTTTTTCACGAAGCGGAAGCGTGTTTATGATCTCTTTTTCAATAAATGAAATAATATCTTCTGGTTCTGCCATTCGTCCTTCTCCGACCAAACCACTGGCTAATTCTCCTGAAGTAGCAGGAATCATGATATTGCCGAATGATTTTAGTAATTTAAAAGATTCTAAGGTAGATGGATGCTTGTACATGTCTAAGTCCATCGCTGGAGCAAAATAAACTGGACATTTTGCTGAAAGGTAGGTTGCCAATAACAAATTATCACAAGTACCATTTGCCATTTTTGACATGGTATTTGCAGTTGCAGGTGCAATCACAAAATAATCAGCCCATAGACCAAGTTCGACATGATTATTCCACATCGCATTATCATCGTCGTCATGAGTAAACGAAGAATGCACTGGGTTTTTAGATAATGTTGAGAGCGTTAAAGGTGTAATGAAGTCTTTAGAAGCAGGTGTCATAACGACCTTTACATTAGCACCTGCTTTTATAAATAACCTAACTAAGTTAGCTGTTTTATAAGCAGCAATACCAGCAGTAATGCCTAATAGTATGTTTTTGCCGCTTAAGATAGACATGCTTAATTATTCCTTAACGTCATCGTCAGTATTTCTGTAGTAGATTTTATCATCTAACCATTCTTGTACTGCTAAGGCGTGTGGTTTTGGTAATTTTTCGTAGAATTTAGAAACTTCAATCTGCTCTTTGTTTTCGAAGATTTCTTCAAGACTGTCGTTGTAAGTTGCAAATTCTTCTAACTTATCAACTAATTCTCTTCTGATGTCAGTATTGATTTGTTCTGCTCTTTTAGATATTACAGAAATCGCTTCATAGATATTGTCTGTAGGCGCATCAATAATATTTCTATCGTACGTTAAAGTCGATACAGGAGCATTGGTTTTCTTTAAATCTGTCATAATAATATATGATTAACTTTTGGTATTGAATTGTTCTAATTGGGTTTGCATTTCCTCATACATCTTATCTACCTCTTCAGTTCTTTCAGAGTTAGGATAATACTTATGAAATGTATTGTAATAGCCCATGGCTATGTTTAATCGCTCTTCTTTTTTACTTTTAACACTGTTTATTCCTAGTCTATAAGCAGAATCCAATCGATAAAACATGGCTTCTTCTCTAAAACTAGTTCCTGGATAATCTACTAAAAAATTGTCAAAGGCTTTAATTGCGGCTTCATAATCAGAAGACTCAAAATATGCAATCTTATTATATTGTTTAGCGATTTCAAAAGCTTTCTTTTCTAATTTAAAATCTAATTCATTAATGAGAATATTTGCTTCGGGTAAATATTCTGAATCAGGATACTTATTGATAAACAACTGAAGTCTTTCAAGAGCTTCAACCGTTTCTTTTTGTTCTTTAGAATACACAGGTGATAAATGATAATAGCTCTTAGCCGATAAAAAAGAAGCTTCTTCTGCTTTATCACTATTTACATAACTATTTTCAAAACGCTCAAAATGATAACCAGAAATATGATAATCTTTCATTTGATATGAACACATCGCACTCATATACATTAATCGCTCTGCCTGAGGCTTACCTCTGTATCTTGGTATTACTTGTTTAAAAAGTCTTTCTGCCTTTGAGTATTTACCATCTTCGAATAATTTAGTAGCCATATCTACTTTAGTCTTTACGTCTTCAGATTTTAAGGCTTTTTGATACTCACTACATGATGATAGTGTGATGGCTAATAAAAGGATATAAACAATTTTCTTCATAAATAAAAAACAGGTTGCAAAAGTACGTATTTATAACGTATTATAAAAACTAATATTTCATGCTAAATTAAACCTTGAAAACAGACCAATAGGATGTTTAAGTATATTTTAACTTTTTTAAAATCAATCCAGTAATTGAAGTGCCTGCTTAATCTCTTTTTGTAATGAATTTGTAGCCTCAACCAATGGCAATCTAACATTAGATTTTGCAAGATCAAGAGATGCTAAAACCGCCTTAATTCCTGCAGGATTATTTTCTGAAAAAATTAAGCTAATAATATGCATCAATTGAAAGTGAATCACATAAGCTTCTTTGGCTTTGCCTTCCAATCCTAAGCGTATCATTTTAGAAAATTGTTTAGGTAAGGCCTGACCTATTACCGAAATCACTCCTGCTCCACCAGCTAAAACAACGCCTAGAGCTAAATCATCATCTCCAGAAATTATTAAGAAATCTTCTGGCTTATCTCTTAGTAATTTTAAATATTGATGGACATTATTACCTGCTTCTTTAACAGCTATAATATTACTGAAATCTTTAGCTAAACGCAAAGTGGTTTCTGGTGACATGTTTGAAGACGTTCTACCAGGCACATTATACATTATAACATCTACAGGACAGATTTCTGATATAGCTTTAAAATGCTGATAAACACCTTCTTGTGTTGGCTTACTGTAATATGGCGATACTGATAAAATTGCATCTATTTCACTTAAATCTGTAGCCTTGATTTCATTAATAACGTCACTAGTGTTATTACCACCAATACCTAAAACAAGAGGCACTCTTCCTTTATTTGCTGTAATTATTGTTGCTGTAATTTCTTTTTTTTCCTCTTGAGTTATGGTCACACTTTCTCCTGTAGTTCCCGAAATCACAATATAATCTGTACCATTGTCAATATTATAATTCACCAGATTAGCTAAAGCTGAATGATCTACCGATAAATCATCTTTAAAAGGCGTGATTATGGCAATTCCTGTACCTTGAAATTTTGTCATTTATATTTTATTTAAAACGTGTAAATATTTAGTCAGTTCACTCATAAAAAGTGTGCTTTCTTTTGTTTTAACATCAATCATTAAATCAAACACTCGTTTATCATCTTGAATTAAACCAACTTTAAAATTCGCTTTTGAAGCTGCTGTTATGAGTTTTAATTCTAAACTTTCTTTTGTGTAATAACTTATCAAAACATCAAACTTTGTATCAATAAACGACTGCAAATCGATGTTGTTTATTTTACCTTTCCAACCAAAATCTTTCGGATTAAAATACGTATCCCAAAGCGGATTTGCATCTTTAGCGTCATCAACAAACGCAATAATTTTAGTCTTAGAAGGCAAAATACCAAGCTCTTTAAAATAGTTTCTGAAAGCATCAAAATCTGAAAACTCATTCATATTCAAAATCACACCAACCGAATTCATCTTCGTATTACTAACAGCAACCTGACGTGCATTTAGCAATTTGTTAATATATTTTTGATTAGAATTTGCCTTAAATGCCTTTAAAATCATTTATATTTATGCTTTGTACAAATGTAGTAAAAAAGTAGCTGCATGTTTTGTTAACGATTGCATAAATCACCTATGAAAAACATCTTTTTTTTAACATGCTTATCCTTAATTCTATTTACGTCATGCAAGTCGAAATATCTTTATAAAATTGATGGCAGACAAATAGCCATAACTGATAGTCTTGAGACAAAACAATCTATTGAAGATTACATAAAACCTTACAGAATACAGATTAATAAAAGCCTTGATAGTGTGATTTCTTATTCTAAAGACACCTATTCTAAAACTGATGGTCATTTAAATACAGCTATTGGTAATATGATGGCAGATGCTGTTTATGAAGAATCCAATCCAGTATTTAAAACGAGAACAGGACATGAAATAGATTTCGTTCTGCTTAATCATGGAGGCATACGAGCCATTATTTCTAAAGGAGATATTACAACCAGAACAGCTTATAATGTGATGCCTTTTGAAAATTCTGTTGTTGTTGTAAAAATGAAAGGCGAAAAAGTTAACGAACTTGTAGATTACCTTGTAAGAGAACAACGAGCACATCCAGTTCAGGGGTTACAGATTATTTTAGATGAAGAACTTCAGTTAAAAACAGCATTAGTTAATGGTAAAACTATTGATGCAAATAAAACGTATTACGTCGCTACTAATGATTATTTGTATAATGGAGGTGACCGAATGACCTTTTTTAAACCTAACGATAGTTTATATGTTCTTAATTATAAAATCAGGAATGTTCTAATAGATTATTTTACAAAAAAAGATACGATTGCTCCAGTAATTGATGATCGATTTTATCAGATAAAACAATAACCAATGAAACGAAGATATTTTATTCAACAAACAGCTGCTGCTTCAGCGTTAATCGGACTTGGAGGTATTGGATTATCATCTTTTAAATCCTCTCAAACAAAAATAACCATTCTTCATACTAATGATGTGCATAGTCATATTGACCCTTTCGGACCAGAAGATGGACGCAATCCTAATAAAGGAGGTGTTGCCAGACGTGCCAGTTTAATAGAATCTATCAGAAAAGAAAACCCAAACACCTTATTATTAGATGCAGGAGATATTTTTCAAGGCACACCGTATTTTAACTATTACGGAGGAGAATTAGAGTTTAAGTTGATGAGTATGCTAAAGTATGATGTAGCAACGATAGGAAATCATGATTTTGATAATGGTATTAACGGATTATACGCACAATTACCTCATGCTGATTTTGATTTCGTTTCTGCTAATTACGATTTTTCAAATACGGTTATGGATACTCATGTCAAACCTTATAAAACCATTGTTAAAGATGGTATTAAAATTGGAATTTTTGGTTTAGGAGTTGAACTAAAAGGGCTGGTTGACAAAGATTTATACAAAGAAACCGAGTACAATGATCCTATAGAATCTGCTCAGGAAATGAGTCGCATTTTAAAAGATGATGAACAATGCGACCTTATTATCTGTTTGTCACATTTAGGGTATGACTATAGCCATATTCCAGATAAAATAAGCGATCTAAAACTTGCTAAAGCTACAAAAGACATAGATTTAATTATTGGTGGTCATACTCATACATTTTTAGACAAGCCAACTGTGGTGACTAACCTTAGTGGTAAAAAAACACTAGTCAACCAAGTAGGTTGCTATGGAATTAACTTAGGTAAAATCGATTTTTATTTTGATTCAGATAAACATAAATCAGCAAACGGCACTTCTATTAGCGTATAAGTCTATGATTCTAAATCCCTTTTAACATTAATATGCCTTAATAGTTTCGTTGTATCTACAAAACAGCCACTTAGTTTTTATTTTTTATCATTATTTCTCATTACATGATAATCATAAACAAATTTAATTAGTAAAAACAAACCACTTATATGAAGTATTCTTTCAGAGACTATAAATAACAAATATCAAATGTGGTGTAAATTTGTAATCATTTTTCATCGTCAATCTCATAATCAGATCATCAAGAATAGACACAGTTGCGGTTAATCGACAGTATTAATCGTTTTGTCGATTATAGTAATGATTTTATCTCTTTTCAGAAGTTTTAAGAGGCTAATTACGTCTAAACACAAAATGCCCGCAGCATGAAAAGATATATTCCTTTAATTTTAAGAATCATTGTAGCAGTTATATTAATTCAAACCTTACGATTTAAGTTTACAGCTCACCCAGATAGTATTTATATTTTTACAAAATTAAACTTAGAACCAATTGGCAGGATTGGCATTGGAATAGCAGAACTTATTGCTGGAATATTGCTGCTTTTGAGAAAAACAGCTTGGGTTGGTGCATTTTTAACACTGGGAATTATTGGTGGTGCAATTGTAATGCATCTCACTCAATTAGGAATTGAAATTAATGACGATGGAGGTCTTTTATTTATTACAGCAGTCTTAACTTTTATACTCTCTGGAATATTACTATATCTGTATCGAAAAGAAATTCCTTTCACTGGAAAGCATTTTCATTCTGAAACATGAGCATCATGATGACTGTAATCAACTGCTTTTCTGTTTTCAAGTCGTGATTGTAAATAAAAGAACAAAAATGCAAAAACTAAAAATGCAGAACAGAGTACATTGAGTAAATTAAAATCTGCAATGTAAAAGTAAGCAAGTTGAATAACTTCAGAAAACATGATACATATGGTACCAATAAGCAAGTTCATAGATTTCTTGTCATCTTTATGCATATAGTTTACTAATGCCATAGCCATTAAAAACATAACGACTGCATTGTAAAGCAATTCTAAATAATACTCATTATACGTCAATTCATTTTTGGTAGTATCTGAAACGAAATACACAAAAAACAAACCAAGTATAGTTAACAACCCTATTTGAATCGGGAATTTAAGAAATGCTTTTTTTACATCCATAGACACAGTAATTCTGGCTATGAGAAACAGATAGGAAATAATATATAACGTATTACCTATATAATAGTAATAGTCTACTTCTGATGATATATCTAAATTAATAATCCACGTCACATAATTGAAAATTTCAGACACTGAAAAGAAGATTAAAAACAACAAGAAAAAAGGATGTTTATTTTTAACTCTAATTAGATATAAGACAGTAAGAAAGGTAATTGCTAAAGCTCTCACTCCAGCAGCCTCTACCTCTAGACCTTTAAACTGTAGTCCAAGAAAACAAATACTAAGAACTAAAGTTAATGCTCCTAAAAATTTCCCAATTTGCATAAACGTGTTGAATTAATAACAAAGCAAATATATAAAATGATCAGAATTAAACGATTAAAATCTTATTTAATCGATAAAATGTATTAAAAAGTAAGAATTTACTTAACAATCTCTAAAAATTCTTGTTCTGAAAGAATAGGTATTTTTAACGATTCAGCCTTTTTTTGTTTACTAGGTCCCATATTAGCTCCTGCAACAACATAATTGGTTTTTGAAGAAATTGAAGATGACACTTTTCCGCCATTATCTTCGATTAGTTTTTTCAGTTCGGTTCTGGATACAGTTTCAAAAACTCCTGATACCACAATAGACAAGCCTTTTAATTTATCGGTTTGATTCGCTAGCTTTTCAGCCGATAATTCTAACTGAAGTCCATTTAATTTCAATTTATCAATTAAAGCTTTATTTTCTTCAGAAGAAAAGAAATCAACAACACTTTCTGCAATGCGTTCCCCAATTTCATCAACAGCAACCAAATCTTCGGTTGAAGCAATTGCTATCGCATCAATATTCTTGAAATGTTTCGCTAATTTTTTTGCAACTGTTTCTCCAACATAACGAATTCCTAAGGCAAACAAAACACGCTCAAACGGAATCTTCTTTGACGCTTCAATACCTTTGATTAGATTTTCAGCACTTTTTTCAGCCATACGCTCTAAAGGCAAGATTACTTCTTTGTTTAAACCATATAAGTCTGAGTAATCTGAAATCAACCCTTCATTAACCAAAAGCGCAACCGTTTCTCCTCCTAAGCCTTCAATATCCATTGCTTTTCTTGAAATGTAATGTTGAATTCTACCTATAATTTGAGGTTTGCAGCCATTGTAATTCGGACAATAATGTTTTGCATCTCCTTCTTCTCTTACCAACTCTGTTTGACATTCAGGGCAATGTGTGATATAATGAGTAGGCTGAGAATCTGAAGGACGCTTACTTAAATCTACCGCAATAATCTTTGGGATAATTTCTCCTCCTTTCTCTACATAAACTTCATCTCCTTCTCTAATGTCTAGTTTTTCAATTTGATCGGCATTGTGTAGTGATGCTCTTTTTACAGTAGTACCAGCCAATTCTACAGGCTCTAAATTGGCAACTGGCGTAATAGCTCCAGTTCGACCAACTTGATAGGTAATTTCATTTAATCGCGTAGAAACCTGCTCGGCTTTAAATTTATAAGCCATTGCCCAACGAGGTGCTTTTGCTGTATAACCTAACTCCTCTTGTTGTTGTAAACTATTCACTTTAACAACAACACCATCTGTTTCATAAGGCAAGTTGTGCCGATGAACATCCCAATACTCAATAAACTTTAAAACCTCATCTACAGATTTGGTTAGCTTGGCTGCTTCAGGAACTTTGAAACCCATTTGCCTAGCGGATTCTAAACTATCATATTGAGTCGAAAATGCCAAGTTCCGACCTACAATACCATACAACAAGCATTCTAAAGGGCGTTTGGCTACTTCAGCGCTGTCTTGAAGTTTCAAACTTCCAGAGGCTGTGTTTCTCGGATTTCGGTAAGGTTCCTCTCCTGCCTCAAGTCGTTCTTCATTCATTTTATGAAATCCTTCATATGGCAATACGATTTCACCTCGTATTTCAAATTTTTCAGGATAATCACCTTTTAATTGCAATGGCACAGATTTTATCGTTTTCACGTTTGCCGTTACATCATCTCCTTGTGTTCCATCACCTCTAGTTACTGCTCTTACTAAGGTTCCGTTTTCATAAGTTAAACTTATAGAAGCACCATCGTACTTTAATTCACAAACAAATTCAACAGTTCCATCTATAATTTTTTCAATACGTTTTTCCCAATCTAAAAGATCTTCTTTAGAGTATGAATTATCTAAAGAATACATTCGATGCTCGTGAACTACGGTCTGAAAGTTTTTTGTAATCTCTCCACCTACGCGTAAAGATGGCGAATTGGGATCAAAAAATTCAGGATGCTTAGCCTCCAATTCTTGTAATTCTTTAAGTTTCATATCAAACTCAAAGTCATCAATTGTGGGAGAATCTAATACGTAATACTTATAATTATGTTCTCGTAATTCGTTGCGAAGCGATTGGATTTGTGTTGCTATGCTCATTAAAAATCGTCGTGAAAAAAAGTTATCTTTTTACCTTATATTTAAAGCCTCTAATATAGTAAAATGAGTGCCAGAATAATTGTGGTTGTCCTTATTTTTATCAGTTTTTTATTCAGTTGTAATTCTGAAGAACGCTCCGTTGAAATTCCTCAGATCATCCCTGTTCCTCATGAGCAAACCTTAAATGAAGGTTATTTCTTCTTAGATAATTCTGTAGGAATCACTTACGATAAAAGATTCAAAATTTCTGGTGATTTTCTTAAGAGTTTCATTTTAAACGGAAGCAACATTAAACTAGATGATAGTGACGCTATCCGATTTTCCTTAGATGAAAGTATTGAAAACGTTGAAGGCTACAAACTCAATGTTCAACCTCATCAAATTACGATTAGTGCAAAAACAGATCAAGGTGCTTTTTATGCCGTACAGACTTTACGTCAACTTTTACCTTCAGAATTTGAAAACAATACAACGCCTAAAAAGAGAGTAAAGCTTCAATGCATGACGATAAAGGATGCTCCTCAATTTCAATATCGTGGCATGCATTTAGATGTAAGTCGACACCTGTTTTCCGTAGATTTTATAAAACGCTACATTGATGCACTTGCCTTACTAAAAATGAATACCTTTCATTGGCATCTCACAGACGATCAAGGATGGCGAATCGAAATTAAAAAATATCCAAAACTTCAAGAAATTGCGGCTTATAGAAATGAAACACTAATTGGGCACTACAACAATCAACCTCATCAATTTGATGGCAAGCCTTATGGTGGTTATTACACTCAAAAAGAGATAAAAGAGGTTGTTGCCTATGCAAAATCCAGATATGTTACTGTGATTCCAGAAATTGAATTACCAGGACATGCACAAGCTGCTATAAGCGCGTATCCTAATTTAGGCTGTACAGGTGAACAACTAAACGTTGCTGAAAAATGGGGCGTTTTTGAAACTATTTACTGTTCAAAAGAAGAAACGTTTGATTTTTTAGAAGGTGTTTTTGATGAAGTGGTTACATTATTTCCGAGCAAATACATTCATATCGGTGGAGATGAAGCTCCTAAAACCAAATGGAAAGCCTGTAATCAATGTCAGAACCGAATTGAAACAGAAGGTTTAAAAAATGAACATGAACTGCAAAGCTATGTCATCACTCGAATTGAAACCTATCTCAATTCTAAAGGCAAACAAATCATCGGTTGGGATGAAATTCTGGAAGGTGGTCTTGCTCCAAATGCAACTGTCATGTCCTGGCGAGGAACAAAAGGCGCAATTGAAGCCGCTAGATTAAAACACAATGTGATCATGACGCCGACTTCTCACTGTTACTTCGATTATTATCAGTCTACAAATCCTGATGAACCTTTAGCAATTGGAGGTTTTAATCCCTTAGAAAACGTATATAATTTTAAACCTATTCCTTCCGAATTAAATAAAAAAGATGCCAAATATATTTTAGGTGCTCAAGGCAATATTTGGACAGAATACATTACCACTGAAAATCAAGTTGAGTATATGGCTTTCCCAAGAATTATAGCTCTCAGCGAAGTAGTTTGGTCTAAGGACGAAAATAAAAATTATTCAAATTTTGTAAAACGTGTTGAACTGTTCAACAAACGGTTAGACGCTTTAGGTATTAACTATGCTAATCATTTATATGAAGTTGAAGGAGCACTGGCTTCAGTAAACAATACCAACTCTTATAAGCTTTCAACAGCTATTGATGATAAAATAATCAGATACACTCTAGATGGTAGTGAACCAAATCTGTCTTCTGAAATTTATAAAAAATCATTGCCAGTCACTAAAAGTATGACGATTAAAGCTGCTGTATTCAATTCAGATAAACGCTTAGGTAATGTGTTTTCTGAAACCATCCAATATCATAAAGCTGTTGGTAGAACTATTTCCATCAATAAAGCTCCTAGTCCTGTGTATTCTGGAAGTGGACCTCAAGGTTTGATTAATGGTATTTCAGGAAGTGATACACGTTATGGCGACAAAGAATGGTTAGGATTTTGGGGAGAAGATGTGAAAGTTACTATTGAGTTTAAAGACGCAATTGACTTAAATACTATAAACACTCGATTTTACAATGGACCTGGACAATGGATTTATGCGCCAAATGAAATTTGGTTTGAATTTCAGCTTGCAGATGGATCTAAAGTAACAGACAAAATAAACATCCAAAATGAAGCGACTAGAAACTTAGTACATATCAACTACACATTTCCAAAACCAGAACATTTAGATATTAAAGTCAAAACCATCATTTTAAACATACCAAATTACGGAACCATTCCAGATAAAAAGCAAGGTACAGATAATAAAGCATGGACATTCATTGATGAAATTATTGTAAATTGATATTGCCATTTATAGGAATGAAACGATATGAGAATCTCATAATTACCAAAAAAACAAGCGACTTCGAATCCAAAGTCTCGTAATAATATAAAATATGCTTTTAGAAATCTGTGCCAACTCATACCAATCTGCTAAAAACGCTCAAGATGCTGGAGCACAACGCATCGAGCTTTGTAACGAATTATCAATTGGTGGTGTGACGCCAAGTTATGGATTGATAACACAGGTTCTTTCCAAATTAGATGTCGAAACCTTTGTTTTGATTAGACCTCGAAGTGGTAATTTTCAATATTCTGAATCAGAATTTGACATTATAAAAAAGGACATTCTAATTTGCAAGGATTTGGGATGTCATGGTATTGTTTCAGGTGTATTGAATCACAATAACACTATTGATATCGAAAGAACTCAAGAGTTGGTAGAATTATCAAAACCTTTACCGTTTACCTTTCATCGTGCTTTTGATATGGTTCCAAATGCAAAAGCCGCATTAGAGCAACTTATCGATTTAGGAGCAGAAAGAGTTTTAACATCAGGTCAGCAGCCTAAAGCACTAGAAGGATTTAACACCCTTAAAGAATTAAAGCAACAAGCTCAAAATCGAATTATAATTTTAGTCGGAAGTGGTATTAATGCTAAAACTGCGCAACGTTTCAAAAAAGCTGAATTTAAGGAAATTCACGCATCTGCTTCTAAAGTAATTTCAACGGAAACATCAGATTATTTTGGCAGCATTTCTCAAACCGTTTCTGATCTAACAGAAATTAAAACCATTCTAAAAGCGGTAACAGATGAAATATAACATTCTCATCATAGTACTCTTTTTGATAACGAGTTGTCAACCAAAACACGATGTTCCAGAAACCATCAATTTACATGACAACTGGCAATTTAAAGCTGTAAATGATTCCGTTTGGATTCCAGCAACTGTTCCCGGAAATGTACATTCTGATTTATTAGAGAATAATCACATCAAGAATCCTTTTATTGGTAATAATGAAGATGGTTTACAATGGATTTCAAAAACTGACTGGGAATACAAAACCAATTTTTTAGTCGATAAGAAAACACTTAACAAACAACATATTGAACTTAATTTTGAAGGATTAGACACCTATGCCTCTGTGTTTTTGAATGATAGTCTAATTCTAGAATCTCATAATGCATTTAGAACATTTTCAATTGATGTCAAATCTGCTCTAAAACCTAAAAATGAATTGCGTATTGTATTTAAACACACATCTGTTTCAGAAGATCATAAAAAAAACAAGTTAAGTTACCAACTTCCTGAAGGCCATCGCATTTTTACCAGAAAAGCACAGTTTCAATACGGTTGGGATTGGGCACCAAAACTGAATACCAGTGGCATTTGGAGACCTGTCTCTCTAAAAGCATGGAACAGTTTCAAAATTGAAGACATTTACATCCAATCTTATCAACTGACCAATGAAGAAGCAAACATAGGTGTTAATTTAAGATTGAAAAACCAACTCAAAACACCTCTTGATTATTTTATATATGTCAATAATCAATTGCATCAAACTTATGAAAATATCGGATTTCATAACACACCAGATTTTAATTTAACCATCAAAAACCCTAAACGATGGTGGCCACATAATCTTGGCAATCCGTATTTATACGACATTGAGGTTGTTGTAAAAAACAACCACACAATTCTCGATCGTATTTCAATAAAAAAAGGGTTAAGAACAATCGAGCTGGTTACCGAAAAAGACAGTATTGGAGAGTCGTTCTATTTTAAGGTAAATGACGTGCCTGTGTATATGAAAGGTGCAAATTACATTCCGCAAAACAGCATGCAAAACAAAGTGACTATTGCACATTATGAGAAGCTTCTAAACGATGTTGTTGATGCCAATATGAATATGCTCAGAGTTTGGGGAGGTGGTATTTATGAAAATGATATTTTTTATGATTTATGTGATGAAAAAGGCATTTTAGTTTGGCAAGATTTCATGTTTGCTTGTGGCATGTATCCTGGAGACAAGCAATTTAAAGATAATGTGCTACAAGAAGCCATTGAAAATGTAAAACGACTTCGAAATCACGCTTCAATAGCATTATGGTGTGGAAATAATGAAAACTCCGAAGGCTGGCATCGTTGGGGTTGGCAGGATGGTTTTAGCGAATCTGAAAAAGAAGACATCTGGAATGATTATGAATTCATCTTTAAAAAGTTACTTCCAACAGTTATAAAAAACACCACTGAAGTTCCCTATTGGGAAAGCTCACCAAAATTCGGACGTGGTAATCCGAAATACAAAACCGAAGGAGATGCTCATGACTGGTGGATTTGGCATGATGGTTATCCTTTTGAACATCTTGAAAATAATGTTCCTCGATTTATGAGTGAGTTCGGATTTCAATCATTTCCTACGTATGAAACCATTCAGTACATCAATCAAAGTGATGCTTTGGAAATTACTTCGGAAGGTTTTAAAAATCATCAAAAACACAGTCGTGGTTTTGATCTTATCAATGCGTATATGCAACGTGACTTTCCAGTTCCTCATCATCCCGAAGATTACGTATATGTAAGTCAGTTATTACAAGCCTATGGCATCACCAGAGGTATTGAAGCTCATCGGAGAGCTAAACCCTATAACATGGGCACTTTATATTGGCAATTAAATGATTGCTGGCCAGCAGTATCCTGGTCGAGTATTGATTACTTCGGACACTGGAAAGCGTTACATTATCAAGCTAAAAAATCGTTTAAAAACATTTTAATCTCTTCAGAAATTAACAATACTATACTTAAAACATTCATTATTAATGATGGTCTCAAAGGGATAACAAGTTCGCTGCAAATTAAGATCATTGACTTTAACGGAAATCAATTATGGAGTTCAGATGAACAGATTTATGCTTCAGGAAATTCGAGTGCCATTAAACATGAATTAAATATTGACACTCTTGGCATAGACAAAAAGGGCATTCTTATCATTTCTAAATTCAGTAACAGTACTTCTTTTTTTTATTTAGCAAAACCCAAAGATTTAAAACTTAAAAAAGCGCCAATAACACAAAAAATTACTAAAACGAAAAACGGTTTTCAAATTACCTTAAAAAGTACTACCCTTCAAAAAAATGTATTTCTATATACAGTCTTGAAAGGGCATTTTAGTGACAATTATTTTGACTTACTACCCAATACATCAGTAACAATTGAGTTTGAGACTAAAGCAGTAAGTTTGGAAGATTTGAAAATTAAGACGTTGAATGATTTACTCTTATGAGATACTGCATCAAGTTCAGCATGACAAAACTCACCTATTTCATCCCTTTTATCATTCGATCCTTACCAAACATATCCTTTTTTAGTTCTATTGATTTAAAATCAAATGCTTCTAAAAGCTCAACCACCTCCTTTCCTAAATACTCGTTGATTTCAAAATATAACATTCCGCTAGGTTTGAGGTGTCTTTGTGCAAATTCGCAAATTGCTTTATAAAACTGTAACGGATTCTCATCATCAACAAATAAGGCTAAATGAGGTTCATTGTCAAGCACATTGGCTTTGATTTCTTTTTTTTCTAAATGTCTAACATAGGGAGGGTTTGAGACAATGCAATCAAAATTTTGAGATACTGAAGCAAGTTCAGTGTGATACGGATTTAAAATATTACCAGGAATAAACTCAACATGAGCAGTATTGAGTGCTGCATTTTGTTTTGCAACCACTAAGGCTTTTTCTGAAATATCTAAAGCACAAACCTCAGCTTCATGAATGTGTTTTGCTAAAGCAATTGCAATACAGCCAGAACCTGTTCCAATATCAAGAATATTAAGAGGCTTATCAAATTCACTAGAACTAAAATCGTGTATGATCAGTGCTACAAGTTCTTCAGTTTCTGGTCTTGGAATGAGAGTATGCTGATTAACTTTAAACGGCAAACCGTAAAATTCTGTTTCGCCTGTTATGTATTGTATAGGAGTATTGGTCTTTAAACGTTCTAACGCTTCTAAAAACAATGACTTTTGCTCACTGGTAATGGTATGATCAGGATTTAAAACCAATAAAATGCGTTGTAGTTCTAAGTAATGTTTTATCAAAATATTAAAAAAAGAATTGACTTCTTCTTTTCCGTAGATATCATCTAATACAGAGTGAAACTTATCAAGAATATTTTTTAATCTCATAATTTTTTTGTCATCCAGACACCGCATGAATAATGTCCTGTATTTCCTAAAGGTTCCGTTCTGTGTTCAAACCCGAAGTCTTCATAAATATGAATCGCAGCTTTTAATTGTGAGGCCGTTTCTAAGTAGCACATTTCAAAACCGAAATCTTTTGCAGATGCTAAGCATTTTTCAAATAATTTTTTTCCAAACCCTCTACCTCTTATTTTTGGCGAAAAATACATCTTTTGAAGCTCGCAAACATTAGCATCAATATCTTTAAGTTGCTTTATACCTGCTCCTCCTAAAACTTCATTACCATTAGCAACAACGAAATAAATTTCTCTATCACCTTGATAAGATTCATAAATAAAAGGTGTTTCAGCATCTTCATAAGCGGTACCTTTTAAGGGAATTTTAAATTCTGGAAAACAGCCTTTGATAACAGCTTCAATTTGAGGATTATCTTCTGGTCGAATTTCTCGAATAACAATAGTATCTTTGCTCACTTTAATATTCTATTTTTGCGCTGTGAAGATAGTACAAATCTAAAAATTCTTAAATGAAGCAACTTATAATCTTATTAACACTTATCATCTCTTTTACCTCTTGCTCTGTAAAAGAAAAGCCTGTGTTTTTAGGGATTGAAAATATTAAAGTTCTTGAATCTACAAGTAAAAAAATCATTTTAACTGCTGATGCTTTGTTTATGAATTCTAACGATATTGGAGGCGAATTGCAAACAGACGAAATCAAAGTATTTGTTAATGGCAATGAAATGGCTTCAATATCTACTAACTCTTTTGAAGTTCCTGCTAAACATGAATTCTCAATTCCTCTAACGACAAATATACCAACAGATAGCTTGTTTAGTAATAAAAATCTAAGTGGATTGCTAGGTAGTTTATTCAACAAAAAAATAGAGGTACAATACAAAGGAGATATTACATATAAAATCTTTGGATTTTCTCACTCGTATGCTATTGATGAAACCGAAAATATAAACCTAAAATTCTAGTTGACTACACACGAAATTTACATAAAACGCTGTATTGACATTGCTAAGAACGGATTGGGCTCTACAGCTCCAAACCCAATGGTAGGTAGTGTTATTGTTTGTAACGATAAAATTATAGGTGAAGGTTTTACAAGTGCTTATGGAGGTGATCACGCTGAAGTAAACGCAATTAATTCAGTTAAAAACAAAGCGCTACTTAAGCAAGCTACACTATACGTAACATTAGAACCATGTTCTCATTTTGGTAAGACACCTCCTTGTTCAGATTTAATTATTACCCATCAAATTCCGAATGTTGTGATTGGCTGTATTGATGATAATCTGTTAGTAGCCGGAAAAGGTGTCGAAAAACTTAAAAATGCTGGATGCAATGTTAGAGTTGGTGTTTTAGAAAACGAATGTAAAATCCATCACAAACGTTTTTTTACCTTCCACAATAAAAAAAGACCTTATCTTATATTGAAATGGGCTGAAACTAGCGATGGCTTTATTGCGCCATCAACAAAAAAGAAAAAGAAGCCTGTTTGGATTACCAATGCTTTTTCAAGACAGTTGGTACACAAATGGAGAAGTGAAGAACAAGCTATTCTGGTTGGAACTAATACCGTTTTAGAAGATAACCCGAGTCTGACCGTTAGAGATTGGTCAGGAAAACATCCAATTAGAGTTGTTATTGACAGACATCATAAACTACCTAGAGCACTTTCAGTGTTTGATGAATCAAGCAAAACAATTGTCATTTCTGAGAATGAAGTCGATTTCAAAACACCTTTAGGTCAAGAAATTTGTAACTACCTCTATTCAAAAAACATCAACTCAGTGATTATTGAAGGTGGTGCAAAAACCCTTCAAACTTTCATTGATGAAAACCTGTGGGATGAAGCTCGCATTTTTAAAGGAAAATCTGTTTTTAAAACAGGGACGAAAGCACCTCAATTTTCAGGAGAATTAATTTCAGAAGAACCAATTAATGACGATACATTAAAAATATATGTCAACAATTAAAACGATTATATTCGATTTTGGTGATGTTTTCATCAATTTAGACAAACATGGTGCCATGCAAAACGCACTCACTGTATTTGAATTAGAAGCCCTACCTGAAGACCTCATAGCAATAAATGCCCTGTATGAGCAAGGATTGATTTCTTCGGAAGAATTCATCACATTTTATACTGATAATTTTCCGAAGCTCTCAAAAAAAGACATTATTGATGCCTGGAATTTTATTTTAAAAGACTTCCCTCACGAGCGTTTAACATTTCTTCAGAAATTAAAAAAAGATAACACATACAAACTCTTATTATTGAGTAATACCAACGAGTTACATATCAATTGGATAAAAGAACACATTCCGTTTTATGAGGATTTTAAAGCCTGCTTTGACCAATTTTATTTATCTCATGAAATCAACTTGCGAAAACCAAATACAGATATTTACGAATTTGTCATCAAAGAAAATAATTTAAAAGCTGAAGAATGTTTGTTTATAGACGATACTAAAGACAATACTGACACGGCTTCAAAATTAGGAATTCACATTTGGAATATTGATGAAACCAAAGAAAATGTCACTGATTTATTTTTCATAAAAAAGAACTTGTTTTGATATACCTACTCTTAAGCATCACAGCTTCTACCCTAATATTTATCATTTTTAAACTATTAGATAAATTTAACATCAATACCCTTCAAGCCATTGTTGTGAATTACTTTGCTGCTTGTTTATTTGGTATATGGAGTTACGACGAACCTTTAAATATTGATAAAATAGTAAATTCGCAATGGCTCTTTGGTGCACTTGCGCTGGGTTTTCTTTTTATAGCTATTTTCAATGTTATGGCACTTACAGCACAGCGCAACGGGCTTTCAGTGGCATCAGTCGCTTCAAAAATGAGCGTGATTATCCCTGTAATTTTTGGAATTTATGTGTATCATGAAGGTATTGGCGTTCAAAAAATAATTGGAATAATTCTAGCTTTAGTAGCCGTGTTTCTCACCTCTGTCAAACCAAAAACAACAGACAACATTACTAAAGGTCTCTGGCTTCCAATTTTACTTTTTTTTGGTTCAGGAACTATAGATACTTCTATAAAATATCTCGAAACAACCTATGTCTCTGAAAATGGAATTCCAATTTTTTCAGCAACCATTTTTGCATTTGCTTTTATTATTGGCCTAGGTATTCTCTCCTTAAAATTATTAAAAAAGCCCGTTAAATTAACTATCAAGGCATTAATAGCAGGAAGCCTCTTAGGTATTGTCAACTACTTTTCCATTTACTACTTACTGAAAGCACTTAACCATGAAAGCCTAGAAAGTTCAACACTGTTTACGGTAAACAATGTTGCCATAGTTATGGTTTCAACTCTTTTAGGTCTTATCGTTTTTAAAGAAACCATCTCAAAAACAAATTGGTTTGGTATTGTATTGGCTGTAATTTCAATTGTATTAGTAACTTTGTCTTAAATGACAGAAAAAGACACGTATAAAACAATAACCAAAGCCTCTCCTGAAGTACTATTTAAAGATAAACATAGTAAGTTTTTTGGCTACGCCTTTCCTATTACGACTGAAGATGACGTTAAAACGCATATTGAAAACTTAAAAAAACAACATCATCAGGCAAGACACTGGTGTTATGCTTATCAAATAGGAAAATCTCAAAGCGAATTTAGTTTTAGAGCTAATGATGATGGTGAGCCAAACAATAGTGCAGGAATGCCTATTTACGGACAAATACAATCGTTTGAAGTTACTAATATTTTAATTGTTGTTGTCAGGTATTTTGGAGGTGTAAAATTAGGTGTAAGCGGACTTATCAATGCTTACAGAACTGGAGCTCAGATGGCTTTAGAAGCTTCGAAAATAATTACCAAAACGATTAATGTTGAATATGCCATCACTTTTGATTACAAGAACATGAATAAAGTCATGCGCATTGTAAAAGAAAAAAATCTAAATGTAATAAATCAAACTTTAGAATTAAGCTGTGAGCTAATCATTTCAGTAAGATTAAAAGAAGCTGCTACAGTTTTTGAAATATTTGATCGTCTGTACGAAATAAACATAAGAACTTTTAACGATTAAATTGACAGTTGGTCTAAAATATATTCTGGACATCTTGTAGGTCGATTCTTATGCATATCCATAAATACTAAAACTGTATTTCCTGTTGTTAAAATCTCATCTTTTTCATTTAAGATTTCATAATCAAATTCAATTTTTGCCGTAGGTTTTTTTACAAGTGTAGTTTTTACTTTAATCAGATCGTCATAACGCGCTGACTTTTTGTAATTTATAGACAAACTTATCACTGGCAACATAATTCCGTCTTGTTCCATTTGCCTGTAAGAAAAACCAATTTTACGTAACCACTCTGTTCTGCCTATCTCAAAATATTGTGCATAATTGCCATGATAAACGACACCCATTTGATCCGTTTCTCCATAGCGAACTCTAAACTGTATTTCGTCGGTTTTTGTAAGATTGGTCATTGTTATTGATATTTTTTTTGTAAATTCGATACCGATTTAAACATGAGAAAAAAATTCTAAAAAATCAACACCTTTTGATTTTTTTATTAAAAATTTTGTTCACATATTTGCCATGTAAAAATCAATCAGGAGAAACTCGGATTTCTCTTTTTTTTGCTGACTAACTAACAACACAAAAATTACACTTAGAGAATGGATGTAACTGCGCAATCGGTTTGGATTAATTGCTTGTCTTTTATTAAAGATAATATTCAACCTCAAGCCTACAAAACTTGGTTTGAGCCAATCAAAGCGGTTAAACTTTCTGATAACGCATTAAGTATTCAAGTACCTAGTAAATTTTTCTATGAGTGGCTTGAAGAACATTACGTGAAAATTCTCAAAGTCGCTTTAACAAAACAGTTAGGCGAAACAGCAAAACTGGTTTATGTTATCAAAATGGAAAACACCTATGGTAACAAACAACCGTTCACAGAAAAGATTCCTAGTTCTAATCGTGGCGCTATGAAATCTCAAGATGTCGATGTTCCTCTTAATAATAAAAATCCTGAATTAAAAAATCCGTTTATAATTCCTGGTATCAGGAACGTTAAGATTGAATCGCAACTAAACCCAAATTACAGTTTTGAAAATTTCTTAGAAGGTGATTCTAATAGATTAGCTAGAAATGCAGGATTAGCTGTTGCCAGTAAACCTGGAGGCACATCATTTAATCCGTTGTTAATTTTTGGAGGTGTCGGATTAGGAAAAACACATTTAGCACATGCTATAGGTGTTGATATAAAAGACAAATATCCTGAAAAAACTGTATTGTATATTTCTGCTGAAAAGTTTACCCAACAATACATAGACTCAGTTAAGAAGAATAATAGAAATGATTTCATTCACTTTTATCAAATCATTGACGTTTTAATTATTGATGATGTTCAGTTCTTATCTGGTAAATCTGGAACTCAAGATGTTTTCTTCCACATTTTCAATCATTTACACCAAAATGGCAAGCAGGTCATATTAACCAGTGATAAAGCTCCAGTTGATATGCAAGATATTGAACAACGCTTATTATCACGTTTTAAATGGGGACTTTCTGCCGAACTTCAAAGTCCAGACTTTGAAACCAGAGTGTCTATCCTAAAAAACAAATTATATCGTGATGGTGTAGAAATGCCCAATGATATTATTGAATATGTTGCAAAACACATCAAAACAAATGTTCGTGAACTTGAAGGCGCTATCATTTCTTTAATTGCTCAATCGTCATTTAATAAAAAGGAAATCACAGTTAATCTTGCTAAAGAAATCGTTGAAAAATTCGTAAAGAATACCAAGCGTGAAGTATCTATCGACTACATTCAAAAAGTTGTATCAGATTATTTCCAAATGGACGTTAGCACTCTTCAATCTAAAACTAGAAAAAGACACATTGTCCAAGCAAGACAATTAGCTATGTTTTTTGCTAAAAAATATACCAAAGCGTCATTAGCAAGTATAGGTTCACAAATTGGGAAACGAGATCACGCTACAGTTCTTCATGCTTGTAAAACTGTAGACAACTTGTCGTCTACCGATAAACAATTTAGAAAGTATGTAGAAGACCTTTCTAAGAAACTTTCTTTATAAATAATCACACCATGACACGTATTTTGATGGTTTGTTTAGGCAATATTTGTCGTTCACCATTAGCGCATGGTATTTTAGAATCAAAATTAGCAACCAATCAATTTTATGTAGATTCTGCAGGAACTGCCAATTATCATGTTGGCGAAGCTCCTGATCATCGCTCAATTGCTGTAGCAAAATCTCATGGTATTGATATTTCTCATCAACGTGGCAGACAATTTAAAGTGGCTGATTTTGATGCGTTTGACCACATCTTCACGATGGACGACTCGAACTATCGAAACGTAATAGCATTAGCCAGAAACACAAATGATATTGCCAAAGTACAATGTATTCTTGATGTAGATAAAACCATCAAACTTACACACGTTCCAGATCCGTATTATGGAGATATGTCAGATTTCAAACAGGTATTTCAACTGTTAGAAAAAGCATGTAACACCCTATCTCACAGTTTAGAAAATACTAGTTTATAGGAGTTTTCTGTAACCAATTATTTGTTTTTTCGTATTTTTAGACAATATAGAAGACTTAATATTATAAGCTATGAAAAAAATTACCCTATACTTAATGTGTGTAATATATGCATTTGGTTTTTCTCAAGACATCGAATTAGAAACGTTTGCTACCGGATTTTCAAGCCCTGTAAATGTAAAACATGCAGGTGATGATCGTTTATTTGTTGTTGAACAAGGTGGTGTTATCAAGATTTTAAATTCTGATGGTAGCACAAACTCAACCCCCTTTTTAGACATCGACTCACAAGTTTTTACCAGTGGAGAACGCGGATTACTTGCTATGGCGTTTCACCCAAATTATACTGTTAACGGTTACTTTTATGTGAATTACATCAATAATTCGGGAGATACCGTAATTTCAAGATTTACCAGAAACACAGCGAATACAGCAGATCCAACATCTGAAGTCATTTTATTAACCATATCTCAACCTTTTAGTAATCACAATGGTGGTGACATGCACTTTGGTCCAAATGATGGCTACCTTTATATTTCTACAGGAGATGGTGGCTCTGGAAATGATCCCGGAAATAGAGCTCAAAATTTAGGTTTATTATTAGGAAAAATGCTTCGTATTGATGTCGATGGAACAAGTAATGGAAATTATGGCATTCCTGCTGATAATCCGTTTATAAGCAATTCTACTGCCTTAGATGAAATTTGGTCTTATGGTTTAAGAAACCCTTTCAAGTTTTCTTTTGATCGCGACAATGGAGATATGTGGATTGCTGATGTTGGTCAAAGTGCTAAAGAGGAAATAAACAGAGTTCCTGCATCTAGTACTGGCGGAGAAAACTATGGCTGGAAATGTTACGAAGGGTCCATAATAGGAACTTTTGTGACTGGATGTAGCGAAATTACACACACACCTCCTGTTGCTGAATATGATTATGGAGGAAGCCCATTTAAATGTGCTATAACTGGTGGTTATAGATATAGAGGGTCTTTACAATCCAGTTTGGAAGGATTATACTTCTTTGCAGATTATTGCAGCGATCAAATTGGTGTTGTAGAGGAAACTTCTCCTGATGTATTTCAATTGACTTTTGAAGATCAATTCAGTGGTGGTTTTTCAGCTTTTGCAGAAGATGTTAATGGCGAATTGTTTGTTGTAGGATTAAACTCTGGAACCATTTCAAGAATCGTAGATGTAAATTTAAGTGTTGATGAAAACGTCTTAAAAAGTATTAAAATGTTTCCAAATCCTTCAGATACTGTTTTAAATTTTGATACAACAGGTAGCTCTGTCCAAATTAATTCCATTACATTTTATAATATTTTAGGCAAAACCATCAAAACGGTTTCAGGATTTACCAATCAAAACATATCAATCTCTACAAAAGATATGTCTAATGGTATGTATCTGGTTGAAATCTCAGACATTAATGGAAATAAGGATACTCGCAAACTCGTAGTGAATTAAGTATGAATACAGATTTTGGAAAACTCTATCTCATTCCAACCCGTCTTGGAGATACCCCTCCTTTAGAAGTGTTGCCTATTTCAGTAAAAAAAATAATTGAAGTCGTTGATGATTATATTGTTGAAAACGAAAAAACAGCAAGACGGTTCATAAAAAAAGTAGACTCAAGAAAGCAACAATCTACACTAAAATTTGAACTATTAAACAAATACACACAACCTGAAGACATTATTCATTTTCTTGATTCCTGCAAAAAAGGAAAACCAATGGGACTCCTCTCTGAAGCTGGTTGCCCAGGAATAGCAGATCCTGGTGCTGATGTTGTAAAATTAGCTCATGAAAACGATATTCAAGTGGTTCCTCTGGTAGGCCCTTCTTCAATTGTTCTGGCTTTAATGAGTTCTGGAATGAATGGTCAAAGTTTTGCTTTCAATGGATATATTCCTATTGATAAAAATGAACGAAAAGCGACTCTAAAAAAAATGGAACGCATATCATTTGAACAAAATCAAACACAACTTTTTATTGAAACCCCTTACCGAAATAACAAAATTATAGAAGACATCTGTAATGCACTGCATCCTCAGACAAGAGTTTGCATAGCATGCGACCTTACCTTACCTACAGAATTTATTAAAACTTTAACCGTTAAAGAATGGAGGCATGTCAATATAGATTTGCATAAGCGTCCTGCTATTTTTGTGATTCACAAAGACTAATTTTTATTAAGTTAAAGAAACATTAAAACAAACCACTACCCTAGATTACTTTGCTATATTTGATTTTTAGCTAACTGATCTATTATGCGAAGATATTTACATCTTATAGTTTTTTTAATACTTACTTCATCTTTAACACTTGCACAACAACCTAAAAAACCTACATCTTCAGAGATTTTTGAGTCCATAAAAAAATTAAATTTTTTAGGTTCTGTATTATACGTTGCTGCACATCCTGATGACGAAAACACGCGACTTATCTCTTACATGTCTAATGAAATTAAGGCCAGAACAGCTTACCTTTCATTAACCAGAGGTGATGGTGGTCAAAACCTGGTTGGTCCAGAAATAAGAGAATTATTAGGCGTCATCAGAACTCAAGAATTATTAGCTGCAAGACGAACCGATGGTGGAGAACAATTATTTACGAGAGCCAATGATTTTGGTTATTCAAAGCATCCAGAAGAAACACTTGCCATCTGGAATAAAGAAGAAGTTTTAAGTGACGTTGTATTAGCGATACGAAAATTTAAACCAGACGTAATTATCAATAGGTTTGATCACAGAAGTCCTGGTTCTACCCATGGTCACCATACGAGTTCAGCTATGTTAAGTATTGAAGCCTTTGATTTGGTTGGCGACAAAAATTCGTATCCTAAACAATTATCGTCTGTTGATACCTGGCAACCAAAACGATTATTTTTTAATACATCATGGTGGTTTTACGGAAGTCAGGAAAATTTTGAAAAAGCAGACAAAACCAATTTATTACAAATAGATACTGGCGTGTATTTTCCAAGCAGTGGTTTAAGTAACCCTGAAATTGCAGCACTAAGCAGAAGTCAGCATAAATCTCAAGGGTTTGGCAGCACAGGAAGTCGTGGAAGTCAAATTGAATACATCGAATTAATTAAGGGTGATTTACCTGTTAATAAAGACAATCTATTTGAAGGCATTGATACCTCTTGGAATAGAGTTGAAGGTGGAAAAGTTATTGGTGACATTTTGCATGCCGTTCAAAATCAATATGATTTCAAAAACCCTTCAGCTTCAATTCCTGAACTGTTAAGAGCTTACAAAGCCATACAAGATTTAAACGATACGCATTGGAAAACCATTAAAACAAATGAAATTAAAGGTATCATAGCGGCTTGCGCTGGATTATATCTCGAAGCATCATCTAACACAAACCATACAGCTGCTGGTTCAAGTGTAGATTTAAACATAGAAGTTATAAACAGAAGCAATTCTGATATTACATTGAATACTATCATCAATCCAAACGGAATTCAAATTGATAAACATTTAAAGTTAGATAACAATACAAGCTACGAATTTAAAGAAACACTTAAAATTAATAACAATCAAGATGTTTCAACACCTTACTGGCTTACTAAAAAAGGAAGCTTAGGCATGTATACTGTCACAGATAAAAGCCTTATCGGTAAACCTGAAAGACCAAGTGCATTGAATGTTACTTTTAATCTGAATATTGAAAGTGTGAACATATCCTATACAAAACCTATCGTTTACAAAACAAATGATCCAGTAAAAGGAGAAGTTTACAAACCTTTTGAAATTATTCCTGAAGCTTCAGCAAAAATTTCAGAACGTGTCATTATTTTAGACGCTGATGCACCACGTGAAATTGAAATAATTGTTAAAGCTGGACGTAACAATCTGGAAGGCTATATCCAAATAGAACATCCAGATGACTGGAGTGTTTTTCCTCAAAAACAAAAAATCAGTATCGCTAACAGAGGCCAAGAACAACCTCTAACCTTTACTGTTATTCCTCCTAAAACACAAAGTGAAGGCTTTTTAAAACCTGTGGTTCATGTAGGAGAACAGGTGTATTCTAAGGAATTAATTGAGATTGATTATGACCATATTCCATTTCAAACAGTCTTATTACCTAGTGAAAGTAAAATTGTACGGTTAGACATTCAAAAACGCGGTAAAAATATCGGTTATATCGAAGGTGCTGGAGATGTTGTACCCGAAAGTTTAAGACAAATTGGATACAACGTAACCATTATTAAACCTGAAGATATCTCCTCAGAAACCTTGAATCGTTTTGACGCTATTGTTTTAGGGATTAGAGCTTATAACACGGTTGAGGCCTTAAAATTTAAACAGCAGCTACTTTTTGATTATGTGGCTCAAGGTGGAAATATGATTGTGCAATACAATACAAATCGCAGATTGATTGTAGATAACATTGCTCCTTATGATTTAAAATTGTCAAGAGATCGCGTAACTGATGAATTTGCTGAAGTGACCTTACTGGCTTCAAACCATGAAATTTTAAACTACCCAAATAAAATCACAACCAAAGATTTTGAAGGATGGACTCAAGAACGTGGTTTGTATTTTCCAGATCAATGGGCAGATGAATTTACGCCTGTTCTTTCAATGCATGATAAAGATGAAACTCCAAAATCTGGAAGTTTATTAGTCGCCAAATATGGAAAAGGACATTACATATACACAGGTTTAAGCTTCTTTAGGGAATTTCCTGCAGGTGTTTCTGGAGCTTATCGCTTATTTGCCAACATGTTATCTTTAGGAAAAAACAATATCAACTAATATAAATAACAACCCATGGAAAAGTATAAATGGAATCGAATGTACACACTTGTACTTCTTGCTAATGTCATTTACATCATTGCATTTTACTTCATAACCAAAGCCTTTTAAAATGCAAACATTAGATTGGATTGTACTTATCAGTACGTTGTTACTTATTGTTGTCTATGGAACCTACCAGTCTCGTGGTAGTAAAAATGTAAAAGATTATCTAAAAGGTGGCAACACGTCAAAATGGTGGACCATTGGATTGTCTGTCATGGCAACACAAGCCAGTGCTATTACATTTCTGTCTACACCTGGACAAGCCTTTAATGACGGAATGGGATTTGTACAATTTTACTTTGGCTTACCCATTGCCATGGTCGTGATTTGTATGGTGTTTATTCCTTTATACCATCGATTAAAAGTTTATACAGCTTATGAGTTTCTTGAAAACAGATTTGATTTAAAAACCAGAACACTTACAGCTATTTTATTTTTAATTCAACGCGGATTAGCAGCTGGTATAACCATTTTTGCTCCTGCTATTATTCTCTCAGCTGTTTTAGGATGGAATTTACTTCTACTAAATATCATTATAGGTGTTTTGGTAATTATTTACACCGTTTCTGGTGGTACTAAAGCTGTAAATGTGACTCAAAAACATCAAATGGTCGTTATTTTCACAGGAATGATTATTGCTTTTGTTCTAATTATCAGTAAACTTCCTGCAGATATTACGTTTTCAAAAGCATTACATATAGCTGGAGCAAGCGGAAAAATGGAAGTTTTGGATTTTTCATTCAATTTAAACAATCGATATACAGTTTGGAGCGGTCTTATTGGTGGAACCTTCTTAATGTTATCTTACTTCGGAACAGATCAAAGTCAGGTGCAACGTTATTTATCTGGAAAGTCTTTAAAGGAAATGCAAATAGGCATGATGTTTAACGGACTTTTAAAAGTGCCAATGCAATTTTTTATTTTAATGGTTGGTGTGATGGTGTTTGTGTTTTACCAATTTAATCAGGCTCCTGTTAACTTTAACCCAACTGCAACTGATGTGGTTTTAAATTCTGAATATGCTCAAGAATACAAAACAATTCAGAAACAACAACAATTAATATTTGAAGATAAGCAAGTACTCATTAGTGCGTTTGTGCAATCAAAAGATAAAGACCTTTCAAAAGAAATTGCGGCTTTAAACGCCTCTAACGATAAGCTTCGGGCAGATGCCAGAGAATTAATAGAAAAAGCTGGAGACGCGCAAAACTTAAAGGTAGAAAGCAACGATAAAGATTATGTATTTATACACTTCATTTTAAACAATCTACCCAGAGGTTTAATTGGCTTGTTACTAGCCGTAATTTTAAGCGCAGCCATGTCTAGCACATCAAGTGAATTAAATGCGCTAGCTAGCACAACCACTATGGATTTGTACAAAAGAAACATGCCTGAAAAATCAGAAACCGAAATGGTTAAAGTATCGAGGTGGTTTACCTTAGGTTGGGGAATTGTAGCTATTGGAGTTGCTTGTGTGGCTAATCTCGCTGAAAACTTAATTCAACTCGTCAATATTATCGGCTCTATTTTCTATGGAAATGTCCTCGGTATATTTTTACTGGGATTCTTTTTCAAATATGTAAAAGGTAATGCAGTATTTACAGCTGCTTTAATCACTCAAATTCTGGTTATAGCCTTATTTTTATTAAATCAATATGAGGTCATCAACCTTCCATTTCTTTGGTTAAACTTCGTAGGTTGCGTCATTGTAATTGGTATTGCTTTTATAATTCAAAGTATAAACAGAAACACCTCGTTACCTGAAGCTTAAGCCACAAATTAAAATAAAAAAGACCTTTTGAAATTTCAAAAGGTCTTTTTTATGATTATAAGTCAACAATTACAGTGCTCCCCATTCTTTTAGAGAGTCCATATTCATCTTTACATAATCATCATTCTTTGCTTCTTTAGCTCCAGCCATAGATGCTTTGGCAGCAGCAATTGCTTTATCTTTATTTCCAGCTTTAGCATGAATTAAAGATTGTTGACGCAACCACCAAAAACGCGGTTCATCTTTTGTCATATCAATTGCTTTATCAATCCATTGAACAGCTTGTTTGATGTCTTTGTCTGCTTCTAAGTAATATCGCGCAGCAGCATAATAATCGTCTGCTCCTGGACCAGCCATTGCTTTATCTATAGAAGCCGTAACTACTTTATCCGTTGGCACTTCAAACTTAACTCCTACATAAACATCAGACCACATCATACCAAGAACAGCAGAGTCACTTGCTAAATCATCAAATGAAATAGTAAATGTTTCAATTTTCATTGGTAACGGATATACTTCTGCAGTAACTTTTGCAGCGACTTTAGTTTCATCCCACTCTCTTGGAGCTCCCCAATTTTCAGTATCTGAATAAAAAACAACATCCCAAGATTTTTCTGAAGGTGTTACAAAAATAGCATAAGAGCCAGCTTTAAGCGTTTTGCCTTCAACCGTAACATCATCACTGAAGGTAATCATCGTATTCTTGTTTGCTCCAGTTCTCCAAAGCTTATTGTATGGGACTAAATCTCCAAAAATCGTACGACCTCTCATGTTTGGTCTGGAATATTCTAAAGACACATCTGTCAATCCAACTTTTTGTTCCATTTTTGAGAACGGACTAGGTTGTGGTGTTTCAATTTGAGCATTCACGCTAAAAGACATTGTAAATACTGCAAAAACTAGTAATAATTTTTTCATAGTTTTAGATTTAATGATTAGTTTTTAATTCAGGTAAATTTACAAACTAGGTGAGCCTTAATTTGTTAATAAAACTATAAATTACTTGAGTTTGTCTAGACATTAAGAATCTATTAGAATTAAATTGTGAAAACAAAGACTCTTCTTGCGGTTTGAAATTCTTTTTGTAATTGATAATGTCTTGTTAAATTTTGTTTAATATATTAAGCAAATAGTTAAACGTTTTGTATATTTACAGCATAATTATTCGTCATGGCAAAAAAGAAAAATATTACCACCAGCGACATCATAACATTTTATATGGATTATGTCCTAGAGCATAATCATCAACCAAAAACAGTATATGCTTTTGCTAAAGCCAACAACTTTGAAGAACATAAGTTCTATGAGTTTTTTGGTTCATTTGAAGCCATAGAAAAACACATATTCAAAGTTTTTTTTGACAATACTCACAATGCTTTAGAAAAAAATAAAGATTACATGTCTTTCGATGCTCGTAACAAACTATTAAGTTTCTATTTTACATTTTTTGAAAACTTAACAGCCAATCGAAGCTATGTTGTTTATGCATTAGATAAACACAAAACTAGTTTAAAAGGGCTACAATCTCTTTCAGAATTAAAAGGCGCTTTTACAAATTACATCGAGCATTTAGACATTGATTTAATCGAAATTAAACAAGAGCAAATTGATAGAATTCAACGTCGTGGACTAAAAGAGTCGGCATGGTTACAGTTGTTATTAACGATGAAATTTTGGATAGATGACACGTCTGCTGGGTTTGAAAAAACAGACATCTTTATCGAAAAGTCAGTCAATACCTGCTTTGATGTTTTAGATGTTGCTCCTATTCGTAGTTTGATCGACTTTGGGAAATTTATTTACAAGGAAAAAATCCACATGAACTAAACGATTTCAAATGAAAACCATAGATAAAATACCAACGTCCAAAATACAGCGTGCTACCAAATTAGTTTCTACTGGTGCGAAAGTTGGTGTCAACTATCTCAAATATTACGGAGATAAGATTACCAAAACGGAATTGGAAGCTAAAGAGCGTTTGAATGAAAGTAACGCTTCTGATATCTATGATGGATTAAAACAATTAAAAGGTAGTGCGCTTAAAGTGGCTCAAATGCTTAGTATGGAAAAAAGCATCATGCCACAAGCCTATGTTGAAAAATTCTCATTGGCTCAATTTTCAGTACCACCACTATCACCTCCTTTGGTGAAGAAAACATTTAAAAAATACTTTGGAAAACTTCCAAATGAACTATATGATACTTTTAACGCAACGTCTGTAAACGCTGCCAGCATCGGACAAGTCCATGTGGCAACTAAGGATGGGAAAAAACTTGCTGTGAAAATCCAATATCCAGGCGTTGCAGAAAGTATCGCATCAGATCTTGCCATGGTAAAACCAATTGCCATGAGCATGTTCAACATTAAAGGAAAAGGGTCTGATAAATATTTTAAAGAAGTTGAAAGTAAACTGGTTGAAGAAACCGATTACATTCTTGAAGTAAAGCAAAGTAAAGAAATTGTTAATGCTTGTAAGCATATTCCAAATCTGAAATTCCCAAACTATTACGAAAATCTTTCAAATGAAAGAATCATTACTATGGATTATATGGTTGGTGAACACCTTTCGGAGTTTGTTTCTCACAATACGAATCAGGACATATCAAATCAATTAGGTCAGGCATTATGGGATTTCTACATGTTTCAAATTCATAATCTTAAAAAAGTACATGCAGATCCACATCCTGGAAATTTTTTAATTTCCGAAGATGCGCAACTCATCGTATTAGATTTTGGTTGTATGAAAACCATTCCTGAAGAATTCTATACACCTTATTTTGAATTAGCAGAAAAAGAAAACATTACTAATAAAACGTATTTTAAGAATAAGCTTTACGAACTTGAAATTTTACGTGAAGATGATTCAGAACAAGAGATAGCATTTTTTACAGAAATGTTTCATGAGATGCTAAGCCTGTTCACACAACCATTACATGCAGAAATTTTTGATTTTTCAGATGATAAATTCTTCGGAAAAATTGCTGCATTAGGAGAAAAGTATTCAAAAAACACGGAACTCAGAAAAATGAATGGTAACAGAGGATCGAAACATTTTATCTACATGAACAGAACCTTCTTTGGTTTGTACAATTTAATGTTTGATTTAAAAGCAAAAGACATTCAAATCAATAACTTTCAAACCTTATAATGATTCATATAAGCCATGAAGATATTGACAACTTTCACCATATATACCGAATCAATTTAATAAATAGTTGTTCTGGTTACAAATCTGCTAATTTAATCGGAACCAAATCTCTCGATGGCATTGAAAATGTGGCAGTTTTTAGCTCAGTAACGCATTTAGGGTCTAATCCTCCAATGTTAGGGTTCTTTTTAAGACCAACAACTGTCACTAGGAATACTTATGACAACTTAAAAGCTACTGGAAAATTTACCATAAATCATATTCATGAATCTATTTTAGAAGATGCACATCATACGTCTGCCAAATACGATTCAGACATTTCAGAATTTGATAAAACACGGTTAATTTCAGAATATAAGAATAGTTTTCAAGCGCCATTCGTTAAAGATGCTCCTTTACAGTTAGCTATGGAATATGTTGAAGAATATAACATCAAAGCCAACAATACCATTTTGATTGTTGGTAAAATTGTTGATTTACATGTTAATGAGGGACTTCTGGAAGACGATGGATTCATCAATTTGTCTAAAGCAAATGTGGCTGCCATTAATGGATTGGATGCTTACGCTATTCCTTTACAAAACAAACGCTTTAGCTATCAAAGACCTAAATAATTATATCCTATGAAAATTCTTGTAACAGGCGCAACAGGTTACATTGGTAAACGATTAATTCCGTTATTGGCCAATGATGAACATCATGTTGTGTGCGCTGTTCGAGATAAACTTCGTGCAGATAAAAACTATGCTGAGGAAGATTTAATTGATGTGGTTGAAGCTGATTTCCTGAAACCTGAAACACTTCATAATATTCCAAAAGATATTGATATTGCCTATTACCTGATTCATTCTATGTCTAATTCTTCAAAAGACTTCGAATCCCTTGAAGAACGTTGTGCTGTCAATTTTAAAAACTACATTGAAACCACAAATGTCAAACAAGTCATTTATCTCAGCGGAATTACAAACGAAGAGAATTTATCTAAACACTTACAATCTCGCAAAAATGTTGAAGAACGTTTAGAATCTAAGGCTTACGCACTCACAATTTTTAAAGCCGGAATAATCGTTGGCTCTGGAAGTTCTTCCTTTGAAATCATTAGAGATCTTGTTGAAAAATTGCCGTTTATGATAGCTCCAAAATGGTTGAATACTAAAACACAACCACTTTCGGTAAGGGATGTTTTAGCATTTTTGCACAGAGGTGCAGGACGAGAAGAATTATATAATCAATCTTATGACGTTTTTGGACCTGAAGTTTTAACCTACAAACAAATGCTCTTGCAATTTGCAGAAGTAAGAGGCTTAAAACGCTACATTTTGACCCTTCCTGTAATGACACCCAAATTATCATCTTACTGGTTATACTTTGTCACTTCTACTTCTTACAAACTTGCTTCCTCATTAGTTGATAGTATGGGAGTACAAATTATAGGCAAGAAGAGTGATATCAATAACATACTGAAAGTAAATCCACTGACTTACAAACAAGCTGTTGAACTGGCTTTTGAGAAAATAGAGCAAAATAGCATTGTATCTAGCTGGAAAGATTCTATGGTGAGTAGTGGCAGGCTTCGCAATAATCTTCATAAATACATCAATGTTCCAAAATTTGGCTGTTTCACAGATTATAAAGAACGACAAGTCTTAAATGCAGAAAAAACAATTGATAAAATATGGAGTATTGGAGGAACTAACGGTTGGTATTATGGTACGTTTCTATGGAAAATTAGAGGTTATATTGATAAACTTTTTGGAGGTATCGGTTTACGACGTGGACGAACGAGTCCAACTGATTTAGATGTTGGTGATGCTCTAGATTTTTGGCGCGTCATTTTTGCCGATAAAGAACAACAAAAACTTCTACTCTATGCTGAAATGCGTCTTCCTGGTGAAGCTTGGTTAGAGTTTAAAATTGAAGATGGTGTACTAAAACAAACCGCGACATTCAGACCACGCGGACTTTGGGGCAGATTGTACTGGTATAGTGTATTGCCTTTTCATGGATTTATTTTTCGAGGTATGATAAATAAGCTTGTAGATGTCTAATCACAAAAAAATACACTTACCAGAAAAAATGTGTCACACTTGTGGTTTACCTTTTAGCTGGAGAAAAAAATGGAAAAAAAACTGGGATGAAGTGAAATATTGTAGTAAAAAATGCAGGAGAAACAAAACGACATAGCATTAGTATGGTTTAGAAACGATTTGAGAGTTCAGGATAATACGGTTTTGAACAACGCCATTCGTAACCATCAATCGGTTATTGCCTGTTATTGTTTTGATCCCAAACATTACCAAATCTCTGAATATGGCTTTAAAAAAACAGAAAAGTTCCGAGCTAAATTTTTAATTGAAACCATTCACGACTTAAAACATAATCTAAAAGCATGTAATATAGAATTGCTTGTCGCTCATGAATCTCCTGAAACTTTTATAAAATTACTAGTTGAAAGATTCAACATCCAGTCGATGTATATGCAGAAAGAATGGACAAGCGAAGAAGTAGAAACTTCAAACAATGTCAGGATCTCCTTACCTTCAGAAATTAACATTCATGAATATTATGACCAGTTTCTGTATCATCCAAAAGACATCAACATGTCATTATCAGAGATTCCTCAGATTTTTACCAATTTCAGAAAAAAAGTTGAAAAGTATAGTGAAGTCAGACCACCAGTAGTAAATCATTCCACAGAAAAAACAGTTGACTTAACTAATAATACTAAAATTCCAACACTTGAAGATTTAGGTTTTGAAACCTTTGAAACCTATCCAAATTCAGCTTTTCCTTTTACAGGAGGTGAAACAAATGCTTTAAACAGACTTAATAATTACTTTTTTGAAACTAAAACATTAGGCATTTATAAAAAGACCAGAAACGGATTGGCAGGAACTGGTTTTAGTTCAAAATTCTCATCATGGCTGGCTAATGGAAGCATTTCATCAAGAACGATTTATAATAAAATCAAAGAATTTGAAAACAAACATTTTAAAAATGAATCTACCTACTGGTTGATTTTTGAATTGATTTGGAGAGATTATTTTAAATACATTTCACTAAAACATCAAAACAATATTTTCAAAGTTGGAGGCATTTTAAAGAAAGATTACGATTGGAAGACTGATGACCATGAAATCCGGAAATGGATAGACGGAAAAACCAGATCTTCCTTTGTAAATGCAAACATGATAGAAATCAAAAAAACAGGTTGGATGAGTAATCGAGGTCGCCAAAATGTGGCTTCCTTTTTTGCAAAAGACATGTTATTAGACTGGAGAATTGGAGCTGCCTATTTTGAAGCTATGCTAATTGATTATGACGTTCATAGTAATTACGGCAACTGGATGTATGTTGCTGGTGTTGGTAATGATCCCAGAGATCGAAAATTTAATGTTGATTTACAAGCTGCACGCTACGATGCCAATGGCAATTTTCAAAAGTTATGGTTACAAGAAACCCTGTTTTAAATGAAAACACTCAGACTCATACTAGGCGATCAACTCAACAAGAAACACTCATGGTTTAAAGAGAAAAGTGATGAGGTTTACTATTGTCTTTTTGAAATGCGTCAGGAAACCGATTATGTAAAACATCACATTCAAAAAGTGATTGGCTTTTTTGCTGCCATGCGACAGTTTGCTGAAGACCTAAAAGCTGAAGGTCATACCGTTTTTTACATCAAAATTAATTCTGAAGAAAACAAACAGAAGCTAACCGATAATCTTTCAAAACTTATTGAAGACCACAACATTCAACACTTCGAATACATCTATCCGGATGAATACCGATTAGATCATCAACTGAGTTCTTATTGTAAAGGCTTAGGTATCACTTCAAAAGCTGTTTCTGCAGAACATTTTTATACCAATCGAGATGATTTAACAAACTTTTTCAAAGGTAAAAAGCAATATCTCATGGAAAACTTCTACAGAGATATGCGTAGGAAACACGATATTTTAATGATTGCTGATCAACCTGAAGGTGGCAAATGGAATTACGACAAAAGCAACAGAAACAAATGGAAAGGCGATGTTAACATCCCAACCTATAAGTGGTTTAAAAATGAGGTATCTGAAGTTGTTGAAGACATCCAAAACGCTGAAATTAAAACCATAGGACGATTTGAAACCAAGACGTTTTCCTATCCTATAACAAGAGTTCAGGCCTTAGAACAACTTAAATATTTTTGTAAAGCTTTACTCATACATTTTGGGGATTTTCAGGATGCCATGCATACTGATGAAGACTACCTCTTTCATTCGAGATTGTCATTCGCCATGAACTTAAAATTGATTTCTCCCAAAGATGTTGTAACGACTGTCATGAATTATTACCGCAAACATGACGATGAGATTCACATTTCTCAAATAGAGGGATTTATTAGGCAAGTTATAGGTTGGCGCGAGTACATGAGAGGTATGTACTGGGCTTTTATGCCAGATTATAAAACTAAAAACGAATTAGATAATCATAACAAACTTCCTGAGTTTTTCTGGACTGGTAATACCAAAATGAATTGTTTAAAACATGCCATTAATAATTCGTTAGACAATGGGTATGCACATCACATTCAACGCTTAATGATTACTGGTAATTATGCCTTGTTAACTCAAACACATCCAGATGAGGTTGACGATTGGTATTTAGGGATTTATATTGATGCTATTGAATGGGTTCAACTCACAAACACAAGAGGTATGAGTCAGTTTGCCGATGGTGGAAAAATTGCAACTAAACCTTACGTCTCTTCTGGTTCATATATTAATAAAATGAGCAATTACTGTAGTGATTGCCATTATAATAAAAGTAAAAAAACTGGTGATGATGCTTGTCCGTTTAACAGTCTGTACTGGAATTTCCTTGATGAAAAACGCGAACAGCTTGGGAACAATTACAGAATGGGAATGATGTACAGCCTTTTGGATAAAATGGACAAACAACAACTTCAGAGTATAAAAGAAAAAGCACAACATATCATAGCACACCAAGATGATTACTAAGGCTCCAAAAATAAACGTGGTTTGGCTAAAACGTGATCTCAGATTAGACGATAACGAAGCTATATTTGAAGCTCTAAAAACTGGAGAACGCACACTCCTGCTCTATGCTTTTGAAACGATGCTTATGGAAGACAACCATTACAGCGAACGTCATTGGAATTTTGTAAAAGAATCAATAAGAGATATAAATCAACAACTTAAGCCTTATCAAACAAAGGTTTTAACTGTGGAAGCCGATATCATTTCAGCTATGAATCAACTCATGGAATTTTATACCATTAAAGATATTTATTCACATCAGGAAACCGGAATTCTTATCACGTATAATCGAGACAAAACTTTCAAACGCTTTTGCAAAAACAATTTAATCACCTGGTATGAATCTATTAATAATGGTGTGCAACGTGGTTTGAAAGATCGCGAGCAATGGACAGACATGTGTAATGCCTATTTTAACACTGAACCACTTCCATTTAATCCTTCTCAAAACCAATTGTTGAACTTAAAAGAAATTGAAGCTTTAGAAGAACTACTTACTGTTCCATCGTTAGAAACACCAGAAGACACTTTATTTCAAAAAGGCGGTCGCTCAACAGGAATGAAATATTTAGATTCATTTCTTGACAAACGTTATGTGAATTATATGGTTCATATTTCAAAACCAGAACTCGCAAGAACAGGATGCAGCAGAATTTCACCTTACATCGCGTGGGGAAATTTATCCATAAGAGAAGTGTATAGAAAAGCTTTTTTTCAGAAGAAAACAGACGAGAACAAAAAAGCCTTAGAAGCATTTATGTCTCGTTTAAGATGGCAGGCTCACTTTATTCAGAAGTTTGAGATGGAACACACTATGGAACAGGAAAGTATCAACAAAGGGTTTCAAAAATTAAAAAAAGAGATTTCCGAACAGTATCAAATGGCTTGGAAAACAGGACAAACAGGCTATCCATTAGTCGATGCCTCTATGCGTTGCTTAAATGAAACTGGCTATTTAAATTTCAGAATGCGTGCCCTTGTAGTATCATTTTTTACACACAATTTATGGCAACCTTGGCAAGACGCTTCTCAACATTTATCACAAATGTTTTTAGATTTTGAACCAGGAATCCATTTTCCTCAACTACAAATGCAAGCTGGAGAAACAGGTACAAATATGTTAAGAATCTACAATCCTGTAAAAAACAGTTTAGAACACGATCCTGAGGCACGTTTCATAAAAAAATGGGTTCCTGAACTTAGAGATTTAAACACGCCTTTTGCTCATGAACCTTATATAATGACAGAAATGGAACAACAACTTTATAATTTTCGTTTAGGTAAGGATTACCCATATCCAATTGTTGAAATACATGAAACCCGAAAAAAAGCAACTGAAATCTTATGGAATCTTCGCAAAAACAAAAAGGTCAAAGAAGAAAGTCAGAGAATATTTAACACACACACGCTAAGAGGCAATAAATCAAAACAATAAGTTGTTGAAATACAATTAGTTAAAAAACCAAACTAATTAAGCTCTTTGTATTATGTTAATTTTTGTTTAAAGATATATTTAAAAAATTAAACATTTTGTAAATTTGAATAATTAAGATAGTATAAAATTGATTTTAGATTCCACACATCCCAACAAAGAGCATAAAAAAATAATCAATGATTTAATTGGTAAGCCTTACTCCTTTATTGAATCTCTTAAAATGGGAGGTGTTGGCTCAAAACGCATGATTATTGACGAAGCAAGTCCTAATATGCAACAATATTTAAATGCTGTTTCAGATATAAATTATGCAAATATCGAAATGAGATCAGATGGTATCTTAGTTTATATCAACAAAGGGCTTAAGAATTTCACATGGATTATTCCTTACTACCAATTGGTAATTTACAAAACTAATGGAGCCAGTATTCATGCTCAAGGTAAGTTTATCCGTTTTAGAAATAATACATCCTTTAAGGAAAATAAGTCTTTTTTAGACAAGCTTCTTAATAAAAAAGTTTTATATGACGAACGATTCAAATTTCAGTTTTAGTATGGAATTAGATATTAGAGCGACTGATAGAATTATTGAAATGGCATGGGAAGACCGAACGACTTTTGAAGCCATAGAATTTCAATTTGGATTAAAGGAGCAAGATGTCATTGATCTCATGCGCAATGAGATGAAACCAAAAAGTTTCAAAATGTGGCGAAAGCGAGTTCAAGGTCGAAAAACAAAACATGAAAAATTACGAACATTTACAGAGGGTAGATTTAAGTGTTCCAGGCAAAAACAAATAACCCATAACTCGATATCAAAACGATAACGTGCTTTGACTGAGGAGATGAGTTCCTGAGGACAGCACACTAAAAAGACAACATATGAGTACAAACACTTTACATCTAAAACGAAACGGTCATAAATTAAATGATTTTTCTACTTCAGAAATTGGCGATGACCATTTATATACTGGTTTAGAAACACCAATGAAAGCTGATGCTTTTAAACTGAGTGATGAGGAAAAGAAAGAGCGTATTTCTATTTTATTTGAAGAAATCATGGATGTTATGGGCTTAGACCTTACAGACGATTCCCTCAAAGGCACACCAAAACGTGTGGCTAAAATGTATATAGACGAAATATTTTCTGGATTAAATCCAGCCAATAAACCAAAGGTGGCATTATTTGATAACAAGTATCAGTATAATCAAATGTTGGTAGAAAAAAACATGACCTTTTATTCTAATTGTGAGCATCATTTTGTTCCAATTATAGGGAAAGCTCATATCGCTTATATCTCTTCAGGTAAAGTTATCGGACTTTCAAAACTTAATAGAATTGTTCAATATTATGCTAAAAGACCTCAAGTTCAAGAACGTCTTACAAATCAAATTGCTGAAGAGTTAAAATCAGTTTTAGAAACCGATGATGTAGCCGTAATTATTGATGCGAAGCATTTATGCGTATCGTCAAGAGGAATTAAAGATGATACATCTGCTACAGTTACATCGTATTATGGTGGACAATTTAACAAGTCAGAAAAAATATCAGAATTACACAACTATATAAACAATTAAAATCATGGAAGTAATAAACAGAGCACTAGAATTTGAACAGAGAAAGATGAAATCGCTGTCAACCAGCGATCGTGTTAAAATTTCTCGTGAAGCAAAACGTTTAATCTTAGCATTAAACCAAATTTACAAAGAAAAAAAAGATGAGTCCATTATGGATTTAATGAAGCGACTTACTAAAATCAAACAAAAAGTAGAAAAGAGGCTAAACGGAAGACCTTTAACAGCTTAAACTCATCCAAATATTTACCAAGAGCGTAGTGGAAATCGTTTTGCGTAATTCTGTTACGCTCTTTTAATAAAAAATAATTGACATGAAAACATTTATCGTTATTGGTGGTAGTCGCGGAATTGGAAATGCCATAGTGCAAATCTTACTTAAAAACCACAAGGTTGTAAACATAAGTCGAACGAAACCGGAATTATCACACGAAAACTTGAAACACTTTGAATGTGATATTCTTAAAAACGAATTACCAGAAATTGATGCAGCCGACGGATTAGTATATTGTCCAGGAAGTATCAACCTCAAACCAATAGGACGATTCAGTTTAGAAGAATTTAGAGACGATTATGAAATCAATGTCATTGGTGCTGTAAAAGCAATTCAAAAGTACATGAATGTAATCAAAAATGGAGCTAATCCATCTATCGTTTTATTTAGTACAGTGGCAGCAAAATTAGGAATGCCGTTTCATGCCAGTGTTGCTGCTGCTAAATCTGGTGTAGAAGGTTTAGTGAAATCATTAGGAGCCGAACTGGCAACAACTTTACGAATAAATGCCATTGCTCCTACTGTGACCAACACAGATTTAGCATCAAAATTATTGCGAAATGACAAAATGATTGAAAATATAAAAGAACGCCATCCGATGAAGAAATTTTTGCAACCTGAAGACGTTGCTGGAATGGCAGAGTTTTTATTATCTGAAAAATCGAGTTCAATATCTGGTCAAGTTTTTGAAATGGACTGCGGTATTGTAACGTTTAAAATGTAACATGAATCCATTTAAAATATTTATGTCCACACTATTTTCAAAATCATCTGACAAGGCTGAAAAAACATCAGTTTACGACATTAAAATTAATAGTCTCGATGGAAAACCAATAGCGTTATTTGATTTCAAAGGAAAATATATGCTGTTTGTGAATGTTGCTTCAAAATGTGGTTTTACACCTCAATACAAAACCTTGCAACACCTTTATGATACACACAAAGACAATCTTGTCATCATTGGCATTCCTTGTAATCAGTTTGGAAAACAAGAACCAGGAAGTGCTAAGGATATTGAATCATTTTGTGAGCTTAATTATGGTGTCACTTTTCCAATAACTGAAAAAACCGATGTAAAAGGTCCCAATCAGCATCCTCTTTATGCGTGGCTAACTCAAAAACAAAAAAATGGCAGTTCTAATTCTAAAGTCAAATGGAATTTTCAAAAATATTTAGTTAGTCCTCAAGGCGAATTAATCGATTATTATTATTCGATGACCTCACCTACAAGTTCAAAAATCACAAAACACTTAAAATAATTAAAGTTATGTTCGGACTATTTAAAAAAACATCTGAAGTTGATAAACTACAAAAGAAATATGAAAAATTAATGAAAGAATGGCATGCTTTATCTACTACAAACAGGTCTGAAAGCGATAAGAAATATGCTGAAGCCGAAATGATTCAAAAGCAAATAGAGCAGTTACAAAACTAACATCCATGAAGTTTTTTAAGCCATTTATTATATTTCTAATCATTAATTCTAGTGCATTAGGTATTGGGTCTATGTTTATGGCTGATGGTCCAAAGGGTTCTTGGTATTTACAATTACAAAAAGCACCTTGGACGCCAGATGGCTGGGTTTTTGGAGCTACGTGGACTACCATCATGATTTGCTTTTCGGTGTATATGGCGTATTTATATTTACAGCGATTTACAAAAAAAGTACAGCTTCTATTCGTGATACAATGTATTCTTAATGTCAGTTGGAACTTTCTGTTTTTTAATCAGAAACTCATAGACTTAGCATTAGTTAATATTGCTTTTCTAACATTAATTGTTGCCGTATTTCTATTCACATACCTCAAAGATTTAAAAATCAAATCGCTACTGATAGTACCTTACTTAGTTTGGTTATGCATTGCTACGTCTCTCAATTTATACATTTCAATATATAACTAACTTGAAACAACATATAAACATATCATCACTCAAGCAACCATAAATAATGAATAATATCTGACTTATAAAAACAATATGATCACTACATGAAAATATACAGATTACATAAAAAACAAAATTTACCGATCTCCATTGATACAGCTTGGGAATTTTTATCAAATCCTAAAAATCTAAAAACAATCACACCAGATTACATGGGATTTCATATCTTATCTGGAGCTGACAGACCAATGTATGCAGGACAAATCATTCAGTATATCGTTACTCCTGTTTTAGGGATTAAAACCAAATGGGTTACCGAAATCACACACAGTATAGATAAACAGTATTTTGTTGATGAACAGCGGTTTGGACCTTATGCTTTATGGCATCATAAGCATTTTATAAAGGAAATTGATGGAGGAGTTGAAATGGAAGATATTATTGATTACAAAGTCCCTTTTGGAATTTTAGGTCAGCTTGTACACCCTATTTTAGTAAAACCAAAACTGGAAGAAATTTTCAATTACCGCACAAAAAAACTGGAAGAATTATTCGGAACTTACAACACATAAAACAATAAATTTCTTATGAAGCAACCACTAAACATTTTCTGGTTTAGACGTGACTTACGATTAGATGATAATGTTGGATTTTATCAGGCTTTAAAAAGTGATTATCCAGTGTTACCGATTTTTATTTTTGATTCCGAAATATTAGACAAACTCCCTGAAGATGATGCTCGCGTCACATTTATTTATGAAACACTTCAAAACATGCGAGATACCCTTCAAAGGGAGTATGACAGCAGCATTGCAATGTTTTATGGCAAACCTGTAGATATTTACAAACAATTAATTGAAGCGTATGATGTTCATTCTGTTTATACAAATCACGATTACGAACCTTATGCCAGAGATCGGGATTCTAACATAAAAAAGCTCTTGTCAACACACGATATCACATTCAAAACATTTAAAGATCAGGTTATTTTTGAAAAGGATGAAGTGGTCAAAAAAGATGGAGATCCTTATGTGGTTTATACACCTTATATGAAAGTCTGGAAAGAACAATTTAAAACACATGACCTAGAGATTTTTTATACCAATTCGTTTCTGAATAATGTAGTAAAGCATTCCAGATTACCAAATTTAACACTTTCCGATATCGGTTTTAAAAAATCAAGCCAGAGTATTGCAGATTATACGGTAACTCCATCACTCATTCAGGACTATGAAGCTAAGAGAAATTTTCCAGCAAAAGACGCGACCTCGCGTTTGGGACCTCATCTTCGTTTTGGAACGGTTAGCATTAGGAAAATGGCAAAGAAAGCTATTGCAGAAGACAATGAAATCTTTTGGCAGGAATTAATATGGAGAGAGTTTTTTATGCAAATTTTATGGCACTTTCCACATACAGCTAAAGATTCGTTCAAGTCTAAATATGATCGAATAGAATGGCGAAATAATGAAGCCGAATTTAAAAAATGGTGTGACGGACAAACAGGATATCCTTTAGTGGATGCAGGCATGAGACAACTTAATGAAACAGGATTTATGCACAACAGAGTACGAATGTTGGTTGGGAGTTTTTTATGCAAGCATTTATTAATTGACTGGCGATGGGGAGAAGCTTATTTTGCTGAAAAACTTCACGATTATGAAATGGCAAGCAATGTTGGAAACTGGCAATGGGTTGCTGGTTCTGGTGTTGATGCTGCACCTTATTTCAGAATTTTTAATCCTACCACCCAAATTGATAAGTTTGATAAAAACAAAACCTATATAAAAACGTATGTCTCAGAATTTGATACTGACGATTATGCAGAAAAAATGGTGGATCACAAAGAGGCTCGCGAACGCTGTTTAAAAACTTATAAAGAAGCTGTTAGCTAATATAAGATTAACATTCTTTTAAACGATTATCCTGCTTTTTTAGTTAATTTTAAGTAACAATCTAAAAATCAATTAAAATGGACACAAATGACGTTGCTCAAAAATGGGTACAAATGTGCAGAGAAAGTAAAAACCTAGACTGCGTTAACGAACTTTATGCTGAAAATGTAGTCAGCAAAGAAATGCCAGGAATGCCAGGAGAAATTATTTCAGGAAAACAAAATGTATGGAATAAAAACAAAGAATGGCTTGATAACGTTGAAGAATGGCATGGAGGAACCATTAGCGATCCCATGATTGCTGGGAATCATTTCACTTCAAAAATGAATTTTGACGTCACTTTTAAAGATCGTGGCAGACAGCAAATGGAAGAAGTTGCCGTTTATGGAGTTAAAGATGGTAAAATTACAAGCGAGCAGTTTTTTTATTCGATGGAATAATTATAATAACTCAAAAAAGATAATCAAAAATCTGATGATGTCATCCTGAACTTGATTCAGGATCTCATAGCATTTAAAAAATGCTGTTAAGGGATTCTGAAATAAATTCAGAATGACGTCTTCTTACTAATAATTATTAAATGTCTACTTAGAAAAACTAATTACCTTCTACTCTGGTAATCTTAGCGCCAATAGCACGTAATCGTTCATCTATATTTTCGTAACCACGATCAATTTGTTCTATGTTATGAATGGTTGATGTTCCTTTTGCAGATAAGGCAGCTATAAGTAAGGATACTCCTGCTCTTATATCTGGAGAGGTCATTGTTGTTGCTTTGAGTTTCGATTTAAAATCGTGACCAATAACAGTCGCTCGATGTGGATCACAAAGAATAATTTTTGCTCCCATATCAATGAGCTTATCAACGAAAAACAAACGACTTTCAAACATTTTTTGATGTACCAATGCACTTCCTCTGGCTTGCGTTAAAACGACTAAAATAATACTCAACAAATCAGGTGTAAATCCTGGCCATGGTGCATCAGAAACCGTTAATATAGATCCATCAATATAACTTTGTACTTCGTAACCATCAGTATGCGCTGGAATATGAATATCATCGCCTTGACGCTCTACGGTAATTCCTATTTTTCTGAATACGTTAGGAATCTGACCTAAATCATCCCAACTCACATTCGTAATAGTCAGTTCACTTTTTGTCATGGCTGCTAAACCAATCCAGCTTCCAATTTCAATCATATCAGGAAGCATTCTGTGTTCTGTTCCGCCTAACTCATCAACACCTTCAATAATTAACATGTTAGATCCAACTCCGCTTATCTTTGCTCCCATTCTATTGAGCATTTTACAAAGTTGCTGTAAATATGGTTCGCAGGCAGCATTATAAATAGTTGTGGTTCCTTCAGCCAAAACAGCTGCCATAACAATGTTAGCAGTTCCAGTAACAGAAGCTTCATCAAGAAGCATATATGTTCCTTTTAATCTATCAGCTTCAACACCGTAAAAATAATCTTCTTTATTGTATCTAAATTTAGCACCAAGATTTATAAAACCTTCAAAATGCGTATCCAAACGACGACGACCAATTTTATCTCCACCAGGTTTTGGAATGTATCCTTTACCAAAACGCGCTAATAAAGGACCAACAATCATGATAGACCCTCGTAAGCCTTTTCCGTCTTCTTTGAATTCGGCAGACTCTAAATAGTTTAGGTTAACCTCATCGGCTTTAAAAGAATAAGAACCTTTATCGAGTTGTTTGATTTTTACACCTAACTTTTTCAGTAAAGCGATTAATTTATTGACATCAATAATATCTGGAATGTTATCGATTTTAACTTCATCAGCAGTTAAGAGCACTGCACATAAAATCTGTAGAGCTTCGTTTTTTGCACCTTGAGGTTGAATTTTACCTTTTAACTGGTGACCTCCTTCAATAATAAATGTTGACATGCACTAAATTTTAGTAACGTTTTCTGTTGCGATTAGAATTATTTTTTTTGTGATGTGATTTTTTATTATTAGTGTTGGAGTATTTCTTTTTATTTCTCATCAAACTTGTAGCATCTGACAAATCCTCTTCACCTCCTTTGAGATTGATTTTACCACCAGACAGCTCGAATAAATGATTAAAAATCACATCATCTTCTACAGTGTCTTTATTCCAGTTAAGGAAACATTTTTTCATGTGGTTAGCAATCGTATAAACTAAAGCTTCTTTTAAATCACCATCTTCCCAGGTATTAGCAACATCAATCATCGTTTTGATATTGTTTCCATAGAAGCGATATTTAGGATGATTTTGAGGGTATTTTAAGGGTTCTGGTTTTTCATTCAACTCCTCTTTAGTCGGTGTTGGATATGGAGAATCTGCATCTAATTCAAAATCTGCTATGATGAAAAGCTGATCCCAAAGTTTATGCTGAAAATCAGGCACATCTCGTAAATGTGGTTGTAAATTACCCATCACATTAATGATAGATTTTGCAACTTTGTTACGTTCTTCTTTTGTTGGTAATTCTTTACAGTAATTAACCATTTTTTGTAGATGTCTTCCATATTCAGGAATAATCAGATGTTCACGTTCTGTGTTGTATTCTATATCGTCAATCAAAATATATAATTGTGTAGTGTTTGTAAATCATGCATGAAGTATTTCTGCATATGGATGCAAAATACAAAAAAATAGTTAGTAATCTAAAAATTAAAGAGAAATAACACCTTCTACTTCTTCTGCAACTTTCTTGTACTTTGCTATTACAGCATCAGGATCTTTCATATCTACATTTACAGAGACACTTGTATAAGTTCCTTTACCTGATTCTTTCGTCGTAATAACAGCACCAAGATTATTAAACAAGTCTTCAATTTGACTTATTTTTTTTTGATCTGTAGGTACAATAAATTTGTATAAGTATTCTGAAGGCCAACTTGCAGTTTCATATAGTTGACTTCTTAGTTTGTTGTAAAATTCTTCTGTTTTTTTATCTAAACTCATAGTATTTCTTCTTCAAAAGCAAATATACGTTTTACTTCCTTTTTGCTTTGCATAATTAATTGTTAAATTTACAACCAAAACCTTGCCAAATTGAATACACGCAAAATTGTCATTACTGGTGGACCAGGAACAGGAAAATCGTCTATTATAAATGAACTTCTTAAACGTGATTATATTTGTTTTGAAGAAATCTCAAGACAAGTTACCCTTGACGCCAGAAAAGATGGTATTGATCAACTTTTTTTAAGCAAACCACTCCTCTTTAGTGAATTGCTTTTAGAGGCCAGAACCAAGCAATACATTGATGCCGAATCTTTAAACGAACACCTTGTGTTTTTAGACAGAGGTTTACCAGATGTTTTGGCTTATATGGATTATGCTAACAGTGATTATCCGAAACACTTTGTCGACATCTGCAAAACACATGTTTATGATAAAGTATTTGTATTAGCACCTTGGCAAGAGATTTTTGTTAGTGATAGTGAACGTTATGAAAACTTTGATCAGGCTGTAAAAATCCATCATGCTTTACTTGACACTTATGTTCGCTTTGGGTACGAGTTGATTGATGTTCCTTTTGATAGTATTGAAAAACGCGCAGATTTCATTATAGATACTTTAAATTTGTAGCGATGTCACATCCTATAAACATACTGGAGCGCTATTGGAATCACACTTCTTTCAGACCGCTTCAAGAAGATATTATCAATGCTGTTTTAAATAATGAAGACACATTTGTGTTACTGCCAACTGGAGGTGGAAAATCAATTTGTTTTCAAATTCCAGCTTTAATCAAAGAAGGTATTTGTATTGTAGTATCTCCTCTTGTTGCTTTAATGAAAGACCAAGTCAAAAATCTCAAGGAGAAAGGTATCAAAGCTATGGCTATAACCAGCGGAATTAGTTATAACGAACTCGACACCTTATTAGACAACTGTATTTATGGTAATTATAAATTTTTATACCTTTCTCCAGAACGCTTGCAACAAGATCTCGTGCAACATCGCATTCAGCAAATGAATGTCAATCTCATTGCTGTTGATGAAGCGCATTGTATAAGTCAATGGGGAAATGATTTCAGACCTGCTTATAAAAACATTACCATTTTAAGAGAATTACAACCGAGTGTTAACATCATTGCATTAACAGCTACTGCTAAACCTAAAGTAATTGAAGAAACCATAGCTGAATTAGATTTTATTGCGCCTAAGATATTTAAAGCATCTTTTAGCAGACCTAATATTTCTTATAATGTTGTGTATAGCGAAGATAAATTTTACGATTTAGAACGCTTTTTAAAACTGCATAAAGGCGCTTCTATAATTTACGTAAGAAGCAGAAAACTATCAATTGAAATTCATGAGCAGTTAGAAAAAATCGGATTTAGTTCGACATTTTTTCATGGAGGCATTCCAACAAAAGATAAGCAAGAACGACTAGATCAATGGATGAATAACCAAAAAGAAATTATGGTTGCTACTACGGCTTTTGGAATGGGAATTGATAAACCTGATGTAAAAACAGTGTTTCATATCAACTTGCCCGAAAGTCTTGAGAGTTATTATCAAGAAGCTGGACGTGCTGGCAGAAATAATGAAAATGCTTACGCTATTTTATTAACTAACAAATCTGACGAACAACGACTTAAAAATCAATTTATAAACACTTTACCTTCTATAGATTTCATTAAACAGATCTACAGAAAACTTTGTAACTATTTTCAGATTTCTTATGGTGAAGGTGAATTTTCAGCACATCAATTTAACTTTAATACCTTTTGTAAAACTTACGATTTTAACACTACACAAACTTTTAATGCACTTCAAATTTTAGATAGAAACAGTATCATTAAGCTCTCACAACAGTTTAATTATAAAACAACATTACAATTTATTATTAGCAGTTCTTCGTTATTTTCTTATTTAGAGCGACACAAACATGTGGAATTAGCTGTTAAGTCTATTCTAAGAACTTATGGTGGTATTTTTGAACATGCTCTAGCTATCAATTTAACACTTATTGCAGGTAAAATAGCTATGACCGAAAAACAAATTATTGCCATTTTACAGCAATTAGATAAAGATGGTATTGTCGAATTTAATTATTCTAATACTGATTCTGAAATTGTATTCTTACAACCCAGAGAAGATGATAAAACCATCAATCGGATTGTATCTACTGTAGAACACCAACAAGAACTGAAAAAGCTTCAGGTGAATGCTGTATTAAAGTACATCGAAAATGATTCGGTTTGTAAACAATTGCAATTATTAAACTATTTTGGAGAGGACGCTGTTGAAGTTTGTGGAAAATGTTCTGTATGCCTAGCACATTCAGAAGATCCAAAATCAGCTGATTTTAAAACCATTCAGAATGACATTCTTACAGCATTAACAAATCAAAGTTATAATTCAAGACAACTTACAGAAGCGTTACCATATAAAGATACCGAACTATTTGAAGTTTTAAAACTATTATTAGAACATCAAATTATTGAAATGACATCTTCAAATACCTATAAAATAAAACAACAATGAGCAACGAAAGATTAAGAATTGTATTTATGGGCACTCCAGATTTTGCTGTTGCCACTTTAAAAACGTTAGTTGAAGCTAAGTATAACATAGTAGGTGTTATTACAGCTCCAGATAAACCAGCAGGACGAGGTAGAAAACTCAATGAATCTGCAGTTAAAACATATGCACAATCTGAAGGACTTCCTATCATACAGCCTACCAATTTAAAAGCAACGTCTTTTCTTGAAGAATTAAGAGCTCTAAACGCTAACCTACAAATTATTGTAGCGTTTAGAATGTTGCCAGAAGTAGTTTGGAGCATGCCTAAATACGGAACATTTAACCTTCATGCATCACTATTACCTGACTATAGAGGAGCAGCACCTATACACTGGGTTATTATAAATGGAGAAACCAAGACTGGTGTAACAACTTTTTTTATTGATGAAAAGATTGACACTGGCGCCATGATTCTTCAAGCTGAAATTCCTATTGAAACAAATGAAACTGTAGGAACTCTTCATGACAAATTAATGACGATTGGTAGCGAATTGGTATTAAAAACGGTAGAATTGATTGAAAAAGGAGCTGTTAAAACGACAATTCAGCCTAAAACTGAAGATTTAAAAACAGCCTATAAGTTACATAAAGACAACTGTAAAATTGACTGGAACTTACCTATTGATGCTGTTTATAATAAAATTAGAGGGTTAAATCCGTTTCCTGGTGCTTGGTGCAATCTTAAAAATGGAAATGAAACTTTACCTGTAAAGATTTTTAAAGTCGACAAAACAGTCGAAAAGCATGATTTAGATATCGGAGCTCTTATTAGTGACAAAAATGAACTAAAAGTTGCTGTAACTGATGGGTTTATAAATATTAAGGAAATACAATTACCTGGTAAACGAAAAATGGATGTAAAATCTTTATTAAATGGATATCATTTTGAAGAAAACGCAAAACTGCTCTAAACCCTTATTGCCATTGATATTATAAAAAATCCGATAAAATGCACATCCTTTATTAACAAATCACCTAAGTTATCAACAAATAACTGTATTTCCCTTGCTATTACTTGCGTAGGTGGATTTTACATATAAATTTGTAGGAGGATTTAACAAAATGTTTAACCCAACTATTTATTAATAATTTAAAATTTAATTTTTATGAACAAAACAGATTTAATCAATGGAATGGCAGAAAACGCTGGAATCACAAAAGCAGCTGCTAAAAAAGCATTAGATTCATTATTAATTGACATCGAAGGAGCTTTACAAAAAGGAAAAAGAGTTTCTTTAGTAGGATTCGGTTCATGGTCAGTTTCTAGAAGATCTGCAAGAGAAGGAAGAAACCCTCAAACTGGTAAGACGATACAAATCAAAGCTAAAAACGTAGTAAAGTTTAAAGCTGGTTCTGATTTAAGCAGCGCTGTAAACTAAGCACTCCTTAAAATAGATTAAAAAGCCCTCTTTTGAAAAAAAGAGGGCTTTTTCTATTAAATATCTTACTTCATTATCACTAAATTTGAATTCAAGTATTTGTTTTTTAGAGAAATATGTTTTAGATTTAGTATATAAAGCATACACTATGATTACCATAAAGCCCAAAAAAGGTGATTTATTAATTGCTGAACCATCAATAATTGGCGATTTATCTTTTAATAGATCTGTTATTCTTCTTGCTGACTACAACAGCCAAGGTTCAATTGGTTTTATTTTAAATAAACCACTGGAATATAAACTTCAGGACTTAATCCCTGAAATTCAAGCAGATTTTAAAGTATTTAACGGTGGACCTGTTGAACAAGACAATTTATATTTTATTCATCAAGTTCCCGATTTAATACCTGATAGCATTGAAATCTCACTAGGTATTTTTTGGGGAGGAGACTTTGATGTTGTTTTAAAGTTACTTGAGGAAAAAAAACTTTCTAATTCTGACATTCGCTTTTTTCTTGGGTATTCAGGTTGGGATTCACAACAGCTTGAAACAGAATTACTATCGAACTCATGGATTGTAACCGAGAATATCTACAAAAAAGAAATTATGGAAAAATCTTGTGATTCGTTCTGGAAAGAAAAAATGCTAGAACTAGGTGGCAACTATCAATTATGGTCTAATGCTCCAGAAAATCCGAGTTATAATTAAGAGACTCTTAATTTTATATTTAAACGTCTGATGATATCTTCAGAAATTGTCGTTGCAAATTCTTTTTTACGATATTTTAATACAGGTTGTATTCCTGTAATCACGTTACTAATAAATAATTCATCTGCTTTTTGAAGTTCAAAAGGTGTGATTGATCCTTCCTCAATAACATAGTCTCCTGAATTCACGATTACTTCAATAAGTTGTTTTCTCATGATTCCTTTTAAGCAACCATCTTCTAAAGGAGGTGTTTTTATCGTTTCACCGGAAACTAAGAAAAGGTTGCCATTTAAGGCTTCTACAACATTTTTATTCGTGTTTAAAAGCAAACAATTATTCCAGCCATTTTCTTCAGCATAGATACTCCCCAAAACATGTATTGCCTTATTATTTGTTTTAAGGGTTGATAATAATCCTGGAGCGACAAAAAAATCCTTATACAAGTCTACAGTATAGGTCTCTTGTTTAGAAACCGAATAAAAATCTGACGCTAAGGTTTCAGCAGAAATATTATAACTGATGCCTTTTTTCGTTGGAAGGTACTTCCCTCCGTCTCCTCTATCGACATTTAATCTAACTCTTGCTGAAGAGTTCAAAAGCGAATTGGCTTCAAGGGTTTTTAATACTTCTGTTTCTAAGAATTCCATCGTGAAGTTCATTGGGATTTCCATACGCATGATGCGCATTGAAGCCATAAGTCTAAAGTAATGATCTTCCCAGAATAATAATTTACCATGAACCGCTTTTATAGTTTCAAATACAGCATCACCATATTTGTAACCTCTATTTTCACTAGTAATAAAACTTGAATCTTCTATTAATTTACCATTGAGATTTGTCATAAAAAAAGTCTCGATTAAACATCGAGACAAATATAAAACTTATATAAGTTACAAGGCTTAAGCTGAACCTAAAACTTGTTTTAAACCAGAAATTTGATTATCCCAGAGCATTTTGGCTTCCTCTAACTCATCTTCTTCTGTAAAATCAGTCACTATTACAGAGACGTCTTTAGTGATTTCATCTACCTGAATTCTAATCTCAAAGAAATAATTATTATCTTCTTCTTCGTCTGAAAGCCATCTAAATTTAATCCGTTCGCCACTTTTTTTACTCACTAACTTTGCTGTTTCTTCAGAGCCATCCCAAATAAAAGTGAACAGTTCTCCTCTTGAGTTTACATTATCAGAAAACCATTCAGATAATCCTGAAGGTGTAGATATATATTGGTATAAAAGCTGAGGAGAAGCATGTATTGGAAACTCCATTTCGAACTTAATTTTATCTTCCATTTGTATTTTTATTATGAGGCTCAATATATACAATTAATTGTTGAGTATAAAACGAAACCGTAAAAAAATATTTTAATCATTTAATGTTTGTTGCCATAGATTTTGTTTTTATATTTGCAGCCGAAATTATGGCGAGGTAGCTCAGTTGGTTAGAGCGTTGGATTCATAACCCAGAGGTCAGGAGTTCAAATCTCCTTCTCGCTACACTACAACAGTGAAAGTCTTGTATGAAAATGCAAGACTTTTTTTATGCTTGATTTTGCTTTGATTGCTATGATGTCATGCTATTAGGGCTTTTATATTGTTGCATTGTGATACGCTTTTAATATTGAATTGATACGGGATATACCCGAATTAGATATGGATATGATACGCTATATACACGCTATACCTTTTTTATAAAGACTTATTAAGCAGAGAGTTAACACTAAAAAGGATTAATTGAAAGGTTTGATTGAGATTACTATAACTTTAAAGGCTGTTAATTTTTAAATTGTTAATGGTTATGTATATTGTTGAAACAGATTTTTGATTGATTTACTTTTATTTTAATGTGATTTTAATTGTTTGATTAGTCTGTTGACTGTTTTGTATGAAATAAGATTTGCAACATTTTTTTTAGTTGGGTTTTATTTATAGTTTATGGACTATCGTTTTCTACTTCTATCGGTATTGCATCTGCGACATCTAGAAAGGTAAGTTAGGGAGAACTCATAAACTCCTCTTGTGTTTCCAATTTTGGAAGTGTTCATATCATATGACATACCGAATCTAAATTGGGTATATTCTAAACCTAGAAATGCATTTACAGATGTTAATAAGTGGCTATTATTGTCATTACGTGCTGGGTTTGTAGCGGCAGTGAGACCAACAAGAAATTGGTTTACTTGAAATAGTGTTCCTATGTCTAATCTATTATACTGACCTTGTTGCATGTAATTAGCAGTCATCATAATACTATAATCGTTTAAAAAAGGAAACCTAAAATTACCATGTATTGAGTAAAATATATTTAGTGGTACTTTTTCACCTTCAACAAATGAAATATTGGGTCTATTAAGATGTTTAACTGAGGCTCCAAACCAATATGTAATGCCATTAAATTCGGTTTTTTCAAATACAATTCCGGTTGAGAAATCTATAAAATACCGATTGCCTGTGTTATTACTTAAAGGATCTACAGAAACTGGGTTAACAACACCTGTATTAATATTAATTTGGTCTGCTAATGTAAGGTTACCAAATCTGTTACTTTTACTTCCAACACCTACTTCTATACCAGGTCTAAAAAACCATCCTCCGTTTAAGTTAACCCGATGAGCATAATTTGCATTTATTTGAATGTAATTGTAATTATTAAAGGATTCATGTTGCCATGTTGCATTAACTCCCACACCAAAGCCTAAACTTGGACCATAATCAAAAGATTTGTTTACGAATGCGTATTGTGTAGTTAAGTTTAGGTCTAAACTTGGCCATTGTAATCGACTTAAGACACCTGCATAAATTCTTTCGTTATCCTCAAAACCAGAAAACCCTGGGTTTAAAGTTTCCTGGACATAATTAGATTGCGTAAAAATAGGATCTTGAGCTTTTGCAGTATATATGCTTACAAAGCATGCTATAATGAGGATTGTTTTAAAATTCATTCTGATTCGATTATTTAATAAATACAAAAGCTCCTTGTTGTTTAATTACATCTTCATAGAATGTACTAGCAGAAAAGGTGTAATAATAATTACCATTTTCAGCTTCTTCGTCATTTACTTTACCATCCCAACCTCGTAAATCGTCACCAGATTCGGAATAAATAAGGCTTCCCCATGTATCGTATATATTAAGTTCTAATCTGTTTAATCCAATATACTCAGGACCAAAAAAATCGTTAAGATTATCTTCATTTGGCGTAAAGGCATTAGGCATAATAAGTTTGTATCCTTTCTCGACAATAAGTGTGACTACTTTTGTATATACACAGCCAAAAGGATAGGTTACTGTTTGCGTAACGACATAGCTTCCTACTTGTAGATAGGTGTGTACTGGGTTTTCCTCTCCTGTAAAACTACCATCACCAAAATCCCATAACACACTCACATAATCCCCTGTTGCTGTATTTGTAAATTGAATAGGATCTTGAATCGCAAAAATGCCATAATTAGTAGAACCGAACGACGATGCTTCAAAGTCGGGATCTCCAAGCACAGGTGTTTCTACATTAAAATCATAGCTAATAGAACAGCCTAAACTGTCTGTAACTTCAAGTATGACTAGACCGTTTACATCAGTGGTCATCAATTCATTATTTAAACCACTAACTGTTCCGCTTGACCAGTTATACACAAAAGGAGGAACTCCACCACTTGCCACAGCTACAAAGGTTTGATTTACTGTGTGCGCCTCACAATCTACTTCAGATTGTGTATCGACTTGGAGCACTAAAGGTTCAAACCTACTGACATTCCAACTTCCTTCGATATCACAACCATTGGCATCAGTAACGACAACAGTATAATTGTTAGGTGGAACATTAACTAAATCTTCGGTTATAGTTCCGTTAGACCAAACCACATCAAAAGGAGGCGTGCCACCTTGAATCAATAAATTAATAGCACCACTATTTGTATCCTCACAATCGAGGGCATTTGTAACATTAGCGGATACGGTTAGTGGTAATATATTAAATATGGTAAAACTATCTTGAATGACGCAAGGGGTTCCGTCTGTTATAGTAACGGAATAGGTGCCTGGAGCTAAATTATTACGTTCTACTCCTGCTGAAGCATCATCATCCCAAACAACAGTAACAGGATCTATTCCTCCTTGAAAATTAAGGGTGATACTGGCATCATTTTCCCCAGAACAAGACATTTGAGTTACTACAGGATCAATTAAGAATATTGGTGGTTCTTCAATAACAATTGGGAATGCTCTAGAGCAATTTTCGGCATCTGTAATTGTAATTGTATAAGTTCCACCAGATAAATTGTTTTGGCTGTTACCTGTTCCGAAATTACTCCAAGCAATAGTGTAAGGTGAAACTCCTCCAGAAATATTGTTGATTGTAATAGATGCGTCATTATCTCCATAGCATTCGATTTCTGTAGCGGTTACGTCGATAGTAATTTCATTGTTTTGAATTATTGTGAGATCAAGTGTATCTGTACATCCAGAGTTATCGGTTACTGTTACAGTATATGTACCTGCCATTAGGTTATTAATATTTTGATTGGCACTTGTAAATCCGTTAGGACCTATCCAGGAATATGTATAATTTGGTCTACCTCCAGCTACATTAATTTCTATAGTGCCTGTAGATTGCCCGTAACATAGTACATTAGTTTGTGTATTTAAAGAGACTTGTAATAATGGAGGTTCTTGAATTAAAAAGCTTTGTGTAATTGGACCACAATTATTAGCATCTGTAACTGATACTTCATAAGTTGCTGGTGCTAAGCTTGAAATGTCTTGATCGTTGGAAAATGGCAGTCCGTTTAAAGTCCAATTATAAGTATATGGTAACGTTCCTCCTTCAACAGAAATATTAATTTCACCATCGTTAGCGCCAAAGCAGGAAATGGTTTGTGGGTCAAAATCTATGGTACCAAAAACTAAATCTTCAGGTTCTGAAACTATAAATGTTTCAGAATAAGGGCAACCACCATCATCTTCTATATTTAATGTATATGTTCCTACTTCAAGATTAAAGATATCTTCATCTGAACTAGTAAATCCATTTGGACCAGTCCATGTGACATTGTAAGGGTTCCCGTTTGTAAATGGTACACCACCAACTATTGTAATTTGGACAGATGCATTATTAGATTGAAAACAGTTATTATTTGTAGGTATAGATGTTACTGATATTGAAGGATTAACAGTTACAACGACTTGAAAATTGGCTCCTACACAATCACCTGAAGTTGGTGTTATGGTATATGTAACAGTTGCAGGGTTTGTAGTTGTATTAATTAAGAGTTGAGAAATGTTTGATGTATTTGTTGATTGCTCTGTAGCTCCTGTAATACTACCAGCAGGATTGACTATTGGTGTTGACCATGTATAAGTTGTATTAGCAGGGACAGTGTCTCCATTGGAATTATTTGGTATGTATTGAAAAGTATTGTCGCTACAAATTAAAAAATCTGCATCACTAATATTAGGAGTTTCATTGACTATGATTTCTGAAGTTTCTGAAATAATTTCGGAACAACCTCCTGAATTTAAAGTAATAATACAATAGTAATAGGTTGTTCCAACCATAGTGACATTTGGACTATATGTAGAAGCTGTGGCACCTATAATAGCAGTTCCTGAAGTATTGTTATTTATGGTGTTCTCATACCATTGATAGGTTGGCGCACCAGAACCGTTAGTGTAAGACACCGATAAATCGGCAGTAGTTTCGCCTAGACATAATTCATCTGATATGGGCTGACTTGTAAATTGTGCTGCTGCTGTAACCTCAACCGCTCCTATTGAACTAGTTACTTCACAACCTGAAACATCTTGAGTGATGATGCAATAGTAAAACAAAGTTCCAACAACTGTTGTTGGAGGTGTGTACATGTTAGAAGTAGCTCCTGCAATGAGTGTTCCTCCAACAGTGGTATTGGTTGTATTTACGTACCATTGATAGGATATGTTACCCAAACCATCTGAAATAGTAACTTCTAAATCAATAGGTAATGAATTTTGACATAAACTTTGAGACGTTTCTGGTTGATTGGTTACTGTTGGATCATCTACAACGATAACTTCTACGACATCACTTATTAGATTTGAACAACCGCTCACGCCATAATTAATTTCTGCATAAAAATAATAAGTTCCAGATGTAGTAAAAGCAGGAGGTGTAAATGTTGCATTTGTAGCTCCTGAAATGAGGGTTCCACCAGAATTAGTATTTGTTGAATTACTGTACCATTGATAAGTTGGAGTACCTGCTCCTCCAGAAGTCGTTATTGATAATTCTTCAGCGAGACCATCAACACATATGGATTGTGTGTTAGTAGGTTGTGTATCTATTTGAGATACCTCTTTCACTCCAATTAATGCTGTATCTGAAATGATTTCATTACAACCACCAGTTGAAAATGTAATGATAATATAGTAATACGTATCTCCTACTGTATCTGTAGGAGGAGAAAATGTTTGAGATGTAGCACCCGCAATAGCAGTACCTGTAGTTGTATTATCAATAGTATTTTCATACCATTGATAAATTGGTGTTCCTGTACCTTGATAAGACACTGTTAAATCTGGAGTTGTACCATTAAGGCAAACTTCGTCAGGTAAAGGTTGTACTGTTATTATAGGAGCTGGCTCCACTAAAACATCAAAATTAAGAGCATCTCCAACACAACTACCAATTTGTGGTACAACTGTATATGTAAGTGTTATAGGCCCATTTGTTGTATTTATTAATGTCTGTACTGGTATTTCATCTGTCGTACCTGAAGGTAAATACCCAGTTAAACCAGAAGGGTTATTAGATGTCCATGTATAGGTTGTGTTAGCTGTGTCAGACATTAAATTTACAGCAACTGTGTCTGCACCAGAGCAAATGGTTTGACTGGTGTCTGTGTTAGTGATTGTAGGAACTGGTGATATTACAAACGCTTCAGTATCTATATTTGTACCACAATTACTAGACACCTCTAAGCTTAAAACATAACTATTAGACGTATAAAAAGTAATTTCAGGAAACTCAGAAGTTGCATCTGTACCATTTATAAATTCCCAATCTGTTGGTGATACTCCAACATCAATACTCCAATTATAAGTTACTACATCAGGCCCACAACCATTTACTGTGGGTGTAGGAGAAACCAAGGCTGAAGACCCACAAAAATCAACTATTTCAGAAATTTCTACTTGAGGAGGTGCTTTTACTAATATTTCTTGTGGAACACTAGCTGTAATTCCACATGAATTTGTTCCTTGAAGGATGATTTCATAAGTTCCTGGGGTTGTAAATTCAATTTCAGGAGAATCAGAGTTAGTGTTTGTTCCATTAATAAAATTAGCCCCATTAGTTGTTCCACAAAAACTTGGTGAATAATTAATAATCCATTCAAAAGTTGGGACGCCGCATTGGTTTACAATATTAGTTGTATTACTAAAAGTACTAGTAAAAGGCGCACAGCCTTCAAGATTATTAACTATAAACTCAGGAGTTAAAGGCTCCTCAACACATATCTCTTGAGTTACAGGATCTGTTTGTCCGCAATAGTTTACTGCATATAACGATATTGTATAAGTTCCAGAAGTAGAATAAGAATGAACTGGTTCAAAATCAGTATAAGTTGTTCCGTCACCCATATCCCAAAACCAATTAGCATTAGTAGTACAACCTGGATTAAAACCACTACTAGATGTATTATTTATTTGTATGTTCTCATTGACACAAGTTGATTCTTCAACATCAAAACTCACTTCTGGTTTTTCAAGAATAGTGATTGGACCTGCCGTTAAATTAGAAGTTCCACATGATGTTATAATATCTAAAAGAACAGTATAACTTGCATTCGGACAATTAGACTCAGTGTAAGCGTGTGGAATTGGATAATCCAATGAACTTTCAGGATTTGAACTATTATAATATGAAGATGATTCTAATTCAGTTTGTGTTAATATAAAATTTGTTCCATCTCCAAAATCGACATCATAGACAGTATCTGGAGGATTTAAACCCCAATTACTAACTGCAAATGCTAATGGACTTATAGGCGCACATAAATCTACTGTAGATCCAGGAGTAACTATTCCACCTGTTGGGTTACTCGAGTTTTTTACCGTATATCTAACTTGTGATTGACAGCCATTGTCGCCTACAGCAGTAATAACCATATTAAATGAACCTAAACTTGTATACGTATGCGCTAATGGAAAGGACACATTACTTTCAGAATTTCCATCTCCCCAATTTATAGAATAGGAAGTCACACAACTATCAGAACTTGGATCAATACCAACTAATACATTGTAATCAATACTTGCGGCATTACAATTTTCAAATGGTACACCAAACCCTGCATTAAGATCTACAAAGCTAATGTTTGGCTTTCTTATGACAGTTACAGTATGTGAAATATTACTTGAAACTCCGTTGTCATCAGTTACTGTTAGCGTTACATTAAAATTTTGAGTTCCACCACATCCAAAAGCCTGAAATGCATGATTAGGGTTTTGTTGTGTGGACGTTGAACCATCTCCAAAATTCCATGCATAATCAAAAGGACCATCACCTGTTACTGTAGAAGTAAAAGACACACTTTGACCTGAGCAAACATTATTATTGTTAAACGTAAAATCTACTACTGGAGGAGCAAATAAAAATTCATCAAATTTAATTTTATTAAAAGCAATTGCAGAAGTTATTATAATAAAAAAGGTTATCCCTAAATAAACGTATTTATTATTCCTCATAACTTAATGGTGGTTAATTATTTAAAGAATTTTAATTTTTGTCAATTTATACTAATTAAATCTACGAATTGCCCTTTTTCGATGAACGCATCTAATTATCGGTAAATTCATTATTTGATTCTTTTCTGAAAAATATTAAGATCAAATAATCATTTTTTCTATTGTTTGAAGATAAAACTGACCTATTCACATGTTAAATACACTCAATACTGTATGTACAAACTTTTCAAAAATGATATGATTGGTTTAATTACCAGTTTACAATGTATCAAACACTTATAATCCATTCAACACCTTCTACTGGGTAATTTTTCAAATAAGATTATTATGATTTTAAAATTACACTTTTCAAAAATTCATAACCCAGAAGTTACAAGTTCCAATTTTGTTCTCACTACAACATTAAAACCTAGGACGTTTGATCTAGTTTTACCTGTATTAATACTAAAATCCTTAATCTAAGATTGCTATTATAAAATACATCTCCCTGTTTAAACTAGGCTTTTATATCTATTACTTTAGTTAATAACTACTTTTTGTGTTTTTTGATATGAAGTATTATTAAGATTTATAATATAAACACCATCACTAACCGCAGAAACATCAATACGGTTTTCAACCTCAGCATTATTAAGTTGAATTGACATTACATTTCTACCTTGTAAATCATAAAGATTTAAAACTGTAGGTTCTATTAACTGTCCACTTACCACTATTTCTTTAGGTGTAGTTAAAGTGAAAACAATTAATTTTTCTAGATTATTATGGATCGTTGATAAAACATCTTCTGAAATTCTTATAAAAAAACGACCTGTACCAGATAATGCTATTGAAGGAGTAATTATGTAATCCAGCTCAGTTAACAATGTTATGGTGTTTGTTAGTGTATCTTCAAGATATATATTAACTGATGCTGGCAAAGTTGAGTCTGAAATACTAAAGGTTAACTGTTCACCCTGGTTTGCAGTAACACCTAATGGTATTGTTATATCTGATAGATTTGATACATTAAGAGCTTGTAAAGCAATAGCATTATCGCTATTATCTTCTACTAAATGCGAATAGAGAGCAAAATTAGGTGCAACTCCTCCCCAAATTTCAGCATCATATCCAAAATCGAAACCCAAACTTGAATTATTATTAAAGTAAAAATCAGTAGTATATGAATTATTAGAAGTACTTGCTTTTAGTTTTAAATACATCAATTCTGCATTACGACCTTCTATAAAGTCATCTTCTGATCCAGTAGTTCTCATGGCTGGAGTAAATTCTAAATCGTAAAGTGCTGTTTTATCTGGATGAGCACTCACAAAAAACCCTTGCCCTGGCGTTACAACTGTTGATGCGTTTGTATTTGCCAAATTATAAATAGTCCAACCATCAAGAGCACTTCCATCATATCCATAAATAGCAGCGGTTCCTGTGTCGAATAATTCTAAATTAGTAACACCACCTACATCATGATTCAAAAATGCTTGAACATTTAAATAAGAAGGATATGGATTACCAATAAGATTCCATTCTGCTTCATGAGTTCCATAATTTTCAATATCTATAATTACAGTTTCTGAATTTGCCTCTCCTGTAAATGTAAATGTATCGTTATTAGTAGAAGCTGATCTATAACCTATACCAGGATTAAGCATAGAAGTTTCTGTATTACTGTACATTACATAAGACCCCGTTCCTTTATCAAATGGTCCGAATAAGTATAATGTATCGTCATTATTTCTTAAAATATTAGAATTAGAACTAGCAAATTCGTTAAATGGTTGACCTACTAATGGTGCAGATATAAGATCGTTACCTCCTGTTATTCCAGAACCATTAATATTAACATGGCGCTTATATTCTAAAACACCTATAATTGACCCATTGCGTATTAAACTCGAATAACTTGTTGAGTTAGATTCAAATGTTAGCCCATTAACAGCAGTAAGCTCTACTCCAGTGTCAACTGTAAGACTTGCTCCTACACTTACGTTTACGCTATTACAAATTGTAGAAGTATTAATAGTCGCATCTCCTGAAACAATAACAATATCATCACTAGAAGTGGAGATTCCATTTGGATCACTTGGTAACCAAGAATCGCTGTAGGTATAAGTTGTAGAAGTCACATTGGATATAGCTCCTATGCTTAAGCTATTTCCTAATGTATTTCCTAATAAGTCATGTGTAATTCCTAGAGAAGCATAATCTATATAATAGCCTTCATCTGTTAACACAGGCGTTGCGTCAGTTTCTAACCATTTACCACTTGTATCTGTAAATTCAGCCACAAGTACAGGCAATGTATTTACAACTTCTGAAGTGCTATCTGGATTTGAAACACCATCTAAATCGGTAAAATCGCCAGAATTCCCTAACACTGTTCTCCAAGTTGCTATATTATTTCCTGCTCCTAAATTAAATATTGCAGATGGTGAATTACTTATAGGCGTTATATAATATCTATTATACCCTATTATTCCTTTAGCATTGGTTAATGATAAATTAGTAAAACTCATTATGTTCATTACTGAAGTTGTACTAATATTTTGATTATAATGTAATAACATTAAATTATTAACAAATTTAAAATTACCTCCATCGCCATTTTGATGCACAAAGGCATGACCTGGTTGGTCTCTAGATAACGGATAAGGGTCATTATCTATATGTCTAGGACTAGCGAAAACTGTATTGTTAGCAATTAAAATTGGTCTAGTTGCGTCATAATCACCTTGACCATTTAAAATACTAATAGTATTAACTATTGTATTCTTAATTTCATTAAAAGCAAATACAGCATCATGTGCATCAGAAAAAATACTGACTGCTAAATAACTATCTTCTATTGTATTTCTATAAACTAAAGCTCTCTCTTTTAAACCTATTGCTCCTCCTAACCCAGAACCTCCTAATCCCAATCCAGGATTACTAGCCTCTGTTGTACCATAATCTACACCACTCCAATTGTCATAAAGTTTATTGTCTCTAAAGATTGCATTTGTAACAGTTGCTCCTGATGATTTTGAAAATTCACAATGCTCAACTAGCATTTCATTATTGACTAATATATTTGCATGTCTCCAATGTAGGTTTCTAATTTCTGTATAATCTCCAAAAGAAGGGATTTGATTTGTACCTATACTTATGTTTTGTAAAGCAGGATTAGTGTCATCCCATAGTCTAATGTAAAAATAAGTTCCATCTTCAAACCAACAACCACTTTGATTCTCCATATTGGCAAGTAAAAAAGTTTCTCGCATTGCTTTATTATAACCTTCTTGCCAGGCACCAGTTGCATAATTCACATTACTTAATGACATTCTATATATCCCATTTAAAGCATCATAAATTTCCCAATCTAAAGGATTAACTTTCATACTAGAATCTATAATTGGCATACTTCCTTCACCATAAGCATCTATTATATTAAAGAGTGTTGGAATATATGCTCCATTTAAAGCCGTTTTATGTGGCCTTGATAACCTTTCTATCTTATGAGTAACCCCTTTTTTATATAATATTTTATCGCCTTTACCAAAAAGATTATTATTATCAATCAGGTTATAAGTATAAGGTGTTGGTCCATCTATATAATTAGTAGCACCATCAGGATCAAAAGGCTCAGAATGTCTCCCTGTCCAATTACTTTTATCTAAAGCGGATAAATTTACACCATTATAATTAGTATTCTCTATTGAACTATAATCAACAAACTGAGTAACATAAGTTCCTATCCCATTTGAATTAGTTACAATATCTTGAAAGTGATTTGTGTTAACACTTAATGCTGAATACTGAACCTTATAACCTACAACGTTATCTCCAGCACCTCCCAATGTAATATATCTTAAATCTTGATTTTTAGCTGTCATTTGACCATAAGAAATTCCGTTTACAAAAAACTCTACAGTTAGATTAACTCTATCTAATATCATCCCATATTTATACCATGTGCCTGCATTTGTCCAATTACTCATATCTTGATAACCTCCTTGTGAATTTCCGTATGGTTTCCACCTCAAAGTTGAGGCATTATGATTAAATAGTATTTGAGCTGCTTCATTTGCTTCAATAGCTGATCCAACTTCTAAATGATGTGTATAACTAGTAGCACCAGCATCTTTAATAATAGACGAATACCATTGAACATATAGCTTATCATAAGCTTGCCCTAAATCGATAGCAGCAGTTACCGAACCACCTTCAACATGATCTATCGTTAAAGCATTTGTGACTTCTGGTGTTATCGTCCCTATAATTGGAGAAACTGTTACTGTGCCATTGGTTTCATTTAATATTAATCCTGTTAAGTCATCGAAGTTATTGATGTAAACTTGTCCTTCGATATCTGTATTATCAATTCCTTGGGCTTTTATTTTTATAGGTTGTAGAAAAATAAAAACAGAAACAAAAAATAAAACTAATTTATTCATTATCAATTAATTTTGGTTGTAATTCTTAAAATCACAAACCTAAATCTTTTTGTAAGTCATAGCTTACGGGAAACCATAACTCATGTAAAAACATGAAATTTATTTATGTATTTTAGCTTAGAAATTACTTTAAAGTAATTACGAATAATGCGTTGTATGCTTTGAACAAATGCTGATTAAATTATAAAAAATCTCACTCAATTTTATTAGGAAAATAAGACCAACTAAACTAGATAACAGTAGCCAAATAAAAGCTAATTTGATAACCTTCTATGATTTGTTTTATCTTTTTAAAATTGTTTTCTTTATTTAATTTTTGAAGTATAATTGAGCTAAACTCATTTTTTAAGTACTAAAAATGAATGTATTGTTGCTTTTTTTTGAAACCAGTAAAAAACTCTTTGTGTTGTTTTTACTTAATGCTAGTTTTTATATCAATCCTAAATCTTTAGCTGTAGAGACTAAATGAATGGCATTATTCGCTTTAAATTGTATGCGTAATTTATTTAATCGTTTTTCAATGGTGCTTAAACTATTTGGAGACACATCATTTGATTTCAATTTACTACTAATCTCTTCTTGTGACAACCCTTTTGATAATAGTTTCAAAAGATGAATGTCATAGTCTTCAATTTCTAAATCTACTCTCGGACTTAAAGCTCCTGAAACTTGTGGTGATAAATAGCATTGTTTTTTAGATACTGCCATTATAGCTTCTTCTAATTCTCTAGACCCTTTACGATCTTTACAGACATAAGCATTAACATTAAAGTTTTTGACAAGCTGACGTACTTTTTGAAGTTGATCTTTCATCGAATACACAATGATAGACATATCAGGAAACTCTAGCCTTAGCTTTTCTATTAACTCTTCGCCTGAATCAAGGTCTATATTACGATGATCTCTTTTAAATGACAAATCAGTGATTAGTAAATCAAATGCTTCATTGTCTAATTCTGCTCTTTTAATTTTTAAAAAAGCCTCATCGCAGTACTGAGATCGCTCAACAGAACTTACTTTAAGCTTAGATAAGATTTGAGCAATACTGCTTAATATGGCATCATGATCGTCATTAATTAAAACTCTCTGGAACATTATTAAATAGTGATTTTAGTTTTAAAGCCTTTATTTGGTTTTGTATCAAAAATAATGGTTCCATTAATTGCTTGAATACGGTTTTCCGTATTCTGAAGTCCGTTGCCTAATTTTAATGAGCTTCCTATACCATTATCATTGTAAGTAATATGTAGTTTTTTCTTGTCTTTATGAAACACTAGAGCAACAATCGAAGCTTTACTGTGCTTTTTCATATTGATCAACAATTCTTGAATTGCTTTATAAATTGTCGTTCTATGAATCTCAGGAAACTCATCCCAATGTATCTCAGAAATACCTTTGACAATAATGTTCGCTTGTGAATCTTGAAAATTTTCTATCAACTCCGCCAAGTGTTCATTGAAAGGATAAGCATCATTTAAGGCGACGTGTTCTTTTGAAATATCTCGGGTTCTATAATATAGACTTTGCAATTCATTAATCACATGAGTCTCAATCTGATCTTCATGTTCTACTTTAGTCATTAATTGAAAGACATCATTAGCTACCTCATCGTGTAACTTTTTTGAAATTCTAGATTCGGTATTATAGACTTCTTGAAGCTTTTCTTTTTTGTGTCTTGAAGTAATTATAAAATATAAAAAAACGGATACTAATAAAATAATAATACCAATAGATAAGTATATGATCTTTAAGTATCGTTGTTCCTCTTCTCTTAGGTTGCTCTGAATAGCTTTTCTTTTAGACTCTGATAAATCATATTTCAATAGCGCAAACTTATTAGTACTTTCTTTCTGAGCTTTGTATAAACTATCATTTAGTTTTTTATATGCAATGGCATAATTATCGTCACTCATATCTGTTAATAAACTAAGAGCATTTCTTTTATAAGTTGCAGAATTAATGCTATTGGATAATTCATAGGCCTTTAAAGCATATTCTTTCGATTTTATATTATTTCCTATTCGAAAATAATATTCTGCTAAATGAGAATAACTAGTATAAATCGTTGAAGTATCTTTCAAGGATTCTCTAATTTCTAAAGCTCTCAACATCAAAGATAAACCATCACTAGTATTCATATTAGATTTAACAACACCTAAGTTGTCTAAAATGAGTGCTTTCTGAAGTGAATCTTTTACTCTAGATATAATTGCTTTCGCTTTTAATAAAGCATCTTGAGCATTTACAAATTCATCGTGATCTTTATATACAACAGCAATATTATTATAGACTAATGCACTATCACTAGAAGACTCAGATGAAGATAGTACCATATTATATAATTCAAGCGACTTTTCTTTATTATTTTGCTCAACATAAATCATCCCAAGAAGATTATCAAAGCTTTTTTTATAACCTTTAATATATTTAATGTTCTTAGTTTCATTTAAAAGTTTTAAAGCCTTTACAATAGTTGTTTCACTTTCATAATATGAACCACTTTTATACTGCAAACTTGCTAAATAATACAAACTATTTACAGCAGAAAAAGTATCATTGTTTTCCAATGCTTTTTTATAATTAGTTTCAAAATAATTATATGTTGTAAAAAAGTCATCTGCATTTTGTGGTTTCAATGCTAACTTGGAATAATAATCTAAATCGTCTTCAAGTTCTTGAGCTAAAACTTCGGTATTAATAACAATAATGAATAGACTACAAATACAATAAAAAAAGAGGAATGAAGTATTGGTTGATTTCATTCCTCTAATCTACTAACAAATTTTGATATATTAATTATCCTCCATTGAGATCACCTCCTCCAGGTGGTGGTGGCGGAGGTGGTGGAATTTCTCCACTTTCTCCACAGCAAGCTTGAGATTCTATTTCTTCAGCTATGTGTTCAGGTGTACAAGATGTGTAGTTTACACCAATAAAAAGTAAGGCAAATAAATACGCTAGTTTCCTCATGATTCTTAAAATTTTGCAAAAAGATGGCCGTACGAGAATTCTCAGATTCATTTTAAAGGCATCCTTTCAGATTATACTTCTGTTATTTTGGGAAGAGGAAAAGCGTACAGTAATTACTAAAAATTGCTTCCCATGTTCAACAATCAGTATATTACTTTACGGTTTTCCGTACGAAACAATTTTGTACTTTAGCTATGTTAGCTGGGCATAGCTTAAATTGATCCTGAAACAAAAATATATTGATATAGAGGTTAATGCATTCTGAAAAACCGAACATTCCGAACATTCCGAACATTCCTAGCTATTCCTTTAAAATCCGAAATAACCGCTTATGAAAACCATCAAAACTTATGAGAATGCTATAAGAGAAAAATATCTTAGTGATAAAAGTTCTGGAGAGCTTAGGCCAAATCTTTTTAATTTAACACGTGGAACTCTAAGAACTGTCTGCATAAACTTAATAGACGAAACCTTATCTGCTGATGATTTATTAGTATTTAATAATTATTTTAAAGTTGGAGAAAACAAAGACTTACGAAGACAAGTTGAAAACTACGACATAGAGGGTTTTAGACCAATTTATAATTTTTTAAAAGGGGATACAGGATCGATCCAATCCTTTGATGCTCTTGAATTGACAGCTGTAATTATTGATTTTCAACTAAGACCTTTTAAAAAATATCGAAATGGGAAAATTGAAAATGAAAAAATTAAACGTGTTGAATACATTTCTGATTTAGAAAATGGAAAATCAACAATCGTTGTCAAACCAAAGAATAAAAAATTCTTTCTTTGGTATAGTACTATGTCTGCTACAAATAAAGTTCTGTTATATATTGGAATAATAACCCTTATAACTTTTGGTGGTATTTCCACTAAACATATCTTAAAAAAAGAAGCTCGATGGATGATATGGCAAGAAGATCATTATATCGAAGTTGGATTCGACACAGAAAAATACAAGCTGAATCAACTTAAATTATATAAAGAAGAAAGAATAAAGAATTTCAAAAAAACAACACCTATTTGTGATACAACTATTTTTTTTAATGAGGATGGTAGTGTGAACATCTGGTATGGAAAGAACAGAGGTAAAGAATTAGAATACTTTACAGCTTTAGGATTACATCCTGAAACTGGAAAAACACTTAAACCAATTACACAGTATATGATTGACAAATATATCTGTGATTGAATAAGAACTTTAAGCTTTAGAAATAAATTTTATAAAATAATTTAGTATATTATATTTTTAATTTCTTTTCTTTAAATTTGATTAAAATATTTCATTAACCAGTGAACATAAACCGCACAAAGTTTAGACACAATTAAGCATATAATGAATTTTTAAAACATTGTAAATCAATTATTTAAAAGCTAAAAATTGATTTATTTGAAATTCATAACCCAGAGGTCAGGAGTTCAAATCTCCTTCTCGCTACAACATTTTAATTGTATGACAATAAACGGTTTAGTTCATTCTAAACCGTTTTTTTTTACAGATGTTTTAGTCTAATTTATATTAACACGGAAAATCACCTAAATAAGATTAACTTTTATATGAAATGAGCTAATAAAGTTAGTTTTTAGAAGCTATATTGATGTGAACTATAAATATTGAAATTATGAAAACTATGTATAGAATTTTAGCTTTAACTGTATTAATATTTTCCTTCTCTTGTAAGAATAAGTCTTCTGAGCAGACAACATCTGGCACTAAAAACCCTATGAATGAAGAATTAACCAATACTCGTAATTATGAGGATGACGGCAACTTTAGAGAAGACGTTTATACATTTGAACATAAAACTGATAGTATAAATGAAAACTGGAATCTTGATAATCCTGAAAGACAAGAGCGCCTGTATTCTAGATTTGATATGACTAAAAATCAGCAAGAACGATACGAAAAGGAACTTCAGGATTGGTGGACTTCTGATGATAATAATCCTTATGATAAAATGTCAACAGATAAACGTATTGAATTTGAAAATGATGTGATGAAGCACCTTCTTGAAGATGAACAATATGAACGTTATAAAGCTTGGGCAGATAATAATGATAAACGGTAAATAACAGATGGATGTAAATAAGTTTTTTACTTTAATTGTTAGTTATATCTAAATTATTAGTTATGAGCTTGCTTGAGGGTCAAACATGTTAGTCTATAATAAGTATTGCTCTACTAAATTTTATTGATTTTCCCTTTGATGCGTCTTCGTTATTCTTATATGCATATAGCATTAATTTTCATGTGTAATCATATGTAAGGATAAGGCAATAAAACCTCTTATAACCTTAAAAAAAAAATCAAATTAATGTATCTTGCCTACCTATTTAACAGGAAGTATTATGAAGGACAATAAAATGCTGAATTACATTGGTAACGTACTAAACAATATGCCAGTCGATTGGCTCAACTTAACAACCCATCGACTTGACATCTATAATGAAACATTAGCTAAGACTCAATTTTTAGATGAGTTTAATATCTTATTTAATAATCATAATTCTGAGTCTTCAGCTTTAAATGAGCTGCCAACTGCTTATGATTACATCAGATTAGGTCACCCACTATCGTGTGTACTCGAATGGGCAATCTCCAATATAAATAATGTAAAGCCAGAAAATGTAATTAGCTTTTCTTCACAAACAATTCCTGTCTTGGCTATTTTAAGAAAAAATTTGTTAGACAACAGAAAAACCCAGATTCATTATATTGGTGAATTGCCAGATGCTTTTGATGCTGAAACTTTAAGAAAAATATATGGTTATACATTTGATTTAAAGCAGATTGATAAAACTTCAGATATTTCAAGGTTTGATGGTAGTACTATTTTTATTTCCCAGCAATATGAAATATCTGCTGTAGACCTTAATCCGAATATTGATTTCCTGGTACATACTTATGCTCACCTTGGAAGCATCCTATTAGTAAATGGTGAAGACAATGAAAGATACATTTCAGAAATTCAACATGTCAGAAGAAGAGAAACAATCTCAATGACACCAGCCAATTGCTTTTCAGTTTTAAAGTCATTAGTAGAGCAATCGTCTTTTAAAGCTAAAAACAGTACTGTAGATACAGATAAAAAGTTAGTATTAGACTCAATTGCCTCAATTACAAATGCGCACACAAAGGCGTTAGTTGGTTCTAGTGGACTATCGGTTCAATATGCCATCATGATGGGACTCATTGATTATGCTCAAAAAAACTATAAAGGCAAAGCTATTAAATTTGTTGTTCCTCCAAATTGCTATGGAGGGACAAATGATCAAGCAAGACGTGTTGCTGCCTGCTTGAATCATGTTAACATAGTAGACTTACCAGTTGATGGTGACAATGATATGGTTAAAAGTATTGAAATTGTTTTAGCTGAAATTGCTGCAGAAGATGCAGTTCCTTTTATCATTGCTGAAATCCCAACAAATCCCAGAGTTGAAGTTCCTGATCTTGTCAAATTAAAACATGTTTTAAGTCTTGAACGTAAAACATCATCTAATGATATTGCTATAGATCCTGTTTTTATTTTAGATCAAACCTTCTGTCCTAATGTACACTTTTTAGGTGAAGAAGATATTCTCTCAACAGTTAGAACCATCTCCTATGCTAGTGGATCGAAATTTCCAAGTGGTGGACAATGTACTGCTGGTTATTGCGTAGGAAACAAAAAAGCAGAGGGTTTGATGGACAAGATAGAAAAACATCTGATGCTTTGTGATAATGAAGCTACAGATTTTCAGTATAATATTCTGGCAAAACAATTGCCTTCGATGAATCAGAGAATTTATGATGCTTATAAGAATACACGTGAATTTGTGAATTTTATCCACGATGTTTTACCAACAGCAAAAATCAATTTTGTTTCCGAAGCATTAGCGAATGAAGGATTTATGCCTTCTGTATTTTCGTTAGACCTTCCTACAAAAGGACATACTGCTGAAGAAAAAGAATCTTATAAAAGAGCATTAAATCATAAACTGATCAATTTAATGATTACAGAAATTCCTAATGAAAGCAAGTACTGTGTAAGCTACGGACAATTAAAGGGCTGCTACTGGACCATACCTGCAACATCAACTCAAGGAACCACTAAAGAAGGTGATAAAGATTATATTGCTCGTGTAGCATTGTCTCCTGATATGGATTTAGAACGTCATAAAAGCATCTTTTTAGATTTTGTTAAACGTATTTAATTTGCTTTAAACTCTTAAGAAATTAACACCTTAGTCTTTGCATTTTATCATGCTTATTTTTAAAAAAAATTATAAGTGATATACTTCACTTAACTTGTAGTTTAATTCATTATGTATATAATATGAGTTGGGTACAAGATCGACCCAAAGTAGACCCGAAGTTTATACGGGTTTGACACGTTATATACACGCTACACCTATGCCACAAACACCTTATTAACAATTAACAAAGGTTTAGCGTTTTTAAGATCTATGGTACAGATTTGCTTAAATTTATTAGAATTTTAAGCTGTATCAATTTTATATATTAGAACTGATAATTTCATTTTAATATGATGATTACTATTGTTTTTTACTATAAGCTATATTTTATCTTCGACATCTAAAAAGATAAGTTAGGAAAAATTTATGAACTCCTGTTGTATTCACAATTTTTAGGTTGTTAGGAATTAAATTTTGACAGAGTTTTTGAGACATCTCTGGCTGATTGGTTACTGTTGAATCATTTAATACTAAAACTGTTAGGACATCCACTACATTGAATTTACTGTTTTTATATCTCTTAAAGGAGATGCTATTTTGCTGCATTAAATACAACTTATAAACACTGTTTTTAGTAATTATACATTCTTCGTGTTAATCTTTAGATTTATTAGTATTTATCATAAAAAAACAAGCCTTTAAACTCCTTTTAACCATTAAGATAGCTGTTTGTCGTATTTATTATTTTTTCAAAGTTTATAATTGCATTTAATCGTTTTTATTTTAATAAAAAATATAAACTTCTTAATTTTAACTATTTAATTTACAATGTTTTAACAATTTTAAATTTAATCATTTAAAAAGTAATCCTATTCATACATAAATTTATTAAAAATACATATTAACGAAGATTAAATACGTTTTATCGTATTTTTAGTGCATTTTGTCGGATATTTATTTTGAAAACAGTTTTTATCATCATATATTTGACGTCCCTCAATAGTTTATAATAGAATTATTTTTTAATCCAAATTGAATTAATAACTAAGCACCTAAGGACTAAATTATTGCCTATTACGATAAACTATTATTATCATGAAAAAAAGTTACATCCTGTTAATTCAATTTTTAATTGCCTTAACTTTTTCCGTAAGCTTAGATGCTCAAAACGAGTTTATTACAACTTGGAAAACGGATAATCCTGGTACTTCTAATGCAACGTCTATAACCATTCCTACTATTGGAGTAGGCTATAACTATGACGTAGATTGGGATAATGATGGTACCTTCGATCAATTTGGAATTACTGGTGATGTGACTCATGACTTTGGAGTTGCTGGAACGTACACCATAGGAATTCAAGGTGCCTTTCCAAGAATTTATTTTAATAATAGTGGAGATAAAGACAAAATTCTTGAAGTCAATCAATGGGGAACTATTGCTTGGAGTTCTATGGAAAGGTCATTCCTTGGATGTAGTAATCTAAATTTCAATACCATTCTACCTTTTGATGCTCCAGATTTAAGTAATGTGACGTCGATGCGACTAATGTTCTCTGTTACCAACAGCTTCAATAGCCCTATTAACCATTGGGATGTTTCTACTGTGACTAACATGTCAGATATGTTTGCTAATGCAAACGCTTTTAACCAAGATATCAGTAGTTGGAATGTTTCTAATGTAACTGATATGGTAAGGATGTTTTACTCTGCAGATTCTTTTAATCAAGATATTAATAGTTGGGATGTGTCTAGCGTAACTGTTATGGAAGGTACTTTTTTTGAAGCAGATGCATTTAATCAAGATATAAGTAGTTGGGATGTGTCTAATGCTACCAATATGAGAAGCATGTTTAGGAGTGCATCTTCCTTTGATCAAGACTTAAGCAATTGGGATATATCTAATGCTACCAATATGATAAATATGTTCCTTGATGTTACACTCTCTACCTCTAATTATGAGAATATTCTAATTGCTTGGAATAGTTTAACGCTGCAAAATGGTGTGAATTTTCATGGTGGTAATAGTAAATACTGCTCTGCTGCCGCGACTGCTGCCAGAGCTAATATGATCGCTTCAGATGGTTGGTCCATTATTGATGGTGGTACAAATCCTCCAACAGCAACTTGCATTGCAACTCCTTTTACCTTAGCATTAGATGCTAGTGGAAATGCTACTCTATTAGGAAGTGATATTGACAATGGGTCTATTATTTGTGGTAGTGGTACATTAGGACTAAGTTTATCTCAAACCGCTTTTACTTGTGCAGATTTAGGAAGTCATACAGTAACTTTAACCATTGATGATGGGAATGGAAATACGGATTCGTGTTCAGCAACAGTTAATGTTGTTGACAACCTTGCACCAACTCCCGATGTAGCAACTTTAACTGATATCACTGCAACTTGTGAAGTCACTAGCTTAACACCTCCTACAGCTACTGATGCTTGTGGAACGGTTACTGTGACTCATAATGCAACACTACCGATTACGACTCAAGGTACAACTACCATTACATGGACTTATAATGATGGCAATGGAAATACATCTACTCAAAATCAGGATGTTATCATTAACGATGTGTCTGCTCCTGTTCCTGATGTTGCAACTTTAGCTGATATCACTGCAACATGTGAAGTCACCAGCTTAACACCTCCTACAGCTACTGATAGTTGTGGAACGGTTACTGTAACACATAACGCAACACTACCGATTACAACTCAAGGTACAACTACCATCATCTGGACTTATGATGATGGAAACGGAAATACAGCTACTCAAAATCAGGATGTTATCATTAACGATGTGTCTGCTCCTGTTCCTGATGTAGCCACTTTAGCGGATATTACTGCGGAATGTGAAATCACTAGCTTAACACCTCCTACGGCTACTGATAACTGTGGAACGGTTACTGTGACTAATAATGCAACACTACCGATTACCATACAAGGTACAACTACCATTACATGGACTTATGATGATGGAAATGGAAATACATCTACTCAAAATCAAGATGTTATCATTAACGATGTGTTAGCTCCTGTTCCTGATGTAGCAACTTTAGCGGATATCACTGCGGAATGTGAAGTCACCAGCTTAACACCTCCTACAGCGACTGATAACTGCGGAACGGTTACTGTAACAAATAATGCAACACTACCGATTACAACTCAAGGTACAACTACCATCACATGGAATTATGATGATGGAAATGGAAATACATCTACTCAAAATCAGGATATTGTTATTGATGATGTGTCAGCACCTCTTCCTGATGTAGCCACTTTAGCGGACATTACTGAGGAATGTGAAGTCACTAGCTTGACAGCTCCTACAGCTACTGATAACTGCGGAACGGTTACTGTGACTAATAATGCAACACTACCGATTACAACTCAAGGTACAACTACCATCATCTGGACTTATGATGATGGCAACGGAAATACGGCTACTCAAAATCAGGATGTTATCATTAACGATGTGTCTGCTCCTGTTCCTGATGTAGCAACTTTAGCTGATATCACTGCAACATGTGAAGTCACTAGCTTAACACCTCCTACAGCTACTGATAACTGCGGAACAGTTACTGTAACACACAACGCAACATTACCGATTACAACTCAAGGTACAACTACCATCACATGGACTTATGATGATGGCAACGGAAATATGGCTACTCAAAATCAGGATGTTATCATTAACGATGTGTCAGCACCTCTTCCTGATGTAGCCACTTTAGCAGATATTACTGCGGAATGTGAAGTCACTAGCTTAACACCTCCTACAGCTACTGATAACTGCGGAACAGTTACTGTCACCAATAATGCAACACTACCGATTACAACTCAAGGTACAACTACCATCACATGGACTTATGATGATGGAAACGGAAATACATCTACTCAAAATCAGGATATTGTTATTGATGATGTGTCAGCACCTCTTCCTGATGTAGCCACTTTAGCGGACATTACTGCGGAATGTGAAGTCACTAGCTTAACACCTCCTACAGCTACTGATAACTGCGGAACGGTTACTGTAACACATAACGCAACATTACCGATTACAACTCAAGGTACAACTACCATCACATGGACTTATGATGATGGAAATGGAAATACAGCTACTCAAAATCAGGATGTTATTATTGATGATGTGACAGCACCAGTTCCAGATATTGCCACTTTAGCAGATATCACTGCGGAATGTGAAGTCACTAGCTTAACACCTCCTACGGCTACTGATAACTGTGGAACAGTTACTGTAACACATAACGCAACACTTCCTATTACAACTCAAGGTACAACTACCATTACATGGACTTATGATGATGGCTACGGAAATACGGCTACTCAAAATCAAGATATTATTATTGATGATGTGACAGCGCCAACATTTAATTCTTGTCCATCGAGTACCTCTGTTAATAATGATCCTGGGACTTGTGGTGCCAATGTAAACTATACAATACCAACGGCTACTGATATTTGTGGAACAACTACAGTAACTCAAACAGATATTACAGGACTAACCAGTGGTGATTTCTTCCCTATTGGGACAACAACCTTAGAATATACTGCAAATGACGGACTTGGTAATACTTCTGTTTGTAGTTTCACAATAACAGTTATTGATAATGAAGCTCCAACAATAACTTGTCCTTCAGCTGTAGTGGTTAATGCTGATACAAATTGTGAAATTACCAGTGTTACTTTAGGAACACCAACTACAAATGATAATTGTGGTATTGCAACAGTTACAAATAATTTAGCAGCACAATTACCATTACCTGTTGGAAATCATACTGTTATTTGGACTGTAACAGATAATGCTGGCTTAACTAATACATGTACTCAACAAGTAACTGTTATTGACAATACAGCACCTGTGATAACTTGTCCGACACCCAATCCTATTTACAATACAGATGCTGGAGAGTGTGACGCAACCTTATCATTTACCGTTACGGCAACAGATTTTTGTAATGCTTCACCAATTATAAGTTATGAAGTAAGTGGAACACCTATTAGCTTTCCTTATGATTTTCCTATAGGAACAACCACAGTAGATGTAACTGCTGATGATGGAAATGGTTCAACATCAACCTGCAGTTTTGATGTTGTTGTTGAAGATAATGAAGCTCCAATTGCTATTTGTCAACCTATAACAATTTCACTCGATGCTTCTGGAAATGCGAGTATTGCTGAGGATGCTATTAACAATAGCTCTACAGACGCTTGTGGGAGTTTAAGTTTTGACACAAATATTACGGATTTTGATTGTTCAGATATTGGTACAAACAATGTCACTCTTACTGTTACTGACAGTTATGGAAATTCATCTACTTGTAATACAACCGTTACAGTCTTAGATAATGTTCAAAATGCAACAGCTACTATTACTTCAACTCCAGCGTCTCCAATATGTCAAGGCCAATCTGTAACTTTTACTGCTTCAGGTACTAACTTAGGCACTAATCCTCAATACGAATGGTTTGTCAATGGTATTTCAGTTGGAAATAACAGTGCAACGTACACTACTACTGGATTAAACAATGGTGACGATATATATGCAGAAATTACCTCTGGCTCATGTGATACATTTACTGTAAGTAATACAGTTATTATGACTGTTAACCCTCTATTACCTGTATCTTTTACCCTAAATGCATCAGCAAATCCTGCATGCTCAGGAGATAACTTAACATTTTTTGTTACAGGCTTAACTAATGGAGGAGGCTCACCTACTTATCAATGGTACGAAGATGGTGTTGCTGTTGGTGGAAACACAAATTCCTACTCTTCCACTACTGTTACAAATGGAGAAGTTATTACTGTAGATATAACTTCAAGTTTAGCCTGTGCTGATCCAATACCGGCAAGTGAAAGTATAACGATGACAGTTAATCCAGATGTTACATTCAATTTAACAACCGGAAATAACATACAAACTGTATGTAATGGAGATTCTTTAACTGATATTATTTACAATATCAGTGACGCCACAAATGCTTCAATTACAGGAATACCAACGGGAGTTACAGGTACTTATACGGCTGGATCTTTCACTATAAGTGGTACTCCAACGCAAATAGGTGTTTTCAATTATACAGTTACACCAATTGGGTGTGGCTCAGCTACAGCTACAGGTACGATTTCTGTAGGACCAGATGCTACTATTAATCTAATATCAGCCTCAGAGGACGATGGCATTTGTAATGATAATGTAGACAATCTGAACTTAGAATTCCAATTAAATTCAGGTGCAACAGGAGCTGTATTAACTAGTACACCTGCTTTACCTACTGGGATAAATGGCTCCTTTAATGCAGGAACTGGTGTTTATACAATTAGTGGTTCAACAACGAGTTCTGGAACTTATAACTATACCGTTACGACTACAGGATGTGGTCCTGGAGATTCGATTAGCGGAATTATCACAGTTTATAATGGTGTGCCTTTGACTCCATCAAACATAAATGGTCCATCTTCATTTTTTTGTCCAGTAACAGAAGCAATATATTCTGTTCCTTTAGATCCTAATGTAGAAACGTATAATTGGACCACAACAAGTGGTTTTTCAATCCAATCTGGTCAAGGCACAAATGAAGTAATATTATCTGTCAATGGTTTGGCTTTTTTAGAAACCATCACTGTTACTGCAACAAATGCTTGTGGCACATCTTCGAGTATTAGTGAAACAGTATTATTTAACTTTACGATTAGTGATATTGATGCTGGTCCAGACATTTATGTTTGTGCAGGAACTACACAAGTAACTATGGCTGGTGATGATGGTGGCCTAAATTATAATGAATGGACCTGGGACGATAATGGTGCTGGAGGAAGTTTTTCAACTCATTATATTGGTCAAACAAGAAGTTGGTCTTGGGGATGTTGGTGCTTTATATATACTGATATTTACGATTATACAGAAACTAGTACGTATACAATACCTCCTTCTGCTCAACCAGGCGATGTCATTACCGTGTCTTTAATTGCAGATAGCTGGTTTTGGTGCTCACCTTTAGAAAGCACTATGCAAATTCATATTTTAGAAGAACCTGAAGCTGAAATAACATCTTCAGAAGTCACTCTGTGTGAAGGAGATTCTACTAATATTACCTTTTCAGGAACACCAAATGCTCAAATAAGATATAATGATGGTAGTGGAAATACTCAAGCAATACTTGATGCCAGTGGTAACTATACACTAAGTGTTTCACCAACAGTTACAACTACCTACACACTCAACAGAGTAAGATATACTAATGGAGCTTATCCTGGTAGCAACAATAATTGTCCTGTAGTATTAAATGAATCTGTTACCATAAATGTTAACACACCACCCACTATTGTAGCTCCATCAGATATTACAATTTGTGAAGGAGAAACCGTGAACCTATCCTCTGGTTCTTTTGGGGGAACTAATGCTGTAGCCACTTGGTCCACTTCTGGGAACGGTACGTTTAGTGGAAACACTTATACACCTAGTGCCGCAGACATATTTAATGGTACTGTTACGCTCACTTATACAAATAATCCTAGTGATGGCATATGCTCATCAGTATCTGATTCTATGGTCGTCACAATTAATGAAGCTCCAACCGTGTATGCTGGAGTAAATCAAACTATTTGTAGCGATGGAAACATTGTGCTAAACGGAAGTATTGGTGGTAGTGCTGGTTCAGCTACTTGGAGTGCTCCTAGTGGAAGTTTCTCAAATCCAAATGATTTGAATGCTAGCTACACACCTAGTATTACAAGTGGTACTGTCACACTTACCTTAACAAGCAATAATCCAGCTGGTCCTTGTGCTTCAGAGACTGACACAGTAACTATTACAGTTAATCCTGCAGCAACAGTGACTACTGGTGGTAATCAAACTATTTGTTCTAACGATACTGTAGATTTAACGCCAGCTTCATTTGGTGGCAGTGCTAGTTCTGCAAGCTGGTCTACAAGTGGAACAGGAAACTTTGCTGGAAACATTTACACACCTAGTGCTGCAGATATTGCAAACGGCACAGTAACCCTAACATATACAACAAATAATCCTGCTGGTGTCTGTAGTTTTGCTTCTGATGTTATGATTGTAACCATTAATGAAGCAGCAACTGTTAATGCTGGAACTGATATTACAGCATGTTCTAGCTCAAATACTGTCGCATTAAATGCTTCATCAAATACTCCTGGTATATGGTCTGGTGGTACTGGAAGTTTTGATAATAGTTCACTACCAAACGCTATTTATACAATTGGTCCTGGTGAAACTTCAGGAACAGTGACCCTTACTTATACAACAAATGATCCTGATGGCACTGGTCCTTGTGGTATGGCTTCAGATTCAATATTAATTAATGTCATTCCTTTTGTAAATGCCTCTGCCAGCACTACAACAACTATTACCGACTGTGACGATACCGTTATAAATCTATCAGGTAATATGACTGGTCACTGGACTGCTGTATCTGTGCCTAGCGGAAGTTCATTTAGTTTTTCAAACATAAACGATCCAAACGCTACATTTACAGGAGAAAGTGGTGTTAGTTATGATATTACCTGGACCTTAGACAACGCTGCTCCATGTGCTGATGACACATCTACTTTTAATGTATCATTCCCTGTTTGTGGCGACTATATTGATTTTGATGGAAATAATGACTTTGTTAACTTTAATAACAATAATAGTCTGTCTGGTTCATTTAGTATTGAGGTTTGGGTTAAACCAAACACTATCAATGGCAACATTCAAACCATATTATCAAAACGTAATGCTAATAATTTTGCAACAGGTTACGATTTACGATTGGTAAATAATACCATTTCATTTCATGCTAATGGTTATAATATTTCAGCCAATGGAATAACATCTAACCGATGGTATCATGTGGTTATAACTTACAATGGCACGTCTTATACATTGTATGTTGATGGAATTCAAAGAAATAGTTCTGCTGGGCCTAATCCAGCCGCTAATGCAAACGACATGCTTTTAGGAGCGATGAGCAGACCTAATAATATACCTGCGAATTATTTTAATGGCTGGATGGATGAATTACGTTTCTGGAACGTAGCTTTAAGTTCCGAACAAATTCGAGAAATGATGAATCAAGAAATTGAAGACAATACTACTGTTAGAGGTTCTGTTCTTGGATTAGATATTACTGGATTAAACTGGAGCAATTTAGATGCTTATTATCAGATGAATCAAGGCACATCAGACATTGCTGCTGGTTATTTAGTTGGTGATGTTGGTGTATCAGGACGTTTATCTAATATAACTTCATTGCAAGAAGAATCTGCACCATTGCCATATATAAGTGCTGATAATGGTAATTGGGATTCTGTCAATACTTGGTTAAACGGAAACGTTCAAATGATTCCTAATACCAATAATGTCAATTGGAATATTGTCAGAACAAGCCATAACATTAATTCTGGCAACAGAACAACAACTTTAATGGGACTACTTGTTGACACTAATACGTACAGTATAACCAATGACCAATCGTTACTCATTACTAAATATTTAAATATTAATGGAACTTTAGATCTAGTTGGTGAATCACAATTACTCCAAACTTCAAGCAGTATTGTTGATTATAGCGGAACAGGTAATCTTCAGCGAGATCAACAAGGAACAGCCAATCTTTTTGCTTATAACTATTGGGGAAGTCCAGTTAGCAGCGATGGTAACACTTATTCTATTGGTAGCATTTTACAAGATGGTACTATTGTTAACAACCCACAACCTGTACTATGGACCAGCAGTCCAAATGCAAATGGTTCTACGTCGCCTGTAACAATGAGTAGAAGATGGCTTTATCTTTATGAAAATTATCCTGAAGCATCTTATGCAGATTGGAATGTAATTTCTGAAACAACACCTATATCTGTTGGATTAGGATTTACAATGAAAGGAAGTGGGAATAGTGGTTCATTTCAAAATTATACATTTGTAGGTCAACCAAACAATGGAATAATCTCTTCTCCTGTGACTCCTGATTATCAAGCTTTAGTTGGAAACCCATATCCATCGGCAATTGACGCACATACTTTTATTGCTGATAATAGTGCTGTACTTTTAGATGGAACGCTTTATTTTTGGGAACAATCTTCAACGAGTGCATCACACTACTTAGCAGATTATGAAGGCGGTTACTCCTACTTAAATTTAACAGGTGGCACAGCTGCTGTATCACCTCCAAATATAAATGGTGTGGGAGATGCTAATAAGATTCCTAGACGATACGTACCTGTTGGACAAGGATTTTTTGTGACAGGTAATGCAACTGGTGGAACCATTCAGTTTAATAATAATCAGCGTGCTTTCGTTAAGGAGTCTGGAGGAAACTCTATCTTTATGAGGACTACTAATACAAATATTGAAACCGAAAACTCTAATAAGTATATTAGAATCGATTTTGTTTCTCCTGAAAATGCTAAAAGACACTTATTACTTGGTTTTATGGATAATAATGTAGCTACTGATGCTGTAGATTACGGTTATGATGCTTTAAATAATGACACGTTCTCCAATGATATGTCATTTAATATTGAAGGTGAAAAATACATTATTCAAGGTGTAGGTAGTTTTGATGAAACAAAATCATATCCTTTAGATATAGATTTAACATATGGTGGTACCATTGAGATTCAACTCGACAGTTTAGAAAATTTTGAAGAAGATATAGAGATCTTTATTTACGATGCGCTTCACGGTACTTATACACAATTCAACGATATAAGTTTCCAAATCACTTTGGAAGCAGGTCATTATAGTAATAGATTTTTCTTGGTCTTCCAAGAGGACACTACATTATCAACAGTAGATACTGACTTTAAAGACATTATGGTTAACTATCTTCAAACAACTAATGAAATCTACATAAATACACCAAGCTCTATTCAGGTTAAACAAGTATACCTCATTAATATAGCTGGTCAAACTGTAGCTTCATGGAATGCGGTTAACTTACCATTATCTGATACAATCAGAATACCTGTTAAGTCGATTTCAGAAGGCAGTTATCTCATAAAAATAGAAACAAACTATACGACTTTTAACAAAAAAGTTATTATCAAATATTAATACCATTTATGGTATTGAAAAGGTTATTTAGAAGATAACCTATATAGCATAAACAAAAAGAGCATCTATTTTAAGATCCGAAAGGTAATTTCAATAGATGCTTTACTGTTATTTATAACAAAAATATCCGTATTTAATACTTTTAGTTTTCATAAATAGAATACGCTATAACACGCTAAGATTGTAACGTTTTATTTATCACAAGTTTCTTTACTTGAAGTCTAATTCATAAACAATAATGCATTTCGTCGGTTTTTTTAAGCATTTTGTGGATAATTTTCAAAATAAATAATATATTAGCGACAAATAATATAGCCCCAAATCTATCTAAACCCAAACCGATGAGAAACATTACATTTCTACATGTACTACTATTACTCCTATTTTTTAATGGAAATTCACAAACAACTAATCTCCAAAAAGCTCAAGAATATATTGAATCTAGAGGTGAAGTTTGTTTAGTCTTTACAGCTAATAGCGAGCAACAAGTACAGGAAATTTCGCAATTTCTTTCTATTGGTCATAATGTTAACCACGAAACTTTAGAGGTCGAAGCTTTTGCTAATCAAGATACTTTTCAGCAATTTTTGTCTTACGGTCTTCCCTTTACAGTTAATCAAAATGACAATGAATTTACACCAAGTATCAATTCAAATGAAAATGCTCAAACATGGGATGTTGATTGGAACTCATATCCAACCTACACACAATACGTTGACAAAATGAATTATTTTGCAGCTACATACCCAAACCTATGCTCTCTTGAATCTATTGGTAACACAAATAATGGCAGACAATTATTAATGTTAAAAATATCTGACAATGTATCAAGCAACGAAGCTGAACCTGAATTTATGTATACCTCATCGATGCATGGTGATGAATTAGCTGGTTTTCCTTTAATGATAAGATTAGCCGAATATCTATTAAGTAATTACGGATCAGATCCTGAAGTTGATGGAATTGTAAATAATACAGTCATTTATATTAATCCACTAGCAAATCCTGATGGAACTTATAGAAATGCTGGCAACAATACGATTACCAATCCAATTAGAGCAAATGCAAACGGTCAGGATTTGAATAGAAACTATGCCGATAATGTTGCTGGTCTTCACGATAGTGGTCTTTATGAAGTTGAAACACTGGCATTCATGAAATTTGAGGAATCTCATAATATCGTACTATCTGCCAATTTTCATGGAGGCACAGAGTTAGTTAACTATCCTTATGATAACACGTACGACCAACATGCAGATCATGATTGGTTTGAATATATTTCAGTTGAATATGCTACTCATGCTCAGAATAATAGCCCTTCAGGTTATATGATGGTTGATGAAGATTCAGATGTATACCCAAGTCCAGGTGTAACTCATGGCGCTGAATGGTATCGTGTTTATGGTGGTCGTCAAGATTATATGAACTTTTACAGAGGAGGAAGAGAAGTTGTTGTAGAATTATCTGATACGAAATGGATTCAGGGTAACGCTATTAATAATCATTGGACATATAACAAACAAGCATTATTAGATTTTATGAAACAAGTAAACTACGGTTTACAAGGCACGGTTTCTGATGAATCCGGAAACCCAGTTGTTGCAAAAATTTCTATTGCTGGTCATGACGCCCTAAATTCATTTGTATTTTCAAACGAAGATTTAGGAGATTATTACAGGTTACTCAAAGGTGGCAATTACAATGTAACTTTTGAAGCTCCTGGTTATGCTACTCAAACTATTAATGTTACCATAACAGACAACGTACAAACTGTTCAAAACGTAACAATGATAGCTTCTACAGGTTTACCTGACGCTGATGATGTATTTATTTTCGAAAATGAAACAGCAACACTAACCGCTTCAGGTTTAGGAACTCTAAATTGGTATGAACATAGTAACGATGATACTCCTATTTCAACAGGAGCCAGCTATACCACACCAAATTTAACAAATACAAGATCTTATTTTGTTGAAGATGTGATTTCATGGAGTAATATTGGTTCCACTAATTACTCTACAAATGGTAGTTATTTTGCTGGCGGAACTACAGATCGCTATTTGATTTTTGATGCTACTGAATCTGTCATGCTAAAAGAAGTCACAATTAATGCCGAACAAACTGGCGAAATGGAGGTTCAATTACAAGATAGTTCTGGAAATGTATTAGATTCAAGACTTATTTTAGTTGAAAACACTGGTATTCAACAAATCGAACTCAACTTTATGATTCCAATAGCCAATAACTTGAGATTAGCTAGTGCTGAATTATCATCAGGTTTTAAATTATGGAGAAACAACACAGGAACTGGAACTAATTATCCCTATACTAATGGCCCTGTTACAATAAAAGGAAATAATATTAACGATCTAAATTATTATTATTTTTTCTATGATTGGAAAATTCAGGACATCAAAAGTGCCAGAAAAGAAATTGTAGTTAATGTAGAGGAAACTCTTACTGTCGATGATGCAGCTCTTGAGGATATGAGTGTTTTTCCAAATCCATTTAGCAACTCTATTACCATAAAACTTCCTTATCAATCTTCAAACTCAAGTATAACTATTGAATTATTTGATGTAAGCGGACGATCCATATTAAATATGTCTGACGTCAATTCAAATAATAATCAGTTCAAACTAGATAACACCCAAAGCATATCGAAAGGCACATATTTTTTAAAAATTACCAATAACACAACAAGTAAATCATCTGTGAAACAGTTAATTAAACAATAATAAATCTTCAAAATGATAAAAAGGCTAAAATTTTAATAAATTTTAGCCTTTTTAATTTTCTGAATATCAGTATTTTAAAATTTAAATATGCATTTCATCGAATTTATTTGCATTTCATGGAGTACAAACATATATTTGATGCCTTAATTAGTCCCAAACTAAAATGTAACCGCTTATGGAAATTTTTACACTTTCGCTTAGAAAGTATGCACTCTTAGTAGGCATCCTTTTTATAACAAACGTAACCCTTGCCCAAACTGCTGATTTCAATGTACAACATTTACAAGATGATATTGGAAATTCAGGAGGCACAACCACTAGTTTCTCTCCAGTTGGTTCATTAAACAATGCTGTAGCTTTAGCAAATAATAACAGAAAATCTAATGCTGGACCAAACAGTTCATCTAGCTCATTTAATGGAGATGATTTATCTGGTGCCAGAGTGTTAACCGCTACAAATACATTATCGTATTACCGAGAATCTGGATCTAACGCCTCAGACATGAGGTTCAATACTTCTATTTGGGAGTATGTTGGTGCTCCTGGTGGTGACAATGAAATGATAATTAGAGGAAGATATGCAGTAAATTTAAATGGAAGTACAAATAGTGTCACACGAGTACTTACAGGAATAAGCAATGCTGATAAATGCATTCCTTTTATTACTGGTATAAGAACTGATGCAGCCTCTTCAGGCGCAGATTCTGGTACAGCTATAGCTTATTTAGAAGATGCCTCTACCTTAAGAGTAGAAAAAGGTACAAATTCTAATGATGTTATTGTATACGTAACTGTTGTAGAATATACAGGAAGCAATTGGACAGTATTACATGGTGATTCTGGAAATACTTCGGGAGATAATGGAACAATTACACTTCGCAATGGATCAGATGGAACTGGTACAGCAACTAATGTTTCTAGCTGGAATGAAGCTATAATTTTTACCCACCACAGAGGTGATAATAATGATAATCGTTTAAATGAAGCTATAGCAGACAACTGGCCACTAGCAGAACCAGGTTCAAATAATCAGCGTGTTGATTGGACATTTGACGCTAATCACGACTCAAACGGAACTAACAGACAATTTGTTCATGTACTTGTAAATCCCGATTTAAATGTAACGAGATATCAAAATACAGATAATTCAGCAGGAGAAACTACAATTGATATAAGTTCATCTGGGTTATCAAGCATTAATGAAGCTTTAATAGTAGGCAACTCTATCACAAATGGTGGTGGTACAGCTTATGCTAGAGGTTGGAGAAATTATTATTTAAAATCAACAACACAAGCTGCTCACTGGTCACATAGAAGTGGTAATACAATGGAGCATGAAATTCAAATTGTAGACTTGTCAGGTTTAACTTCATCTTCAACTGGTTGTATATCCACTATAAGTACTTTTCCTTATTCAGAAGGTTTTGAATCTGGACTTGGTGCTTGGACTCAGAGTTTAGATGATGATAGAGACTGGACAAGAGATGCAGGAGGTACACCTTCAAACAATACAGGACCTTCTAGTGCTAATGAAGGAATCTGGTACATGTTTACCGAAGCAAGCTTTGGCGATGACAATAAAGATTTTTATTTAGACAGTCCGTGTTTTGATTTAACGGCTGAAACTTCTGCAACATTTTCGTTTTATTACCACATGTATGGTACAGCAATGGGAGATCTTTTTGTAGATGTAAGTACAGATGGAGGACTTACCTACTCCACAACATTATGGTCTCAGATCTCTGAGGATCAAACAAGCAGTGCTCAGGCCTGGGAATTGGTAGACATAAATTTAGCAGCTTACTTAGGGCAAACTATAAATCTTCGTTTTAGAGGAGAAACAGGTTACGATTATAGAAGTGATATGGCTATTGACAATATAACGTTAACTGCTGTAGGCACACCAACTCCAGAAATTAATATTACTGGTCTTGGTCAAAATATTACTGATGGTGATGTAATTCCAGATCTCTCTGATGATACAGACTTTGGAACTGTTAATACGCCTTCAGGAACAAACATAAATACATTCACTATAGAAAACACTGGTACGGCTGCATTATCAATTGGAACAATTTCTATTGGTGGAACGAATGCATCAGATTTTACAGTAAGTTCACCTCCTGCAGCATCTGTTACTCCTTCTGGATCAACAACATTTGATATTACCTTTGATCCAAGTGCAAATGGCCTTAGAACAGCTAATGTTACTATCGTAAATGGTGACAGTAATGAAAACCCATATAACTTTAACATTCAAGGAACAGGATTTACTGCAACTCCCGAAATAAATATCACTGGAAACGGAATCACCATTAGCGATGGAGATATATTTCCTACACCTGCTGATGATACTGAATTCCCTGCTGTTTCTATAGCTGGATCAACACATACCAATACATTTACAATAGAAAATACAGGAACTGCCGCATTATCAATTGGAGCCATATCATTTGCTGGTGCCAATGCTTCAGATTTTACCGTAAGTTCACCACCTGCTGCATCTGTTGCCCCTTCAGGATCAACAACATTTGACATTACATTTGACCCAAGTGCAGCTGGTCCTAGACTTGCTAATATTACAATTGTCAATAATGACAGTGACGAAAACACGTATTACTTTAACATTCAGGGATTTGGAATCACACCTGGCATATGTACATCGACTGTAACTTCGTATCCTTATTCTGAAAGTTTTGATTCTGGAATTGGTCTCTGGACGCAAGATATTAATGGTGTTGATGATGATATTGATTGGACTCGATTAAGTGGTGGCACCTCATCAAATGGAACAGGTCCAAGCAGAGCTCAGGATGGTAATTTCTACATGTACACGGAAGCTACAGGCAACCCTAATAGCACTGCGCAACTGGTAAGCCCTTGTTTTGACTTAACCAGTGCTAGCAATCCTAGATTTACATTTTTCTTCCATATGCGAGGTAGTGTAACCAGTGGTGGATGGACTCCTACTACAACAAACTATATGGGAGATTTACATATTGAAGTAAGTACAGATAATGGACTTACATATAGTAGTATACTATTTACTCAATCTGGCTATGTTCAAGAAGATAGTGATTCAGCGTTTATTCCTATAAGTATTAACCTAAATAGTTATATTGGTCAAATTGTAAAATTAAGAATCAGAGGAGAAACAAGTGGAGACTACAGAAGTGATATGGCTATTGATATGGTAACTTTAGTAGATAAGCCAACTCCAACTGTTGCTCCAGGTGGTGTAACTTCTAGCTTAGCACTTTGGTTAAAAGCTGATGACGGATTGAGCTATACTTCAGGACAAAATGTGTCCTCTTGGCAAGACCAAGGACTAGGAAGTGACGCAAGAGTAAATAGAGCTTCTCAAGCGCCTACTTATTATGATAATGTCACAAAAAATGTAAATTTCAACCCTGTGATTGAGTTTGACAATTCATATGCCTCTCCTTCAGTTGATAGCGATTATTCTCATGATAGCACAAGTTCAGAGTTTTTATCTGGAGACTATGGTTTCTATACTCAAGAAGTGTTTATTGTGGTGATACCTGACGACACACCTATTAATAGATCATTCGGATTTATGGATGTCTTTTGTAGTGATGCTCATTTAGATGTAAATTCAACAGATGCAACCGGATTAGGTTTTGGAAATTACACAGGCAGAGTTAGTAACGAAGTTATTTGTTATGCTCATGATTCATATGATAATGATCCTAGTGATGGATATGGTGTAGCTCAAACCGGATCTGCAAGCTACAATAATGTTGGTATTATTAACACAAGAAATAATACAGCCAACACAAGACAAGAATTATATTATAATGCTAATGATATTGAAAATACTCAGAATGATATTGCTGAATACATGAATTCTAACGACTCAAGGTGGTGGATTGGACGAAGTGAAGGCTGGGAAGCGTCTTTGAATGCGAGAGTTGCTGAAGTTATTACATATTCATCTAGAAAAGCTGATGCCAACTTAACTCAAGAGCGTAATAGAATACAGTCTTATTTAGGCATTAAGTATGGTATTACACTTGGGGTAAATGGAACTACACAAGACTATGTTAATAGCGATGGCACAGTCATTTGGGATCAATCTGCAAATGTTGGTTACAACTATGATATAGCTGGTATTGGTAGAGATGATGCTTCAGAATTAAATCAAAAACAATCTAGAAGTGTCAATAATGCTTCTGATGGATCTGGTCGTACAGAAGGTATTTTAACTATTGGACTAACTGACATCTATGATACTAACAAATTAAATCAATCAAATAATGCAACGATCTTAAACGATAAAGAATATTTAGTTTGGGGTAATAATGGTGCTGATCTTGAGCTTGCTTCATCAACTGTTTCAGTCAACATGAGTGCTGGCATAACACCTGCGCTTACTACCAATGTAACTTTTACAGCTATGCAACGTGTATGGAAAGTCGTTGAAAACGGTGGAGACATTCCAAAAGTTAAAGTAAGAATACCTCAAAATGCTATAAGAAACATTACACCTCCAGGAAGCTATTATATGTTTATATCTAGTACTGGTGTTTTTGATCCTACTGCCGATTACAGAGTGATGAAAGATGATGGTTTCGGAAATCTTGAAACTGAATATGATTTTGACAATACCAAATACATCACTTTTGGTTATGCACCTCAAGTGATTGTTGAACGCTCTATTTATTTTGATGGTGCTGTTGACTATATTGACATGGAAGATGCACTAGATTTGAATCCTAGTGAATTTACGATCTCAGCATGGATTAAAAGAGATGCTGCTGATAGTGGAACAAAATCAATTGTCTCAAAAAGAAACACTGCGTTTACAAGAGGTTATGATTTTAGAATTTTAGACGATAACAGAGTTGAAATATATTGGAAAAATGCCAGTGATCAGGTTCTTACATCTTCTACAGCTATTCCTGATGAGGAATGGCATCATGTAGCGGTAACTTACAGTGGTTCAACTACAAAAATATTTATAGATGGTATAGAGGATAGTTCAGATAGTAGATCAGCTCCTGTTAATACTGATGAATCGTTCTATATTGCTGCTGCAGGTAAAGGAACTCCTGTTCAACATTTCAGAGGGAATATTGATGAAGTTAGAGTTTGGAACAGAATGCTTACTCCTAGCCAGTTAAGATTTATTATGAATCAGGAAATTGAAAACAACTCCTCAATAGTTGCTGGTAAAGTTTTACCGACTACTATCAGCAAAAATGATGTAGATACAATTCCTTGGAATGACCTTGCAGGATACTATCCAATGTCTGTATATACTTATACAAATACAGAGGATGCTTCCGGAAAAGGTAACCAAGGTGCTTTAAGAAACTTAAACACTGTTGATAGACAAACAGCTCCTTTACCATACGAATCCACTCAAAATGGAAATTGGGATTCACAAAATACTTGGCGAAATGGAAATGTTCAAACCATTCCTGGAACGACTTCGCTTGTTAAAAACTATCTTACTGTAGATTGGAATATTATTAGAACGAATCACAACGTCACAATAGATGATGACTCTGATTTACCTTCTGGTAAAAATGGAAACAGAACAGTTCTAGGATTAATGGTAGATAGTAATGAATTAGAAATTAGTGGTATGACTGATGCTACAACAAATACAGGTTACGGACTTACAGTGTCTCATTATTTAAACTTAACGGGTACTATTGACCTTGAAGGAGAATCACAATTAATTCAAACAGATCGTAGTGACTTGGTAGTTGCTAATTCAGGACGACTAGAACGCGATCAACAAGGTACTGCAGACACTTTTACCTATAATTACTGGTCTTCTCCTGTTGGTCAAACTGATATGGAAACAAATGAATTTAGATATAACTTAACGAATGTCATCCAGAATGTTGGTTTTAAAGGTGGCTATAATGGTACAGCATCTCCTTTACAAATCGCAGATTACTGGGTATGGACTTTCTCCAACTTAGCTAATGGTGATTATTCTGCATGGCAACAAACAAGAAGTACAGGAACTATTTTAGCTGGTGAAGGTTTTACTATGAAAGGACCTGGTTCTGGTCTATTAACTGATGATCAAAATTATATCTTTAGAGGTAAACCTAATAATGGAGATATAGCCTTAAGCATAAATGCAGGTAATAACTATTTAGTTGGTAACCCTTATGCTTCTGCAATAGACGCAGTAGAATTCATAAATGACAATCTTGGTGTGACTACAGGAACTCTATATTTCTGGGAGCATTGGGGCGGAGGAAATCATGTGTTAGCCGATTACCAAGGAGGTTATGCATTAATGAACTTATCTGGTGGTACACCTTCTGTAACACTTGGTCAACCAGTAGCTGGTGTTAGTAACACTGGAACTGCAAGAAAAACTCCAGGCAGATACATCCCAGTTAGTCAAGGATTCTTTGTAGTTGCAGATGCTGGAGGACCTATTGTTTTTGAAAATGACCAACGTCAATTTCAGAAAGAAGATGGTTCACTAAGTAGTAGTTCAGTATTTATTAGAAATAGTGAAGCTGCAGCAAATGCTGATGAATCTCAATCTTCTGGAGATCCAAGAATGAAATTCAGAATTGGTATTTACACAGTTAATACCATTCAACGTCAATTATTATTAACTATTGACCCAAATGCTACAACTGCTGTAGATTTAGGGTACGATGGTGTACTAAATGAAGAACAAATGGATGACATGTTCTGGATGATTGATGGCGATAAGTACATTATTCAAGGTAGTAATGATGCTGAAATTGACACAACATATCCACTAGGTGTTAAAACGGATTCTCAAGGGTTAAACATTATTAGTATTAATGGTCTTGAAAATGTTCCGGATAGTATGAATATTTTCATACACGACATCGAAAATAACATCTATCACAATCTTAGAGAAAGTGATTACGAAATATATCTGGATGCTGGAGAGTATTTAGATAGATTTGAAATGACATTTAGAGACGCAGATGATACGCTTAGTACTGTTGATAACGAATTGAGCACATTAGAGATTTATTACTCTAATGACATTGAAAGTTTAGTGTTATTAAATCCTGATTATAAAAAAGTGAAGTCTATCGAATTATTCAATATTGTTGGACAATCGATTCATACTATAAAAGATATTTCAGAACTGGACTATTCTGAATATGAAGTTAAGCATTTAAGTTCTGGAACTTATATTGTAAAAATAAATACTGCAAGCGGTTCAGTATCCAAGAAAGTTTTAGTAAAATAATAGATCCCAAATCTACCTTAAACTTAACTTATGTAAAAAGCCTCAAAGAAATTTGAGGCTTTTACTTTTATAACGAATAGTTGTTGAATATCTTATTGTAAACGCTTCAGCATTGTATCAAATGAAAGCGATTCCTGATCTCCAGTTTTCATGTTTTTAAAAGTGAATGTATTCGCATTCATTTCAGATTCACCTAAAAGAACCACATAAGGAATATTACGCTTATTAGCATAGTTAAATTGCTTGATGGTTTTCTTATGATCTGGAAACAATTCTGCACTAATCCCATGTTCACGTAACTGTTTTATAGCTTTCAAACTAGCCATTGCTTCTGCATCTCCAAAATTGATAAACAAGACCTTTACCGTAGTACTTATGGTTTCAGGAAATAAATTTAAATCTTCAAGCACTAAAGCAATTCGATCTAAACCAAAGCTGATACCTACACCACTCATATCCTTTAACCCGAAAATACCAGTCAAATCGTCATAACGACCTCCTCCTCCAATCGATCCCATATTTACTCCTTCAGGTGCTGATACTTCAAATATAGCTCCAGTATAATAGTTTAAGCCTCGAGCAAGCGTCACATCTAATTGTAGTTTTGCTGTTTTCAAACCAAGTGTTTCAATCCCTTGATTAATAAATTCTAACTCTTCAATGCCTTTTTGTCCTTCTTCAGAAGCATTTAAAATAGACTTTAATTCCTTTATTTGAGAACCAAAATCACCTTGCAAACTGAATAACGGTTGCAATTTATCTATTCCAGACTGCGGAATCCCTTTGCATGACATTTCGGATTTTACCTTCTCCTCTCCTATTTTATCAAGCTTATCTAAAGCAACTGTAAAATCGATAAGTTTATCCTGTGCGCCAATAACTTCAGCAATGCCTGATAAAATTTTACGGTTATTGATTTTTATCGTCACTCCGTTTAAGCCTAAAGCAGAAAACACAGCATCATACAACTGAACAAATTCTACTTCCTGCCATAAAGAATTACTACCAACCACATCGGCATCACATTGGTAAAACTCTCTGAATCGTCCTTTCTGTGGTCGATCTGCTCTCCAAACCGGCTGAATTTGATAGCGTTTAAATGGAAAATCAATCTCATTCTGGTGTTGTACCACATAACGCGCAAATGGAACGGTAAGGTCGTAACGAAGGGCTTTTTCAGAAATACTAGAAGTTATTTGATTAGAATCTTTAGTTTGATATAAGTCATCATTAATTTTACTCAAATAATCTCCAGAATTCAATATCTTAAAAATCAAACGGTCGCCTTCTTCACCATATTTCCCCATTAAGGTATCTGAATTTTCAAAACTCGGTGTTTCAATGGGTTGAAATCCGAAGATCTCAAATTGTGTTCTAATTGTATTAAAAATATAATTACGTTTTGAAACCTCTTCAGGGTTAAAATCTCTCGTGCCTTTTGGTATGCTTGGTTTTTGTGCCATGTTTACGTCCTACAAAAGCAGGAATCTCTTTTTTAATAATAACAGGTTGATATTTTATAACAAATTCTAAAAAACAACTAAAATACATACATAAACTCATAATGAGATTTCTCGTCATTCCAACTTCGCTCTGTCGAATTGACAAATCAAAACTTGATATAAAAAATCGAATACCTATTATCTTAGATTATAACTTTTCACAAAAATATTATAATTTTCAGAGGGAATCCTAAGTTATTTCATTTTTATAGTAACTTTATGGATGTTTTATAGTCTTACATTATAACACAACCAACTTTTAAAGTTTTCTATGGTTTCATTAGTTAGAGAAAATATCCGAATCGCCTTTGACTCTATCAAAAGTCAATTACTTCGTACCATTCTTACTGTTTTAATCATCGCCATTGGCATCACTGCCTTGGTTGGAATTTTAAGTGCTGTTTCGGCTCTTGAAAATACCATTTCAAGTGATTTCTCTTCCATGGGAGCAAACACCTTTAATATTCAGCGCTATGAATTCAATACACAACGACAAGGGGAAAAACAAAAAATAAATCCGATTATCAGTTATCGGGATGTAAAAGAATTTGAAGAAAACTATACATTCCCTTTTACTAAAACATCTATATCTTTTTTAGGAACGTTTACTGCGGAAGTCAAACACGAAAATGAAAAAACAGATCCTGAAGTTCAGGTTTTAGGGGTTAATGAAAATTACATTACCAATTCTGGTTTGGAAGTAGAATTAGGAAGAGAGCTTAACTATTTTGATGTACAAAACAGCAATAATGTATGTGTGATTGGTAGCGATCTTAGAAAAGCACTACTAGCTGATGTTAATCCAATAAACAAAACCATAAGCATTAGAGGTGCTAAATTTAAAGTCATTGGTGTGCTAAAAGAAAAAGGTGCCACTTTTGGAAACAACCAAGATCTCAGAGTGTTTTTGCCGCTTCAAAAAGCTCGTACTATTTTTACAAATCCTAATATAAATTACAGCTTAAGTGTAAAAACAGATAAAAAAGACATGTTAGCTGGTGCTCAGGATGAAGCCATCTTACTTTTTAGAAATATTAGAGGACTCAATCCTGTTGAAAAGAACAACTTCGGATTAGAACGTAGCGACGACCTTATTAATCGTATTGGTTCTATTACTGGAATTTTAGAAACTGCTGCCTGGATCATCAGTATCATTACTATTTTTGGATCTACAATAGCCTTACTCAACATGATGCTTGTATCTGTTACTGAACGTACTCGTGAAATTGGAGTAAGAAAAGCATTAGGTGCTAAACGCAGTACCATTGCGTTTCAGTTTTTTATTGAAACCATCATTATTGGTCAGTTAGGCGGAATTCTGGGAATTATATTAGGCATCCTTCTGGGATTCGGATTTGCAGCTATTGTAGACTTTAAATTTGTCATTCCATGGACAGCCATGATTTCCGCGACCATTATCACCTTTGTTGTTGCTGTCATTTCTGGTTCTTATCCAGCAAACAAAGCTGCACGACTCGATCCTATTGAATCGCTACGTTATGAGTAATTTATAACGTCAATTAAGAGCTTCAACTAAACCACATACGACTTAACAAAATACAACTTTACAACTTACTTACTCACTAAATTTTCAAAATACTGATACAATTGTCCTTTGGTAATGTTTGCACCTTCTTGAATAAGTTTGAACTTATCTTGATTTTTATGTTCTGAATACTCTTTTTTAGCTGTAAAAAACTCTACATCATCAGATAATAAATTGTTTCTAAACCAATCATAACCTTCAGTTGTGGTAATATTAATATCAGACGCTTTGATTTTTAAAGCAATGAGTCGCATTTCCTTTGGCGTACAATGAAATAAATGCATTTGTTGCGGAGAAATATGCTCTAAATAGTCTACTTTAGACAATACACCTTCCCAAATTAAATCGCTAAACACGTCAAGTTCTTGCTCTGCAACTTCTGGTTTATTTGTCTTAATATCTGTCCACTCCTCTGCAGTAATAGATTGAGTTGCTAAAAAATTAATAAATTCCTGATGCAATTCTTCAAATTGCTCTTTTGTGAGTCTTGAATATTTCATTTGATACTTTTAGTGTTTTAGCGGACAAATGTTACCGCAAACGGATTCATATTATTTTGTGTAGATATAGAATCCTTTTAAAATTTTAAATTGAAAAAGCCTCAACGAAACGCTGAGGCTTTTTTTATAATACGATTGAGTTTTAAGCTTCTGCTATAACTTCAAAAGTTAAATCTACCTGTACATCTCTGTGTAGTCTGATAGCTGCTTCATACTGACCTAAACGTTTAATGTTACCACCAACGATAGATATGTATTTCTTATCAACTTCATGGCCTTCATTTTTAAGTGCATTAGCTAAATCCATATTGGTAATAGAACCAAATAATTTATCTCCAGCAGTTGCTCCTGTACCAGCTTTAGAAGTTAATTTAATATCTAATAACTTGATAGCTTCAGCCGTTTTTTCTGCATCAGCAATAATAGTTTTCTCTTTGTAAGCTCTTTGCTTCAAAGTTTCTGCTAAAACTTTTTTAGCAGAAGGTGTAGCCATCACAGCTTGACCTTGAGGAATTAAAAAATTTCTACCATAACCGTTCTTTACTGTTACAATATCGTCTTTAAATCCTAAATTATCAACGTCTTGTTTTAATATAAGTTCCATAGTTATTGGTATTTTATTTTAATAAATCTGCTACGTAAGGCATTAATGCCAAATGACGAGCTCTTTTTACAGCAACAGATACTTTTCTTTGGTATTTTAAAGAAGTTCCTGTTAAACGTCTTGGTAACAATTTACCTTGCTCGTTTACAAAACCTAGTAACCAATCTGCATCTTTGTAATCAACATACTTGATTCCAGATTTTTTGAAACGGCAATACTTTTTAGTTTTGCTTGTATCGATATTTAATGGAGTAAGATATCTAATCTCTCCATCTTTTTTTCCTTTTGCTTGTTGTTCAATTGAAGACATAATTACGCTTTTTGTTTATCTCTGTTTCTTCTCTTTTCAGCCCAAGCAATCGCATGCTTGTCTAATTTTACTGTTAAGTAACGCATGAAACGCTCATCACGTCTAAACTCTACTTCTAATGGATTTATAACTTCTCCATCAACAGTGTATTCAAATAAGTGGTAAAAACCACTTTTTTTGTTTTGGATTGGATACGCTAATTTTTTTAAGCCCCAATCTTCTTTGGCTACCATCTTCGCTCCTCTAGAAACAAGAAAATCTTCATATTTCTTTACTGTTTCCTTTATCTGATCGTCAGATAAAACGGGATTTAAGATGAAAACAGTTTCATAATGATTCATAAAATACTATTTATTGTGTTAAAAATGAGTGCAAAAATAACTATTATTTCTATTTCTGGCAATGTTTTTGCTTATTAAATTTTGAAGAGATTAACAATGTTAATGAAATGTTAAAAATCACGGTTTACCGATGTTTTTTGGTTTTTATCCGAATTTTTTGTACTATTGTCGATATCTTAACCTAAAATATAATAATGTTATGACTTTAAACTGTGTAGTAGTTGATGATTCTGCGATTCAACGATTATCGATTGTAAAGTTAATTGAGAATCATTCCTCACTTAACCTTATTGCAGAATACAGTAGTGCATTAGAAACCAAGAATGGACTTAATACACACAAAGTAGATTTAATCTTCTTAGATATTGAAATGCCTGTTCTTAACGGCTTCGAACTGCTCGACGTACTGAACAACAAACCCCAAATTATTTTCGTTACAGGTAAAACTGAATACGCATTTAAAGCTTTTAATTATGATGCAACCGATTATCTACAAAAACCTATAACTAGGGAACGATTTAACACATCTGTAGAAAAAGCACTTGAGCAACATAAACTTAAGCTTGATTTTAATGAAACCGATGGTGAACACATTTTTGTGAAAAGTAACCTGAAAAAACGTAAAGTTTACATTAAAGATATTAAATGGATTGAAGCTCTTGGTGACTACGTAAAATTAGTAACTGAAGAAAACAGCTTGGTCGTTTTATCTACAATGAAAGCTTTTGAACATGAATTACCTGAGGGTAAATTCTTGAGAATCCATAAATCGTATATTGTCAATCTGGACAAGGTTGATCGATTTAACAGTAAAAATGTTGAAGTTGGCGCTTATGAGATTCCACTTAGTAGAAACAAGAAAACCCAGCTTGTTGACGCTTTAAATAATATTTAAAAAGGCATTATAAGATTATTTCGTTTGAAGATATAACCGTTAACCTAACTTAACTTTAATAATTATCGACATTTAAAATTACTCTTACTGCCCTAAAATCTTTTACACTTAAGAAGCTGTTATTTATTTTAATAATAGCTTCTTTCGTTTTTGCTAAAGATTGTTTCTGAGGAATCTTTACCAAAATATGTTTTAAATATTGATTACGAATTCTGGCTACTGGTGGAAATTCTGGTCCTAATACATGTTTATCAAAAACCGTTCTTAACGATTTTGCATACCAGTCTGCTCCAATATTAACTTTTTGATAATCCTTATGTTTTAGTGTTATTTTTATCATTCTATAAATTGGAGGATATTTATAAATGCGTCTGTCTTCCATTTGCTCCTCAAACATGTGCTCATAGTCATTTGTAGATACTTGTTGTAAAATACGATGAAACGGATTATAGGTTTGAATCAGGACTTTGCCTCGTTCTTTGGTACGACCAGCTCTTCCTGATACCTGAGCCATTAATTGATAACTTCGTTCATGTGCTCTGAAATCTGGAAAGTTGAGCATATTATCAGCATTCATAATACCAACGAGCTTAACATTTCTAAAATCCAAGCCTTTGGTCAACATTTGCGTTCCAACTAAAATATCAATTTCACCTTGTTCTAATGCTGTAATGATTTTTTCATAGCCATACTTACCACGAGTCGTATCTAAGTCCATGCGAGCTACATTATGATTAGGAAACAACAACTTAGCCTCCTGCTCCACTTGCTCTGTTCCAAATCCTTTAGAATCGAGTTCAACACTTCCACAAGCTTCGCATGTTTTATGCATCACAGAATTATAACCACAATAATGACAGCGTAATTGATTTCTGTATTGATGAAAGGTTAAACTCACATCACAATTTGGACATTGAGGCGAATGACCACAGGCATTACATTCTACAATTGGTGAAAATCCACGTCTGTTCTGAAACAGAATAATTTGACGACCTTCTTTTAAGGTCTCTTGAATTTCTTCAATTAAACGATCACTAAAATGACCATTCATTCGCTTACGTTTGTGTTTATCTTTAATATCGATAAGCTCAATATCTGGCATCAATACATTGTTGTATCTGTGCTTGAGTTCTACAAGTCCATATTTACCTTGTTTAGCATTATGATAACTCTCTAAACTTGGTGTCGCTGAGCCTAATAACGTTTTAGCATTAAATAAACTCGCCAAGACAATTGCCGTATCTCTTGCGTGATATCTTGGCGCTGGATCGAATTGTTTATAAGACGACTCGTGTTCTTCATCTACAATCACTAATCCTAAATTTTGAAATGGCAATAATACCGAAGAACGCGCTCCTAAAACAATCTGTGCTTTTGGCAAATTATTCAATACATTATTCCAAACTTCAACACGTTCATGAGATGAGTATTTACTATGAAATACAGCTACTTGCTCTCCGAAATAATTCTGAAGCCGTTCTACCAATTGTGTGGTTAATGCAATTTCAGGCAGCAGATATAAGACTTGTTTTCCTTGAGTTAATTGCGTTTCAATAAGTTTTACATAAAGTTCTGTTTTTCCAGAAGATGTCACACCATACAAAAGCGTAATATTCTGTTTTTTAAATGATTGAATCACTTCGCTTAAAGCAATTTCCTGATGTTCATTTAAATGCTTAGACGCTTCATTATCGTCACCTTCATAAAGTACACGATCGGTTTGAATGTGGTATTCCTCTAAAATATGTTTATCAATTAAGGTTTTTATAATGGTAGAAGAAGCACCACTTTCGGTAATTAAATCTGAAACTTTAACTGGTTTTTTTGTTTGTGCAGAAACCGAAAACAACGTCATGATTACCTCGCGTTGTTTTGGTGCTCGACTTAAAGAATCCATTAAATCGTGTAGTGCTTTTTCAGATGTATGAGCAGTAGCTAATTTTACATATCTAACTAGTTTTGGCTTATATTTTTCATAAATTTCCTCCTGAACATTAATCACTTCCTTTTCTAGAAGTCGCTTAATCACTGGAAGCACATTCTTCTTATCCAAAATCGTCATTAAATCGTGAATCTTTAGTGACGACTGATGATGTAAAGCTTCATAAATTATGAACTCATCATCTTTTAAATCTTCATCATTAATTTGAACCTCGTTGTTTTTACTAATAACTGTTTCACTTTCTAAAATAAATGCACTTGGTAAAGCTGCTCGCATCACTTCTCCAACAGTACACATATAATATTTTGAAATCCATTGCCAAAGTTTCATCTGAATGGAGGTCACTAAAGGTGTATCATCAAGAATTTGATGAATCTGTTTCGCTTCATAAACCAAAGGCTTTTCCTGATGAATACTTTCAACCAAACCAGTATAAATTTTACTCTTTCCGAAAGGTACAGACACACGCATTCCAGGCTTTAGAAACTCTGCTTCTGCCTTCGTAATGGCATAGGTAAAACTTTTTTCTAAAGGAATTGGTAATATGACATTGATGAAGTAATTCATGCTTCAAAGGTAATTGGTTTGCACATAAAAACCATCTCGAATTGAGATGGTTTTTGCAAATAAATATTTATGTTAAATGTACAATTACTAATTATAATTGATGATTCCATTCATTGTTAAAATTGCTTCTGAATCCACATTGATAACTGTAGTATCATCAAAGACAATTTGTTTCGCAACTTTATCAACACTAAAACCTGTGCCACAATCGGTATCATCAGCAGCACTCGTTGGAGGTGTTGAGCATACATAACGAAACTCTTCTCCATTTGTAACGATAGTCATTGATATTGTTTTATTGACAGTAGCATTATCATCTGCACTAAATTGAGCAACGACAATAACAAAAGCATTCATAAAGTCGGTTGGTATTAGTTCTCCATTTTGAACTATTGTGTTTTCATCAAGCAACACTACAGAACTTGAAGTTCCTGTTGTATTTAATGCATCAGGATCAATATTCCCTACACTTAATGAAGTACCAACCCAAGCAGTATCTTCGCCAGATAATTGAATGGTTCCTAATACTGTATTGTCATCATCTGATTCGGAATTATCGTCACTGTCTGAACAACCCATTACGAGTAAAGTGATGACAACAATTTTCATTATTTTACATATTTTTTTCATAGTTTTATTTTTTTACAATCTTAAAATTGGCTTCAGATTTATTAGTGACAAGCCTGAGTATATAAACACCTTTACTTAAATTACCGAGAGAAATAGTATTGAAATTACTAGCACTTTCAAACACAACTTTTCCTGTTAAGTCAATTACCTGAATGCTTTTGAATTCATGATTTAATGTAGATTCAATTTGAATGACATCTGTAAACGGATTTGGGAAAATTTTGGTGGATTGGTACAAAACCTCATCTGTACTTAAACTAACTTCATCTAAAATAGTCGTTATAGACCATTTTCCGTTGGAGTCTTTAGCTCTTACAAAAAGTACGTCATCAAAATTATAAGCTCCAGTTGGATATGATACATCAAAACTCCATGTACCATCAGACTCAGGTGAAGACAGTACTACATTAAGATTATTGCCAAAGCCTTGATCTAAATCTTCATCAAAAAAATATTCGACTTCAACAACATTAGAGTCAGGATTCAAATAGACCTCTATGTTTTTTCTAAAGGTATGACTCCATCTACCATAACTATCTTGTACTCGACCATAAAGTTTATGATAACCAAGGGTTTCATTAGCTGCAATTTGAGCAGCAAATTGTTGTAGGATATCATCGGACTCTGGATTTATTGTAAATGGAGTAGCTACTCCAAATTGCGGATCTTCATCTATGAAATATTCTCCTAAAACAATGTTGTTTTCAACAACAGGTGTAAATACTTCAATATTTTTTCTTGTTGTATGACTCCAATTGCCATCACTATCTTTCGTTCTAATATAAAGTTTGTGGTAACCAATAGATGTTGAAGCAGGAATATCTGCCAAAACCACTTGAGTTATGTCTGTATCTGGAGATGTGATTGCAACAGTATTGTTTGAGCCAAAACCGTTATCAGTATCCAAAAAATATTCTACTTCTATTACATTTGATTGAGAATAAGAACTTATAGCTATAGCCACGAGCATAGCATTTAATATAAATCGTTTCATAATTACAATTAGTTATTGGTTCTTGCCTGAATTGTAACTGGCAATTGGTCACCTGCTTCAGAAACACCAGTTGTAGATACCTCATAAACTACTGGTATAGCACCTAAACCCGAAAGGTTGTAACGATTTGTGAGTACAACACCACCATAAGCACCACGTTCTGACCCATCACTACCAGCAACGTTATTTGAAACGCCTTCTTGTAATTGATATTTACCATCCATAGTACCACTAGCCACAAAAAGTGTACTCATATCTGGCACCCAAAGATTTCCTGTAGTTCCAGTAAAAATACCTGCATCTGAGACTGTATTATATTGCACATTGTTATTAGTGCCACTATTTATATTTGCGGTTATGCCTGCAGCTCTTAAAATATTGTTTTGAAAGGAGCTTGTGTTGAACTCTAAATTCAACTCGTTCTCTGGACCATTGAAAATGTTATTGTTACATTCTAGAAGTGTACCTGTAAAATTATTATCAGAAAATATCAGTTTTTTCTCACAAATGTTGTTGTTAAAAATAACATCTTGAGGAGGTACATAATTAAATCCTCCTCCAGTAATTGCATTGGTATTAATAATATTCGGAAAAAAATTCTGTAATATATACACGTTAGATATTTCTGAAGCAATATCAACAGTTACCTCAATTCTACATCGCTTAATAGTAATTTCATTTGTATTGACAAAAATTGTTCCATCAGAAAATCCATCGTCAATTATATTCATTCCTATAACTTGAGAGAATTCTGAACCTGCATCAAAAGTAATTCTATCTATTCTAGCATCATATGTATCGTTAGAGACATTTGGGTTCTCAGTTAAAAAATATCCTGGACCAATTATGGTTAACTGCTTTGTTATAATTGCATTAGCATAATCCATGGTTGAGCCTTCTATGTGCAAAGTGTCACCTGCTGTTACATTTGAGCTAGCTACAGCTTCATTAATTTCCTTAAAAACAGGAAATGTAGGTGTGCCGCCATAATTATCGCCAAACAAAGTTGAACCATTGTAGTTAGACTGATTGTTAACTCTCCATATTGTTTGAGCCTCTGTGATTGAGGTCAATAAAAAAGTAGCACATACTGCTACACTTAAAAGTAATTGTCTTGCTTTCATTTGTTTTAGTTTTAATGATTAATAACTCCTATAAATTAACATTACATCTCTAATTTATACTACCTAGAATTTATATCTGTGTACTTTGAGTTTATTTTCGCGCAATTATCATTGTGTTTGTTAAATTTTTAAATTAAATTTAACCAGCTATTAATTAACCATTTAAAATACAATGAGACAACTCTTACTTTGTTTAGTAATAAGTTTTTCATGTCATACTTATGCTCAAAAAACCGCACAGGATTCTATCTTAAAAAAACTAGAAACTTATACTACAAAAGACTCTATTAGAGTAAAATTTTTACTTGATGCGGGAAACCATATCACCTATAACAATCCAAATCAAGCATTTAAACTTGTTGAAGAAGCCAAAGAAATATCCACCCAAATAAACTGGACTAAGGGACTGGTTTTAAGTAAAAGATCTAAAGGTGTCGTTTATTATAGCTTGTCTGACAACTTAAATGCTATGGAAGCTTATCAAGACGCTTTAAAAATTAGTTCCAAAATGCCACATAACGAACTAATTAAAGCAAGTTTACACAACAACTTAGGCAGTATTTATGCCGATTTAAAATCTTACGACAAAGCACTAAGTAATTATAATACTTACCTATCTATTGCTAAAAAATTAAACAATAAAAATGAAGAAATAATTGCATTGGTAAATATTGGTACTGTTGAAATAGAAATAAAAGATTTTAATAATGGCATAAAGAATTTAGACAAAGCTCTAACATTAGCTAAAGAAAAAAAGAACAACTTTTATATTGCTGCCATTTTGAATAACCTAGGCATGGCTTATAAAAGCAAAAAAGAATATGCAACATCATTAAATTATTATCAAGAAGCTGTTGACTATGCAGTCCAAGCTAACAGCAAATACACTCAAGCAACAGCCCTAAATAGTTTAGGAAAAGTTAGTCTTATTCTTGAAGATTACGACTTAGCAAAAATTTACAGTAACCAAGGTCTACAATTAGCTAAAGAAATTAGTGCTATCGAATGGCAAGCTGATGCTTTTGAAACACTTTCTAAAATTCATGAACATAACAATAATTATACTGAAGCATTAATCGCTTATAAAAATCATATAAAACTTAGAGATAGTGTTTATGCCGAAAAAAAAATTGCAGAACTCACCAGAAAGGAAATGCAGTTTAAAATTGAGAAACAAAAAACAATTGCTAACGCAGAAATTGCTCGTCAAAAGCTTTTGAAAAATTCGAGTATCCTTGGTGGAAGTGGACTAGCATTAGCTTCATTAATTGGATTTATATTGTACAGACGCAAACGTGATGCTATTTTTCAAAAAAAGGAAGCACAATTCAACCAAAAAGTATCTGACACAGAACTAAAAGCTTTGAGAGCACAAATGAATCCTCATTTTATTTTTAATTCATTAAATTCAATTAATGAGTACATTTCAAATAATGACACAGAAAGTGCTACAAATTACCTTACCAAGTTTTCAAAACTCATGAGAGAAACTCTTGAAAAGTCAACATATAATGAAATTTTATTGGAAGATGATATTCAGATTTTGAAAACCTATATAGATATTGAAAACAAACGTTCACATGATAGTTTTACTTATACAATTAATCTTGACGAATCTATCGATCCAGAAAATACATTAATACCTCCAATGATTCTTCAGCCATTTATAGAAAATAGTATCATACATGGTCTAAGAAACATTAAAAAAAATGGTCAGATTACTATATCATATAAAAAGAACGAAAACATGATAATTTGTACTGTTGAAGACAATGGTATTGGCAGAAAGCAATCTTCAGAGTTGAAAACCGCTTCCCATAAAAAATCTTTAGGAATGTCTATTACTAAAAGTAGAATTGAAATACTAAATAAAAAAAGAAACACCAGTGGTTCAGTAAAAATTATAGACAAATCTGATGGCACTAAAATTGAAGTTAAACTACCATTAAACCTCGCCTATTAAAATGATTAGAACGTTAATTATTGATGACGAACAGCATTGCATTGACAGAATAGAAAAACTAATTAATGACTATGGAGATAATCTTAAAATCGTTGGAGCTTGCTCAACAGTTGATGAAGCATTAAAAAAGACAAATTCATTAAATCCAGATCTTGTTTTTCTAGATATTGAAATACATGACAAGACTGGGTTTGATTATCTTGAGCAATTAGGTGAATTTGATTTCAACCTTATTTTTACCACTGCTTTTAACAATTATGCCATAAAAGCTTTTAAATATAGTGCGATGGATTATCTGCTTAAACCTATAGACAGTGATGATTTTAGTGAAGCTATAAAAAGATTAAATAAGCGAATTTCTGCTACAGATACTGAAGTTCAAATTAAATTACTTTTAAATAATCTAAAAAAAGAAAATCATAAAAAAACAATTAGAATCCCTACAACTGATGGATTTGAAATTATTGAAATATCTGATATTATTCATTGTCAGGCTGAAACTAGTTACACACATATTTTTACAAAAAACAATAAGTTTCTGGTTTCAAAAGGCATTCGTTTTTATGAAGACCTTTTAAAAGACGCCAACTTTTTTAGAATTCATAATTCTCATTTAGTAAACATTGATCATATTAAAAAATATACTAAAGGCAAAGGTGGTTATGTTACAATGTCTGACAATTCTAATGTAGATGTCTCAACAAGAAAAAAAGAAGATTTTTTAAAACTTTTCAAATAGTTTATCCTATTCGCAACCAATATTGGGTTTTATAAAAAAAGGCCACATAACCTCTTACTTGTAAATGGTCAGGATTGGCATCGTCAAGTTTAAGCCGACAAGAATATACGTTTCCATCCTCAGGATTTGTAATAGTTCCTTCTTTATAAATCCCTTCGTCTACCTTTTCCATTTCTTTTATGATATCTAAACCCAGAATTGGCTTGTTATAATCGTCGCCTTCACAAAACTTACATGGCAAATCACGTTTAGATTCATCAAATATTTCAATAATCTTACCGTAGATTTTTCCATCCTTTTTATAAATTTCAACAATAGATTTTTCTATACCAGTTTCATCATCAATGGTTTTCCACTGGCCAAGGATATCTTGAGCTGTTGAAGAAAAACTTATTCCGAAGCAAAAAATCAATAAAAAGTAATAACGCATATTATCTATGTTTTCTAAGCCTTGTTAATGACACATTTAATTCAAAACCCAATAATAATATATTTGCATTGAGCCAAAAATAGAACATGAGTATTAATAACGCTCCAATAGAGCCATATAGTTTATTGTATTGCGCAAAATTTTCGATATAGATCCCAAACAGGTACGAAGTTAGTATAATTAGAAGCGTTGTAAACAAAGCTCCTACAGAAAAAAACTTAAACTGTTTACCTTCTTTGGTTCCAAAATAATACAATGTTGCTGTTGCCAGATACACCATAATTATAAAAAATAGCGACTGAGACAACAGCAAAAGTGTAGCATTCCCATCATTCTCTACTTGTGCTAATTGAGCAATATTTTCTACAACATAGATGTTAAAAAAGCCTAAAACTGCAACTGTAAGAATTAATAAAAATGCGAGAATTAAAGCCACTCCAAGAGCATACATGTATTGCTTAAAGATATTTCGGGTAAGCTGTTCATGATAAGAACTTTCAAAGCCAGAAAACACAGCATTTACACCATTAGCCATCAATAAAATGGACACCAAAAACACAGAAGAAATGAGACCTCCTCCTGTAATATTTTCAAAAATGTTTTCATAAAAAAAATCGGTTGTTGTTGGTGGTAAAAAAGATTGTAGAAAATCTAAAAATTCAGCTTCAAAACCTTCAATAGGCACATAAGGAATAACAATAATCACAAACAATAAAAACGGAAATAATGCCATAAAAAAACTATAAGCAATGGCACTGGCTCTGGTACTCAGAGCTCCTTTTAAAATACCAATTCCGTACAGTTCTAACAAATCATAAAGTGATAAACCTTCTAAAACTTTTAGTTTAATGCTCTTAAAGAATTTTACCAACAAATTAATGATTGGAATTTTCTCTAATTTATCTTCAATAGATTTAGACATGCAAAGGATTTTGTATTGATTTTTACACAGACATCAAACTGATTTGAATCCTCGTAAAAGTAGAAAACTTATACCTACAAAATTAAGAAAATCAAAAAAACTTACAACGACTTATGCCTTGCTTCCACCGAAAACAATTATCTTAGCCAACTTAAAGTTTTAGCACAAAAAAACAATACAACCAATGTCGATATCATCATTAAATGCCATTTCACCAATAGATGGTCGTTACAGAAATAAGGTAAATCATCTTGCTCCATATTTTTCTGAAGAAGCACTTATTAAATATCGTGTTTTAGTAGAAATTGAATATTTCATAGCGCTTTGCGAATTAAAGTTACCACAACTTTTAGATATTGACACTTCAGTATTTGAAAAATTAAGAGCAATTTACATTGGTTTTACTTCAGAAAATGCGCAAGCCATTAAAGATATTGAAGCCATTACCAATCATGATGTAAAAGCGGTTGAATATTTTATAAAAGAACAATTTGATGCCTTACAACTTTCAAAATATAAAGAGTTTATTCATTTTGGATTAACATCACAAGACATTAATAACACAGCAATTCCGTTAAGTATTAAGGATGCTATGAATGATGTGTATGTTCCTGAATACGTTGAAGTATTGAAGAAACTTAAAGAAATTGCTACAGAATGGAAAGACGTTCCAATGTTGGCAAGAACACACGGTCAACCTGCTTCTCCAACACGATTAGGCAAAGAAATACAAGTGTTTGTTGTACGTTTAAAAGAGCAGTTTAGTTTACTGGATGATGTCCCAAGTGCAGCAAAATTTGGTGGTGCAACTGGAAATTTTAATGCACACAAAGTGGCATATCCCAATATTGATTGGAAAGCATTTGGAACAAAGTTTATTCAGGAAAAATTAGGCTTACAACATTCGTTCCCAACCACACAAATTGAGCATTACGATCACATGGCTGCTTTATTTGATGCTTTAAAACGTATTAACACTATAATCATAGATTTAAATCGTGATATCTGGACTTACGTGTCTATGGAATACTTTAAACAAAAAATAAAAAAGGGTGAAGTTGGAAGCAGTGCCATGCCTCATAAAGTAAATCCGATAGATTTTGAAAATTCAGAAGGTAATCTTGGTATTGCCAATGCTGTTTTTGAACATCTCTCAGCAAAACTTCCCATTTCAAGATTACAGCGTGATTTGACAGACAGCACTGTTTTACGTAATGTTGGTGTGCCTTTCGGACATACACTAATCGGATTTAAATCGACTTTAAAAGGATTGAATAAGTTATTATTAAACGAATCTAAATTTGCTGAAGACTTAGAAAACAATTGGGCTGTAGTTGCAGAAGCAATACAAACCATTTTACGTCGTGAAGCCTATCCTAATCCGTACGAAGCTTTAAAAGGACTTACCAGAACAAATGAGACAATTAATGAACAATCTATTTCAAATTTTATTGATACTTTAGATGTTTCAAATGCAATCAAAGACGAATTGAAAGCCATAAACCCAAGTAACTATACTGGAATTTAAACATGACCTTCAGCAAAAATACTTTAGCGCTTATTTATACTGGAATTCTGTTATTCGGATTTTTCATTTCAGGAATTTTTGATGTGTTAGACTATATTATCGTAAAGTTCCTTTTATTTACAGGCTTTGCATTACTTGTTTTTATACTTATCTGGATTGTCATTAAAGACTCTTACTCAAAATAAAAAATCACCTCAAGAAAACTCAAGGTGATTTAACATTAACATTTTCAATAAAGATCAGTTATTGAAAAAATTTAGTGATTTCTTTTAATTGTGTTTGCTCAATATTCCCTTCCTCTAAAACAGAAGCTAATTTCATTATTTTATTGAAATTCATGTCATCACCAAGAACTCTTATGACTGCAAATCCTGTTTCATTAGAATTTCCCAAGAGAATAAATTCATCTACATTATCTCCATCTCCTATGCATTTTATGACGAATTTTCCATCTGTAGAGTTTCCGCCACGCATTAATTCTTCATATTTAGGATTCTTTAAAATAGTTTTTACCTTAGCATATTCGATATCCATTTGCTCTTTGTTACCTTCCTCGGCAATAAATGCTATAAGACTTAATTTATCTACAGAATCGTAAGCCTCTTTTTGCTCCTCATCTAATACAGTTTCATCTATTTTAAGTAAACTTACTGGCACATCTAATGAAGTAAATCCTGGAGCAAGTTCACTATCTACATAGAAACTTTGCAATGTTGGATCTTGGTTGCAACTTTGTAAGGTTACAACCAAGAACAACATCATGATTATGGTTTTGATTGATGAATTCATAGTTATATTAGTTTTGATCTTTTCCTGCTTTTTTCAACTGATCACCTCCTGGCATATTCATTTGACTCGTTAATTTAGAGATTTGTCTTAAATCAATATCTCCAGTTAAGGTCAATAATACAGTTTCAATTTCTCTTTTCTTGCCATTAATTGTGATGTCTTGTCCTTGAGTAAATTCTTTTATACCATTAATAAACATCAATAGTTCTTTAACATGATTTTCATCTTTACCTTCTCTCACATAGAAATTCACTGTTTGATCACCATCTTTCACTCTCATTAATTCTTCCATACTAGAATTTTTCAAATATTTCGATACTGTAGTATTCATATCTGAAGAAATTTTCTCATCTCCAGTTGTAAATACTTTAAAGCTCGTGATACTTTCTGCCATATCAATATAGCCTTGCATTTCTGGGTCATCAGCATCAATTCCCATCGTAGCTAACATTTTAAACATTTTTTGATTGACAATAACTGAAGTCACATCAGCTTGGTCTTCATATTTATCAAATACACTTTGTGCTGACACTACCATTGAAGACACCATGAGAGTTACTATTAAGATTAAATTTTTCATAATTACTTGTTTTTTTAAATTGTTTACTTGTTTTCGTTTTTTAATAATTTGTTTGTTGTTGTTGCAAGTTTGTTTACATGACTCGCTTTTTTGGCTCCAACATTAAAACTTTCTGATGCTAAACTTAAAGCGTTAAAGCTAGAAGTTCCTTTATCAAAATTTGATCCTAACATTGCCAGAGCTTCTTTGGTTTGGTAATACATTTTACGCTCTTCATCAGATAAATCTGCAAGCGTTAAATTATCATTTCCTCCCAATATATTAGGAATTAAAATTCCCAACATTAGAACTGCTACTGCTGCGACAGAAATCCATTGATACACGTTGTTTCTCTTAGGTTTTAATGGAACGTCTTTGGTATATAGTTCTTGTTTTGTTGTTTTAAAATATTGAAACATCACTCTGTATGATTCTAAATGAGGTGCTACGTTATCTTGAGCAAAATAAGCTTTTAATTGCTGCTCTTCTTTTAACGATGTCTCACCATTGTCGTACTTTTCCAGTAGTTTTTCTATACTATTTAACACCATAACTGTGGGTATTTGTTAATTTTTCTCGTATTGTTTTTCTTGCTCTTGATAATGCGACTCTAATTGCTGTAGGATTCATATCAACGACTTTGGCTATTTCCTCAAAATCATAGTCTTCAATATCTCTGAGCTGTAATATTATTTTTTGTTGTTCTGGTAATTCTTCAATAATTTTTGAAACCCAATCAACACTGTCTCGATGTTCTACTTCTTTCTGTAAAGACGTATTGTTGTCTTGGTAATTACTATGAACAATTTTTAAATTTTGTGCTTGCTTTGATTTTAATCGGTCTAAGCAAAAATTCTTTGTCATTGTCATCGAAAATGCTTCTACATTTTTGTAGTCACTAATTTTCTGTTTGTTTCGCCACAGTTTCATTAAAATCTCTTGTGTTGCATCTTCTGCTTCTTCATTAGAAACTAGCAGTCGTTTTGCTAAGCGAAAGACTTTATCCTTAAAAGGCATTACTAATTTCACAAAATCAGTCTGTGTCATGGTTTGGTTGTTAGTTCAAAACAGGTGATTATTCTGCTTCTTATTATTACGACGAACATCAATACGTTTTGTTACAATCAAATAAAAAATATTTAATCTCTGTCACATCGAGCGCAGTCGAGATGTCTATGAATAGTACTCATCTACACTCGAACAGACTAAAATAAGGTTCGTATTAAATTTTTTAATTTACAATAATGTAAGTAAATTTATAGTTTAGTAGACTAAAGTAGAGTTAGTTTATACTACAAATTGAAAAAGAAAAATATATGAGACTTATAAAACTATGCCTACTTCTTGTGGTAGCGCTTACATTTACTAATTGCTTTGAAGATAGAGACGACAATGTCGTTGCAGCAAGTGAAATCAATGATTTTATATGGAAAGCAATGAATGCAACTTATCTGTACAAGTCTGAAGTCCCAGATTTAGCTAATAACCGTTTTAATTCAGATGAAGAATACAGTGCTTACCTTAATAATTTTTCTTCACCGGAAAGTATTTTTGAAAGCCTTATTTACGACAGAGATGTAGTAGATCGTTTTAGCTTTATCATTCCTAATTACATTGAATTTCAACAATCGCTACAGGGAACTTCGCTTTCAAATGGATTAGAATTTAATTTTTACTTCAAACCTGGAAGCGAAACTGAAGTTTTCGGTATCATAAGATTGGTATTAAATAACAGTGTGGCTGATAATCAAGGCTTGCAACGCGGACAAATCTTTGATGCAGTTAACGGAACACCTTTAACCGAAAACAACCTAAGTAATCTACTGAATCAAACGTCTTACACCTTAAATTTTGCCAATTATAATGATAATGGCACTCCTGAAGTTGAAGATGATAGTATTGAATCTACGACCAATAGCATTAGTTTGACCAAACAGGTGTATACAGAAAACCCTGTTCATCAGGTTGACATCATTGATGTTGACGGCCAAAATGTAGGCTATTTAGTTTACAATGGGTTTAATGCGAGTTTTGTTGAAGAACTTAATACCGCTTTTACACAATTTCAAGCGAATAATGTGCAACATTTGGTTTTAGATTTGAGGTACAATCCTGGAGGAAGAGTTGATGTTGCTGCAGCTTTAGGTAGCATGATTGCAGGGCAATTTAACGGACAAGTATTTTCGAAACTGGTTTATAATGAAACCCAACAGGCAGCAAATAGAAATTATAATTTTGTGAACAGTTATGACGAAAACCCAATTAACAGCTTAAACTTAAATAAAGTTTATGTACTTACTACGTCGCGCTCTGCTTCTGCAAGTGAATTGGTGATTAACAGTCTTGATGAATATATAGATGTGGTTCAGATTGGAGATAATACCACAGGAAAAACTCAGGCTTCAATAACGCTTTATGATTCTCCAAATTTACAACCTCAAGACATTAATCCAACCCATACGTATGCTATACAACCCTTAGTTGCCAATTCTATAAATGTCAATGATGAAGCAGTGCCAGCAAATGGGTTAACGCCAGATATTGTTTTAAATGAAACACCAAGAAATTATAGTACACTAGGCGATGTTAACGAACCTTTATTAGCTGCAGCTATTTTAGATATTCAAGGTCTTGGTCGTAATCCACAGCCACAAATTGAATACAGACCTATTAAGAAAGACATCAATTTAAAACCCTTTGAAGATCAAATGTACATCACAACAGACGACATTTTGATTGACAAACTTCAATTTAATTAAAACAGAATCTAAACATAAAAAAGCCACTTTAAAAGTGGCTTTTTCAATTTATAAACTCAGTGTAAAGCCTATATTAACATTTCGTCCTTTGGTAGAATATCCAAATAGCTCTTCATAGTCTTCATTTAGTATATTATTCATATTTGCAAATATGGTCATGCGATTATGAACCACTTTATGACTAATATAAAAATCGACTAAACTGAAAGGTTTTAAGTTTACTGTTTCGCTCATAAACGTTGTGTTATTAAAAAATGAATCATCACGTTCATCATTATATTGATAATTTAAACTCATAAACGTTTTATCATTCCATTGGTAATTGATAGCTGCATTTACTTTAATTTCTGGAATTCTAAGATTTAAGTCCTCATCTACTTTAGTATAGGTTCCGTTTGCTAAAAACTTAAGTTTCTTTGTCAGTTTCAAATCTGCAACGAGCTCAATACCACTTGCTGTAAAGTTTTCGTCTATGTTAGCATATTGAAACACAAAATTTCCTTGATCAACAAAATCAACAAAATGTTCTTCAAAACGATTAAAGTAAACAACACTTACAGTTACTCTATCTTTAATATGTAATTCTGTTCCAACCTCAATCGTTCTGTTCTCTTCAGGTTTTAAATTGATATTGCCATAAGAAGGTTCAAACAACTGATATAATGAAGGCGCAATAAATGCTGTACTATAACTCGCTATACCTTTTATATAACCAAATTTAAATGTCTTTTTAAACGACGGATTTAAGCTATACACCAGATGATTTCCAGATTCACTATGATTATTTAACCGTAAACCTGCATTGACATTCAACCCGAAATCTGATCTATAAACCACATTAGCATAAGGATCAATAATGGTAAATGAAGCGTCATCAGAATTGATATCCTGAACAAAATTTGTTTCTCCAAAAGGAATAGAAAAACTTTTAATTTCGTTTTGCTGAGCATTTAGTCCTAACACAGTGTAAAACTTATCATTAAAATTATATCTATTGAAAATATCACCAATAAAACTTTTAGCTTCAAACTGTGTTGGAAAACTCGACTGAATTTGTCGCTCTATACTATTGTAAGCTGCATTTAAAGTAATGCTTCCTTTTTTGTAACTAAACTCAGGGGAAATTCCAATTCTGTATTGATTTGTCGTTGATAAATTAGCTGCATCAGCAAAATCAAAACCATCATCAAATTCTGCTTTAAATTTATCAAAGCTTGTATATGTATGTATTTTAAAATGACCTGAAAACTGATAACCTAACTTCAAATAGCCGTTATGCGTATTAAATACATCCGCTTCCTCACCAACTGAAACAGCAGATAAGCCATCAGTATATTGATGACTAAAACTAGCCAAATAGGTAAATTTCTGAAGCGTTCCATTAACTGACACACTATTCATAAAATTTTCGACAGCGTAATCACTATCGCTTTGCGACTGATTGGTTCCTAAAGAACTTCTCAGATTAAATGTTATTGGATCTTTTGAAGCATTCTTAAGTTTAATATTAATAACTGCAGACGCTGCTCCTGTACCATAAAGTGTGCTTGACGCACCTTTTAAAATTTCAATACTTTCAACCTGATCTGCATTTAACAAACGTAAATCGTAATCATTTGCAATTTGTGAGGCATCAGTAACTGCAACACCATCAATTAAAATAAGAACCTGACGATTTCGTCCGCCACGAACAAAATAATTTAAATTTTGACCTGCATTACTTCGTGAACCGTTAATTTCAATACCAGCAGTGTTATTAATGATATCTGCTACAGATTTACCTTGAAGATTGTCAAGGTCTTTTTGAGTGATTTTGGTAATGACTTTACCAGAATTTTCTCGTCTTAATTTGAATTTAGAATCGGTTATCACAACTTCATCTAATTGTTCAATTTTTAACGAGTCGGTTTGCTGTTGTGCAATACCTAAGGCTGATATACTTGTAAACAGCATACCAAAAACCATAGTTTTTGTGTTCATTGTAACTTAAAAATTACTCGGAATAGCATGAAAATTCACACCAAAACTTTTATCCCGAAAGTTTGACTTATTTGTTTGAATTTGGCAGGTCTCCTGACTTGCGTCTTGCTATTGGTCTTCCCGGAAAAATTTTCCAGTGACAATGAAGGTAATAACAAGCTTATTAGCTTACAGTTGCGGGAACAGTTCTGGACTTGAAAATGAAATTCTCACCAGATTCCCTTTTAATCCATTCGGTGAGACGAATGGAACCTAAATTCGCAGTAAAAGTAGATACTTTTTTTGAATGGAAACTAATAAAGTTTACTTTTTCTTATTCATCATATAAATGAGATAAATAAAACCTATTAAAAAATGAAGCAATACTATTCCTCCTACTATATATATTGTTAAATTTGAATTATCATGCATCGTCGTAATTTTTAATCAAACTTAGAGATAAAATCTTATTCTAACAGCTACAAATGTTACATAACAAATACTTATTTAGAGTCAGTTTACTACTTTTTATAGTAACAGGCTGTAACGAAAAAAAAGAACTAAACAAAAAACCTTCAACTTTAGAAACACCTGTTAAAAACAAACATGCAGAAGGGTTTTCAATAGAAAAAAATGAAACATATAACGTGTTACATATAAATAACCCTTGGCCAAAATCTGAAAACAGCTATAAATATGCCTTAATACCAAAACAAAATGTTTCAACATTGACTTTAAACAAAAATGAATTTAATGGGTTTATTACGACTCCTGTTCAAAAAATAGTGGTTACATCAACAACTCATATTCCTGCGCTTGAACTTTTAGGTGTAGAGCAAACTCTGGTTGGTTTTCCAGGAACAGATTACGTTTCATCAAAAAAAACAAGAGAACGAATTGATAATGACTTTGTGAGAGAACTCGGAAACAATGAAGGTATAAATACTGAAGTATTATTAGAGTTACGCCCAGATGTCGTTGTTGCTTTTGGAGTTGATGGCACTAATAAAAGTATGAAACTTATAGAAAAAGCTGGTATCCCTATCATTTATAATGGTGATTGGGTAGAAAAATCACCTCTGGCCAAAGCTGAATGGATTAAATGTTTTGGTGCTTTATATGATAAAGAAAAAGAAGCTGAAACCATCTTCAACCAAATTGAAGCCGATTACACTGAAGCAAAAAAAATAGCTTCTGAAGCCACATCAAAACCAACTGTATTGTGTGGAGCGATGTATAAAGATGTCTGGTATTTACCCAGTGGCACAAGTCCTGAAGCACAATTCTTAAAGGATGCTAATACTAATTATTTATGGAGTAACACCAAAGAATCTGGAAGTTTAGCCTTAAGTTTTGAAGCAGTTTATGAAAAAGCTAAAGACGCCAACTTATGGTTAAGTCCGTCGTACTACAAAAGTTATGAAGATTTAAAAACATCAAGCAATCACTACACGAAATTCGATGCCTTTCAGAAAAAAAATATTTTCACTTTTTCTAATACAACAGGACAAACTGGAGGTGTCACTTATTACGAACTCGGCATTTCAAGACCCGATTTAGTTTTAAAAGATATGATAAAAATATGCCATCCAGAATTACTGGTTGAATACGAACCCACATTTTTCAAACCTCTAAAATGATATGAATGTCGGTTAGAACTGTATTGAAATCAAAATGTATTTTGATTGAAAATATTGAAACAACGTTCAAAGAATCTTTTTTAGATTAAATTTGCTATATCCAATGATGAGATTCCATGTTCCTCGGAATAACAATAAATAAAATGACGACTAAATTCACTTATCCATTTGTTTTATTATCCATATTACTTCTACTGTGTTTTTTTACTAATATCAGTTTAGGTTCTGTGAGTATACCAACCAGAGAGGTGTTGAGTAGTGCTTTTGGTATTACGGAAAATTATATCATTCAAAATTACAGATTACCAAAAGCCATAACAGCAATACTAGTTGGTTCTGGCTTAGGAATTTCAGGACTTTTAATGCAAACATTATTTAGAAATCCTTTAGCTGGACCATTTGTTTTAGGGATTAGTTCTGGAGCAAGCCTTGGCGTTGCTTTAATTATTTTAGGCTCAGGATTGTTTGGAGGCATGTTAGCAACACTATTAATTTCAAAATGGAGTGTCGTTATTGCAGCGAGTTTAGGTAGTTTTCTTGTCCTGCTGGCTGTACTATTAGTCTCCTCTAAAGTTAGAGACACTATGGCTATTTTAATTATAGGCTTAATGTTTGGAAGTATTACAGCTGCTATAGTAAGTGTGTTATCTTATTTTAGTTCTGCAGAAGAATTACAACAATACATTTTTTGGGGTTTTGGAAGTTTAGGTAATTTATCATGGAATGAAGTTTTAATATTTTTCTGTATTTATATTTTAGGTATTGTATTAACTATTTTTTCTATAAAAGCACTTAACACTTTTCTGTTAGGTGAAAACTATGCTAAAAGTTTAGGCTTAAACATCAAACAAAGTCGCTTAATCATCATCTTAGCAACGAGTTTACTTGCTGGCACAATCACTGCATTTGCTGGACCTATAGCTTTTATCGGACTAGCAATTCCACACATGACAAGGCAGTTGTTCAACACGTCAAATCATAAAATATTATTACCAGCAGTTTTCCTGTTTGGAGCGATAATAATGCTCATCTGTGATAGTATTGCTCAATTACCAACAAGTGATTACACGTTACCAATTAATGCAATTACATCTTTAATTGGAGCTCCTGTTGTTGTTTGGTTGCTGGTAAGAAAACGTAAAATGGTATTTTAAATGAAAAAAAACACTAAACATACCATTCTAAAAACCGAAAATCTTTCTATTGGTTATAACTCTAAGAAAGCATCATCGGTTATTGCAGACTCCATAAATATTCAGCTTAGGCAAGGTGAACTCATCGGACTTGTTGGTGCAAATGGTATTGGAAAATCTACATTATTAAGAACCTTAACCGCTATTCAAAAACCATTATCAGGAACTATCTACATTAATGATAAGTCTTTGGAAAACTACGCTTCGGTTGAACTGGCAAAAACCATGAGTTTGGTTTTAGCAGAACAACTCATGTCTAAAAACTTATCTGTTTTTGAGCTTATTGCTCTTGGTCGACAACCTTATACCAATTGGGTTGGTAATCTTTCAGAAAATGATATTTCCACCGTTAATAAAGCCATTGAACATACTAATATATCAGATTTAAAACACCGTAAATGTTTCGAATTAAGTGATGGCCAGCTTCAAAAAGCAATGATTGCACGTGCTTTAGCTCAGGATACAGATCTTATTATACTAGATGAGCCTACCACACATTTAGACATGTATCACAAAGCTTACATCTTAAAATTACTTCAAAAACTTGCAAAAAACACGAATAAAACAATCCTGTTTTCTTCTCATGAAATTGATTTAGCCATTCAATTATGTGATACTATAATTGTAATGACTACTAATTCGGTTGTTTCTAATTCTCCATGTAACCTCATTGAAAGAGGAATTTTTGAAACACTGTTTCCAAAAGACTTAATAAGTTTTAACAAAAAAACCGGAAATTTCAGAGTTAAATAATTAATTTAAAACTGAGTAAAAGAGTTTGCATCTCATGTATACAATTCGATATACTGCAAAAAAACACGGTTTAAAAGCAAATTAAAAGTTATAATTTGCATTACACTAACCAACTAAAAATGATGAAATTAACCAACCCTTTCATTCTTATATTTTGCGTCTGCTTTATGCTCGCAGGATATTCCCAAAACGACAGTAAAACTGATGAGTACAGAAGAAGTTCACTCTACACATTAATGGTGGCAGATTCCACTCGAAATTTCAGTCAATTAATTCAAGAGACATTTGTTAACTCAAAAATACCTGAAAAATTTAATAATCATATCGTAAGCGAAAGAAGTATTCCCAAGTTATATAACGATACACTCTCTAAAGCCGATTTAAAAGAAGCCCAAAAAGTTGCTATTTCAGAATATTTATCGACACATGACATAGCAAAATCGATGATTGCAAAATGGTTCACCCGAAGTGAGCAAGGTGGATTCAACATGGATTTAATATCTGAAAGAGGTTTTTATAACGCTAGTGATCTGGATGTTAAAATTGCTAAAAACAGTGAAAGAGGAACAGCTATGTTAGCAGATGCTGGTGAGGAACTCATTAAAAACACATTTGTCATCGTTAACAATTTTAAATACACAAATAAGGAAGAAGTTGCAAAAAAAGCAAAAGGCTTACTATCAATGGTATCTGATGTTGCCGTTTTAGCAGGTGCTGGCGATGTAGCAACAGTGAGTGATGCTGCTGGTGAAGGCATTGGTGTCTTAGGTAAAGGATACGTCATCAAGACTGATGCACATTTATACAGACTTAAATGGAATGAGGAAGTTGCCAGTATTTTTTACAATGATTATTGGACTGAAGATGGGCAGATTGATGAAGAAAAAGTAAAAGCATTTAACGAGTCTGATGTATTTGAATTAGAATATATTGGGACACAAATGGCTTGGGCAGATTTACAAAGCACGTCGTTTACAAAAAAAACGGATGAAGAGTTAATTACTATCGCAACTATAAAAGCTTCTGATGCTGTAACTGCTAAATTACAAAGAGAATATGAAGTTTTTAGAACAAAAACACCTTTGATGAGTACTGAGCCTTTATCTGCTAAAATAGGCTTGAAAGAAGGTCTCGAAAAAGGAGATAAATACGAAGTCCTTGAACAAGTATTGAATAAAGAAGGTAAAACAGAGTATAAACGTGTTGGAGTTATTAAAGTCGATAAAAATCAAATTTGGGATAATCGATTTAATGCTGATGAAGAAAACACAGATGAAACTCTCGAATACACCGTATTTACTGGTAATAAAAAGAAATATTATGCAGGAATGCTAATTCGTCAAATTAATTAAAAATATACAATTATGAAATTAAAACATTTATTATTATCAGTACTTTTTATAGGTTTTTGTACTAGTGTAAATGCACAATGGAAAAAAAACAAAGCCAACGAAGATACTAAAATCTGGAGATATGATTTAGAATGTGAAGGCATTGCTAAACAAGGATCAAAACTTGTTAAAGTCTGGTCGTATTCAAAAAATCCTAAACATGCCATTTCCCGCGGAATGAAAAATGCTGTTCACGGAATTATTTTCAAAGGATTTGCTGGAGGTGGTCAAGGTTGTACTCAATTTAGAGCTTTAGTAAATGATCCTGCAATGGAAGAAAAGCACAAAGAATTTTTTGATAGTTTCTTTGCAGATGGAGGAGCCTACTTAAGATATGTAAGTTCTGCAACTGATGGCAGCATTGCTCCTGGTGACCGATTAAAGATTAGTAGACGTGAATATAAAATTGGAATTGTAGTTAATGTCCTTACTGATCAATTAAGAAGACTTCTAGAAAAAGAAGGTATTATTAAATCACTTGACTCTGGTTTCTAATTCATAAAAAAAAAAATCAAAATGAAAATACATAAGCTATTTACCCTCATCACTTTTACTTTATTCTGTTTATCAAGCTTTGGTCAAGCAAAGAAGCCTACTTTAATGGTAGTGCCTAGTGATGTTTGGTGCAATCAAAATGGATACATGCTAAATTTTGACAATCAAGGATCTACAATAAGAATTCCTGATTACAAAAGAGCATTTCAGGAAAATGCAGAAGTATTACAAGTCATTAGTCAAATTAATGGCATGATGGCAGAAAGAGGTTTTCCTCTTAAAAACATGGAGTCTGCTATTAAAACCATGGAATCTAATGCTGTTGAAGACAATTTAAGAAGCTCTAAAGATTCAGGAGCCTCAATAGATGAAAGTCCTATCGATGCCATTAAGAAAGCCGCTAAAGCAGATATTATTATTCAATTAACATGGACAGTTAACCAGACTGGCCCTAAGAAATCCATAAATTTTAATCTCCAAGGCTTAGATGCTTATACAGATAAACAAATAGCAACTGCTACAGGTACTGGTGCACCTTCATTTTCAGCTGAAACACCAGTATTACTATCTGAAGCTGTGATTTCTCATATGGATAATTTTACCTTGTCGCTTCAGGAACATTTTGATGATATGTTTGAAAACGGACGTGAAATCATCGTAAGAATCCAGACATGGGATGATTGGGATGGTGATTTAGAAACTGAATATGGTGGAGAAGACGAATTAATTTATGTTATTGAAGATTGGCTGGCAGACAATACTGTAAAAGGAAGATTCAGTACTACAGATTACACCGAAAACATGGCACTTTTTGAACAAGTAAGAATTCCTCTTTACAATGACAGAGGAAGAGCTATAGATGCAAGAGGTTTTGTAAGAGAACTAAGTAAGTTTTTAAAAGATGCTCCTTTTTCTATTCCAAATAAATTGGTCATGAAAGGACTTGGAAGAGCTACAATAATATTAGGAGGTAAATAATAAAAAACAACAACATGAAAAAAGTTTTAGCAATACTATTTTGTCTAGCGTCAATAGTAACATTCGGACAAAATAAAGATTACGCAATTAACTTAGGTGCTTATGTTCCTGACCAAATTGAAAACGTACCAGCATCAGCAAAAAAGATGCTCATTAATAAATTAGGCCAATTAGTTACTGCTAATGGCATTAGTGACAATCAATATAATTCAAGATTTATCATTACACCTAATATTGTAGTTGCCACAAAGGAAATCATGCCTACATCACCTGTAAAAGTTGTTCTGGTTTTAGATGTAACCTTATACATAGGAGATGGCATCGCAGGAACTTTATATGCCAGTGAATCTTTTAATGTAAAAGGTGTAGGAACTACAGAGACCAAAGCTTATATGCAAGCACTAAAAGGTTTAAAACCTAAAAACGAAGCTATGCAAAGTTTTATTTCCAGAGGAAAAGACAAAATTATTGATTACTATAATTCTAATTGTGAACAAATCACGAAAGAATCTCAAGTATTAGAAAACTCTGGTCAAGTAGAAGAAGCCTTAGCTATTATGTTAAGCATACCTGCCTCAAGTTCTTGTTTTGATAAATCTAAAAGCAAAACAAAAGCACTTTACCTAAAAGCGGTTAACAGAGATTGTAAACTAAGACTTAATGAAGCAGAAGCAATCTGGAGTGCGAATCAAGATATTGAAGCCGCTAATGAAGCCGCGAGAATTTTGTCTTCAGTGCAACCTGAAGCAGATTGTTTTAGCAAAGTAAAAGCATTATTTAGCAAAATTGAAGCGAGAGCTAAAGATTTGCAGGATAGAGACTGGAATTATAAGCTTAAGGTTTTAGACGCAACTAAATCCTATTACGACTCAGCTTTTGAAGTCAGTATGGCAAGAGCTAAAAATCAGCCAAGTACAGTGATGTACAATGTTAGAGGCTGGTATTAATCCTAAAGACAAATAATAAAAAAAGCACTCAAATTGAGTGCTTTTTTTATTATTTCTGTTTCTTTTATACATTATAATAATACTATTTTTATCTTTGGTTTAAACACAATAATTTTAAATGAACGACAGTATCATTCTCATTTTAGCTATTCTAATTTCAGCAACTATTGGTGGCTATTTAGGCATGCTTTTTATTAAACTGAAAAGTAAAAGCGAACAAAGCACATTGGAAGAACGAAACACCAATTTACAACAACAGCTAACCGAATTTAAAGAATTTCACAATACTGAAAATGAAAAGCAAAACACAATTTTTAACACACAGTTACATGAACTTAGAGACACTATTTCTAAAATTGAAAGTGAAAGAGAACATATTCGTCGTGAAAAAGACTTGTTAAATGAAGAATTGGCTAGAAAAAATGCAGATTTTGAAAACCTCCAGCAATTAAACCTAAAACGTGATGAGGAACTAGAGGAACGTCAAGAACAATTAAGAAAAGATTTTGAATTGCTAGCAACAAAAATATTAGATGAAAAATCTGAGAAATTCACCCTTCAGAATAAGGAAAATATCAAGAATATTTTAAATCCGTTGCAAGAGAAAATCCAAATATTCGAAAAAAAAGTTGATGACACACAAAAGGAAAGTATTAGCATGCATTCAGCTTTAAAGGAGCAATTACTGGGCTTAAAAGATCTTAACCAACAAATGACAAAAGAAGCCACCAATCTAACTAAAGCTTTAAAAGGCGATAGTAAAATGCAAGGAAATTGGGGCGAATTGGTACTGGAACGCGTTCTCGAAAAATCTGGGCTGGAAAAAGACAGAGAATATTACGTTCAGCAAAGTTTTAATTTACCAGATGGCACTCGAGTACTTCCTGATGTGGTTTTACACCTTCCAGACAGTAAAAAAATGATTATTGACAGTAAGGTATCTTTAACTGATTACGAACGTTATGTCAATGCAGATGAAGAGGAAAGACAGATGTACTTAAAGGCTCATATCAACTCAATCAGAAAACATGTCGATCAACTTTCAGAAAAAAATTATCAGGATTTGTATGACATAGAATCGCCTGATTTTGTGTTGTTATTTATTCCTATTGAGCCTGCTTTTGCTGTCGCTATTAATGAGGACAATTCGTTATACAACAAAGCATTTGAGCAAAATATAGTGATAGTCACACCTTCTACTCTACTGGCAACACTCCGCACGATTGACACTATGTGGAATAACGAAAAACAACAGCGTAATGCCATTGAAATTGCAAGACAAGCTGGAGCGCTGTATGATAAATTTGAAGGCTTGGTTAAAGATTTAACTGGTGTTGGCAAAAAAATTGATGATGCTAAAAAAGACTACTCTTCTGCCATGAATAAATTAGTGGAAGGTCGAGGCAATTTGATTACCAGTGTTGAGAAGCTTAAAAAAATGGGTGCAAAAGCTAAAAAAGCGCTACCTGAAGCTATTATTAAGCGTGCTCTGGATGGTAATGATGATGACGAATAACACGACTTATGAATTACAAAACGATTGATTCTTCAAGAATTACCATGTCACAATTAATGCAACCATCACATTCAAATTTTAGTGGTAAGATTCATGGTGGTTATATTTTAAATTTAATGGATCAGATTGCATTTGCCTGTGCATCAAAACATTCTGAAACCTATTGTGTGACAGCTTCTGTAGATACCGTAGATTTTTTAAATTCAATTGAAATTGGCGATTTGGTAACCATGAAAGCATCAGTCAATTATGTTGGAAAAACCTCTATGGTAGTTGGTATTCGTGTTGAGTCTGAAACTATTACAACAGGAGAAATAAAACATTGTAATTCGTCCTACTTTACAATGGTAGCCAAGAATAATTTTGGTGAATCTGTTGAAGTTCCGGGTTTAATTATCAATGATAAATCTGAAATAAAACGCTTCTTAAAAGCTATAAAACGAAAAGAAACTAAAGCATTGAGACAGTCTGAATTTAACAGTGAAGACTTTAGTCACATAGATTACCTTGAAGATTTACAAACGTATCGCGTTAGAATTGAGCTTCCTGAAAATTATTAAAAGTGAATTCGTAAAACAGCATTTGGTGTAACACCCAGTGCATTCTGTAAGTTCTGATTAACTATTCCGTTATTAACACGATAAAAATTATTAATTTCGTTGGTTGAATCTAGTAAATTCCAAACTGAAATACCCAAATACACGTTGGTTTTTTTTCCGAGTTTAAAATCGTATAACGCAGAAACATCCACTCTAAAATACTCTTTTAAGCGACTGGAATTAGGCCTTTCAAAATTAATAGTATTATTCATTATCTGATTTCGTGAAATAGGATGCGTTGTAGGTTTTCCTGAATGCCAATTGAGTCCAGCAGAAAGTTTCAAATGCTCTAAAGTATAAGCCGCACCAAAGGTAATGGCATGTCTAATGTCAAAATTACTTGAAAACGTGTGTTGTGGTAATGCATTAAATTCGTAATCACTTGCCAGGTAAGAATAACTCAGCCATGTATTAAGTTTTTCAATCTGCTTTCGTAAAATTAAATCTAAACCATAAGCTTCATAATTTCCTTTAGCTTTTACAAACTCATATTGATTTTGAAACCCTTGACTCTGTGTTGTAATTCCATTAACAATTTTATAGTAACCATCAACATTTACCAACCATCCTTTTTTACTGTAACTTAGTCCAATGGATGCCTGTTTACTTCTTATTACAGGAATAGTACTGTCGTTAGATAATTGCCATCGTCTTTTTTCAATGCCTAAAAAGTCATTTTGAAAATTGATAATTTGGGACGTATTTTGATGTTTGAATTCAGCTAAAGCTTCAAAAGAAAAATCATGCAAAAATTTATGCATAAAACTCAATCTGGGTTCAAGAATATGCTTTTTAAATTTGTCGATATAAGTATACCTCACACCAAAGTTTAAGTTGGTTTTTTTATTTAAGGTTTTATAATTCAATTGTGAAAACAAACCTTGTGTAATGAGCACTTCAGAGACTAACGACTTGAACCTTGGACTATCAACATCATCCAGATTTGTGATTTTTGTTTCCACAAGATGATAGCCGTTTAAAAGTTTAATCTTATCTGATAATTTATAATTTGCAATGAGTTTCAAGCTTGTTTCAGACACTATATTTTCCTGTTGAAAACGTTGCTGATCCAATACATTGGCATTAATTGCTTTTAATTTATAGTCCGTTTCATAAATCTCAAAAGCTGTTTGCCATTTATCATTCCATTTTCGATGGTATTGAAGACCTCCTGCAATACTATTTTGACTCAAGCTACTCTGTCGTGACGTTTCCGTTGTACTTATTAATGAACTTTCATTAAACCGAAGTTTATCATACGTATTTAAAAAATTAACTCGGATTTGGTCCTTATCTGAAAGGTTATAAATCCATCGTAACGAGGTATCATAAAAGTCGAATTCCTGTTCAGAATTACTAATATTACTGGTATTGTTTTCAACTTCAGTATACTGTGAAATCCGATTAAAAAAATTTGTGTAAGTTGGTGTTTTTGCAAAATCACTAATTGATTTTCGAGCAGCAATCTGGAGCGATGATTTTTTTCCCAATGGAATATCTGCAAACCCATTAGTATCAATAAAATTCACACCTAAACTCCCCTTAAATTTGGCATTAATCTGCGAACTGGTTTCCATAGAAATGGTACCAGAAACACCATCTGTAAGTGCTGCTTGAGTTCCGTTTTTAAGCACATTAACTTGTTGTGTGATTTGTGGATTAAACATTGAAATTAGACCGAAAAAATGTCCAGATTGATACATTTTAATACCATCCCAAAGTATCAAATTCTGATCATGAGTTCCAGCTCTTATATTGATATTTGAAACCGTTTCATTACTGCTTTGAATTCCTGGAAAAGCCTGAACAGCCTGTAAAACGTCTGTATCAATTAATCCTGGCAGGATATCAAATGTTGTAAAATCAATCTCATAGGATCCATTGTTTAACTTATTGATTCCTCTAACAATATATTTGGATAAGATAATTTCAGACAACTGTTGCGTCTTAAAACTTTTAATCTTAGTACGAACCAGAATATAATGGCCATCCAGACTATCAAATGAAAATATGGTGTGCTCTTCTAAATACAACAGAACATCATCTAATGATAAGTCTTGAGAAGGAGGAATAATGCTAACCTCTTCCAGAAGATCTTCTGCAAAATTAAACTGAATGTGATATTGGATTTGAAGTGTCTGGAATATGTCAGTTAATGGTAATTTTAATGGAGTCTTCTGAGCATTTACTTCAAAACAAAAAAGCAAGAATAGGCAATATATAAAATATGGTTTAGTTTGAATTGCCATAAATTATAACCTCATTTGATGCTTTGGTTTTGTAGTTTAAACCCATTGGTTGCGTGATTGAAAGCAGTGCATTTTCAATATTATTATGTTCAAATCCACCTGTAAATAAACGGTCTTCATTTACATTTTGAACTACAATTTTAATGTCGTATTGTCGTTGCAATTCAGCCATAACTATTTTAAAAGGAATGGATTTAAACTGGCTTTGGTTTTGGGTCCATTCAGGTTGTAAAACTGTTAGTTTATCTTGACTAAATTCATTATTTAACAGCCTGAACGTATCACCAGCCATTAATGTTTTAGACACAGTTCCTGAGGTCACTTTTACCACACCTTCAAAACACTGTACTTCAAAATAATCTTTACGCTGTAAAACATTAAATGCTGTACCAACAACAGTAACTGATCCCAGTGATGTAAAAACCTCAAAAGTTTCGCCCTTAGCAACCTTAAAATATGCTTCACCATTAAGATGTAATTGTCTGTGGTTTTTCCAGTCACTTTTACTGTAGGTAATTTCTGAGCTGGCATTTAAAGTAACTTTTGAATGATCTGGCAGTTCAATACTAGTTTGTTGACTTACAAATGTTTCAATAGCTACTTGATTAGTATTAAAAAACATAAAATAAATACCTAGTGTTATTACCACAACACTGGCTATTTTTAATAAGGGCTTAAACCAGTACAACTGCTTTAAAGCTAACTTTTTTGCTTGATGAGAAGATTTTAAATCTTCAAAATCATTTGGACTTGAAAAATTAGAGGCTTTAAAGTGCTGAGCACCATCAACAATTGCTCGGTGTAATTGAAAATCTTCTCCTTGCTCAAATATTTCTTTTTCGGCAGGAGTTAGCGCATCATTTAACCATTTTTTGGTTAGATTTTCTTTATTCATAAATCGATATCTATCTATATAACAACTTCAATTGTAATTCTCCTGATTATTTTATTTTAAAACCTTTCAGTTCCTTTTTAAGAATACTAAAAGCACTGTAAATTCTATATTCAACAACTTTTTGAGTAACACCCAAAAACTCAGCAATTTCACTGTGTTTTTTTCCTTCTGCTTTATTTAATAAAAATGCAACACGCTGTTCTTCACTTAAACTGGCAAGCACTTTTTTATAGTGTTCATAAAATTGTTCTTGTTCTAAGATAAATTCAGGTGTTTCATTGGTATGAGATTTAGGCTGTACTTTTTGATGATTAAGTACTACTTTTTGATGCTTGATATCATTGAGTACCATATTATTGGCAACAGTAAATAAAAATGATTTTGCTTTGCTCAATGTCACATTCTTACAGTTATTCCATAGTTTAATAAATGCTTCTTGAGTTTTATCTTTTGGATTGAACTGTGCTCCAAATTTATAATATAAAAAATCATGCACATCTTTTGAATATGTATTATAGACATGTTCAAAAACTTTTGCTTCACAGATGTTCTTTTTAAAATCTTTTGACAAGGCTATGCTTTTAATTTTTTAAAGGTATATAAATATTTTATATTCTTTTTCAGGAGTTTTTAAATTTCAGTTGTTATATATTAAAAGCATTACAACTTATAGAAATGCAATACCATGAACATATCATTTAAATCTGTTTTTATTTTATTCTTCTCTTTTGCATTTGTCCTTACATCATGCAGAAAAGAAGAATCTGAATTTATTGAAACACCTTCTGAAGATATTTTAGAGTCCAACTCTTCTATAGCTGATTTAATGCTTCGTACAGTTACAAATGATGGTTCAAATGATAATATTTTAGATTTAGCCAATTGCTTCAGTATAAAATTACCAGTAACCGTTAGTGCTAATTCTACTGAAGTCGTTATAAATAATAATGCAGATTATGATAAAGTAGAATCCATTTTTGATGAGGAATATGATGATGTAAACACCTTAGAGATTACTTTTCCTGTTACGATTGTACTAAGTGACTATTCTGAAGTTATTATCAATTCTAATAGTGAGTTAAACAGTTATGCTGAAAATTGCAATGGTGAAAACAGTTTAGATGATGACATTGAATGTGTTGATTTTGTATATCCCATTTCTGCTTCAATATTTAACACTAATAATGAACTCCTATCTACCGAAGTTTTTACAGAAGACAAAGAACTATACAATTTTATCAAAGCCATTATACCTGGAGATATTGTCACTATAAATTTTCCTATTTCAATAGAACTTTCTGATAGTACATTACTTCAAATTAATTCAATGTTAGAACTGCGAACTAGTATTGAAAATCATCAAAACGACTGTGATGAAGATGATGATTATGATTATGATGATGACGATTGCAATCATTGTACGCAAGAGTTAGTTGCTGAATTTTTAACTGGCTGCCAAGACTGGTATGTAGATAAATTAAAAAGAGAAAATACCGATTATAATTCTATTTATGAGGGCTATGATTTTAATTTTTTCATGGATGGAACAGTTTCAGTGTATTGGAATTCCATCACTGTTTATGGCACTTGGTCTACATCAGGAACTGCAAATAACATTATGATAGCTATAGATATTCCAGCTTTGACCTTGTGTAATAATAACTGGGAATTACAGGAAATCAATACCAGTCCAGACTTAACAAAAATTGATTTAAAACTTGATTTAGATGACAGATTGCGATATAGAAATAATTGCAATTAAAAACCATATTATGAAAAAGAAAAATTAGGAGAGTCATTAACCCTTAGAGTTTTTTAAACTAAACTGCTTTAACTGAAACAAGTTGAAGCAGTTTAAAACTCTAACTCAAAATTTAGTCACATACTAGTTTATACCAACAACAATGAATTATTAACCAATTAAATATATATTATTATGAAAAAACATTACACAATGAAAGCCATTTTATTTCTAGGCTTACTTTCTTTTACATTTCAGCAAGCTTATGCTCAATTTAGAATCATCGAGGTTGATCCTGTGGCTGATACAGTTACTATTAAAAGTTTTGATGCTTCAACACAAAATATAGGAGCATATAGATTATGCTCTCTTTTTGGTTATCGAACACTATCATCACAAACAACAGTTGTTAACGGATCGCTGGACTTAGCTCCCAACGCTGAAGTTACTTTATCTGCTCCAGGGTTTTTAAACGATACAGCTGCAGATTTAGGACTTTATCTTCCTACTGGAAGTTTTGGATCTGCAGCCAGTATGGTAGATTTCACACAATGGGGAAGTGGTGGCAACGGAAGAGAAAATGTAGCAGTCACTAAAGGTATCTGGACTGCCAATACTTTCATTAGTGCTCCACCACCTTATGAGTATATTGGAAATGGAGCTCAAAATGGTTTTCAATTTTGGGATACACTATTAGGTATTAACGATTTTAATCGTAGTTTAGGTATCCATCTTTACCCTAATCCAACCCATTCGATATTACATATTGAATTTAATTCCAGTGAAACAAATCTAACCTTAGAAGTATTTGATATTCTTGGTAAACAAGTTTTAAATAGAATTACTGATTCTGAAGGATTCTCAAATATTGATGTTTCAAATTTAGAAAATGGATTGTACCTTATTAAAATAGTTACAGGAGACAAAACCGAAACAAAACGTTTCATCAAAAATTGAACATTTAAATAGATTCCTATAAAAGAACAAAACCATCAGTTTGCTCTGATGGTTTTTTTATAAAAAGTTTAAACATTTATTGTTTTACAAATCGCTTAGTTTGCGTTGTATTATCAGATGAAATTCTTATGATATAAACTCCACTATTCCAGTTGGAAACATCTATTGAAGTTGATGCCAACACATCAAGAGATTTTGAAAACACACGTTTACCCAAAACATCATACACAGAAATGGTAGTATTCTTTGAATTTTTAGGTAAATATACATTTAACTTAGATGTTGCAGGATTTGGTGATATTGAAAATTCATCAGCAGATAAAATATCCGTTGTACTCAATGTAGTCGATGCTGTAACATTATCTAAATCCATACTACGAGGTGTAGGGTCACCAGGAATTCCTGCTTCTCCAGTCCAATCCTCAAGTGTTTGACTAAAAATTCTCATTTCTGCGACATTAGCAAGAACTTCTGCTGGAGTGGCTCCATCTCCAAAAGCCAAAACATTTAAATCTGAAGGTTGAATAGAAATAATTACTTCTTGCCAACCAGAACCTGCTGTAATAGTGATAGGATCTGTTACGACCTGAGTTGTAGGCAAAAAACTTTCTGTTGTTTCATCACTAAACCCAACACGCAAACTCAAATCACGTACATTAGCACGAACGTTAAGTTTTATAGCAACAATACCTTGTCCTATAAAATCACCAGACCATTGTGCTCCAGTAGAAAAGACCAAACATCTGCTTCCTTGTCCATTAGGTGCTCCAGTAGTCGTATATCTGAAAAATTGATCTCCTGATCCATCTGGTCCGCCATCAGTAGGTAAACTAATCTGATTTTGTGCTACAAATGGGTTTCCAACAGTCCAACTTTGTGGTGTGTTGTCTTCAAAATCATCAACCTGATTGGCAACAACCTGAGCGAAAGAAACCGAAGTCATTAGTAATAAGGATAATATAAGTAGTTTTGTTTTCATAGTCAGACTTTAATAAAGCTAAATTAGTAATTTTTAGTTAAGTAGACTATGCGGTTCATCGAAAAAACAGATTATTTACTTAAATACATCTTTCTTCTTGAATATAAATTATAAAACTCGTCGTCTTTTAAACTATCAATAAATAAGATACTTTCTCCTGTACTCTTCATTTCTGGTCCTAATTTTTTATTCACATTAGGGAATTTATTAAATGAAAATACAGGTTGTTTAATAGCATAACCTTCTAATTGTGGATTAAATTCAAAATCGGTTACTTTTTTATCTCCAAGCATCACTTTAGTAGCGTAGTTGACATAAGGTTCTCCATAGGCTTTAGCAATAAACGGAACAGTACGTGATGCTCTTGGATTGGCTTCGATAATATATACCATATCGTCTTTTATGGCAAACTGAATATTGATTAAACCTACAGTATTTAAAGCTAAAGCAATTTTTTTAGTATGATCCTTAATCTGCTGCATTACAAATTCACCTAGATTAAAAGGTGGTAGTGTTGCGTTACTATCACCAGAGTGAATTCCACATGGTTCGATATGCTCCATAATTCCAATGATGTAGACATTTTCGCCATCACAAATGGCATCTGCTTCAGCTTCGATGGCTCCATCGAGGTAATGATCAAGAAGTAATTGATTTCCAGGCATTCTGCGAAGCAAATCAACAACATGTTCTTCAAGTTCCTCTTTATTAATCACAATCTTCATGCCTTGACCACCTAGAACGTAAGAAGGTCTCACCAAAATTGGAAAATCTAAAACATCTGCAATTGCTGATGCTTCATCTGCTGTGGTTGCAATATCAAACTCAGGATATGGAATATTGTTTTCCTTTAAAAGATTAGAAAATCGTCCTCTATCTTCAGCTAAATCTAAAGATTCATAAGTTGTTCCAATAATTTTTATGCCGTAGCGATCTAACTTTTCAGCTAACTTTAAAGCGGTTTGACCACCTAACTGAACAATGACTCCTTCAGGTTTTTCATGGCGAATAATATCGTAGATGTGTTCCCAGAACACAGGTTCAAAATACAATTTATCTGAAATATCGAAATCTGTTGAAACCGTTTCAGGATTACAATTAATCATAATGGTCTCATAGCCACATTCTGAAGCTGCTAAAACACCATGAACACAGCAATAATCAAACTCAATTCCTTGACCAATTCGGTTTGGTCCAGAACCTAAAACAATAATTTTTTTCTTATCGGAAACTTGACTTTCATTAGTAGAAAACTTTTGTCCGTTTGGAGTTTCAACTTCATTTTCAAATGTGGAATAGTAATATGGTGTTTCCGCTTTAAATTCAGCAGCACACGTATCTACCAGCTTATACACTCGATTGATGTTAAACTCATCTCGTTTATTATACACCTGGCTTTCCAGACATTTTAACATGTGAGCAATCTGACGATCACCATAACCTTTCTGTTTAGCTTCTAACAGCAATTCACGCTCAATTGTATCGATAGTAAACTTTGAAATCTCTTTCTCCAGTTCGTGCAGTTCTTCATATTGTTTTAAGAACCACATATCGATTTTAGTGATTTCATGAATTCTACTCAACGGAATTCCCATTTGAATGGCATCATAGATCGCAAACACACGATCCCAACTAGCGTAAGTTAACTTATCTATAATTTGCTGATAATCTTTGTATCCTTTTCCATCTGCGCCTAATCCGTTACGTTTTATTTCCAGAGATTGGGTCGCTTTATGAAGTGCTTCCTGGAACGAGCGTCCTATAGCCATCACTTCACCTACAGCTTTCATTTGCAGTCCTAATCGACGATCGGAACCTTCGAATTTATCAAAATTCCAACGTGGTATTTTCACAACCACATAATCTAAAGTGGGTTCAAATAAGGCTGAAGTGGAACCTGTAATTTGATTACTTAATTCATCTAATGTATACCCAATGGCTAATTTAGCTGCTACTTTTGCAATAGGATATCCTGTGGCTTTACTTGCTAATGCTGATGAACGCGATACACGAGGATTAATTTCAATGGCAATGATATCTTCATTTTCATCAGGACTTACAGCAAACTGCACGTTACAACCACCAGCAAAATCGCCAATACTACGCATCATATGAATCGCCATATCACGCATTTTTTGGTAGGTTTTATCAGAAAGTGTCATGGCTGGAGCAACCGTAATCGAGTCGCCTGTATGGATGCCCATGGGATCCATATTTTCTATCGCACAAATAATAACAACGTTATCATTTTTATCTCTTAGCAGTTCTAATTCGTATTCTTTCCAACCGATTAAAGCCTTATCGATCATGACTTCATGAATTGGAGATACTTCCAAACCACGTGTGAGTAATTCGTCAAATTCATCTTCTTTATAAACGAACGATGCTCCTGCTCCACCTAAGGTATAACTTGCTCTGATTACTAATGGAAAACCAAATTCTTGAGCTATTTCTTTTCCTTTTAAATATGAATTAGCGGTTGCCTGTGGAGCCATTCCTACTCCAATTTTGAGCATAAGCTCTCTAAATTGCTCTCTATCTTCTGTAATATTAATGGCATCAATATCTACACCAATTATATCCACATTAAAATCTCCCCAAATTCCTTTTTCATCAGCTTCAATGCAAAGGTTTAAAGCTGTTTGTCCACCCATTGTTGGTAAAACAGCATCAATTTGCGGATGCTCTTTTAATATTTTGATAATCGACTTAGTCGTTAAAGGTAACAGATACACATGGTCTGCCATTGTAGGATCTGTCATAATTGTCGCTGGATTAGAATTGATAAGAATGGTTTCAATTCCATCTTCACGAAGTGAACGTAAAGCTTGAGTTCCTGAATAATCAAATTCGCAGGCTTGACCAATTATTATTGGACCAGAACCTATGATAAGGATGGATTTTAATTTTTCGCTTTTTGGCATGTTTGTTTTTTTAATAGTTGCAAAAATAGATAACAAATAGGTACAAAAAAAGGTGTTACACCTAAGTAACACCTTTAAAATATTAACAATTGTTAATCATTATTTCTTATGTCTAGTTTCAGATGATACAGACAATTTCTTTCTTCCTTTAGCTCTTCTACGTGCTAAAACTTTTCTTCCGTTTACAGAAGCCATTCTTTCTCTAAAACCGTGTTTATTTCTTCTTTTTCTTTTTGACGGTTGAAACGTTCTTTTGCTCATTGTCTTATATCTTTAAATCTAATGTCTTTTTTGATGTCTTAAGCTGTTCTTAAAACTGCGTGCAAATATACAAAGAGTTTTTAGTTTGCCAAATGTAATATTAAAAATATTTATAATTGTTTTTATTAACTTTGCAGCCTAAATTTTAATTTCAAAAAATGTTCAATAAAAACATAAAATTAGTAATCGCATTTTTAATACTTGCCTATGCCATATATCAGTTTATTGAAGGCTATATTGGTAATGGAATCATGTTTATATTATTATCACTCATTTTTATATTTCTGTATTTTAAAAATGAATTTATCCTTCTGGCTTTTTTAAAATTGAGAAAGCAAGATTTTGAAGGTGCAAAAAACTGGTTAAACAAAATTAAAAACCCTTCAAGTGCACTAGTAAAAAAGCAAGAAGGCTATTATTATTATTTGCATGGCATTATGGTCGCTCAAACTGATATGAATGCTGCTGAAAAACATTTCAAAAAAGCAATAGGACTTGGTTTGTCTATGGATCATGATCTTGCAATGGCTAAATTAAACTTAGCAGGAATAGCTTTTAGCAAACGTCGTCCGCAAGAGGCTCAAAAATTATTAGCTGAAGCGCAAAAACTTGATAAAAGAGACATGTTAGCAGACCAAATAAAGATGTTTAAACAGCAAATGAAAAAGACCTCTATACCGAAGCAACATTATGGTCAGCCTACATCTGCAAGACAAAATAAACGCAGCAGACGATAAGTTCTTTTTATAACAAAGGAGACCAAAGCCTAGCGAAAGATTCTTTGAGTTTTGAAAAATTAGAACGGTTTTTCCAGGATTCAAAATCTATACAATCACTGTCTTTAAGGTCTTCTAAAAATTGTGATTTTAATATCTGACTTTGTTCTTTATTATAAATAAGAGCATTAATTTCAAAATTAATATTGAAGCTTCTATTATCGAGATTACAGGTTCCAATAGTTGAAAACACGTCATCTACAACCATCGTTTTCGCATGTATAAACCCTTTATTGTAACGATACACTTCAATTCCAGCTTCCATTAAATCATCTAAATACGAGTTGGTTGCATGTTCTGCTACCCATGAATCTGAATTTTTTGGTATAAGTAATTTCACCTCTACACCAATTTTTGATGCGATTTGTAATGCTGTTATAATTTGATCATTAGGAATGAAGTAAGGTGTTGTCAAATAGATATAATCTTCAGCATTATTAATAGCAGTTAGCAGAGCTTCCATGATATTAGCCCAATCTGTATCAGGACCACTGGCTGCTATTTGAATGGCTACATCTTTATCACATTTAACATCTGGAAAATAGCTTTTTTTAATCTCTACAGTATTTTCAGTCACAAAATCCCATGTTGTTAAAAAATGAAATTGAAGTACTTTAACGGCTTCTCCTCTTATTCTCAAATGTGTATCTCTCCAATACTTTTTTGACGTTCTAGAATTTACATAATTATCAGACACATTTATTCCTCCAATATAGCCTACTAAACCATCAATAATAGCAATTTTTCTATGATTTCTGTAGTTGGACTTTCCTGTAAAACTGGAGAACAAAACAGGCATGAACGGATGATGTTCTACTCCGCTTTCATCGAGTTTATGCTTCATTTTAGAAGACAATTTACTACCCACATCATCATAAGTAAGTTTTACCTCAACATCTTGTTTGGCTTTATCGCAAATAATGTCAAGTAATTCTGTACCTGTTATATCATCTTTTACGATATAATATTCTAAATGAATATAAGTTTTGGCTTGCCTTAAATCCTCAAATAACTTATTAAACTTTACTTCTCCATTGATAAGTATTTCTACTTCATTTTTTATGGTGAGCGGAGTTTTTTCGCTTGCTTTGAGTAGTTTTATCAGTTTAATTTTATCATCTAATTCAATACTTACACTATCAAATTTTTTTTCTTCAACACGTAAGTTATCTCCAACAGATTTGATGATTTTTGTGTTTGAAATATCTTTCCTGTTAAACAGTTTATTTTTTCTGTATTCTTGTCCGAAGAGATAATATACAATTAACCCAAAAAAAGGAAAAAAGACTAAAACTAATATATAAGCAACCGTTTTAGAAGGATTAATATTTTTTAGTAAAATAGTAATCAATGCCGATACTGCCAGTAAATAATTTAAAACTAGTAATATCCACCCAATATTATCCTTGACAAATGTTATCATTTAAGGTTTTATAGAATAGAATCCATCTTTTGGAATGTCTATATTGTATTTTTTTCCTGATTTGTTATTCAAATGAGGTTCTCTCAACCAAGGGTTGTGAAGTTTTAGAATTTTATAGTTGATGCTAAATTTTTTAGCAAACTGAGAAAAATTTGTCACTGCTGTATCTACTTCTACTTTATATGTTGGTACAGAAGTATATAAATCTTCTTCATTAAAATTAAAACCATATTTTACCGGATGGTTTAAAATTTCTTTTAAGGCTACGATTCTAAACAAATAGCGACCAGTTTCTTCACCTAGTAATAAATCGTAATAATCGGTTACTCCTTGTTCTTCCAAACGTCTTGAAATTCCGGCATTACCAGCATTGTAAGCAGCTGCAGCTAATGTCCAAGAACCTAATTGCTCTTTAGCCTTAAGCAAATATTTACAAGCGACTTCTGTGGCCATTTCTAAATGGTAACGTTCATCTACATTATCATTAATCTCAAGACCATTCTCTCTTCCTGTTGCTTTCATAATTTGCCAAACACCTCTGGCTCCTGCAGGAGATACTGCGTTTGTAAGTCCGCTCTCAATTACGGCCAAGTATTTAAAATCGTCAGGCACTCCATTCTTTTTTAAAATTGGTTCTATAATTGGAAAATACTTTGCAGCCCGTTTAAACATTAACAAGCCATTAGATTGCCAATAGGTATTAACCAATAGTTCCCGATCCATTCGTTCTAAAATATCTGGATTATTAAGAGGTACTTTTTCACCAGCAAAATCTAATGACTCTGGAACAGATAATGCATAAACATTATAATTATTAGTAGATTTTGATTCATTAATTGAATTGAATTTATCTGAAGTTTGCACTTCTACTGGAGTTTTCTGCATTGCAAAAATGAACAATCCAGACACAGCAACTAAACCAATCGTTGCTAACATATTTTTAATCGTCTTCATATTTGTTTTTTTATAAATGTATAAAATATAATCATGGTGTTCAAGCCTCTTCTAATATAAGTTTTGGTAAATTTTCATTAAACCATTTGTACTTATTTATAACCATAATATGTGTTCCGCCTTTAATAATGATACAATTACCGTTACAGGAATGAGGAAAAATAGCATCTTTATCTCCATGAATATAGATGGCTTCAGGATGAGGCTGGTCTTGGTTCCATTCAATTACATTTTCAATAGCCCAGTCTAAATAACGCTTGTCACTTACTGAAAGATACTTTTTATACAATTCTACACGTTTAGTAACAGTTTCTCCAAATGCATATTTTGCAAGAACATCGACATTACTAATCAATTGAGTAGGTAATATTTTATAGGCTTTTGTTATCTTCATGAGCTTCATTCGCTTTGGTAGTTCATGTTTAGACTTCACACTAGATACTACAAAAAGCTTTCTAAGATTCATATACTTACTCATTTCCTGAACAAGGATTCCACCAAAAGAAACACCTAATAATACAACATTTTCATGTTCTATTTTGGCAATCATGCGTTTAGCATAAGAAGATAAAGGTTCATTTTTTTCTGGTATCATCCATTCTAGCCAATGTATTTTAAATTGATCTTTAGGTAATTTGAAATATTCAAAAATAGTTGGGTTTGCAGCCATTCCTGGCATAAGGTAAACATGTATGATTTCCTGAGACATAAGTATTTAAAAACCAGTTATTTTTAGTATGTGCTAATTTTTTTGTAAATTTGTATTACAAAACTATATAAATCTATAGTTTCTACCCTACCAACCATTGAATTAAATAACTAATTATTATGATTGATGCAGCAGAACTGACTGACAATGACTTTTTACGTCAATTTGAGCTTAAGGTTGAAGATGAACTTGCCAAAATTGAATACGCACTTCAAGACCGGAAAATTTTCTTAACAAAACTAATTATTCCAGATACTATTAATTCTGAAGGTTTTGAAGAAGAGTTTTTAACTCTAGTATTCGAAAATATTGCAGAACGTAATATAAGTGTAGTCCCTACGAGTCCTGAAATTGCAAAATTTATTAGACGACATAGAAAATACAAAAAAATGTTACCCGTTGGAATTAGAATCTAATTCCCAGTATTAACAAACCAAAAAAACTGAAACTTTAAAGAGTTTCAGTTTTTTTTGGTTCAATTTTTATTATTTGATTATATCGTAACATACAGCATATGATAATTACTACACGACAAAGATATTAATACGCTTCACTTACAAAATCAAATCTCACCAACCCATCATCATCAATTTCAGTCAATGCCACTTCATGCAATGTATTGACCAGTTCAGGATTCCAAGGCGATTTTACTTTTACATAATTTTCAGTAAAGCCATGAATATAACCCTCTTTGTTTTCACCTTCAAAGAGTACCGTTCGGTTACTTCCTAATTGTTGTTCGTAAAATGCTCTTCGTTTTTTTGCTGAAAGTCCACGTAACATTTTACTACGTTTAGCTCTCACCTTTTTTGAAACCACACCTTGTAATGAAGCTGCAACCGTATTATCACGCTCAGAATAGGTAAACACATGTAAATACGAAATATCTAACTCATTTAGAAAATTGTAAGTTTCTAAAAATAAATCATCTGTTTCTCCGGGAAAGCCAACAATCACATCCACACCGATACATGCGTGAGGTATCATTTTTCTGATTTTAGTAACACGGTCTACATATAATTCTTTCATATAACGACGACGCATCAATTTAAGAATTTCATTACTTCCACTTTGTAATGGAATATGGAAATGGGGTACAAAAGAATTACTTTGAGACACGAATTCAATGGTTTCATTTTTAAGAAGATTAGGCTCTATTGAAGAGATACGTAAACGCTCAATTCCGTCAACCTGATCTAACTCCTGAACCAATTCGTAAAACGTATGTTCATGTTTTTTGTTTCCGAATTCTCCTTTTCCATAGTCGCCAATATTAACACCAGTAAGTACAATTTCTTTTATATTTTTTTCAGAGATTTCTTTTGCATTTTGTAGCACGTTCTCTAATGTATCACTCCTTGAAATCCCTCTGGCTAATGGAATGGTACAATAGGTGCATTTATAATCACAACCGTCCTGAACTTTTAAAAATGCCCTAGTGCGATCACCAAAAGAATAACTACCTACATAAAAATCGGCATCTTGAATCTCACAGCTATGGACTTCTCCCATATCATTTTTGGTCAAATCGTTGAGATAACTTGTAATATTAAATTTTTCAGTGGCTCCCAAAACGAGATCAACACCTTCCACATCAGCTAATTCACTTGGTTTTAATTGAGCATAACATCCAACTGCAGCTACAAAAGCTTCAGGGTTTATTTTTTGCGCTTGCTTCACGATTGATTTAAAACGCTTATCTGCATTTTCGGTCACAGAACACGTATTTATTACATAAATATCTGCTTTTTCTTTAAAATCAACACGTTCAAACCCTTCAGAGGAAAAATTTCTGGCAATAGTTGAAGTTTCAGAAAAGTTGAGTTTACAACCTAAGGTATAAAATGCGACTTTTTTATTCATAACCTGAATTAGTATTTCCGTGAGCACAGAAATCTATTTATATTTACTCGTTTCTAATTTAGAAAAGGCAAATTTACAATTAATGAGCAATATCTTAAAACCTGTTTCTGGCAAATATTCACATTTAATAGTGATTTTGAGTATTTTCACTGCTTTTATTCTCTTTTCTTGTGAAAACACCTCAAATTCCAACAAAAACCACCTTGTTTTTAGATACAATGAACATAAAAATATTGGATCATTAGATCCTGCATTTGCAAAAGACAATGCTGATAATTGGGCAATTAATCAGTTGTTCAATGGCTTAGTGCAAATGGATGAAAATTTAAATGTACAACCTTGTATTGCAAAAAGCTGGTCGATTTCAGAAGACGCACTCACCTATACTTTTTCGCTTCGTAATGACGTAAAGTTTCATCACCATGAATTGTTTGGAAACGATTCAACAAGAACTGTAAAAGCCAATGATTTTGAATACAGTTTCAATCGCTTATTAGATAAAAAAATTGCGTCTCCAGGAAGCTGGACTCTCAATAAAGTGGCATCTTTTACCGCTCTTAACGATACCACATTTCAAATTCGATTAAAACAAGCATTTCCTGCTTTTCTCGGACTTTTGACGATGAAGTATTGCTCTGTGGTTCCCAAGGAAATTGTGGAGCATTACAATGCTGATTTCAGATCGCATCCTATAGGAACTGGTCCTTTTAAATTCAAGCGTTGGGAAGAAAATTTAAAACTTGTTTTCCGAAAGAATACACAGTATTTTGAAACGGATTCTAACGGACAACAATTACCATATTTGGAAGCCGTTGCTATTACATTTTTACCTGATAAACAAAGTGAATTTTTACAATTTGCTCAAGGCAATATTGATTTTGTTTCAGGCTTAGATGCTTCTTACAAGGATGAAATCTTAACTGCTAGCGGCACATTGAGGTCTTTATATGAAACTGAGGTTAATATGATTCGTGGCCCTTACCTCAACACAGAATATCTGGCATTTTTTATGGAAACCGATTTACCAGAAATACAATCTGAGATACTCCGAAAAGCTATCAATTACGGATTTGACCGTAAAAAAATGATGACTTATTTACGTAATGGCATTGGTATTCCTGCTTATGGAGGTTTTATCCCAAAAGGGCTTCCTGGTCATGATAACACCATAGGTTTCAATTTTCAACCTGAAAACGCAAAACAATTAGTTCAACAATTTAAAACTGAAACTGGCATTACAAATCCTGAAATTACGATTACGACAACCAGTAATTACCTGAGCTTTTGTGAATACATTCAAAGAGAACTTCAAAAAATTGGGATTAGTGTTAATGTAGATGTTATTCCTGCGGCAACATTAAAAGACGCTAAAGCAAACGGCAAATTAGATATATTTAGAGCAAGTTGGGTTGCCGATTATCCTGATGCCGAGAATTACTTATCGTTGTATTACAGTAAAAATTTTGCACCTGATGGTCCGAATTACACGCATTTTAAAGATGAATTATTTGATCAATGGTACGAAGAAGCCTTTACCATTACCGACACAAAAAAACGCGAACAACTATACACAAAAATGGACAGCCTGGTGATGGCAAAAACACCTGTCATCCCTTTGTTCTATGATGAAGTTTTAAGATTCACCAGAAAGCAAATATCTGGTTTGGGTATAAACCCTATCAATATGTTAGATTTAAAGCGTGTTAAAAAGACTAAGGACTAATTTTATTTACTCTTTTGTAAAGTAGTAAATATCATCTTCTCCTTTTCCTCCTGCTCTGTTGGAAGAAAAATAACCTGATTTTCCGCCTGGTAAGACTTCAAAACACATATCATCTGCCTCACTATTAATTGGAGCTGGCATTAATTCTGGTGTTCCAAACTTCCCATCTGGTCCTATTTCAGCCTTATATAGATCTAAACCACCAATACCATTGGCACGATCTGAAGAAAAATAAAGCGTATTATCAAAGCTTATAAATGGAAACATTTCCTTTCTTGGAGAGTTTAATTTTACACCAAGGTTTTCGGGCTTTCCGTATTTGTCATTTCCAAGAATTTCTACCCTGAAAATATCTGTTGGCCCTTTAGCACTTGGTATATTTGATGTAAAGTATAAATACTTACCATCTGGACTAACAGATGGATGTGCATATGAATAGCGTCCATCACAAAAGTGCAATGGCTTGAAGTTCATGTAACCTTTACCTTCAACATATTCACCTCTTTCAATTCTTAAATTTCTGGTAGTTTCGTCATATTTATAAACATCTCCACGTTTTCTTTCGTTGGTAGTGACATACATAAATTTACCATCTTTACTAAAACCAGCTGTAGAACTATTAAACACAAATCTATCTGCTGAAATAAATTCTTTTGTATTAATAACTTCTCCATTTTCAGACATTTTACCTTGATATACCGTAAAAATTTGCTGATCTGCACTATTTCGTTCAACAGAACCAAAACTATTGACTTTATATCTCGAATAATACACGATACCATCTCCTGCGTGCACCAGGCCATATTGACTCAGTTCATCGTTGAGAGAAATGTTTTTTAAGGTATAAGTTTCAGTTTGTGAACCAGCCGAAATTGTAATAATTGAGACTAGTATAAGTAGGTATATTTTCATAGCATATAAATTTATTCGTCTTTTTTTCTCCATTGTTTGGTTTCTTCAAAGACATGTTCTAAAATTGCTTTATCCACATTTGAAAATTGAATATCTCTTCGTTTCATAACGACTTCTGCAACTTCAAATGCTTTTTTTGTGAGATATGTTGTAAATCCAGAATTTCCGCCCCAACTAAAACTAGGAACAAAATTTCTAGGAAAACCACTTCCAAATATATTAGCACTTACTCCAACAACTGTACCAGTATTAAACATAGTATTAATTCCACATTTGCTATGATCTCCCATCATCAATCCACAAAACTGTAACCCTGTTCTGGCAAAACCTTGGGTTTCATAATTCCACAGACGTACTTCAGCATAATTGTTTTTCAAGTTAGAATTATTAGTATCTGCGCCAAGGTTACACCACTCACCTAACACTGAATTTCCTAAAAAGCCATCATGACCTTTGTTAGAATAACCAAATAATACGGAGTTATTTACCTCTCCTCCAACCTTACTATGTGGTCCAACAGTCGTTGGTCCATAAATTTTTGCACCTAATTTAAGTGTTGCATGTTCACAGAGCGCAAAAGGACCTCTTACGATACTGCCTTCCATAATTTCGGCGTCCTTTCCTATATAAATTGGACCAGAACTTGCATTTAACGTTGTAAATTCCAGTTTTGCACCTTCTTCAATAAAAATATGTTGTTTATTTATGCAATTGTTTGAATCTGGAATGGGTTGCGATTTACGATTATGAGTTACCAATTCAAAATCGTCTCGAATGGCTGCTCCGTTTTTTGAAAAAATATCCCAAGTGTGTTCAATCTTAATAAGATCTTTATCATACTCAATAGCTTCGTAGGTATCAAAATCAACTTCATTTTGAGTCTCTTTCGAAAAGAAAGCAATTACATCTTCATCCTTAAAAATGGCTTGATTGTCTTTAAGATTCTTCACCATAGCGACCAATTCATTATTAGGAAGGTATGATGCATTAATCATAACATTAACATCCATCTCAACCATTGGATATTTTTCTGAAAGATAATCTTCAGTTAAAGTAGTTGTGGTTGAATTTAAAAATTTTTCCCATTTTTCTCTGATGGTTAAAATCCCAACTCTTATTTCTGCTACAGGTCTGGTAAATGTAAAAGGTAATAAATTATTACGTGAAGGACCGTCAAAAAGAATGTAGTTCATAAAATGATTTTTTTATCAAGATAATACACATAGTTATCTATTGTTGAAATTAACACAATTATCGAATATTTTATTCAAATAACACATAATTTAATCTATACTCTTATCTCTAATGAATGAAATGTGAATTCAATCAAAAATAGTACTAATTAAAAAAACAAAAAAGCCTTCGAGATAAATCCTGAAGGCTTCTTATATATGATTGTAAAACGCTTATTTTTTAAATTTAGCGTATTTATTTTTGAACTTATCAATACGACCAGCTGTATCTACTAATTTAGATTTACCTGTGTAATATGGATGAGATGTTCTTGATATCTCCAATTTAACTACTGGGTATTCAACACCATCAACTTCAATAGTTTCATTAGTATCTGCTGTTGACTTTGTTAAAAACACATCATCATTTGACATATCTTTAAATGCTACAAGTCTATAATTTTCTGGATGTATTCCTTTTTTCATCGCTTTATTCTTTAAAATCCTTACTATTTTGGAGGTGCAAATTTAAGTAATTTTTGTAAATTACCAATAATTTATTTCTTTTTTTATTTACTAAAGAATTGTAACAAATTTAATCAATATTACACTAACTAATCACATTAACTAAACAATCAAACTCAATTATGGAAAAATCACTTAAGTCAATCAGTCTAAATCAAGGAATAATACTAGGTGTTATCCTAACAGTCATAACTGTATTAATCTATGCATTTAGCATCGATATGTTTACGAAATGGTGGCTCGGTATTTTATTATTTCTAGTCATTCTCGTTTTTGGAATCATTGCTGCTGTAAAATCCAGAAAAGCTTTAGGCGGATTTATGACTTTCAAAGAGGCTTTTACTTCTTACTTTATAACAGTTGCAGTTGGCACACTCATAAGTACAATTGTTGGTGTTGTTATTTTTGCAGTTATTGATCCAGATGCTGCTCAATATTTAAATGAGAAAATTATTGAAATGACAATGCAAACGATGGAAAGTTTTGGTGCTCCTCAAGCCAGTATTAATGAAGCTATAGCTGGTATGGAAGGTAAGAATAACTTTTCTGCCGGAATGCAATTTCAATCTTATGTTATTAGACTATTAATTTTGTCTGTTATTGGCTTAATTGTTGGCGTTTCATTAAAAAAGAGCGACCCAAATCAAGCTTAAAAAAAATCAGTACTTTTGAATATTAAATATTTAAAATTATTGAATGAATATATCAGTAGTCATACCGCTACTTAACGAACAAGACTCTTTAAAAGAATTACACGATTGGATTGCAAAAGTCATGCAATCCAATCGTTTTTCGTATGAAATCATCTTTATAGATGATGGAAGCACAGACGATTCTTGGTTAACCATAATGCAACTTTCTCAAAAAAATGAGAATGTTAAAGGCATTCGGTTTTTGAAAAATTTTGGAAAATCACAAGCCTTACATGCAGGTTTTGCAAAAGCTCAAGGTGATGTCGTCATTACGATGGATGCCGATTTACAAGACAATCCTGATGAAATTCCTGAGCTTTACAACATGATTATTATTGAAAAATATGACCTTGTATCTGGATGGAAGAAAAAAAGATACGACTCAATCCTATCCAAAAATTTACCCTCAAAACTATTTAACTGGGCAGCAAGAAAAACTTCAGGTGTTCAACTCAATGACTTTAATTGTGGTTTAAAAGCTTACGATAATAAAGTGGTTAAAAATATTGAAGTCAGTGGTGAAATGCATCGCTACATCCCAGTTCTTGCTAAAAATGCTGGTTTTACAAATATTACTGAAAAAGTAGTAAAACATCAAGCGAGGAAATACGGTGAAACTAAGTTTGGAATGGATCGCTTTATCAATGGTTTTTTAGATTTAATAACCATTTGGTTTATTTCACGATTTGGTAAACGTCCGATGCATCTTTTCGGAGCCTTAGGTGTTTTAATGTTTGGAATTGGTTTTGCTTTTGCCATTTATTTAGGTGTCGATAAATTATTCTTAAACCCAACTGGAAGATTAATTACTCAACGACCACAATTTTATATAGCGCTCGTAACCATGATTATTGGAACACAGTTTTTTGTTGCTGGTTTTTTAGGAGAAATCATTTTAAGAACCAAAGAAAACAAACAACGTTACCTTATTAAGCAAGAATTAAACTTGTAAATACAAACACTCTAAAATTAACGCCAAGTATAGATATAACACCTTATAAAATACTTATTTTTGTAGCATACTTTGTAATTCATGAAACATATTGAACCTCAACTTTTAGAACGGGTTAACACCTGGTTAACTCCTACTTTTGATAAAGATACTCACAACTATATTAAAAATTTAATCGCGAACGACACCAAAACACTTAAAGAAAGTTTTTACAAAGATCTTGAGTTTGGTACTGGTGGAATGCGAGGTGTCATGGGAATTGGTACTAACCGTATCAATAAATTTACCCTTGGAAAAAATACCCAAGGTCTGAGCAATTACATCAAGCAATCTTTTCCAAATGACAACCTTAAAGTCACCATTGCATTTGATTGCAGACACAATAGTAAAACTTTAGCTAAAGTTGTTGCAGATGTGTTTTCTGCTAACGGAATTAAAGTGTCCCTTTTTGAAGACTTACGTCCGACACCAGAATTATCTTTCGCTTTAAAACATTTAAATTGTCACTGCGGAATTGTACTAACAGCATCTCATAATCCTCCTGAATACAATGGTTATAAAGTGTACTGGCAAGATGGCGGACAACTAGTTCCGCCTCAAGATGCTGAAATTATCACAGAGATTAACCGATTAGATTATTCTGAAATTAAATTTGAAGCTAATGAAGATTTAATTGAATACATAGGAAAAGACATCGATGATGTTTTTATCAATAAATCTGTACAAAACGGAAGCTTTAACACCTCAGCTAAAGCCAAAGAAAACTTAAAAATCGTTTTCACTTCATTACACGGAACATCAATTACTGTAATTCCTGAAGCTCTTAAAAGAGCTGGTTATACCAATGTTCATATTGTTGAAGAACAGCGTGAACCAAACGGTGATTTTCCAACAGTAAAATCTCCAAATCCTGAAGAGCCTGAAGCCTTAAAAATGGCAATTGAATTAGCCAATAAAGTTGATGGAGATATTGTGATTGGTACAGATCCTGATTGTGATCGCTTAGGAGTTGCCGTCCGAAATTTAGAAGGAAAATTAGTAATTCTCAATGGAAATCAAACGATGTTGCTAATGACCAATTTTCTTTTAAAACAATGGAAGAATGAAAACAAAATTAATGGCAATCAGTTCGTAGGTTCTACCATTGTATCTACTCCAATGATGCCAGTTCTAACCAATTCTTATGGTGTAGAATGTAAAATTGGTTTAACGGGTTTTAAATGGATTGCCAAGATGATTAAAGACTTTCCTGCTATGGATTTTATTGGTGGTGGAGAAGAAAGTTTTGGTTTTATGGTTGGCGATTTTGTCAGAGATAAAGATGCCGTAACATCTACATTACTAGCTTGTGAAATTGCAGCTCAAGCAAAAGAAAAAGGCATTTCAATGTATAAAGAATTAATAGAACTCTACATAAAACATGGTTTTTACAAAGAGCGTTTGGTCTCTATTACTAAGAAAGGAATTGAAGGTGCTCTAGACATCAAACAAATGATGATTAATGCACGTGAAAATCCGTTACAAGTCGTTAATGGTTCTAAAGTTGTTCGCATAGAAGATTATCAATTATCTACTGTAAAAGACTTTATCACTGGAAAAGACACTTCTATACACATACCAAAATCCAATGTTTTAATCTACTATACCGAAGATGGAAGCAAAATTGCATTGCGTCCGAGTGGTACTGAACCAAAGATTAAGTTCTATATTAGCGTTAATACAACTTTAGACAATATGTCAGCATTTGAAGCTACGGAACAACAATTGGAAGCTAGAATTGACGCTATCCTTAAGGATATGAATTTAAACTAATGGATCAAAATCTTAAAAAAATAATTCCATATGCAAAACGGTACAAAGCCAATATTGTATGGAACATTATTTTCAATATTCTTTTTGCACTTTTTAGTACACTTTCGTTTATAACCATGTTTCCTCTTTTGGAAGTTTTATTTCAAAAAGGGGAAGACGTAGAAGCAAAAGTCACAACTAAGCCCATATACACAGATATCTGGACTATTGGAGATTATTCAAAAGATTTGTTCTACTATCACATTTCAAACTTACAAGAACTTAAAGGTCCACAATATGCTCTATTGTTAGCTGTCGCTCTTGTGATTGTGACTTTTTTGCTTAAAAATCTATTTAACTATTTAGCATCATACCACATCTTACGTTTAAAAAACGGTGTTTTAAGAGATTTACGTGCTAAGATGTATGATAAAATCATAAGTTTGCCTATTCCATTTTATTCTAAGCGTACTAAAGGCGATATTATGGCAAGAATGTTAGGTGATATTGGAGAAGTACAACGTTCTTTCTTTTTAATTTTAGAACTTATTGTAAGAGAACCTTTAACCATTTTATTTACCATAATTGCCATGCTTAAAATAAGTATGGAATTAACCTTGTTTGTATTTATCTTTATCCCTATTTCTGGTTTTATAATTTCTAGGGTTGGTAAAAATCTAAAGTCTAAATCTACACGTTTGCAACAAGAATCCGGCAAACTCATTTCTACAGTAGAAGAAAGTTTAACAGGTTTAAAAGTCGTAAAAAGCTATAATGCTGAATCAAATTTTAAACAGAAATTTTTGAATTCAATCAATAAGATCTTCAAATTATCCAACAGCATTGGTAACAAAAACAACCTTGCATCACCAATGAGCGAGTTTATGGGAATTGTAACTATTGCCATCTTATTGTGGTATGGTGGAAATCTGGTTTTAGTTGAAAAAACTCTAGATGGCGAATTATTTTTAGTCTATTTAATGTTAGCTTACAATATCCTTACTCCAGCAAAAGCTATTTCTAAAGCGTCTTATTCTGTTAAAAACGGATTAGCTGCGGCTGAGCGTGTGTTTGAAATTTTGGAACAGGAAGATACAATTCCAACAAAAGAAAATGCCATTATTAAGCAAGACGTTTCAAATGGAATTTCTATTAAAAACATAAACTTCAGGTACCAGGAAGAGGACGTTTTAAACCATTTTTCTATACATGTTCCTAAAGGAAAAACAATTGCATTGGTTGGACAGTCAGGAAGTGGTAAAAGTACAATTGCCAACCTTGTAACACGATTTTATGATGTCAATGAAGGTTCTATTGAAATTGATGGCATCAATATTAAAGATATGGACATTCATTCCCTTAGAGATTTGATAGGACTCGTTACTCAAGACTCTATACTATTTAATGACACCGTAAGAAACAACATATTGATTGGTAAAGAAAATGCCACAGATGAAGAAATTATAGAAGCCTTAAAAATAGCCAATGCATGGGAATTTGTAAAGGAATTACCTGAGGTATTAGATACCAATATTGGAGATTCTGGTGGCAATCTATCTGGAGGTCAAAAACAGCGACTCAGTATCGCAAGAGCTGTTCTTAAAAATCCACCAATTATGATATTAGATGAAGCTACTTCTGCTTTAGATACCGAAAGTGAACGTTTAGTGCAAGATGCTCTTGAAAACATGATGAAAAACAGAACTTCAATTGTTATAGCACATAGATTGTCTACCATTCAAAATGCCAATGAAATTATTGTCATGCAAAAAGGTAAAATTGCAGAACAAGGCACACATGATGAACTTATATCAAAGAATGGTGTTTACAAAAAGTTAGTAGACATGCAAAGTTTGGAATAAATAATACAAAAGCTATTGAAACAGAAAAGGACACAACATAAGTTGCGTCCTTTTCAATTCTATTACCAGATTTGGGGACACTGGTAATATGTTTGTAGGTTAAGCTGAAGCAAACATATAATAAATAAATGGTTCAAACAAAAAAAAAATGTATTTCATCGTATTTTTTTAACACTTAATCGATATTGTTTATTTTAATATTTTGAATATCAAATAGTTAATATCAATAATAAATTTGATTAAACTTTTAGTATTTTAAAGTGTCTAAGTAAAAAATGAGTTTTTGAAAGAAGAACAAGACTTTATACAACGATTAACAACAAAAGAATCTAAAGATGCTGCCTTTAAAGAATTATTGCAACTCTATAAAGAACGCTTGTATTGGCATATTCGTCATATAGTAAAGTCTCACGAAGATGCAGATGATGTACTTCAGAATACGTTTATTAAAGTATATAAAAACATTCATGATTTTAAAGGCAATAGCAAGTTGTATTCATGGATGTACCGAATTGCAACAAATGAATCGATTACACATATCAATAAGAATTCAAAACGTCTGCAACTATCCAATGAAGAGTATCAAAATCAAGCCATAAATAATTTAAAATCTGATGTGTATTTTGAAGGAGAAGATATTCAAATACAACTCCAAAAAGCAATCGCAACATTACCAGAAAAACAGCAATTGGTGTTTAACATGAAGTATTTTGAGTCTGTGAAGTATAAAGATATGGCAGAAATTTTAGAGACTAGTGAAGGCGCATTAAAAGCATCATACCATATAGCTGTAAAGAAAATTGAAGCTTTTTTAACTAAAGATTAAACCTTTAAGGTCAATAATAGTCTTAAACTTAAAGCCGCTTTTGCATAATGCAAAACTATAAAAATGAAAAACAAGACAATACATGAAATAAAATCTGCTGGTTTCAAAACACCTGACCACTATTTTGAGTCTTTTGATGCTAAGCTTAAAGAACGTTTAGTTGACAACGATTTGATCAAACAAATTAATGGTTCCGGCTTTAAGGTTCCTGATAATTATTTTGAAAATTTAGACACTAAAATCTTAAATCAGTTGGAAGAAAACAAACCCGTAGTTTCATTACATTCAAAACGTAAGTTTTACTACCTTACTGGAATTGCAGCATCTTTAGCATTACTACTTTATCTGTACAACCCTTCGGAAATAATTACAATTCATGATATTGAAACAGCTTCCATAGAACATTATTTAGAGGAAGAAGATTTCACAAGTTATGATTTAGCGGCTCTTTTAACTGAAGACGAATTGAACAAAACCAATTTCATTGAGAATGAAATATCAGTCAGTAAAATTGAAGATTATTTATTAGATACTATTGAAATTCAAGACTTAATATTAGAATAAAAATGATAAAAAAAACAATTATAACCCTTTTATTTTTAGCATTCGCGTATAGTGGATTTGCTCAAAAAAAGGAAAGAAAAGATCGTATAAAGGCCTTAAAAATAGCATTTATAACTGAAAAATTAGAACTCTCAGAAACGGAAGCTCAAAAATTTTGGCCTATTTATAATGCTCATGAGAAAGAGATGGAAATGTTGCGAATAAACGGTCGCGAAAAGCGCAAGAACTTAAACCTCGAAACCATTACCGAAGAAGAAGCTAAATATGCATTACAAGACCTTTTGGCTTTTGAAAAAGAACAGCAAGAACTCAAAGTCGATTTAGTAGAAAGCTTATTAACAGCTATTCCTGCAAAAAAAATCATCTTACTAAAATTTGTTGAAGAACAATTTAAAAGACAAATGCTTGAAGAATTAAAAAAACGAAGAGAAAAAAAAGGACCTCGAAATTAAAAGTTTAATAAAAACTTATATGCACTAAAGAAAACTAAGTAATATTTTATGAAGTTTTTAATTTTTTTTGTAATTCTAAAATATAAATTTCAGATCTATTTAATGAGAACCTAATTTAATATCACCTTCCGAGAGATGGACTTTACTTCCATTAACATAGAGATTAAAATTTTCTTTACATAATTAGTTCCGAATTGTTTTTACTCCATACTGAATAATATCTCTAAATTGATTATTAGACTACTCACACCATTCTTAACCCCTAAACACATTGCTAACAATAAGTTACGAGCATGTGTCGTTTAAATTGAAAAGATTAGAATCAACAAGAGAACTACTCTTTATTTCATCTTATTGAAGCGTAAAACTATTAGTTGCCGAAAGACCCTTTAAACATTTTGGTACATTTGGTGCTTCAGTATTACTAGCAACATAGTGATAAACACCATCTGGATATTCTGTAGTAGCAGCAATAAAACCTCCACATTCATCCAGTCCTGAAGGTTCAGTTTCATAGGCATAAATTGGGAAACCATCTTTTGCAAAACCTACTAATTTACGACCTGAAACTTGATTCACTAAGGTACACGATAGATCATTAATACCATTAGATATTAGAACTTGATTCATTGTTTCAGCTATAAAATGTAAATGGTAATATCCTGATGGGTCATGGTGTCCACCACAAGGATCTATAGCAGGAATATTTCCTACGCCAAGCATGGGACCATCAACTACAGAAGGTGGATCTCCATTAATTGGGACTCCATTAATAGAAACACCAATTAGTTCCATAATATCTATAATATTATTATTGGTCGCTAACACCGGAACTGTTGGTATTAAGAAGGTTAATTGTAAATTATTATCAGGAACGGCTTCCTGACAATAAGAAAATCCACCAGGATTTGGAGGACCAGTAAAATCATCTATATAAATTTCTCCATTATTACCTATAATGTCATAACCATCTTCTTCCATAGCATTAAACAAGCTTGCATTCAGGACTTGAAAACCTGGATTTGTATCTCCATCATAAATACCCAATCCGCCAACATCGTCAAGTGTTTCAGGACAAAAAGGGCCATTATTTATTGGATTGCTGGAAAAGACTAATTTGTAACACTCACTTTCAGAACCATCTTCTAACGTACAGTCTACTTTTTGATAAGAAATCAATGATGTTGAATTAAAAAAAGCTTCTTTAATTAGATCGTCATTAATAGTGTTAACATCATCGTTAATATTACGATCATCACTACTATTACATGCATATAATGGCAACATACATAACAGCAATATAAAACCAAATGCTTCTAGATTCTCTAAGGCAACCTTATTAATTTTCATGTTAAGTATTTTAGTTAGTCTATGTATCATATGCTTCATAAAAACGTCACTAAGGTAACAATACCTAATAAAAGACAGACCAATTTAAGAGAAAAAACTCATCAAATATTCTAAAACTCATGTTATTTAGACGTTTCATGCGTTAAAATAGAAAATGTTAATGTTCTTTATTTTCCAAATAATAACACTTTCCCATAAACCCTTCAATATATCAACTTTTAATGTACCTTTGCATGCTTAATTTTTTATAATGCGTTTACACAGAAATTTATGCTTTGCAGTTATTGATGGATTAACTTTAATCTTCAATGAAGGAAAATATGCAGATAAAGTCATTCAACAGCTTCTAAAACGTGATAAACGTTGGGGAAGTCGCGATCGTGCATTTGTTGCTGAAACTACTTATGATATCGTTAGATGGAAGCGCTTATATGCTGAAATTGCTGAAGTAAAAACACCTTTTGACAGAGATAATCTTTGGCGAATTTTTGCTGTTTGGGCAACTTTGAGAGGTATCAAATTACCAGACTGGAAATATTTCGAATCGACACCTTCTCGAAAAATAAAAGGACGTTTTGACGAATTGTCTCAAACAAGAAAATATAAAGAGTCTATAGCAGACTGGATGGATGAACTTGGTGTAAAAGAACTTGGTGAAGCTGTTTGGTCTAAAGAAATTTCTGCTTTAAATGAACAGGCTGATGTGGTTTTAAGAGTTAACACCTTAAAAACGACTAAAGAAAAATTGCAAGCAGAGCTGTTTGATCTTGGTTTAGAAACTGAAGCTATTAAAGGTTATCAAAATGCATTACGATTGAAAGAGCGTGCTAATGTATTTCAAACTGAAGCCTTTAAAAATGGGTGCTTTGAAGTTCAAGATGCATCTTCTCAATTAGTGGCAGAGTTTTTAGATGTTCAACCAGGAATGCGAGTTGTTGACACCTGTGCTGGAGCTGGTGGAAAAGCGTTACATCTAGCCTCTTTAATGGATAATAAAGGTCAGGTAATCGCTTTAGATATTTATGGTAACAAACTCAATGAATTAAAGCGTAGAGCTAAACGAAATGGTGCTTTTAATATTGAAACCAGAGCCATTGAATCTACTAAAGTTGTCAAGAAACTTTATGATAAAGCTGATCGCGTTTTAATTGATGCACCTTGTTCTGGGTTAGGTGTATTACGAAGAAATCCTGATGCTAAATGGAAACTTCAACCTGAATTTATTGAGGAGATAAAAAAAACACAACAAGAGATTCTGCAACAGTATTCTCGCATTGTAAAACCTGGTGGCAAACTGGTGTATGCAACCTGTTCTGTATTACCTTCGGAAAACAGAAAGCAAGTTGACACTTTTTTAACATCTGAACACGGAAAAGAATTTACCTTTGTAAAAGAAAATAATGTTTTTGCCCACAAATCTGGATTCGACGGATTTTACATGGCATTACTTGAAAAGAAAAAATAAAACACAATGAAGCATTTATATACATTATTAATTTCACTTATTACCCTAACGGCTTCAGCACAAATTCCTGCAGGTTACTACGATTATGCAACTGGAACTGGGTATACACTAAAAACACAGCTTAAAAGAATTATTAACGATGTTGATGATCCTCAAATTAGCAATACTATTGAAGAACAACATGACCCTCAAAGTTATAACTCTCTAGACAACTTCAATACCACTTACGAAAGAGATTACTATTATGAAACCAATGGTGATAATACCATTTTAGATATGTATTCTGAAAATCCAACCGGAGCAGACCCTTATACGTTTTTACCAGGTTCCGATGAATGTGGAAATTATAATAGTGAAGGCGACTGTTACAACAAAGAACATGTGATTCCACAATCAGTTTTTGGTTCGCAAACGCCTATGTATAGTGATGCGCATCATTTAATACCTGCTGATGGTCGTGTGAACGGATTTAGAGGTAATTCTCCATTTGGTCGTGTAGATGATAGCCAGCTTGCAAATCAGTCTGGAATTACAAATCCTACACAAAACGGTTCAAAGCTTGGAGATAACTTAAACAGCGGTTACTCTGCTGGTTACTCAAATACCGTTTTTGAGCCAATTGACGAATTTAAAGGCGATATCGCACGAATCTACTTTTATTTCGTCACGCGCTATGAAGATCAAATTACCTCCTGGTCATCATATGACATGTTTGATGGTAGTTCAGATAAAGCTCTAGCAGATCCTTTTTTAAACATTTTAATTACTTGGCATCAAAATGATCCTGTGTCTCAAAAGGAAATAGATCGTAATAATAATATTTACTACAACCATCAAAACAATAGAAATCCGTTTGTAGATCACCCTGAATATGTAGCCCTAATTTGGGATACAACTCCAGATACTGAAGCGCCAACAGACCCTACAAATTTAGTAGCTTCTAATCCAACAGATAACAGCATCGATTTAAACTGGACACCTGCCACTGATAATATTGCTGTGGCATCTTATGATATCTATGTCGATGGAACAAACACATTTAATACAACAGGAACTTCATTTACAGCTACAGGTTTAGCAGCAGATACTAACTATTGTTTTACTGTAAAGGCTAAAGACAATTCTGGTAACGAATCAGGATTTAGCAATCAGGATTGTGAAACAACCACTAATAATGGAAGCTCAGGTGGTGATATCGATATTTTCTTTTCTGAATATATAGAAGGAAGCGGAAGCAATAAAGCTTTAGAAATTGCAAATTTCACAGGAGCAGATGTTAATTTATCAGCTTACACGATAAAACTTAATGTTAATGGTGTCAGTACTTGGGGACCAGCATTATCTTTTCCAAGTGGAGCAACTATTACAAACGAGGACGTCTATGTAATTGCCAATGGAGGCTCAACCATATGTACAGATGAAGATGACTATTTAAGTAACGATATGACTTCTTTTAATGGAAATGATGCTATTGGTTTGTTTAAAAATGATGTTCTTCTCGATATCATTGGTGTATTTCAAGACGATTCAAACTTCGCTCAAAACACAACGTTAGTAAGAAAGCCAACTGTTGACAGACCAACAACAACTTTTGATATTAACGAATGGAATGCTTTTACATCTAATAATTGTGACGATTTGGGTAATCATACGCAAACTTTAAGTATTGATGATGTCACTTTAGAGACGTTTAAAGTGTATCCAAATCCATTTAATAATAGATTACACATTGAATTGAGCTCGGCTAAGAAAACACAAGTTACTATGTATAACGTTTTAGGAAAGCGTGTTGTTTCTAAAACTATTACTACTTCCGAAACCATATCAACTCAAAACTTATCTAACGGCATTTACATCTTACGTGTAACACAAGGCAATACTACAATTAGTAAAAAATTGATTAAGAATTAAAGTTCTATACTAAATAAAAAAAGACCAATAGAATGTGATTTCATATTGGTCTTTTTCGTTAATAAAAACGTGAACAACTCAAAATATTCGAGCAAATAATATACGCTAATTACATTGAAAAAAAGTAAATTTGTAATTTACTAAACACAATACAAACTAAGACATAATGATTCATTTCTTCGGAAACCAAAACAGTAAAGTATTTGCTGTTCAAGCCACAAAAGAATTATCAACAGAAACCATCTCTAAACTGGTATGGCTTTTTGGAAACCAATCAAAAATAGAACAAGCATCTCTCGATGCTTTTTTTGTTGGACCTAGAGCTGCAATGATAACTCCCTGGAGTACCAATGCTGTCGAAATCACTCAGAATATGGGAATTGAAGGCATTTTAAGAATTGAAGAATTTGAAGCTGTAACTGAAGACTTTAAGGATTATGATCCTATGATTTCTGAAAAGTTTAATGGATTGCACCAAGAGATCTTTACTATAAAAATCAAACCAGATTCTATTCTAAATATTGCTGACATTTCAAGCTATAACCAACAGGAAGGCTTAGCTTTAAATGACGAAGAAATAAACTATTTGGAAGGAGTTTCAAAAAAAATAGGCCGACCATTAACCGATTCTGAAGTCTTTGGATTCTCTCAGGTGAACTCAGAGCACTGTCGTCATAAAATTTTCAACGGAACATTTATAATTGATGGAGAAGAAAAGCCCATGTCGCTTTTCAAAATGATTAAAGAAACATCAAAGCAACATCCTAACGATATCGTTTCTGCCTATAAAGATAATGTGGCTTTTATAAAAGGTCCGAAAGTAGAACAATTTGCTCCTAAACGTGCCGATATCCCTGAATACTACACGATTAAAGATTTTGAATCTGTTATTTCTCTAAAAGCAGAAACACATAATTTCCCAACAACTGTTGAACCTTTTAACGGAGCAGCAACAGGTTCTGGTGGAGAAATCCGCGATAGGTTAGCTGGAGGACAAGGCTCTTTACCCTTAGCAGGAACAGCGGTTTACATGACATCCTACTCTAGATTAGAAAATGACAGACCTTGGGAACAAAAATTTAAAGCCAGAGATTGGTTGTATCAAACTCCAATGGATATTTTAATAAAAGCTTCAAATGGTGCTTCTGACTTCGGAAATAAATTCGGACAACCTCTGATTTGCGGTTCTGTATTAACTTTTGAACATGAAGAAAATTCATCTTCAAGTACAGCAAAAGCTAGAAAATTAGGATATGATAAAGTCATCATGCAAGCTGGAGGAGTTGGATATGGAAAAGCAGAGCAAGCCATAAAAGATACTCCAAAAGAAGGTGATAAAATCGTCATTCTTGGTGGAGAAAACTACAGAATTGGAATGGGTGGAGCTGCAGTGTCTTCTGCCGATACTGGAGAATTCGCTTCAGGCATTGAATTAAACGCTGTACAGCGCTCAAATCCTGAAATGCAAAAACGTGCTGCAAATGCAGTTCGTGGCATGGTAGAAAGTGATGAAAACCATATAGTATCTATACATGACCATGGCGCAGGAGGCCATCTCAATTGTTTAAGTGAATTGGTTGAAGATACTGGTGGTAAAATTGATTTAGACAAACTGCCTGTTGGTGATCCAACCTTATCTGCAAAAGAAATTATTGGCAATGAATCTCAAGAGCGTATGGGATTAGTTATTGCCCAAAATCATATTAACACTTTACAAAAAATTGCTGAACGAGAACGCTCTCCAATGTATACTGTTGGTGATGTTACTGAAGATAATCGATTTACTTTTCAATCTAAAACCAAAGGTGACAAACCTATGGATTTAGCCTTAGAAGACATGTTTGGTTCTTCTCCAAAAACTATTCTAACAGACATCACTGTTGACAGAAAATATAAAAATCCGCGCTATAAAACAAAGAACTTACAAATTTACCTGGAACAAGTGTTACAACTTGAAGCTGTAGCTTGTAAAGATTGGCTGACAAATAAAGTAGACCGTTGTGTTGGTGGCAAAGTTGCTAAACAACAATGTGTTGGACCTTTACAAATTCCTTTAAATAATGTTGGAGTTATGGCTCTGGATTATAAGGGAAAAGAAGGTATTGCAACATCAATTGGTCACTCACCTATTTCTGGATTAATCCATCCAGAAGCTGGAAGCAAAAATTCAATTACTGAAGCATTGACAAATATTATTTGGGCACCTTTAAAAGATAATTTAGCATCTGTTTCTTTATCTGCAAACTGGATGTGGCCATGTAAAAATGAAGGTGAAGATGCACGTTTATATAACGCTGTGAAAGCTGTTTCGGAGTTTGCAATTGATTTAGGCATCAATGTTCCAACAGGAAAAGACTCATTGTCTATGAAACAGAAATATCCTGATGGCGAAGTGATTTCTCCAGGAACAGTAATCATTTCTGCGGCAGGACATTGCAATAACATTTCTAAAGTTGTTGAACCGATGTTGCAAATTAATGGCGGAAACATTTATTATATCAATATCTCTCAAGACCATTTTAAATTAGGAGGAAGTTCGTTTCACCAAGTGTTAAATACAATTGGAAATGAAGCTCCTGATATCAAAAATTCTGCGTTTGTTAAAAACACCTTTAACACCATTCAAGAGTTAATTAAAGCTGACAAAATTGTTGCTGGACATGATGTGGCTTCAGGCGGATTAATCACAACCTTATTAGAATTATGTTTTGCTAATGTGAATTTAGGAGCTGATTTTGATATTTCCGCTTTAAACGAAGACGATTCAATTAAAGTTCTCTTTGCTGAAAACTCAGGACTTGTATTCCAAGCTGATGCTTCAATTGAACCTATTTTATCTGAACATAACATTGAATTTTTCAATATTGGTTCTGCTAATACTTCAGGACAAGTAACCGTTAAAAACAATGAGGACACCTTCTCTTTTGATGTTTCAGAACTGAGAGATGTTTGGTATAAAACCTCTTTCCTACTCGATCAAAAACAAACGGCTAATGGTTTAGCTGAAGAACGATACAACAATTACAAAAATCAACCATTAACTTATAAATTCCCAGAACACTTTACTGGAAAATTACCTGTTATTTCGAGTGCAGCTAAGAAATCTCGCCCTAAAGCAGCAATCCTTAGAGAAAAAGGAAGTAATTCTGAACGCGAAATGGCAAACGCCATGTATTTAGCAGGTTTTGATGTTAAAGACGTGCATATGACCGATTTAATTTCAGGTCGTGAAACTCTTGAAGACATTCAGTTTTTAGGTGCTGTTGGAGGCTTTAGCAATTCTGACGTTTTAGGTTCAGCCAAAGGTTGGGCTGGAGCCATAAAATACAATGACAAAGCAAATAAAGTTATTAAAAATTTCTTTAAAAGGGAAGACACATTATCTGTTGGCATTTGTAATGGTTGTCAGCTTTGGATGGAACTAGACCTCATTAACCCAGAACATGAAATACATGGTAAAATGATTCATAATGACTCACATAAGCATGAGAGCAGCTTTACTTCTGTTAAAATTCAACCTAACACTTCTGTAATGCTTTCATCATTAGAAGGTTCTACTTTAGGAGTGTGGATTAGTCATGGCGAAGGTAAATTTAAATTACCTTATACTGAAGACAACTATCATATCGTTGCTAAGTATGGGTATGAAACTTATCCTTCAAATCCTAATGGATCCGATTTTAATACTGCTATGCTCTGTGATAAAACAGGTCGCCATTTAGTAACCATGCCACATATTGAGCGCTCAACATTTCAATGGAATTGGGCTAATTATCCTCAAAACAGAAAGGATGAGGTATCACCTTGGCTGGAAGCTTTTGTGAATGCTAAGAAATGGATTGAAAACACTTAGGCTTTTGTTAAAAAACCTTTCATAAAACGTAATGTATTGCCCAACTGATAAGTCTTTACCAAACGTATATCTCGATCAGTTTTAATTTCGTTGTTACAATACATTATCCATACTTTTTCGTGTTTTTACAAATAATTTATCTGTTATTATTGAAATTTATGAATACGATATTATTAAGTTTTATAGTGAGAAATTTAAATATGAGGAGCTGTTATCATTATAACGCCTTTTATTTGTACTGATTTCTATTTTTTTTTAGTATCATCAATGCCATTTAGTATTTGCGATATCTTCATTTATTAACTATTTTGCATATCTAATAAAAAATTACTGATGACAGAAGTTACACGCCTTTTTGATTTTCCATATTACCAATTAGAAAACAAACCTAATGCTAGTGCTTTAGTAACAAAATACAATGGAAAATGGACACCAACATCCACTCAAGAATATATCAATAAGGCAAATGCTGTAAGTAGAGCCCTTTTAAGATTAGGCGTTAATAAAAATGATAAAATTGCTGTTATTTCAACCACAAACAGAACAGAATGGAATATCATGGATATTGGAATTCTTCAAGTTGGAGCACAAAATATTCCTATTTATCCAACCATTAGTGCCGAAGACTACGAATATGTTCTCAATCATAGCGAATCAATTTACTGCTTTGTTTCAGATGTAGAAGTGCTTGAAAAAGTAAAAAAAGTCAAAGCTAAAACTAAAATTAAAGAGATTTACTCTTTCAATCATATTGAAGGCTGTAAACATTATTCCGAATTATTTGAACTTGGAAAGGACGAAAGCAATCAACCTGAAGTTGAATCTAGAAAAGACGCTGTAAAACCAAGCGATTTAGCAACCATTATTTATACTTCAGGAACGACTGGAAAACCTAAAGGTGTTATGCTATCACACTGGAACATTACCAGCAACGCTTTAGACAGTTCTCCAAGAGTTCCTCTAATAAAAGGTGAAAACCGAATATTGAGCTTCTTACCTATTTGCCACATATTTGAACGCGTTTTAATTTACGTTTATCAATATGCAGGCACCTCTATTTACTTTGCTGAAAGTATTGATAAAATTGGTGATAACGCAAAAGAAATCAAGCCCAACTTAATGAGTGTTGTTCCTCGATTACTCGAAAAAGTATTTGATAAAATAATGCTTAAAGGCGAAGAGTTAACAGGCATAAAAAAGGGATTGTTTTTCTGGGCAGTTAAATTAGGAGAAAAATGGAAACCATATGGCGCAAATGGTGCATGGTATGAGTTTCAACTCAAAATAGCAAATAAACTTATCTTTAATAAATGGCGTGAAGCTCTTGGTGGTGAATTAGGAACCATGGTTTCTGGAAGTGCAGCACTTCAACCAAGATTGACAAGAATTTTTGGAGCAGCAAAAATGCAAATTATGGAAGGTTACGGACTCACCGAAACATCTCCTGTCGTTTCGGTTGGGATGTATAAGGATAAACTTTTTAAAGTAGGAGCAGTTGGAAAACCAATTAGAAATGTAGAAGTTAAAATTGCTGAAGATGGAGAGATTCTTATCAAAGGCCCAAATGTAATGATGGGTTATTATAAAGATCCTGAAAAAACAGCAAGCGTAATGTCTGGTGATTACTTTCATACAGGAGATAAAGGGGAAATTGATCAAGATGGTTTTTTAAAAATCACTGGACGTAAAAAAGAGATGTTTAAGACTTCAGGAGGAAAGTATGTCATTCCTCCTCTTTTAGAAAACGACATGAAGCAATCACTTTTTATAGAACAAATCATGGTAATTGGTGAAGGTGAAAAAATGCCTGCTGCTATAATACAGCCTAATTTTGATTTTATTCGTGATTGGATCGACCATAAACAAAATGGAGTTGGTAAATCTAACGAGGACATAGCCAATTCTGAAATTGTGATTAATCGTATCCAAAAAGAAATTGACAAATACAATAAACATTTTGGTAAATGGGAACAAATTAAACGTTTTGAACTTACTCCAAATATTTGGTCTATCGATGGAGGACATCTCACTCCTACCATGAAAATGAAACGCGATGTCATTAAAGGTATTTACCAAGATCTTTATGATAAAATTTACAGATAACATCCATTCAATGGAATAATCACTTAAAATAAACTTTTATGAAACGTCTGCTAAGCATTTCAATTTTAGTCATTACATTACTCACTTGTCAATATACTTTTGCTCAAGAAGAAAGATCAACTTTTGACTTAAAGCGCTCAATAAATTTATTTGAAAAAAATAACAAAACGGAAAATATAATAGTAAACGTTTCTGAAAAAACGTCCAGTATTAACTTACTAATCAGTTGTAAAGTGTTTTCTGGAAATCTCAAAATTGAGATATACGATTCTAAAGGCACTAAAAAAAATGAGTTTTATGTTGAAAGTCAAATGGATGACGAAACTCCTAAAGACGAAAATAGTAGCTATGAAAAAGAAATTGTTGAAGGAGCAATTGAAAAAACTATTCATAACCCAATAGCAGGAAAATGGATTATAAAACTAATTCCTGAAGAGGTTACTGCTTCAGTAGAAATTAATTCTCGATCTGTAGCATTTGATTAACCCATCAATAAAATAACCACTACAGTAACAGACCGTTTATACCCTCTTAAGTACTTCTGCTTATGCTTTAAAATATTAAAAGCATAGTGTTATAAAGCGTATCTTCTCAACCTAATTGCTACACATTGAAACATTGAGGAATTACAGGTGTTATTTATAATTATATTGTTCAAAACACAAAAAATATATTATCATATTCTCAATAATTTATTTTAAAAAATAACAACTATTTAAATATTATGTTAAAAAGTGTATATTTATCACACTAACCAATACATTTTTTTAGCATGAACACAAAAACCTTTTTAATTGCTGGATTAGTTGGCGGTATTATACATTGGCTTTTAGGATGGCTGTTTTATGGTATTCTTCCGGATGACTTTTTCACACAACCCAAAGAATCTACAAAAACAATGGTTTCAATTTTATTTGGATGTTTAGCAGTTGGTTTTTTTATCTCTTATATTTTTAATAGATGGGCTCAAATCTCAACTGCAAAAACTGGAGCCAAATATGGTGCTATAATCGGTATGTTTATGGGCGTTATTGAAAATCTTTTCAACATGGCTTATGTAAAGGGATTGACATATGGAATGTTTGCTGCCGATATTGCTATTACTATTGTTATGACAACAATCACAGGTGCTGTTATTGGAGTTTTAAGCGGAATACTAAACAAAAGTTCATAATATACTATAAACTAATAATATTTAAGAAACGCTTCATTAAATACGAGGCGTTTTTTTATATCAAGATATTAAGACCTATCAACCATATATTATGCATGCATAATTTTTTCTTAAATACTATGCGTGCATAGTATTTTTTAGTATATTTGGAATTCAAATTTTGTAAATGAAAGATAAAACCATTGATTACATTTTAAGAACTACCTGGTTAGCTGTTAATAAAATGTATAACGAAGAAGCTTCTCAGTTTGGTACAACAATGGCAACAGGTTTTGCTTTGCTAAGTATAGATCCTGAATATGGAACACCTTCGACCTCTTTAGGTCCGAAAATGGGAATGGAAGCTACAAGTTTGTCTCGTACATTAAAGACCATGGAAGAAAAAGGGTTAATCATTCGAAAACCCAATCCTGAAGACGGAAGAGGCGTCTTGATTTATTTAACCGAATTTGGCAGAGAAAAACGAGCATATGCTAAAGAAAAAGTACTCAAATTTAATGAGACTATAAAAAATAATGTTTCAGAAGAAGAGCTTAAAAACTTTTATAAAGTAACAGAAATCATTAATAACATGATTTCTAATAAACAGATATACAATTAAAAAGAACACATTTTAAAATAAGATGAGTAAACGTAGAATTAAAAAAATAGCCATTATTGGTTCGGGAATTATGGGAAGTGGTATTGCTTGCCATTTTGCAAACATTGGTGTTGATGTCCTTTTATTAGATATCGTACCAAGAGAACTCAATGATAAGGAAAAAGCCAAAGGACTAACGCTTGAAGATAAAATTGTTAGAAACCGCTTAGTTAATGATGCACTTAGTGCTTCTATTAAATCAAAACCAGCACCTCTTTACCATCCCTCTTTTGCCAATCGCATTACAACAGGAAATCTTGAAGATGATATCGCCAAAGTTAAAGATGTAGATTGGATTATGGAAGTTGTTGTTGAACGTCTCGACATTAAACAACAAGTATTTGAAAAGCTGGAGAAACACAGAACTCCAGGAACCTTAATTACATCAAATACATCTGGTATTCCCATAAAATTCATGAGTGAAGGACGCAGTGAAGATTTCCAGAAACATTTCTGCGGAACCCACTTTTTCAATCCAGCGCGATACTTAAAATTATTCGAAATCATTCCTGGTCCAAAAACTGAACAATCCGTTTTAGATTTTTTGAATGAATACGGCGAAAAATTCTTAGGAAAAACCTCAGTTGTCGCAAAAGACACACCTGCTTTTATTGGAAACAGAATCGGAATCTTTAGCATTATGAGTTTATTTCATACCGTTAAAGATTTAGACCTAACTATAGAAGAAGTTGATAAATTATCAGGTCCTGTAATTGGTCGTCCTAAATCGGCAACCTTCAGAACCGTTGATGTTGTTGGTCTGGACACGCTGGTTCACGTAGCCAACGGCATTAGGGAAAACTGCCCAAAAGATGAACGTCTGGAGCTATTTAAACTACCAGATTTTATCAACACTATGACAGAAAACAAATGGTTAGGAAGTAAAACTGGACAAGGTTTTTATAAGAAGGTTAGAAAAGACGATGGTACTTCAGAAATTTTATCACTTGACTTAAACACCTTAGAATACCGTTCTTCTAAAAAAGCAAAATTTGCAACTTTAGAATTAACTAAAACCGTTGATAAGGTCGTTGACCGTTTTAAAATATTAGTTAATGGAAAAGATAAAGCAGGTGAATTCTACAGAAAGAGTTTTGCTGCATTATTTGCTTATGTTTCAAATAGAATTCCAGAAATAACAGACGATTTATACAAAATTGATGATGCCATGAAAGCAGGGTTTGGATGGGAACATGGACCTTTTCAAATCTGGGATGCTATTGGTGTTAAAAAAGGAATTGAAATGATGAAAGCTGAAGGTTTAGAACCTAATGCATGGGTTAATGACATGTTAGCCTCTGGAAGTTCTTCTTTCTATACAGTTAAAGATGGCGCAACTTATGCCTATGACATTCCGAAGAAAACACAAGAAAAAATTCCTGGTCAGGATAGCTTTATCATATTAGATAATATCAGAAGATCTAATGAAGTCTTTAAAAACTCTGGAGTTGTTGTTGAAGATTTAGGAGATGGAATTCTTAACGTAGAATTTCAATCTAAAATGAATACAATTGGTGGAGATGTCTTGGCAGGTTTAAACAAAGCGATTGATATTGCTGAAAAAGATTTTGCAGGATTAGTTGTTGGTAATCAAGCTGCTAATTTCTCTGTTGGTGCAAATATCGGAATGATTTTTATGATGGCTGCAGAACAGGAATACGATGAACTTAATATGGCAATCAAATATTTCCAGGATAGTATGATGCGAATGCGCTACTCTTCTATTCCAACAATTGCAGCACCTCACGGAATGGCACTTGGTGGTGGTTGTGAATTATCAATGCATGCAGATAAAGTTGTTGCTGCTGCCGAAACTTATATCGGACTTGTAGAGTTTGGTGTTGGTGTGATTCCTGGTGGTGGAGGTTCTAAAGAAATGGCTTTAAGAGCTCAGGACACTTTCAGAAAAGGAGATGTAGAATTAAACGTATTGCAAGATTACTTCTTAACCATTGGTATGGCTAAAGTAGCAACGTCTGCTTATGAAGCATATGACTTAGGTGTTTTACAGAAAGGTAAAGATATAGTTGTTGTTAATAAAGACCGACAAATAGCAACAGCAAAAGCACATGCTCAATTAATGGCAGATGCTGGATACACGCAACCTGTTAAAAGAACAGATATAAAAGTTCTTGGTAAACAAGCCTTAGGAATGTTTTTGGTTGGAACCGATTCTATGGAAGCAAGTCACTACATTAGTGAACATGATCAAAAAATAGCAAACAAGTTAGCTTATGTAATGGCTGGAGGTGATTTATCTGAACCAACTTTAGTAAGTGAACAATATCTATTAGATCTTGAGCGAGAAGCATTCTTATCACTTTGTACTGAACGTAAAACTTTGGAAAGAATTCAGCACATGTTAAAAACCGGAAAACCATTACGTAATTAAATTTACTAAGCTATTCGCCTTTAGCCATTCGCTATTGGCACAAAATATAATAACCATATAAGCTAATAGCTAAAAGCTAATAGCCAAAAGCTTTAAAAACATGAAACAAGCATATATAGTAAAAGCATACAGAACAGCAGTTGGTAAAGCACCAAAAGGCGTGTTCCGTTTTAAAAGAGCCGATGAGTTAGGTGCTGAAACCATTCAGCATATGATGAAAGAATTACCTAATCTTGATGTATCAAGAATTGATGATGTTATCGTTGGTAATGCAATGCCAGAAGGCTCACAAGGGTTAAATATGGCACGATTTATTTCTCTAATCGGACTTAATAGTGTTGATGTTCCTGGCGTAACTGTAAATCGTTTTTGTTCTTCAGGAATTGAAACTATTGGAATCGCAACGGCTAAAATTCAAGCTGGAATGGCAGATTGTATCATTGCAGGTGGATCAGAAAGTATGAGCTCTGTCCCAATGACAGGCTTCAAACCAGAATTAAATTATGATACTGTAAAAGCAGGTCACGAGGAATATTATTGGGGAATGGGAAATACTGCTGAAGCAGTTGCCAAACAATTTAAGGTATCTCGTGAAGACCAAGATGAGTTTGCTTATAATTCTCATATGAAAGCCCTTAAAGCACAAGCTGAAAACCGTTTTCAGGATCAAATTGTTCCTATCGTTGTCAATCAAACATTCATCGATGATAATGGAAAAAAAGCAACAAAATCCTACACTGTAACTAAAGATGAAGGACCTCGTGCCGGAACCAGTAAAGAAGCTCTAGCCAAATTGCGCGCCGTTTTTGCTGCTGGTGGAAGCGTTACTGCTGGTAACTCCTCTCAAATGAGTGATGGTGCAGCTTTTGTTATGGTTATGAGCGAAGACATGGTTAAAGAATTAAATATTGAACCTATTGCTCGCTTAGTAAGCTATGCAGCAGCTGGTGTTGAACCTCGTATTATGGGAATTGGTCCTGTAAAAGCCATTCCGAAAGCATTAAAACAGGCTGGTTTACAGCAATCAGATTTAGATTTAATTGAACTTAACGAGGCATTCGCTTCTCAATCTCTTGCAGTAATTAGAGAATTAGATTTGAATCCTGACATCATAAATGTTAATGGTGGTGCTATAGCACTTGGTCATCCTTTAGGATGTACTGGAGCAAAATTATCTGTTCAGTTATTCGATGAAATGCGCAAGCGCGATATGAAAAATAAATATGGTGCAGTGACAATGTGCGTAGGAACTGGTCAAGGCGCCTGTGGAATATTTGAATTTTTAAACTAATAAAAAGAACTTAATAAAATACTATATAATGGAAGCAACTGAAAAAGATATCCTGCGTGGAGGTCAATTCTTAGTGAAAGAAACAAAATGCGAAGACGTATTTACTCCTGAAGATTTTTCAGAAGAACAAAAAATGATGAAAGAAGCGGTTATGGAATTCAATGACCGTGAAATTATAGCTCATAGAAACAGATTCGAAGCTAAAGATTATGCATATACAGAAGAATGTATGCGAAAAGCTGCTGAACTTGGATTTTTAGGTGTTGCTGTTCCTGAAGCTTATGCTGGTCTGGGAATGGGATTTGTTTCGACAGTATTAACCTGTGATTATATTTCATCTGGAACTGGTTCTTTTAGTACAGCATTTGGTGCTCATACTGGAATTGGAACAATGCCAATCACACTTTATGGTACTGAAGAACAAAAACAAAAATACGTTCCTAAGTTAGCTACAGGTGAATGGTTTGGAGCCTACTGTTTAACTGAACCTGGAGCTGGTTCTGATGCTAATTCTGGTAAAACTACTGCTCAACTTTCCGCTGATGGCAAATCTTATAAGATTAACGGACAAAAAATGTGGATTTCAAATGCAGGTTTCTGTAGCTTGATGATTGTTTTTGCTCGTATAGAAGACGACAAAAATATTACTGGTTTTATCGTAGAATATGATAAAGCTAATCCCAACGGAATTACTTTAGGTGAAGAAGAACATAAATTAGGAATTAGAGCGAGTTCTACACGTCAAGTGTTTTTTAATGATACTGTAGTTCCTGTTGAAAATATGTTAGCTGGTCGTGGTGAAGGTTTCAAAATCGCCATGAATGCATTAAATGTTGGTCGTATTAAACTAGCTGCTGCGTGTTTAGATTCTCAAAGACGAATTTTAACGACTGCAGTTAATTACGCTAACGAACGTAAACAGTTTAAAACTCCTATAGCAGATTTTGGTGCTATCAAAACAAAATTAGCCGAAATGGCTGCTAGTGCATATGCTGGTGAATCTGCAACATACAGAGCTTCAAAAAATATTGAAGATCGTATCGCTATTCGTGAAGCTTCAGGAAATTCGCATCAAGAAGCTGAACTGAAAGGTGTTGAAGAGTATGCTATTGAGTGTTCTATTTTAAAAGTAGCTGTCTCTGAAGATGTTCAAAATTGTGCTGATGAAGGCATCCAGATTTTTGGAGGCATGGGATTTTCTGAAGAAACACCTATGGAAGCTGCTTGGAGAGATGCTCGTATTGCTCGTATCTATGAAGGTACAAACGAAATTAACAGAATGTTATCTGTTGGAATGTTGGTAAAGAAAGCCATGAAAGGTCATGTCGATTTACTCGGTCCAGCACAAGCTGTTCAAGAAGAACTTATGGGTATTCCTTCTTTTGATACACCAGATTATTCTGAATTATTTGCAGAAGAAAAAGAAATGATTAAGAAGTTAAAAAAGACGTTCTTAATGGTTGCTGGTGGAGCTGTTCAAAAATACGGACCACAACTAGAAGATCACCAACAATTATTGATAGCTGCTGCAGATATCTTAATTGAAATCTATATGGCTGAGTCTGCAATTTTAAGGACAGAAAAGAATGCGAAACGTTTTGGTGAAGAATCACAATCTGCACAAATTGCAATGGCAAAATTATATTTATACCATGCCGTTGATATTGTGGAAGAAAAAGGAAAAGAAAGTATTATTTCTTTTGCTGAAGGTGATGAACAACGCATGATGTTAATGGGGCTTAAGCGTTTTACCAAATACCAGAATTATCCAGACATCGTTGATTTACGCATTGAGATTGCTGAAAAAGTTAAAGCAGAAAACAAATATTGCTTTTAAGATTATATTTAGTTGATTTGTCAGTTTGAGCACTTTCTTTACGCCATAAATATTTAGTTGGTACTCAACAAGACAGTTTAGTTTTTAAAATTTAGATACGCTCTAATTTTAAAAATACTAAAAGCCAATTCACTAACGGAATTGGCTTTTTTTTATAATTAAAAATAAGTTTGTTATCTAGTCTTTCTGATGTCTATTAAACTTTTATGGATAGCCTTTGAGATTGTTTTTTGATAGTCATGATTCGTTAAAATTGATCTATCATTTTCATTTGTAAGAAAACCAAGTTCTAAAACAACTGCTGGACAATTAACATTTTTGAGTATGTAAAAGCCTGCTTTTTTAACCTTTCCTCTGTTAGAAAAGGTTTGCAATTGATTTTTAACTAAAATTTCACTGAAACTCATAGATTGCTTATGATATTCATTTTTTTCGTAATAAAAAGCCTCTACTCCACTTGCTTCAGTATTATTGCTAGAATTACAATGTAGGCTAAGGATTAAATCTGCATTTTGAGCGTTGACAAAATCAACTCTGTCTTTTAATGTCAAAAATGTATCCTCCGTTCTTAAAGTGATAATTTTAATATTTTTGTCACTTAACTTTGCGAGTTCATTTGAAATACTAAGTACAATATCCTTTTCGTTTAAATTACCAGGATCTTTGCCTCCATGAGCTGCATCCACAACAACTATTAGTGGTTCGCTTAAATTTTTAAATGAACTGAACATAAATATACCTGAAAATAAGAGCAGTGCTACTGTGATTTTTAACGTGCGTTTTAATACTGATGATTGTGATTGATGCAACATAATGATTCTGTTTTTGATTTGAATGAAATTAAATCCGCTAGTGAGTGGAACACGGTGTTCCATATGACTTGAATTAATAATCAGTTGAGAATAGTTTTCAACATTAATTCCAGTTCTTACGGTGTTATTATCTGCAATAAATTCATGATTTTGAACCATCACTTTTCGGTATAACCATACAAATGGATTAAACCAGAATAGGCATAATACTAGTTCTATGAGTATGATATCTAAGGTATGCCACTCATTGCAATGCACAAGTTCATGTTGAATCATAGGATCTGAATAACGTTTTTCTTTTAAACTTTCAGAATTGATAAACAGATAATTAAAAAAACTTGAGACATTTTTAGTATCGTTAGTGTCAACTAATTTAAGATGTCCGATACATCCATTACTTTGTCTGGTTAGCTTAAAAATTTCAAATACATTTTTTAGAAATCGAAAGACAAAGCACATTGATATGATGATATATACAAACCATAGTAAATTAGATAATGAATAATCAGGCTTTTCAATTTCGGCTACAGTTATACCTTGCATTATCTCATGTGGAACAATTACTTCTTCCGAAGATTGAAAGGAAATTTGAGTAATACTCGGCATCGTATCTAAAATATCAATCTCCATTATTGGAGCTATGAAGCTGAGAAGTAATGTTCCTAGAAGGAAAAATCGATTAAATTGAAACGTTTTTTGCTTTTTTAAGACTAAGTAATACACAACATACGCGCTACCCAAACTAATAATTGTATAAAAAAAGTAATTGACCATTAGTGCTTTTTTTCGTTAATTTTCTGTTGCAAAAGTTCTTGAAGTTCCTTTAATTCTTCCATTGATAAATCAGCATTTTTTGTAAAAAATGAAGCAAATTGTGATTTAGAATCGTTAAAGAAATGCGTAATCATTCCATTGACTTGAGTTGAGAAATAATCATTTTTCTTCAAAATAGGATGGTATTGCTTATCTCTTCCTAATCGTTCAAAACCAATGTAATTTTTATCACACATACGCTTTAAAAGTGTTGATATAGTAGTATAAGCTGGTCGAGGTTCAGGAAATTGTTCCACAATATCCTTCATAAATCCCTTTTTGAGAATCCACAAATATTTCATAATCTGCAATTCTGTTTTATTCAACTGTTTTATATCCACAATTATAGTTTTAATACTACAAATGTAGTAATAAAATCTAATTAAGCAAATTTTTATACATCACCATTAAATCTTTTATATCTTTAACCTAAATCATTATTTATGAAATCAATTGTTATTCTCCTAACGTTTTGTGGTGTTTTCATTACTCTCAATGCTCAACCTAATACTGAAATTTTTTTATTTGATTTAGAAGCCAATCATTCCAAAATTGAAATTAAAAATCCTAAAAACATATCTCATAATGAAGGCTATGACAATCAACCTTCTTTTCTAAATGACAGATACATTCTTTTTGCTTCAACCAGAAATGGGCAAACAGATATTGTTAAATACGACACACATAATGACTCTAAAATTTGGATAAATTCTACCGAAGGTGGAGAATACACACCTCTCAAAAATCCAAAAAAAAATGACATTTCTGCAGTCCGATTAGATAAAGACGGTAAGCAACGATTATACAGTTACACTGTAAGTAATGGAGCATCTACTGAACTCATTAAAGATTTAGTTGTAGCTTATTACACATGGTATGATGCATATACTATCGTTTCTGCCGTTATTGAAGAAGATGACCTGAACTTATATATTACCAATCTCCTGGATGGTAAAAGCAGAAAATATGCGACGAGCGTTGGCAGGTCTTTTCATAAAATTCCAAATTCAGACTTAGTGAGTTATATTTCAAAAGAAAATGAAAAACAATGGCAAATTAAATCATTACATCCCGAAACTGGAGAGATAAAAGTGATTACAAATACACTTGAAGGTGTAGAAGATATCTGCTGGCTGGATGAAAATACCATACTTTCAGGACAAGGGAATACACTCTACAAATTCAGACTTCAAAAAAATATTAATTGGGAGAAAGTAGCCGATTTATCACATCAAAACATCTCTCAAATTACTCGATTAGCAACAAATGATACTAATGATAAACTATTAATTGCAGGTGATTTAAATGCTCCTTTTGATGCAACCAGTAAAGAAGAAAAACTAGAACCTAAGCTGGAAAATTGCGCCTGGATTGCAGGTAACTGGAAAGGTGAAGCCTTTGGTGGTCAGACAGAAGAGAACTGGAGCGAACCATCTGGAGGCTCAATGATGGCAACGTTTAAACTTATCAATGACGGAAAGGTGTCTTTTTATGAAATTGAAATCATAAGAGAAATTGAAAACTCATTAGTACTTCAATTAAAACACTTTGATAATGACTTAAAAGGCTGGGAAACTAAAAATGAAACTGTCGATTTTCCTTTAAAAGAAATTACCAAAAACAGAGTTATTTTTGAAGGTATGACCTTTGAAAAAGTAAATGATAATGAAATGAATGTGTATGTTGATATCGAAAATAAAGAAGGAGATATTCAAATTGTGACCTTTAACTATAAGAAAGAATAATAATGAAATAATACATGCCAGATTTAGAAACACTTTATTTTGAAACAGATATCGAATGGCGAGAATGGCTTCATGACAACCATCAGCTCTCACAAGGGGTTCATTTAATATTTTATAAAGTTGATCACAACAACCCATCTATGCGCTGGGAAGAAGCTGTTAAAGTCGCTCTTTGCTTTGGCTGGATTGATTCTACCGTTAAAAGTTTAGGCAACGGAAAGCGCAGACAATATTTTTGCCAGAGAAACGATAAAAGTGTTTGGAGTGCTTTAAATAAAAGCTACATCACAGAACTAAGCAAAACTGGACTCATGCACAAAAGTGGTTTATTAAAAATTGAAATCGCAAAACAAAATGGCAGCTGGAATGCCTTAGATGATGTTGAAAAAGGCATTATTCCCATTGAATTACAACAAGCTTTTGATAAAAATCCTAGAGCGTTCTATAACTATACTAATTTTGCACCTTCATACAAAAAAGCTTATTTGTATTGGCTTAATCAAGCCAAGCGAAAAACCACTCGTCAAAAGCGAATTATTGAAATCATTCGTCTTTGTGATGCTAATATTAAAAGTAGATAACATTAAAATTTTGCCAGTATTAACGTCTCTTTAAGACGATTTCAACTCCATTTTTTTTAGTTTCGCAGCTGATTCAATTCTGTGAAAAACAAAAATAAATCTTTAGCAAAATCTACACGTTGGTACCGTAAATGGCATCGTTTTGTGGCTGTTGTATTGCTCTTGTTTATTGTAATTATGAGTGTTACTGGTTTGTTACTAACATGGAAAGACGAATTAGGACTAAAACCATCTGCTTTACACGCAACATCAAACGGAAAAACATTAATTTCTCTTGCTGAAATTGAACAAAAAGCCATTAGTTATGTTGACAGTTTAAATCTATCGAAAGAAATCAACAGAATAGATTACAGACCTGGAAAAGGCATCGCTAAAGTACGATTTGAAGACCACTTTACCGAATTACAAATCGATTGCTATACTGGTACCATTATTTCTAAAAAAACAAGAACTGCTGATATTATTGAAATGATTCACGATGGCTCAATTGTAGGCTATCTTTTCAATTCTGATGGGAAATCGACAAAATTATTTTACTCTACAATAATCTCATTAGGCTTATTATTTATATCCTTTAGCGGTTTTTTATTGTGGTTAAAGCCAAAACAAATCAGAAAGAACAAAAGTAAAATGACAAAACAATAAACCTTAGGTTACTGAAATTACAATCCACTTATAAAACTACCATAAGGATCTTTAAACTGAATGCCTTCTGTAAACCTGTATTTACTTAGCTGTTTAAATTCTACTAAAGCCCAAAGCACAAATTCTTTTACAAAATAACTTTCTGCCTTGTTAATATTTGGCTGATATTCACCAAGTAAATCGTCTAATGGTGAAATAGCATCCAGCAAATTCTTGTATTCTTTATCACGTAAATCGTCTAAGATTTCAAAGCCATCTTTCTGGTTAAAAAACCAAGATACAAGGTCGTCATAAGGTGTTTCTTCATCTTCTTTTTTTAATTTTTCTATCTTCGGAAAAAACTCTGGAAACAAACTTTTTACAGCTTCACCAATTAAATTATAGGCAACAACAGCTGCACCTTCCTGTTCACCTTCATAAACCAATTCAACTTTCCCTGTAATTGCAGGAATAATACCTACAAAGTCACTTAACCGAAGCATTGTTGTTGTATCTCCAGCTATTAAAGCTCTGCGTTCGGCAGTACTTAACAGATTTTCTAAAGCGGTTATACTCAATCTGGCACTTACACCACTTTTAGCATCAATATATTCGCTTTCTCGAGCCTCAAATACAATTTGCTCCAGTAAATCTCTGGCTAAATCTGGAACAATGACAGTGGCTTTTTGGCTTTCAACCAATTTAGCTTCTTGCTCAGTGATTAATCTTGCTGTTTCTATATCGACTGGATAATGTGTTAAAATCTGACTCCCAATTCGGTCTTTTAAAGGAGTAACAATACTTCCTCTGTTGGTATAATCTTCAGGGTTTGCAGTAAAAAGAAACTGAACATCTAAAGGTAAACGCAACTTAAACCCTCTAATTTGAATATCACCTTCCTGTAAAATATTAAATAAAGCCACTTGGATTCTGGCTTGTAAATCTGGCAATTCATTAATAACGAAGATACAGCGGTTAGCTCTAGGAATCATGCCATAGTGAATCACACGATCATCAGCATAACTTAATTTTAAATTAGCGGCTTTAATAGGATCGACATCTCCAATTAAATCGGCAACTGTCACATCTGGAGTGGCTAGTTTTTCAGCAAAACGATCACTTCTGTGCAACCATGCAATAGGTGTATCGTCTCCTTGTTCTGAAATCAATTCTGTAGCAAAGCGCGAAATTGGATTGAAAGGATCGTCGTTAATTTCTGAACCTTTAACGTAAGGAATGTATTCATCTAAGAGATTGAGCATCAAACGTGCTAAACGTGTTTTTGCCTGACCACGAAGGCCTAATAAATTAATGTTATGTCTGGATAATATGGCGCGTTCTAATTCTGGAATTACAGTATTTTCATAACCATGAACACCTTCAAATGCGGTTTCTTTATTCTTTATTTTCTGAATCAAATTGTCTCTTAATTCATCTTTTATAGGTTTTGATTGGTAACCTGCTTTTTTTAAATCTCCTAGAGTTTTTATAGTTTCTATTTTCATATTATCCTTTAATTCTTTTTTTTCTATTTGTTTCATAATCTTCAAAAATCATTTCACCTAAGCCTTTTAAGCCTGTATAAAATGCTTTTCCTTGATTGGCTCTGGTAAATTCCTGAACAAATTGCATCAGGTATCGGTCTTGAGCAATCATAAAGGTGGTAATTGGAATGTGTAATTTTCTGGCTTGTTGAGCCATGGCATAACACTTATTAGTGATGTAAGGATTCAATCCATTACTATCCTTGTAATATTGTCCGTCTGATAATCGTAAGCAACTTGGCTTACCATCTGTTATCATAAAAATCTGTTTGTTTGTGTTGCGTTTTCTTCGGAGTAAATCCATTGCCAATTGCAAACCTGCAACTGTATTAGTATGATAAGGACCAACTTTAAGGTAAGGCAAATCTTTAATTTTAATCTGCCAAGAATCATTTCCGAAGACAATAATATCCAGAGTATCTTTTGGGTAACGCGTGGTGATTAATTCTGCCAAAGCCATGGCGACTCGTTTTGCTGGAGTGATTCGGTCTTCACCATATAAAATCATACTATGACTAATATCAATCATCAAAACCGTACTCATTTGAGACTTATGTAAAGTTTCTTCAACCACTAAATCGTCTTCAGTGATATTGAAATCACCTATTCCATGATTGATTTGAGCATTACGTAAACTTTCAGTCATAGATACTTTATCTAGAGCATCACCAAACTGATAGCTTCTAAAATCTCCAGTATGCTCATCTCCTATTCCAGGACTTTTACTCTTGTGATTTCCTTGTCTGCTACGTTTTATTTTCCCGAAAATATGTTCTAATGCCTGCTGTCTAATAGCACGCTCGGTTTTAGCTGTAATTGCCATTCCTCCGTTTCCTTCAGAATCTATTTCTTCTTTTATATAGCCTTTCTTTTTAAGATCTTCGATGAAATCATTGATAGTATACTCTGAAGTTGTTAACTCATACTCTTTATCTAATTCTCGAAGCCAAGAAATAGCTTCATCAAAATCTCCAGAGGTATGTGTAATTAGTTCTTTAAAAATTTCAAAGAGTTTTTCAAAAGGAGATTGATTGAGTATTTCATAAGGTTTGAAGATAAACCCTTTTCTAATGTTTTTTATCTGTTTCATAGCCATATAAAAATACTGCTTTTTGAACTTAAAAATAGTTAAGGAATTATAAATTATGCTTAACATTTTAATTTTAAATAAGACAATTGACTCTTATTTAAAAAAAATTTCAGATATTTGTACAAAATAACAATCTATGTTTTCTAAAGCATGTGAATACGGAATTAGAGCATCAATATTTATTGCTAAAAATTCTCGTGAAGGAAGACGAGTAAGTCCAAAGGAGATTTCAAAAGAAATTGATTCTCCTCAAGCTTTTACTGCAAAAATTCTACAAGATTTAGTAAGGCATAAAATCATTAAATCTGTACAAGGAGCTTATGGTGGTTTCGAAATAGACAAGGAAGTAATTGCCACCATTAAATTATCTCAAATTGTTGAAGCCATAGATGGCAACGATATTTATTTGGGCTGCGGTTTGGGTTTAAGAGAATGTAATGAAGATCATCCGTGCCCAATGCACGATAAATTCAAATCTATACGAAACGGTTTAAGGCATATGTTAGAAACTACAAATTTAGAAGAATTGTCAACTGGTATTAAAAATGGAGATGCTTTTTTAAAGGTTTAAAAAAAATTGAACATAAATAGGATAAAAATATCCGAATTAAATTATATTATGATAACATTAGATAAAAACACAAAAAAAGAGATTGGGCATTTTGTTGCAGAAGATTACAGAACAGCAGCAGTTTTTTCAAAATACAAAATTGATTTTTGCTGCAATGGTAACAGAACTGTTGAAGAAGCCTGTGATAAAAAAGGCATTGACAGCAATATGCTCATGGAAGAAATTAATAGCATTTTAAACGAAAAGCATGGTGAAACTATTGATTATAAATCGTGGCCTTTAGATTTGTTAATAGACTATATCGAAAAGAAACATCACAGATACATTGAAGAAAAAACGCCTGTTCTACGACAGTTTTTAGACAAATTATGTCGAGTACATGGTGAACGTCATCCTGAATTATTTAAAATTAATGAGTTATTTACAGGCTCTGCAGGTGATTTAGCGTCACATATGAAAAAAGAAGAGCTTATTCTTTTTCCATTTATAAAGCAGCTTGTAAAAGCTAAAATAAATTGTGGTGCTGTGAAACCGCCTCAGTTTGGCACTGTAGAAAACCCGATAGATATGATGAAGGATGAACATGATAATGAAGGTGAACGCTTTAGAAAAATTGCAGAACTTACAGATTATTACAATCCACCTGCTGATGCTTGTAATACATACAAAGTTACTTTTGCAATGCTCGAAGAATTTGAAAAAGATTTACACTTACATATTCATTTAGAAAATAATATTCTTTTTCCAGAAGCTATAAAACTGGAAAAATTATTTAGTTGATAGATTTAGCAGATTGGTTTTAAGTCGAAGTTACACTTCTCTTGAGTTACTTAACCTACTGTAATCACTGTTCTTTTTACGAGGGAAACAACAGGAGTTACATTATTTTAAACCAGGAGAAGTGTTCTTTTTTTTATACCTTTAATCGTATATTTATATAGATATCAAATGCAGAAAAAGCTTGTCATTGTTTGCCTTCTAAATTTTTTAGTAGCTGCTTTAATGGGTTTAGCATTGCGATTTTCTTTTGTAGATGCTATAGGCATTAACTATCGTTTTCTAACACATGCACATTCTCATGTTGCTATGTTAGGTTGGGTATATTTAATGCTTTACGTATGTATCGTTCACTATTTTGTTCCCGAAAAAAAAGCAATATATAACCGATTATTTTGGTTTACACAGTTTGCTGTCATAGGAATGATGTTGAGTTTCCCGTTTCAAGGTTATGGTGCTGTTTCAATTACATTTTCAACCTTACACATTTTATGCAGTTACTATTTTGTGTATTTGATATGGAAACATCACAACACCAAATCTAAAGTTACAACTTTACTATTAAGAGCTTCCCTTCTATTGATGCTCTTATCAACATTGGGTGTGTGGTGTTTAGGTCCAGCAGTAGGGCTTTTAGGCAAAGCTTCAGCGTTTTATCAGATTGCCATTCAGCACTTTTTACATTTTCAGTTTAATGGTTGGTTTTTATGTGCTGTAATTGCCATCTTTTTTCATTTGCTAAACATAAAGGACAGTCCATTGTTCAGACGCTTTTTTAAACTTTTAGTGATTTCAACAATACTCACTTTAGCTATGCCTGTTCAATGGTTTGCTCCACATTTAGCACTTATAATAATCAATGCTTTAGGAGTAGTTTTACAGGTATTTGCCATTTTCTATTTTTTTAAACTTATAACTTCTCAAATTAAAGATTTTCACAATTCGTCTTCTAAACTTTTGGTCTATAGTTTGAAATTTGCTATTTTTTGTTTGGTTGTTAAATCCATATTGCAAGTGGTCTCTATCATTCCAGAATTTGCTGAAGACTTATACCTTCATCGTAATTTTGTAATAGGTTTTATTCATTTACTCATGTTAGGTGTTATTACCGGATTTTTATTTGCTTTTATACTGAAAAATAATTTGATAACTTTTAATAAGATTTCAAGCTTAGGTGTTTACAGCTTTCTCATAGGATTTGTTTTAACCGAAACTATTTTGCTAATTCAAGGCATAAAATTTTACTTCGGAAGCGGACTACTTTCAAATTATTATTTGGTGTTATTTCTAAGTAGTATTCTTCTACCTCTTGGAGTTTCACTCATACTTTTAAACACTATTAAACATAAAACACATGCCTCACAAACCACAAAAACGACATAAAGCTTTACAACCCTTAAGCAGAGAGCATCATCATGGTTTATTATTATCATGGAAAATTCGAACTGGCTTTAATAAGAACATCGAACCAGAACGCATGAGAACTTATGCCAACTGGTTTTTTGAGAATCATCTCATTCCTCATTTTGAAATTGAAGAAGCTCATATATTTCCTATTTTAAAACCAGATCATGAACTCATCAAACGAGCGTTAGCCGAACACAGACGTTTAAAACGTTTGTTTTCTGAAACTGAAAATGACACTAAAACACTTAGTAAAATTGAAGAGGAATTAGAAAAGCACATTAGATTTGAAGAGCGTGTTCTTTTTCCAGAGATTCAAAAGGTAGCCACTGAAACACAATTAAAACAAATTGAAATCATTCATCAGCCAGAAGAACGTTTCGAAGATAAACTAGATGATGAATTTTGGAAGTAATTAAATCTTCAACTAAGATACAACCCATACAATTGATGTCACAAAAACGATTAAAAAACTTACAATCGTTGTTTTCCAAAAGACATGTGCTTTTTTCAATTCCATGAATTGAAAGGCAATACCTAAGAATTTCAAAGAAGATAATATTAAAATTATCAGCATGATATAATTGCTATTTAGTTTAGAAACCAAAGCTGAAACTATTGTAAGTACGATTAAAGCTATCCAGGTTAAGTTTGTGTTTATATTCATATCAAAACAGTAAATAAATAACAGGAAAAAGTAATATCCAAATTAAATCACACATGTGCCAAAAGGCAGCACTAGCCTCGACATCTTCAATGCTTGTGTGAGAATTTTCTTTTCTTAATCCAAAATAAACAGAGGTTAAAATCACCAAACCGACAATGACATGGATTACATGAAACAAAGTAAGCATCCAATAGAACGAGAAAAAGGTATTGTAGTTAATGTCGAGTCCATCACCAATTTTTTCATAATATTCAAAGCTTTTCAATCCTAAAAACAAGAGTCCGAAAAGCATCGTTAAAAGCAGAATTTTTTCAAATTTTTTAAGGTTACCTTTCTTTAATTGCGCTACTGAAATTGCCATTAAATAACCACTAGTCAACAAAAACATGGTATTAATCATCCCAATCGTTTTATTAAGTTTTAAACTAGAATCATGAAATATTTCAGGCTCTTGATTCCCGTAATATGCCATAGCTATTAAGGCAATACCAAAAGTAAATAACTCAAGGAATATAATAATCCACATTAAAATTCCTCCTGGAGGATAGTAAATGTTTTTATAATTAATGGTTGTTGTTTTCATTTTAATTATCAATTTTATAGAAGCCACCTTTATTATATTTTCTTTCTATTGATTGACAAATAATTAAGTGAGCTACATTAATCATATTTCTTAACTCACATAGTGAAGGCGTAATAGTAGATTTTTTATACAAATCTTCAATTTCTCTATAAATAAATTCTAAACGATCTTTAGCTTTTGTTAATCGATTATTACTTCTTACAATTCCAACATAATCACGCATTAATGCTTGAAGTTGGCTAAGATTATGTGTTATTAAAATATGTTCTTTAGGAATATGTGTTCCTTTATCATTCCATACAGGAATTAAAAAATCATTTGCTTTTGGTGTGTTGACACTTACATATTTAAAAATATTATGAGCATAAACTAAAGCTTCTAATAATGAATTTGAAGCCAATCTATTTGCACCATGCAAACCAGTTTTAGTACACTCACCACAAGCAAATAGATTGTTAATAGACGTTTTTCCATGTTTATCAACAACAATTCCTCCGCATAAATAATGTGCAGCTGGAACGACAGGAATCCAGTCTTTAATGATGTCTATATGATTTTCAAGACAGTGTTTGTATATATTTGGAAAATGTTTTTTAAAAGCTTTGCTATCTAAATGAGTACAATCTAAAAAGACGTGTGAGTCACCAGATTTTTTTAATTCGGAGTCGATACTTTGTGAAACAATATCTCTAGAAGCCAATTCTCCACGAGCATCATAATCCAACATAAACCGCTGTCCACTTTTATTTTTTAAATACGCTCCAAAACCTCTTACTGCTTCAGAAATTAAAAATGAAGTTCCTCCTTCTGCATTATAAAGCGCTGTAGGATGAAATTGAACAAACTCCATATCTTCAATTTTTGCCTTTGCTCTGTATGCCATTGCAATACCATCTCCCGTGGCTATACTAGGATTTGTTGTATGACCATAAACGGTTCCTATTCCTCCAGTTGCCAATATGGTGTTTTCAGATTTAATTGTAATAATATTTCCTGTTTTTTGATTTAAAACATAAGCTCCATAGCATGATAATACTTTAGTTTCTTTAATTTTTAGATGGTGTTCTGTGATTAACTCTAAGGCAAAGTGATGAGACATCAAACTAATATTAGAAAGTTGATGTACGCGTAGTAATAACGTTTTCTCAATTTCAAAGCCTGTAATATCTTTGTGATGAACAACTCTGTATACAGAATGACCACCTTCTTTTCCCAAATCAAAATTACCTTTGGCATTTAGATCAAAATTTGCTCCCCAATTTATAAGTTCCATAAGCCGTTTAGGACCTTCTTTTACAACCATTTCTACAACTAAAGGATCACATAAACCATCTCCAGCTACAAGAGTATCTTGTATGTGTTGGTTAAAAGAATCGGCTTCATTATCTAAAACAACAGCTACACCTCCCTGAGCATACTTAGTGTTTGATTCATCTTCATTCCCTTTTGTTACGATAATAATTCTTTTATTTGGAAATTTTTCTGCCATTTTAACAGCAAAAGTAAGTCCTGCAACACCTGCTCCTATTATTAAAAAACTGGTTTTAATCATTTTGTGCGGATAATTTTAACATGCGCTGAATCGGAACTAATGCTTTTTTTATAACCTCTTCAGAAACATGTATTTGAGGATTTTCATCTCTTAAACACTTGTACAGTTTCTCTAATGTATTTACTTTCATAAAAGCACATTCGCTACATGCGCAAGTATTGTCTTCTTTTGCTGGAGCAGGAATTAGTTCTGCATTTGGAACTTCCTGATTCATTTTATGTAAAATACCAGCTTCAGTAGCAACAATAAACCCTTTGTCTTGATTTTTTTTTACATAATTTATCATTCCAGCAGTAGAACCAATGTAGGTGGCTATCTTTAAAATATGTGCTTCAGATTCTGGATGTGCAATAATGAGATAATTTGGATACTTTTTATGCAACTCAATTAGCTTTTCTATAGAAAAAGCTTCATGCACAACACAACTACCATCCCATAATAACATCTCTCTACCTGTTTGGCTCATAATATATCTTCCTAAATTTCTATCTGGAGCAAAAATTATTGGCTTATTTTTAGGAATAGAATTTACAATCTTAAGTGCATTAGACGAGGTACAAACAATATCTGTTAGTGCTTTTACTTCTGCACTACAATTTATATAGGTAATAACTGTATGATTAGGGTGTGATTTTGTAAAACTTTCAAAAGTATCTGAAGGACAAGAATCTGCTAAGGAACAGCCTGCATTTAAGTCTGGCAAAACAACTATTTTATTTGGATTTAAAATTTTTGCTGTTTCTGCCATAAAATGTACACCTGCAAATACAATAATATCGGCATCGGTTTTAACAGCTTGTTGTGACAAACCCAAACTATCACCAACGTAATCTGCAATATCTTGAATGTCTTGGTTTTGATAATAATGCGCTAAAATCACAGCCTTTTTTTCTTTTTTAAGCTTGATAATTTTTTCTTGTAATGTCATTTTCTAACTATTTACTTTATTATACGACCTTAACTTTGATGTTTAATTTTTTCATACAGTTTTACTAAAGATTGAAGCAATTCAACTGGAGTAGTAAGAATTTGGTAATGATTTTGTCCAAACATTTGCGGCAAATAATATTTAGCTTGTGCTTCAATGGCCAAAGCATAGGAGTTGATTTGGCGTTCATTTAATTCTCGTAAAGCTTGCTTAACATCATTAATGCCATATTTACCTTCATATTTATCATAATCGTTTGGTTTACCATCAGAAATTAAAATTACCCATTTGTTTTTGGTATCTCGTTTATCTAACAAAGCTCCAGAATGACGCAACGCAACACCAATTCTAGTGTAACCACTTGGTTGTATTGCTCCTACTCTGTATTTTGAAGTACTCCAATCATCATCAAAACCTTTAAGCGTTAAATATGTAGAATGATTTCGTGTTTTTGAATAAAAACAATTGATAGAAAAATCAATATTAAATTCGTTTAAAATTTCACCAAATAAAATAGAGACCTGCTTTTCTACATCGATTACTCGATTTCCTGCTGTATAACCATCACTAGACAAGCTCACATCTAGAAGTAGAACTATTGATAAGTCTTTTTCTTTTTTTCGTTTAGACATGTAAATTTTTTCTGAAGGTGTATGTCCAGATTTCACGTCTATAAACAGATCGGTTATGGCATCAATATCAAACTCTTCACCTTGCATTTGTCGTCGTTGCTGCTGATATTTATTGTTAACTGTTGTTAGCATTTTTCGTAGACCAACTAAGGTAGATCTATTATCGTTTAAGGTTTTTTTATAATAACTCACATCTGTTTGCGACTGAGTTTTTGGATAAACTTTACAAAAATCTTCTTTATAACGCCTATCAGCATAATTCCATTCGTCATAAGTGATATGATATCCCGAACCATCCTGTTTAGAACTTTCTGCAATAGTAGTATTCTCTGTAAACTCGGCCTGATATACAGAATGCGCAGTATCATCTACACGAACTGTATGTTTCATATTAACTTCATCTAACGCATTTGAATGGTCTTCAAGATCATCATCACCATCCATGTCTCTAAAATTTCCACCAAATTCTTCTGCTGTTTCTACCTTTTCAAACTGATGTTGCAATACAGCGTCATCCATTTGCTTTTGATCTAGTTGAACTGAGATAATTTCTTCAACCGCCTTAGATTTAATAATTGTTTTTGCTAGGTTTTGATTAGTTTCTTTAACCTTATCGGTAAAGTTTTCTAAAGGATTATTAACATCATTATTAAGAGTATCTTTCATCCATTTTCCATAGATAAAGGAATAATCTGCAGGTAGCTTAGGGGTTTCTTTACTTCTATAATGCGAAATAAAAGTGTTGTAATGATGTTTAGCTATTGGAAATTGTTCAAATAAACTCTGAAGCACTTTTGTAGACGTTTCTTCAGCTTTTTGTTGAGATTCCTGAAGATCATGCTCTACATTATCCTTCCAGTTCAAGTCTAAATTCTTCTGAATTGACAGGTACAATATTCTAAACAGAAGAAAAGAAACATTCTCGTCTATGGTAGAAAAATCATAGAATTTTGAAGGTAAAAAAAAGTTATTGTTTCTATAACCACCTTCTCTTTCAGCTTCAAATATCTCAATTGCTTCACCAGTAATAGCACGAGCAAAAATAGTCAATCGAGGTTTGAGATCACTTAAAAATACAGCATGTTGAAGTTCTGCTTTCTTTTTCCTTTTTCGTTTTTTAAAAAAGAAAGCCAACTTGGTAAAAATATATTCATCTGGCTCAAACTCAAACATTTCCTCTATTTTTAATTTTCAGTTTGTCGTATAGTCTACTGCCTATTGAAGAATTTGCACTGGCTGCTATACTATATCATTAAATCACTTAAATCTTTTAAAGCCTGAATAACTTCTAAATCATCTGTTAAAGGCTCTACAACTGCAACATGTACTGCTAATCGTTTTGGTAAACCTGCTTGAATTAATTTAGCAGCATCCACCAATAACCTGGTAGAAACTGTTTCAGTTAGACCTAATTCTGTAAGGTTTCTAATTTTAGTTGCTATGTTTACTAATTTTTTTGCAATGTCAAATTGAATTCTGGTTTCAGACACTAATATCTCTGCTTCTAATTTTTCTTCAGGATAATCAAAAGAAATTGCCACAAAGCGTTGTCTGGTTGAAGGTTTTAATTCTTTAAAGCCACGTTGATATCCTGGATTAAATGACGCTACAAGCATAAAATTTTCATGCGCTTGTATGGTTTCACCCAACTTATCAATATATAGTTCTCTACGATGATCTGTTAAGGAGTGAATGGCAACAATAACATCTGGTCTTGCTTCAGCAATTTCATCTAAATACAATATATGACCTTCTTTAACAGCTTTTGTTAATGGTCCATCTAACCAGATTGTTTCTGCGCCTTTAATAATAAATCGTCCAATTAAATCGGTTGATGAGGTCTCTTCATGACATGAAATGGTAATTAGTTTTGTCTCTAATTTGTGAGCTATGAATTCAATAAACCTAGACTTTCCTGTTCCTGTTGGTCCTTTCAATAAAAAAGGAATCTTACATGTGTAGGCATGTTCAAAAACTGTGATTTCCTTTCCAACTGCCTGATAAAATGGTTTACTCATTTTTCGTTTATTATGAATTAAACACCAGAGTCAAACTTTCTTTTAAAAATCAAACTCTGGTTGTTTTAAATGTAATTATCTAGATTTATTGTTTTTGTATTGTATGCGTAAACAATTTTGGTTTAAACGTAATCATGATCCAAGCCCAAGAATTGTTTTCATCTTTATCTCCTCCTTTTAAAACCTCCATTGTATTTGTTGCGAACATATTGGAATATCCTGCATTTAAATGAATATCATTGGCTAATTTATAGCCAATTGTCAGGTCTAATTCTGTTCCTAAATTGTTATCCATTTTATCTAAGCCATTAAATACACTTCCTGCAGATGAGAAAAAGTGAGGCATTATTTTAGCAGAAAACTTATTCTTTTTATAAGAAATTGACCCATAAACATCAGTCAAACCAACATTATTTGCGTGGTTACCAACATAAAAATAATCCATTAAACCATTAAACTTATGATTTGTACCAAATAAAGGTGCAAAGGATTTTATATCAGTATCTGTATCATCCATATCTTTACCTGAAAGGAATTCTGCTCCAACACCAACATTAAAATTATCACTTATTTTATAACCTAAATTACCTGAAAAATAAGAAGCGCTAACATTAGTGTCTAACGATTTTCCCGTTTGAAAATATGCTGTTGCATCAGCATTAAATTTACCAGACACATAAGTCAATCTTGGACCAATGGTTTGCATATAATCTATACTTTGCTTTTCATTAGGCATTGCTTCATTCTCAAGATATTCAATTCCGGTATTTAAAGCTAAAACACTCAATTCAAATTTATTAAAACGTCCATGATACCATGCGTACTGAAATGATTTGTATCCAGCAGCATTACTATATAGGTTGTCAATATTCGATTCAGAATCTGAATTTAAAGCCAAACCAATGTCTATTTTATGATTGGCATTAGGCACATATTTAAACAAAAAGGCATCATGACTTCTTGCTTGTTGTGCCCAATCAACATTTCCAAAAATTCTATGGTCATCATAAACTATTTCCTGGCGACCAAACTTAAAAAACATCTTACTGTTTAGTATATAGGTTGCCCAAGCTTCATGTAATGCTGTTGCTTTGTCGTCACTAGACAAAGTACTGACATCTCCCCAAACTCTAACATTTTGAAAAACGACTTTGAATTCCATTTTTTCATTTACAAATCCAAAATTTAATCGTGTACGTTGAGACACAAAATTTGAACCATCTTCATCTGTATTTAATAAAGTTCCGAATCCATGTTTGTTTTCGTAACGTGGTCTAAGTTCTGCTGTCAAATCAAAAGTTTGAGCATAAGTACTTAGTGCCATTAACACTATTATGGTGAAACAAAAAATATGTCTGTTCATTTTTTTCTAAGTTTATTTTTAGTCTGTAAATGATGTTTCTAATGCTTCATCTGTTGGTCTTCCATGTTTATAGAAATCAACAAAAAATAAAACAATACCAGTCATAAATAATGTGGCACAAATGATAAGTACAATAAAATGGATTTCAACTTCTTTTTGCACTTCCATAAATTCCATTTTCAACTTTCTTTCTAGATATACTTGAACAACACCTGCAACACCAAAAGCAACTGTCATACCTATCATCCCAATATTAGACATCCAAAATGCCATACGTCCTCTGGTACTTTCATAGAGTTTTCTTCCAGTCATATTTGGTAGACTGTAACTAATAATCGCCAATACAATCATGGCATACGCTCCCCAAAATGCAAGGTGACCATGCATTGCTGTAACTAAAGTTCCGTGTGTATATAGATTTGTTTGTGGTAATGTATGAGCAAATCCTAATAATCCTGCACCAATAAAAGATACAATAGCTGCTCCAAGTGTCCAATAGAGAGCTAATTTGTTAGGATGTTTCTTCTCACCTTTTCTGTACATATTAACAGCAAATAATGCCATGGCCAAGAAAGCTAAAGGTTCAAGAGCTGAGAAAATACCACCAACGATTAACCAAATTTTATTCACTCCTATATAATAATAATGATGTCCAGTTCCTAAAACACCAGATAAGAATGTTAATCCTACAATAACATATAGCCATTTTTCAATAACTTCTCTATCAACACCAGTTAATTTGATTAATAAGAATGATAAAATACCACCCATAATTAATTCCCAGACACCTTCTACCCAAAGGTGAACAACCCACCACCTAAAGAAAGAATCTTTAACTTGACTATCAAAAGGCAACATTCCTGGCAAGTATAATAATGCCGCAAACAATAATCCCATTGAAAGCACTAAGGCTGTTGTTGTTTTACGTTTTCCTTTAAATAATGTTGTTAAAATAAGTCCTAAAAACAAAAGGACATTTACAACAACTAAATAATCTAAAGGTCTAGGGATTTCTAAAAACTTACGTCCTTCCCAATAATTAAAATGATACCCAACAATTGCAACTACTCCAACTAATGCTAAACTAATTAATTGTACATAGGCCAACTTAACATTTACTAATTCGCGTTGTGCTTCTTCGGGAATGATATAATAAGCCGCTCCCATGAATCCAGATAACAACCAAACTACTAATAAGTTTGTGTGCACTGCTCTTGCTGTATTAAAAGGAATAGCATTATGCAGTCCATCAAATCCTGCATGGGCAAATCCCATTATAAAACCATATACAATTTGAAGCCCAAATAACAACATTGAAAGGGCAAAAAACCAATACGCTACCTTTTGTGATTTATATTTCATGAGTATCTATTTAATTAATTATCGTCTTTTGCTAATGGTGAAACTACAGTGTCAAATCCATTTAAATCAATATTATCTATCCAATCAAAAAATTCAATAAGATCTAAAGCTTCTTCTTCCGAAAAGCCATAAGCCACCATTTTTCTTCCATTTGGTTCCCAAGCAACAGGTGTCATTAATACAGCTTTGATGTAACCTTTACCTCTTCTTTCAATTACTTTCGTTAATTCTGGAGCATAATAAGCTCCTTCTCCCATAATAGTATGACAACCCATACAATTATTGTCTTCCCAAATTTGTTTTCCTCTTACAACTGCTTCTGTAATGTTTCCATCATTAGATTGGTCTTGAGCTTTACTAAAAGAAAAAATAGTCAGTACAATAAAGATCAGAAAAGTGACAACTGTTCCTCCCAGAAAAAAAGCACGTGCTTGTTTTTTTGATAACATAGTATTTAGTTTTGATTAGTATTATTTTTTATTTGTTAACTCTAGAATGGCTTGTACTGTTTCTTTATTATCTACACCCAATCCCTCTTGTTGATGCACTAATTCACCCTCTGAATTAAACACACTAATAATATTAGAATGAGAAAAATCTATAGGTGAAATTTGTTTGTATTTTACAGCCAGCACATTGGCAAATTCTCGAACACCACTTTCTGAACCTTGTAAAAAAGTCCATTGTGCATCATCCATTAAGTTTTCTATAGCAAATGCTTTTAAACGTTCTGGTGTATCTGTTTTTGGATCGATACTAACCAGTATAAAATTTAAATCCTGAAGTTGCTCCCTTGGAATTTGAGCTTCAATATTTCGCATGTCTGCTACTAACCTAGGACATGCAGCTTTGCAAGAGGTGTAGATCATAACCATAACCAAAGTTTTTCCTTTTAAATCCTGAAGTTGAATCTCATCACCTTCTTCAGTATGCCATTTGCTGGTTAAATTAAAAACTGAAGTTTCAGAGATTTCAGTACTTGAATTTGCTTCGGAAACAGTTTCAATTTGTTTTAAATCCATTTTACAAACTGGGCAACTTCCTTGATCATTATATAATTTATCATCTTCACATTTCATAGGACACTGATACATTTCAGCACTATTATTAGCACCAGATTTCTTCTCAGAATTACAACTTAAAAATGCTATAACTGTAATTAGTAATACGACACTATATTTTAAAGATTTCATATTTTTTTATTGATTAATATCTTTTACGCATCTAAATCCAAGGTTTTTCATTGCATATTTTGCTTTAAGACTACCTCTGATAGCGTAACGCATAAAAGCTGCATAATTCATTAAATCTGTAGCGTTAACAGACGCGCTTCCACAGAATAGATTACTGTCTTTATCGACATCTTTTCGTGATTCACCAGTAATTAAAACTGAATTAAAATCTAGAGTCCACTCCCAGACCAAGCCATGTAAATCATGAACACCCCAAACATTTTTAGCATTTTCACCAATCCTGTTTTCATTAGACCGAGGTGCTTCATACCATGCTAAAATTTGTTCGTTGTAGGAGGCTTTAACTCGTGCATCTTTAGTTGTTTCATCAGACATGGCTACATATTCCCATTCATCTACTGTTGGTAATCGTTTGCCTTGACACTCACAATAAGCTTTAGCTGCAAACCAGGAAATATAAGTTACAGGACTGTTAGGATCTTCAGAGGCTTTTAATTCCTGATCTGATTTCCAATTTGTCAGGTAGCTTTTATCGGTAAATAATTTTAAGGCTTTAGATTTTTCCCATTTTGGATAGCGTTTTACAAAATCAACAAATTCGGCATTGGTTACAGGATAGATATCCATTTCAAAATCTTTGACCTCAACCACTGTAGAATCTCTTCCGTATAATGGCAAATAACGACTTCCTTTAATAAAAACCATGTCTTCAGACTGTGCATAAAGCATTGTTTGAAATACTAATAAAACAAACACGAGTCTAAAGGCTTGGGTTTTCATGCTATTAATTCTTGTTTTTTACTTTAAGTACCATTTCTTTTGTAACCACTTTTCCTGAATTTTCCCAACTGTTGTAAACATAGGTCAGTACATTTGCTATTTCATCAGGAGAAAGCATTTGGCGTGTCATCACACTATTGTATTTTTCACCATTAACCGTAATTTCACCTGTTAATCCGTTAAGTACAGCTCCAATAGCCCGATCGACATCTGCATTTAAATAATCTGATTTTGCCAATGGTGGAAATGCGTTTGGTACGCCTTGACCTTCAGCCTGATGGCAAGCAAAACAGGTTTGCATATAAGCTTGTTTTCCAAATTCCATTTGCTCATCGAAGGATTTTGCGGGAACTTCAGATGCTACAATTTCATCTGTGGTAGGCATGGATTGAATCCCAGGTCCTTCAGGTAAATAAATGTCATCACGAATTTCACCAGAATAAATTTTCTTATCTTCTTCTCCTTCAACTTTTAACATTCCTAAAGCACCTTTATTAAAAGCTCTAAAAATGGAATGATCTACCAAAATAAAAGTTCCAGGAACATCAACTCTAAATTCAACTATAGCTGCGCCACCTGCAGGAATTAAAGTGGTTTGAACATTTTCGTTTAATAAATCACCACCTTCTACATATACTTTATCAAATATTTCGCCAATAACATGAAAGGAAGATACTAGACCTGGACCACCATTACCCACAAATAATCTTACTGTTTCTCCTACTTTTGCTGTTATGGCATTGTCGCCTGTTAAAGCTCCAACACTACCGTTAAATACCACATAATCTGCTTTTTCATCAACTGCTTTTTGCATGTCAAAAGGTTGCAAACCACGTTCTCCATTGGCTCCTTTAGTATAAAAATCACCTTGCATGATGTAATATTCTTTATCAACAAGTGGTAAACCTCCTTCTGGCTCAACCAAGATTAATCCGTACATACCATTTGCAATATGCATCCCAACAGGAGCTGTAGCGCAATGGTAGACATATAGTCCAGGGTTTAAGGTTTTAAAAGAGAATACCTTTTCATGTCCTGGAGCTACAAAAGAAGATTCTGCTCCACCACCAGGACCAGTGACAGCATGTAAATCAATATTGTGTGGTAATTTATTATCGGGATGGTTTTGTAAATGAAACTCAACTTCGTCACCTACTCTAGTTCTTATAAAACTTCCAGGAACTGTGCCTCCGAACGTCCAATACACATATTTTACACCATCTGTCATTTCGCCTTCTCTCTCAAGAATTTCCATTTCAACAATAAGTTTCTTAGCTTTTCTACGTCCTACAGGTGTTGGTACATTAGGTGGTGATGTTAACTCTGCAGTCATTTCTCTACTTACAGGAATATCTTCTGCATGTTCGTATACTTTTTCTTTGTTATCAATACAACTATACATCGATAGTGCGATTAATACTACTAATAGTTTTAGGGTTGTCTTCATGTTTAATTGATTTATGGTACAAAAATAGAGTTAAGAGAAGTTGAAAAGCATGACAAATGTCATAATTCGGATAAATTTATCTTAATTAAATTTTTGATTCAATAAGCCAACTATAGTAATTAGATATACTGTTTATTTAAAGCAGACAACCTAACACATGATATTTATTTATCTCAAGTTCTTTTTACATATATTATTGTAATACCAAAGACATATTCACATAGAAGTTACGTCCTTGTCTCGGAATATTATTCCAGTCTGCAAATGTAGAATAGTTTGTATCTAAGAGGTTTTCAATGCCATATTTCACAATGAATTTAGTGTCTTTAGAGTAAAACACATTACCAAAATTAAGGTTTAAAACGCCATAAGCAGGTGTTTCATCTTCTCCATAAAAACTACTATAATTACTTTGGTTGGCATTACCTTGTAATTGAAGTGCAGCATTAAATTGTTTTGCTTTATAGTTAACTTCAGCCAGATACGTAAACGGTCTGATTAGTGGTAAAGATTTGCCGTTGCTACCTCGACCGTAATTATAACCTATAGTACCATTGACAGAAAATGATTTTGATAAATCATAAGACGAATTTAAATATACATCAAATATTGACGCATTTGACAAGGCTTTAAAAACTCTAACACCAGTGGCACCAATAGTCATCGCACTTAAAGTCGTATCAATGTCACCAATGATATAATCCATAATATAGAAATACGAGGCCTCAACTCCAATATGAAATCCGTTTTTGTGATAATTAGCCTTAGCATTGATCTCAACAGCTTTTTCATTGTCAAGCGTTGGATTTCCTATATAGTCATAATTATCAAAGCTATTGAATAGAAAAAACCCATAACCTTCACTTACAGAAGGCGCTCTTTCACCATAACCCAAGCCAAAAGACCAATCGTAATGACTCTTTTTATAGGCATAATCTGAAGACAGACTCGTTAAAAATCTATTTTTTGAATCTTCGAGATTAGGATAAAATATTTTGAGACTTTCTAAACCGACTTCTTCTGCTATTGTATTATTCTGGTATCCAAAACGTAAAGAGGTTGAAAGTTGTTCTTTATCACTTAAAACATAGATGTCTTTTGCAAAAATTCCCGTATAAAATGTTCTAATATCTGGCCAGGTAAACATAAACATTGCTGGCTGATTCGGATCATTTGGATACATGGTCATTTCTGCTAATGAGCGATTATAATACCCATTTATATTAAACAGTAAATGATGCTTTTTTAACGTTGTTGCTGCTTTAGAATAAAACCCAAAAGTATCACTCCATCCTGGCATATCCATTCTAATTGGCACGTCTGGACGTTTAGAATCGTCCATGATATGTGTGATTGTATTAAAATACAACTTCGTTTCTAAAGTTTTTATAAAGGTAGAATCATTGGTATAGTTATGTGTTACTGAAGTAATTAAAGCTTCAGCCAGCGACACATCCATAGGTAAGGCAGGATAACCAACATCTGTCGCTTTATCATAAATAATATTAGCATCAATAGAATGACTTTCAGAAAGTTTAAAGCCTGTTTGTAATGAGACATTATACTTTTGAAACTGAGAATACAAAACTTCAGTATTGTTTCCAGCATCGTAATTATCAGATGTTCTAAAAATCCCATCAGCATTCATGTAAAATGTATTTCCAGAATATTCTAAATCCAAACCTGCTACTCTATAGTTTCCATTGGTTTCATAGCCTAAATCCACGTTGGTTTTTAATCCTGATTGATAGAACTTACTTGAAGACAATTGCAAATCAATACCACCTCCAACGCAATGTCCATTTTCGGTACCATTTTGCCCAGAGCCAATACTTACTTTTTCAAGATTTGACACATCAACATACGAAGTAATAGGATCCATTTTATCTGTACATGCTCCAAAAATTTGCATACCATCAATAGTAACATTTAAGCGTTCACTATTCATATTATTTAACGTAGGTTCCCATGCATAACTACCACGTTTTACCATGGCAACTTTGTTAGATTTTTCTAAATAATCATCAATACTTGACAAGGTTTTTTCTTGTCGGTGATTATTCAATTTGCGTCTGCTTAAAACGATGACTTCAGTTAACCTGGTTGTATCTTTTTTTACTTCAGGTTCTTCTTCCTGAGCAACTATAATTCCGCTAAAAAGCATACAAAAACTATATAAAATGATTTTTTTCATCAGTACAATATTAAAAAATGAAAGAATACAAGCTGTCATAGAGCACAGTCGAAGTATTGTGAGTATATATTTTGATACACTTCGACTGTGTTCAATAAAACAGTTGCGAGAATTTTAGAATTCTAATTCTAAATACAGAGAACTTTGTGTATTATCTTCGGTTACGTCTTCCCCTTTAAGTATGGTGTCATTGGCATTCATCAATTTTAAATTAAGAACCCAATATCCTGTCATGGTTAGAGATAAATTTCCGTGATACATTTGATCTGAAATATTGTACGATAAATCTGTATTATTTGGTGAACTGTGATTTCCCATACCAGGCATTCTAGGATCTAATGCAATGGTATAATCTTCAACAACAGGAAATGACATCATAGTTTCCATTTTATGCACACCAACCATTAAATCATTAATACCAATAATTGGGTTGTTTGGTTTAATTAATGAAATGATATAGCGGTTATCATCGTTACCCATGAAACTAGTGACGTTTTGGTTATCATTTTGTCTCACAACAATGGTATCAGTAGCAGTATAATCTACACCATCAACGCTATAATTAATTGTTAAAGACCAACCTGAACCATCTGTATTTGTCATTTGGTATATGATATAGCCCTGAAAAACTGTATTTTTTCCTGAGGCTTTTGAAATAGCAGATCTTGGACAAGAATGCTGCATTGTTGGCATTTGCATCATCGGCATCCATGAAAATGATGCGTCTTCAATGTATGAATCCGTTGCATTATCTTTTAATCTGATACTAACAGAATTATAACCTGTATAAAAATCGCCTTCTTCGTTAAACAATTCAAGTGTATGTGTTGCATTAGTTAGCTCTTGAATTTTCACAAGTCCTTCAACTTCACTTGTAATTACGGGATTATCATCGTCATCATCTTTAGAGCAAGATGTTGTTAGTAGTGCTAAAAATAGTATTGGTACCAGTACGTATATAAATTTAATAGATTTCATAATGTTAATTTTTAATGAATAATGTTTAAAATAGGGTTTAAACCGCCTTGCTCACTTGAAAATTCAAGTAAGAATTTGAGAAAAATCTAATTGATTTTTTTTATTTAAAAAATTAACAAATGTTTGGTGGAGGTGTATCTATTTCGAGATACATTTTGATTAGTTTTTGCACATTACTAATCGATTTTTGTTTTTGAGATTGAAACTCTAAACTGGGTGTATTAACTTCATTAATATCTGAAATAAAAAACGCATCTAATACTAATTGTTTAGTTTGCTGAAATGGTATATCAGAATGTGAAGTGGTATTACTTTCTGATAATTCTTTACGTAATTGGCATTTACCATTACAGCCTTTTTGTGCTTCCTTTTGAACACATAAGGTTTTAGCAATAAACTCTTGGTTGATTACAAAATCTCCAATAATAGCCAGTGTATTTATATTATGTGCAAATAATATAAACACTAAAACATAAGATGTTATTTTCCTGGCTATTAGTGGTATCATTTTGTTATATGTTTATGATAAAACATAATTAAAAATCTTTCTTTTTCGACTTAAATACAATTCTCAAAACAGGTAAAACTACCCAAATTGTTAACATCACAAAAGAGACTATGAGTCCGAAATTTGTACCGAAAAATTGTTTAAAAACTGCTCCTGTGTATCCTAATAGAGCTGAAATATCTAATTTTAACAGAATAAGCGTTCGAGACAGATCTATTGGGTTCATCATGGTACCAATTAAAGACAGTTTATCTAGCGGATAATCTTCAAACATTATTAAAGTCATTAAGAATAAACCATCATAAATAACCGCTAGTACCAGCCATAATAAAATTGCATAACCAAAACCTTTTATTTTATTCTCATTAGACAGGGCAATATTAAAAGCTAAAGCCGTAAAAATTAAGGTCAAAAATGTTCCGGTAATCAGTAACAATGAAAAATCCCAAATCGCACTACTCTCAAACAGTCCATAAAACACAAATGGAATTCCAAGTCCGAGAACCAAACTAATAGAGAGCGATAAAGCCACACCTAAATATTGTCCGAGAAATATAGAAGACCGTTTTAAAGGTTGTGCTAAAAGCAACTCTGTAAATTCCTTAGAATTATAATAATACATCACACCAAAAATGGTTCCTATTAATGGTACCAAAACAATAATAACATTCATTAAGGTAATGACAGCTTTCGACAAGTCGTTGTTTAGAAACAGGAGTACAATACCCAATAATAAATAGAATGCAAAATAGACGTAACTCCAACGACTACGCATTAAATCGAAAAAACTATATTTTAATATTTTAAGCATGGTTGTCGGTTAATATAGACGCAATAGCATGTTCAAAATCTGGCTGATTGGTCTTGGTTCTTAATTCTGAAATTGTTCCTCTAAAGTAGATTTTACCTTCTAGCAAAAAGACAATCTCATCTGAAACTTCTTCTACAAAGCTCATAATGTGTGACGTGATTAAAATCGTTTTTCCTTTAGCTTTTTCAGCTTGAATTAAATCTTTTAATCGTATGAGCGAAATTGGATCCAATCCTGTAGTTGGTTCGTCTAAAATAATTAACGGACTATTAAACATAAAGGTTAAAACGATATTCACTTTTTGTTTAGTTCCTCCAGAAAGGTTTCCTAACTTTTTATCTAAAAACGGTTCTAATCTAAAAAGTTCGATTAAGCGACTCTCTTCATTGGTATATTGACGCAAATCTTTAATCATTTTAATCAACTCTTTCACTTTTAGATTACTAGGAAAATTTGCAATCTGTGGCAAGTAATCAATTTTGTGTCGATACTCTGAGTTTTTCTTAATGTTTTCTCCCAACACATGAATTACGCCTTTATCAGGTATTACCATGCCGAGAATGGACTTGATTAATGTTGTTTTTCCAGATCCATTCGGACCAAGGACAGCGAAAATTCCGCCTTCATTTATAGTTAGATCTAAACCACTTAACACATGGTTTTTTCCAAATTTTTTATGTAAACCTTCAATACTTACCATTTGACTTGTTTTGTTAGTGGATTATTATCCAATAGGTTATCTGGTGTAAACACAGGTGAAACTTTTTCAGAAAAATCAATAATATCGATAAACATGCTGCGTAATAAAATGATGGTTTCTGGTGTTCTGTTTACGATGTACGAAAACAATTTAACAGGTCTGTAAGGCACATCTCCAACACCATCTTTATCTAAATCGTAACCTGTATAACTGCTCCAGTAATTTCTATCAAATTTATTATCGTTAATCTTACTGTTATAGGCAATATCAAAAGAATTATATAAAAAATTGTTTTCAATAAATGAATTGGTATAACAAGCACCTTTCACTTTAATTGCCCAGCCATTATTTTTGAAATTATTGTGTTTATAAATGATTCGGTTAGAGCCTTCAATGTTAATTCCTATTGTATTTTCTTCAAATGTATTGCCTATGATTTCAGCATCATTAATCTCCTTTAGCAACATTCCGTATGAAGCAGTTCCCCAATTTTCTTTGAATGTATTATTGTACATTTTAATTTTTTTAGAAAACATGACTGCAACACCAGCTCCATTATTTTCAAAAATATTATCCTGGTAAGTATCGTCATTTGAAAACATAAAATGTAAACCATAGCGTACATTTAATGCACTAACATTATTTTTAATAAGACAATCGTCTGAAAACTCTAAATAAATACCATCACGTACATGTTCAACATAATTATGTTCAATTTCAATATGGTTACTATACCATAATTGTATTCCGTTTCCTGAGTTATATTCTTCAACAGCATCTCCTATAACTTTATTATGAAATACTTTTCCGTAGCTTGATTTTTCGATATATATTCCGAAGAACAACTTTTCTAACACCAAATTCTTAATCACAAAATGCTTGCTTTTTCTAACACGAATAGCAGCATAGTCTTCAGTGTAGCTTGTACCAACATTAATGATAAATAACCCATCAACCGTTACATGATCTGATATAATTGTGATGATCTCTCCTTTGAGCTCACCATCAATTACCGGATAGTTTTTACCAATAATCGTTAAGGGTTTATTGACCAGAATATTGTGCTCTTTATACGTTCCTTTTTTAACAAAAATTGTATCGAAGTCTTTAGCCTGACTAATAGCTTCTTTTAATGTAGAAACAGGACAACTTTTACAAACCTCAATTTGTAATGCATAACAAGAACCAGTCAATAAAATGACAGACAAAAATGTTAATATTGTTTTCATACTACTAGTCTTTAAAATGTGCCAGTAGTTCATTCCAGTTATATAGTGTACCTCCTTTTTCCGCTTGCATTTTTTCAGCATCTGCTTTCGATTTAAAAGCTGATAGAAAAGCGCCCATTGGACTCGGAATATTTTCACTTATTAAGAATGTGGCTTTTGTAGCATCGATTAACGATTCAGGCGTCATGTAGTCATTTGATAAGTACAATGCTATTTCTGAAGTATCAAACTCATCCATAAAATTGATCATACATTCGGTAGCATCAAACTTATAGACTTTTCCTTTTTGAGTTACTATTTCAGCAGCATGGACTTTATCAACGATGGTCATTTTACAGAAATGACAACCATCATGACCATAATCGATGGGTTTTGGTGATACATTACAGCTATAGATAAGCAGTAGCAATGCTAAGATTGAATAGTGTTTTAGTGTTTGCATGATTTTAGTGTTTTAGTGTTTTGTTTTTTTTTGCTACATAGTCTAAGACGTTTTATAATTTTTCTTTCCAATGATATAGGCTACAAATCCTGCGATAATGCCTAAAGTTAAAAATAATGCACCTAATTGTGGATATGAATGTGCTCTAAAGTTTAAAATATCTTTGCTACCAAAAAGTGGTGGTTGAAATCCCATTTGTGTACCATCTGGATTGGTAAATTTCATAATCGCTTTAGGATCTAGGTTATGACCATAATCATGTTCCCATAAATAAAAGTCATACATACCTGCTGCACTTAAAACCATCATTAAAATAAACCATCCTAAAAACCATTTATAATTGCCCTTAAAAGCAATTAAAAGACCTATGACGCTAGTTATGATAATTCCCAAAGGAAATATTTTAAACTCAGGAATAGCCTCTGGTATGTATTTCATCCCAACATAATGATTCATCAAGTTGATGTTTTTGATGTCATGCGGATTGGCATCTGCAAAATCATTGATATGAATATACATTCCCAAAGGAGTAGGATATTGTGGTGCTTCTAAAGTAATTTTCCATAGTGGAAAGAGAAATAATCCTAAAGGTAGAATTGCTGCGAGCAACATGATGATATTTGACTTTTTCATCTTAATTTTATTTAGTGATTTTAGTGTTTTAGTTTTAAAAAGAAAGGCGAGAGCGAAAAATTGACTCTCGCCTTTTTATAGGAAAATAAACACTAAAACAAAATTTCCCTAGATTGTTTACTCAATATCTTCTCCGAGTGACCATTTTAATGGTGTATCACTATTTGCAGGAGATACTCTTATATAACCTTGCATTTCTTGGTGTAATGCTGAACAGAAATCTGTACAGTAAAATGGCCAGACACCAACTTTAGTAGGCTCCCAAACTGAAGTTTTAGTTTGTCCTGGCATAATTAATAACTCTGAAGTATTTTGACCTAAGACCGCAAAACCATGAGGCACATCAAAATCTTGCTCTAAGTTTGTTACATGGAAATACACCTTATCTCCAACTTTAATACCTTCAATATTATCTGGTGAGAAGTGACTTCTAATAGTTGTCATATAAATATGTACTTCATTACCTTCTCTTACCACTTTAGAGTCTGCATCAGAAAAAGCTGCATAAGGGTGTTTGTTATCCTCTAAATTGTAAATCTTTTGAGAACGTTCTTTAATAAGATCTGCTCGCATTGCTGCTGCATAGTGAGGTTCTCCGTGTGTAGGAAAATCTAGAAGCAACTCCATTTTATCTCCAGAAATATCATATAACTGTGCAGAGTGTTCTAATTCTGGACCTGTTGGTAAGTAACGGTCTTTTGTGATTTTGTTCATTGCAAACATATATTTACCTTGAGGTTTTCTGGAGTTTCCTCCAGGAATGGTTAAGTGACCAACAGAGTAATATGTAGGTTGTCTGTCTAAAACTTCCCATGTACCTAGTTTCCATTTTACAACTTCAGAAGAGATAAAGAATGTTGTATAAGCATTTCCTTGATCATCAAATTCAGTATGTAAAGGTCCTAAACCTGGTTGTTCTACTGAACCTGCTAAAACATCTTCAAATTTTAAAACAGGAATACCATATGCTTCACCATCAAATTTTTCATTTTCGATAGCATCTAACATTTTTGTAAAAGAGTGAACCGTTAAATTAGCAGATAACTTTCCGTTACCTACGATATACTCTCCTGAAGGATCAACATCACAACCATGTGGTGATTTTGGTGTTGGTAATAAAAATACAGCTCCAGGAACTTCAGATGGTTTTACCACACGTACTTCTTTTTTCATGGTAGACGTAGCAGAGTGTGTTGCTTCATCATAAACATTATGAGCATATTCAGCAGGCATCATAGTACCTCCACCATTATTAACATACTCTTCAATTTTTTTCCAGTTTACAGCTGCGATAAAATCTTTATCGTTTTGAGATGCATTAACTTCTAAAAGTGTGCTTGCTTCCTCTGTGTTATAAGTTGTAAAGAAAAACCAGCCATGAGATTTTCCACGTCCTGGATGCGATAAATCATAATTAAATCCTGGCATAAGTACTTGGAATTTTATATCCATATGACCATGTTCTGGTTCTACACTAATAAAAGACAAAGCACCTTGAAAATTTCCTTTATAATCCTTAATTGGCATATCTCGTTGTGGAACTGGCACAGAAAAACGTGTACCTGCAACCACATATTCAGTGTTTTCAGTTACAAAAGAAGAACTGTGATTACCAGCACTATTTGGTACTTCAATAATTTCAGTCGTTTCAAATGTTTTTAAATCAATTTTAGCGATTCTAGGCGTGTTATTTTCATTGATAAAAATAAAACGTCCGTCAATTTCTCCATTAGTTTGTGAAATGTCTGGATGGTGAGAATCTCCCCAAGGTATAAATCCGTGAGACGTATTTAACATTGGTTTTGTTTCTTCTGAATAGCCATATCCAGAAGTTGGAAATTGTGAGAAAACAGGAATTTCTTTAAACATTCTTCCTGAAGGTAATCCATAAACAGTTAAATTACCACTATATCCTCCAGAGATAAAAGCATAAAACTCATCGTGTTCACCTGGTGCAACATATACTTTTTCAGCGACATTACTTGCCAATGCTCCCGATTTATTGTTTGTTGTTTTTGAATTATTACAACTTGTAAATGCTGCAAAAACAGCTACTATTGCAATAGTTGATTTTAATATATTTTTCATTAGTTTATAAATTTAAATTAGTGTTTTTTATTCTTCTGTTGGTGGCAACAAAACTTTGTCTACCACGTGTACAATACCATTACCAGCTTTTACACTTCCAAGTATCTTAGCACCTCCAATCATAGGCTCTCCATCCACAACCTCTACCATAACATATTGATTATTTGCTTGACCTAACTTTTTGAATTTCGTTAAAAACTCTTTTGAATAATTTCCCGGAGTTACATGATACTTCAAAATATTAGCCAATGCATCTTTGTTTTCAGGTTTTAGTAAATTTTCAACTGTTCCTTCTGGCAAAGCTGCAAACGCTTCATTAGTTGGAGCAAAAACCATTAAAGGTCCAGCATTCACTAATGCGTTTTCAAGACTAGCTGCTTGTACAGCTGCCACTAAAGTAGTATGGTCTTTTGACCCAATTGCGATGCTTAATACTGTTGGTTTTCCTTCATCATCTTCGATAAAGGCTTGTCCTTTTTTTTCGTTTGAAACAGATTCAGTTTCTGAAACTGTAGTATTCGTTGAGGCATCTTCTTTGCTTTCATTTTTACACGAGCATATAAATGTCATAAGTGCAAAAACTAACATGATTGTTTTGGTTGTTTTCATAATATGTTTTTATAATGTTCTAAAATATTCTAATACAGATCTAGCTTCTTCCTCAGTAAGGTTTTGATTTGCCATTGGTGAACCATTAAATTCCATTAATAATTCTTTTGCTAATGGATCATTTTTAACCATTCCTTCTGGATCTAAAATCATATTCATTACCCATTCTGGAGTTCTACGCTCCAAAATTCCTGTTGGAGGTGGTCCAATAAATTTCTTATCTGTTCTATGGCAAGCAGTACACATTTTCTTAAAAACTTCTCCTCCTTCAGCTGCCATTTTCTGATCAATTTCAGCATCTAATGTTACAGATGTAATAGGCCCAACACCTTTATTGGTTAAGTCTACTTTTTTTGATGGTGGTGTTGCTGCTTCCTTCGGAGTTTCTGTTTTCGCAGGAGCTTCTTTTCTACCATAAGAGATAGGTTCTTTTTTCTTTTCTTCTTTGCCTCCACAACTCATTAGTAGTGTTACAAATAATACAGTCATAAGTTTTAGTGTTGTTTTCATTTTTTTTAAATTTTATTCCACAAAAGTATGCATCAAAAAACACAATAAATATGATAATTATCATATTTCGGATAAAAACATCTTATTTAAAATTTCAGAGAACAATATATTAGTAAATTTGTTAAATATTTTCAAAGGTTTGCCTGTAAAATCATAAGCCAACAACTTTTGATTATCTTTATGCAACTTTAAAAAACGTTAATTTTTACACATGAAAAAAACTGTTCTCTTTTTGTTACTTCTGGTACCCTTTTCTCTTTTTTCTCAGAAATTATCCATGGATTTAGTAAAAAATATAAAACCACGCAATATTGGTCCTGGTGGAATGTCTGGTCGTGTTACAGCTATTGATGTTGTTCACAATAATACAGACATCCTGTATGTTGGTACAGCTTCTGGAGGCTTATGGAAATCGACATCAGGTGGCATCAATTGGAATCCTATTTTTGACAATCAAGTAACGGCTTCTATTGGTGCTGTTGCCATACAGCAGTCTAATCCTAGTGTGATTTGGGTTGGAACTGGTGAAGGCAATCCTAGAAATAGTTTAAATGGTGGCTACGGAATTTATAAATCTCTTGATGCTGGTAAAACTTGGCATTTAATGGGACTTGAAAAAACACGACACATTCATCGTGTCATTATAGATCCAACAAATCCAAATACGGTTTATGTCGCGGCAATTGGATCTCCTTGGGGAGAACATCCTGAGCGAGGTGTCTTTAAAACCACTGATGGAGGTGTAACCTGGAACAAAATATTGTTCGCGAATAACAAAACTGGTGCTGCCGATTTAGTAATGGATCCTACAAATCCGAATAAATTAATTGCAGCTCTGTGGGAACACAAACGTGATCCTTGGTTTTTTAAATCTGGTGGTGAGGGTTCTGCACTACACATCACACATGATGGTGGAAACACATGGAAAAAAATCACCGAACAAGAAGGGTTTCCTGATGGAGAATTAGGTCGTATTGGCGTCGCTATTGCTGCTCATAAACCAAATATAGTTTATGCTTTAGTTGAAGCTAAAAAAAATGCCCTTTACAAAAGTGAAGATGGTGGCTTCAACTGGAAAAAAATAAATGATAAAAGCGATATTGGGAATCGTCCGTTTTATTATTCTGAAATTTACGTAGATCCGAAAAATGAGAATCGTGTATACTCCATTTATACCTATGTAAATGTTTCTGAAGATGGTGGAAAAAACTTTACACAGCTGATGCCTGCTTATGGTGTTAGCAATGGTGTTCATCCAGATCATCATGCTTGGTGGATTCATCCTGACAACGGAAATTTTATGATTGATGGTAATGATGGTGGGATGAATATCACTAAAGATGGTGGCAAAAACTGGCGTTTTATTGGTAATTTACCTGTGGCTCAATTCTATCACATCAATGTTGATAACGAAATTCCTTATAATGTTTATGGAGGCATGCAAGATAATGGTTCATGGAGAGGACCTGCTTATGTTTGGAGAGATCAAGGGATTAGAAATAGCTATTGGCAGGAAATTAGTTTTGGTGATGGCTTTGATGTGGTTCCAGATAAAGACAACTCTCGCTATGGCTGGTCTATGAGTCAGCAAGGTTATGTGAGCCGATACGATTGGCAAACTGGAAATAATTATACGGTAAGACCAATCCATCCTGATCCTGACGTAGAATTACGTTTTAACTGGAATTCAGCAATTAATATTGATCCGTTCGATAATAACACACTCTACTTCGGAAGTCAGTTTGTTCATAAATCAACTGATAAAGGAGAAACATGGACAGTCATTTCAGATGATTTAACTACCAATGATCCTGAAAAATTAAAACAAAACGAAAGTGGTGGCTTAACTATGGATGCAACTGGAGCTGAAAATCATTGTTCTATTTTAGTTATTGAACCTTCTTCAGTAGAACAGAACATGTTTTGGGTTGGTACTGATGATGGCAAAGTACATTACACTCAAAATGGTGGACAAACCTATACAGATGTCACCAAAAACATTAAAGGTTTACCAGCTGGAAGCTGGATTCCACAAATTAAAGCTTCTAACAAAAATAAAGGTGAAGCACTTTTAATTGCTAACGATTACAGACGCTTCAACTATACTCCTTATGCCTACCGAACCAAAGATTATGGTAAAACATGGCAACGCATTGTTGATGCTACTGATGTAGAAAGCTATACTTTATCAATCATAGAAGATCCTATTGAGAAAAACTTAATGTTTTTAGGAACAGATGATGGTTTATATGTTTCTATAGATGCTGGAAATACATGGACAAAATGGACCCAAGGTTTTCCAACAGTATCTGTAAAAGACTTAGTAATTCATCCCAGAGAACACGATTTAATCATAGGAACTTTTGGACGTGCTGCCTGGGTTTTAGATGATATTCGTCCACTGAGAGAAATGGCTAAAAACAAACAAATTGTAAATCAGAAATTAGAATTATTTACACCTCCTACAGCGTATCAGGCAGCTTACCAGCAACCAACAGGAAGTCGGTTTGGTGCAGATGCTATGTACCATGGCGAAAATAGAAGCAATGGAGCTGTGTTTTCATATTATGTAAAAATAGATGAAAAGAAAAAAGACGATAAAACAGAAAATGATGAAGATGAGTCAGAAAATGACGATATGAAAGATGAAACAAAAGTAAAGTGGGATTCGCTAACTATGCAGATTTATGATGGCGAGCGTTTAATGAGAACATTGAAAAGAAAGGCTCCAGATTCTACAGGTATTTACAAATGGTCATGGAACATGGATGAAGCAGGTGCTTCCAGACCATCAAGAATGATTAGAAAACAAACTAGAGAGCCTAGTGGTGTATCTGTAAAACCTGGCACTTATAAAGCCGTTTTGCATTTTGGAGATCAAACTTCCGAAGAAATGATAATGGTTAAATCAGATCCAAGATTAGAAATCTCACCAAGCAATATAAATGAAGTTTACAATGCTTCTAAAAGACTTGAAAAGATGCAGCAAACTATTGCTGATGCTGTTAAGCAATTAGTAGAAAGCAAAGAGATCGCTAATAAGTATAAAAGCGATTTAAGCAATCTCAATAAAGAAACTTATAAAGGTGAAATCAAAGCGTCTAAGGACATCATTAAAGAGATAGATGCACTTATTGATATATACCTTGGAAAACAAGATGATCGTCAAGGTATTACCAATACGTCAGTAGTTTCTGTTTCAGATCGATTAGGAGCTGCAGATTGGTATGTAAGCTCTAGACAAAATGGATTAACAGCAACAGAAAATACATTACTTAAACAAGCAGAACATGCTACAAATGGTGCACTGGAAGAAACGAATTTATTTTTTAAGGACTCGTGGAAACAATATCAAACCAAAATGGCAACAATTCAAACAAATCCGTTTAAGGAAATTAGTACTTTTAAACTAGATTAATCAAGACTTCAATTAAATAAAAAAAGCTCTAAAGAATTAGGGCTTTTTTTATTCTATACGTCTTAAGCCTTCAATATCTTCTATTTTTATTTGTTTGCCTTTCGTGGAAATCATACCTTCTTTTTTAAATTGTGAAAGTATTCTAATTGCAGACTCAGTAGCTGTTCCAACAATACTTGCATAGTCTTCTCGTGAAAGTGTAATAGACAAAAAGCCATTTTCATCAACACCAAAATGCTCATTCATATAAAGTAACACATCTGCCAATCTATTCTTAACAGACTTTTGAGCCATGTCCACTATAATATTGTCAGACTCTTTTAAATCGTGAGCCATTTGCTGTAACATATCCAATGTGAACTTTGGATTATTTTCAAGATCATTCATAATCTCACTCTTAGGGATAAAACAAACTTCCATATCATTGAGTGCAACAGCACTTAAATTTGCCGACTCCTCTCCTATTAAAGATCGTTGTCCTAACAAATCACCTTTGACTACTAATTTTACAATCTGATCTTTACCATTCGCACTTAATTTTGATAATTTGCAAACACCATCTTTAACACAAAACACGCCATTAACAGTCTCTCCTTCTTCAAAAATAACCTCTCCTTTTTTAACCATTCTGGATGTTTTACATCCAGAAATCCTGACCAATTCCTCTCTAGTTAAGGCTTTAAGAGAATTAAACTGCCTAATAATGCATTGCTCGCATTTGCTCATACCTAAAAAAATCTTTAAATTCAAAAGTACTAAAAACATGATAAAAATCATAGTTTAAAAGAACCTCTTTTTCAACCTTTGCCTCAGGTATAAATGAGCATATAATTATGGGACAAACAACTTGTTTCCACTGTGGTGATGATTGCAAAACAACACCAATAGCATTTGATGATAAAAATTTCTGTTGTAACGGTTGCAAAACTGTTTATGAAATTTTTTCAGAAAACGACTTAACGTGTTATTATGATTTAGAATCATCTCCTGGAGCTATTCCTAAAGAAATAGAAGGAAAATACGATTTTCTTTCTCAGGAAAATATAATTGAAAAACTAACGGAGTTTAATGATGGAAGCACACAAATTACGACCTTGTACATACCTCATATTCATTGTAGTTCCTGCATCTGGATTTTAGAAAACCTCAACAAGTTAAATCCACATATCACCTCATCACAAGTCAATTTTGGTAAGAAAACCATTCGCGTAACTTATAAATCTAAATACTGCTCGTTGAAAGAGGTCGTATTACTTTTAAGTTCTATCGGTTACGAACCATACATTTCATTAGACGATTTTAAAACAGGAACACAACATATAAACCGAAGCCTTATTTATAAATTAGGTATTGCTGGTTTTGCTTTTGGGAACGTCATGTTTTTGTCATTTCCTGAATATTTTGAAGTTGGTGAATTTTGGTTAGAACAATACAAACATCTCTTTCGCTGGCTCATGTTTGCTTTTTCTATTCCTGTGGTTTTTTATGCTGGAAGTGATTATTTTGTTTCAGCATATAAAGGATTACGCTCTAATTTATTAAATATCGATGTGCCTATTGCTTTAGGTATCGCTGTTTTATTTATACGAAGTACCGTTGAAATTATATTCGACTTAGGGTCTGGTTTTTTTGACAGTCTAACAGGATTGGTATTCTTTTTATTACTCGGAAAATTCTTCCAGCAAAAAACCTATACCTTTTTATCGTTTGAACGGGATTACAAATCCTATTTTCCAATAGCAATCACAAAACTAAATGCAAATGGTGAAGAAACACCAATACAGGTTTACGACATTGAAAAAGGAGACCGCTTATTAATTAGAAACGAAGAATTAATTCCTGTAGATGGTATTCTTATTAACGGAAAAGCAAAAATCGATTACAGCTTTGTAACTGGTGAATCTGAAACCGTTAGTAAAATCTCTGGAGATAAATTATATGCTGGTGGCAAACAAACCTCTGGTGTTATTGAAATGGAGGCCATCAAATCGGTTGAGCAAAGTTACCTCACTCAATTGTGGAGTAATGATGTATTCAGTAAAAATAAAGAAGATGGCTTTACGACCTTAACCAATGCCATTAGCAAGCGTTTTACATACATTATATTGAGCATTGCTGTTATTGCCACTACTTTCTGGTTATTTACTGATGCTTCTAAAGCCATGAATGTGTTTACGGCTGTACTCATCATTGCTTGTCCGTGTGCGATCGCCTTATCTGCTCCATTTACCTTTGGTAATTTGCTTCGCATCTTTGGAAAGTTAAAATTCTATGTCAAAAATGCTTCTGTTATTGAGCAATTAGCAGCAATAAATACGATTATTTTTGACAAAACTGGAACGATAACCTCTAATAAAAGCAGTTCGGCCAATTACGATGGGATTGCGTTAACACCTTCCGAAGAACTACTCCTAAAGAATACACTTCGCGGTTCTAACCATCCATTAAGCCGAACTTTATATGATATATTAGACGAACATAATATTGTTACATTAAATCACTTTGAAGAACATCTTGGTAAAGGCATTGAAGCAACACATAACAATGAACACATTAAAATCGGTTCTGCAAGTTTTGTTGGTGCTCAAGAATCGTCTGTGCTGAATACAACCGTACATATCAGCACAAATAATCAATATAAAGGAAAATATACGTTTTATAATAGCTACAGAAAAGGTCTGTCTAAACTATTCAACAAATTAAAAAAACAATATGACTTGGTCATCCTTTCTGGTGATAATGAAGGTGAATTTGAAAATTTAAAGAAACTTTTGCCTTCAAAAACAAAATTAATATTTAATCAAAAGCCAGATGACAAACTGGAATACATTAAATACCACCAAACTGAAGGCGCAAAAGTACTTATGATTGGTGACGGACTCAATGATGCTGGAGCATTAGCACAAAGTAATGTTGGTATTGCCCTTTCTGAAAATGTAAATGTCTTCTCTCCTGCTTGTGATGCTATTTTAGATGCTTCAAAATTTAACCAGCTGTACAAATTCATAAAAGCTTCAAAACGTGCTATTACCATTATAAAATGGAGTTTTGCATTATCATTTATTTATAATATCATCGGACTCTATTTTGCAGTCACTGGTCAGTTAGCTCCAGTTGTAGCAGCTATTTTAATGCCTTTAAGTTCTATAAGTATCGTCGTATTTACAACCATTGCCACAAATATTGTTGGTAGAAAATTATCAAAATCATGAACACATCTTTAATTCAAAAATATAACATTCCAGGTCCAAGATATACGAGTTATCCAACAGTTCCGTTTTGGGATGAGGCTCAATTTACTAAGAATAAATGGCTGGAAACTTTTAAAACCTCATTTGAAGAAAGTAATACTGAACAAGGTATAAGCCTATATATTCATCTTCCGTTTTGTGAAAGTTTATGTACGTTTTGTGCGTGTCATAAACACATTACAAAGCGACATTCTATGGAAGACAATTACATCGATATGGTGTTAAAAGAATGGCAATTATATGTTGATTTGATGTCAACAAAACCCATCATAAAAGAAATCCATTTGGGAGGTGGAACGCCAACTTTCTTTTCAAGTGATAATTTGAGTAAACTAATTAATGGTTTATTAGAACCTTCAGAATTGCATAATGATTATGAGTTTAGCTTTGAAGGACATCCAAATAACACCACAAAAGAGCATCTTCAAACACTTTATAATTTAGGGTTTACAAGAGTTAGTTTTGGAATACAGGATTACGATGCAACCGTTCAGAAAGCCATTCATCGTATCCAGTCTTTTGAACAGGTTCAAAAAGTAACGGAATGGTCAAGAGCAATAGGCTATACATCTATAAGTCATGATTTAATTTTCGGATTGCCTTTTCAAACTATAAAAACCATGACCGAAAGTATTACTAAAACAAAACTGTTGCGTCCTGATCGAATTTCATTTTACAGTTATGCACATGTGCCTTGGGTAAAAGGTGTTGGTCAGCGTGGTTTTAATGAAGATGATTTACCAAAAGGAGATGAAAAAAGAGCTTTATATGAAACTGGAAAGCAACTTCTTACAGATTTAGGCTATGAAGAAATTGGCATGGATCATTTTGCATTAAAAACAGATCATCTCTATAAAGCTACTATAAATAAAACCTTACACAGAAATTTTATGGGTTATACTGCCAATACAACGCAACTGATGATAGGCTTAGGTATGTCTGCCATAAGTGACAGTTGGTATGGTTTTGCTCAAAATGTTAAAACCGTAAAGGAGTATGAATCTATAGTTGCTTCTGGAGAAATTCCTGTTTTTAGAGGTCATATTTTAACAGAAGAAGATTTGGTAATCAGACAACATATCCTTAATATTATGTGTCATTTAGAAACCTCATGGGAAAATAAAAATCTTAGATTTTCAAAAATTGACATTGTTTTAGAAGCTTTGAGAGAAGCTCAAAAAGATGGTTTAATTATTGTCGATAAAGAGTCTTTAAAAGTTCCTGAAGAGGCTAAACCATTTATTAGAAATATATGCATGGGATTTGATGTAAGACTTCACGAAAGTCGACCAGAAACTCAAGTATTTTCGATGACCATTTAATTTTTTTTAAACATGACATTTATCATGTTCTATGAACAAAAACGAACGTAATTTTGAATCATAACTTCTATTAGGTATGAGTGTTATATATATTTTATTGAGTATCAGCATTATTGTAGCTGTTGTGTTTTTTATAGCTTTTATTTCGGCAGTAAAAAGCGGACAATATGATGATAGCTATACACCTTCTGTTAGAATGCTTTTTGAAGACGAACTCGTTAAAGAGCAACCAAAACCATCTATTAAACAAAAAAAGACTAATTAAATTATTATGGAAGTCCAACAGTTTCATTACGATAACAAAATCGTCAAAAATTTCCTCTATGCAACAATGCTTTGGGGAGTTGTAGGAATGTTAGTGGGTTTACTACTCGCATTTATGTTTTTATTCCCAAATTTAACCGATGGCATTTCATGGCTAAGTTTTGGTCGTCTTAGACCTTTACATACCAATGCGGTTATTTTTGCCTTTGTAGGTAATGCTATTTTTGCTGGTGTGTACTACTCATCACAACGTTTGCTAAAAGCTAGAATGTTTAGCGACCTTTTAAGTAAAATTAATTTTTGGGGTTGGCAATTAATTATTGTTGGAGCCGCATTAACACTTCCTTTAGGATATACAACCTCTAAAGAATATGCCGAATTAGAATGGCCTATTGACATTGCGATTGCTGTTATTTGGGTTGTTTTTGGCTGGAACTTAATAGGAACACTTCTTAGAAGAAGACAGCGTCATTTGTATGTCGCAATTTGGTTTTATCTGGCCACATTTGTAACTGTTGCCGTACTTCATATTTTTAATAGTTTAGAAGTCCCTGTAAGCGGATTGAAAAGCTATTCTGTGTATGCAGGTGTTCAAGATGCGCTAGTACAATGGTGGTATGGTCATAATGCCGTTGCATTTTTCTTAACCACACCATTCTTAGGGTTAATGTATTACTTTGTACCAAAAGCAGCTAATAGACCTGTATATTCATACCGCTTATCTATTGTGCACTTCTGGTCGTTAATATTCATATACATATGGGCTGGACCTCACCATTTACTGTACACAGCTTTACCAGAATGGGCTCAAAATTTAGGTGTTGCTTTTTCTGTCATGTTACTGATGCCTTCTTGGGGAGGAATGATTAACGGACTTCTAACACTTCGTGGTGCTTGGGATAAAGTACGTACAGATCCTGTTCTCAAATTTATGGTGGTAGCGATTACTGGTTATGGTATGGCGACTTTTGAAGGACCAATGTTGTCACTTAAAAACGTAAACGCCATTGCTCACTTTACAGATTGGATTATTGCTCACGTTCACGTTGGAGCCTTAGCTTGGAATGGATTCCTTGCTTTTGGTATGATCTATTATTTAATTCCTCGTTTAGTAAAAACAAAATTACATTCTACAGCCTTAGCTAATCTTCACTTTTGGATAGGTACACTTGGTATCATTATGTACGCCTTACCAATGTATGTTGCTGGATTTACACAAGCAAGTATGTGGAAACAATTCAATCCAGATGGAACATTAGTATACGGTAACTTCTTAGAAACAGTTTCTGAAATCATTCCAATGTACTGGATGCGTGCTATTGGTGGTACTTTATACATAACAGGTATGCTAATTTTAGTATATAACATAATTGTAACTATTAGAAAAGGTAGTCCTGTTACTGATGAATTAGCTGAAGCTCCAGCATTACAAAACGTATCTAAAAAACGTGTGGCTGGTGAAGGATGGCATACCTGGTTAGAACGTAAGCCTATTAAATTAACCATTTATGCAACTATAGCAATTTTAATTGGTGGTATTGTACAAATTGTACCAACCATCATGGTTAAATCCAATATCCCAACTATTAGTAGTGTAAAACCATATTCTCCTTTAGAACTTGAAGGTAGAGATATTTATATAAGAGAAGGCTGTGTAAGTTGTCACTCTCAAATGGTAAGACCATTTAGAAGTGAGGTTGAACGCTATGGTGAATATTCTAAAGCAGGAGAATTTGTGTATGACCATCCATTCCTTTGGGGAAGTAAACGTACTGGACCAGATTTACATCGTGTAGGTGGAAAGTATTCAGATAACTGGCATCTTAATCACATGTATGATCCACAAAGTACGTCATCGGGTTCTATCATGCCAGCTTACCAATGGTTAGTTAAAAATGAACTTGATAAATCTTTAACCGAAGCTAAAATGGAAGCCATGGTTACCCTTGGTGTTCCTTATACTGAAGATGATATTGCCAATGCACAGCAATCTATGTTAGAGCAAGGTACTCAAATCGAAAAAAACCTGTATTCAGATCCAGACTTTGCAGCAACCTATGAAGCCGACAAACAAGCTGGTGGTCAAGATTTCGTAGAAATGCGTAATCGTGAAATTGTTGCAGTCATTGCATACTTACAGCGATTAGGTACAGATATTAAAGTCAAAGATGCTGAAGTCACATCAACTCAAAACTAAATTATCATGCTAAAATTTGTAAAAAACCATATGGAAAGCATTACAGGAATAGAAATCTACCCCTTAATCTCCTTACTTATATTTTTCAGTTTTTTCGTCGTCCTTTTCTGGTGGGTTATTACTGCAAAAAAAGACTATATTAACAAGGTGAGTAGCCTTCCTTTAGACAACCAAAACACTACAGAATTATGAGAAATTCAATTCCTTCTTGGATAAGAGTACCTGTCGTATTCTTTTTGATAATGGGTATCGTAGAATACACAATTGATTCTGGTGATAAGCCAGCATTTATTGAAAAACCAATGGTACTATTATTCTTACTATTAGTATTATTAATCATTATTGCTATTGAAGCTATTGTGTCTTCAATTAACAACGTGCTATACCAAAGTTTAGATGAAGAGGCTAAAGCACGTTTTAATGCTCAGAAAACAAATACTCCTAAAATTGTAAAATGGGTTTCTGAGACTTACAACAAGTTATTGGGTAGCAAACCTATGGAAGAAGAACATGAAATTATCTTAGACCATAATTACGATGGTATTAAAGAGCTAGATAATAATCTTCCACCATGGTGGCTGTACGGATTTTATGCCAGTATCATTTTTGGAGCTGTTTATCTGGTACGTTTCCATGTGTTCAATGGTGAAAATCAATATGAAGAACTTGAAGCCACTTTAGCAGAAGCAAAGATTGAAATTGAAGAATACAAGAAAACCGCCAAAGACTTGGTAGATTTTAATACTGTTGAAGTTTTAACTGATGCTGGTGATATTAAGGCTGGAAAAGCGATATATGAAGTGAATTGTGTAGCGTGTCATAAAGCCGATGGTGGAGGTGGTATTGGTCCAAACCTAACCGATAAACATTGGATTCTAGGTGGTGGTATTAAAAATGTCTTTAAAACCATCTCTGAAGGTGGTCGTGATGGTAAAGGTATGATTGCCTGGAAACAAAGTTTGAAACCTTCCGAAATGGCTCAAGTAGCAAGTTATGTACTTCAATTTGGAGGCACAACTCCAGCTGAACCCAAAGAACCTGAAGGTGATATTTGGGTTTCTGAAGATGCTCCAGCTGAAGATATCCCAACGGAAGCTATGGAGATTAAAACAAACTCTACCATTGAGGTTGAAACGCCTGAATTAAAAGAAGATTGATATTTATTGACTTTACAGATTAATTTCTGCTGAGCCTCAAAACAAAACTGTCATGAACACACCTGAAAACGAAACATTCAGAGATTCTATTGGAACTATCAATGAAGATGGAAAACGTGCCTGGGTTTTTCCTAAAAAACCTAGTGGGTGGTACTATGAAAAGCGTAAAATAGTAAGTTATGTACTATTAGCATTTTTATTTGCAGCTCCTTTTATTAAGGTTAATGGCAATCAGTTTTTAATGTTTAATGTATTAGAGCGACGCTTTAATATTTTCGGATTTCCGTTTTGGCCTCAGGATTTTCATTTGTTTGTAATTTCAATGTTAATTGGTGTGATTTTCATCACCTTATTTACAGTAGGATTCGGACGTATTTTCTGTGGATGGATTTGTCCGCAAACCATATTCATGGAAATGGTATTCAGACGCATAGAATACTGGATTGATGGTGATAGAAATAAACAACGAAAGTTACAGCGACAAAAATGGGATGCTGAAAAAATTAGAAAACGGGTTTTAAAATGGTTTATTTTTTTAGTGATTTCCTTTTTAATCGCCAACATTTTTTTAGCCTATCTGATTGGAAGTGACAAACTGATAAAATACATTACTGATGGACCTTTTGAGCATTTAGGAACCCTGTTTCCATTGCTTATTTTTACCGCAGTATTCTATTTTGTATTTGCCTGGTTTAGAGAACAAGTTTGTATCATTGCTTGTCCGTATGGTCGATTACAAGGTGTGCTTTTAGATAACAAATCTATAGTAGTTGCTTATGATCACAAACGTGGTGAAGCTGAAAATGGCAGAAAAAAGTTTAGAAAAAATGAAGACCGAGAAGCACTGGGTTATGGTGATTGTATCGATTGTTTACAATGCGTACATGTTTGCCCTACTGGAATAGACATTAGAAATGGCACACAGTTAGAATGTGTGAACTGTACAGCGTGTATTGATGAATGTGATCACATTATGGAAAGTATTAATCTTCCTAAAGGATTGATTAGATATGCCAGTGAAGAGAATATTGAAAAGAAAAAGAAATTTGAATTTTCACCTAGATTAAAAGGATACACAGCAGTTTTAGTTATTTTGATTGGTGTCTTAATTGGCATGTTGTTATTACGAAATGATGTTGAAGCCAGAGTATTACGATTACCAGGACAACTTTATGAACATAAAGGAGAAACCATTATCAGTAATGTATTTACGTACAAACTCATCAATAAAACCAACGAAAAGATTGAAGATGTTAATTTTAAGTTACGCAAGTACAAAGGTAAAATCAAGTTGGTTTCTAATACAGGAGAAGTTGAAGTTCCCGAACAAGGATTAGCAGAAGGGACTTTGTTTATTGAAATTGATAAAAGTGAACTTAAAGGCGATAAAAACAAATTAATGATTGAAGTGTACAGTGGTGAAGAACTCATTGAAACAACAACAGTTAATTTTTTAGGTCCTAGAAGTTATAATTAATAACAAAAAAGGATTAGAGATAAGAGATTAGTAAGTTTATGCCTTACAAGTTTTGCCTTTTTACTTCTAATTCTAAATCGCATTAAGGATTGAGGTATTGTTGAAGCTCTTTTATGTTGCAACTTGAAGTTTGCTCGAGAAAAAATATATGTATTTCACGTTAACTCATAAAGCAAGCTAAAAAGATTAAAAAATAAAAAGCGACTACCGAAAGCCTGACGCTTTTGATTGTAATGAAAAAGGGTAATGCCCAAAAAAACAAGACTATGAAAATAAATTGGGGAACAGGAATCGTACTAGCATTTATAGGCTTTATAAGCTTTATAATGTTTTTTGTGGTACGCATGAATACAAGTGACAAATACGATCATGACTTGGTTACAGAAGACTATTATAAGGCTGAACTGGAATACCAAACAGATATAAACAAAGAAAAAAACGCTAAAGATTTAGCATCAAATATTAGCTGGAAACGCACTGATGAAGGATTGGTTATTTCGTTTCCAAAAGACTTAAACGTAGAAAATATTGAAGGTAAAGTGTTCCTTTATAGACCATCTAACAAACAAGTAGACTTTGAAAGCTCAATTTCATTGTCTGACCATAATTTGCTCATACCTGACAATCGTTTGTTGGATGGTCGTTGGAACATTAAAGTCGACTGGCAATATAACGGAAAATCGTATCTCTACAAAAAAGAAATTGTTTACTAAATGCTATGGTCTGCCGTCATATTCGGTCTTTTAGGCAGTTTCCACTGTGTTGGAATGTGTGGTCCGATTGCTTTTATGTTACCTGTAGACCGAAGTAATTCTATAAAAAAAATCTCACAGATTTCAACGTATCATATTGGTCGGTTATTAGCTTATGCCTTAATAGGCTTATGTTTTGGACTTATTGGTAAAAGCCTTTATATCTTTGGAATTCAGCAACAATTATCTATTGCTATTGGAATTTTAATGATTATCGTTGTGCTTATTCCAGTACAAACCTTTAACAAATACAACTTTTCTAAACCCATTTATAAACTAATCTCTAAAGTAAAATCATCTTTAGGAAAAGCCCTTAAAAAGAAAACTGCAGACACCTTTTTAACCATTGGTTTTTTAAACGGATTTTTACCATGTGGCTTAGTCTATATGGCTGTTTTTGCTTCACTTGCAATGCAGAGTGCTTTTGAAAGCAGTATATACATGATGCTTTTTGGATTGGGAACCATTCCGTTAATGACTACAGCCATATATTTAGGAAAATTTTTAAACACAACCGTTAAACAACGCATTCAAAAAGCGATTCCTGTTTTTGTAATTCTTATCGGATTATTATTTATTATTCGTGGATTGGGCTTAGGCATTCCTTACCTGTCTCCTTCTCCAATTGTTGATACAGCTACCAGTACTATTGATTGTCATTAAATTGCGTTACTTTCTGTGTTAAAGTGATATTCATCATAGTTTATTTAAGTCAATTTCTGTAATTTTATTTTATAACTTCTATGTAAATGAAATCGATATTACTATTAACAGACTTTTCAAAGAGTGCAACTAACGCTATCCATTATGCGATGCGTTTTTTTGAATCTGAAACCTGTGTGTTTCATATTATGAACATTCATAAAGCTGGCACATTTATTTCAGACGATTTAATGACATCTCCAACTCAAAACATTTATGAATCTTTTACTAAAGTTCCTAAAGAAAAACTGAATGCTATTGTTGAAGATTTAAAAGCAACTTATAAAAATCCTAATCATACTTTTGAAGTCAGTGTTGATTTTGACGTGTTTACAGATGCTGTTAATCAAGCCATAAAAAATAAAGCTATTGATTATGTCGTTATGGGCTCTAATGGTGCTACAGGTGCCATTGAAGTTGTTTTTGGAAGCAATACCATAAATGTAATCAGGCAAGTTATTTGCAAAACACTTGTGGTTCCTAAGGATTATACTTTTAAACCCATCACTCATTTTTTATTGCCATTGCAATTTGATGATGTTATTGATACTGAACAATTAAATGTTATCAATGATTTTACAAAACACTATAATCTCAAATTACATGTATTGAGAGTATGTAAAAATAATGAATCTACTCATTATGTCACAACCGATCAAAACATCTTAAAAACATATGATTGTAATTATTTAGTTGAACAAGACACTACTTTTTATCAAGCAGTCACTAATTATCTCAAAACACATACCATTGATATGACAGGTCTAATTGTTCATGATAAATCTTTTATAAAACGGTTGTTTACTCAATCACCAACAATAGAACTAAGCAAGGTTATTAAAGTCCCTTTAATGATTTTCCATCATGAAAAACATTAATTAAAAACATCATTCGTTATGATTAAGAATTTAGACAAAGCAGATTGCGAACTCATTTTAAAACAAAATTACATTGGTCATTTAGGTTATATATATAAAGACAGGCCTTACGTCATACCTATTACCTATTTCTACAAAGACCATAAAATTATATGCTATTCTGGCGAAGGTCATAAAATAGATGCCATGAGAAAACATGCGCCAATTACGCTAGAAGTTTCAGATATAACCTCTGTAGACCACTGGCAGTCTATAGCCGTACATGGCAACTATGAAGAATTTGAAGGCAGTAGTGCAAAAGCCTTACTTCATGATTTTTCATTAGGCATTAAAGACATCATTCTCAATAAAGAACATAGAGATTTAAACTTTATCAGCGAGTTCTCTGCAAAAATTGCAACCAACGATATGCCTATTGTTTTTGTAATACACATTGAAGATATCACAGGAAAAATGCGTCGTAAACAAAGCTCTAAATAAAAGGAATCACTTTTCTGTCACGCTTCATAAAATGAATTTTATCATCAACAATAATTTTTTTTCTGTAGCCGAATAAATGAAAGATCTTTGTTGTTAAAAACAAAGCTATTTTTCGATTGGCTATTAATGAATAATCATTGTCTGGATGCCTACTAATACCTGGAAGCAGTTTCAAAAACTGATGAAATTTCAAACTTCGCAATACCGCTGAAACAACCAACCAAAATTTAGACAACTTTCTAACAATAAAAAAACCGTCTTCTCCTTGCTTTTGATATAATGGCATAAAAATCAAGCCGTTAAACGGACTCTTAATTTCGCTTATACCATCATTTGCTAATGATTGATGTTTCATTACGGATACAAAATTTTTAAAACCAGGTTTCATTTTAAACTGATTGGATTCTGATAAAGAATGTCGGTAAACAATTTCATAAAACCCGCTTTCGATGTTTAATATTTTGCTAATGGCTTTATAATTGAATTCGTGTTTGGATACAATTCCAATTTTTTCCATCATCATCCATATAAAAGCTTCACAATACAATACCGAATTTTCATCATCGTGCTGACCGGCTTCAAAACCTATAGAAACATGGCCAAATTCATTGATAAAAGACAACAAAGGTCCATCTAAATACTCTTCAATACCTAATACTATTGGAATATGAAACTTACTGGCTATAGTTCTGTTATTTAGCGAATCACTAATGGTGATAAAAGGAACCGTTGGAGAAGATGTGGTATGTAAATCTACAAATATAAAGTCACCATGATTCGTGTTACAAATAGTTTTAATCGTATTATAAAGCTCACATTGTTCTTTTTGTTCCTCGAATTCATAATAATCATCTTCATCACATAAAGATTCAATTTCATCTTTAGTCCATAGTCTGTTTAAATCAAAATCCTGGTATCTTACACTTGCTTTTAAAGCATTTATATTACCTATTAAAGCATAAAAATTTCCTTTAATTTTAGTATCATTTACAACGATATCACTAATGACTTTTTGCAATCCATAAACGCCTGCTGGCTCATTGCCATGAATGCCTCCAATACAGATTAATGTCGTACCATTGACGTCATTATTCTGACTGTAGAAAATTCTATCTTCAGATAAATGTGAGATAGTTTTTTTGGTAGCTTCTTTAATCATGGGTTATAAATTAAGTTTATCTAAATCTGTTTTGGTGAGTATACCTACTAATTCGTCATGATCTACTATAGGTAAACATCGTATATTGTTTTTAATCATAAGGGCTTTGGCTTCTTCAATAAGCATATCTGGATGTGCTATTTTGATGTCTTTTTGCATCACCTGAGAAGCCGAATAATCATCAAACTTGTCGACATTAGAAATGTCACTTGCAGAAATGATTCCGACAATTTTATGTTTAGAATTTATTACAGGAATGTGATTAATATGTTTCCATTGCATTACATTTTTGATGAGTCGCATAGCATCATTTTCATCGACTGTAAAAATTTGAGTGGACATCACTTTATGAATCTTATCATTAGAATTGGCATCTTTTCTTGCTAAAGGCTTTGCCAGTTCCCATTGGCTAACAGGCAGGTTTTCCTGTTGATTTTTATGCATGTGATAAGTAATCAAAATATTGGCCTCTTCTCTAGAAACTGTTTCTTGCAGCATACGACTACTTCTTACTAACCACTGACTTCCAGAAGTGTTTTTATCAATACGTTCTTTTATAATATTGAGATAAAAGGCAATATCTACAGGATCAACATTCGCTTTTATAAGTCCGTCATGAGCCATTGGCAACAAGATTTTTCGTGCTAACTTTTTAGCTGAAATACCTTTTCCAAACCAATTAAAATAGGTGTCCATACCTGTTCTGGCAGCTTTTATAAAATTGCCTTTAGCATCCTTAAACGCCATGCGTTTCCATATCGATTTACAATCATCTGGCATGCCTACCATCACACCAATCCAAAACATCGCATTGGCAATTTCATCTTTAATACTTGGTCCAGATGGGATGTACCTGTTTTCAATTCGTAAATGCGCAATGTTTTTATGAACACCATAACACACTCTGTTCCATTTATAAAGTGTTCCATTATGTAAGCCAATCGCTTTTAAATCTGGTTTAATACCATTTTTTAAATCTTCAATAGGATTACCAGATAAATCTGCTGTAACCAAAGGTGCATATCGAGCCACATCATCTGTAAAGACTTCTAATATAGAATCTCTTACCCAATCACTTCCAAAACTCACTCGTGCCTTTTGCTCTCTTAACAATTGTGATGAATTTCGTAAATCGATACTCTGCTGAAACAAAGCAATACGTGTTTCGCTCCAAAGTTCTCTTCCTAAGAGCATAGGTGAATTAGTCATTACAGATAATACTGGTCCAGCAATGGCTTGCGACCAGTTATACTGGTCAATAATAGCATCTAAACCTACCTGTAAATGCACTTGAAAACTTGTGTTGCACGCTTCAAACAGAATAGACTCATGATCTATAATAAGTTCATCTACACCTCTTACCTTTACTCTAAAATGGCTACCTCTTACCTTTTTCATCACATCATTTAATACCTTATAACGTTGAAAAGGTGTCATGTTTTCAAACACGAGATCTTTACGTTTAAAAGTTGGTAAAATACCTGTAAGAATTATTTTATTGAAATCTATAGACGCTGCTGCTTTATGAGCCTTATCTAGTAAATCATACAGGTCACTTTCCAGTTGTGAAAAGCATTTTCCATTCAATTCCAAAGGATCGAGATTGGCTTCTAAATTAAAAAGACCAAGCTCAGTGGTAAAATGAGGATCATTAATTGTATCTAAGATCTCAAGCGCATTAAAAGAAGGCCTGTAATATTTATCTACAATACACAATTCTTGTTCGGCACCAATACGCTGAATCCCTTTTTCGAAGGCATCTGTTTTAATCATCATATCTAGCGCTTCTACATCATTTAACAAATGATTTATAAACTGCTTTCGTTGTGATTTGTTAGTAATAGGCTTTACCGATTGCGTTCCCATAATTTTTTGTGCAATATGCTCAAATATAACACATTAGTAAGGTATTTTTTATGACTTTTATCATAGTTTCTAATAGTGTATATAACTACCTTTAATAAAGAAATTAAAAACTAAAACATTATGAAAAAACGCACACCAGTGTCAGCTATAATGACCAAGAATATTATTGCATTAAATAGAACAGATGATTTAGAAACTGCAGAACGACTATTTAAAAAGCACCACATAAGACACATTCCTGTGGTATCTGGAGATGTCATTATTGGCATGTTAAGTTATACCGATTTACTTCGCATTAGTTTTGCTGATGCTGTAAGTGAAGATGAAACAGAAATAGATACCGTTGTGTATAACATGTTTAGCATTGACCAAGTAATGACCAAAAACGTAGTGACTGTAAACTCTGAAACTACAATTAAAGATGTTGCAGAAATTTTAACTAAAAACGAATTTCATGCCTTACCTGTTGTTGATCAAGGTGAGCTTGTAGGTATTGTTACCAGTACAGATTTAATTAATTATTTACTGAAACAGTTTTAATTATAAAAGGCTTTCACAAAAAAAAAGAGTTAGTTTTCTAACTCTTTTTTTTTTGTCTTTAAATTTATAATCACACTTAGATTTTAAATGTAATTACAGGTAAGGTAGCATGGTTAGCAATATCTTCACCTATACTTCCGCTAAAAAAATGACTGATTCCTTTTCGACCATGAGTTGGCACAGCAATTAAATCACCTCCTACAACATTTGCAAAATTGAGCACACCTTCTTCAACAGTATAATCTGCTATATAATGTATATCGTTTAGTTTATCTAAATTTCCATCTGCCTTTTTTAGAAAATTAGCTACAGTAGCTTCCATTTCAGTAGAGCTTTTAAAAAATGCACCTGGCAAATTCACATATAAAAGTTTTAAAGTAGACGAAGAATTTTCAAAAAACTGGCACGCTTTCAAATAAGGTTGAACCATTTCTTCAGAAAAATCACAAGCAAAAACAACCGTTTCAAATTTTACATCTACTGGTTCTTGTTTGACAATAAGCACAGGAATATCAGAATATCGCACTACTTTTTCAGTATTTGAACCTACGAATATTTCTGTAAGACCACTAGAACCATGAGAACCCATAACAATTAAATCGGCATTATGTTCTTTGGCAACATCACTAACTTCTCGAAACACTTTAAAATGTTTTACAACTGGTGTAACGGTTACCCCTTGTAAGTAGTCCTTTTCTAAAAACTCATTAAACCGCTTTTCAGCAAGTTTCATAAAAAATACGGTTTGCATTTCTTGTTCTTCATCAGAATCTATAAGCTCATTTTGAGCCATTTCTAACATATGTAATGCCAAAATTTCAGCATTATTGCGTTTTGCCAAAATAGCAGCAGTTTCAAGTGCATAATCTGAATGTTTAGAAAAGTCGATAGGTACTATTATTTTATTCATAATTTCAGTTTTAGTGTTTTGATTTAAAGCTATTAAATATAATCAATAAATCTTGCGTTTTATTATTTTATAAATGTACTGATTAGCCTTTAAAATAAAAATGACATTTGTCATACAGCTATTTTAACCGTAATTTATTTTAGTGCGAATTAAATTATCATTATCTTTCAGTTTAAAATAATTATTAAAACACTATACAATGAATCACAAAATTTTAGGACTTGCGCTCGTTGCGTTATGTTTGTTTGTATCCTGTAAAAGCGATAAAAAGGAAAAGGAAACGGTTATTGAAGAAGAGGTAACTGAAGAAACGAATAGCACCACAGAAACACGTGATGCATCAGAAATGAAAGAAAAACCAGCTTACTTTTCTGAAAAACGAAAAGTAAGGCTGAGTTTAGAATCTAAAAGTGGTAGTAATGCTAATGGTAATATAGTATTTACTCAGGAAGATGGCATAGTTACTATGATGGCTGTACTTGACGGATTATCACCTGGAGAACACGCTATTCATATTCATGAAAAGGCAGATTGTACGTCAGACGATGGTAAGTCTTCTGGTGGACACTGGAATCCTACGGCTCAACCTCATGGTAAATGGGGAGATGCAAACGGCTATCACAAAGGAGATATTGGCAACTTTGTAGCCAATGACAAAGGCCACGGAACCATTACTAAAGTGACTAGTGAGTGGTGTATTGGTTGTGGTGATGACACTAAAGACATCCTTGGAAAAGCCATTATAGTGCACGAAGGTGTTGACGATTTTACATCTCAGCCATCTGGTGCTGCTGGCACAAGAATAAGTTGTGGTGGCATTATAGAATAAAATAAAACATTCTTTAAAAAGAGCTACAATATCATGCTGTAGCTCTTTTCTTTATTATATTTACAACATCTTATTTTAAAAACACTACATGCAATTAGAAACACTAATTTCTAAATTTCAGCAAAAGGATGAGAAAGCCTTTGAGCAGCTATACAATATGTATAGTGATAGTATGCATGGTGTTATTTATAATATTGTTAGAGACCATGACATTGCAGAAGAAGTCATGCAAGATGTATTTGTAAAAGTATGGCATAATTCAAGTAGTTATGATGCCAGTAAAGGACGCTTTTTTACCTGGATTCTTAATATTTCAAGAAATGCAGCTATAGACAAAACACGATCTAAAGCCTTTAAAAACTCTGGAAAAAACCTCGACGCACAATTTTTCGTAGATATTTTGGAAACAAGTGAAAACTTGAACGATAAAACTGATGCAATCGGAATTAAGAATTTCGTAGGCAAGTTGGCTAAAAAATGTATTGAAGTTATTGAAATCCTTTACTTTAAAGGCTACACTCAAAAAGAAGCTTCTGAAACATTAGACATGCCAATAGGAACTATAAAAACAAGAAACAGAAATTGTATCAAAGAGTTACGCAAAATGATACTACAATAATATGGATGTTAACGCTTACATAGACTCTGGAATTTTAGAACTGTATGTTGCAGGCCAGCTTTCTGAAAAAGAAAATCAGGACGTCTATCAACTTATGCGCAAACATCCCGAAGTATTAGAAGAAGTACTATCTATTGAAGCTGCCATATTAAAATTAACCGCAGCAACCTCACCACAAACTGGTGAAGACACACTACAACGTATTAAAAACCAGTTAACATTTGGCAATGATACCAAAGTGGTTCAAATGCCAACCACAAGACGTAATTGGTTTGCTTACACAGGTTGGGCTGCAGCCTTATTTGTTGGAGCAGGATTGTTATGGACACTCAACCAAAACAAACAATTGGAGGTACAGCTATCTGATGCCGATATTGAAAATGCCTATTTAGAAACGCAAATAGAACAAGCAAAAAACAATTTAGCGGCCAAAGAAAACTTATTGAATGTGTTACGTGACAGAGATATCATTGCCGTACCATTAGGTGGTCAAGGTAACTTTGCCGACTCCTACGCTAAAGTATATTGGAACAAAGCCGATAACAGTATTTATCTGGATGCCCAAGGCTTACCAGACGCTCCAGAAGGAAAAGTATGGCAAGTATGGTCGTTAACGCTCAACCCATTAACTCCAACAAGTTTAGGAACCATAGATAATTTTAATACAGACGACAACAAAATATTTGCCATAGCAAACCAAAACGAAAGTCAGGCATTTGGGATCACACTAGAACCAGAAGGCGGAAGTGACTCTCCTACTATGGAACAGTTATATACCCTAGGTGTTGTTAGCCCGTAAATAAATAGTAACACTTACCGTTCACTACAATGGCATTTGTAATTACACACCATTGCCATTACAAGGTTTTATAAAACTGAACCATGATGACAACAACCCGTTTTAAAAGACTATTTTTTTAAACTCTAAGCCGTTTCAAAACCTCTATATACCAGACGAGCACTATAAGTTAAATAGCACTTTTAAACACTAGCAATCAGCAACTTATAAACAACAGTCTGTTAATAACTAATTTAAGTATTTAGAAAATAATCTATATATCCTAATTATTTTAGTATTATCAACAAAACAGGTGTACCATGAAGAAACAGCAAAACGACCTTACCCTCCCTCAAAACCCAAATTTAAGTGTACTACCCTTAGACAAATCGATAATAAAAGACGAAGAGTGGCTAAGCATAAAAGACATTATGCGTTATTTAAATATAAGCCGAAGTACCGTAAACCGATTGGTACAAGGCAATAAAATACCGAGTATAAAATTGGGAGGCACCTTAGTGTTTCCGAAGCATTTAATCAATAACATTCTCCAAAACCAATCGTTAAAAGACCTAGATATAAGTGAGTACAACCACTAATGACTTAAATAAGTTTAGCCTATTATATTTATAATCCCTATTACATTACACGACACCCTAAAACTAAACCAAGAAGAGACTGTTAAAAAAGCCATATTTACAACTTTTAAACAGTCTCTTTTTAAACCAACAAAGGGCTAACAATTACAACACCGTAAGTGTACCTAAGTAACTACTAACAGCAGCTTCCTTACCATTTTGAGTTACAAAACCAGCCCAGATCTCAACCTCTAAACCAGCCATAAAAGCCGGCAAAGTAAGCTGAACACTTCTTTGGTCTCGCGTAGAAGCAGGATTAAACACCTGATACAATTGCTCGTTAGGCGCAAAAACCACCATAAACAGTACATCGTCTGCAGCGGCATTACCTTGCCCACTATTATCATCCCATGTTAAGTCTAACACATGATTGGGAGCCGCGTTAATAACAGGCTGTTGCAAGCCTCTTAAATCGCCTTTACTAATTAACACCTTTTGGTAATTAATAGTAAAGCCGCCAGGAATAGCAATTAGTGCTTCGGTTAAATGGTAAGACGTTGCTAGATTATATCTAGACTTATCACCTTGCGGTTTACCAAAATATTTACTTAATAAGCCTTTAATAGGCGTTACAAAAGTAATGACAGTTTTAAAACGCTCGCGTTGTAATAACTGTAGTTCAGTTGGTGTGTAGTTGCCACGCTGTGGTAAACTACGCATCACATTTTTACCTCTCCAGCGAGAGCCGACAACATTGCCAACTTTCCCAGAGAAACCTCCTAGTATGCCTTTTTCAAATGTGGCCATAATACATAGATTTTGGGGTTAATAATAGTGCCAAAGTAATGGCTAAACCCATAACTACCAAATGCTTGACACACATTGACACACATTGATACATATTGATACACATTGACACAATTTGACACAGATTGACGCAATTTGATTCAGATTGACACAATTTGACGCAATTTGACGCAATTTGACACAGATTGACACAAATTGATGCAAAAACCCAAATTTTAATAGGTTTTCTTCGAGTGTTGTTCGAGACTTGTTCGAGAAACGCTTTTATGTATTTTTTAAAAATTTGATTTTGTAGAAGAACACCCTAAGCGATGTTAAAGCACAGCTTATAAAGCCTTTAAAAGCCACTAAATACAACCTAAATATACAAATAAGTACCGCTCTAAAAACAGTAAAAAAATAGGTTTATATGTTATAATATTATGGATATAAGTATATTTATATCTTATATAACGAGTTCTCTGCAAGTTAAAAAAAAAACGAATCGATGAAAAAAACACTAATAGTATTACTGACAATTGTTTCAATCGGTTGTCAAGCCCAAAAACCTGAAAAATACAATCTCGGTTTTGAAAAACAGAGCGAGAGTGCATCACTTTCTGACGGGTGGATTAAATGGGGTAATTATGAATTAACAACAGATTCCGTTGCTCATTCAGGCACAAAATCAGGAAAAATCACTTCTGACCAAACAGGAAGTTCTTTTGGAAGTATTGCATACAAAATCCCAGCGAACTACGAAGGAAAAGAAATAAGACTTGAGGGTTTTATGAAAATCAAAGATGTTGAAAACGGATTTGCAGGTTTGTTGCTAAGAGTTGACGGAAATGGTACTTCTTTGGCATTTGACAATATGCAAAATCAAAATATAACAGGAACTAGGGATTGGCAGAAGTATAATATAACTCTCAACTATCCAGAGGGAGCAGAAAATATATTTATTGCAGGAATACTTACAGGCAGAGGCGAAGCTTGGTTTGATGATTTTGTTTTATCAATTGATGGTAAAAATGTACAAACTTTAAAAGAAGTAGAAAAAAAATTATCAAAAGCACAACTTGACAAAGAATTTGATAATGGGACATTAATAGAGATTTCTAATTTGACTTCTGAAAATACTGAGAACCTTGAATTGTTAGGCAGAGTTTGGGGTTTTCTTAAGTATCATCATCCTGAAATTGCAGAAGGGAACTACAATTTCGACTATGAACTTTTTAGATTTTTACCAAAATACATAAAGGCAGAAAACACTATTGAAAGAGATAAATATCTTGTTGATTGGATTGACTCATTTGGTCAAGTAAAAGAATGTGCAAAATGTCAGCCGACAGATGAAAATGCTTTTCTAAAACCCGATATGAAATGGATTAACAATCAAAGTGCAGATTTGAAAAACAAATTGCTTCACGTTTACAACAACCGTTCCCAAGGTAAACACTATTATATCGGGATGACTACAAATGTTGGCAACCCCGAATTTAAAAATGAAAATCCATATTCAAATATTCCTTATCCAGATGATGGCTTTAGACTACTATCACTTTATCGGTATTGGAATATGATAAACTACTTTTTTCCTTACAAACACTTAATGGATGAAGATTGGAACAAAAAATTAAAAGAATATATTCCGCTATTCATAAATGCAAAAAATGAGTTGGAATATGAATTGGCAACAGTTCAGATAATTGGAGATATACAAGATACTCACGCAAATCTTTGGGGTGGAGCGGACAAAATTGATGAATGGAAAGGCTCAAACTATCCACCAATACACGTTCGTTTTATCGAAAATCATTTGGTTGTCACAGATTATTATAATCAAGAATTAAAAAACGAAGTTGGATTAAAAATTGGTGATGTAATTACCAAAATAAATGGCAACCCAATAGACAAAATCGTAAATGAAAAATCTAAATATTATCCAGCTTCTAATGAGCCAACAAGACTACGAGATATTTCGGCAGACCTTTTACGCTCAAACTCGAATAATATTGAAATTGAGTTTGTTTCGGGTAATTCCAAACCTCAGAAAAAGAATCTTAAACTATACCCAAAAGATAGCCTTGACATTTATCGTTGGTACAGAAAAAGTGATGGTAAATCCTTTAAAATGTTGGATAACAATATAGGCTATGTTACACTTCAAACAATCAAAGAAGATGATATTGCACAAATCAAAGATGAATTTAAAAACACTAAAGGAATCATCATTGATATACGTAATTATCCGTCAACTTTTGTTCCATTTAGTTTGGGTTCTTATTTTGTTTCGTCTATGACACCATTTGTTAAGTTTACTAATGGTAATGTTGATAATCCAGGCGAATTTTCTTTCGCAAGAGAATTAAAAATTCCAAGTAAAGGCAAAACTTACAAGGGGAAGTTAGTGGTTTTAGTTAATGAATTATCTCAAAGTCAGGCAGAATACACATCAATGGCATTTCGAGCAGGCGATAATACTAAAATTATAGGAAGTACAACAGCAGGAGCAGACGGAAACGTATCAGAAATAATGCTTCCCGGAGGATTAAGAACAATGATTTCAGGAATTGGGGTTAACTATCCAAATGGCGGTGAAACGCAAAGAATTGGAATTGTTCCAGACATAGAAGTACATCCAACCATTGAAGGAATAAGACAAGGAAAAGATGAATTACTTGAAAAAGCGATTGAAATCATCGTGAAGGAATAAAACCTGCAGAGAACAATGTATATAAAAAATAGGCGAAACAGTAGTAAATTCAAGGGTTTAGGCTCATATCAAACTTTGTGTGTAACCGAAAGTTTCGTGCTTCGAAATCGCCTACTTTTCATATACTAACCGTTGTGTGTAATTAGAAAAAAAACAAAAACATCCATAATGACAGATAAAAAAGAAGAAATAGACGATTATTTAGACAATCATTATATTCATCGAAGTAATTGGTTAAGAGCAGCTGTTCTTGGAGCAAATGACGGAATTTTATCAACCGCAAGTCTTGCAATTGGTGTAGCTGCTGCCAGCGATGTACGAGAACCAATTATTTTGGCAACCTTGGCGGGGTTGGTTGCGGGGGCATTATCAATGGCAGCAGGGGAATATGTTTCGGTAAGTTCTCAAACAGATATTGAAAGTGCGGATATTGAGCGGGAAAAACAAGAATTAAAAGAAATGCCCGAAGTAGAATTAAAACGATTAGCCGAAATTTATGAAAAAAGAGGATTGAAGAAAGAAACAGCATTAATCGTAGCCAAAGAACTTACAGAAAAAGATGCATTAGGCGCACACATAAGAGATGAATTGGGACTAAATGAAATAAGTCAAGCTAAACCCATTCAAGCCGCTTTTGCTTCAGGTGCAGCCTTTACTGTTGGAGGAATACTTCCTCTTTTGGTAGCCCTCTTTTTACCACTAAAAAACATGGAATACTACCTATATGTATTCGCAATTATTTTTCTAATTATTTTAGGAGCATTAGCTGCAAAAACAGGCGGCTCAAGTATAGGTAGGGCAATTATTAGAATTACATTTTGGGGAACAATTGCAATGGGACTTACGGCATTAGTTGGTTACCTATTTGGGGTAAGCGTATAAATACTATCTGACATGAATTTTAGAGACATAAGTTATATCTTTTTACTGTTGGCAATGCTTGCAGAGATTCTTGGTACTATAGGGGGATTTGGTTCCTCCGTTTTTTTTGTTCCAATTGCCAATTTTTACTTCGACTTCCAATCTGTTTTAGGTTTGACAGCCATCTATCATTTGTCAAGTAATGTTAGTAAAATCGTTTTGTTTAAAAAGGGAATAGATAAACGACTTTTGTTTAATATTGGAATACCGTCGGTCATATTTGTCATTATTGGTGGGTTTTTAACAAAATATGTTAATAGTCAGTATTTAGAAATTATTCTTGGAGTCTTCTTGGTAGGATTTAGCCTGCTATTTTTAATAAAAAAGAATCTAATCATAAAACCAAACAACAAAAATGCCATCACAGGCGGAATTTTGTCCGGTTTTTCAGCAGGACTTTTAGGTACTGGCGGGGCAATAAGAGGGCTAACAATGGCAGCTTTTAATTTAGAAAAAAGTGTTTTCATTGCAACATCAGCCTTTATTGATTTCCTTATCGATTTTACAAGAACTTTCGTTTATTTCCAAAATGGATACATCCACAAGCACGATATTATTTACCTACCATTTCTAATAGTAATTGGATTTGTCGGGACAATGATTGGTAAGCGTATCTTGACCTATATACCACAAGATAAGTTTAAAAAGATTTCACTTACTTTGATATTAATTATTGGCATAGTGACCGTACTACCTAAACTGATGAATTGGGGATAAAAATTAAAAACTACACACAACAATGTATATACGTCCATCCCTCCCATACGGTCGGCACGGCGCATATACGGGGACGTTGGCAACAATATTAAAACACAATAGATAAATGAGAATATCTAAAATTCATGTGCCAGAATCAACTACTAAATCAAAAAATTTAGAAGAAATTGATTTAACTAAAAAGCCTCTAGGTTCAACTGTGGCATTGGTTGGAAAAAATGGTGCAGGAAAATCAAGAATCTTGGAATTTGTACAAAACTATATCCAAACGATAACCGTAGATAATCTTTTAAATGGTCATATCGAAAAGTTACCTTCAGAAATAATAGGTAAATATCAAACAAATCTTGATGCTGCTATAAAGTCAATGAGGCAATTTGGTTCTAAACGAATTAATGACGCACAAAGAAATCAGTTTAAATCTCAAGCAAATCAAAACATTAATCCTATTTTCAAAAACTTTCAAAGATTAAGCAAAGCTTATATTAAACTAGTAGATAATGATGATTTAAAAAACATTAAAGCAGCGACAAATAATAACTTATCATTTGAACAAATTCTTAGCAACAGACACTTTACCAATTTAACACAAAATAATCCTGCTCAAAGAAATCAAATTCCTATTATAAATGAATTTAATGAATTCAATAGTCAGTCAACCATCCAGTATCTTACAAAATTAACTAACGAAATTGCAACAGACGAATTCAATTTATATTTGAAAAATAGAGAAACTCCAGAACTAGTAAACCCAGAAATCAAAAAGAAAAAATCATTTCAATTATTTACTGTATTTCAAGATTACGTGAAAAAGTTTTTAGGGAAAGACTTTTCTTATCAACAAACTGTGCAAGGAAATACTGTAAGTAGTACTTTACACTATAACGATCAACCCTTTAATATAAATCAGTTTTCCCCAGGGCAAAAAACATTATTCGCTTATGCTATTTTGTTCTTTTATTTAGATGTTAATTCAAAAACAAATATTAGAGAAAGTATAATTATTATTGATGAGCCAGAAAAACACTTACATCCTGAAGCACAAATTTCATTGATAAATGCACTAAAAAGTATAATTGAAAAATCAGGACAATTATGGATAGCAACGCATTCAGTACATATTTTATCACATTTAGATTATGATGAAATTATGATGGTTGAAGACAACAAAATTATTCCACCTTCAAGAACAACTCCAGGAAAATCATTCAATTCATTAATGGGTTTGGAACATCATATTTCAAAATTAATAGAATTTATTAACTCAATATCTGATTGGGCTTATGGAAACTTTATGCTTCAATGTTTTAAAGAACCTGACGTCATTTTTGGTAATGATCCAAACGACCCACAATTCAAGTTATTTAAAAAATTTCTAGAAAAAAAAACGACAACACAACTTTTAGATTTTGGTGCCGGAAAAGGTAGAATAGGATACACTATTAAAGAAGATGAGGAAGTATCAAATCAGATTATATATTCTGCTTTTGAACCTGACAAGGGTAATTATGAACAGTTAAATAATGTTCCTAACATCAACAAAACATATTCAAATAGTGAAGAAATTCCTGATAACACATTTGATTGTATTCTGCTTTGTAATGTACTTCATGAAATATCACCTATTGACTGGATTAAATCATTTAATACTATTAAAAGAACTCTAAAAGATAATGGTTATTTGCTAATTATAGAAGATAAGTATTTACCTAAAGGTGAAAATGCACATCAGTTTGGTTATTTAATATTAGGAACAGAAGAAACCAAAATCCTTTTAAACTCTAGTGATGTGTTAGAATTAAAACTTCAAGAAGAAAGGTTTAAAGAAAGAATTTTATTCAATGCTTTTACTAAACAAAATATTAATCCAAACAGTGAATCAATATTAAATGCCTTGAATAAGTTAAAAGAAAATTCATTTAACAACTTGAAAAAAATTAAAAAAGAGAAAAAAAATATAGACCAAGGGAGACGTTATGCTAACCAAACTCAACTATACATAAATGCACAATTAGCACTTGAAGGAATGAAGAAATAGACCATACAGTTGTCAACAAAGAACTGAGTTAAAAAACAAGCAATTTTAACTTAATTTAGAAACAAAATTATCATCGTAAGCCAATCCACTTTTCGCAATAGCAAAAGCTTGTTTTAGTAGCTTATTTGCTACTGCAATGAGTGCTAGTTTTTTACTCTTTCCTTTAGCCACCAATCGATCAAATAATGCTTTGCATGCTTTGTTGTATTTACACGCTGAAAAAACTGCTAAAAATAAGAGATTTCTTAATTTCTTGTTACCTACTTTACTAATCTTACTCCGACCTCTTACACTGCTTCCAGACCCCCTAATGGTTGGTGTGATACCAACATAACTACATAATTGTGATGATGTTTCAAACTTGTTAAAGCCTTTTTCACTGTTTGTAAATTGAAAATGTCCTTCATCTTCGCTGTAAACATCAAACACTGATTTGCTGATGTCTATACCATAAATTTTTTTATCTTTAGTCATAAGAACTGAATTTGGAAAGAACATTCTACTTCTATTTCAACAACTTAAAATCGAGATCTAGGTCTCACAGAACTGAACGAAATTTAGGTAGATAAAGAGAGTGGATTATCAATGTTGTCGAAGTCTTAAGCTTCACCGTGTATACTAACCTTAATACTCTCTTTTGTTCTTTCTGATTTTTTACCAAATGTATTAAAAGACAAACTTAAGACGTGTATAACTAATTGCTGGTAAAACTTGTACTCGGAAAATCCTACTGATTTTCCTCTGGTTCATTTTCTTTTGCTAAATTAGTTCTAGCCAACACAACTAATCATATACAAGATGTTGTGCTTCATTACGAGAAACCTTGACAAATGATAAAATTCTTTCGAAAAATACGATACGACCTTATGGAAAAAAACAAACCTGGAAAGTATTTTAAGTATGCTATAGGAGAAATTATCCTTGTGGTCATTGGTATTTTAATAGCACTTGGAATTAACAATTGGAACGAAAACAGAAAAGACTCAATTCAAGAAAAAATAGTTTTGAGGAGTTTGTTGGAAAATTTACATTTAGCCAAAACTCAATCTGAGTTCTTGATTTCTGAAGAAGACACATTAAAGAAAAGACTAATAAGAATTCTTGGAATTGAATCCAATCCAAATGTAAATGTCAATCAAATCATTCCTGATTCAATTTTTAAAAGTGCTGTCTGGGATTTACAAAGTGACCAACCAACATTTAATGCTTACAGTAATTTAAAAAACACTAACAAACTGAGCTTAATAAAAAACAAAAGCGTTAACGAAAAGTTTACGGATTTGGAATTCCGATTGAACAGACTCAATGATATTCTCGAAGACAGATTAAGTGTTCATCAAATTCGTATTGACAATATATTAGAAAAAGACATTAATTTCATTCCTTTAGTAAAGTCAAATGTTCCAGAAATAAACATTCTAAATGAAACAGAAAATGATTATTATGAATTGTTGAAAATTAAAAGAATTAGGAATCTTTTAGGTATGAAATTGACATTCACACAAGATGTAATTGACAGAAGAGAAAATCTTGATAAAGAGATTGGAGAATTAATTGTATTGATAAAAAATGAAATAAGCGAATAAAATTAACGAAAGCACATACAACGTATATAATTAATTGTACGGCCTGTGTCTACTCGGTAAATCCTTAGGATTTTCCTTTGGTTTGTTTTCTTTTACTAAATTAGTTCTCGCCACCCAACTAGCCATAACACAAACACATTGTGCTTCACTATAAGCAACCGCTAAGAAATGATTAAATTCTTTAGAAAAATTAGACAAAACTTGCTAATGGAAAACAAAACTGGAAAGTACTTTAAATACGCCATCGGCGAAATTATCCTTGTCGTTATCGGTATTTTGATTGCACTTCAAATCAATACAGTGATTTAGAACAAGACTCGGCAAAAATTCAAGACCGAATCATCTACGCAAAAGAATATATAACTGAATATGAGCGCTTTGAATAAAAGTTTAGTACAAAAAATCAAACCTTTACTGAATGGGCTAAGGCCATAGCAAAAAATAAAGCAATGGACTTATATCGAGAGCAAGTGTATGCGGAACACATTATTAAGAGAAATACAGCACAGTATCTAGAAGAGCTAAAAGTGATTGGTAGGTTAGGTTGGAATAGAACAAATCGTAGAATACGAAAAAACGCTTTCATGAACGAATTGGCAAATAAGTACATCCTCAACGATGAAAAGAAAATTACCTTAATGTATGCTGTAGAATCCATCTATTTAAATAAGTATGGTCTAGAAGACACTTTAATTGAATTGTAAGAACACATACTTGAAATGATAGTAGAAGTCAAAGCGCTTATTGAGCTTGAGTTGGATTAAAAGATGTCTATAGGTATAATAAGCTTAAAAGGAACAGCAGAAGCACAACAGAGAACTGAGATAATCGCTTGTGGAAAATAAATGATTAAAATATGGGATTGAAAAAACAGAGTACATTCAATTTTAACCTGTAGCCCTATTTAAGGGCAAGACATTTAAGAAGAAAAGCCTGAATTCAGCTGATAAAACATAATAATTCTTACTTTAGCAAAAACTTTTTTTATGAAATTTACAACCATATCCACTTTGATTTTTTTAATTTCAATTCAGTTTTCATACAGTCAATGGGAAGCTATCAATACTGATATTGATGACAATTTTACTGGTGTTGTTTTTTTAGATAACAATGGACTTTTGGCAGGTAATGATGGTTTGTATTATACTTCTAATTATGGTAATACTGCCTCTGATTGGACACGGTTTGAAATAACTTCTAATCCTGGTGATTCTGAAATTTATGAAAACACAGTGTTTTCACATTGCTACGGAAATGATGACAATGGTATTAATTCGGGATTTGTTTATGCTTCTGGCGTGAACACATTAACTAATCGTGCTGTTATTTTTAAATTGAACTTGCCATCTATGGCATATGAAATCATTTATAGTGGTGAGGTAAACACAACCATAAATAAAATTGCTTTTAATGATTATACAGACACATATTATGCTGTAGGTAATAATGGGTTGATAATTGGTTTTTCAGATACCAGTACAACTGGTTTTATTATTAATCCTTCAAGTACAGAGTATAACAATGACGATTTCAATACTGTGGGTTTTTATTATAATAGCTTATGGCTGGGAACAAACGGAAAAATTTTTACAGGCTCTCACTATGGTTCAAATAATTATATCAATCTAACAAGTTATTTAACACCAAACATCAACCATATAGGATTAGATTACCGAAGTAATTATAACATGTATTCTGTTGGCGATAATTATACTAAACATTCTATTTCAACTGGAGTGACCTATAATAACAGATATGATTATGGCGACTTAAATGCTCAAACTTTAATGACGTCAAACAACATACACCTGGTAGGTACAGATCATGGTATTTTTAAATCAACTTCATCTAATACCTTTCTAGAATGGCAACCTAGTTCTAATACTTTTTCCATCAATAGTTTTTGGCAAGACCCAAATGATAGTTCACTAATTTATGCTTGTGGAGACAATGGAGTACTGCTTAAAACTACAAACCTAGGAGGCTCAACAAAACCTTACATAGCTATAGACGCTCGTGGAAATTGTGTAGGATCATCAGTTAATTTTGATTTCTTCAGAGGCTCTTCCAGTACCTGCAGCTGGACAATTGATGGTACTGAGTTTAACACTAGTTGTAATGATTTCTCATATTCTTTTGACACTATTGGAAGCTATGATGTTACTGTAATTGCTGAAAACAGTTTTAGTGAACAAACTACATTAACCACAACAATTCATATTGTAAATCCTCCAGAAACCAACAAGCCAACAACAATCTCAGACAATTTACTTTGTAAGGAAGAATCCATTGAAATCCAAATTGAGAATTCTGAACCAAATGTTAGATATGTTTTAAAAATGGTAGGCGAAAGCGGAACATATGGAACTAGTCCGTTAGGTAATGGTGGTTTGATAACACTAGTGAGCTCACCTATAGACTCTACTGGAGATTATTATTTAAGAGCAGAACATGAACTAGCCAATTGCAATGCAAACTTCACGGAACAATTTCATATTGACGTTGAGAAAACGGAGGCCGTTTATTTTCAATCACTTATAAATGCAAAGCAAAATGAGTTGGTTGAATTCAGTAATTATTCAATAGATGCTCAAAACTATAGCTGGAATTTTTCACCAAATGCCACTCCGTTAAATTCAACTATAGAAAACCCTCAGGTAACCTTCTCTAATTTAGGTAACACTACTGTGAATTTTGAATGTTGGTCAGATAATGGATGTTATGATGATGTCCAAAAACCTGGTCCGTATATTTATGAATCTCCTATTAATCAAACTAGCTGGACAATTTTGAATGATGGCACTGATCCTGTTTGGTCTGGGTATTATTATAATGATATTGCAGATATTGAAAAAACCCAGGATGGATTTTTGGCATGTGGCTATTATAATGAAAATCAAACTCTGGAATCTAATGTTGGAAATTCATTCACCTTTGAAGAAGGTCAAATGGGTTGTTATTTAACTAAGTATGATAAAGATGGTGCGCTTAAATGGTTGGTTAAAACTCAAGCCACTAATACTTTTTCAGATAGAGATTCAATGTTCTCAACCGTAGAAGATCAACTGGGTAACATCTATGTAAGTGGTGCTTCAGAAGGACTGTTTTATGATACCAGAGGCAATGTACTTGATCTCAACTTACAATCTGCGAACGATAGTTTTCTTCTGAAACTCAATTCTAAAGGTGAATTATTATGGTATGTACATGGTGTATTTGTTGCAAAACGATTATTTATAGATAAAGACAACAATCTAGTAAGCTCTGGATATATTGCGAATGGAAATAACCAAATATACTTAAACGGAAATCCTTCGCATATTGTAAGTGATAATGTAAATGGCGATCAAAGAAATAATGCCATCATAAAATTTGCACCTGACGGCAACGTTATTTGGGATACCTCTTTTTATAATAATAATACCAATGGTGGAGAAATTGTTCATATTGGTTTCGATAGTAACAATAATTTATATATCTCTGGTTTCTATGAAATTTATATAGATTTATATTCTGTAAATAGCACCACACCAGAAACCTTATGGAGAGAATACAATAATTACGGACAGAAATTATTTCTAACAAAATTTGATGAAAATGGTCAATTACTTTGGAAACTAAGGAGTTATACTGAAACAGAGTTTACAGATGATACTCAAGCACGCTCCATGGTAACAGATGAAAACGGAAACTCCTATATCTCTGGAAGTAATGGTGTTAGAGATACTTTTGTCTCTATGGATTATATACATCTTTTTGAAAATACCGATGGAACCACAACCGAAATAAATGCAGGTCCATATTTTGTAGCTAAAATTGATTCTAATGGTGTTTGCCAATGGATTCAAAGTGCCAGATCTACCTATTACGGTTATGGTTATAAAGTGATTAAAAATGAAGACGAGATATGTGTGTTAGGTATAGTAAAGAATAACAATGAATCTATTTGTACATCCGAGTTTACAAGTAGCGATAATAATAATTATGATCTTACCATTTCAGTAGGCGATTATTTCATCTCTATATATGATGAAGATGGTGTTTTAAAACGTCTTATCACTAATGGTGATAATCCAGGTTACACCATTCAGTACTATGGAAATATAGATTTTTTTAAAGGAGATGATGATGATTACTACTCCAGTATGAATATTGGCTATTATCCTTCAGCAGCTAGTGGTTATGAAACATTTGGTAATCCTATTCCACTAACCAATGAAAGAGATGGGTTAATCACTCGTTTTACTGAAGAAGATGGCATTGTTCATTATAGAAACAACCTTTCTGTTGATGAGTTTGAAACGTCGAAATTCAGACTATATCCAAATCCAGCAACAACTGAAATCCAAATTAAAACAACTCTACCTTACACAAAGGCTACTGTATATAGTTTTCTTGGACAAAAAATGACAGAAAGTAATCAACCTGTTATAAATGTAGAGAACTTATCTACTGGTTTGTACTTTATAAAAATTGAGAGTGCTAACAATACTCAAATTATCAAACGATTTATTAAGCAATAAAAACGATTTTCAAAAGAATATAATTTCTCTAGCAATTAACAAATATTAAAATTTATGAAAACTCTTTTCCAAAAATTCCTTCTCGTTATAATCTTAACAGCATTTACATTTAGTTGTAGTAGTGATGATGACAACAATAATGGTTCAAATTATCCCGAAAGTGTTAACGGAACAACATGGTACAGGCAAGACACTGAGACTCAATCTGGTCAGACATTTGAAATAGACTTTTATTTAGTTTTTGAAACTTCTGATACAGGATATTTACAAGCTGAAACAGATGCTGCCGGAACAAATATTAACCAAACTTATGATTTCACCTATGTGTACTCTCAAGGCAATGGAACCGCAGAATTTGATGATAACAACATCGGAACACAAAACTTTACCATTTCTGGAAACAAACTTACTTTAGATGGTGAAATATTAACATTACAATAAACCCATAAAAGATCAAACATTACAAATGAAAAAAAGAATCTTAATCTACGGAATTCTAATCACTATTTTACCATTTATAAGCTGCTCAAGTGATGATGACAATAGCAATAGCAACAACAGCACTAATGCTTCATTAATTGGTACATGGAATGGAACAGCAAGTACATTCAACTCTCAAAATGCTGGCATTCCTGATAATAACATTGTAAAATTCACTTCTGATAACAGAACTGAATTTATTTACGAAGGATTCGGAAATAACGGAGAAGATATATCTGAATTTGGAGATTGGTCAAAAAACGGAAATACATTAACCATAATCTGGGATGACGCCGACTCAGACAATGAAACCTATATTTTACAAATCAGTGAACTAACTGAAAATTCACTAAAATGGGAAACCGAAATTAGTGGAGAAGGCACCTTAACAGAAACGTTTGTAAGGTAATTAACGCGTTGTTAAAGTAAAGATGGGTAATGCTATACTCCTAGTTAAAGATAACATGGGATAAAATCATTTAAGCCAATTTTTTTTTAAATATCAATATCAACCAAAGGCTATTATAATTTTGGATTTAGTATGCTCATCTTTTTTTAATTTTATTGAAAGGAATCATTTATTTATTGTTTATCGACAAATTTTTATTTATATTTGTTAAATAACTTTAACTCATATAATGATGTCAAAAACAAATAACTTTGTATTTATAAGCCTGAAAATTGTTGCCTGGATCATCTTCGTTGGTTTATGTATTGAAGCTGGTAGCTTGATTGTAAATTTTATATTCAGCATGTACAATCCTGAGTTTATTCAAAATTTATATCAAAAATTAGATTTAAGCCAAATGTATATTAGCAACAAATGGGCTTTTTTCAGCATGTATAGTTTTATATTGTTGATCTCGATTTTAAAAGCCTATCTTTTTTATATCGTTATAAGATTACTAACTAAAATAAATTTAGAAAAACCATTCAATACCTATGTTGCAAAACAAATTTCGTTACTTAGTTACTACACACTTTCTATTGGTCTTTTGAGTTACATAGCACGACAAATCACTAAGAATTTACAACACCATGGATATAGTGTAGACACATTACACCATTTTTGGTCAGACAGTCAAGCCTTTATTTTAATGGCAGCAGTAATTTATGTGATTGCAATTATTTTTTCAAAAGGAGTTGAATATCAAGAAGAATTAGAAGAAACGGTATAAATTATGGGTATTATTGTAAATTTAGATGTGATGATGGCTACACGAAAAATGTCACTTAACGAGCTATCAGAAGCCGTAAATATAACTTTAGCTAATTTATCAAAACTCAAAACAGGAAAAGTAAAAGCTATTCGATTTAGCACACTTGAAGCTGTTTGTGAAGCACTCGATTGTCAACCAGGAGATATTTTGGAATATTCAAAAGAAGAAGAATAAAGAAAACACCTGTCCTTTTAAAATGAACAAGTGCTTTCCACTAACAAAAAAACTCTAAAACTACCATATCTCCATATGGTAAACCCTTATAAATTATTAGATTGATTAATGTTAGTTCTTTTCATAAAATTTCAATCTTTAAAAGCGATAACTTATACTTCCTTTTGCAAAAAAAGGAGTGCCTGGTGTAAAATGAATTTCTTCTACAGGTTGCGACTCGTTTTGTAATCGAGATTCAGTAGCAAATTGCGTTTCATTCCATTCCACATCAAATACATTTTCAATCGTAAGGCCTAAAGTGATATTGTTAAAACTGTAATTGACATTAAAATCGGTTACAAAATAACCTTCAGCCACGATACTATTATCTTCATTGGCTGGTCTATCATCAATATATCGATAGCGTAAACCTCCAGAAAAACCGCTTAAGCCTTTAACAGACAATCCACCTGCCATAGTAAAATCAGGTGCCAAAGGAATGTAATCTTCTCCATCTGAAGCATCAAGACTCCTTGCTTTAGTAAACGTCGCATCTGTGTCTAAATACAACCAATCGTTTACCTGATACCTCAAACCTAAATCGACACCTAAACGCTCTGTTTTTCCACTTGGTTCAACAATTCCTGCATCACCAACATAAACAAATTCCTGTTCTAAAAAGAGATACCATAAGGCTGTATTTACAACAATCTTTTTAACTGGTTTCCAGATAGTACCAACATCTACACCATAAGCTCTTGGTAAAATATCTTTCCCTAAATTATTCACTACAACTCTGGTATCATTTGAGTGAAATCCAATACCAGATTTCAGAAATACCTGAAAGTTATCTTTTACATCATAAAAGAAATTTAGTTTCGGACTCACAATAGTTTTTGTTTCAGACTCTAAAGTATAAGCGGTTTGAAGTTTATCATTATATAAGAATTTAAAATAATCCAGTCGTAATGAAGGCGCAATACGTAACTTTCCAAAATCAAATTCTGCATTGACAAAAGCATCAATATTGGTTTGATTGATATCTCCTAATTGAATATTTTCCAAAGTTGTTTGACGATTCAATGTTCTTGATAATTCTACATCATTTACAATATCATGTCTAAAGCCTAAACCTGCTTCTACATTTAGCAGTGTTTCCCCTAAAAATAGGCTTTTAGAAATTGAAGTATTAGCTCCAAAAATATGTCGGTCTTCTTGTTGTTTAATTTGATCTCCATTAACTGGATCTTCAAGGAAAAAGGTAAAATTAGAATATAACTCAAAAGCATAATGAGAATAAAACACATTAGATTTTAAACGCATATCATTTGGCAAATATTTACTAAACTCTACATTAAAATTGGTTCGTTGGGTTTCTCCACCTTCAGTATCGTCTATTGCTCCAAACCGTGTGATATTACCATTATCAACTTCTCTTTGCGGAATCTGTCCTGAAGCGTCCCAACGACTTGTAAAATGTGATGCTGTTAAACTAAACTTATCGTTATCTTTTGAGTATGCCACATACTTTCCGAAAATATTTAAACGATTAAAATTTTGAGACGACTCAAATGGTCCATCAGTTGCAATGTATTCTGTTGCAACATACGCATTTTGACGCTTTCTTTTTTCAAATAAATTAAAAAGCCCTAAAGTTCTTATAGAATTAAAATCGCCAACAGACATCTTAATCTGGCTTTCTTTTAAATAATCTCTTGTTGAAAAGTCTACGTAACCTGCCGTATTAAAGTCGCCTTGATCAGCATAATAAGGTCCTTTCCCAAAATCAATCTTTTGAATGGTTTCAGGAATTAAGAAATGTAAATCACTATACCCTTGTCCGTGAGCATGAGACACCATATTTACAGGCATACCATCAACAGTAATTGAGACATCTGTACCATGATCGATATCAAAACCACGAAGAAATAATTGCTCTGCCTTTCCTCCTCCTGCATGTTGACCTATGATTAAACCTGGTACTTTACGCAATATTTCTTGAGATGAATTAACAGGATTTGTATTCAAATCAAGTCTTGAAATCGTATGCAAGGCATTAAGCTCTTCAGTAATTACCATCTCTTCTAATTGATACGCTTTATCTTCTAAAGTAAGCTCAAGTAATGTTTCGAAGTTTGAAGGATTAATCTCAATCAGTTTTGATGTATAACCCATTAATCCAACTTGTAATGAATCACCAACTTTCGTATTTTCAATGACAAACACACCATCTTCAGAAGTATGCGCATGACTTTTTGATGACATGTTGTAAACATAAGCAGCTTCTAAAGGTTGATTTTCATTATTAATAACTTTGCCTTTTAGTTGCTGAGCAATTCCAGCGCTTGAAAACATTATCAACAAAAACAAACTAATGGCTTTTGAAGTTTTCATAAGCTATTAATTTTAACCTCCATACCTGGACCTAATTCATAAATGCTGCTCAACAACTCTTCTTTTAACGGTTTCATAGCTTTGTTTTTCCCAGCTGCTTTATAAATTTCAGCAATATGATACAAGGTCTCAGGCTCAAAGGTTTTATTAATGATATGTTGATCTACAATTTGAAGTGCTTTATTTAAATCTCCCTTATTAAAATAAGCCCAAGCTAACAAGTCGTAGGATTGTGGTGTAGGTCTGTTTTCAACTTCAGTTTCAGCTATAGCAATGGCTCTTTCTAAATTAGTTTTAGAATCGGTGTATAATAACACTTTATACTTATTATACATATCACCATAGGACTCATTCTGCATCGCATTTTCATATAATGTCAGTTGCTCTTCAGCTAAAGTTTCATTATTCATAAATTGAGCGATTTCAGCTTTTAATAAGAAATAATCTGGGGCAAAAAAGGTATCTGTTACTGCATTAAGAATTCGTAAAGCTTCATTTGGATTTTTTTCATACGAATACACAATCCAAGCGATTCCTTTTTTAGCATATGCATCATTTGGATCTAATGCTAAGGCTTTTAGGTAATGTGTATACGATTTTTCAATATCACCTGCATGACCATAAAAATCGGCTATATTGGTATATGACCATTGTTTCAAAGGCTTTAAATTGGAAGCTTCAGCTATAGCTAAGGCTTTTTCCATATAGGTAATGGCAGCGTCAAGATTTCCTTTGTGATCACTCCATTTTGATAAACGAATAAGATAATCAAAATCACTAAAGCTTTTAAATGTTAAGAGATAAGTATGAGCCATTTCGTAGTTCCCAAGTTCCAGATGCACATCAAATAGCATTTTACGTGTCTCCTGAAGATCTTCACCAAGAATTTCAGCTTTTGTTAAATGAACAAGAGCTTCTTTAAATTTATGTTGAGAAATATAATTATAAGCAAGACTCTTAAGGTAAGACGGATTATTATACTTGGTAATCTCATTAACCTTGATTAATTGTTCTTCCGCTTTTTTAAGATAATTAACATCACCTGTTGCTGAAAAATAATTAGAGTAGGTAGATGCTAATTTACCAATATAAGGATATTGATTAGGAGTTTGTTCTAGTTTTTGAGACCAAAACATTTCATTTTCTTTAGCGCGCTTAAGAGCTTCATTCTCTGAAACATTTAAATAAGCATTATAATCGCCTGGATTCGTTATTGGTGTTTTTGTAGTTTCTTTACAGTTTATAAAAAGAACTGCCACAAATACGAAAAATAATATATTGTATTTTGAGTTCATTATAGAGTATTTTTGAGTGAGTGTTTTTTTGTTAAAACATTCTAAAACAAGATTATGACACCTTGTTTTAGAATGAATAATGATCTACCAAGGCGAAGCCAGATAAGGAAATGCTGCAGAAAATGTTTTGTCATTTGAGCTTACATTATCATTTGTTAATCCTGGATTATCAGAACCATTAGGACCACCAAATATTAAAAGTAATTCTGTTGAAATAACATCGTCTGCTAGAGCACGACCAGTTAAAACATTAGTACCATCAAAAAACGTTGTTGCTCCAACTAATGAAACCGTTAAAACATCTGTTGCTAAGGCACCTGTGAATTGCTCTGCATTTAATCCTAAAGCATTTGTATACATTGGATCTGCATGTGCTGGATTTAAAGCCTCTAACTTATCCTGAAACTTTGTTTGAAAAGCTGCATCTTGATTTGAAGGTACTGTCACATTAAATGTGTTTTTATCTGCCATGCTTACAAAAACTGTATTTATAGCAGGTCTACCCATTTGATCTTCCTGTACAAACGTTCCTGAAAAATCTGGAGGAGTTTGTAGCGTTGGAATAGTTCCTGTATCGTCGTCATTACTGCAATTGTAAGCTGTAAAAGATACAAGCATTGCAATTGCTACTAATTTTATAGTGTTGAATTTCATAATTTCTAATTTTAAAAGTTTAAATTTTTATTGTTTTCTTTTTGACTCTACCCAAAGATTTACAGAGTCACCACTACCAACCATTGCTTTTGGTAATTCGACTACTATAGAAAGTACATTGGTACCAGCAAAGGTGTCTGAAGCAAAACCATCTCCTGTTCCTTCAGGCAAAAACGCACCTTCTTCCATACCATCACCATCATCATCACCAGGTGTTACAATTTGTGTATAACGTGTGAAATCCATAAAAAATGGATCATCCCTAGGTCCAGCAAAAAAGCGCATATCGTTATTTGATTCTACAATTGCAGTCGTTCCATAAGGTGTAATATCTACTGAATTGGTTGTGGCAGTAGTTACAATTGTACTGTTCAACCCTGTCTGTGATGGTGCTGTTGGACCAAAAAAGTACATTTTACCATCTTTTGCAGTGGCTTGAATAACTAAATCTTCAATAGCATCACCATCATTATCGATATTAAATTCAAATAGTACATTTTCGTCAAATGCTGCTGCTGATGTATTTGCTGGACTTATAAGTCCTTGTACATTGGCAACAAAAACAACGTTGTCTGTTTCCTGGCCTTGAAAACCATAGATGTCGGTGATGTCACTTGAACCACCAGCAACTGCAGGAGCATCGATGTGATCGGCTGCAATTGTAAGAAAGCCTGCAATTGCAATAACTGCTGCTCCAATTAAGATTTTTGATTTTTTCATAATAATGAGGTTTTTGTTAATTATTTATTTGTTTCTGGTAACACTTACGAGAAAATCACCATTGCAGTTTTGTTAAAATTTTGTTAACAAAATAAAATCGTTGACAGAACAGATAAAAAATTAACTTTGCAGTGTCTTTAAAATTAAAGTATGAATCCATCTACTGCTGGCTGGATAGAAAAATTTTGCTCGCAAATTTCTAAAAAGGGAGTTCCGTTTGAGAATTACCCATCGATGTATCTTTTTTTAAAAGACTACGGTTTTATTTATGGAGTAAATGTTAACATAACAGATAAAGTAGATCAAACATTAACGTATTCTGAAGATGAATTAGCTAAAATAAACCTCATCACAGGATTATATCACGTCTATTATTTCCGAAAAGGAGAAGTTAAAGCAAAAGCGTTTGTTGAGATTTTACTCGGCTTTTACAAATCGCTTGAGGTTTCAGATTTATCTCTTTGGGACAAATTAGTGATTGGCAAGAGTGAATCTTCAATGTTAGAACGTTTAATTCACGACAGAATTCAAATTGACGATAATATCATTACCAGAAATTTCAATAAATCCATTACCAATTCTTTATTATTTGTAGATGTTTTAACCTTTGACAGTTACTTAACGCATGAGATAGAACCAAAATCGTATGCAGCTCATCTGGAAAGTATCATAACGGGTACCTTGTATCAATCTCTTAATTCAAAAAGTAAGATTACAGATTATGATAAACAGATTATAGACATTATTGAAGCTTCAACCTCCTTATCTGATTTAGAAGTAGATATTGAAGACCTTATTTACGATATTGATTATGACATTAATATCAATGAAAAAAAATACCTGGTCGATTTGATGTGTTTGTCTATTTGGGATGATGAAATTCTTGAAAAAACAGAATATCAGTTCTTGATTCAATTAGCAAAGCGATTAGATATTAATGCAGATGAGATTCAAGACTCTATTGTAAGTGTATTTAATTTTCATAAAGCACATCAAAAGGAAGTCCTATTATTTCAGCAAAAAAATCCTATTTCAAATTTTTACGAAAATTCGTCACATTTAGTTACAAAACTAATCAGACGTAATAGTAAACGGATTATAAAAGAAATGCGCCAAAGCAAGGAACTAATGTTACTTATTACAAAATCTACACATTCTGATTTAAGTAAAGAGGAACAAAAGAAATTGCAAAGTCAGCTTATCGATGTGTTAAAAACCATTCCTAGTTTAGCGATTTTTATGCTTCCTGGAGGTGCTATTTTATTACCAATATTTGCAAAACTAATTCCTAATTTACTACCATCATCATTTGATGATAATCGTATTGAAAAGTAATTTTTTTACCAAGCTGTAACAAATTAATTTTCTAATGGACTCATAACATACAAACTAAAGGTTATGGAACTGATAAACTATTACACCATTTTAAAAGTTGATAAATCAGCAGATTTAGATACCATAAAAAAAGCATTCAGAGAAGAGATTACCTTATATCATCCAGACAAAAATAAATCTGAAGGTGCAAAAGCACACTTTAACTTACTGGTTGAAGCTTTTGATATTTTATCTAATCCAGAAAAAAGAAAGGCTTATGATAGCATGCTGAAAACTTCATTAACTAGCAAGCCTGTTAGTGTTGAACAAAAAAAGCAAGAAGAATATACCGAGTGGAAAAAAGAAGCAAAGAAAAAATCGGACACCTTCAGGCTAACCGATTTATCTGATTTACTCCTACTTGATCTTTTTCTGGATCTAGGTGTAAGTGGCTTATTTTCTGAAACCAATACTTTAATTGATGGTCTAGAAGACTCGCTTGAAGATCTCCTAGACATGTTTTAAGCCAGCCAATCTTTAAAGTCTTTAACACGTTCTCTGGCTACAATCACATCTTGCTCTTTAAACGTATTTAGTTTGATTTGCAATCTGGAATTTGTATAGCTTACCATGTCATTAATAGCATTCACATTGACAAAAAACTTACGACTAATCCTAAAAAACTTATGAGGTTCTAGTTCGTCTTCTAATTGTTCTAAAGTGGTATCCAGTAAATAATTTCGACCTTCAGTTGTGTATGCATAAGTCCCCTTATTTTCACTATAAAAACATTCAATATCGTCAATATTAATGAGTTTTAAATGCTGTCCGACTTTTACTGAAAACCGCTTTTTGTATTCTCGTTCAATAGGATTTACCAGTAGTTTTTTGATGTCGTTAAAATCTAATGTAACTGGTTGCTGGCTGGGAACACGTTCTTTATATTTTGAAACTGCTTTTTCCAAATCATCTTCATCAATAGGCTTCAATAAGTAATCGACACTATTAAGTTTAAAAGCCTGCAATGCATATTCATCATAAGCTGTAGTAAAAATTACTGCGGAATTTATATCAATAGTTTCAAAAATCTCAAAGGATAAACCATCACTTAATTGAATATCTAAAAATATCAAATCTGGATGTTCATTATTTTGAAACCAATCTATTGATTCTTCAACAGAATGCAACATCACTTCAGCTTCCATTTGTAATTCTGTCAACATGCGTTGTAGTCGTCTTGCTGAAGGCTTTTCGTCTTCTATTATAATGATACTCATCTATATAGATTATTTTTAATTGTAAAAATTATTTTTATTATTCGTAACGATTAAGCTCATTAGATTCTTTATCCATAAGCTCCTTAATTTTTCTACTTTCCCAATTCTTACCAAAGATTAAACTTGGCAAAAACACGGAAGCAGCATGAGATAACAAACCTATTCCCCAAAAAGAAAACGTGATAAAATTTCGCCATTGAAAATAGCTTTCACCTTCCTCTAAATTTTGAATATTAATATAAACAAAGACAAGATTAACAAAGGTAAAAATTAATGCATGTGTGTAAAACCCTTTAATTCTTTTTACTCTTTTTTTGGCAATCTGGTATCGTTCTTTGTGATTGAAACTGCTATTATCCATTATTCCCAATGTTTTTTATCTTTATCCATTAACTCTTTAATTTTTCGCTCTTCCCAATTCTTTCCGAATAACAAATTAGGTCCAAAAACTCCAATGAAATGAAAGGCGAGTCCAATTCCCCAAAAAAATGCAGTAGAGAATGTTCCGAAGCTAAAAAACTTCACGCCATTACTAGTGATCAAAATGATTATAAATATATTCACAATCACATAAGAAGCCAGATGCCAATAAAACCCAATAATTGCTTTTACTCTTTTCTGAGCTCTTAAATACGCTTCTTCTTTTTTCAAGGATCTTTGAGCACTATTGTTTTCGTAAGGTTCTATATTATTTTCCATGATATTTAAATTTTAATTCCAACGCTCTTCTTCCTCTTCACGCATAAATTTTTCAATTTTGCGCTTTTCCCATCCACTACCCAATACACCATCGTTTACATACACCTTATAGGCATGAAAAGCTAATCCCATTCCCCAACCTAACATTGGAAACCAAAACCATTGAATGGTATGTGGCGTGTACCTAAACCAGATAAAGATTAAAAATGGTATAATGATACAGTAAGAGATTAAACTATAATAAAATTCTTTCATTTCTTCAACACGTTTACGTGCTCTAACATAACTGTCGTCAAATTTTGATTTTGGCTCTATTGGTCTCATGATTGATACTTGTTTTGTAAGCATTGGAATTGCGACTGCAAAACTGGTTGCTTGTTGATTGATTGATACTGTTTTATTTGATAATAACTGGTAGCGCTGCTTAATATTTTCCAGTCCAACACCACTACTCTTCTTAACAATTTGCTTAGGCTGAAGATTATTCTCTACAATGAGCATGCCTTCAGATTCATAAATTTTAATATGCAAAGGTTTACTACTGGTCACCATATTGTGTTTTACTGCATTTTCTAAAAGTAATTGTAGCGATAGAGGAACTACTTTACTTTCTGGGTTTGATGCCTTGTCTGGAATTTCGAAAACAATACTATCTTCAAAACGCATTTTTAATAGTGACATGTACGTTTTGGCAAAATCTAATTCCTCATCTACAGTAATTAAATCTTTATTTTTTTGTTCTAAAACATATCGATACACTTTTGATAACGATGTGGTAAACTTTTGTGCATTTTTTGGGTTTTCTTCAATTAAACTGGTTAATACATTTAAGCTATTGAACAAAAAATGTGGATCTAATTGATTTTTTAAAGCATCAAACTTTGCGCTTGCTGTTCCTGCTATAACCTTTTGTTCTTTAATTTTATTTTTCTGATATCTGTTATAGAAATAGATAACATGAAAGACAGATACGATGGTTAAGGTAATCCACAATCCAAAAGAGTAACCACTCCAGGTTTCATTTTTAATGAATGTATCAAAGGGAATGTCATATATGATTACTGATGTAAATGTTCTTAAAAAGAATAAGCCTATTAACGTTATTAGTGTAGAACCTATGATTCCATTGATTACTCGCTTAATTGTGTCTCCTTTTTTCCAGGTTCGGCGTTCCATATAATCGAAGAATGCCATATTTGAATACCCTAAAACAAAAGCATACAGTTGGTAAAACCCAAAATCAACTAAAAACTCATTAACCGAATTGAAATCAAATCCTCCTGAAAGTAAATTACCAATTACGAATACAATAGATCCAATGATAAAAGTGATTATAATATTTTTAGCTGATTTTGTCATGGTGTTTTATTCGTTACAAGATGTTACAACTTGTTCTGCGCGTTGTTTCCCCCAATTTGGGTGAAATTCACTTTCTGGTTTAAAGTTAGCAAAAAGTTCTATAGATTTTTCGATCTCTGCACAAAACGGCTTTGTGTCTTGTCCGAAATATTTAGCACTTCCCATTCCCCATTCTGCTTTACTAAATACAACTCTTGGGTTTTCTGGTGCCATGGCAGATGCTTTATTATATATTTCTGTAATTTTTCCAGAATATTTCATCCCATAAGTCATACCATCAAAGGCAACCCAATTGGTTAATACATGTGCCTGCAATACCATAATCTCAGGATTTTCTTTACTGATAGCCTTGGCCAAATCCAGATGTTCCTGAGCTTTGTCTAATTGTGCTTTTAACTTGGCTTCGTCTTTTTCTTTCCAGCTCTTTATACTGTTAATTTGAGCAATGTAATAATGAGGCAACCATTCGTCTGTTTCAGCATTTGAGATACGTTCAAACATGTTTTCGGCTTCATCCATATTGCCTTCCTGCCAAAGCGAAAATGCTTTTTCCATTCCTTTTTCAAAATTAGTTTGAGCAGTTACTACTCCTGAAACTAATACAATTGCGATAATTATAATGTTTTTCATGATATTAAAGTGTTATAGTTTGTGTTAATGATGTATTGTTAATTTCAAATTTTGCGTCTTCCCATTTTGGTGGTCCCATAAATCCTCTAGCATTATTAGAGCATCCATAGTCTTCACTTGGTATTCCTAAAAAATTAGTATCCATTTTTTTATTCTCATTTTCATCGTGAAAGAAAGAAATAGCGTAAGTTCCATTTGGAATATCTTCGAATTTTATTGTACAACTCTTATTGTGAATGTTACTTATGGTTGACTTATAGCCATTATCTAAAAATGAACTTTCAGTATTATACAACGAGATGTAAACCTGTCCTTTATTACTATTAAGATTTTCTATTACCACAGTAATTTCTTGACCGTTTAATTCTTGTGCATGGGTCAATGTTTGACTAATTAAAATGAAAACTAAAATTTTGGCTAGTGTGTTCATGGTTCAAATATTTAATTGTTGATGAAACAAATATCCAATAGAAGTGTCTATTTATAAAAAAGGATTTACCGAATTGTAATTTTTTATAGATGAATTGTAAAAGTGAACTATACAGCAATAAAAAAGCGCAACTCATTGAGTTGCGCTTTTAAATATGTTGAGGTCAATCTTAATTAAAACATCTCTCTACCAGAAAAATGAAAAGCACCTTCAATAGCTGCATTTTCATCACTATCACTACCATGAACTGCGTTTTCTCCAATGGAAGCAGCATACAATTTACGGATCGTTCCTTCTGCAGCTTCAGCAGGATTAGTAGCACCAATTAAGGTTCTAAAATCTTCTACAGCATTCTCTTTTTCTAAGATTGCAGCTACAATTGGTCCACGTGTCATATATTCAACCAATTCTCCAAAGAATGGTCTTTCACTATGAACAGCATAAAATTCTTGTGCGTCAGCAGTTGTCATTTGAGTTAATTTCATAGCTACGATTCTAAAACCAGAAGCTGTGATTTTCTCTAAAATTGCACCAATATTCCCTTTTTCAACAGAATCTGGCTTAAGCATTGTAAATGTTCTATTTGTTGCCATTTGTATATTTTAAATTTATTCAGATAATTTTATTTAATAAACAGGTCATCATAAAATTGCATCAAAAACTATCTGTGTGAACAAATTTGCTTTATAGCAATTTTGGTGCAAAAGTAATATATTTCTTTAATAATTCGATATAATCCAATATTAAAAAATTGTATCTTCGTCATCTATGAATAAAGACGATATTAACAGTATAAAAACGCTTTTAAATTCACCTAAAGCTATTGTAATCATTCCGCACAAAAATCCAGATGGTGATGCTATTGGTTCTGCATTGGGATTGTATCATTATTTGAAACAAAACAATCATAATGTAAGTATTATTGCTCCGAATGATTATCCGGATTTTTTAAAATGGATGCCTAAAGAGTCTTCTATTTTAAAATATGACGCCCAAAAAGAAGATTGTGATGCTGTAATTTATCATGCTGATCTTATTTTTACTTTAGATTTTAATTCCTTAAGCCGCATAGGTGATATGGAAACAATTGTTTCTAATTCTGAAGCTATTAAAATCATGATTGATCATCACCAGCAACCAGATGACTATGCGACTTACATGTATTCTGACATTTCCATGTCATCAACATGCGAAATGGTCTATAATTTTATTGAAATGCTGGACGAAGCAAATAAAATTGATCGTGATATTGCTACCTGTTTATACACAGGCATTATGACTGATACAGGTTCGTTTCGTTTTCCTTCCACCACAAGCGCTACACATCATATTGTTGGGCAACTGATTCAGAAAGGCGCAAACAATTCTGAAATTCACAATCAAATTTATGATACCAACAGTTACGCTAGATTACAGCTACTCGGAAGAGCATTAAGTAACTTAAAAGTAATTCCTGAATATCGAACCGCTTATATTAGCTTGTCGCAAGAAGAACTAAATACATTTGATTTCAAAAAAGGAGATACCGAAGGTTTTGTGAACTACGGATTATCTCTCAAAGGCATTATCTTTGCTGCTATTTTTATTGAAAGTCATCAAGATAACATTATAAAAATATCATTAAGAAGTAAAGGTGATTTCTCTGTAAATGAATTATCGAGAACACATTTTAATGGTGGTGGACATACAAATGCTGCAGGTGGAAGAAGTGAATTGAACCTCAAAGAAACCATTGATAAATTTATTAGTATCTTGCCTCAATATAAACAAGACCTCAAAATCTAATGAAGCCTATTTTCATTCTACTCATAATAAGTTTAATTTTTAGCTGTAAATCTCCAGATGCCAGACGACCAGAATCTGTTCAGTCTGGATCTTTCTATAAAATTTCTGCTGAAAGAAATATTAAATTAAACAAAAAAGAGCAAGCATTAATACAAAACATTATAGACCGTAATCCTGAGCATGACTATATTGCTTCAGAAAGTGGATTTTGGTATTATTACAATACAAAAGTAGAACAAGACACCATCACACCTCAATTTGGTGATATTATTAGTTTTAAATATAATGTCAAAGATCTTGATGAGAACACCATTTATTCGGAAGATGACCTAAGAACTCAAAATTATGTTATGGATAAAGAGGAATTATTTACAGGTCTACGCGAAGGTTTAAAACTCATGAAACCTGGAGAAGTAGTTACCTTTTTATTTCCTTCTCAAAAAGCCTATGGCTATTATGGAGATACCAATCGCATTGGCACAAATATTCCATTAATTTGCAAAGTAACTTTAAACACAATTATACAAAACCAATAGAAAACTTATGAAATTGATTAGCAAAACCCTACAACTTTTAGTGCTGTTTTTACTCATCACAGCTGCCTCATGTAAAGAAGAGTATCCTGATTTAGAAGATGGTCTTTATGCTGAATTTATTACAACTAAAGACACGATGATTGCTAAATTATTTTACAATAAAGTACCTGTAACGGTTGCAAATTTTGTCGCTTTGGCTGAAGGCACACATCCTATGGTATCTGAAGAATTTAAAGGAAAGCCATATTACGATGGCTTAACCTTTCACAGAGTTATGGACAACTTTATGATTCAAGGTGGTGATCATACGGCAACAGGTTCTGGAAATCCTGGTTATAAATTTACGGCTGATTTTAGTTCAGAATTAAAACATGATAAACCTGGTATATTATCAATGGCTAACGCTGGAGGTTTTAACACTAATGGAAGTCAGTTTTTCATCACTGAAGTTCCTTATCCTAGTCTTGACGCTTTTAATCCTGATGGCACTTTAAAACCATGTGATCAACCCAGAGTGAGCTGTCATTCAGTATTTGGAGAATTAGTAAAAGGCATTGAAGTACAAGACTCTATTTCTAATGTAAAAACAGGTCCAGGTAATAAACCTCTTGAAGATGTTATTATAACCAAGTTGAATATCATCAGAAAAGGATCTGCAGCTAAAGCATTTAATGCTGCTAAAGTATTTGAAGAAGAATTGCCTAAAGTCGAACAAGGCATTGCAGATATTCAAGAAGAAGCACGTAAAAAAGCTGAAGAAGAACAAAAAATCAGAGAAGAAAAAATTGCTGCTGCTGCCAAAGATATGAAACCAATACTTGATGAGTACTCCTCTAAAACGACAACTTTGGCTTCTGGACTTAAGAAATTCGTTATAGAGGAAGGTTCTGGAGTAAAACCTAAATCGGGTCAATCTGCTATGATTGCTTATGAAGGTTATTTTGTTGATGGACGCTTATTTGACAGTAATCTGGAAGCTGTAGCAGAGAAATATGGCATGTTAAATCCGCAACGTAAAGCTGCTGGTGCTTATGGTCCGATTAAAATGAAAATAAGTCCTGACGAGCAAATGATTGCCGGATTTAAAGAAGCTATTGCGTCTATGAAAGTTGGCGAAAAAGCATTTTTCTACATTCCTTCTCATCTGGCTTATGGTGAACGTGGCAGAGGTGGTATTCCGCCAAATACAGATTTGACATTTGTTTTAGAAATGACTGAAATAGCTCAATAATTAAGCATCAAAACAAAAAAAGCCTTTCAAATTGAAAGGCTTTTTTTATATTACTAATTGTCATTTCTACAGCAATTAAAGAATCTCACTTACAATTAATATAGAGTTCTCAACAAGCTCGAAATGACATGCATTAGTAAAGAGAATCTATCATTATTTCTTCGGAATACGTTTTAGAATCTCTAAAACAAAGTTCCAGTATTTTTGTGCTGATGAAATCTGTGCGCGTTCATCAGGTGAATGTGCTCCCTTGATGTTTGGCCCAAAACTAATCATGTCCATATCTGGATAGTTTGTTCCCAATATACCACATTCTAAACCAGCATGACAAGCTGCCACATGAGGTTCTTCACCATTATTTAGTTCTTTATACAATGGCACCATTACTTTTAAAATATCAGAATCCATATTAGGTTTCCAACCTGGATAATCACCACCAAACTCAACTTCACAACCCGTTAATTCAAACGTTGCTCTTAAACCATTAGCTAAATTCCATTTTGAACTTTCAACAGAACTACGAGTTAAACATCCAATTTTAACATGACCATCTTTTACTATTACACGAGCAATGTTATTAGAGGTTTCAACCAAATCTGGAATATCAGGACTCATTCTGAACACGCCATTTAATGCAGCATAAATAGCTCTTGTTAAACCTTCCTGAACACCCAAATCCATAATGTATTTTGGTGTATCAGTTTTAGAAATAGTTATCACTAAATCTGGTTCTATGGTTTTGTATTCAACTTTTATTTCATTTGCTAAATCGTTCATTTCTGAAACAAATGATTCTTCGTTTATGGCATCAATAGCAACAATAGCGTTGCTTTCTCTTGGAATAGCATTACGTAAACTTCCACCATCAATTTCTGAAATACGCAATCCGAAGTTTTCAAAACCATCAAACAACATACGGTTCATCATTTTATTTGCGTTGCCTAAACCTTCATGAATTTGCATTCCTGAATGACCACCTTGCAACCCTTTAACAGAGACTTTATACCCTATTTTAAATTCTGGTGTTTCTTCTTGCTCGTAGGTTCTTGTAGCTGTCACATCTACACCACCTGCACAACCTACACCAATTTCATCATCTTCTTCGGTATCCAGATTTAGGAGAATCTCACCTGAAAGCAGACCTCCTTTTAAGCCCATTGCTCCAGTCATTCCTGTTTCTTCATCAATTGTAAATAAGGCTTCAATTGCTGGATGCTCAATATCTGAACTTTCTAAAATAGCCATGATTGTTGCAACACCTAATCCATTATCTGCTCCTAAAGTTGTGCCTTTAGCTCTTACCCAATCGCCATCAACATACATTTCAATTCCTTGTGTATCAAAATCGAAATTAGTGTCATTATTTTTTTGATGAACCATATCTAAGTGCGATTGCATCACAATGGTCTTTCTATCTTCCATTCCTGATGTTGCAGGCTTTTTAATGATGACGTTTCCTACTTCATCTTCAATCGTTTCCAAACCTAAGTTGGTTCCAAAGTCTTTCATGAATTGAATTACACGTTCTTCCTTTTTTGAAGGTCTTGGTACTGCGTTTAGATCTGCAAATTTATTCCAAAGTGTTTTTGGTTCTAGTACTCTTATTTCTGCGCTCATGTTATTCGTTTTTTAGTTTCGCAAAGGTACATCTTTTTAGTATTTTTGAGTCATGCTGAAACATAAAAAAAGCCTCATTGCCTTCTCTATCATTCCTCAGATTTTACTCCTGAAGGTACTGGCAAACTATCCTGAGTTTGTGGAATCTGTATATAGTCACGGGATTTATATTTACATATCAAAAGGCATGCGTTATGTGTTTGGCTGGCTACCTTTTTCGGTTGGAGACATTTTATATACAGTTTTAAGTTTGTACATTATTAGGTGGCTCATTATGAACAGAAAGCGGATTATAAAAGATACAAAACACTGGTTTTTAGATGTTCTTTCAGCTTTATCAATTGGTTATTTTGCCTTTCATATATTATGGGCTTTTAACTATTATCGCTTACCACTTCATGAATCTTTAAACATAGATAACGATTACACCACTGAGGAATTGGTACATTTAACCGAACAATTAATAACCAAGGTCAACACCATTCATTTAAGCGTTACAAACAATGATTCTGTAAAAGTTGAGATCCCTTTTTCAAAAGCTCAAGTATTACAAATGATTCCTGATGGTTATGACCAACTTTCAAAAACGTTTCCATATTTAGCGTATCATCCAAGAAGTATTAAAACCTCTATATATAGCTTACCACTGACATATATGGGGTTTTCGGGCTACTTAAACCCGTTTACTAATGAAGCTCAAATTGACGAACTGATTCCATTATACAAGTTTCCAACTACTGGAAGTCATGAAGTTGCTCATCAATTAGGTTATGCTGCAGAAAACGAAGCTAATTTTATTGGAAGTATGGCTGCCATGCAACATCCAAATGTCTATTTTCAATATTCTGGATATGCGTTTGCATTACGACATTGTCTCAATGAGATTTACAGAAGAGATTTAGAGCTTTATAAAGCCATGTCTTCCAAAGTTAATACTGGTGTTATAAAAAATTATCAGGAAGTCCAGAACTTTTGGTTTTCATATGAAAATCCTCTGGAGCCTATATTCGAAAAAACTTTTGATCGTATTCTAAAAGCTAATAATCAATCTTCAGGAATGAAAAGCTACAGCTATGTTGTTGCATTATTAGTTAATTACTACAAATTTAATGCGTTAGAATAACGTTAAAATACTATTATTTACAACTCAGCTTCCCCTTTAATTTTTATCTTTAGAGCAACTAATTAATAATTGTAATATATGTTTAAAATCCCTTTAAGACTCTTGTTGTTTTTATGTAGTTTTTCACTTTTAGCACAAGAGTATTTTCCGAAAAATGATGGTGTAAAAACCATTAACTCCAATTACACAGCATTTACAAATGCAAAGATTTACATCACTCCTACTCAAATTGTAGATAACGGGACACTTCTCATCAAGGATGGTAAAGTTATTGCTTCAGGAGCACAAGTAACCATTCCAGAAAACACGACAATTATAAATGTTGAAGGAAAACATATTTATCCTTCATTTATAGATATGTATTCTGATTTTGGAGTAGAAAAACCGAAGCGTGAAAGTAGAGGTGGTAGAAGTCCGCAGTATAATCCATCTCGAACAGGTTATTATTGGAACGATCATGTGATGCCTGAAAATAATGCCATTTCTAAATTTAATTTTGATAATAAGAGTGCGAAAGAATTACTAAATGCTGGCTTTGGTGTCGTAAACACTCATATTCAAGATGGTATTGTAAGAGGCACAGGAACTCTGGTAGCTCTTAATACTGAAGGTGGAAATGACATGGCTATTATTGAGCAGAATTCAGGACAATACTTTTCGTTTAGTAAAAGCGTTACCTCTCGTCAGTCGTATCCTGGCTCTATCATGGGCAGTATGGCATTACTGCGTCAGTTATACATTGACGCTGATTGGTATGCAAAAGGAAATAGTAAGACCAAAGACTTGTCTATTGAAGCTTTAAACAAGAATAAAAATCTGGTTCAAATCTTTGATGCTGGTAGCAGAGCTAACGGATTACGAGCAGATAAAGTTGGAGATCAATTTGGCATTCAATACATTATTCTTGGAGGTGGTGATGAATACGAACGCATAAATGAAGTTAAGGCGACTAATGCTTCTTTTATAATTCCGATAAACTTTCAAGATGCTTATGATGTTGAAAATGTATATTTATCTCAATCACTTGCATTAAGTGATATGAGAGCATGGAGCCAAGAACCTTCAAATCCTAAAATTCTTGCAGATAACAATGTGCCTTTTGCGTTTACGACGCACGATTTAAAATCACCCAAAGAATTTAAAGACAACTTAATGAAAGCCATTGCATATGGACTTTCAAAAGAAAAAGCTTTAGAAGCCTTAACGACAACTCCAGCAAAATTACTAGGAAAACAAGCCGAAATTGGTAACCTTAACAAAGGTGCATATGCTAACTTTTTGATTACTTCTGGAGATGTTTTTGACAAAAAAACAACTGTTTATGAAAACTGGGTTCAAGGCACACAAATGGTTATAAACGATATGAACACCAAAGACATTAGAGGTGACTATGAGTTTAATCTTGCTGGTGAATCTTACAAAATGACCTTGAAAGGGGAATTGAGCAAACTAAATTCTGAAATTACCAGTGATGAGAAAAAGCGTGGTTCAAAAGTAAGTTACAATGATGATTGGTTATCAATTACCATGACGAGTAAAGACTCTACACAACAAGAATTTATTAGATTAATGGCTAATGTTGCTCAAGGAGATAACTTAAATGGAAAAGCCTTGTTTCCCAATGGTAATGAAATGACATTTTATGCTAAAAAGTTAGAGTCTGATAAAGAACAAGACAAAAACTCTAAAGAAGAAGACAGTTTAAAAGTTAAAGACATCGCTCCTGTAACCTACCCTAATATGGCTTATGGTTTTAAAGAATTACCAAAGCAAGAAACATTATTATTTAAAAATGCAACTGTTTGGACTAATGAAGCTGAAGGCATTTTAGAACAAACAGATGTGTTAATTAAAAATGGAAAAATAGTAAAAATCGGAAAGGACTTATCAAATTCAAATGCGCAAATTATTGATGCAACAGGAAAACATTTAACGTCTGGAGTTATTGATGAACATTCACATATTGCTGCGGCATCTATAAATGAAGGTGGTCAGAATTCTTCAGCAGAAGTGAGCATTGAAGATGTTATTGATGACGAAGACATTGATATTTACAGAAATCTTGCTGGCGGAGTTACAACAATTCAGATTTTACATGGCTCAGCGAATCCAATTGGAGGACGCTCTGCCATTATCAAATTAAAATGGGGAGAAAATGCCCAAGATTTGATTTATGACAATAGTCCGAAATTTATAAAATTCGCATTAGGAGAAAATGTAAAACAATCTAACTGGTCGAGTTTTGAACGTTTTCCGCAAACCAGAATGGGAGTTGAACAATTATACATTGATTATTTTAGTAGAGCCAAAGCATATGACAAGCTTAAGAAAAGCGGAAAGCCTTACCGAAAAGATATAGAAATGGATGTGTTAGCAGAGATTTTAAATAAAGAGCGCTTTATTTCTTGTCATTCGTATGTACAAAGTGAAATTAATATGTTAATGAAGGTTGCAGAGCAATTCGGCTTTAATATCAATACATTCACACACATCCTTGAAGGATATAAAGTTGCCGATAAAATGGTAGAGCATGGCGCTGGAGGTTCAACTTTTAGTGACTGGTGGGCTTACAAATATGAAGTAAACGATGCAATCCCTTACAATGCAGCAATAATGCACAATGCAGGAGTTGTTGTTGCTATTAATAGTGATGATGGTGAAATGGCTCGTCGTTTAAATCAAGAAGCTGCAAAATCTGTCAAATATGGTGGTATCTCAGAAGAAGAAGCCTGGAAATTTGTCACATTAAATCCTGCAAAACTACTTCATATAGATGACAGGGTTGGAAGTATAAAAGTGGGAAAAGATGCTGATTTGGTATTATGGTCAGACCATCCGTTATCTATTTATGCAAAAGCAGAAAAAACACTTATTGAAGGTGTTACTTATTTTGACATCAAACGTGATGAAATGATGCGTTCTCAAATTAAAAAAGAAAAAGCAGAACTTATCAACCAGATGATGTTAGCTAAAAATAAAGGACTGAAAACACAACCTATAAAGAAGAAAGAAAAAGATCAAATGCATTGTGATTATATTGATCATGAATCTCACTAAACATAAAAACATGAAACACATAAATATATATATCGTTTTGTTGCTATTGACATTTGGTTTAACAAATGCACAACAAACACCAGCAAAAAAGCAAAGCAAAACTATTGCCATTAAAGGTGCAACAGCTCATATTGGGAATGGTGAAGTTATAGAGAACAGTATTATCATTTTAAAGGATGGAAAACTACTGAATGTTGTAGACTCCAGAATCGTAAAAATCAAACTCGCAGAGATGGAGGTAATTGATGCTACTGGAAAACACGTTTATCCTGGTTTTATCATTCCAAATACCACTTTAGGACTTGTTGAAATTGACGCTGTACGAGCTACTGATGATGATTCGGAATTAGGATCTTGGAATCCGCATATTAGAAGTTTAATTGCTTATAATACAGAATCTAAAGTTGTAGAATCGATGCGACCAAATGGTGTGCTTTTAGCACAAATTACACCTCGTGGTGGACGAATTTCTGGAACGTCTTCTGTAGTACAATTAGATGCATGGAACTGGGAAGATGCAGCAGTAAAAGAAGATGATGGTATACACATGAACTGGCCTAACAGTTTTAGTCGAGGTCGTTGGTGGCTAGGAGAAGATCCTGCTATGAAAATGAATAAAAACTATGAAAAGCAAGTTAAAGAGATTACAGACTTTTTAAATGAGACTAAAGCTTATATAAAAGGTAGTGGTTCTGCTTTAAACCTTCCTTATGAAGCCACTAAAGGGCTTTTTAATGGTTCAAAAAAGCTATACATTCATGTTGATGATGAAAAAGGAATTATTGACGCTGTTAATTTTTCAAAAGAAAATGGTGTTAAAAATATGACCATTGTTGGTGGTTATCATGCTTATAGAGTTGCCGATTTGCTAAAGCAGAATAACATTTCTGTATTGTTACAACGTGTACATTCTAGACCAGACCAAACTGATGATGATTACGATTTACCTTTTAAAACAGCTAAAATGTTGGTGGATAAAGGTGTTGTTGTAGCCCTTGAAGGCAGTGGAGGAATGGAACGCATGAATGCTCGTAACTTACCGTTTTATGCTGGAACCACTGTTGCATATGGGTTAACTAAAGCACAAGCTTTACAACTTATCACTTTAAATACAGCTAAAATATTAGGTATCGACGAAAATTATGGTTCACTGGAAGAAGGAAAAAGTGCGACTCTATTTATAAGCGAAGGTGATGCTTTAGATATGCGAACTAATATTATTTCTCATGCTTTTATAGACGGAAGAATGATTAGTTTAGAATCACACCAAACGACGCTTTGGAAACGTTATTCTGAAAAGTTTAATACTCAAGATTAATTAATTTAATATGTATTGAAGACTCCAAAACTTATTTTCATAGTTCTTATCTCCTTAACTGGCTTTATTAGTTTTGGACAAGGACTAAATGATGGCCCTTATGTTTTTATTAATAAGACAAATCTCATTCAAAAAAACATAGTTGAAGGAAAGGTGATTACTAAAACGTTAGAGCGTTCGGCATTTCCTAAAACTTATCCGGCTGAGCCATCTGTTTTTTTAGGAGTTGAAAAGATTGCTGCGTTAAGTGATATTCATGGTCAATATGATTTAGCTATTGATGTATTAAAAAACAACAGCATTATAGATGATGACTTAAATTGGAGTTTTGGTAAAGGCCATCTTATTATTGTTGGTGATATTTTTGACAGAGGTCCCAAAGTAACTGAAATGCTTTGGCTTATATATAAACTGGAGCAACAAGCAAAACAACAAGGTGGTTATTTGCATTTTTTATTAGGTAATCATGAATATATGGTTTTGCATAAAGATTTGAGATATGTTAATGAAAAGTACTTGAATGTTAGTAAGCTACTGGACTTAGATTATGACAAACTTTATAGTAATACAACTATTTTAGGACGATGGTTACGATCTAAATCGACTATTTTAAGACTCAATGACCATGTGTTTGTTCACGGTGGAATTTCTCAAGACTTTTTATCTAAAATCGGTTTTGATGTTGAAGTTATCAATGAAACGATGAGAGTTTCAATTGATATTAGTAAATCGGAATTAAAATCAACCGATTTCTATACCAATTATTATGGCTCAACTGGACCTATCTGGTACAGAGGTTATTTTAATGACCACTTAGAGCATGAAGATATCGATGAGGTATTATCAAAAACCGATTCAGAACATATAATTGTTGGTCATTGCTCCTTTGATGAAGTTATACGTGTATTTGAAGGTAAAATCTTTGGAGTTGATTCTAGTATTAAAAAGGGTGAATATGGAGAAGTTTTATTTATAGAAAATGGCAGGCATTATCGAGGTCTAAAAGATGGCACTCGAAAAGAATTTGATTAGTATAGTAAAAGCGTCGTAACCATAAAATTACGACGCTTTTACTTAATTTATATTGTGTTTCTTATTCTACAACCTCAGCTCCTTCTGGCTTACTAAAAATACTGGGCTTCATCTTCATTTTAGTAAGACTTACATCAGAAAATTCTAAATCATTTCGTTTTGTGGTTGGTAAATTGTTTTCGTAGTGATACCAGGTTAGAGTTTTTGGCAACTCTAAACCATTAACATTTTGCCACTCGCTATATTTTATAAAATGAAATTCTTTACCTTTTTCATTTGTAAAAAAGGTTACTGTATAGCCTAACCAAGCCATTTTATGAGTTTTAGAGTCGTAATATAAAATGTATTCATCTTCTGGTGATTCTCCTACTCCACTTTCATATGAAATTTTAATTCCAGGATAAGTTTTACCTTCGAAGTCTAATGGTTCTGCATCTTCATAGATAATACCACCATCTGCTAAGACGAAAGGCATTGCATAGAAATAGAACATCAAATTGTAATAAAACTTAGGATTTCCTTCATAACTTGTGGTATCTAGCTTTTGTAACCACACCTCTTGACCATCATAACCAATGGTATGTTTTGGCATTTTGATAAGAGAATTCCTGGTGTATAAATCTGTAATTGTAACCTCTTCACCAGTCTCTTTAGCCATTGTAAATTTAAGTGTTTGCATCTCGTTCCAGAGTTCTAATCCACCATGAGCCTCAAATACTTTTGTAATTGATTCTGGATAAGCACTTGTTGTCACATCTAATTCTGTTTCAGAATAATCAATAGATTCAACGGTTTTATTTTTCTTATCGTCTATGCAAGAAGAAAAAGCAATCAAGGCAATTAGTAGCAAACTTTTAATTTTCATATCATGATTTGTAATGGTTACGCGCTTAGACGAAGATACTGAGAATTGTTTACAAAAAAGCCCCAGAAATAATCTGAGGCCTCTTCGAAATTATTAAATAACCCTTTATTCAACAATTAATTTTTTGACCATCTCTTTAGTTGATGTATTTAGTTTCACAAAGTATAATCCGCTTTGTAAGTCTGAAACATTAAGCTCTAAATTTTGTTCTTGTGAAATAGAACGTTCTAATACTAATTTCCCTTGAATGTCATAAATACTAAGTTTGGCATTACTAATGTTATTTAACTTAATTGTCAAAACATCTTTTGCTGGATTAGGATATATAGTAAATCCGTTGATATCAAATTCAGATACTGACAATGCATCATCTACAAATTCGGTTTCAAAACGGTTTGTGGTCACTGGTGCATTGAAATCGAAATAAATGGCTGCAGTATTCGGAATCACATCACCTAAAGCGTATCCTGCTTTTGGTTTAATTTTAAAATACACATAACCTATACTACCATCTGCATCATCTTGTTCTGCTGGTAAATTAATAGTGTCAAAATACCATTCTAAATCACTTTCTGTTCTTGTCACCACGTAATCGTGACTTGAGCGTAACATTTGAAACGTTGTTTCATCTAAACTCACATCTAATGCATCTTCGATTCTAACAAACTCGGCAGCTGCAGTTCCTAAGTTTTGGAAACGGATGGTGTAGTATAACCATTCATCAGATGTTGAAAATTCATCATATAAAACTTTAGGACCATGAGCTTCCATTTTATCGTTTGGATCCCAAGAACCAACTACAACTTCAGATAGTGAAGAAAAATTGTTATCAGGTACTAAGTCGTTAGAATCAGTGAGATATATAGCTGTATTTGTGACAACATCATCTAAAGCTACTTCTACAGGACAAGTTAAAGACACATCTATATACTCAACAGCTCCTGGTTGAAGATTTACAAAATCGACCGTAAAACCAGAAGCTGTAGTTGTCATTGTATATGCAGGATTTATATTCAAGATATCATCAAATTCTAATTGTGCATCTAAAGTAAATTCAACAGTTCCAGATGCTATTGTTGTAAAGCCTAAGTTTTCTAACACAAGATAATTTTCATGTGTAAAACCAGGTCTTGGTGGTATCCAAGAATTGATTAAATACACAGCTAAATCTTCACAATTTTGTTCTTCAATTACAGGAAAGTCTATTGTAACTGTATTTCCAGTTGCTACAGAAACATTGTTAAAACTAGATGTTGTTATATCATAACATCCAGCAGATTCTTCATATAAATTATAAGTAATATCGTAAGTATCGGTTTCACTACCACTAATGATTTGGAAGCTACCAGTTGAAGAGTTTACAGTATTAATGATTCCGTCTCCATTCATTTCATAAGTGAAATATCCATTAGTGAAATTAACTTCGTTAGTCTCAAAAACTTGATTATTATTGGCATCTTGAAAAGCATTAACGACAACATATCCAACAGAATTTGAACAAAACACATCAAAATCCCAAGGGTCATAATTATCCGTTTCACAACTTATACTATAATCTGAATTTATTTCGATAGTAATAGTATCTCCTGAAGATTGAAACATAAGTCCGCTTAAATCACCATTATTTCCCCAAGGTGTCCCATTAATATCTGTACCATCAGAATCGAACACATATAAAAAATCATAAGACACTTCTATCTCTCCAGAATTAAAAACAACAGTTAATGGTGACCCATTAGAACTTTGAAAAGAAAAGGTCGTTGTGTCATCTACTGTGTAGCAATACACGACATTATAAGGTGTATCACCACATGCTACAATTTGATTTGGATTAGCCATTGTAGTAAAACTTTCCTCAATACAACCTGTTGCCTCTCCATTTGTATTATATGGTATAATAGTTACAAAATAAGTTGTTTCATACTCAAGACCAACGACATCATGCTCATAAACATTTCCAACATCATATTGATCTAAAAATTCATTTCCACCAGCAGTTGTCCCAATTGAAATCTTATAACCCGATGGAAAGTTAGTTGCAGCACTCCATTGTAAGTTTAAATTAACATCTTCATCTGTACTTCCATTAAGAGGTTGAGTTAAACTTGCATCACAATTAGGAATGATTGATGAATCTAAACAAGAGACATCAAAATTTAAAGGCAAATACCCTTGACTTTGGCAACTATTTGAATAATCAGATTCAACTTTAATCGTAATTTGTCCTCCAGACGATGTGAATTCTAGTCCTGTTACATCACCATTATTTCCATAAGGTGTATTCGCATTAAGGTTAGTGACACCATCTGAATCTAAAACAATAAGTTGATCAAAATTATTTTCTACTTGTCCTGAATTAAATACAACAGTTAATGGTAAACCGTTAGAACTAGAATATGGGTAAGTGGCTGTATCTTCATCAACATAACAAAACGTATCATTTACTGCTCCCGAACCACAATCTATAGGCTCATCACAAAAATATTGAAGTGGTAAAACAAAAAGTCTATAACAGCCAGTTTCTGGATTTAAAACTCTAATAAATATTTGAGAATTACCTGATAAATGGTTTAAGGGAAGTGCTTCTGACCCACTAGATGCGTTTAGAAACGTTGGATGAAAAGTAACTATTAGATCAGGATACTGATTTAAAATTACATCTCGATTTGGTGTAAAATCAAATTCTGCAAAACCATCATTATCATCATCACAACCATACATTGGTAAAAAGTTAGTAATATTTGGAAGCGTTAATAACTCTAAATTAATTGGACGAACCACAGTACAATCATCTGATCCAAGAACATTGATTCGGGCAAAAATTGTAGCGCCATTTGTAAATAAGTTGTATGGATTAGTTATTTCAGAAACGTAAATGAGGGCATCTGATTCAGTTTCAAAAAAGTTGATGTCATAACTTAAATTATCGTCTAAATTAGAAAGCACAAACTCTTCAATAAAAAACAATTCAACTGCTTCACCTCCATTCGAATTATAGTCACAAACACCATAAGTTGAATTTGCGAGTTCTGGACCAGATTGTATCTCCAGATGAATTGGAACGATTTCAAAACAATCTGTATCACTATAATATCCTTTTGCATAAATAGTAGAATTTCCACTTTCATAAGCGCTAGTAGGCCAGATATAATTTACATCACTAAGTGCGTCTGCTTCTGTCTCATAAAATCTTAAATTCACATTTGAACCATTTAGTATTTCAGTATAATTTGCTAATAGATTAAAAACTTCTAAGCCATCACCATTTGTATCACAAGCACTTAAAGTAATAGAATTTAATTCAAAATCCTCTTTCCCTTCTAATGAAAAGCCCTTAAAATCAAAACAACCTGAAACGGTATGTTCTACTCTTATATATATAATTTCTTCTTCGTTAGGAGCTGCAAGGACATACTGGGTTGGATTTGAAATTTGATTGGTTTGACTATATAAATCACCAAGAGAGTTGTAATACGTGATCACCAAATTTGTAGGATCTTGGTTTTGTAAAAGCTGTGCTTCATGTTGTGTTACATTATAAGGCAATGTCCAGTCACAAACAAATTGTTCATCTATATTTGATAAATTTAATACATTTCCTTCATTAGCAATCAATTCCAAAGGTGTTACATCATAACAAGTAATATTACTGACACGAGCATATATGGTTTGCGGATTAGAAGTATTGGTATAAGTTGATGGTAAATAACCTGTACCATTTTGAGCATCATTTTCTGTTAAATAATATCTTACAGTTAGCGGCAAACCTCCTGTAACCTCATCATTTTTATAAGGAAGATAAAACTGAGCAGTACCATTATTTCCACACGCCTCAAGTGGTGTCAAATTGTTAGCCACTACACCTTCTCCATAATACAATGCTCTTGGGACAACAAAAAAACAACCCTCTGTGTTTTCAGATCTTGCATATACTTGGTTTGGAATATTTTCAGCCTGAAGTATAAGAGGAAACATTAATGCATTGATGTTTTGTTCTGCTTCATTTTGGGTTAAGTGATAACTTAAACTGTAACCATTTTCTGTAGTCGCAAAGTTTAATTCCACTTCTCCATCACCATCTTCATCACATATATAAAGGTCAGTGTCTGGTATGAAAGGAACATCTAATACAACCAAACTAAAAAATGTGGTGTCAAAATTACCTGTAGATATTTCTTCAACCTTAGCCCAAATCATTTGTGGATTTGCAACGTTTGAATATGGACTGGATAAAGCCTCATTTCCATTTTCAGCATCAAATTGACTGATATGATAAGTTACCATAAAATCTGATGGATCTTGACCTTGAAGAATCTCTGAGTCCTTTAAGCTTAAATCAAATTCAGCTAAACCTTCATTATCCATATCACATAACTGATAATCTGATGGTTGATTTGCTACTTGAGCGTGAGCAACAGAGCACATAATCAGTGCTATAGTTACAAGGAGTAGTTTTAAATTCATTATGTAAAGTTGTTTGATACACTAAATATAAGAGTATTAATTTAAACAACAGTTTATAATATAAAAAAAGCCTTAGAACAATTCTGAGGCTTTTAATTCACTAATTAATTGCTATTATTCAACAATTAATTTCTTGACCACCTCTTTAGTTGATGTATTTAGTTTCACAAAGTATAATCCGCTTTGTAAGTCTGAAACATTAAGCTCTAAATTTTGTTCTTTTGAAATAGAACGTTCTAATACTAATTTCCCTTGAATGTCATAAATACTAAGTTTAGCATTACTAATGTTATTTAACTTAATTGTCAAAATATCTTTTGCTGGATTAGGATACATAGTAAATCCGTTGATATCAAATTCAGATACTGACAATGCATCATCTACAAATTCGGTTTCAAAACGGTTTGTGATCACTGGTGGATTGAAATCGAAATAAATGGCTGCAGTATTCGGAATCACATCACCTAAAGCGTATCCTGCTTTTGGTTTAATTCTAAAGTACACAAAACCGTTACTTCCTTCAGCATCGTCTTGTTCTGCAGACAAATTGATGTTATCAAAATACCATTCTAAACTACTTTCTGTTCTGGTTACGATATAATCATGACTAGATCGTAACATTTGAAAGGTGGTTTCATCTAAACTAGCATCTAATTCATCTTCTATTCTTACAAACTCTGCTGCTGCTGTTCCTAAGTTTTGGAAACGAATGGTGTAGTATAACCATTCATCAGAAGCTGAGAAATCGTCATACAACACTTTTGGACCATGAGCTTCCATTTTATCATTAGGATCCCAAGAACCTACCACCAATTCTGATAAGGTAGAATAATTATTTCCTGGAACTAAATCGTTTGTATCTGTAACATAAGTTGCTGTATTGGTAACAATATCATCTAAAGCAACAGTAGCTGGACAGGTTAATGAAATATCAATATATTCAACGTCACCTGGTTGTAGGTTTACAAAATCCACTGCAAATCCAGTTGCTGTACTTGTAATTGTATAGTTTGGATTGACGCTTGTAACACCATTATAAACCAGTTGAGGATCTGCAACAAACTCTACAGTACCAGATGTAATTGTGGTAAAGCCTAAGTTTTCTAATACCAAATAATTTTCATGCGTAAAACCTGGTCTTGGAGGTGTCCAGTAGTTTATTAAATACACTGCCAAATCTTCACAACTTTGTTCTTCAACAACTGGAAAATCTATAGTTACTGTATTGCCTTGAGTAACACTAACAGTATCAAAACCAGCTGTTGTAATATCGTAACATCCAGCAGATTCTTCGTGTAAATTAAAGGTTATGTCATACGTATCGGCTTCATTTTCACTAATGATTTGAAAGCTCCCTGTTGATGAATTTACAGTATTAATCATGCCATCGCCATTAACTTCATAGGCGAAATAACCATTAGAAAAACTAAATTCGTTGGCATCATACACATCATTTGAATTGGCATCAACAAAAGCATTCACTTGAATAATTCCAACAGCCGAAGCACAAAACACATTAAAATCAAATTCTTCATTACAACAAGTACTATTATTAGTACAACTAATAGTGTTATCGGAATTAAATTGAACCGTTATTGAACTTCCTGTTGATGTGTAAGTCAATCCTGTAAAATCACCATCATTTCCATAAAGTAAATTAGAGTTCATAGTTGAACCATCTGAATCTAATATTGAAACTGTATCAAAATTAACTTCTGTTTGACCAGTATTAAAATAAAGGGTCAATGGTAATCCATCTGAACTCTGAAAATTGAATTCAGTAGTATCATTATTGTCATAACAATAGGTTGTGTTTACGGGACCATTTTCACAATTTACAACTGTAGGACACGAATTATCTGTAGTAACACTAAAATTGGATATAGAAAAGCATTCATCTCCAATATTTTGAACTCTTACAAAAATGGTTTCACTTCCACCTGCAGAAATATAATTAGTTGGGTTTGTAATTGGATTGTTATCTGCATAAGCCCAATTATAATTATTATAGAAGCCAATAACATACTGACTTTCATCCTGACCGTTTAAAATCTCTGGAATGGTGCTCGTCAAATCAAAGGTTGAACTTTGCTCACAACTATATAAACCTGCTGCATCTGTGAGGATTGGTGCATCACCACCTTCAATAACATCTACACTAGCTGTAGCTGAACAACCTGAGATTAAATCTGTAACTGTAACTGAATACGTTCCTCCTGTTAATACAACAATTTCAGGACTGGTGTCTCCTGTGTTCCATACATACTCGTAGGTTGCATTATTATTGTTAATGAAAGGATATAGCACAATTTCATTTCCGCTACAAATTGTGTAAGGTCCATTAAAGTCTATTTGCGGATTCAAACTTAAGTTCAAGTATATTTCAACTATAACTGAGTTTCCTGATTGATTATCTTCAATACGAACATATATTACAGGTGTATTAGCATTTACAGGAAAAGTTTCTGGATTTGTAATAGCATTGTTTTGACTTTGAGCATTCGTTTCAGAATAGTAATACGTAAACGTAAAGTCTGACGTATTTTGTCCATTTACCATACTTGCCTCCTGAGACGTTAAGTCGTAATCAACAGGTATGTTAAAATCACCAACGCAAATGAACGCTTCAACAGGTGATGCTGCAACACAATTGGTATCTACAATAAGATCTATAGTTGTAATACCATAGCAATCTGTATTTACAGTTGATACATTAACATACAAAGTTTGTACATAAGGCACTATATTGTTATATACTGGGTTAACTGCATTTACACCAATTTCGGCATCTCCTAATGTTTCGTGTATGGTTATTTGGCTTGGCATTCCTAATGCTATACCAATTTCGTTAATTGCATCCCACAAATTAAAGGAACTTAAACCATCATTATTGTCATCACAAACCACTTGTGCTGAGGGCGTTGTTAGGTTTTCAAATGTATCTGACACCACTTCAAAATCTGTGAAAGAAGAACAACCATCTGGAGTTGATACCTGTAATTGATAATAACCTGACTGATTAATTGTTAGCATAGAATCGGTTTCATCTGGTAACAAAATACCATCAAAATACCATGCAAAAATAAAATCTTGATCGCCAAATCCAGAGTCAACTACAAGTTCAAAACTATCGCAAAACTCATACACATCATCCAGAGTAGGAACAGGAACAGAGTCTACAAATAAATTAAAACTCTGAATCTCAAAATTTCCTGTAGCCATTTCTGCAACTCTAACAAAAATTAATTGAGGGTTAGTAGTATTGGAAAAAGGACTAATCAATGCATTTGTGTTTGTTTCAGCATCTATTTGCGTCATATGGTAGCTTACTGTATACTCATTAGGACTCAAACCACCAAGAACAATGGCATCATTTTGGTTTAAATCAAAATTAGCAAAGCCATTAAAGTTATCACATGCATATAAATCTATTGGAGGATTGACTCCAATTTGGGCATGAGTTAAAACTGAAAAAAGAAAGGCTAATAGCGGAAGGAGTAATTTTACTTTCATAAATTAAGGTGGTTGTTTAGTTATTTCAGACACTCAAATTAAAATCTATTGATGTCAATACTATAACAAATAAGTTATTGATTTCCCTACCTTAAATTTCGAATTATTAAAAATTCTAATGCGCAAAACACATTGTAATTGCAGTATAAAAGCGTAAATTTGAGGGTTGTCAAATATACTGAATATAACATCAAATGCAATATAAGGAGATTACCAGTACCCAAAACTCATTGGTAAAACAAATTCTTGTTTTAAAAGAAAAATCGCGTGAGCGCAAAAAAACAGGATTATTTTTAATCGAAGGTCAGCGTGAATTATCATTAGCTATAAAAGGAGGTTATGAAATTGAAACCCTACTGTTCTATCCTGATTTAATCACAGAAGAAGAACTAAGCGACTTTACAACTTCACAACTCAACATTGTTAAAATCTCCAGAGAAGTATTCCAAAAATTAGCTTATCGAGATACTACTGAAGGCATTATTGCTGTAGCAAAAAGCAAACCTCATACACTTGAAAATTTACAAATCACTCATAAAAACCCTTTAATTTTAATAGCTGAAGCTCCAGAAAAACCAGGAAATATAGGAGCTATATTACGAACAGCAGATGCAGCTCATATCGATGCAGTAATAATAGCAAATCCAAAAACCGATGTATATAATCCTAATATTATTCGTTCTAGTGTTGGCTGTGTGTTTACAAACCAAGTTGTAATGGCTTCTACAACTAAAATCATTGCATTTCTTTCTAAAATGAAGATCAACACCTACTGTGCAGCATTACAAGCTTCAAAATCATATCACACACAAGATTACACCAAACCAACTGCCATTGTAGTAGGCACAGAAGCCGATGGTCTAACTAATGAGTGGTTAAAAGCATCCACTCAAAATATTATTATTCCAATGCAAGGTGAAATAGACAGCATGAATGTATCTGTTGCTGCAGGAATTCTTATTTTTGAAGCGAAAAGACAGAGAGGTTTTAAATAAAAATCTTAAGTACAACTCAGCAATCACTAAAAGATAAGCCACTATCTTTCTTTATAATTGAAAATAAACACAATGACAGCACAAACGCTATTCTATATCATTATAAGTATTATTGTTATTAATTTTATTATCGATAAAGTACTTGATGCACTAAATGCCAAACATTATGACGATGCCATTCCTGAAGAATTGAATGATGTATATGACGAAGCCGAATATAAAAAATCGCAGGCCTATAAAAAAACCAATTATAAGTTTGGAATTTTTAGCTCAACGTTTTCAATAATTTTGACACTTGGCTTTTTGCTACTTGATGGTTTTGAATATATAGATAATATTGCTAGAAGTTACACTGAAAATCCAATTGGTATTGCTTTGATTTTCTTCGGAATTATTATGATTGGTAGTGATCTTATTTCGTTACCATTTTCAATATATAAAACCTTTGTGATTGAAGAACAATTCGGATTTAATAAAACCACAGTCAAAACCTTCATTCTCGATAAAATAAAAGGATTATTGATGTCAGCCATTTTAGGTGGTGGAATTTTGGCGCTTATCATTTGGTTTTACCAACAAACACAAGAGCAATTTTGGCTTTATGCATGGGGAATTGTAACTGTATTTACGGTATTTATGAATCTGTTTTATGCTAGGTTAATAGTGCCATTATTCAATAAGCAAACGCCTTTAGAAGACGGAACTTTACGTGAGCAGATTTCGGAATATGCCCAATCGGTTGGTTTTAGTTTGAAAAACATTTTTGTAATTGATGGCTCCAAACGAAGCACCAAAGCCAATGCCTATTTTTCTGGTTTTGGTAGCGAAAAACGCATCACTTTATACGATACCTTAGTTAACGATTTAGAGGAAGAAGAAATTGTCGCTGTTTTAGCTCACGAAGTTGGTCATTACAAACGAAATCATATTATTTTTAATCTCGTGTCGTCAATAGTATTGACAGGAATCATGCTATTTATCTTATCTGTTTTTATATCAAACCCTTTATTATCGAATGCCTTAGGTGTTGAAACTCCAAGTTTTCATGTAGGTTTAATTGCCTTCGGAATGTTGTATTCACCTATTTCAGAACTTATAGGATTAGCTATGAATTACATCTCACGAAAATTCGAGTACCAGGCAGATGACTATGCAAAAACAACTTATAAAGCCGAACCTTTAATTACATCACTTAAAAAGCTGTCTAAAAATAGTTTGAGTAATCTCACACCTCATCCATCGTATGTTTGGATGCATTATTCACATCCGACACTTTTGGAGCGTGTGAGGAATTTAAAGAAATAATAAATTCTAATTACACATTGCACATTACATTTCTTATTGCTACTTTATTTTTATGGCAGACGTAGACACTGAAAAAGAAAATGCAGAGATTGCAAAAGCTTATAAAGACATTTCTAGGGAAGCTAAAAAATCAAAAATGTTGACGCAACCTTTTGTGAATTTTTGTATCTTTAAGAAAATTTGTATCTTTAAGAAAACCAGGTTTATGAAAAACATCACCCAACTACTCCTATTAACCTTTACCATATTACTGTTTCACAACTGTGAAAAAGACGATTTTGATTCTCAAAACAATAATGATCCAGATTTAAACACAAACGATCTTATCTTCCAATCTGAACATTTTGGAAATACAACCTCTGGCAATTTTATTGGTTTGGTGACAAATGAAACTGGTGAGAAATTAGAAAACGTTCAAATTACTATTGGTAATGCTATGGTATCAACAGATCGTAACGGACTATTTGTTTTAAATGATGTAGCCGTTTTTGAAAATTTTGCTTATATAAAAGCCTACAAAAATGGGTATATAAATGGGTCTAGAGTTGTAATTCCAAAAGAAAATGGTGTAAATAGAATCAATATCGTTTTACTAGAAAAAGAGGTAACAGCTACTGTGAATTCTGGTGAACCTTCAACCGTTTACAAATCTGGAGCTTCAGTTAATTTTACAGGAGATTTTATTACTTCAGATGGTACTATTTATAATGGTCAAGTAGAGGTTGTATTGCATTATATACGACCAAATGACAACTCTACTTTTACTCAAATGCCTGGAAGTTTATTTGCCCAAACTTCAACTAATGATGCCGTAGCTTTAGAAACTTATGGAATGTTGTCTGTCAAATTATTTTCACCATCTGGTGAAGCATTAAACATTGATGAAAACAATCCAGCAACTATTGAATACCCAATACACTATACGCAAACAGATATAGCACCAGAAACTATGAATCTATGGTATTTTGATGACACTGTGGGCTACTGGAAAGAGGAAGGGCAAGCCATTAAAAGCGAAAACAAATATATTGCTGAAGTGACTCATTTTACGTGGTGGAATTGTGATTTACCTCTTGAATATGTCAACCTTTGCTTCTCGATTACTTCTGGCACATCAGAAGCATCAACACCTTATAATGTTTCAATTACACGCAACAGTAATAATCAACTAATTTATAATGGAACTCTCACATCTCAAGATGGTTTTGAATGTGGTTTAGTTCCAATTAATGAAGAGATTACAGTGACTGTATATAGTGCTGGTGGACAGTGCTACTCTCAATTAGTTCATGAGGAAGTATTAAACGGATTTAGTTCTGACGCTAATGTAGATATTTCTTTTTCCGAAAATATACAAACTACTACAATTACAGGAACTGTCACCAACTGTGATGGAAACCCACTAACAAATGGTTATGTTTATTTCGATGAAAATAATACATTTAGTATTACAGATGGAATTATAAATATTGGAATACAACATTGTTCAATAATCACCACCCAATTGCAAATATTTGATTATAATACTGGTCAATGGAGCATATCGGATGATATAATTTTAAATGGAGGAACAATTAATCTTGAAACATCAAGTACATGTGGTAACACAGGTGGTATTTATAACGGAAACATTCAACTAAAAACTCAGTTAGAAGTAGATAATTTTGGACTCTTTAATTACTCAAGTATTAATGGAAACTTTATCATTGCTGATTTTGAAAATCCAACTGACATTAATAATCTGACACCATTGATAGGCTTAGAAAGTATTGATGGCTCGCTAATTATTTCTGGCAATTCGCTTCTAGAAAACTTAAATGGTTTAAATAATATAACTGATATTTCTGGATCATTTAGAATAGAAAATAACGATTTATTAATCTCGCTTACAGGATTAAATAACTTAGCTAATGTTGGTAGTTTCAGTCTTTCATATAATGATAACCTTTCTTCAACAGAAGGACTAAATAGTCTTGTCAGCATAAGTTATGAATTATGGATTTATTTAAATGACTCATTGTTTTCACTAGATAACTTTAACAATATAACTAGCCTAGTAAATCTAACTATTAGACAAAATGAATCCCTTACATCGCTAACTGGTCTCGAGAACTTAAATGAGTTAGTACGTCTAAAAATTTATTATAACGATGCGCTAACCACTTTAGCTGGATTAGAACAAATTACTCAATTAGATAGGTTAGAGATTGCTGGTAATCAAGAATTATCAGACCTTAATGGATTAGGTAACTTGATTTCAATTACTAATCCTGGAGGTCCAAATGTCCCAACTCTTATGATTGGTTTGGAGTTTTCAGATAGTGGTTATCTTTATGGACCTAATCCCAATCTAACAAATTTTTGTGCCTTAGAGGAATTGTTTATAAATGGCAATGGTACATCAATAGAAACTTTTATTGATTACAACGCTTACAACCCAACACCTCAAGATATCATTGATGGGAATTGTAGCCAGTAATAAAAAGTAAAAACCTCAATAAATTTTTGGTTCAATGGGTTTTGATTTAATCTTTAAACAAAACCTAAAAAACACATTGCACATTACATTTCTTATTCATACTTTAGTTCTATGGCAGACGTAGACATTGAAAAAGAAAATGCAGAGATTGCAAAAGCTTACAAAGATCTTCTTAAAGTAAGTTACCAAACACTTTCAACCACTGACAAAAAATTAATTCGTCAGGCGTTTGAAGTGGCTGTCGACGCGCACAAACATCAACGTCGTAAGTCTGGTGAAGCCTATATTTTTCATCCTATTGCTGTCGCTAGAATCGTAGCCAGCGAAATTGGTTTAGATGCCACTTGTATTGCTGCTGCACTACTTCATGATGTGGTTGAAGATAGTCCTGACTATACACTCGCAGACATAGAACGTATGTTTGGCGAAACGATTGCTCGTATTGTTGACGGACTTACAAAAATTTCATCTCTTAACAAAGATAAAGATGTGTCGACACAAGCGGAAAACTTTCGTAAAATGTTACTCACACTTAATGATGATGTTCGTGTAATCATTATAAAAATCGCAGATCGACTCCACAACATGCAAACTATGGATTCTATGCGTTCTGATAAACAAGAAAAAATAGCTTCTGAAACCTTATACATATATGCACCTTTAGCACATCGTATTGGACTTTATAATATTAAAACCGAACTTGAAGACTTAGGACTTAAATACACCGAACCCGAAGTGTATAATGACATTCTTGAAAAAATTCAGGAAAGCAAAGAAGAACAGGACAATTACATTAAAGAGTTTTCAAAAGTTATTGTCGATTCTTTAAATAGCGAAGGCTTAAACTACGACATAAAAGGTCGTCCAAAATCGATTTATTCCATCAGACGAAAAATGGTCAAACAAGGGGTTGATTTTGATGAAGTGTATGATAAGTTTGCTGTTAGAATTATATATAAGTCCGATATCAACAACGAAAAATTTATCGCTTGGAAAATCTATTCCATCGTAACAGACCATTTTACACCTAATCCCATTCGTTTGCGTGACTGGATTTCATCACCAAAATCTACAGGTTATGAAGCGCTTCATATTACAGTCATGGGACCAAAAGGACGTTGGGTAGAAGTACAAATTCGTAGTGAGCGTATGAATGAAATTGCCGAAAAAGGCTATGCAGCACACTATAAATACAAACAAGGCAATGCCGAAGATGCTTTAGATACCTGGATCGACAAGTTACAAGAAGCTTTAGAAAGTAACGAAACGAATGCTGTTGATTTTGTTGAGCAATTTAAACTCAACCTTTACGCCAAAGAAATTTATGTGTTTACTCCAAATGGTGATTTAAAGTCATTACCAAAAGGCGCAACACCTTTAGATTTTGCATTTAATGTACACACCGAAATTGGTATGAAAACACGTGGTGCTAAAGTAAATGGCAAATTGGTGCCTTTAAGTCATGAGCTCAATAGTGGTGATCAGGTCGAAATTTTAACTTCAGAAAATATAAAACCCAATAGCAACTGGCTAGATTATGCCACAACTGCAAGAGCAAGAAGCAAAATTAAATCCTCTTTAAAGGATGAAAAAAAGGAAGTTGCAGAAGACGGAAAAGAGATTTTAAGACGCAAACTAAAGCAGCTTAAAATTAGTTTAGATGAGAAGTCCATTAACGAAATGGTGAATTACTTTAAGTTAAAAACAAGTCTTGATTTATTTTACAGAGTTGGCATTGGAACCATAGATAATAAAATGCTCAAGGAATATGCTTCTTCCAGAAGTAACATGTTCATGACTTATATTAAAAGTAAGATTCGTAAACCAACCGTTGCTCCAGATATTGATAAAGAAGAAATTACAGCCAAATACGACATGCTTGTTTTTGGTAAGGAAGAAGAAAAACTCGACTATAAATTATCAACCTGTTGCAACCCAATTCCTGGTGATCCTGTGTTTGGTTTTTTAACGATTAATGAAGGCATTAAAGTTCATAAAAAGAATTGCCCAAATGCATTGAGTCTACATTCTAACTATGCATATCGAATTATGCAGGCAAAGTGGATAGATTCATCACAACAAGAATTCTCTGCCCAAATTACCTTATCTGGAATTGATAATTTAGGATTAGTTAACAACATCACTAAAGAGATTTCTTCTAACATGCATGTCAACATGAAAAGTATTAGTTTTGACACAGATGGTGGCATCTTTTCTGGGAAGATTAATGTGGTAGTTACTAACAATACAATATTGAAAAAACTTATGGATAACCTTAAAAAAATTAATGGAATAGATAAGGTGACAAGAGTATAATTGTGTAAATTCGCAACACAAATTATGAGTACACAAACAGAACAGAGTAATCAAGACATTGTAAAGAACGTTTTTACAAAATTTCTAGAGGAAAAAGGCCACAGAAAGACACCTGAACGCTATGCTATTCTTCAAGAAATTTATGATAGTGAAGAACATTTTGATATTGAATCCTTATACATCAAAATGAAGAATAAAAACTATCGTGTAAGTCGTGCTACACTTTATAATACCATTGAAATTCTTCTGGAATGTGCATTGGTTCGCAAACATCAGTTTGGCCAAAATCAGGCACATTATGAAAAATCATATTTCGATAAACAACACGATCATGTTATCTTAACAGATACTGGTGAAGTTATTGAATTTTGTGACCCGCGAATACAGTCTATTAAAAAGACAATTGAGGAGGTCTTTGATATTTCAATTTCTAATCATTCACTCTACTTTTACGGAACAAAGAATAAACCAACTAACTAGATTATACGATGGCAGTAGATTTACTACTAGGATTACAATGGGGCGACGAAGGCAAAGGAAAAATTGTTGATGTACTCACCTCCAAATACAATATTATTGCACGTTTTCAAGGTGGACCAAATGCAGGACACACTTTAGAATTTGATGGCATCAAGCATGTATTAAGAACTATTCCGTCAGGTATATTTCATGACGAATCCATTAATGTAATTGGTAATGGTGTAGTCATTGATCCTGTTGTATTTGTGCAGGAGCTGGATGGTTTAGATCAATTCAATTTAGATTACAAGTCAAAACTAATCATCTCAAGAAAAGCACATGTAATTCTGCCAACGCATCGCCTTTTAGATGCTGCTTCTGAAACAGCTAAAGGAAAAGCAAAGATTGGGTCTACACTTAAAGGTATTGGTCCGACTTACATGGACAAAACTGGTCGTAACGGAATTAGAATTGGTGACCTTGAACTAGACAACTGGAAAGAAAAATATAGAGCTTTAGCGAATAAGCATGAAGCTATGATTGGATTTTACAACGTTGATATTCAATATGATTTAAAAGAAATGGAAGATGAATTCTTTGCAGCTGTTAAACGCTTAAAAGAATTGCAATTTATAGATAGCGAAGAGTATTTAAACCAGGCCTTAAAAAACGGAAAATCTATTTTAGCTGAAGGTGCTCAAGGCTCATTGTTAGATATCGACTTTGGAACGTACCCATTTGTAACCTCATCAAACACTACAGCTTCTGGCGCTTGTACTGGATTAGGTGTGGCTCCGAATAAAATTGGAGAAGTCTTTGGAATCTTTAAAGCCTATACAACTCGTGTTGGCTCTGGACCGTTTCCAACAGAATTATTTGATAAAACTGGTGAAGAAATGGCTCGCATTGGTCATGAATTTGGTGCTGTTACAGGAAGGCCTCGTCGCTGTGGATGGTTAGATTTAGTAGCTCTTAAATATGCTTGTCAGGTGAATGGTGTAACGCAATTAAGCATGATGAAAGGTGATGTGCTTTCAGGTTTTAAAACCCTTAAAGTTTGTACAGCTTACAAATATAAAGGTGAAATAATTTCACATTTACCTTTTAATATCGAAGCAGAAAACGTAAGTCCAATCTATACCGAATTTAAAGGCTGGAAAGAAGACCTCACCAAAATGAGAGACGTATCTCAATTTCCAAAAGAACTTAATGAATATATCGAGTTTCTTGAAAAAGAGCTAGAAATTCCTATTACCATTGTGTCTGTTGGACCAGATAGAACACAGACCATCAACAGATAACTTCTGAGATATATCTATTAAAAATCTGTTAAGGCATACTATTCCGAAGAGATAATAGTTATTTTTGGAGCAAAACACCAAACCTTGAATCTAGCTTTCAGATATATAATTGTACTTAGTTGTTGTTTTGCAACAGCACTCTCCTATGCTCAGCAGCCAAAAAAAATCAGAATTGAATATTCAGGTTTTACTGTAAAAGACTCCCTTAAAGGAGAAAACATCACTACGTTTGTGAGAAGCGATCAAGCTCAAATTCATGTGGTTCATGAAGATATTGATATGTGGTGTGATAAAGCTATTTACTATCAGGATGAGGATTTTATTGAAGCCTTTAGCGATGTCGTAGTGAAACAAGGTGATACTATTAACATGACATCTGACTATGTCGAATACAGTGGTATTACAAAAATGGCTTTTGCTGCTGGTGATGTTGTGCTTACCGAGCCTCAATCGGTTTTAACAACTGATACTCTTTACTTTGACAGAACAAAACAAGAAGCATATTACAGAACTACCGGAAAAGTGGTAAGAGATTCTTCAGGAACCATAACCAGTCAAGTTGGTCGTTATTACATGGATACGAGCAAATATCGATTTCTAAAAGATGTCGTTTTAGTAAATCCTGAATATACCCTTAATACTAATCAATTAGATTTTTATTCTGAAACTGGACATTCATACATGTATGGTCCTTCAACTATCGTAGGAGATTCCAGCAAAATCTATTGTGAACGTGGCTTTTATGACACAAACAATGATATTGGTTATTTCATTAAAAATTCAAAAATCAACTATAACAATAGAGAAATTATTGGTGACAGCCTTTTTTTTGATAGAAATAAAAATTTTGCCTCTGCAACCAATAATATAGTGGTCACAGATACCATTAATAATAGCATTGTAAAAGGACATTACGCTGAAGTCTTCAGAGCAAAAGATTCTGTATTTATCACAAAACGAGCTTTGGCCATTACGGTTCAAGAGGCAGACTCTATATACATTCATGCCGATACATTAATGATCACAGGAAAACCAGAACATCGCATTACACGAGCATTTTATAATGCTAAAATGTATAAAAGTGATATGAGTGGTAAAGCTGATTCTATTCATGCAGATCATAAAACAGGGTTATCACAACTGATCAATTTAGATCGTTTTTCATCTAAAGAAGCTTATGCGATAAAAAGAAGACCTATTCTATGGAATTTAGGGAATCAAATGACTGGTGATTCTATTCACCTCATATCTAATGTAGAAAAAGAAGAGCTAGATTCTTTAAAAGTATTTAATAATGCTTTTCTAATCAGTAAAGACACCATTGGAGATGGGTTTAATCAAATTAAAGGTCAGCGGTTAATTGGTTTGTTTGAAAACAATGAACTACATGATGTTGATATCATTAAGAACGCTGAAATTATCTTTTATTCAAGAAACGATGAAGATTCGCTTATAGGCATCAACAAATCAAAATCAGCTAGAATCAATATGAAATTTGAAGATGGCTATAAAATTGTTACCCTTTTTAATCAAGTTGATGGAGAAATTTATCCAGAATCTCAATTTCCTGAAAACGCCAGAAAGTTCAGAGGATTCGATTGGCGAGAAGAAGAACGTCCAAAAAGTGTTGAAGATTTGTTTAGTGATGAGCCTCCACTTGAACTTCCTCTTATAAAAGGTTTAGATGCTTTTGTTCCAGAAGAAGAGTTCTTTGATGAAGCGCTGTTTAAACGCATGGATTCTGCAGCAGAAAAAGATAAAGATGAGATAAATAAAGCGGAACGAAATTTACCTAAATCAACACAAAAAATAAAAGCAAAACGAGACGCAGATAAAAGTCAAAAACTTCCCGAGCCATTAATTAATGAGAACAAAAAAGATAATTAATGCTAAATGATTTTTATAAATATCAAGCACAAACAACACCTCATCCACTAGCAATGACAATTTCACATGCTGAAGGTTCTTACATTTACGATACTGACCATAAGGCTCATTTAGATTTTGTTGCAGGTGTTTCGGCATGTAGTCTAGGGCATAATCATCCTAAAGTTATTGAAGCCATAAAAACCCAGTTAGATAAGTATATGCATGTCATGGTTTATGGTGAATATGCTCAGGAACCAGCCGTAAATTTGGCTAAACTTTTAGCAAAACATCTGCCCAAACCATTAGAAACCACCTATCTCACAAATTCTGGCACTGAAGCCATTGAAGGCGCTTTAAAACTGGCAAGACGCGTAACTGGGAGAAGTGAAATTATAGCCGCTCATCATGCCTATCATGGTAATACTATGGGTTCATTGAGCGTTATGGGATTTGAAGAACGCAAATCTGTTTTTAGACCTCTCATTCCTGATGTTAGATTTATTACCTTTAATAATGCAAATGACTTATCACATATCACTTCAAAAACAGCAGCTGTTATTCTGGAAACCATTCAAGGTGGTGCAGGTTTTATAGAACCTGAAACCAATTACCTAAAAGCCGTCAGAGAACATTGTAATAAAGCAGGAGCACTTTTAATATTAGATGAAATTCAACCAGGATTTGGTAGAACTGGAAAACTATTCGGATTTGAACATTTTGATTGTATTCCAGATATTTTAGTTACAGGAAAAGGCCTTGGAGGTGGTATGCCTATTGGTGCTTTTACAGCTTCAAAAAAAATGATGGATGTACTTCAAGACAATCCAAAATTAGGACACATTACAACCTTTGGAGGTCATCCGGTTATAGCTGCTGCAGCTTTAGCAACAGTTAAAGAAATTACTGAATCTAATTTAATGTCTCAAGCCCTTGAAAAGGAAGAATTAATTAGAAAGCATTTAATCCATCCTCTCATTTCTGAAATTCGTGGTCGCGGATTAATGCTGGCTGTAATTACGCCTTCAGCAGACATAACAAATGAGGTTATTTTAAAAGCAAAAGACGAAGGATTGATCTTATTTTGGTTACTTTTTGAATCAAAAGCCATACGAATTACACCTCCTTTGACCATTTCAAATGAAGAAATCATAAAAGGATGCCTCATAATAACTCGAATTTTAGACAATATTCAATCTAAAACCAAAGCTCTCTAAACTCATTCAAAACACTGATTTACAAGACCTAAAATCGCCTTACTTGTAACAACACTACAACTGTTAATTACTTTGTTGAAAAGATTGGCACTAAAAATGATGTTTTTGAACTGATAAGAGTAATTTTAAATAACGATTAATCCAAATTTGCTTATGGAGTTTAGTCAACCTGACGACAACAACAATTTTTCGCTTACACGCTTTGAATCTATGCTTAAAACAAATCATGTTTTATTTTTTGATTCAAACGAATTTGAAAACATCATCCATCACTATCTCGAAAGTGGCAAAATTGCTTTAGCAAAAAAAGCAATCAAACTTGGTTTGGAACAACATCCAACTTCTGTTAATTTAAAACTGTTCTTAACAGAAATCTACATCATGGAAAACAAGTTTTCTGAAGCTGATGAGATTTTAAACGACATTCATATGGTCGAACCTTCTAATGAGGAAATCTACATCCAAAAAGCTAGTGTGTTCTCAAAACAAGACTTACATGAAAAGGCAATTGATACTCTCAAAATTGCATTAACACTCAATCAGGATGATGAAGGTTTAACAGATTTGTTTGCGCTCATTGGTATGGAATATTTGTTCTTAGATCAATTTGAAAATGCTCGAGAGTATTTTTCAAAATGTCTTGCATTAGATTTGGAAGATTATTCTGCACTTTATAATATCATTTACTGTTACGATTTTCTAGATCAAAATGATGAAGCTATCGATTTTCTGAATATTTATCTTGATAAAAATCCTTACTGCGAAGTCGCCTGGCACCAATTGGGTCGTCAATATTTTACTATTAAAGATTATGATAAAGCCTTAACTTCTTTTGATTTCGCCATTATCTCAGATGATAAATTTGTTGGAGCTTATCTTGAAAAAGGAAAAGTATTAGAGAAGCAAAAATTGTACTTAGAAGCCATTGAAAATTATAAAATTACACTGGCATTAGATGAACCGACATCTTTTGCCCTTTTAAGAATTGGGCATTGTCATGAAAAACTTGGTCAGGACGATTTAGCGGTTCAATATTTTTATAAAACAGTACATGAAGATCCGTTATTAGATAAAGGATGGATTGCAATTACAAAGTTTTACAATAAAAAACACAACTACCAGAAAGCCTTATTTTACATTAATAAAGCCATAAATATTGATGGTGAAAATGTCATTTACTGGAAATTATATGCACAAATCAATCATCGTTTAAATTTTCTAGAAGAAGCAGAACGTGGCTATAAGAAAACTTTAGATTTAGGTAATTATGAGCTTCAAACGTGGTTATCCAGAACCGATATTCTTATTACTCTGGGCGAATATGAAGCTTCTGTTTTAAACTTAATACAAGCCGCAGAATTCTATCCCGAAACAGCAGAAATAGAATTTCGTTTGGCTGGCTTGCATTTTACCTTACACGAAAGCAGCAAAGGTCATTATCATCTAAAAAATGCACTTTTATTAGACCCTGAATTCAATTTTATTCTTGATGAACTGTTTCCAAATGTGTTACAGAAACCGTCTGTCAAACAACTTATCTCAGAGATAAAGAAATAATTCTTCATTGTTTTTTTGATTTATAAAATGATTTTTTAAAGTTCAAAAAATAATCATTCCTATTTCATACCTTTACTTTTCTTATTTATAAAAATGCTTAGACAATTTAAAGATTACTTATTTATAGTGCTAAAAGGTGTTGCAATGGGAGCTGCAGATGCTGTACCTGGTGTTTCTGGTGGAACTATTGCCTTAATATCTGGTATTTACGAAGAACTCATAACTACTATTGGTAATATTGATTTTTCCTTATTTAACACTCTAAGACAAAAAGGGTTTAAAGCTTTTTGGCTGCAACTCAATGGGTCTTTTCTATTAGCCTTATTAACAGGTATTGCCGTCAGCTTTGTGATTTTTATGCGTATAGCAAAATACTTATTAGAACAACATCCAATATTGATATGGTCATTTTTTTTCGGGTTAATCATTGCTAGCATCTGGTATGTTGGCAAACAACTCAAAAAATGGAACATGGCTTCAATTGTAGCACTTATACTTGGTGCTATCATAGCTTACTACATTTCTACTTTACCATCATTAGGCTCAAATGACAGCTTATTCTATTTATTTTTTGCTGGTGCAATTGCTATTTGTGCCATGATTTTACCTGGTATTTCTGGTTCTTTCATATTAGTTATTTTAGGTGCTTATAAAACTTTAAGTGATGCCTTACATGATTTTGATATTAAGAAAATTGTAATTTTTATGGCAGGTGCCATTGTTGGTTTACTGAGTTTTAGTCGCGTTCTAAAATGGCTTTTTAAAAATTATCAAAACACAACACTGGCATTACTTACAGGATTTATTGTTGGCTCACTGAATAAAGTTTGGCCATGGAAAAAAACAATTTCTGTACTCAATGCCAATACTGGTTCTGTCGAAGATTTTTTGAAAATCTCAGATGTTGGTACCTTATCATTATACCAGCAGCAAACTCATGATTTTGAAACTTATAAGACCGTTTTAGAAGAAAGCATTTCTCCTTTCTCTTATTCTGGTAATTCAAATTTTGTATGGGCAATCCTCTTAATGATTTGTGGATTTTTAACAATTTTTATCCTGGAAAGCTTAGGCAATAAAAAAGCAAACATATAATGGAGTCTACTCGAACCTTTAAAGATCGTTTTTTCCTGGTCATTAAAGGGCTTGGCATGGGAGCAGCCAACAAAGTTCCTGGTGTTTCCGGAGGTGTTGTTGCCTTCGTTGCAGGATTTTATGAAGAGTTTATTTATTCCTTACAACGGGTTAATAAAACAGCTTTTAAACTTTTGTTTAATGGTCGGTTTAAAAGCTTTTTCAGATACATAAACGGTCGATTTCTGGCACTATTATTTTCTGGAATGATTGTTAGTTACTTTAGTGTTTCTAAAATTCTGGACTACTTCCTACAACACTACGAACTTTATGTCTGGAGTCTGTTCTTCGGAATGATTATCGGCTCTATTTATTACATCAATAAAGATTTTAACGACTGGAATTATAAAAGTATCATCGCTCTGGCCATCGGAATTATTTTAGGCATTGGGATTAGTTTTTTAGATCCTGCAAAAGAAAACGACAATTTATTGTTTGTCTTTTTCTGTGGGATTATTAGTGTTTCGGGAATGACACTTCCAGGCTTTTCAGGTTCTTTTATTCTCATTCTCTTAGGTAATTATGTGTTGTTACTTGTCGATTCGGTAAATGCACTTTACGATACATTTTCTGAAATTATTACAGGTGATTTTAGCTTTGTGAAAAATGAAGTCAGATTAAGACTCTTAAAAGTATTAGGCATGTTCACCTTAGGTTCAATCACAGGATTAGTGACCTTCTCTCATGTATTAAGTTATGTTCTTAAACATTACAAAAGCATCACTACAGCTTCCATTATAGGTTTTATTATTGGATCTCTAGGTGTGGTGTGGCCATGGAAAGAAACCATATTTAAAACTCAAGAAGATGGTGGTTTTTTATTAGACTCAAGAGGTGAAAAGATCATTGCCAACTACAAACGCTTTCTACCAGAATTACATAGCGAAACCTATTTTGCATTTGCTTATATCATTATAGGAATTTTAGTCGTACTCGCTTTAGAATGGTATGGTCAAAAAACAAACAAAACTCATGGTTAGATTAGGATTATTAGGAAAAGACATTGCATATTCATTCTCTAGAAACTATTTCAAAGTAAAGTTTGAAGCTGAGCAAATAGCTTGTACTTATGAAAATTTTGATCTTGAAGACATCACTATGTTTCCGAAATTGCTTCAAAATAATCCAGACATATCAGGACTTAATGTGACCATTCCTTATAAAGAACAGATCATTCCTTTTTTAGATAAATTAGACAAAAAAGCTAAAAAAATTGGAGCTGTTAATACCATCACTATTAATTCCAAAGGACAACTTAAAGGCTACAATACCGATTGTTACGGCTTTAAGAAGGCGATTAAACCTTTTCTCAAAAAGCACCATAAAAAGGCATTGATTCTGGGCACTGGAGGCGCTTCAAAAGCAATTGCTTATACCTTAAAAAAACTGAATATCACCTTTGATTATGTGTCTCGAACACCTAAAAAAAATGTAAAATTCACATATGATGATTTAACTATCGAAGACATTAATAATTATAAAATAATCATCAACTGCTCACCTGTTGGAACCTACCCAGAGGTTAATAGTTGTCCTGATATTCCATATGATGGCATCACAAACCAGCATATATTGTACGATTTAATTTACAATCCTGAGCAAACTAAGTTTTTAAGACTTGGAAAAATACAAGGTGCTCAAATTAGTAACGGACTTAAAATGCTGGAGTTGCAAGCAGAGAAAGCATGGAAAATTTGGAATTCAACGCTTTAACTCTTCTAAATAGAGCTACTTTTTTGTAAATCAGCCATCGATTAGTATCTTAGCCTTCTAATATAAAAACATTGAAAAATGTCTGAGAACGATAACCTGCAAGATGCAGATGGAAAGATTGAACTAAATACTACTGAAACACCTCAAACTCCTGAGGAATCTAAAGCTGCTGAAACCTCATCTTCCGAAGAACCTAAAGCTTCAACCGAACCTGTGAAAGCTTCTGAAAACGAAGAGGTTTCCGAAGATCTAAAGGAAGAAAAAATGCCTGCTGAAGTTGAACCAGTTTCCGAAGATAAAGCTGAAGAACCTTCAGAAGAACCAAAAAAAGATACTGAAACGGTTTCTGAAACAACTAAACAAGCAGATGCTCACGTTGAAGAAATTGAGGAATCTAATGCCGAAGATGCTGAAGACGAAACTAATGCTGAACGTCATGAAGTAGAAAGTAAAGACTATCATGCCATGACGATGGAGCAATTGGTTGATGAGCTTGAATCGCTTTTAAAAGACAAAAAAATACAAACGATAAAATCTCAGGTTGATGAGATTAAATCTGAGTTTCATTCTAAATTCGGAGAACTTCTTGACGAAAAGAAAGAAGAGTTTTTAAGTGAAGGTGGCAACGAAATTGATTTTTATTATACTACTCCTGTAAAAAAACGCTTTAACGACGCTTATAAAACCTACCGAAATAATCTTAATGCATACTATAAAGATCGTGAATCTAATTTAAAGCAAAACCTCGAAAACAGGCTTGCGATTATTGAAGAAATCAAAGGGTTAATAAATGTTGAAGAGAACATTAACACCACGTATAAACATTTTAAAGACTTACAGGAACAATGGCGAAATGCTGGTCCGATTCCCAGAGACCGTTACAATAACGCATGGAATTCTTACCATCATCACGTAGAGGTTTTTTATGACTTTTTACATTTAAATCGCGATTTACGTGATATGGATTTCAAGCATAATCTTGAACAAAAGACCAAGATTATTGAACGCGCTGAAGAACTGGCACAAGACGACAATATCAACAGAGCTTTCAGAGAATTACAAGTGCTTCATAAACTCTGGAAAGAAGAATTAGGACCTGTTGACCGAGAACACAGAGAAGATGTTTGGGAGCGTTTTAGCAACGCAACCAAAACCATTCATGATAAACGTCAGGCATATTATGCCGATTTAGATAAAGCTTACGAAGCCAATCTGGTTAAAAAAGAAGAGATTATTTCAAAAATAGATGACATTGCTAAAGATCAACCTAAGAGCCATCAGGCATGGCAAAAAAAGATAAAAGCCATAGAAGCGTTACGTCAGGAATTTTTTAATGCTGGTAAAGTCCCTATTAAAGTAAATGATGCAACCTGGACAAAGTTCAAAACAGCGGTTAGACATTTTAACAGAAATAAAAATGCCTTTTACAAATCACTTAAAAAAGACCAGTACGACAATCTGAACAAAAAGCTTGAACTTATCAAAATTGCTGAAGACAATAAAGACAGTGAAGATTTTGAAACCACAACGTCTTTAATGAAAAAAATACAAGCAGACTGGAAAAATATTGGTCACGTTCCAAGAAAAGACAGTGATAAAATCTGGAAACAATTTAAAAAGGCTTGCAATCATTACTTTGACAGGATGCATGCTGAAAGAAATGCAGCCAGCAAAGAAGAAATGGCTGCTTTTGAAGAAAAATCTGCATTATTAGACAAAGTAAAATCGATAGAACTTACTGGAAAACCTGACAAAGACATCGAAACCATAAAAGAGCAAATTGCTGCCTGGAAAGCTATTGGATCTATTCCTTCTAACAAACGTTTTATTGAAGGCAAATTCAACAAAGCGATTGATGCCCTTTTTGGGAAGTTAGACATGGACAAGGCGAAATTAGAAATGATAAAGTTTGAAAACAAGTTAGAGACCTTATCTAAACCTGATGATACACGTCTTTTAGATAATGAGCAAAACTACATCAGAAAGAAAATTGGCGAAATTAAAGGTGAAATCAATCAGCTCGAAAATAACATGCAGTTTTTTTCTAATGTTGATGAAACAAATCCTTTAGTTCGAGATGTGATTAAAAACATAAAGAATCATAAAGACAATCTTCAAACCTGGAAAGATAAGCTTAGAAAGGTAAAAAGCATGTACTAATTTTAAGCGATGTTTAAAGCAATCAGGTTATTTATTTTTATAGTTGGTATTTGTTGTATGTCTTGCGAAAATAACAATTCAGAATACATCTATAAAACTAAAACTGGAGAGTATGCTTCAAAAACTGGACGCTTTATAGCCAAATTTCCTGCAAAGCCTTCTTATTCTAAAGTTGAAAGAGAATTCGGGAAAGAGCTGTTAGAATTGCATTCGTTCAGAACAGTTCTTGGTCCTAATAAAATTTTTGCTATAGAATACATTGATTATCCGGAAGCTTATATAAATCAGATGACAGATGAAGAGGTTTTTAAATTATCAAAGACCAATTATATTTATCAAACTTCAAATACATTTGAACTGGATTATGAAGATGACATTGAACAACATGGTTTAAAAGGAAAATACATTGTTTTGAAACCTACACAAAATCTTACAGAAAAAAATAGTAATGGTCATTTTCTGATTCAGGTTTTCAAAAAAGAAAACAGAGTGTATTCTATTTCATATCTTGGACGAAACGATAAACAAACTGGTGCGTTTATGGATTCCTTCAGATTATTTTAAAGTTAGGAGAAAAGCGTTCAAACTTTATAATACAAATCCTAACATTTATTGTAAGTTTATAAAAACATAATTAATGTCTTTCAAAACACTCAATCTCAATAAAGCTATTGTAAAAGCTATTGATGAAGCTGGTTATACAGAACCTACTTTAATTCAGGAGCAAACCATTCCGTATGTCTTAGACAAAAAAGATGTTATTGCTTCAGCACAAACCGGAACAGGTAAAACAGCTGCGTTTGCGCTTCCTATTTTACAACTGCTTTTTGATAAACAAGATGCTCCAAAAAAAGGAAAAAAGATCAAAGCTTTAGTTGTGAGTCCAACACGAGAACTCGCTGTGCAAATTGGAAAAAATTTCAATACCTATTCAAAATATACCAATCTAAGAACGACTGTTGTTTTTGGTGGCACTGGCATTGAACCTCAAATAGATATTCTTAAAAAAGGTGTTGACATTGTTGTCGCAACTCCTGGACGATTATTAGATTTACACAAGCAAGACATTTTAAATTTGGATTATGTAGAAATTTTGGTTTTAGATGAAGCCGATCTAATGTTAGACATGGGCTTTATTGATGACGTCAAAAAAATTGAACGTTTATGCCCTGAAACCAAACAGAATTTATTGTTTTCGGCAACGATGCCATTCAAAGTTGAACAGTTAGCCAACTCCATTTTAAATGCTCCAGAGCGTATTGAAGTTACACCTACCTCATCTGCTGCAAAAAATGTGAGTCAGCTGCTATATTATGTTCCAAAACGAAATAAGATAGAACTGTGTTTACACCTGTTGAGAAATACCATCAAAGGCAAACGAATTTTGATTTTCAGACGTACAAAATTTGGTGTTGATAAATTAGAAAACACTCTAAGCAATAATGGTTATAGTGTAGAACGCCTTCATGGTGACCGAACACAAAGTGAACGACAAACTGCTCTTAATAAATTTAAACATGCCGAAGTTAATATTTTAATTGCGACCGATGTTGCAGCTCGTGGTATTGACATAAATGAATTAGACGCTGTTGTGAACTTTGATTTACCAAATGTTCCTGAAACTTATGTGCATCGTATCGGACGAACAGGACGTGCTGGTCATTTTGGAAAATCTTATTCACTGTGTTCTGCTGATGAAAAAAGTTATGTAAAAAGCATTCAGCAATTGATAAATGTTCAAATTCCTGTAGAAGACAATCATCCTTATCCTTTAGATCCCAAAGCTAAGCCCATTGTTCATAAAAAGAAGGGTAGTAAATATAAAAAAGGACGCAAAGGTGAAGGATCTAAAAAGAAAAAGAAGCGTTGGTATTAGTGTTGTTAATTGAAACATGATACTAAACCTTGAGACGTTATCTTTAAAAAGCCACGTTTTTAATAAGTGGTTTCTTATGATACTTAATTATTCAAATATTATCTCTATGAGATAGTAGTTCGGAATATCAAATACAGTTCCCCATTCTTCAGGTTTATACTCGCTTCCTGAAACATCACAATATTTTTTCCAACCACTTACTTTATCGATATAAGGCAAGAAATAGCCCATAATTAGAGTTTTAGCATTTAACTCAACTGGCATTGGATCACTTGATTTTAAGAAATCATGTAACGCATATTTATCTTCTGATGCTCTGATGTTATACAACCTTGGTGAGGAAAAACGATCAAACTTAAAGTTCATTTTAATCGTATTATTAATTTGGGTTTTAACATGATATTTAAATTCAAAAATGGTATCGTTAATGACTGAAACGTAATCATGTTGGCCACTATCTATAATAGTATCGATTTTAGCAAGGCTTCCATTGGTATATTCTTTTACTAAGAGTCTGTAATGTTTACCTTTTAAATCGTTACCTGTAAATGTAAGTTTAATGGTTTCTACGTCCTGAAACCTCATCAAATCATGCAATTCCTTATGGTCTGAGCCATATTTGGTGTATAGTTTAATATCACTGTTTTGTGCGTTTAACATGCTGAAGCCAATAAATGTTACAGCTAATACCATTAAATTCTTCATTATTTTTAGTGTTTAGAGTTGCTAAATGTATCGTTGTAATTGTAGATGATGCCGTGAATAATATCAAAATTTATAGCTCCAGAAAAATAACCCTCTCCTTTAGCTTTACGTTCCATCATATTATATTTTACTCCTTTGCTTGTGGGTTGCATATTGACTTCCATTTTGCTGCCATACATGCTTTTAGTATTATTTCCCATCACTTTTAGACTAAAATCATAGTTTTTTGGATAAAACAAATGGATTTTAGAATACTCTGAAAACAAATCAAAACGCTTAAAATCAGTATCCCAGTTATAGAAAAAATATTCGCTGTTAAAATCTGTAATCGTCACTTTTTCTTGAAGCTCTCCTATTTGAATTTTTGAAAACTCTGAAGTAATATTTACACGTTGTGCACTTCCAATCAACCCATTAGATATATTATTAAAATCGTATGTTCCGCCAATTATGGCTTCTGCTCTTAAATTGGCATTTTCAATTTTAAAAACATTGTATTCGTTTATCAATTGTTTTGCGTACAAATAGCCACGTTTTAAAACTACAGACAACTCATTCATACTATCATCTCGCATGGTTATTTGTGCATCTTTACCATTTATCTTGAGTTTTAAATATGGTGGTATTTTAATTATAAAATGGCTTCTCAAAATCTTAACATTTCCCTTGTTTATGTTTTTTAGCTTTCCGTTTTTATCTTGAGTTTTAAAACGATCTTCAAAATATTTAAAAGGAGCTTTCAACTTTCCGAAGTTATTATATCGTATTTCCTTAAGAATCGAATCTTTAGTTTTTCTTACAATGCTGTCAGTATGTTTTGACGAACCATTATAGTTTAAAACCAATCCGTTTGGAGCGTCATAAGCATAAGTAACATCTGAAATCTTAGTAATACTAGCAGAAACCAACGTAATATGATTTTCAAATTTTGTAGCTTCAACACTAACACTTTGTATTTTTTCTTCAATTTCCTTTTTAGAATATCCATTAAATTCTAATGTATAGTCAAAATGAACTCTGTCATCAGCAGACGCTTCAATAGCTACAGTTGTATTTTCAAGATTAAAAATGGCTGTGGTGTTTTTATCTGTAGAAAAAGCTTCGGAATACACGGTTTTTTTTTGTGCGCAAACTAGTCCTGATGTGATAAACATCAGTATGTAAATTTTAAATACTAATGGTTTCATAGTGTTCGTTTTTTTGATTTAATACTTTAATATGTTCCTGAATATCCTTCAATAACTGAAGTCTTGTTTTGAGATTGTCAACCAATGCTTCTACTACCAATATGTTATTTTGATCTGCTTTAAACTGATTAGAAATCTCCTTATAATCCTTATCAAGATCATCCAGTTTTTGTTTATAGCGTTTTACTAATGTATCATCATCTGTAATACGTATAAAATTTTGCCATTCGTCATCGATATTTGTGAGATACTGTTTTTCAATAGCATTAATTTGAGTTTCCATAACGGACTCATCAGCGATTTGATTACTCACTTTATCTGTAGTGGTATTAATGACAAATGTTAACGCTAAGAACAACAATATTACAGCTGCCATTTTTAGTAGATAATTTCTGCTTAATGACGACTTTCGTTTTGGTCTAGACGCTTTAAGCTTATCGTAAAATTCTTGTCTGTGGTGTTCTGGTAACTGACTTCCTGAACCTTCTTCGTTTGTAAATAAATCTCTAATATCTTGCTTCATTATACTTGTCTTTTAAAAGGTCTTGTAACTGTAATTTGCCTCGCCTTAAATGTGTTCTTGATGTTTTAACAGGAATGTCTAAAATGTGTGATATTTCCTCGTGATCATAGCCTTCTGCGAGATACAAATTAAGAACCACCTTATATTTAGGTTTAAGTTTTTCAATTGCTTTTATAATATCTTCCTTAGATAATGTTGTATTAACATACCAATCTGGATCTTCTAAACGTTGTAAATCTTCAACTTCAACATCTGAAAATTGAATTTTCCGTTTTTTTAAAACATCTAAGCAGGTATTGATGATGATTCGTTTTAGCCAAGCTCCAAAGGTATGGTCTGGTTTGTAACTATGAATGTTTGTAAATGCCTTTAAAAAACCCTCTTGCATAGCATCTTTAGCATCTTCGTCGTTTAAATATCTACAAGCTATACTAAACATTGCATCACAGTATACATCATAAACTTGCATCATTGCCTTTTCATTATTGTTTTGGCATTTTGCAATTAAAATATCATGTGCTTTGGACATTCAGTTCTGGTTAGTTTTCAATACTAATAACGAAAGAAAATTGTTAGGGTTTCAAAAATTCTAAAACTATTTTAAAATTTAATGTGGTTTTTAAAAAGAAAAGGAATCAGGAGAATATAAGTGTGTTAAAAAACACCTAAAGAAGAAGAACAAAAAAAATCACAAAAAGGAATCTTATCATTAACATGCTTCAGTTCAATCAAAACAAGTTTATTTAAAACGTTTATCTAATTGATGTTTTAACAACGGTATTTGTATAGCTAGCATAATTGCAAAAAGTAAAGCGATATAACACATGGTCTGTGAAACATTGAAAGCTGAAAGTGAATCTGTATTTATAAAATTGATGTAAGACTCTAATTTTATATGTTCAAGCCATCTGATTTCGTGATTTTGAGAACCAAAAATGATATATCCAATTAATGAAGCTATACCAACACTTAAAAGCAACCACATACGTTTTGAAATAAGTGGCACATACCTAATGGAGACAGACGACTGCAGAGGTTCAATTTGTGACATTACATTTTTTGTAAAATCAAACGACGGACTTTCAATTGCTGATTTCCCTATTACTTTTCGTGATAAGTCGTCTAAATATTTATCTGCGTTCTCTTTCATAATAATCGAGTATTTCTGGTTCTAAATGTGATTTTAAAATAGTTGCTAATTTTTTCCGGCTTCTAAATAATTTCACTTTTATGGAGTTTGATGTGATGCCAACAATCTTTGAAATTTCATCTAAAGATAAGTCATCAAAATAATATAAGGTTAATAAAAAGCTTTCTTCATTTGGTAATTTATCAATACATCGTTGTATTTCTAATGTCTGCTCTTTACTTTTCATCTTGTCTAAAGCGTTATCAATAGCCACAACCTGATGTGCTGTAAATTCATTTATTTCAACATTTTTCAAGTACTTTTTATTCATTTTAATTCTATCTAAGCAGCTATTATAGGTCACTCTATAAATCCATGTTGAAAATTTAGAATCGCCTTTAAACGTTTTAAGCGACTTATATGTTTTTATAAACGAGTCTTGCGCAACCTCTTCTGCTTCTTCTCTGTTTTTTAACATTCGTAATGCTAAAGTAAAGACCAAGTCTTTGTAACGATCAACCAATATCGTAAACGAATTAGTGTCGCCTTCAACTATTTGATTGATGAGTATTTGGTCGTTGGTGGTCATTTTAATGGTAAGACGACACAACTAATTATTAGGTTACAGCAAATCGTAAAAACTTTTTTTAAAAATTGTGTAACCAGAATGAAACATCTGTCGTCATAAGCACAGAACCTTTAAAATTAATCAATTAAAAAACATCGTTATGGAAGTAATCATTATCGGAATCATTTTTGGATCTATTTTTGGCGTATTCTACTTGTACTATTCTACAAGAAACAAGGAGCGCTTGGCACTCATAGAAAAAGGAGCTGATGCTTCAATTTTTATGAAAGGCAAACAACACATTACTCCAATTTGGAAAGTACTCATTCTCAATTTTGCATTGTTATTAATGGGAATTGGATTAGGAATTATAATTGGTGGTATTGTAAAGGAAAACCTAAATGTTGATGCTGAAATAGCGATGCCAGGAACCATTTTCCTGTTTGCTGGTTTAGGATTATTTTTTGGTTTTAATATGTCTAAAAATTTAGATAAAGACTAAGGCTACATCAACCAGCCTATTTAAAAACTGCTATTCATCGATAGTGGTTTTTTTTTATGCTTTTTTTAACCTCAATATTATGTACCTTTAGGTCTTAAATTAAAAAAAGGAATTATTAAAATGAAAAAAATAATAGCTTTTACTGCACTTATAGTATGTTTTTCAGCATGTAAAGAAGATAAAAAAACTACTGAAACTGAAAAATCTGTAGCAACAAACACCTCATTTGAAACTGTTTTAGACAACTACCACCAAGAAGGTTTGAAGTTAAATCCGCTTAATGCTACATCTGCAGGAGATAACAGATATAATGATCAACTGCCAAATTTTTTGTCTGATGAATATGCTCAGCAATTAAAAGATTACTATTATAATTATAAAACTAAAATCAATGCATTTGAAGATACTGAACTTACCGAAAGTCAGCAATTAAGTAAACAAATTTTAAATTGGGAATGTGATATTAATCTCGAAAGCTTTAAGTACAATGAAGATTTTATGCCAATTAATCAGTTTTGGTCGCTTCAATTATCTATTGGTCAGTTAGCAGGAGGATCAAGCTCGCAACCGTTTAAGACCGTAAAAGATTACAGCAACTGGCTTAAGCGTTTGGATGGCTATTTACAATGGATGGACTCTGCCGAAGAGAAAATGAAAAAAGGCACAGAACTAGGTTATGTATTACCAAAATCACTAATTGTAAAAGTGATTCCTCAGTTAGAAGCATTAACAACAACAAATGCAGATGAGCACTTATTTTTCAATCCGGTTAAAAACTTTCCAGATCATTTTTCTGAAGAAGACAAAACAAAGATTACAGAGGCATACACATCAAAAATCACCACTGAAATTGTTCCTGCCTATATAAAATTACATGATTTTATGAGTACAACCTACTTAAAATCAGGACGCGCTTCCAGTGGAGTTTCGGTCATACCAAATGGTGAGGAGTATTATAAACATCAAATTAAAAAATACACTACGACAAATATGACAGCTGAAGAGATTCATGAGTTAGGTTTAAAAGAAGTAGATCGTATTTTATCTGAAATGGAATCTGTTAAAAAACAGGTTGGTTTTGAAGGTGATATCATCTCTTTCTTTGATTATGTTCGTAACAACAAAGAATTAATGCCATTTGAAAACCCAGAAAACATTATTGATAATTTCAATAAAATTCACAATACTATGAAACCTCAAATAGAAAAACTATTTGATTTAAAACCTAAAACAGCTTTTGAAGTGCGTCGTACTGAAGCCTTCCGCGAAGCATCAGCCAGCGCAGAATACAATCCAGGAGCACTGGATGGTTCCCGTCCTGGTATTTTTTACACACCTATTCCTGATGCTTCAAAATACAATGTGTTTTCAGATGAAGCGCTGTTTTTACATGAAGCTATTCCAGGGCATCACTTTCAAATTTCATTACAACAAGAAAATAAAGACTTACCTGATTTCAGAAAAACACTTTGGTACAGCGCTTATGGTGAAGGTTGGGCTTTGTATTGTGAATCATTAGGAAAAGAATTAGGTTTATATACAGATCCTTATCAATATTTTGGAATGTTAAGTATGGAAATGCATCGTGCCATTCGTTTGGTGGTAGACACAGGAATCCATGCCAAAGGATGGTCTCGTGAAGAAGCTATTAAGTATTCACTTCAAAATGAAGCTGAAAGTGAAGCAAGCATAACTTCAGAAATTGAACGTTATATGGCAATGCCAGGACAAGCATTATCTTATAAAATTGGTCAGCTTAAACTTCTGGAATTACGTGCTAAAGCCGAAAAAGAGTTAGGTGACTCTTTTAATGTGGCTCAATTTCACAATCAGGTATTAGAATCGGGTTGTATGCCCTTAGCATTATTAGAAACTAAAATTGACAATTGGATTGCATCAGTTAAATAAACATTTTACAGCATTACTTTTATGTATCGCAACTATTGGTTTTTCTCAAACCAAAGTGATTAGTAGTGAAACAGATTACCCTGTCTCCTATGCTACCATTTCATTTGGTGATGGTCAAGGAATTTTTGCTGACGATGAAGGGTATTTCTTTTTCACCAAAAAGTTGTATCCTGATGTTGATTCTCTCTACATTTCTGCATTAGGTTTTAAAGAAAAAGCCGTTGCCACAAAAAACCTTTCCAAATCCATTTTTTTAGATACTAAAACCAATACATTAGACGAAGTTGTGATTAGCACAACTGTGAATCGAAAGTTTAAAACCGAAACCATAAAACCATATGTAGATGACGATTACTACAAATGTTGGTTGCCAACTATTGAAAGTGAAATAGCGGTGTTTTTTCCTAATGAGGATGATCTGTTGAAAAAGATTTCATCTATTATATTTCCCATTACTTTAGAATCACGTGACTGGAAAAAACGCAAACGTAGTAATGCAGATAAAAGAACATTTTCTACTTTATTTAAGGTGAAATTTTATAAAAACAATAATGGTAGTCCAGGAGAACCACTCACCTATGCCAATATCGTATTTAGAGCTACTGAAAAGAATGGAGATGAATTTAACCTTGATGTTTCAGAGCACGACATCATTATTCCTGATAACGGTTTTTATGTGTCTCTACAAGTTCTGGGTTATACTGATGATAATGGCAAACTGTTACCTAATAAAAAATATAAAGAGATTAAAACCAAAACGGGTACTGTTAAAATACCTACAAATTTTAGACCTTTACTCCCTTTTACAGATGAAATAGACGATTATCGTACATTTATCAAACGTGTTTTTATTAATGATAATGGTTGGGTTCAATTTAAAAAAGGAAATGGCATAGAGTCCAGTTTACTCAGAACTGACCTTAACAACTATGGTGTTGGAATGACTTTTAAAGTGTATAAAGATGAATAACAGTTGGCACTTTTATGTAATGCCTGCACTGTATATTGTGGCAGGTATGATGCATTTTATAAAACCAAAATCTTACATGAGAATTATGCCTCAGTATTTACCAAATCATAAACTGTTAGTCTATTTAAGTGGTATTGCTGAAATTGGTTTAGGAATAGCCATTTGTATTCCGGCGTTAAAAGTGTTTGCTGTTTATGGCATTATAACTATGCTACTCATTTTCTTATTAGTGCATTTTTATATGTTATCTGGAGAAAAAGCAAGTGCTGGAATCCCGAAATGGATTTTAATTATACGCATTCCACTTCAATTTGGATTGATGTATTGGGCTTGGTGGTATTTGTAAATTACTACTTTAATAACACTCGTAATAAGCACCCGAAATCTAAAAAAGAATCATATTAAAAGTAAGGCAAATAGATAATTAAAAATACAACAATAGATCCAAGTGCTGCAAAAGTAACTGCACCTGCAGCGATATCTTTTATAAAACCAATACGTTCATGATGATTAGGATGTACAAAATCAGCTATTTTTTCAACAGCTGTGTTTAAGCCTTCTATACTTAACAGTAAAGCCATTGCAAGAGTTTGATTAATCCAATCTTGTTTAGAGATATCAAAGTAAAACCCCAGAATAATAATAATGCAACACAAACTTGTTTGCAACATCACACTATGTTCTGTTGTGATTAATAAGAATGATCCTTTAAAGGCAAACTTTAAGCTTTTTAATCGTCCTACAATAAAATCTTTCATAGTAGTATTTTATTTTTCCTTTTGGTTTAATTTGTATTTACGAGAATTATATTGATCTGATGCTGTTATAATATGACTCAATGCGTCTTTGGCCAAATCGTTATCAAGCTGTGATGGACTTAAATTATCATTCTCGTCAATTTTAAACTGTACTGGTTCTTTTCCTGCTTGAAGTACAATTAAATCTTCATCTACTCTGAATGCATTTGTACTATGAAACTGCATAATTGCGCGCCCTTTTGTCTCTTCGCTTAGTTCAAAGAGGTTTCTGCCAACCATAGGTGTTTCGATATCAATTCCTATTAAATCCAATAGTGTTGGTGGAATATCTAACTGACTACAAAGTTTATCATAGGTGATTCCTCCTTCAATATTAGGTGCTATGATTAAAGCTGGAATATGGAATTTATTTACAGGAATTAAATCTTTTCCCCAGGTTCTTGTATTGTGATCTGAGATAACTATAAAGACTGTTTCATCGTAATAGGCTTCATTTTTAGCCAATTTAAAAAATTCGCCAATCGCATAATCTGCATACTTGATAGCATTGTTCACCGTGTTTTTCTCCTGATCATATAATTCAATTTTACCATCAGGAAACTCAAAAGGTTCGTGATTAGAACTCGAAAACATTAAAGAAAAAAATGATTGCCCATTATAAGATGCATATAACTCATTTCCTTTTCTAACTAAAGACTCATCTGAAACTCCCCAATTTCCTTTAAAATCATAATCTTCTTTTTCATAATCTCTTTCATCGATAATATCATCAAATCCATTCCCGTTAAAAAAAGAGGCCATATTATCAAAGTTAGCAGAACCACCATATACAAAACTGGTTTGATAGCCTTGTCGCTTTAAAGCATCTGCAAGTGTAAAAAAGCCATTTTGCGACTTCCCTAATTTAACTACACTTCTTGAAGGTGTTGGTAAAAAACCTGTGGTAACAGCTTCTATTCCTCGTACGCTTCGGGTTCCAGTGGCATATATATTTGTAAATAAAAGCCCTTCTCTTGATAAGGAATCAAAGTTTGGAGTTAAAGGTAAACCTCCTAATGAGCCTACATATTCTGCGCCAAGGCTTTCTTGTAGAAAGATAACAAGGTTATAGGGTTTTTCTTTTTTATGCGTGCTTTCTTGCATGTGCAATAACGGAATCTCAGAACTTTTAAAATCAGAGGCTGATGCAGTCATGTATTTTTTTACTCTTTGTAACGCTTCATCCACTGGTAATTTACCATACATTTCTATAGTGTTCTCTTCATTTTTTAATGAGTAAACAGCAAAACCAACAGTATATAATGAATTCAAAGCCAGACTATTAGTTAGCTGGTCTGTTGAAAAAACAGCATCACTAGCGTTTATTGGTCGCTTAGACGTTAAACTCGAACGAGCACCAAAAAACAATAAAAAAGCGACTAATGGTAACGATATCAATTTAAACACATAGCTACTCGTAGATGCTATTTTAAACCATTGTTTAGACTTTTTAACCAGTACATATCCTATAAATGATAGTACAATTATTGCAAAAGTCATAATCCCTAAAAAACTTTTGAACAACATTCCAAATACTTCTTTAGGATATTCTAAATACTCTACAAAAAGACGATTAGGTCTGGTGTCGTATTGCAATATAAAATTAGGTGTTGCTAATTCCATAAGCAATAATAAGAATAGAAAAATTATAAAATAGAATCTAATAAATGCATTTATTTTCTTTAACCAACTATCTGGTAACAAAACTATTAAAAGTGTAGGCAAAAGAGCGATATAGGACAATAGAATTAAATCAATTCTTAAGCCAATAGGAAAGATGAACCAATAGTTTTCAATTTCTGTCACTCTTTCTGAAAACCATACAAAAAGAATAAACCTACTACATGTTGTTATAATAATTCCTATTATAAAAAACATGAAAACGGGTTTTAAAAATAAGAGTTTTTTCAATTTTTTGTTTACATTTAAAACGGGAGTGAATATATGATAAATTGTTAAATCATCTTATATACATTTCATATAAAATAAAAACCAAGGAATTCAACTTTACTTAATTCACTACACAACTATATGGTTTAGCAATTGTTTTTTATGATTTTAGCCCATCCCATAAAAACGTCTTATCTCAATACTCAATGCAATAACATTAGACGATTAGTCAACATACGAAACCGTGTAACTATTCTATTTCAAAATCAAAATAAGTGTCAGGAAAAGGTTCCCACCTCAAGGTAAAATGCCACCATTCTTTAGCATAATTCCTGAAATTATGCTTCAACATAACCTCCTGTAATAAACGTCTATTCGCTTTTTGTATTTCTGTTAAATCTTCATGATTTACCCAAGACTTTTTTCCGAAGAAATCATAAGGACTTCCCATATCTAAAGGTTCACTTGTAATGCCATTAATAATTGTCAAATCTAAAGTACTACCTCTACTATGACCAGAGCGAGTAGCTATGTATTCTTCCTGAAATAAATAACGCTTTTCCACATCTGGATAAAATTGCTGTTTATTAATCGTATCGTTTAAATCTTTTGCCCAACGCATAAAATGATTCACAGCTCGTTGTGGTCTGTAACCATCATAGACTTTTAAGCATAAATTTTGCTGTTGTAAGTCGTGTTGTACTTTTTTTAAAGCTTCAGCAGTTTCTTTTGTTATGATTAATGAATTGGCTTTATAACCATCAATAGTATCACCAACAAAATTATGAGTTGTATAATAACGCAACTCTACATTTAAGTCAGGAATTACATTTTTGGCGTAAACAAACCCTTCAGGAAGCTCTTTTTGCTCTTGAAAACCAATAGCCAGCGAAAATAACACTAATGATATGATTGTAATTTTGAGTTTCATAGGATATAAGCTAATTTAGATAAAAATTAAATGATGAACCTGTTTTCTGAAGAAAAAACGATTTTAAAACTACCTGATGCCGAATTAATTTACATTCCAAAGTTCTTAAACCAATTAAAAGCCGATTACTATTTAAAACATCTGAAATCAAATATAGATTGGCAACAAGACGATATTACCATTTTTGGAAAAACTTTCAAACAACCCAGATTAACAGCTCTTTTTGCTGAAAACAAATCATCTTATTCTTATTCTAACATCACAATGTATCCTCAACCTTTTACTTCAGAATTGTTAGAAATAAAAAACAAAATACAACAGGAAACCCAACATACATTTACAACTGTACTTATTAATTTATACAGAGATGGAAACGATAGTAACGGTTGGCATGCTGATAATGAAAAGGAATTAGGAGAAAATCCAGTTATTGCATCGTTAAGCTTAGGTGAAGTCAGACCTTTTCATTTCAAGCACAGACGCTTAAAGGGAGAACGTTATAAAATAGGATTAGAACACGGTAGCCTCTTGATAATGAAAGGTGCCATGCAACATCATTGGCTACATCAAATTGCAAAAACAAAAAAAGTGATTGGAGCACGAATCAATTTAACGTTTAGAAATTTACAAACTCTATAAAAAAGAAAAAACCGAGATCCCTCAATCTCGGTTTTCCTAATTTGCGTTTTATTTATGTGGTAGATTTAGGGTCACTAACTCAGCACATAAGCAAATATTAATTAATTAATCCATTGAACTAAAAACTAAATTTTAGTACACTTCAAATATAGAACTCTATTTCAATTCACAAGTTTAAATACATAATTAATCGATGAAATACATATAATTTTAACATTTAAAGATAAAAACGTGCATTTCACCGATGAAATGCACATCATAAAATTTTAAAAAAATAAGAATTTCCCTTTCGTGTTAAATAAAATAGACTTAAAACCGTTAGCTAAAAACAAAATTACTTTTGCGTATTTTTGATATCAATTTTAATTTTAATACGATAAGATGAAAGCATTTGTAAATCATATACTATTACTTTGTACTACAGTAGCTTTTGCTCAAAATATCAATTTTACTGCTCAAGACCTATCTATTAATGAACACATTGATGGGACACTTTTAGCTCCTGTTGATGTAAGTAATCCTGTTATGGCTATCATAATTGCAGATTCAGGTCCGACAGACAGAAATGGTAATCAAAATTTTCAAAATAATAATGCTTTAAAAAAACTTGCAGAAAGTCTTTCAAATCAAGGTGTTGCTACATTTAGATATGACAAGCGAATTGTAAAACAAATTAGAAAAGGTAAAGTAAATCCTAATATTACTTTTGATGATTTTATTACAGATGCTAATGCTGTTATAAATTATTTTAAATCTCAAAATAACTATTCAAAAATTGTCGTTATTGGTCACGGACAAGGAAGCTTGGTTGGGATGGTTGCTTCAAAAAATAACGTCGATCAATTTATATCATTAGCTGGATCTGCAAAATCAATCGACAATGTGATTATTGATCAAATAACACAAATGGATCCTGCTTTAGAAAAAAGCACTAAACGTGCTTTTGAATCGCTCAAAGAAGGAAAATTAACAAAAGATTATCCTCAAGCTTTAGGTTCCATTTTTAGTACAGATGTACAACCTTTCATGATGAGTTGGATGCAGTATAATCCTCAAGAACTCATTCAAAATTTAGACATACCTATACTAATTGTAAATGGCAGTAAAGATTTACAAGTCCCTGTATCTGAAGCAGAACTCTTAAAAAATGAATCGTCTGAAGCAACATTAAAAATAATAGAAAACATGAATCATGTGCTTTTTATTATTGAGGGAAAAGAATTAGAAAACTCAAAGTCTTATAATGAATCTTTCAGGTTGATCTCCAGCGAATTAATTGCTGAGCTTATTTCATTTATAAAAAACTAGCATCAATCACTTTGTTTAAGGCATTAAAAAAAGCATCTCAAGACTGAGATGCTTTTTTACTAACTAACCAACCAAATGAAAATGTTTACTCCATTAGTTGAGGTAATCACTCCTCGTTTAATATCATCATAATCATTTACATTAGTAATAAAGCAAATGGTGTGCCAAACTCAATTTGGAAACAAAAAAAGTTTGATGTAAATTTGATATCAAAATAATATCATATTGAATTATTTAATTTAAACCAACAACAATGAAAGAAGAAAAAATAATTGTCCCAGCAAATGGCTACTTAATGCTTTTTTTATTTTTAATACTTTTCTTTGGAAGTATTATTACTATGATATCTTTAAAAAACCCTTGGTTTTTAATTAGTGTTGTTATCGCGATTTTAATTGCTCCTGGTTTTATAATGGTGCAACCTAATGGCTCTCGAGTTTTATTACTTTTTGGAAAGTATGTAGGTACTGTAAAAAAGAATGGCTTCTATTGGGTAAATCCGTTTTATACGAAGAAGAAAATTTCACTCAGAGCAAGCAATTTTGATAGTGAACGCTTAAAAGTAAATGACAAACTTGGTAATCCGGTTATGATTAGTACCATTTTAGTTTGGCGTGTACAAAACACTTACAAGGCTGCTTTTGATGTAGATAATTACGAAAATTTTGTTCGGGTTCAAACTGATGCTGCTGTTAGAAAGTTAGCAAGCATGTATCCATATGACAATTTTGCAGATGAAGGTGTAGATGAAGACATTACATTACGTTCCAGTGTAAATGAAGTTAGTAATGCCCTTGAAAAAGAAATAGATGAGCGTTTATCTATTGCAGGTATTGAAGTCCTTGAAGCACGAATTGGTTATTTGGCATATGCTCAGGAAATAGCAAATGCAATGCTTAAACGTCAACAAGCTACAGCCATTGTTGCTGCTAGACATAAAATTGTTGAAGGTGCCGTAAGTATGGTTGAAATGGCCATCGAACAATTAAGCAAAAAAGAGGTCGTTCATCTAGATGAAGAACGAAAAGCAGCTATGGTTAGTAATTTAATGGTTGTTCTGTGTGGTGATAAAGATGCAGCTCCAGTTCTCAATACAGGAACTTTAAATCATTAATGATGAAAGAATATAAAGTAGTAACTCCAAAACTAGGCTTTAGAAATACTGTTGAAAAACTTGAAGATCTTCTCAACAATCATGCAAGAGAGGGTTGGGTTGTAAATAGTATTGTACCTAATCAACATACTATTTCCTATATTGTTTTAGAACGTAATAAAAACAGATAATGAAAACAGGTAGACCAAAAATAAACGTCCCGTTAGAAGGGTTAGACATTATTCTTGATATTCTATCAGCAACATTATTAATTTTATTAATCGCTTATACAGCCCTATCGTATTCAGAATTGCCAGATCGTATTCCATCTCATTTTAATGCCAGAGGAGAAGTTGATGGTTATAGTGAAAAAAGCATGCTGTGGTTACTTCCTGCTTTAGGTATAGTTATGTTTATTGGACTATATTTTATAAACAAGTTTCCGCACCTGCATAATTATATGGTCAATATTACAGAAGAAAACGCACTTAAAAACTATAGGTTTAGCACTAGAATTGTTCGGTTTGCTAACCTATTTGTAATGCTTATTTTTGGAGTCATAGCGTACAATATTGTAGAGTCTTCCAAAGGAAATATTAGCAACATAGATAGCTGGTTTCTTCCTTTGGTAATTGGAAGCAGTATTATGTTACCCATAATTCTATTAATATACCAAAACAAAATAAACAAATGATGAAATTCAAATTACTCTTAGCGTGTATTGTTATATCATTTTATGGAATAGCTCAAAACACATTTACTTCGGAAGACCTCTTAATCATGAACGACAGTATTCAGTTACCTGGAACACTAACATATCATGCTGACGTAAAACAACAACCACTACTTATTTTTGTTAGTGGCTCAGGAAATCCAGATCGTAATGGTAATCAGCCACAATATGGCGTTAATGGTAATTATATAAAACAATTCGCAGAAGCAATGACTAATAAAGGTATTGCCTTTTTTAGATTTGATAAACGAAACGTAACACCTTCAAATATTAAACACATTCTAAAAAGTTATGAATTTAATGATCTCGTCGAAGATGTTAAGGCTGTAATTAAGAATTTCAAAAACGATGAGCGTTTCAGTAGCATAAATGTAATTGGTCATAGTCAAGGTTCTCTGGTTGCCATGATGGCTATTAATAATAATGACATTAATAAATATATATCATTAGCTGGACTAGGTGAATCTGTAGACAAGACCTTAATCAGGCAATACAATGGGCAAAATCCGGAGTTAGCAAAAATTGTTAAAACACATATTGATGAATTAAAAAACACAGGATCCATAAAAGAAATCAATCCAATGCTCATGGGATTATTTGCAAAGCAAAACCATCAGTTTTTAAGTAGTTATTTAAAATTGGATCCAATAGAAGAAATTAAAAAGTTACACATTCCGATACTCATAATTAATGGAACCAAAGACATACAGGTTGAAGAAAAAGATGCTGAAAACCTTCATAAAGCGAATCCAAAATCAGAATTGGTCATTATTGATAACATGAACCATGTTTTAAAAACAATAGAAAAAGATGAAGACAATATGGCTTCTTATATGTCTCCAGATTTTAAACTTTCTGAAGAATTGATTGAAGTCGTTGAAAGATTTATAAAAAAATAAGATGTCTAAAAAGAAAGCATTTGCATTACGAATTAATGAAGATATGCTCAAGGCTATTGAAAAATGGGCTGCTGACGAGTTCAGAAGTACCAATGGTCAGATTGAGTGGATGCTGATGCAGTATCTTAAAGAAAAGAATAGACAACCCAAAAAGAAAAATGAAAGCGACTCTTAGCAAGTCGTTTTTTTTATGCGCTTTTATTTTGGTATTTTGCGCCTTTAAATTTTTGTATATGGATACTACTCTATTAATTGAAGCAAAACCATTTTTTACTGAAGACACTATAGTTTTTGGACTCTTAATGTTAACATTAGGTTTTGTTTTTTACACATCTACAAGTGAGAACCGTTTTTGGAAAAAATTCTATAAATATGTTCCTGCATTATTAATGGCATATATGCTACCAGCAGCTCTAACTACTTTCGGTATAATTGCTCCAGAATGGGGATTAGAAAATAAGCAAGGAACATTGGTAGAAGTCACAGGAAAATCTCAAGCGTATTATATTGCAAGTAGATTTTTACTTCCTGCCGCCTTGGTACTTATGACCATTAGTATTGACTTAAAAGCGGTCTTTAATTTAGGTTGGAAAGCTTTAGCGATGTTCGGCACAGGAACTTTAGGAATTATTATTGGTGGACCAATTGCTGTTTTTTTAATTGCATTAGTATCGCCAGAAACTGTAGGTGGCGCAGGAGCTGATGCCGTTTGGAGAGGTCTTTCCACACTTGCAGGAAGCTGGATTGGTGGTGGTGCCAATCAAGCAGCTATGCTAGAAATTTATGAGTACAATACTACAAATTACGCAGGTATGGTTATTGTTGACATTGTCGTTGCGAATATTTGGATGGCTATTCTTTTATTGGGCATAGGTAAGCAAGAGAAAATTGACAAATGGTTAAAAGCAGATAATAGCTCTATTGAAATCTTAAAAGAAAAAGTTTCTAGTTATGCTGCAAGCATTTCTAGAAACCCAACACTAGCAGATTTCATGGTTATTTTAGGAATTGCATTTACAGTTGTTGGCTTTTCTCATTTTGGAGCGAATGAAATTTCTGAATTTTTAAAATCTAACATTGAGGTTGTAAGCGATAAAAAATCGGCATGGTCTTCTTTTGGATCTCAATTCTTTTGGATGATTTCTATAGCAACAATTTTAGGCATTATATTGTCGTTTACGAGAATAAAAAAATACGAAGGTGCAGGTGCCAGTAAAATAGGAAGTGTATTTATTTATATTCTTGTTGCCACCATTGGTATGAAAATGGATCTTACAAAAATTGTCGATAATCCAGGATTGATTGTTGTTGGCTTAATATGGATGGCCATTCATGTTGGGCTTCTCTTTTTAGTAGCAAAACTCATTAGAGCACCATATTTTTTCTTAGCTGTTGGAAGTAAAGCAAACATTGGAGGTGCAGCATCTGCGCCAGTTGTTGCGGCTGCATTTCATCCATCCTTAGCAACCGTAGGAGTTTTATTGGCCGTTTTTGGGTATGTCGTTGGGACATATGGCGCCATGCTAACTGCTGAATTAATGAGAATAGTTGCTCCAATAACTTAATTACTAATTTTAAAATTTAAAATGAGAAAAATCTCTAAATTTTTAAGCCTAACTGTATTGATTCTATTAAATATGTCTTGTGAAAAAGACACAGATTCTAACTTTACACTTAAAGGTTATGTAAAAGGTTTAAAAAAAGGTACTGTTTATTTACAGAAACAACAAGATTCGCTTCTTATAACTCTAGATTCTCTTGAAATTCAAGGTGAGCCTAATTTTGAATTACACACCAACTTAGAAGAACCTGAAATGCTTTATTTAAAACTCGACAAGAATGCTTCTGAAGAAGAAATGGTCGTGTTTTTTGCGGATACTGGTGTTACCGAAATACATTCAACCAGAAAATTATTTAATTATAATTCTAAGATTAAAGGATCGAAACAACAAGAGGTTCTGGAAGAGTATTTGTCGACAATAAGCAAATTAAATAATAGAAATTTAGACGTATTACAATCCAATTTTGAATCGAATAGTGGTACTTCATTTAATGAGCAGCAACAAAACTTCTTGAAAGAAAAGTATAGGTATACTATTAATTTTTCTTTGGGTAATAACAATAGTGAAGTTGCTCCTTATTTAGCCATTTATGAAATACCTAACACATCAGTTCGCTATTTAGACACTATTTATAATACCTTAACTCCACAAATAAAAGCGTCTAAGTATGGTAAACTCCTGAAGGAAACTATTGAGTTTAGAAAAGCTGAAGACAACAATTAAATCTGATAATAACATAAAAAAAACTCCAATCACATGATTGGAGTTTTTTTTATGTGTTGAGCCGATGGAGGGACTCGAACCCACGACCTGCTGATTACAAATCAGCTGCTCTAGCCAGCTGAGCTACATCGGCTTTTCAGCCTGCAAATATAAACTTGAAAATGATATTTGCAAATAGCCCTGTAAAAAAAGTTTATAATTTATTCACTTTTTCGATTAAAGCCCTTCCTTTTACTTCAAGCTCATTATTAATGGCTTTAAAGTGTGCTTTTTTGTTCTCGACATTTCTATCGTTAACTTTAGCTATTAGTTCATCAAAAGTGGTAATAGCTTCATCAATGATAGCCTCGCTCTTTTTTGTGTCTTTATTTGTGTTTGAATATTCCCAAACATAAACTGCTTCTATAATATCTCCTAAAACAAAATTAATGTCTTTTTTTAGGTCTCTAACATTTGCCATAATTATATAAATTTATTTGCTACAAAATTAAACATAAACTTCTAATAGTTTTGCATTCGAAGCCGTTATTTTATAGGTTTCTATTGCTGCTGGAATTAAAAGGGTTTCACCTTGTTTTATAAATTCTGAAGCGTGTTCTGTTTCTATCAATGCTTCTCCTTCAACGCACATATAAATAAAAAACGAATCTTTTGTATTCAATTTTAAAATTGAATCTGTAACATGAAGAAAACTCGTCTTAAAATATGGACAATTTACCATATCGTTGGATGTATTCTCATCGGTTTTATAATCGACTCTAAAATTGTCTTCCATTTCAAAGTTAAAAGCCTCGATAGCCAAATCGTTATGTAATTCACGCTCATTTCCTTGGTCGTCAACACGATCCCAATCGTAAACCCGATAGGTAATATCACTTGTTTGCTGAATTTCAGCCAGTAACACTCCTGCTCCTATAGCATGTACTCGTCCTACTTCAATAAAATACGTATCTCCTGCTTTTACTTTGTTAAAATTGAGAATTTGTGTAAGTGTTTTATTCTCTAAATGCCTTATATATTTTTCTGGTGTCATGTTTTGATTGAAACCTACAATTAAGTTGGCATCTTTATCTGCTTGCATGACATACCACATTTCTGTTTTCCCGAAGGAATTATGACGTTTTGCCGCTAATTCATCATTAGGATGTAATTGTATAGATAAGTCCAACTTTGCATCAATGAATTTAATCAGGAGCGGAAAAGTATGTCCAAATATGTTATAATTCTTAACTCCTAAAATTTGTGATGTGTAGGTTTCTAAAAGCGTTTTAAGTGATTGTCCTTTTAAAGAACCGTTAACCACAATTGATGTATCTCCCTCAACATCACTAATTTCCCAGCTTTCTCCTACATTGGTTAGTTTAGAATCTTTATTAAGTAGGTTCTTGAGTTTTTCGCCTCCCCAGATTTTTTCCTTTAAAATGGGTTTGAATTTGATTGGATACAACTGTGTTTTCATAATCCTGAATAGGTTACAAAATTTCGTGGTGTTTCATAAAGTGTAATTTCTAAATCAAAATCTGTATTTAATTTAGGCTTTATTTTATTGTAAATGACAACAACAATGTTTTCAGCCGTAGGGTTTAAGTTTTTAAATTCAGACACTTCAACATTAAGATTTTTGTGATCAAAAGCATCTTCTACTTCAGATTTAATAATATCTTTTAAGATTTTCATATCGATGACATAACCTGTCTCTTTATCGATAGTGCCTGTGACACTTACAATGAGTTCATAATTATGCCCATGAAAGTTTGGGTTGTTGCACTTTCCGAAAATCTCATCATTTTTTTCAAAGCTCCAGTCTTTACGATACAAACGGTGTGCTGCATTAAAATGAGCTTTTCTACTTACAGTTACTCTCATTGTTTAGCGATATTTATGTGTTCGTAAAATTTATCAAAAATAATCTTAAACCATGCTGTGTATCGTTCAGGATGCAGATCTATATCGACTTTTACAGCTTCCAAAGGCATCCATTTCCAACATTCAACTTCATCAGGATTAATATTTGGTTCTCCATAATACTCACCAACCAAAATATGATCAAATTCATGTTCTGTCAAACCATTATCAAAAGGTGCCTTATAAATAAAAGAAATCGTCTCTTTGAGTTCTGTTACAAATCCCATTTCTTCTTGCAAGCGACGTTTACCAGCTTCTAAATTAGTTTCCCCTTCTCTCTGGTGACTACAACACGTATTGGTCCATAACAATGGTGAATGATATTTATGTTTAGCACGCTGTTGAAGCATTAGCTCATTATTATCATTAAAAACAAAAACTGAAAACGCACGATGTAAAAGTGCTTTTTCATGCGCTTCCATTTTGGGCATCGTGCCTATTTGTTCATCATTCTCGTTAACAAGAATTACGTGTTCTTCTTTCATCTGTCAAATTTATAGGTTTATTGGGTCAGATGTAATTCGCTAATAGACATACTACTATAATTAATTGCTTTAGCGTATTTCATAGCTAACAAAAATAACAACTAAATTTCACAAAATGTACTAGAAATAAAAAAGCTGTCTTAAAAAGACAGCTTTTAACTTTTATTTAATAGAAAGATTACATCTTTACAATAATAAACTCACTACGTCTGTTTAATTGATGTTGAGCTTCTGTACAATCTGAATTATTAGTTGGTTCACAACCACAATCGTTAACTAATTGAGATTCTCCATAGCCTTTTGCCGTGAGTCTTGATGCATCAATTCCTTTTGAAACCAGATAATCACGTGTAGCTTGTGCTCTGTTTTCAGAAAGTCTTTCGTTATACTCTGCTTTTCCTCTGCAATCTGTATGACTTTTTATATCGACAACCATATCTGGATATTGATTCATAACAGCCAAAACTTTTTGTAATTCAACTTCAGCATCATAACGAATATCGTATTTGTCATAATCGAAGTATATAATAGGAATTCCAAGAGTTTCAGCTAAATCTGTTCCTTGACCAATACCTTTTACATCTTTTTCTAGTTTAGGGTTTATTACTAACTTTTGTCTTTTCTTAGGTGTGGTAAAACGCTCTTCAACAGTTTCATAATCTTCGGCTTCAATTCTAATTAAATACTCCTTCTCACATTCTAGTTTTTCAAACATATAAGCAGCATCATTTCCAACAGTTTGTGAATTAAGAGCTACACCATCTGCATCTAATAATGTCACTTTTGCGCCTACGATGAGTTCATCGGTTTCTTGGTCTTTTACAATACCTTCAACAATCTGCTCGCAATCTGGAATTGAAAAACTATAGATATCGTCATCTCCTTTTCCTCCATCTCTGTTAGATGTAAAGAAACCTTCTTTTGTTGCCACATTTTCGTAATAACCGAAATCGTCCATCGGACTATTAATTGGCCTTCCGACATTCTCTAAAATTAATTGCTGGTTTAATGCTCTACGCTTTTCAAATTCTCTAATGACAAAAACATCTAATCCACCCAAGCCTGTGAATCCGTTAGAAGAAAAGAACAAATCACCTTCAGAATTTACAAATGGAAAAGTCTCATGACCTTCAGTATTAATAGAAGTTCCTAAATTAACAGGTTCTCCTAAAGTTCCGTCAGCATTAATATCAACTTCAAAAATATCAGACTTCCCTAAAGTGCCATTCATATCTGAGGCAAAGTACATTTTAGTGCCTTTAAGGTTTATTGTTGGATGTGCAACACTATATTCGTCACTATTAAAATGAACTGGCTCTATGTTGGTCCATGTATCATCCTCTAAAGTGGCTTTAAAAATTTTTAATCTATTTGTACCATCTTCACTACTCTTATACTTTTTATTGTAATAATTGTTTCTCGTGAAATACATGACCTGATCATCTGGTGTAAATGAAACTGTTGATTCGTGAAACTTACTATTTACCTGATCATTAAGAGCTGTAACATTACCGTAAGATCCATCTTCCTGTTTTTCTGCTGTGAATAAATCCAGGAAAGGCTGTTCATTCCATTTGTATTTTTTTCCTCCACCTCTAGCTGAAGCAAAAACCAACTGATCTTGATATTGTGTGGTTCCGAAATCAGAAACATCCGTGTTGATATCCATATTATAGACTTTAAAATCACGACTTGCTTCATCAATCATAGATAAATAATCTACAGTTGAAGCAAAAGCTCTTCCTCTAAGGTCACTACGATCTGCCTCGTGGAATTTTTTCATCCACTTGTCAGATTCTGTATAGTTCTCAACAGACTTTAGAGCTTGAGCATATCTAAAGTAGTACTCTGGATCCATGTCTTCACTCATAGCCATTAACTCACCATACCATTGTGCAGCCTCTTTCATTTGATTGTTAAAGTAAAATGAATTGGCAAGTTTCTGAAGTAAATCAACAGACTTGTAACCATTGTTTGCAACTTCCAGCAGAATCTCACTGGTTTTTACGTAAGCTAAATTATCGTACTCTTTTTTAGCCTGTCTCACTTTTCCTTTTTGCGCATAGCCTATTGTAAAAATAAAGCTAAATGCGAGTATAGATAGTATTCTTTTTGTTTTCATAATCATTTTTTTAGAAGAATCTAGGTGATAATATTCTACCTAATTTTTGCATTTCAAAACGTAACATGATTTCGTGTGAACCACTATTATAATTATTCAGATTAGTTGTTGTAGCATCATATGAATAACCTATATATAAGCCATCAGTAACTTGAAAACCAGCAAGGCCACTTAAAGAGTCATCCCAACGCCAGGCTACACCTAATGTGAATTTCTTATTAAATAAAAAGTTTGCGGATACATCTGCTATTAAAGGTGCACCAGAAACTGCCTTTACTAAAGCTGCTGGTTTGAATTTAGTATTTTCACTAAGGTCAAACACATATCCAGCGATTAAATAATAATTCATTCGCTCTTTGGCTACAGATTCCTGAAAATCATCATAATGATCAGTCGTTAGAAAATTAGGAACTGAGAGCCCTACATACCATTTTCTGTTATGAAGATATAAACCTGCTCCTACTGTGGGAGAAAATAAGCTTACGTTTTCACTAAAAGCTGCATCAGGATTTTGAAAACGTCCTTTGCTCCAATCAGTATCTAACAAATGTGCTCCTGCTTTAACACCAAAGGACAACTTTGTCAATGACTCATTAACCTGAATCGTGTATGAAAAATTTGCATCTATATATGTTTCGTTTGCTGGACCTAATGCATCGTTAACAATAGAAAGCCCTAAACCTATCTTATCGTTCCTTAGTGGTGCATGAATTCCTAAAGTCTGTGTTTTAGGTGCTCCATCTATACCAACCCATTGTGTGCGGTATAAACCTGTTACACTTAGCACTTCTCGTTGTCCAGCGTATGCAGGATTAACACTCATAGTATTATACATATACTGTGTATACTGAGGGTCTTGCTGTGCAAAACTAGTATTAATAGTTAATGCACTAAACACTAACAGTATTAATCCTTTTACTAATGATGATTTCTGTATCATTTCAATATTGTTTTTAATCTTGCCTAATTTTATCTATTAATGTATAACCATCCTACTCTTGGTTCTGAGCCATCACCTAAGTCGATAACATAGTAGTAGGTACCTACTGGTAATTGATTAGATCCATCGAGAACAACTCTTCCATTAGAAGTACCTTCCCAATCGTTTTTATATCCTCTTGTTGAGTAAACTATATTTCCCCAACGGTTATAAACCTCTAACGTATTATTAGGGAAGGTTTCTATACAATCTATAACAAAGGTTTCATTAACTCCATCTCCATTAGGTGAAAACTCATTGTATATGGTTAAACAAATTGGATCAACTGAAGCAGAAGATTCATTGTTATTAGTGTTTGTATCATTTCCACCAATAAAATCTGAAATTAAGGCGGTATTTACATAATCTCCAAAACCAAGCACTTCAACTGTAATCTGAAGGATTGCAACTTGTCCTGGATTTAATTGACCAACTGTCCAAAGACCATTAGAATCAGAATATGTACCATTATCTACTGTTACTATTGCATCAACAAAAGAATAGCCGCTAGGAAGTACATCTTCGACAACCACTCCAGTTGCAGTTACAAAACCTTCATTAGTAACTGTAATTGTAAATGTGACATTGTCACCAATTAATGGCTCTAAAACATCAACTTCTTTAAATACTGATAATTCAAAATTTGAATCTGTCGCAATTACTGTTGGATCATCTGGATCTCCATTACCATCCAAATCAGCATCAGTTGTATCTGTAGGGTCATCACTTTGATCGCTAACAGTAGTACCGACTGGACTGTCTCCTTCAGCAACAGCAATATTTTGAACACCTCCTGAATCAACATCATCTTGGGTAATGGTATAACTAGCCTGATATGTTGCTGTTTCTCCCACTAATAACAAACCTTCTATGTTGTCTGAATTTAATGAATCAAATGTTGGTCCTAAATCTAATGTAAGCGGATTACCATTTAAATTTGTTAAATCATCACTAACAATCATCACATTATTCAATATTAAATTCCCAACATTTGTTACTGTAATTGTATAATTAATTACATCTCCAACTCCAATAACGTTATCTCCATTATCGTTAACAGAAGCCGTTTTAATAACCTCTATTAAAGGTAAAGGACATACGGTTACAGTTACGATTGCTGTATCAGAAACCGAAGCACATGCACCATTTCCAATAACTGTGTAAGTGTATACTCCAGCGTCAACAATTGGGAAACTCACAGCGTTACCTAATCCATCAGTCCAATTACCACCAACATCAGGTGTTCCTCCTAATTCAGCAAATATTTCTGTTTCTGTTAAATCCTCATTAATACAGATTTCAACGTTCCCATCTGCTCCTGCATTAGGTAAAGCATCAACCGTAATCGTTGCACTAACTCCTGTTAAATCTGTATCACAATTCGCATTGGCTACATTGCTAACATCTATACTTGTATTGGCTGTAATTCCTATCACTGCTATCTCTAAAGTACCATCTGCTGGAATACTTGCTGTTACTGAGGTACCACCATCAATACTATAGGTTACTGTATCTCCTGCATCGCCTGT
>NZ_JBODQC010000002.1:0-549414 GCF_050617655.1 Psychroserpens mesophilus | reverse complement strand
GAATGTGAGCGTGATTTGGCAGCAGGACCATATGTAATAACAGTTGATCCAGCACCAGAAGCAGATGTAACTGCACCAGAATTTGATTCAAACATAGCATGTTCAGATGCAGCAGGTTTTACTGCAGCAGATGCGACATACAGTAATGGATTAGAAGGTACAGCATGTGAAATTTCAGGAAGTATCGAAGCAGTAGTTGTAAAAGATTACACAGCATGCGGAGGAACAATCACAATCACTTACAATGGTAAGGATGAATGTGAGCGTGATTTGGCAGCAGGACCATATGTAATAACAGTTGATCCAGCACCAGAAGCAGATGTAACTGCACCTCAATTCCCATTAGATATTGAATGTGTTGATGCAGCAGGCTTTACTGCGGCAGATGCAACATACAGTAATGGATTAGAAGAAACAGCATGTGAAATTTCAGGAAGTATCGAAGCAGTAGTTGTTAAAGACTATACTGTTTGTGGAGGAACAATTACAATCACTTACAATAGTCAGGATGAATGTGATCGTGATTTGGCTGCTGGTCCATTTGTGATTGAAGTTAAGCCTGCGCCAGCACCAGTATTTAATTCTATCGAAGATGATAGTATTGCTTGCGAGGATTTAGCTAGCTACGTTCCAGAAACATTAGGATACTCTAATGGTATTGATGGAGATTGCGGTATCAATGGAAGTGTTCAAGGTGTTGCAGAACCATTTGATGGTAGCTGTGGTACATTTGAAGTTAATTTCTCTTACGAGTCTTGTGGAGTGACAATTAATGCGTCACAAACCATTACAGTGATTGATGAAACTGCTCCTATATTAGTAGGTGAGTTACCTCAAGGGTTATCAGATGTAAATGCATGTTTAGCAGATGCACCTGCTCCGCCAACTGAGGAGGAAATTGAAGCCTTATTTACTGATAACTGTGGAAATGTTAATGCAACCTTAGCCATCACTTCTCCTGAAGAGAATACAGATTGTCTATGGGCAGTATTATACAGATATACAATTCAAGATGATTGTGGAAATTTTGCAGCACCAGTTAAGATCTACCATAATGGTGGAGATAGAACAGCACCAGAATTAGTAGGTGATTTACCAGAAGGTGTTACAGGTTTACAGTGCTTAAGCGAAAACCCAGGAGCTCCAGATTTGGCAGCAATTGAAGCAGCTTATACTGATAATTGCGGTGATGTTATTGTTACACCATTTGAGCCTAATATTGTAGGTGATGATTGTGGTTGGACAGCTACTTACGAGTATGAAATTAAAGATACTTGTGGTAATAAATTACCAAACTTACAGATTGTAAACAGCGGTGCAGATACAATGGCTCCAGAATTAGAAGGAGAGATTCCAATGGGAATGAACACTGTAAATGCATGTAAAGATGCCGATTTAGGTGAGCCAACAGAAGAAGAGATTGCAGAATTATTCTCTGATAACTGTACTGATATTACTGCTGATAACGTAACTAAGATAGAAAAATTAGCTATAGGATCAGATTGTGAGTGGATTAGAGTGTTCGAATACATCGTTAAAGATGATTGCAATAATGCATATCCAACATTTAAAATCAACTACCAAGGTGGTGATTCAGAAGGTCCAATGGCAACTGGTCAGTGTACTGATGAAGTAATGGTTCTTAATACTAGCGATTGGGATGGCTTAGCTTGTCCAGAAGATGCAACTATTTCTTTGGAAACAGGTGATGAAATCTCTGTTGATTCAGAATGGACAGTAGGAGGAATTCCTGCAGGACAAATAGGATCAATTTATGGATGTTATACTGATAACTGTACTGCAGTTGAAGACTTGGCATTCACAGTAATTGGAATCAATGAAGATAAAGGAACTTGTTCTACGACACTAACTATTACTTTTGATGTAGAAGATAGTTGTGGTAACAAATCAGCAGATCCTTTAGTATGTACATTTATTATAAATGATACGACCGCTCCAGTATTAGAGTGTCCAGCAGGTGAAGATTTTGGTGTAGTAACTGAAACTCCAGAATTTGCTGATAAAGCATCTTGGACAGATAACTGTCAGGGAAGTGGAGATACTGCAGACTATACAGATTCAGAAATTACTGAAGAGCAAGGAGATGTTGTTTATGTAGAAGGAGATTATGTATTTACTTTCCAAGCAGGTTATGTATTAACATTAGGAGGTCAGCCAGCTGGTACTCAAAATGATAATCCATACTACACAGGATCTATAACAACAAATGGTAACCCATCACCACAGTATGGTACTTTCGAAGTTGTTTTCAATTCAACTACTGGAGAGTATGATGTATGGCAAGATTTCGGAGACGGACCATTCGTAGCAGGTTCTGCAAGTGCAGATGCATTTGAAACATGTGATCCTGATAACTGGTACTTCATTCCTTTCAATGGGCATAACAAGGCGTTTACTTTAGAATGTCCTCTGTATTCAAGTTCAACAACTTATACATTAGTACGTACATTCACGGCTAATGATGGTTGTGGAAATATTGGAGAGTGTGATGTAACATATACTTGGACTATTGGACAAGGTTGTGATGACGTTGCGCCAGTATTAGATTGCCCAGCAGGTCAAGACTTTGGTATTGTGCAAGCAGCTCCAACAACATTTGATACATCTGTACCTTTTACAGATAATAATGGTGATGGTGTAACTACAAACTTTACAGATGTAGATACTTCAGAACAGTACTTTGGAGAGTCAACTGAATTAAGTATTGGTTGTATTGAAGATGGAGAATTATTTGCTGTTGTTAATTTTGTAAGAACAGGATTTAATAGTGATGGTATTGCAGAATATGCTACTGGTACTAGAGATGATGCGCCTCAGTTTAGTTATGAGTTAGTTTATGACTCTACTTCAAGTACTTGGATAACTGAAGAGTATGAGAATGGTGTATTCTTATCGAATATATGGTATTCTCCATCTACTGATAATGCACCTTCATGTAATCCAGCTGAATGGGATATTGATTCTAGTAGATGTGATGAAATCTTTGTTGATTGTGGATTTGCTGAATTAGATTACACAGAGTATACTAAAACAAGAACATTTACAGCGACAGATGCTTGTGATAATGAAGCTTCTTGTGATGTGGTTTATACTTGGGTAATTGACAATGAGCCAAACTTTAGAGATACTAATTATAATGTTGTTCCTAATAGTGATATTAGATCAATAGGATTATCTGGTTCTCAAGAAGAAAGCAATGTTGATTTCAGAGCGTTCCCAGTACCATTTGATAATGAGGTAACAATTACATATGAATTTGATTACAGAACAGACGTAACTATTGAATTGTTTGACACTAAAGGTCTTTTAGTAACGAACATAACTAACGGTAGATATGTTGCAGGTTCAACAGGTAGAACTAAAATAGATCTATCTAAAACACCTAGTCAAGTGTTATATGTGAAGTTAACTACTAATCAAGGAAGTGTTACTAAGAAGATTGTATCTTCTGGTAAAAATTAAATTAATGTAAATAATTAGGGTTTTACCCTAAGGGTATATAAAAAAAGGCAGCTAGAAATAGCTGCCTTTTGTTTTACTTTAATTTCAGTTAATTAAGTTGAATTAGTTTTTAGTAAGCTTTTATTTATAAGAAAATTGTAATGTTAATTTAAATTAATTTTAATATCCAAAAGCCTTACGAGGAGAATGTTTTAAATAACTAGAAGGTTACTTAAAGAAATTGTAAGAGTTTGTTACTCTAGTGCCTATTATCAGTAACTTAAGAGATGTTTTCTATATAAAATTATAATCAGGTAGAATGATTTCTAAAAGCAGAAGCTTAATAAGAAAGCAATAGTTTAAGATTTAAAAACCATGCTTATGATTGATTATGTTTTGTTTAAAACTGAGTCAGCCCAAGTTATGGCTTCATCTATGGTATCTAGAATCTCAAAAGGTTTGTTTAAAAATAATTTTTCTATTTCAGCATTACGTTTTGCTTTATAATCTGAAGAGACAACACAAAAACCAGCAAGATTATCTATTTTAGAAGTTTCCTTATACACAGCAGGGTCTACGGCATAAGAATACAGACGATGCGTAATATAAACGAATCGAGTATTTTTATAATAAGTGTCAGCAACATTTAATAAAACAGAATTATGATTTGGTGTGACCGTAACACCTTCGTTGATTACAACTATCATGTAGTTATCATAAATGTGCATCGTACAAAAATCATACTTTAATACATCTGTCATATTTAAAATTAATAATAACTGCATTGGAATGCAAAAAAAAAGCCTAGAATTTTCTAGGCTTTTTTTAAAGTGTTACTATTAAGATTCAGAATGCTTTTTAGGTTTCTCAATTTTTATAGTTAATTCATCAGATTTTGTGTCTAAATCCATAATAATTTTATCACCTTCCTGCAATTGTGAATTTATGATTTCTTCAGCTAAAGCATCTTCAATATATTTTTGAATAGCACGTTTTAATGGTCTTGCTCCATATTGCTTGTCAAATCCTTTTTCAGCTATATAATCTTTAGCTTTATTAGAGAGTTTTAGTTCATAACCTAAATCTTTAATACGCTTTATAAGATGTGTTAATTCAATATCAATAATTTTGTTGATGTCTTCTTTTTCAAGAGCGTTAAAGACCATTACATCATCAATTCTATTAAGAAATTCTGGAGCAAATGCTTTTTTAAGGGCATTTTCAATGATACTACGACTATTATCATCTGCCTGTGCAACTTTTGCAGATGTTCCAAAACCAACACCTTGTCCAAAATCTTTTAATTTTCTGGCACCAATATTAGAGGTCATAATAATGATGGTGTTTCTAAAATCAATTTTACGACCTAAACTATCTGTAAGGTAGCCATCATCAAGTACTTGTAGCAACATGTTAAAGACATCAGGATGTGCTTTTTCAATTTCATCAAGTAAAATAACAGCATAAGGTTTACGTCTAACTTTTTCAGTTAGTTGTCCACCTTCTTCATAACCAACGTATCCTGGAGGTGCACCAATAAGCCTGGAAATAGCAAATTTTTCCATGTACTCGCTCATATCTATTCGAACTAATGCATCTTCGCTATCAAATAATTCACGAGCTAGCACTTTGGCTAATTGTGTTTTACCAACACCTGTTTGCCCTAAAAAGATAAATGAACCAATTGGTTTGTTAGGATCTTTGAGTCCAGCACGATTACGCTGAATGGCTTTTACAACCTTTGCAACAGCTTCGTCTTGACCAATGACCTTTCCTTTTATTAATTCTGGTAATTGTGCCAGTTTATTGCTTTCTGTCTGTGCAATTCTATTTACTGGAATTCCTGTCATCATCGACACCACATCTGCAACATTGTCTTCAGTTACAATTTCTCGGTGTTGTTTGGTCTCTTCTTCCCATTTTTCCTGTGCTAGTGCTAATTCTTTTTCTAAGCGTTTTTCATCATCTCTTAACTTAGCAGCTTCTTCATACTTTTGTTTTTTAACAACCGTGTTTTTGGTTTCTTTAACGTCTTCGAGTTTTTTTTCCAGTTCTAAGATTTGTTTAGGCACATCAATGTTCGTGATGTGAACTCTTGAACCAGCTTCATCTAAAGCATCAATGGCTTTATCAGGTAAAAAACGCTCAGTCATATACCTGTTTGTCAATTTGACACAAGCTGCAATAGCTTCATCTGTATAATCAACATTGTGATGTTCTTCGTATTTTCCTTTAATATTATTAAGAATTTCAATTGTTTCTTCGACACTGGTAGGTTCGACAATTACTTTCTGAAAACGACGCTCTAAAGCACCATCTTTTTCTATATATTGTCTGTATTCATCAAGTGTCGTGGCACCAATACATTGAATTTCCCCACGTGCCAATGCAGGCTTAAACATATTTGATGCATCTAAACTGCCTGTTGCGCCTCCAGCACCAACAATGGTATGAATTTCATCAATAAACAGAATGATATCATCATTTTTTTCAAGCTCGTTCATGACTGCTTTCATACGCTCTTCAAATTGACCTCTGTACTTTGTACCAGCAACTAAACTGGCTAAATCTAGAGTTACAACACGTTTATTAAAAAGAATACGTGATACTTTACGCTTTACAATTCTAAGAGCTAAACCTTCAGCAATGGCAGATTTACCAACACCTGGTTCTCCAATAAGTAAAGGATTGTTTTTTTTGCGTCTGCTTAAAATTTGAGACACACGCTGTATTTCTTTTTCTCGACCTACAACGGGATCTAATTTACCTTCCTCAGCCATAACTGTTAAATCTCTTCCAAAATTATCTAAAACAGGTGTTTTAGATTTTTTTGTAGACTTTGAACCAGTTTGACCAAAAGGATTTTGCTTTGCCTCATCATCTTCGGTTGGCTCATCATCAGAAAAAGATTCTGCTTTTGGCTCATCTATAAAATCATCTTCGTTTGTTATCATAAATTTGAATTGTTCTTTAACATTATCATAATCCACTTTTAACCTGTTTAACAGTTTCGTTGTTGGATCGTTTTCATTTCTTAAAATACATAATAATAAATGTGCTGTATTAATTGATGTACTTTGGAAAAGTTTGGCTTCTAAAAACGTTGTTTTTAATGCGCGTTCAGCTTGTCTGGTGAGATGAAGATTTTTCTTCTCGTTAGAAGTTACAGTAATATTAGGGTTAGCAGGACTAAGTATTTCAACTTTACGTCGTAAGTGATTTAGGTCAATATCTAAAGCACTTAAAATATCAATGGCTTTTCCGCTACCATCGCGAAGTAAGCCTAACATTAAATGTTCGGTACCTATAAAATCATGACCTAGTCGTAAAGCTTCTTCTTTGCTAAACGCTATAACATCTTTAACTCTTGGGGAAAAATTATCATCCATAGTAAACTCTTTCTGCATTAAAAATAGTAAAATCAAGTATAAAAAGGCAAAAACTATACCTTAAAATATATTAATAGTCTAATAGACTAAAAAAACTTTACAAAATCAAAGTTTTTAACAACTAACTTATTAAAAGAAAGCATCAAAATTTGTTAATAAAAAATATTAAAAAATGGCTTAATAGGTTCTGTAAACACTATGAAATTGGTTATCTTAGCGTGTTTTGAAAACCTACAAAAAATCTAATAATTTTATTTATGGCAGAAGGAGAAAAATTGATCCCTATTAACATAGAAGATGAAATGAAATCGGCTTACATTGATTATTCAATGTCAGTCATTGTGTCACGTGCTCTACCAGATGTGAGAGATGGTTTAAAACCTGTTCACAGACGTGTATTATATGGTATGCACGAATTAGGTGTTAGATCTAACACAGCCCACAAAAAGTCGGCTAGAATCGTTGGAGAAGTACTTGGTAAGTACCATCCACATGGAGATACATCAGTATATGATGCTATGGTTCGTATGGCTCAAGAATGGAGTTTGCGATATATGTTAGTTGATGGTCAAGGAAACTTTGGATCTATTGATGGAGATAGTCCTGCAGCTATGCGTTATACTGAAGCACGTATGCGTAAGATTTCAGAGGATATGCTAGCAGATATTGACAAGGAAACAGTTGATCATAAGTTAAATTTTGATGACACTTTACATGAGCCAACCGTCTTACCAACCCGTATTCCTGGTCTTCTCGTAAATGGAGCATCTGGTATTGCTGTAGGTATGGCTACCAATATGCCTCCTCATAATTTGAGCGAAGTTGTTGATGGAACTGTAGCTTATATCGAAAATAATGACATTGAAATTGATGAACTTATAACTCATGTAAAAGCACCAGATTTCCCAACAGGAGGAACGATTTATGGATATGATGGTGTTCGTGAAGCTTTTAAGACTGGTCGCGGACGAATTGTCATGAGAGGTAAAGCAAGAATAGAAGAAGTACAAGGAAGAGAGTCTATTATCGTTACCGAAATCCCATATCAGATTAATAAAGCTGATATGATTAAGAAAACAGCAGACCTTATTAATGATAAAAAAATTGATGGTATATCCTTAATAAGAGATGAGTCTGATAGAAATGGAATGCGAATCGTTTATGTATTGAAGCGTGATGCCATTCCAAATATCGTACTGAACATGTTGTACAAGTATACAGCATTACAATCATCTTTTAGTGTGAATAATATTGCCTTAGTGAATGGCAGACCGCAATTGTTGAATCTTAAAGATATGATTCATCATTTCGTTGAGCACAGACATGAGGTGGTTGTGAGACGTACAACTTATGAATTACGCAAAGCGGAAGAACGTGCTCATATCTTAGAGGGATTGATTATCGCCTCAGATAATATTGACGAGGTTATTGCGCTCATTAGAGCATCTTCAAATGCAGATGAAGCCAGAGAAAAGCTAATCGAACGTTTTAAACTTTCTGAAATTCAGGCAAAAGCTATTGTAGAAATGCGTTTGCGCCAGTTAACAGGATTAGAACAAGACAAGTTACGATCTGAGTATGAAGATTTGATGAAAACTATCGAAGATTTAAAAGACATTCTTGATAAAAAAGAACGTCGTATGGATATCATTAAAGAAGAACTTTTAGTAGTTAAGGATAAATATGGTGATGAACGTCGTTCACAAATTGAATATGCTGGTGGAGATTTAAGTATCGAAGATATGATTCCAGATGAACAGGTAGTAATAACTATATCACACGCAGGTTACATCAAACGTACTTCACTTACTGAATACAAGACGCAACATAGAGGAGGCGTTGGTCAAAAAGCATCAACAACTCGAAATGAAGATTTCTTAGAGCATTTATTCGTAGGAACGAACCATCAATATATGTTGTTCTTCACTCAAAAAGGAAAATGTTTCTGGATGCGTGTTTATGAAATTCCTGAAGGAAGCAAAACGTCTAAAGGAAGAGCAATTCAGAACTTAATAAATATAGAACAAGACGATAAAGTGATGGCTTTTATTTGTACTCAAGACTTGAAAGATGAAGAGTACATTAATAGTCATTATGTCATTATGGCTACTAAAAATGGTCAGGTTAAGAAAACAGCTCTAGAGCAATATTCTCGTCCGAGAACTAATGGAATAAATGCCATTACTATTAAGGAAGACGATGAATTGTTAGAAGCAAAATTAACAACTGGTAACAGTCAGGTTATGCTAGCTCTTAAATCAGGAAAAGCGATTAGATTTGAAGAGGCTAAGACTCGTCCAATGGGAAGAAACGCTTCCGGTGTTAGAGGAATTAAATTAGCACACGATAAGGATGAAGTCATTGGAATGGTCGCTATTGAAAATCCTCAGGACGAATCTGTATTAGTCGTTTCTGAAAAGGGATATGGTAAAAGAACATACATCGATGATCCGGAAGATGGAGAAGCGGTTTATAGAATTACAAACCGTGGAGGTAAAGGTGTTAAAACGATTTCAATTACTGAAAAAACAGGTCATTTGGTAGCTATTAAAACCGTTACAGATGAAGATGACTTAATGATAATCAATAAATCAGGCATTGCCATTAGAATGGCAGTAAATGATTTGCGTGTTATGGGTCGTGCTACACAAGGAGTGAAATTAATCAATCTTAAAGGAAGTGATTCTATCGCAGCTGTAGCTAAAGTGATGAAAGATGAAGATGAAGACGAATTAAATGAAAATAATGTTGATATTCAAGGTGTTAATGAGGATGGCACAACTCTTGATATTAACGAAGAAGAATAACAACAATTAACACTAAATAAAACAAAGTAATAATGAAAAAACAATTTATAGTTGCTTTAGCACTTTTAGTCAGTACTTTTTCTTTTTCCCAAAAAGATGAACTAAAAGATGCAGAAAAAGCAATCAAAAACAACGATTTCGCAGATGCCAAAGCTGCAATTCAATCAGCAAAACCTCTTATTGATTCAGCAGATGATAAATTAAAAGCGAAGTTTTATTTTTTAAAAGGACAAGCTCTGTATGCAAATGGAGCAGGATCCAATAAAGATGTAGACGACGCTATTGAGAGTTTTAATATGGTAAAAGACATTGAGTCTAAATCGGGTAAAGAAAGATACTCTTCTGATGTGGATGAATTGAAGAAAGAGATGCTTAGTAATTTCATCACCAAAGCAAATGCCGCTTTAAAAGAGAAGCGTTACATGGTTTCATCTGATGGATTTGAAAAAGCATATCGTATGTCACCACAAGATACATTGTATCTTTATTATGCAGCATCAACTGCAGTGACCGCTCAAGATTTTGATGAATCCCTAAGACTTTATGAAGAATTAAGAAATTTAGGGTATACAGGTATTGAGAAGGGATATACTGCAACCGTTAAAGCAACTGGAGAAACAGAAGATTTTGACACCAACAAATCTCTGAGAGATGTTTCAGTTAGAGCTGGTACTCATATTGCTCCAAAAGAATATACTAAAGAATCAAAATCTGCTGAAATCATTAAAAATATAGCTCTTATTTATATTAATAAGGGAGAAGATGAAAAAGCAACAGCAGCTGTTAAACAGGCCAGAGCTGAAAACCCAGATGATGTATCGCTTATAATTTCTGAAGCTAATATTGAATTAAAGTTAGGAAATAATGCTAAGTTTAAAAGTTTAATGGAAGAAGCTACGTTAAAAGATCCTGATAATCCGGTACTTCGATATAATATTGGTGTTATGACGATGAAAGAAGGAGAATATGAAGCTGCAAGAGCTTCGTTTAAAAAGGCTCTAGAGCTAGATCCAACCATGCAAGATGCAGCGCTTAATATTTCTACCACCTATATTGAAGAAGGAAATAATCTTGTAGAAGAAATGAACAGTTTAGGTACATCTACTGCTGATTTTAATAGATATGATGAGTTAAAAGAGCAAAAAGTAAATCTCTTTAAAGAAGGGGCAAATGTTTTAGTACAGTTTTTGGAAAGCAACCCTAAAGGAAGTAATGGTATTTTCCAACAGCTCAATAATATTTATTTAGCCATAGGAGAGGTTGATAAAGCCAATATGTATAAAGCTAAAATTAAAGAATAATTTCAAATATTCATACAATAAAAAAACCACTCAAAACAGAGTGGTTTTTTTTATATAATTTTTTTGATAACTCTGAGTCTGTGAGTATGTGTTTTTTTATCAGTATTGTAAATTCCAGAATGATCCAAACGATCAATACGTACTTTGCCATGAGCATGAATGATATAATTATCTTCCATAATTATGCCAACATGTATAATTTGACCTTCACTATTATCAAAAAACGCTAAATCTCCTGGTTCACTTTCTTCAATAAAACTTAAGGCAATACCTTGAGTCGCTTGCTGTGAAGCATCACGGAGTAAATCGTAGCCATTCAATTTATAAACCATTTGAGTAAACCCAGAACAATCAATACCAAAGGGCGTTTTTCCGCCCCAAAGGTATGGTGCATTTAAATACATGAATGCTGTTTTTATAAGGTTTTCTTTGGGTTGTTTTTTCGAAATAGCATTACCATCGTAAGCATGATTTAATAGATTTAAACCATTTAAGGAAGCGCCAAGCGGAATAGTAGATAACTGCTGACTGTCATCTTCAATATATTCTACCAAATCATTTGATAGCAAATGCGTTTCATTTTTAATAGACTTGTAATTATCTTCTGTAATTTCAAAATACTGTTTGTTATCAATCCAGCCTTCATATTTATCATATGCCAAACGAATTCTACTCCAAGATTTACGTTGTTCTAATACTTTAAAAATTTCACCATACAGCACTTGAGAGACTAACTCACAAGCATCACTAGGTTCAACTCTAAGCGGAACAATACTCAGGTTACAGATTCCGTATTGCATTCAAATAAATTAATTGCGTTCTATTACTACAGCAGAAGCACCACCACCACCATTACAAATAGCTGCAGCTCCAATTTTAGCATTATTTTGCTCTAGTACATTTAACAATGTAATCAAAATTCTAACACCAGAACAACCTAATGGATGTCCTAAAGAAACAGCTCCTCCATTTACATTTACATTACTATCATTAAGGCCTAATAGTTTCATGTTTGCTAGTCCTACAACAGAAAATGCTTCATTAAATTCAAAAAAATCGACATCACTAATTGAAATACCTGCTTTATCCAGTGCTTTTGGCAAGGCTTTGGCAGGAGCAGTTGTAAACCATTTAGGTTCCTGTGCTGCATCTGCATAGCTTTTTATAGTTGCCAGAGGTTTTAATCCTAATTCTTCAGCTTTGTCTTTGCTCATCAATACCATAGCTCCTGCGCCATCATTAATTGTTGAAGCATTTGCAGCAGTTACCGTACCTTCTTTTGTGAAAGCAGGACGTAGTGCTGGAATTTTTTCCATTTTAACGTTCGTATATTCTTCATCTTTTGAAACGATAACTGCATCACCACGACGTTGAGGAACTTCGACTGGGACAACTTCATTATCAAATTTTCCAGCTTCCCAAGCAGCTGCAGAACGTTTATAGGATTGAACTGCAAAAGCATCTTGATCTTCACGAGAAAAACTATATTCTGTTGCACAGGCATCAGCGCAAACTCCCATTGCATTTTTATCGTAAGCATCTACTAAACCATCTTTTTGCATACCATCTTCCAGTGTAGCAGGACCGAATTTAGTTGCAGTTCTTGCGTGATAATAATGTGGAATTAAACTCATGTTTTCCATTCCGCCAGCCACAATAATATCTGCATCTCCTAAAGCGATAGATTGTGCAGCTTGCATTACGGCTTTCATTCCTGAAGCACATACTTTATTTACAGTTGTACAAGGAACGGTATTTGGGATACCAGCATAAATTGCTGCTTGCCTTGCAGGAGCCTGACCAGTACCAGCCTGAACCACATTTCCCATTAATACTTCTTGTACCATTTCTGGTTTTAAATTGATTTTATCTAAAGCGCCTTTGATTGCTGTTGCTCCAAGTTTTGGTGCAGGAACCGTTGACAAAGCACCTAAAAAGCTTCCTATAGGTGTTCTTGCTGCAGAGACAATTACGACTTCTTTACTCATATCTATTCCTTTTGTGTTAATTGATGCAAAATTAATCATTTTTAATAGATTTTTTGCTATCAAATTAAGAACATCAAAAGTTTAATCTATTATATTTTACTACTTTTGAATGAATACAAATCGATATTAATATTCATTAACGTAAAGATCTTTGTATCTCCTTAATATACAATATGGAAGACTTAATTAATAAATGGTATAAGAATCATTCACTTTTGTATAAAGTGCTTTTGTTTTTAAGTACTACTTTTTTAATTGTCTATCTGTTTCCCAAAAGTGGGAAGTTTAAATATAATTTTGATAAAGGTAAACCTTGGCAATCTGAAAACTTGTATGCTCCTTTCGATTTTGCAATTAAAAAATCTTTAGATGAAATTCAAAAAGAAGAAATAGAAATTAAAGATGCGAGTTCCATCTATTTTGATATAAATACTAAGATAAAGACTGAAGTTTTAGAGGTCTATAAAAACCAGTTTGAAGATACATTTTCAGATACGATACCTCATAAAAAAACACTATATGACGTTGGAAAGTCTGCCATAGAGAATCTGTATAAGTATGGCGTGCTTGATGAAAATTATAAATATTCCGAGACTAAAAATGTGATTTTATTAGAAAATCAAAAACAGGTTGCCAGGACTACCTATGACCAATTAACCAAAATCGATGGGTTTAGAAAAATCATTGAAGATGCTTTAGCTAATAACGATTTGTCATCTTATGAAGCCGCTTTTATTTCCTTGTTTTTTGACATCATTACACCAAACGTTTCACTAAATTCATCTCTTACTGAAAATGCCCTTCAAGAAGAATTGAGTAATATTTCTTCAGTAAGAGGTAGTATAGAAAAAGAAACGTTAATTATTTCAAAAGGAGAAATTGTTGAAGGCAATAAATACGATATTTTAAAATCTCTTGAAGCAGAATATGAATCTCAGGTTTGGAATGCATCAAATTATAACTTAGTAATTTTTGCATACGCCTTACTTGTTGCTTTAGCCCTTTTAATGCTTTTGCTTTTTTTACGTAAGTATAGAATTGAAGTCTTTTTAGATAACACTAAAGTCACCTTTATTTTTTTCAATATTTTACTGATGATTCTTTTGACGACTTTGATTATCAATTATAATTCCAAACAGGTTTATGTTATTCCTTTATGTATTTTACCATTGGTATTAAAAGCTTTTTTTGATGCTCGATTAGGATTATTTGCACACGTACTTACAGTATTATTGTTAGGGTTTATTGTTCCTAATAGTTATGAATATATGTTTCTTCAAATTATAGCTGGAATTGTCACCATTTTAACTGTTTCAGAATTATATAAACGCGCTAACTTATTTATTTCTGTTGGACAAATTACACTCATATATATTATTGCATATTTTGCTTTTTTTGTAATTCATGAAGGAAATATTACGAATCTGAAATTAGAAACTTTCGGACTTTTTATATTATGCGGATTAGCAACTTTGTTTGTTCAGCCTTTAATTTATATTTATGAGAAGCTATTCGGATTGGTTTCAGATGTATCACTTCTTGAGCTTTCTGATACCAATACTAAACTTTTGAAGGAATTGTCAAACAAAGCACCAGGTACGTTTCATCATTCGTTAAACGTAGCAAATCTTGCAGAAGCTTCTGCTAATGAAATTGGAGCAAATGCAATGTTAGTTAGAGTAGGAGCTTTATATCATGATATTGGTAAAATGAAATCACCTACTTATTTCACCGAAAATCAAGCGACTGGAATTAACCCTCATGATGAATTATCGTCACGAGAAAGTGCAAAAATTATTATTGATCATGTCATTGACGGCATAGAAATCGCTAAGAAAAATAACTTACCAGATCGTGTTATTGATTTTATACGAACTCACCACGGAACAAGTTTGGTATATTATTTTTATAAGAAAGAAAAAGAAATTGATGACGCTATTTTAGATAGCGACTTTAGATATCCAGGACCAAAACCTTATAGCAAAGAGACTGCTATTTTAATGATGTGTGATAGTGTTGAAGCTGCTTCTAAGAGTTTAAAGGAACCTTCTTCTACAAAAATTGATAAGTTTGTTGAGTCTATTATAACAAAACAAATGGATGATGAACAATTTTTGAATGCGAATATTACATTTAAAGAAATACAATCCATTAAGAAGGTTCTTAAAACTAAGTTAGCCAACATCTTCCATTTAAGGATTGAATATCCTGAATAAAATTTTGATAAAAAATATAAAAAAATAGTTGCGTTCTTAGTATTGAAAAGTTACATTTGCAACCGATTTTGAAACAAGTTCTTTAAAATTAATGGAGAGTTGCCAGAGTGGTTAATGGAGCAGTTTGCTAAACTGTCGACGGGTAACTGTCGCGCGGGTTCGAATCCCGCACTCTCCGCATTTATTGAAGTAATTGATAACCTTTCGGAGTGTAGCGTAGCCCGGTTATCGCGCCGCGTTTGGGACGCGGAGGTCGCAGGTTCGAATCCTGCCACTCCGACTTTTAAGGGTTTTAAAGAAAACCAAAAACCCACAAAAAATAGCCAAATACCTTATAAACAAAGGATTTGGCTATTTTCACAAAACAAACCCACTTAATGTAAAAGTGAGTTTATAGGTGAGTGATTCGGTGAGCTCACCAAGACATAAGAATTTTTTGAAAGTGATTTGATTTTCGTGTTACGAACATTTTGTTCAACCAAAACACTTTCAAGATGAAAACTTCAACCACCTTTGGCGTAACATTCTTTACACGCCTAAATTCCAAAAAGACAGACAATGCCTTAATCTTTGTTCGTATTACTGTTAATGGTAAACGTTCCGAAATCAGTTTAAAACGAAATGTTTCGCAAAAACTGTGGGACAAAAACAAAGGGAAAGTAAAAGGCAATACCACAGAGGCAAGAGCTTTAAACAACTACATCCAACAAGTTAGAAACAAACTATACGATAGTTATAGTGAACTTCAGAGAGAAGGAAAACTAATAACTGTAGCCACAGTTAAATCCCGTTATCTGGGAACAGACGAACAGCATAGAACCCTTTTACAGTTGGTAAGCTATCATAACAAGACAATGAAAACAGTTCTTAAACCTGGAACACTCAAAAACTACAGGACGACTGAAAACTATCTAAAAAAGTTTGTCAAGAAAATATACAAAGTTGAAGATATACAATTAAAGCAGCTTAACTATGCCTTTGTAATCGATTTTGAGCAGTATTTACATAAACTTCCCAACCTCAACAATAATGGCTTAATGAAACATATAGAACGCTTTAAAAAGCTCTGTAAATTGGGTGTAAAGTTGGAATGGTTGGAAAAAGACCCAGCTATAAATTACCAACTACATTTTGATAAAGTGGAACGGGATTATCTAACTGAAGAAGAACTCAACATTTTGGAAACTTCAATTCTGGAGAAACAAACCCATAAAATAGCAAGGGATATTTTTGTGTTTTCCTGTTACACAGGTCTGGCGTATTGTGATGTGTTTTCTCTTACCCAAGAACATATTGTTTTAGGTATAGATGGTGACAAATGGATTAGCACACAACGTGAGAAAACAGCAACAAAAGTACGAGTGCTTTTATTGGATACAGCTTTGACAATCATAGAGAAATATAAGGATTATCCCAAATGTGTTGAAGCAGGAAAATTACTTCCGGTATATTCCAATCAAAAGATCAATCAGTATATAAAAGAAGTAACTAAAAAACTGAAAATAGAGAAGCATTTAACTTTCCACATCGCTAGACACACTTTTGCAACTACAGTAACTTTAAGTAACGGCGTTCCCATAGAAACGGTTTCAAAATTATTAGGTCATACAAAAATTGCAACTACTCAAATTTATGCAAGAGTTATTGAAAGAAAAGTAAGTGAAGATATTAATGCTTTAAAGATTAAGATGATTAATAAAAACAATCAAAAGATTCATTCTAAATCAAAATAAAATAATACAGTATATTTGAGTACAAAATCTACTCAAAATGTATCCACAATCTTCAATAAAAAGTCTTACAATAGTTGACTTGGTCGAAATTATTGGTGATATACCACAAGAAGAAAATGGATTACATGTTCATTTATCAAAAAATAAGTTTAAAGAAATTCCTATAGGTTATCCTTTTAGAGGTAATTCTTATGCGTTTTTAATAGTAGTTAAGGGAAGTTTAAAAATCCAATTAAATCTACTGAAATATACTATAAAAAATTCAGAGATAATAGTTATAAATCCACAAACGGTTACTCATATTCAAGAAATGAGCAAAAATCTTGAAATAGCAACTATTAGCTTTAATGTTGATTTTATATTGAGAAACTCAATTAACAAAAATGATATTGATACTTTAGACTTTTTTACGGCAAATAGTATCCCCAAGTTAAAATTATCTAAGGAGGATTTAAAAACGTTTATTTCTGTTTCAAAAATTTTAGAAAAAAATAATCGACTTGGAAAAAATAACCCATATAATAATGAGATAATAACTCATAGTTTTAACTTATTAATGTATCATTACGCTTCATTATTAAAGATACAGTTTCCTAATCTAGAAGCAAATTTAACAAGACAGGAAAAATTAGCACTTCGTTTTTTGAAATTGTTAAATGAAAATTTTAAGCAAGAACGAACAGTTCAATTTTATGCAGATATTTTATGTTTAACACCTGGTTATTTGTCTAAGGTTTTAAAAATTATTTCAAAAAAAACAGCAAGTCAATTAATTGATGAAGCGGTAATAATGGAGGCAAAACTACTGTTAAAAAATCAAACCTTATCAATCTCGGAAGTTGCAAACGAGCTTCAATTTAGTGACCAATCTTTCTTTGGTAAATATTTCAAAAAACACACGGGTTACTCACCTTCTAAGTTCAGAGAGATTAAGTTTAAAAGTTAAGTTTTGACCAACAAACTTCCTTAATAGTGCATTTTTTTTATTTTTTTTAATAAAAATAACTGATTTTGACCAATTTTTCCCTTTTGTAAACCTGTTCTAATTATATCAATAATAGGACTTTTGTAACCTATTATTATAAAATTATAGCAATAAATATGAAGCAAATTATCACCTTTACAACTTTGGCTTTATTATTAGTAGGTTGTTCAGAAAAAAAGGAAACTGTAAAAGAAGTTGTGATTCCCAAGGTCACTGTTAAAAAAATTAATTCAACAGTAGAAAAAGAATCCCTAACATATAGTGGAACCATTGAAGCAGATAACACAGTATCTTTAGGTTTCTCAGTTCCCGGTAGAATTTCAAAAGTTTATGTTCAAGAAGGCCAAAAAGTAAACAAAGGGCAGTTACTAGCAACAATAGACCAAACCACCTATAAAAATGCATTTGATATAGCAAATGCAGGCTTAGAACAAGCAAATGATAACTTCAAAAGATTAAATAGTTTATATCAAAAAGGTAGTTTGCCAGAACGCGATTTTATTGCAGTTAAAGTGGCTGTAGCCCAAGCAAACGCAAACAAAAATTTAGCAGCAAAAAATTTAGCAGACACTAAACTTTATGCCCCTTTTTCTGGAATGATTACAGCTAAAATGACAGAAATAGGTGCTACAGCAGCACCTGGTGTTCCTGCTTTTACTGTAATGAAAATAGATAAAGTATATGCTAAGGCTTCTATTACTGAATCTGAAATATCTAAACTCAAAATAGGTACAGACGCTAAAGTTGAAATCTCTTCATTAAATGAAACTTTTAATGGTAAAGTAGCTATTGTAAATCCAAGTGCAGATGCTGTAACCAGAACTTTTAATGTAAAAGTTCGCCTTGACAATAAGGAAGATAAACTATTACCAGGAATGATTAGTAATATAAAAATCAATACAGGTAATACTGTAGATGTTATTACAGTTCCTTCAGAAAGTATTATAAGAGATGCTAACAATATACTATATGTATTTGTCATAAAGGAAAATAAAGCCATTAAAAAAAGGGTGTCTCTTGGTGGTTTTAAAGGAAATGAAGTAATAGTTACCAAGGGCTTGTCAATAGGTGATTCGGTTGTAATCGCAGGAAACAAAAATTTAAAAGACGGGCAAACAGTGTCTCTATAAAAGAACTGAATAAGATGATGAAAAAAGTAAAAATAAACTTTATAGAGGCTGCAATGAAATACCGTCAGGTAACCATTGTACTTACGATATTGTTAATGATTTTGGGAATATATGCTTTAGCGACTATGGCTCGAAGTGAAGATCCACAAATTACGGTTCGTAAAGGTTTGGTAATAGCAGCTTTTCCTGGCGCAGACGAGTTGCAGGTAGAACAACAATTAACCAATCAGATTGAACAGTTTTTATTTGGTTTTGAGGAGGTTAGAAAGGAAAAAACAATATCAGAAACCAAAGAAAGCCAAGTGGTTATCACTGTAGAATTGAATGAAAATGTCATAGATACTGATGGTTTTTGGGCGACTTTACAACATGGTTTAAATACCACATTTAGGCAAAATTACACACTTCCTCAAGGAATGATTGGCCCAATAGTAAATAGTGACTTTGGAGATGTTGTAGCTCAAATGATAACAGTTTCCGCACCAGGACGTAGTTATGCGGAAATTGAAACGTATTTAGATGAGTTAGAAGATGGTTTAAAAACCATTAACGAAACATCAAAAATAAAACGTTATGGAGGACAAAAACAGCAGATTTACGTAACGGTACAGGACGAAAAAATGAAACAGTATGGTTTCGATTTTTCAACTATTGCTCAAGTTATTCAAATGCAAAATAATACTGGATATTCTGGTGGTATTACTTTAGAAGATTCTGAGGTCTCTGTTTTTGCCAAAAATCAATATAAAAATGAAGCTGATTTAGGTAATCAAATTGTGTATAGTAGTCCAGATGGTAAAGTGGTTCGCTTAAAAGATGTGGCATCTATTGAACGTCGTTACGAAGAAGTGTCAAGCTTTATTAAAGTTGATGATCAAAAAGTAATGATGTTAACTGTAGAGATGCAACCAGGTAATAACATCGTCCAATTTGGAGAGAAAATAACAGAAAAAATCAATGAAGTAAAAAAACAATTACCTCAAGATGTTCAAGTTACTACTATTGTAGATCAGCCTTCAGTTGTAAAAGGAAGTATTAGCCACTTTATGCTAGAATTTGTTATTGCAATTGTAGCAGTAATTATTGTAGTAATTCTGTTATTACCATTCAGGGTGGCAATAGTTTCGGCAGTGGCATGTCCAATAGCTATTGTTATAACATTTGGAGTTTTAAATGTTATTGGTATAGAGATTCATCAGGTAACATTAGCAGCCTTAATTATAGTATTGGGTATGGTAGTGGATAATGCCATTGTAGTTGTAGATAATTACATCGAAAAATTAGATGAAGGAGAAGATAGATGGACAGCTGCTTGGCAAAGTGCTACTCAATTAATGGTGCCAATTTTTACAGCAACCATGGCAATTATTTTTGCTTTCTTACCATTAGCTTTTTTCTTAAATGGCTTAGCTAAGGAATTTATACAAGCTTTACCTATTGCTGTTGCTGTTGCACTATTTGCTTCGTTGTTAGTAGCATTATTGTTAACACCATATATGTGCTATGTCTTTATAAAAAAAGGATTAAAACACAAGGTAAGTGATGGAGATAAAAAAAGTATGTTAGATAGGTTGCAGCATGTATTTAACAATGCACTAGATTATAGCTTTAGATGGCCAAAAGCAACATTATTTATTGGTTTTTTATCTATTGTATTAGCAGTTTTAGTAGCAATGGGATTAGACCAAGAGTTATTTCCAACTGCAGAAAGAAATCAGTTTAACATAGAAGTTTGGTTACCTAATGGAGGAAATTTAAAACAAACGGAAGATGTAGTAACACGTGTTGAGAATGAAATAAAAAAAGATGAGAGAGTCTTAGGTGTTGCAAGTTTTGTTGGTACGAGTTCCCCAAGATTTCATTCTACGTATGCACCAGAATTTCCTCGTAAAAACTTTGCCCAAATATTTATCACTACAACAGGTAAAGAAGCTACACAAGAATTGGCAGATGAATACATTAAAAAATTCGAAGGTTTTGTTCCAGATGGTTATATACGTATAAGGCAACTTTCAATGAAAGAAACACCAGCACCTGTTGAAGTAAGAATTGTAGGTGAGGATTTAAACAAGCAAAAACAAGTAGCTGAGCAAGTAAAAACAATTTTAGAAGATGCACAAGGTACAAACTGGGTAAGAACATCGTATCAAGATGATTATTATGGAGTAAAAGTAAATTTAAATGACGATAAGGCAAATCGTTTAGGAGTAACAAATGCAATGGTTTCGCAAACTTTGGGAGCAGGCTTAAAAGGATATCCAGTTTCTACGTTATATGAAGGAGATAAAGCTATTGATATTCTTTTACGTTTTGATGCTGAAAACCGTGAAAATTTTAACGATTTAGGAGCTTTAAACATACCTACAGTATTTGGTACAAAAGTGCCTTTAAGAGAAGTGGCAGACATTACACCTGAATGGCATACAGGAGCCATTACACATAGGAATGGTTTAAGAACATTAACGGTTAGAGCTGAAGCACAATTGGGTATAAAAGCTGCCACAATACAGAATGATATTATGCCTAAAATTAATGCATTACAATTACCAGACGGCATATCAATCAACTATGGAGGTGAGTACGAAAGCACTAATGAAACTGCACCACACATGATGGCATCTTTAGGTATAAGTTTAATACTCATCTTTTTAGTGCTTTTATTTCAATTTAAGGATTTTACAAAAGTATTAATTGTTTTAGCAACATTTCCGTTGAGTTTATTAGGAGCATTCTTGGGGCTGTTACTTACAGGTAATCCAATTGGTTTTACGGCTTTTATGGGAATTATCAGTTTAATAGGTATCGTAGTAAGAAACGGAATTATTTTGGTGGATTATGCAGATGAGTTGGTGTTAGAACACGGTTATACCGTAAAAGCTGCGGCTAAAGCTTCAGGTAAAAGACGAATGCGTCCAATCTTTTTAACATCTGCAGCAGCAGCTATTGGTGTTGTACCTATGATTATTGGTAAATCACCACTATGGGCACCTTTAGGAAGTGTATTAGCAGTTGGTTTAATAGTTTCTATGGTATTAACCTTATTTATAGTACCTATACTCTATTACAAATTTGCTAATCCGCAACCAGATGAAGTACATCCTCATCCTGATGCAGAAGTATTTGAAACCATTTTGTATAAACCTAAAAAGAAGAGTAGAACACTTCGCAAATTAGAAGTGATGAAGCATAAATTAAAAAAACGAATCAAGAAATAAAGAAAAAGGCTATAGAACTACTGTTTTAAAAGATTAATAGCAATTTACCCCTTTTAAATAAGACAGTAGTTTCTATAGTTGTTTTAGAAAAACTTAAAACAAATTATGAGTACACATAAATATACGCTATCACTAGTTTTTTTGTTGGTTTTCACCACTTTTCACCAGGCTATAGCCCAAGATAGGTTGTTGAGTTTAGAAGAAGCAAAGTCAATGGCCTTATCTAATAATAAAAAAATTAAAAAAGCAGATAAGACCATTGAAGCAGCTAAAGCTGCAAAGGCATCGGTTTATGCATCAGACAAACCCTTCGTAGAGGCAAGCGGTATGGGAGTTCATGTTGGAGACCCAATAAATACATTACTGCCAGAGTTTTTCGCAAACGCCTCTTTAGGAGTAACTCAAGTAATTTATGCAGGTGGTAAAATAAACACGGCTAAAAAAATGAGTTCTACAGCAGTGGATTTGTATACTTCACAAAAAGAACTAACAGATAGCGAAGTGCTTTTAGATGTTGAAACAACGTATTGGCAAATAATAAATGTAAAAAGCAAAGTAGAGCTAGCTAATAAATATAAAGCGTTATTAACAGAATTATTAAAAGATTTAACTAACTCATACAATGCCGGTATTATATATAAAAACGATGTTTTACGTGTACAAGTACAATTAAACCAGGCAGAACTAGATTTAACAAAGGCAAATGATGGGCTTAAACTGCTAAAGCTGAAGATGGCACAATTAACAGGTATGCCCAACATAGATTTTTTAGTAAAGGACACTATTAGTAATAATGTTATTTTATTAGATGAAGTTTCACAATCAACAGCAATTGATAATAGACCAGAAATAAAAATGCTTAAAAAAGCTGTTGAGATTGAAGAGTTACAATCTAAAATTTTAGAAGCTGATAGAAAGCCAACAATTGGGCTTAATGTAAGCGGAATCTATGCTAACGGCAAACAAATTAATTTCACAGATGGAAGTAATGATTTAACCTCTTACTACGGTTTGTTAAATGTCAACATACCCATATTTGATTGGGGAAGCAGAAAGCAAAAAGTGAAAGAACAAGAATTTAAAGTTGAAGCACAAAAATTAGAATTGGAAGAAACCGAAGAATTATTGTCACTTCAAATTCAAAATGCCTATTTAGAGCTTCAACAGGCAATACAAAAAGTTGAAATTACAGAAAAATCATTACAACAAGCTGATGAAAATTTAAGATTAAATCAAGATCGCTTTGATGCTGGAACCGTAACAGGAAAAGATGTTTTAGAAGCTCAAGTGCTCTGGCAGCAAGCATATTCAGACGTTATAGATGCTAAGGCAAATTATAGAATTAATGAAGCCAATTATAAAAAAGCAATTGGAGATTTTAAATAAATACAGATTAACCTTAAAAATAAATAAAATGGAAAAAAAATCACAAAAACCAATTAGAGTAAGAATAGCTGAAAAACTAATAAAAGATCAACAAGAATTAGACCATTTAGCGGTTCAAGTTTCTCTTGGTAAAGCAGAAATGAATGATGAATTTAAAAAGGCAAAAGCAGATTTAAAGAAAAATATTCATGAAGTTAAAATTGAACTAGCTCACGAACTTAAAGAAACAGAGGTGTTTATAAAAAACAATTTAGAAAAAATTGAAGAACACTTAGATGAAGATGTTACTTATTCAAAAGAAGCTTTTGAAACGCAAAAGAAAAATATTGTTAATGCTATTAATGATGCGAAGAAAAGTATTAAAAATAGCCCTCAAACTAAAAGAACAAATCAATTATTTAATGCTATTTCTCAAAAATCCAAGTTACAACTAGAACTTTTGGAAAAAAACATATCAGGAAAAAAAGTTGAACTAACACAAGAATATAAGAATAGTATGGAAGCAGCTACCGAAAAATTCAAAGAATTTGCTTCAAAACTTGATGAGGAAAAAGAACAGGCTACAGAAAAGTTGGACAACTTTAAAAAAGAAGTAGCACAATCTTACAAACATTTAAAAAAAGCGTTTAAGTCTCTATAATAAAAAACAATCCTTGTCATTAAAACGTCAAGGGTTGTTTTAAAATAATAAAATGAGTAAACTAGGTTTAGCACTTTCTGGAGGCGGTATTCGTGGTATGGCACATCTTGGCGTGTTACAGTATTTAACAGAGTTAGGCATAAAACCTTCTGTTATTTCTGGTACAAGCGCAGGTGCTTTAGTTGGAGCATTTTATGCAGCAGGCTTTGAGCCTAAACAAATTTTTAAAATAGGAAAATCTGAAAAATTCTTTAATTATTCAAGCCTATTTAAACGACAAGGTGTAGGATTATTTTCAACAGATATATTCGAGAATATAATTAAAAAACATATTGCTCAAGAAACGTTGGAGTCATTAGAAATTCCATTATTCATCACAGCAACAGATTTAAATAACGGAAAATTAAAAATTTTTAATGAAGGTTCGTTAGCCACAGCTGTAAAAGCTTCTTGTTGTGTTCCATTGGTTTTTCAACCTGTTTTATTTGAAGGAATCTACCTTAGTGATGGTGGTATTTTAAATAATTTTCCTGTAAATATTTTAGAAGGTAAAGTCGATAAAATTATTGGCGTCAATGTAAATCGCATAAACACCATAGAAGGTAAAATAGGTTATAAACAAATTATTGAAAGAACAGTTCAAATAGCAATTGACAACTCTGTAGAAACTCAAAAATATAAATGCGATGTATATATAGAACCACCAAGTATTAGAGACTATGGAATTTTCGATTTCAAAAAAGCAGATGAAATATACCAGACTGGGTATGTTTATGCTAAAGAAAAAAAGAATGAATTGTTACGTTTCCTTGATTAATTTATTTTCTATTGAAAACAAACAAATAGAATTTTGTATGAAAACTTTTTTTTCTTTTTTCTTTTGCTTTTTTATTAATTCCATCCTCTTTTCACAGGAAAATTACCCAGTACCTGAAAAAACAGCATCAAGACTTTTTTATATACAACATAGTAATAACTATAATACTTATGTATATGATGCAAATATGGAAGGAGATTTTATTAGCACTGAGAATCCAATTAATGAGTATAGAATAGTCTATACAGAAGACGGTGCTAAAAAACCATTGAATAAAATTCAAAAGCAATTTGCTTACGGAATGATTACGAAATTAATTGCGCCAAATCTTATAGAAATGCATTTGGCAGCATCATCAAAGTTAAAATTCTATCTCACTTTTAGTGATAAAGAAAAACCTAGAGTTTATGTAACTATAAACAAGTGTAAACTATACTTAGATAGCATGTTTGTTCAACTTAAAGAAGGTTCAACTTCCCTAAAAACAAAAGCTAAATATGTTTTGTTCTCAGGAAAAGACTTTATTACCGGCGAAAATGTAGTAGAAAAATTAATAGTAAAATAACTTCAAAATTCTATGAAGTTATCTAAGACATAATAACAAAACCATATGATAGAATTTTACAACAACTATAAGCAGTCCATTTTTTATATGTTTATCGTAATTGCTGTGGTGGTGTTTTTACTTTTTTTAACAAAATTATTGCACAATAAACTTGAAAAGCTAGCGCTTAAAAAATACCCTAATGAAGACCCAAAAACAATCCATTTAACCAAACGTATTTTAAATGCACTTTGGATCGTCTTAGGGATTATGGCTCTTGCTTTTATTTTTATCGATGAAGAACATTATAAGACGGCCACAACCAATTTTTTCCTTGTCTTGTATTTGGGTGTTATTGCAGTGCTAACCCTAGTAATAGCCTCTTTTGTGCAATTATGGTTTTCTAAAAAAATAAAAGAAAAGACAGCACAACAACAAGATGCTACAAGTTATAAGTTTTTAAGGTATGTAGCAATTGTTTGTGTTTACTTTCTTGGAACATTATTAGCAATACTAGCTTTTCCATCATTAAGAGATATAGCTCAAACCGTTTTAAGTGGAGCAGGTATTATTGCTATTATAGCTGGAGTTGCTTCTCAAGAAGCACTAGCAAACCTTATAGGCGGTTTTTTTATTGTTTCGTTTAAGCCTTTTAAGATAGGAGATATTATTAAGGTAGATCAAACCATGATAGGTACCGTTACCGACATTACATTGCGCCATACTGTAATTAGAGATTATGAAAATAAGATGATAGTAATTCCTAATGCCATTATAAACAAAGAAAAATTAGTCAATTATGATTTAGGGGAACGCAAGTGTTGTCAATGGATTGAAATAGGTATTTCTTATGACAGCGACATCGATTTGGCAAAACATATCATAAGAGAAGAATGTGAAAGCCATCCATATTTGATAGACAATAGAAGTAAATTAGATAAATATAATAATGAAAAAAAAGTAAAGGTACGTGTTATTGGTTTAAATGATTCTGAGGTTACTTTAAGAGCTTGGGCTTGGGCAAACAATTTTGAAGAAGCATTTGCAATGAAATGTGATCTCTACGAAAGTGTTAAGAAACGTTTTGATAAAGAAGGTATAGAAATACCGTTTCCACATCGCACTTTGGTTTTTAAAGATAAGGTCTCACAAACAACACAAAGCTCAAGTTAAATCTATAATAGGCAAAACAAAACATATAAATCATAATGGGAAATAATACTAATAAAATAACTAGAACTATTAAAATAGCTTCGGTACTCTCAAAATATGGGTTCGAAGATATTATTTCACATAGTAGTATTGACAAGATAATACCTAAGAAATTTATTCATGCAAATGAAAAAATAGATAGAATAAAATCACTTTCTGTTTATGCACGTATTAGAATGGCTATTTCAGATTTGGGACCAACTTATATAAAATTAGGGCAATTATTTAGTGATAGAGATGATTTATTACCCTCAGAACTTACCGCAGAATTAAAAAAACTTCAAAATAATGCTGGCGAAGATTTTATAAATGTAAGAGAAAAAATAGGTAAAGAATTACAAATTAACCCAGATGATTTTTTTGAATCTATAGATGAAAAACCTTTTGCAACAGCTTCAATATCCCAAGTTTTTAAAGCGCAATTAAAAACAGGAGAAAAAGTAGTCTTAAAAATAAAAAGAGAAAAAATTCAAGAAATAATAGAAGCAGATCTTTTAATAATGAAAGACCTTGCCAAAATACTCGAAAACTATAATGCAGAAAGTAAGAAGATAAATTTATATAAAATTGTTCATACGTTTGAAAAATCAATCCATACAGAACTTTCATTCTTGCAAGAATTCGATAATATTGAACGTTTCAGAAAAGATTTTCAAGAAGATGAAAACTTGTATGTGCATAAAACATTTAAGCATTTGTCTAATAATAATATTCTGTGTTTAGAATTTATAGAAGGCATTAAGATTACGGACATATCTTCACTAGAAAATCAAGGGTTTGATACTAATCAAGTAGCTATGGTAGGCTTTGATATGTATATGCAACAAGTATTAAAGAATGGTTATTTTCATGCAGACCCACATCCAGGAAACATTTTTGTAACATACAAAGGAGAGATTTCTTTTATAGATTTTGGTATTATGGGAAGGTTAATGCCTTCAGATATCGAGCATATCGAAGATTTCTTACAATATCTTATAAATAAGGATGCTAAAAAATTAATATCTACGCTAAAAAAAATAGCGGTATCATATTCTGTAAAAAATCAAAAACAATTAGAACGAGATGTTTATCAAATTTTTGAAATTGTGGATGAGTCTTCATTAAATAAAATTGATTTAACCTTAATTATAAAAAAATTAAAAGAAATATTTAAACAAAATGAAGTAGAGTTTCCTGATTACGTTTATCTTTTAATGAAAGGGATTGCATTAATTGAAGGTATAGGTAGAAAATTAAACCCAAATATTAATGTTTATCAAATAATAGAACCATATGCTATTGAAGTTATCCAAAAAAAACTTTCCCCAAAATATAACTTTTTTAAAGGTATAAAAAGACTACAAAATGTTTCAGAACTTCTAGGGGATTTACCTAATGAAATACAATCTATAGTTCACAAAATTAAAGAGAACGATATAGAAGTATCGCACAAGATAAAAGGTATTGAGTTAGTTGCAAGTACAGTAGATCGTCTAGTAATAGCAATAATTTTAGCAGCACTTTCAATTGGTTCTGCAATACTAGTATTAGCAGACATGCCCCCTAAAATTTACAACATACCTGTTCTAGGTTTTTTAGGTTTTACAATTTCATTACTTCTAGGGATATACATAGTTATTTCAATGTTGAAAAAGGATAAATCATAGGTGTAATATTACATATAACTTATGAAAGAAAATACCAACATATCTCAAATAGTAAATAACATTAAGGATTATACTTTTGAAATTATAGATAAAGAATCTGATAAAAATTTATACACTACAATTAGTAGAGTGTATAGAATTGAAAAAAATATTAACACAATAATTAAAGAGGATAGAATTGAGAATATTGATATAGATTGTTTATACCTAGCTAATTATGTGTTAAACATAGAACAAGCCACTACAAAAGCTAATACATTAAATTTTAAGGACAGCGAAACATCAATAAATGAAATATTAGATAGTCTTAGATTAAAATTCAAATTAAATAGTGAAACTGTAAATAGAGTAAAGACAATTATTATAGAATCATTTCCTTTTAACGAAACAAAATTATTAGAGTCTAAAATCATTTCAGATGCTAACATCATGGATTTTGCTGGCAGTCAAGGAAGAGATAGGTTAAAAAAAATGTATGAGCAGATGATTTTAAAAGATTTTAAACTATCTAAAAGTAATTGGTACGATACACTTATTGGTATTTTAGATAATTATAAGACAACTACCCATTTTGGTCAAACCCATGTACAGCCATCAATAGATAAGCTTTACAAATCTTTAAGAAAAGAAAGAGAGGATCACAAAAATCATACAAATTTAATTTTACAAAAAGAGTTAAAAATTAGTGATCAAGAAATTAAAAAGTTAAAAAAAGATATAGGTAAAATTAAGGGTAGAGATGATAGAGGCATTCAAACTTTATTCAGAAATACCTCAAGAAACCATTACACCTTAAATAAGATGGTTGACGGAAAAGCACGTATAATGATTACGATAAACTCAATTATACTATCTCTAATATTAGGAGGTATTATAGGTAAATCTTCTAATGAAGTAGTTTTAAATATTCCTTCAATCATTTTTGCGGTAACTAATTTAATATCCATAGCATTTGCTATTATTTCTATAACACCTAATAAAACACAAGGAAACTTTACCGAAGAAGATATAAGAAGTAAAAAAGGAAACTTACTCTATTTCGGAAACTTTCATAACATGCATTATCGTGATTTCGAATGGGCTTTCTTACAATTATTACAAGACAAAGATTATCTGTACACATCAATGATCAAAGATTTCTACTATCAAGGTCAAATCTTGCAGGTAAAAAACAAACTTATTAGAATATCGCTCTATACATTCTTATTAGGTTTGGTAGTAGCAATAGTTTCTCATTTTGTTATTTACTGGTTATGATTTATATACAAGCAAAACAAATTCTTTTTTAAATTTTTAATATGAAGAGAAATAGTAAAAATATCATTTTAGAATATTCTAAGAACAAGTGTTTTAGTCATAAAATATACTTCATAAATGTAATACACCTTTAAATTAAACTCTAACGTATGCTTTACAAAATATCATATGCGTTTTCACTTCTACCGTTAAGACTGTTGTATCTGATATCAGATGTCTGTTATTATTTGTTGTATTATGTTGTAAAATATCGTAGAAAAACGGTATCAGAAAACATTAAGAATTCATTTACCAGTCTAAACAAAAAAGAAAGGCTAATTATTGAGAAAAAATTTTACAGAAATTTCTGCGATAATTTTATTGAGACATTAAAACTTTTGTCGATATCAAAAGAAGAATTGCATAGCAGGATCTCTGTAGATTATTCTGAATTAATAAACATAATATCTCAAAAGAAAAATTGTCATGTTTATTTGGGGCATCAGTTTAATTGGGAATGGGCGAATTTACATATTTCAAGTGTATTAGAAGATAATGTTATAGTTGCTTACAAACCCATAAAAAATAAAAAGTTTAATAGCTTAATGAAGCAAATGAGGAGTCGATTTGGTTCAAAATTGGTTTCATCAAAAAAATTAAAACGAGAGATTGAAAAATTCAAGGACAATCCACATGTATTAGTTTTAGTTGCAGACCAAACCCCAAAAATTTCAATAAAAAGTTTTTGGACAAATTTTTTAAACCAAAAAACAGCCTTTTTAAGTGGAGCCGAACTTTATACGGCATCAAATAAAACCACTTCCTTTTTTGCAAACATTATTCGTTTAGATAGAGGTTATTACAAATTTGTTATAACACCTCTTTTTGATTTTTCAGAACAATATCAAGTTGGATTAATCACACAATTTTATGCCAAAAAATTAGAAGAGTCAATATATAAAAACCCTGAAAACTACCTCTGGAGTCATAGACGTTGGAAACGAAAATATAAAGATGAATATAAAAGGAGATGGATTGGAAATTTATCATAACAAAAAAATAGAGTATGGCTTTTAATAGAAAAAAAATGATTTTAGAACAAGCAGTCAATATGTTTTTTAATTATGGGATCCAGCATATCACAATGGATGATATTGCAAAAAAATGCGGTGTTTCTAAAAAAACAATTTATAAATATTTTGAAACTAAGGATGATTTGTTGCGTCAAGTTATAGAATTACAAATAAAAGAACTAAAAAAAGAAATTTTTGAAAACAAACAAATAAGCGAAAATGCATTACAAGAATTAATACTTTTTTTTGACTATATAAATAAGCTTTCCTTTAACGTATCTGCTTCCTTTGGTAGGGAATTAAAAAAATACTATCCAACAATTTTTTTAGATGTTGTTAAACACAAAAATACTATAGTAATACCTTTTCTTATTGAAAATATCAAAATAGGTAAACTAGAAGGAGTTTATAAAAAAGATATAAATGCTGAAGAAATTTGTGAATCTTTTAATGATATTTCTAAAATTATTTTTTTGGATGGTTTTTTCTACAATCCAGGAACAAACCAAAATACACTTAAGTTTTTAAACTCATTATTTTTACATAGGCTGGTGTCGGTAAAAGGATTAGAAACGTTAAATATGTTTAATAAAAACCCTTTAAAAAAGCATATAAAGAATTATTAGAATAATATTATTGTGGTGAAACTTATGCAAAGTAAATTAGATTTCGTAATTCAATATAGTTGAATAGAATTTTTACTCTTAGCTCATATAAAAACATAAAACCAGAAATGATTAACATTAAAAACAATATTAAAAATAGAGATTAATCATTATCGTAAAAACATACCAATCTTTAATAGAAAACCATAAAATAATTACATGAAAACTTAACTATAATTTTATATTAAAAATCATTAATTAACTTTATATAAGTTAACTAAACACACAAACCTATGAAAACAAAAAAGCTACAACTTTGGTTTGCATTTTCAAGATGATGTTAACAATACAGGATGTGGATATGCCGAATTAACCGATGGTTTACTAAAAAGATGGGATAAAGATCATGATGGATTAATACCTGTAAAATTTGATAATGTTCCTTTTGAGGTTGAAGCTTTAGATGCTATTGAAGATAAATTGGGGTTTACCTTATTTGACAGAACAAGCATAGCCTCAACACCTAACGACCAAGTTTCCAGAGGAATAATTTTTAGCGAAGGTACAGCTTCAGGACCAAATCCAGCAACAGATTGTGGCCATGTATCAGAAGGCGTTGGTACATTCAGTTATCCTTATTACGGAGAAAACACAGAATACTCTTCCGAAAATGTTTATTTAGAATATGACAATGATGGAAACATTATTGGTTATGATTATCCGTTTATAGAATCTGCTTACGATGAGCAAGGCAATATAGTAGGTAAAGTATTAGAAGATACACCTTATATATTCTATGACGATAACCTGGTAATTGGTCTTGTAGCCCAAGAAGAGGAATTAATCTATGATATTGATGGAAATGCCATTTGTACCACACTTTATAATAGGAGTTTGTATGATGCTAATGGAATAGTTATTGGTGCTAATGCTTGGATTTCAGGAGATCAAGAAGATATGGATGGTGGTGCTTATGTAATTAAATTTCGTGTAGTAGAAGATCCTTTCTATGACACTACAGGCCGCATTAATACCGTTCTTTACGTGCACATTGGCTCTGCAGAATGCCAAAATGAAATCACGCTCAATTTAGTGATACATGAGGTTGGGCATGCATTAGGTTTGGGACCTCATTTTGAAGGGTTTGGTTATGGTCCAGCTGTAGATGGCAATTTTTGGAACGTCCTTTATACCCTTTACCATAATCCGGTAGCTAGTGATGAAGATAGTATTGATATTATGCAAATAGAGTTTTAAAAGTTAAGGATTATTTTTTGATACATACTTCTTGAATTTTACAGTTATTTATTGAAGCAATACCAAATGCCTTATTTTGGGTAAATTCAAATAATCACTTGTAATTAAAATGAAGATTTTCACCTTAGTATGCTTTAATGTTATATAGGGGTAAAAGTAGTAGTGCTTTTACTTTTTTTTAATATGACCAGATATGTCAATCTTTTAATGATATTTGAAAATTTTTTTAGTTCTCTGTTCATAGAACTAAAAAAACTTATTATATTTGCACAGAAACAATACATATTTTAATATGGATAATTTAAAACAACGTGTAGAAGATATTGGAGTTGTATATGAGCAATTTGGAAAAACACCCATTGCAAGCAGAGTATTTAGTTTCTTGTTATTAGCCGAACCTTCTTATAAAACATTTGATGAAATTAGAGAGTTTTTAAACGCAAGTAAAAGTGCAGTAAGCAATGCAATAAATGGTCATTTACAAGATGGTACAATTAATTACAAAACATTTAGTGGTGATAGAAAAAGATACTTTTATCTAGATTTAGAAAATTGGAAAATGAGAGTTGAGGAATATGCTAAAAAACTATATGATTTTAACAATGTAATGGAAGATGTTTTAAAACACCGAAGCAATAACGACATAGAATTTAACAACAAGCTGAAAGATGTCATTGATTTTCAGAACTTTTTAAATCAAAAAATTGATGATGCAATTATAAAGTGGAAAGAAAAATAAAAAATTTACACAATAAGTTCTTTTTGTTAAGAACTAAAATAACTATAAATTAATGAATTATATAAGACATACAATTAGTATAATACTAGTATTCGTTTATGGCTTTGGCTTTTCACAAGAAGAAAATTCTAAAACCTATACCATTGATGAGATTGTTCAGCTTGCGCTAGAAAACAATCAAAAACTAAAAGTCTCTAAAAAATCGGTTGATATTGCCAAACAGCAAACCGAAGTCTATAAGCAACTACAATTGCCAAACCTATCTGTTGGTGCAACAGCAATGTATTTGGGTGATATTGAAATTTTGGACACCGATTTTTCAAAATTACAAACCGTAGACATGCCACATTTTGGTAATAACTTTTCCATACAGGCGCAACAATTGCTTTACAAAGGAAACGCTATTAATAATACCATTAAGGTTGGAAATCTTCAAGAAGAATTGGCAAATTTAAGTTTAGAAAACGATGAAATTGGTATTAAATCTTTGGTGATATCCAATTATTTAAACCTTTACAAATTATACAACCAAAAGCAAGTATTTCAAGAAAACATTAAACTTGCCCAAAGACGAATTGATAACGTAACTAGTTTCTACAATCAAGGAATGGTAACACGTAACGAAGTAATCCGTGGTGATTTATTATTAGCATCCTTAAACCAAGCCATAGTAACGATAGATAATAATATATTAATTTTAAACAACCAATTGGTTATTGCATTAGGATTACCAGCAAATACTAAAATTATTCCTGATGAAGAAACGCTAAAACTTAATCCTGCGTTACAAAATATAGAAACATATCAAGATGAAGTAGCAACCAATCATCCACTCATAAGAACTATGGATACACAAAAGGAGCTAGCCGAAACAAGCTTAAATATTACCAAAGCAGATAAACTACCTATTTTGGCAGGTTTTGCCGGCTACAATATGCAACGGCCATTAACCAATTCCTTTCCAATAAACGATGTGTATTTTAATAGTTGGCAAGTTGGTGTATCGTTAACCTATAATATTGAATCGCTTTACAAAAACAAAGCAAAAGAGTCATTAAACAAGCTAAAAGTAGAGCAAGTAACCGAAGCCAAAACGCTTACACAACAAAATTTACAAGTGGCTACACAAGCAGCTTATTTAAAATACAACGAAGCGGTTTCGCAAAAAACAACCTATTTGGAAAGCAAACGTTTGGCCGAAGAAAACTACAAGATTATTGAAAAGAAATATTTAAATCAGTTAGCACTTATTACTGAAATGTTGGATGCTAGCAACTCTAAATTAGAAGCCGAATTACAATATGTAAATTCAGAAATTAATATCCTTCAGGCATACTATAATGTATTAAAAACTGTAGGAACACTATAACCATTACAAAAAGAATAAAAATGTCAGATAACAATTCAAAAACCGAAAAGAAAGCAGGTAAAAACAAAAAAACAGTGTTTTTTGTCAATCTACTTATATTTTTAGTAGCATTAGTTGCCTTGATTTTTGTATTAAAACACTATTTCCATATTGGCGATAAAAACTTTACAAACGATGCACAAGTAGAAGCTTATATCAATCCCATAAACACCAGAGTTTCCGCTTATATTAAAGAAATTCGTTTTGAAGAAAACCAGAGAGTAAAAAAAGGCGATACGTTGGTAATTTTAGATGATAGCGAAATTAAAGCCAAAGTTTTACAAGCTGAAGCTGCTTATTTAAATGCCTTGGCTGGTGAAAAAACAGCAAAATCAACAATTAATACAGTTGCTAACAACACGTCTATTATTGAAGCCAATATTGCTGGTGCTAAATCCAATTTAGAAAATTCTGAAAGAGACTTAAATCGGTTTGCTGCTTTGTTAAAAGATGAAGCGGTAACCCAACAACAATACGATGGTATAAAAACCAAGTACGATGCTGCCAAAGCACAATACAACGCCTTATTAGGACAACGTAAATCGGTAGATTATTCGCTTCGTGAAATGGATGGTAGAATTGAAATGAGCCAAGCAGGAATCAAACAAGCAGAAGCGGCTTTAGACTTGGCAAAACTCAATTTATCTTATACTGTAATTACTGCACCTTACGATGGTTTTATGGGAAGACGTAAAGTAAACGAAGGTCAATTGTTAAACCCTAGTCAGCAAGTAGCCAGTATTGTAACCAATGATAAAAAATGGGTCATTGCTAACTTTAGAGAAACCCAAATGGAAGACATTACAGTTGGAAAAGAATTGACTATCGAAGTAGATGCTTTGGGAGGAAAAGCCTTTAAAGGCAAAGTAAGTTCTATTTCGGCAGCTACAGGCTCTAAATTATCGACCATTCCTGTAGATAATTCTACCGGAAATTTTGTGAAAGTACAGCAACGTATTCCGGTTCGTATTGATTTTACCGAAGATAATTCAGAAGAAGATTTAAACAGTTTACGTGTAGGAATGAATGTAAATATTATCGTAGAATAACCAATGTATAACCAAGGCCTTTTTAAAGATTGGGTACCCAAACCCGCAATGCTATTGCTCATTATTCTATACCTATTTCCGTTATTGGTTGTAGGTGGAATTTATACAGCCAATTTTAGCAATATGATGAGCGATTTGGGTATGTATTCAGAGTATCTCTCATTCGCTAACTATGCATCCTTTATTGGAATGGGTACAGCCTTACCGTATTTGTTACGGTTTAAAATGCGCTTTAGAAGCAAAGAGTTGATGATTACCAGTTTGTCGATGATCGCATTGTGTTCAATAGCCATTATAACCACAGATAGCCCGTATGTTATTATTGCAGCAAACTTTGTCATTGGTTTTTTTAAAATCATTGCAATTATTGAGTTTGTACTTCCGCTATTATTTATTCTAAGTCCAGATGGCGACCGAACCAAATTTTATACAGTATTTTATCCTTTAAGTATTTCAACCGCTCAAATAGGAGGTTATTTCTTTGCAAAAATTGCCTATAACCTACAATGGGAATCGGTCTATTTGGTAATGGCAATTATAATGCTTGTTTTGGTGCTTATCTCGGTTATTTTTATGCACGACTTACGATTTTCAAGAAAACTACCTTTATATCAAATTGATTTATTGAGTATGTTACTTTTTGTAGTGTCCTTTTTCCTATTAACCTATACCTTAGTATTTGCCAAACAACAAGATTGGTTTGCTTCAAGCTATATACAAGCTTCAACCATTGGCTTTATCATCACTATGATTCTTTTTCTATGGCGACAAAAAGGATTAAAACGACCTTATGTTCCGTTAAGTGTTTTTAAAAAGAAAAACTTTATTCAAGGCTTTATTTTATTGATGTGTTTAGGTATGTTTTTAGCTTCGGGTGTTATTCAAAACACCTTTACGGTTGGTATTCTTGGCTATGATTCGCTCACCAACAACCTATTGAATTACGCAATGGTACCAGGAATTATTATAGGGGCTATTTATGCTAGAAAGTGGTATGCAAAAAAATGGCCTACCAAATTTTTAATTATTTCAGGAATGATTTTTTACACCTTACACTTTGTAATGATGTATTTTTTAATCAGTCCAGAAGTTGACATCAACTATTTAATTGTTCCTTCTATATTAAGAGGAATGGGAATGGTCATTCTTTTTATAAGTATTTGGTTTTATACCTTAGATGGTTTTGATATGGCTGAAACCTTAGCAGTGGCATCCTTGTCAATTGTAGTCCGTTCATTGATAAGTGTAGCATTTGCTGGAGCCATTTACTCTTGGTTGTTTTACAAATTACAGTTGCAAGGGTTGGAAAACATAGCACATCATTTAGATGCAGTAAACTTATCACAATTTAGAGGTGGTGGACTGGCAGTATATGGACGTTCGCGAATACAAGCTGTACTTACTGCTTCAAAAGCATTGTATGGTTATTCCATTATTGCAGGAATAATTATAATGCTATTCACCTTGGCAATACGTTTTGAAAACACCTATTACCGAAGATTAATATTAGTACGAAAACTGCTTAAAGGCGAATCGATTAAAGGATATAATTTTAGAGTAAGAAAAAATACCACAGAAACTATAGCCGCTGGAGCAGGTGCTGTCGCGGTTTAAAAAACAGTTAACAATAAATATATTTAATATGAACAGATTAGAAAACAAAGTTGCCATTATTACAGGCGCATCAAGAGGAATGGGCGAAGCCCACGCAAGAGAATTTGTAAATCAAGGAGCTAAAGTCATACTAGCTGATATTAAAGTGGATTTAGGACAAGCTTTAGCAGATGAATTAGGTGATAATGCACTATTTATAAAACTAGATATCACAAAACCTGAAGATTGGAAAAATGCTGTAGAGATTGGAGAAAAAACATTCGGAAACATTAATGTGCTTGTAAATAATGCAGGTATTTTAGGGCCTGTTGCAGGAGTAATGGACTTAAAATACGAAGACTATCTCAAGGTCATCGAGATTAATCAGCATAGTATTTTGCTAGGAATGCAAGCCGTAATACCATCGATGTTAAAAGCAGGTGTAGGGTCTATTATCAATGTATCTTCCATTGCAGGTATTGTAGCTTGTTTTGGCTTTCCAAACGTTGCCTATATGGCAAGTAAATTTGCTATTAGAGGAATGACCAAAGGCGCTGCGTTTGAATACGGACCAAAAAATATACGAGTAAACTCTATGCATCCAGGTTTTGTATTAACGCCAATGATGATTGAAGCTACCGATGAAGATGCCTCTAAAGAAGGTAGAAGCGCCTTAGATGAAATTCCGTTAGGAAGAATTTCAGAAACGAGTGAATTAACAGGAATTGTTGTGTTTTTAGCTTCGGATGAAGCGTCTTTCATTACAGGACAAGAACATATTGTAGATGGTGGTATGACAATACATTAAGAGTATAAACAGATAAATTACAACAAAATATGAACCCAACCATTGGCATTGCATTATCTGGAGGAGGTATTCGAGGAATGGCACATTTAGGTGTGCTTCAATACTTATACGAAATTGGAATACAACCTTCCGTTATTTCAGGAACAAGTGCCGGTTCATTGGCTGGTGTTTTTTTAGCTGCAGGTTATGAACCTAAAGAAATATTAGAAATTGGTAAAGCAGAAAAGTTTTTTAGTCGCTCTAGTCTGGAATTAAAGTCCGCAGGACTGTTTACCCCCAATATTTTTAAACGTATTTTAAACAAATACATTCCTCACGACGATTTTGATCAGTTACTAATACCAATCTTTGTAACAGCAACTAATTTGATAAATGCAGAATTAGTAGTATTTAATAAAGGATCCATTTCAACAGCTGTAAAGGCATCTTGTGCTGTACCTTTGGTATTTGAGCCTGTGCATATTAATGATGCTTATTTATGTGATGGCGGTATTTTAAACAATTTCCCTACAAATTTGATTAAAGGTAAATGCGATAAAATAATAGGTGTTAATGTATCTAATACTCCTAAATCGCCCATTGTAAAATGGAGTTATAAAGCCATCATAGAACGTATAGTTAAAGTTTCTATTAATTATAATGTGGAGGATAAGAAACAACTTTGTGATATTTATATGGAACCGCCAAAAATGGAAACCTATGGTACATTTGATTTTTCAAAAATTGATGAAATTTACAAAGCTGGTTATGAATATGCTAGAGAAAAAAATGATGAACTGTTACGTATACTTAATTAATTTAATTTTTTAAAAATTAAACATATAAGATTTTGCATGAAGACTTTATTACCTTTTTTCTTTTGTTTCTTTAGCAACACAATTGTCTTTTCACAGGAAAACTACCCAAAACCTGAAAAAACAGCGACACGACTTTTTTATATACAACACAGCAATAATCATAATACTTATGTGTATGATGCAAATATGGAAGGAGAATCTATTAATACAAAGAACCCAATAGTTGAGTATCGCATTGTCTATACAGAAGGAGGTGTTAAAAAACCATTAAGTAAAGTGCAAAAAGATTTTGCATACGGAATGAACACAAAAATAATTGCACCGAACCTTATAGAAATGCATTTGGCAGCATCATCAAAATTAAAATTTTATCTAATTCATTATCCTAACCAAAAATCTAAAGTTTATGTAACCATAAATAATCGTAAATTATACTTGGAAAACATTTTTGTTGAACTTGAAGATAGTTCTACTTCCATAAAAACAAAAGCAAAATATGTTCTGTTTTCAGGAAAAGATTTTACTTCTAATGAAAATGCAATAGAGAAATTGATAGTTGAATAACATTTCTGCAATCTTTGATAAATAATTTAAAAATACCCTTGAATTTATTGTTTCACATGAGTTGGTAGCAGTAAAAGAGGGTAGAAACATTAAATAAGTTTAATGAAAATAAAACTATTTGAGTTCAAAAATAAACAGCCTACTAACTAATCTTAACGATCAATTAAGCTTTATAAATTTAGAAATAGACAATGAATCCACACGTTGTGAACGTGCAATTGAAGTCATTTTAAAAACCATCAAAGCATTAAAGATTGTAGTACAAAAAACAAAGTTCAAGACAGATGCTGAAGAAATTAAGTTCTTTAAAGAAATAAAGCCACAATTTACCTCTAAACTCATTTACTATAACACGATTTTTAAAATCGAAATGAAGAAACCAAATGGAGGTAATAGAATAGTAAAAAAATATTACAATAATGAATTAGTTAAGCTAAAAGCATTTTTTGATAATGAGCTAGAGTTTTATAGATATTACCGTTCAAGAAGCACCTATTTAGACCATAAATATTTCCTGCGTAGTAGGTTTGATATTAAGATGTCTTTAGATAGTTACTATTTCGAAGCAGATACAAGTTTCTCAACATCGCACGATTATAAAGTGGCCAAAATATTGGCAAACGATTTAATTCAATTGTATTTAGAAAATAATTTAGTATTAATTGGTAGTAAAGACAATGGCGAAAAATCACAACGCAAACCGAACTTGAAAATGATTTGGACAAGCCCAAAAGTAGCCTTAATTGAGCTGGTTTATGCATTACACACAGAAGGTGTCTTTAATAATGGTGCTGCTGATTTAAAAGATATTGCAGAATATTTTGAACATATTTTTGAAATAGATTTAGGGCAATACCGTCGTACATTCCTTGAAATTAGGACTCGGAAAGCCGATAGAGCAAAATTCCTTACCACATTAAATAAAGGATTACTAAAACGAATGGAAGATACCGATGAAGGGATTTAGGTAAAATCGTTCACAACACAATCCCCGTTGTGAATAAAGCTTACCAATTCACTTCATATTTGCCAAACGAAAGTCAAATCACATTAATAGCTGCTGCCGAGAATGAGAGTTCGAGGCGGTAGCTATTTAACTTAAAACTTTACTATGGCAGCAACAATTATTACTACCGAAGACCTACGAGAATTTAAAGAAGAATTACTGGAAGACATCAAAGCAATCATTAACCATCAATCAGGTTTAGCACCTAAAAAATGGTTGAAATCACCAGAAGTAAGAGACCTTTTAAGCATCTCACCAGGAACATTACAAAATTTGCGTATCAATGGCACACTACCCTACACTAAAGTTGGTGGTGTTATCTATTACGACTACGAAGAAATCCTAAAAGTAATGGAAGAAAACCGTATCCATAATAAGTTTTAATTCCCGAGAAGGCGGGAATCTCATTAATGCTAACTTAAACTGTCACCTTGAGCGCAGTCGAAAAGGTTGTTTCAGTATCTCATAAAAATGAAAAGTAACGTCACTTCGAGTGATTTTGTATCACAAAATTGTATCGAGAAGTCAACTTATGCAAGAAATAAATTATATCAAACACCTTAACGCAGTTTTCAACCAATTCTCAAAAGACAACCGTTTAAATCCAACTCACATAAGCTTATACATAGCCTTATTTCAGTTGTGGAATTTAAACCGATTTTTAGAAGAGTTTTTTATAAACCGTGATGAGGTTATGCAACTGTCTAAAATAGGTTCAAAATCTACTTATCACAGATGCATCAAGGAATTAAACCATTGGAAATATATTGTGTATTTTCCATCTCACAATCCGTATAGAGGCAGTAAAATTAAGATGTTCAAATTTGGGACAAGTACTGGACAAGTAGTGGGACACAACTCTACTCAAATCGAGACAAGCAGTGGACAAGCACTGGTACCTATATATAAACATATACAAACTATAGAAAACATAAACAGTAATAAACAGAAAAATTTAAAAAATTCAGATTTTAACGATTCTGAAGATGATTTAAAACAAAATAGCAGTGTCCCAAATTCGGACAACCTTAAGACAACTAAAAATAAAAACTACAACGAACCTTTATGAAAAATGAGCAACCACATATCATTGTAGAAAAAGGAGTGCAATACAAACTTGGCGAGTTAAAAGACAATTGTATTCAATACGATTTCAAAAGCATACTCATTTACCTCGATGCTAAAGGAGAGTTGCTATTTGGCAAAAACTTCAAAATATATGAAGAAGATGAGGTTGTGTTGTACAAACTTTGCATTTATTTCATTCGTGATTTTGAAGCTTGCGAAAAACAAAATATAGATCCAAATAAAGGCATCCTGTTATCTGGTCCAGTAGGCTGTGGCAAAACCAGTTTAATGAAATTGTTAAGGCATATCGTTCCACATCATAAACCGTATGAAGTTATTCCAGCAAGAAACATAACGTTTGCTTTCAATAACATTGGGTACAAAACTATCCAAGAATATGGCAACAGTAGTTTTTATTGTTTTGATGATTTAGGAGTAGAAACAACCGGAAGGCATTTTGGAAAGGATTGTAATGTAATGGGAGAAATACTTTTATCGCGTTACGATTTATTTCTTCAGCGAAAAATTAGAACCCACGCAACCACAAATCTAAACGCACAAGAATTAGAAGAAAGGTATGGTAATAGAGTACGTTCAAGAATGCGGCAACTCTTCAATTTGATTGCTTTTGATAAAGAAAGTAAGGATAAGAGAATTTGAAAATACTTAAGAATGATTTTTATAGATTTGTTGTTATGTTAAACAAAGAAAATATCAAATCACTTATTGCTTCTGGCGAAGGGTATAATTTAGAATTTAAAAAAAGTATTCCAAGCAAAGTAAAAGAGGTTACCGAAGAAATTTGTGCTTTTGCCAATGCATCAGGAGGTACACTTCTTTTAGGTGTGGACGATAGCAATGTTGTTCAAGGTGTTGTTTTTAATAATACGAAACGTTCTGCACTTCAAAACTCAATAAATGAAATATCACCTGTGTTACATTGTGAAGTTTATACTGTAAATGTTGATGCGAAAGATATTGTAGTTATTGAAATTCCTTCCGGTGACAACAAGCCCTATGTATTATCAGGAGCAATTTATGTCCGTCAAGGTCCAAATTCACAAAAATTGACTACCGTTGAAGAAATGAGAGATTTTTTTCAGCAAGCAGATAAAATTTATTTTGATGAAGCGCCTTGTAAGTCAATTGATATAAGTCAAGATATTCTTGATGATAATATTAACCAATTTAGAGTATTAGCAGGACTGGGTACTACAGTTTCAAATGAACAAGTTTTTAATAATCTTAAACTAATTACAAAAGAAGGGTTCTTAAAAAATGGTGCTGCTTTATTCTTTGCTGAAAACCCTGAACAGTTTTTCGAAAAAGCCGTAATACGTTGTATAGCCTTTGATGGAGTTGACAAGCGTTTTATTGAAGATGATAAAGTAATGACAGGCTCATTATACAATCAATATTTGCAATCAATGTCTTGGTTAAAGAAAAAGTTAGATGTACGTTATGATATTGAAGGATCTGGTTCCAAACCTAGAAAAGAAATTTGGGAAATTCCAGAGACAGTTTTCAAAGAAGCTATAATTAATGCTTTAGCTCATAGGGATTATTACGATAAAGGAGCTCGTATTACTATTGAGATATTTAATGATAGAGTTGAAATATCTAATCCTGGAGGTTTAATTAGTGGTATTCCTAAAAATGAATTTGGTAAAAGGAGTTTAAGTAGAAACCCTTTAGTATTTGGTTTATTTGAAAGAATTAGAATGGTTGAACAAATAGGTTCTGGTATTAGCAGAATGAGAAACCTAATGCTTGAAGCTGATTTAACCGAACCTGAATTTAATACTGAAGGCATATTTACTGTAACCGTTAGAAGATCTTTTGATTTTAATAAGTGGGTAGATAAGTGGGTAGATAATCTCACTGATAATAGAGTTAATATTATTAAAGCTATTCACGAAAACAGTAAAGTTTCTAAAAGAGAACTTGAAGGAAAAATTGGCTTAAGTGCTACTGCTATTGATAATAATCTTGATGCTCTTAAAGATTTAAGCCTTCTAGAAAGAGTTGGTAGTGCAAAAGGAGGCCATTGGAAAATTAATTACATACTTCCTTAAAGTGGGTAGAAAGGTGGGTAGAAAATGTAAACCTACATATTCCTAATTAAATTATTGAGATAAAAGGATTAAGATGGGAAAAGACCGCAATCGAGTAAAGTTTTATTCTAAAAGCGATATGGCTAGTGGACATCAGTTAAAAGAAGCCGAAAAGGTTTTAAATGCTTATAAAGAAGGAAGTAATTACTCAATCAATGATTTTATAGAGTTTTACGAAATTAATGTATACTTTGAGAATGATTTATTCTTATTAAGCTGGTCAGCAAATGAGAAAGAAAACTATACATTAAAAGCATTAATACTTTTAGAAGCTACAAAACAATTTTGGATAAATAGCATCGAAAATAAAAACATATTAAGTTTATTTGAAGAAGTTGATTATGGATTTTATGATTCATTTTGGGCTATAACCAATAAGCTCAATGTTTATAAAAAAATAGACAAACAAGTGTTTGAAGAAATTACTAAAAGTAATCGTTTTAGTATCAGACCACTTTTAAAACAACAAAAGATAGTAAATTTCTTTTCTCAAAAAGTCAGAAACTTTCTCATTAACAATACCATATCAGCAGAAATATTGTTGTCTTATTATGAAGAAGCCAAAGAGCGAGAAAAAGAAATATTATACTTTCCCAATTCTTTAAATGATTTAGATAAAGAAAATTTAATTATAGCTTACATTAATTATCCCGAAGCAAATATAAATTACATCAAACTAATAGAAAATTCAAAAACTGTTAAGCTATCCAATAAAACAAAACTGTTAGCAAAGAAAAAAGCAAAACAGCTAAATGATGAAGCGTTTAAGAATAGTAATGTTTTGAGTCAAGGGGTTGGTGTTTCAATTTCAAAAGACCAAAAAGAACCAAGCAACATTTTTTTTGATAAGGATAATAGGAGATTGATTTATACTTACAGTGAGGATTATCTAAATACCACTAAAAGCTTTATTGGTATTTATAAAAATTTCAATCACTTATTCAATTTCATAAACTTTCAAGGTTGTATTGATTTGGTCTATAAAGAAAGTGAAGTAGATACATTTGAGAAAATATTAATGCGTTCAAAAAACGAGTATCATATTAGTTTTAGCTTTCATAGACAAAGTTTGACTTCTCATCTGCAAATAATATCATACGCCAAGTATCTAGAAAGTCATAATATTTATATAGAGGATTCCTTAAACTATGTTGTTAACGAGTATTTAAATCAAATTTTTCCTGTCAATGGTTTAAGAATAAAGTTTCCAACAAAAGAGACCTCTTATGAAGAAAAGATTAGAAGTTTAGCACCAGAGTTAGAGTTTTTGATAAAGCAGTACCAGTCTTATGTAGAGAACAATAGTATTGATTTTGAACTACTTGAATTTAGTTCTGAACCTCTATATTATAGTAAATTAAAAAGCAAGATTGAACAAAAATATGTATATGGAAAAGGTGATGACTTTTTAAGGCTAAAATATGATTTCTTTTCTGATCAATCTTCACTGTTTTATACAGAAAAATTCAAGAGTAAACACAAAAATTTATACGAGTTATTGACTAAAGAAAATGTTTTATATTCTGATTTTAAGGGCTATCAAACCCCAGAAATTGATTATTTAATTTCAAAGAAAATGCTATCTGTAAATAGCGATGGTTATGTTAAAATTTATAATAAGAATTTAGTTCATATAATAAGTGTTTTACATTATCAAGGCGTATTAAATTATTGGTATTATCCTGAAAATATTAGAAGTGAAGTACTATTGATGAAGGCAAATAATTTGATAGTTTTTGATAATAGCTTATTTACTGAAGAAGAAAGACGGTATTTTAATTATTACTTAAACAAAAAGGAGTTTACAAATGGTTTAGATTTGAGAAACAAGTATCTTCACGGGAGTAATTCTAAATCAGTTGATGAACACGAAAGAGATTACTATATTTTATTGAAGCTATTAATATTGGCAATACATAAAATAAATGAAGATTTAAAATTGGAAAACACAGCAAACCACATCTGATTTTTCCCCCACAAACCAAAACCCAGTTTTCTCGTTCCTCAAAATCCTCTGTCTTTTGGTTTGTTCCGCTTGCCAACGCGCTTGTAGTTTTTGGCTTCCAACGCTCACACAGCACATTGCTTGTTTTGCTTAAAGTGTTATTTATAATCATCGGATAAGCAAAAAAGCAAAGAGCTGTTCCCAACGCTCACACCAAAAACTACCCAAAGCTATGTTTACATAACGGTCTGTTATAATAGCAGCCGCTACACCCACCACATCACCAAAGCTGTAGTTATAACGCCATTATGTAAAATATCGGCTAGCCTATGCCCTCAAATAGGAACTATAATTTAACAGTCGATATTCATGAGCACCTCTAAAACAATAGAAATGATGCGAACTAAATATCCGCTATCCCCACGCTCACATCCGAACTTGAATTGAAGTGTAGAACACACAACTTTGCCACTTTTCCCCACCACCCATTTCAGCTGTGTAGGTTACAGCAATTATTAATGTTTGCCAAGTGTCTGCGGTAGGATGCATTTCATTCGCTCAATCCCTTATCAGGGAATCGCTCTTTTCATTTACCCACCTCAACACCGCGCATAAAAAAAGAGCATTTTTAGAAAATGCCCTTTATTTATCTTTCCAGCCGCTAAACATCAATAATCACTTCCACCTACGGCACTTTGCCCCGAGAAAAGTAATCAACTTTTTAAGCAGTAGGGAAACAAAGAAACTAACAATAGCACCAACAACAGCCAAAACAACGGTAGTAATCAAATCTTCAACACCAATATTAGCTATTGAAGAAAAGAAAGTACCACCAACAATGGCAGATTTGGTGTTATAGTCCATCGTCAACCGCATCAGTTTCTGTGTTTTCATCATCAGTAACTACAGCTTGACTTACTGCGGTGGCCACAGTTCCGGCAACAGTCATATAAGTAGCAATAGTTACCACAATGGCAGGCATCGAAATAGGTGCAGCTATGATGGCACCACCTGCAGTAGCCAAGGCGATACCGATATTGCGTAAAGTTTTAAAGAATTTTGGAGTTGGTTTTTTATAGCGTTCTACAATGTTCATAATTCTGTGATTTAATGGTTAATAAAATTTGTTCTTTTCGGTCTTTAGCTTGATACACCAAAGACAACAGTTTTTGCATAGCATTTTTAGAGTAAATGCCCTTTCCTATGCCACTCAAATACGTTACTGGAGCAATACACCCTTGCAGCTCTTTTAAGGCATCATTGGCAGGATGAAACAAAATGAAACTTCTACCTTTTACATCCTTCAAAATCAAATGATGCTTAAACCTTTTGGAAAATCGTGGTTCAACTTCATAAGTATCTTCAGGAATACAGGAAATGTTTCGTCTATTATTGTTCCAGGGCAATTCGATAGTATGACAAAGGAATCTATCAGAATTAAAGAGAGTACCATTGGTACCCTCTTTAAAATAAGCTCTATGCAGCACTAATTCCATAATTATGGAGTATCTACAATAACAACAGCTAAAGCATTGTAAGCACCGTTCTTAAGTGCATACATTTGTCCGTTTACCTCTTGATAAAACTCAATACCCAACACTTGAACAACATCAACTGTAGAGTTTGCTGTTACTGTTGCTGATAAAGCAATTGCAGCTGTGTCAGCAGCAGAATAAGGTAAAATTGCAGTTTCATCATTTTCAAATGTTGAAGTTTCATTTTCAAAATCTAATTCAGAAGCACCCATAACCATTTTAAAATGTGTAGTTCCCGTTGGAGCTGCAATTCTCAAAGTTGGAGAAAATGGAGCAAGGTCTAAAGTAGCTTCACCTGTAACACGGTCAAATGCATTCACAAATGGAGCAAATAAAGTTGTTCCTAACTTTCCGTTGAGGTTGAACTCAAAACCTGATAATAAGTTAAAATCACCATCAGTTAAAGTTCTCAACCCTCTCTCATTAACGGCATCAGTTTTAATGATAGCCAAGAGATCCTTTGTTAATCGACTTGTTACACGTTTATCTTTAGCATTTTGCAAGAGAATACGAATAGCATTTCGAAGAAGTTTACCACCTTTACCAGCGCGTCCAAATTCAGACCCATTTTCACGCGTTCTTTGAAACGCAGGATCGTTTGCAATACGATTGCCATCAACACCGCCTTTTTCGCGCGCTAAATGGCCATCAGTCGTTTTGTAAAAGGAAATACCACCGATAGTTCCTTTCAGTTTAATAATTCCGGTTTGTCTTGCCATAATAATTCGTTTTTTTGATTAATAGGTCAAATCAACTAACTTTATGGCAGGTTGTAAAAAATGAAATTCCGTTTTTGTACATCCATTCCGATAAGTACAAAAACGTCATTAAAATATTGATAACCCTATCGGGTTGTCAACATTTTAACAACGCATCACCATCACCATCATATAAGAATGAAGTATATTTTAAGTATGGATTAAGTATAGATAGAGTATTATGGCCCCGAATAAACGAGTTTGCATATACCCAAAGGACATTCAGCTTATTACAGGCAGAAGTGAGCGATATGGGCGTAAACTGCTTCAAGACATTAGAAATTACTTTGATAAAGAACCTCATCAATTTGTTACCGTCAAGGAGTTTTCAGAGTATTCTGGTATAGAAATGGAAGAGGTCATTCAGTATATCAAATAGTTACAAATTACTTTCAATCCTCATAAAATTTGTTTAAATTTAGGTTGTATTGTAACATAAAGCGTTTTATATTTGCAACCGCTTTAGAAAAGCAATCACAAGCAAAAAGTTCTTATTAATAGTTGAGTGATTCGGTGAGTGCTAAAAATCTCAACTTTTAAAGTCCTTATAAATAAAGGGAAACGCAGAACGGTCAGTCGTCCTGCCACTCCGACTAATTAATGTAAAATATTCAAAATAATTTAATTTTGAATATTGAGTTACGGGCTCGTAGCTCAGCTGGATAGAGCACCTCCCTTCTAAGGAGGCGGTCATAGGTTCGAATCCTATCGGGCTCACAAAAAGACTTAGCAGAAACGCTAGGTCTTTTTTGTTTTTAATCGATCAATTAGTGTTTTTCGTCGATATTTTGTTTTGAACTGTGTATTTCATCGAATAAACAAAACATTTAAACGATGTTTTTACGCGTTTTTAAAATTATTTAACCTACATTTGCTTTATAATTTTCATTAAACCCCAAACCAATGAAAAACCTACTTAAAGCAATTGCTTACGCAATTGTAGTTTCAACATGTTATAATTGTTCTGTTGAATCAACAGAAAATTCACAAGAAGAATCTTTAGTCCTTCAAGAGCAAATCGCTGCATTAGATGAGCCTGATGAGGTTTGTAGTGGTCAAGATCCACAAGCAGTATTAACTAATAATAGTTTGTTGGCAGCAGATTTTGAAGTGTTTGATCAATTCGGACTTTTAATGACTCATGCATATGGAGTACCAGTAGGTGACACATCAACAGTTTTGTCATTTCCTGATGGAGTTACTACATTTATCGTGAGCACTTCGACTTCTATTAAAGAGATAAGGATTGATATGGGAAACTGTATGATTTATGAAGTTGAAATTGACGAAAACAATCAGCTTGATACCGATGTGCCTAATCAACTTTAGAGCATTTTAGAACTATTTTTTCGTTTAAAACGTTTGTAGTAAAGAAAAGGTAGACATTACCTCCTTCTTTTATTTTAAGTTTTTTTCGAATATTCAGAACTGTTTCAGGAAAGTTTCTGGTTGTAATATTTGCTTTGACAAACTTCTCTTTTTTTATGAGTTGTTTGTTATAGGGAATGATTTTATCTATTATAAACCGTCTTCCAGGAAATGGTATAAGTTCTTCAGATGTATAAAGATGGCTATTGCTATGTAGTTTGTGAACTTTTAGTTTTGATGACACAAGTTTGAAGGCTCCAGATTTATATATAGCGACATTTGGTTCATATAAAAACGAAAGTGGTTTACGGTAAGTTGGATTTGAGTGTTCTTCTTCGCTTAAATCAAAACTGAATTTTTCTTGTTTATCGTTTACAAGGTTAACTGTGCATACTTTGACATTACCTGAATGCTCTTTGTTTAGAATCCATAATAACTCTTTGACTTCATTTTTTACTGAAACAATGTGTATGGATTCCACATGTTTTAATTCCTCTAACCCAATAGTTAAATCTAATAAAGGAGAGGTTTTAATCATAATTTGTTTGGTTTTTGAAAACAGAAAATCTAGATTCTGAGGAATGTTTGGTAAACAGTCTTCAAGAAAGAAAACTTTTCCTTTCTCATCATGCCTTCTTGATGGATCGATATATATCCAATCAAAAGTTTTATCACTATGTTTTAACCATTCTATTCCGTCTGCTGAAACAAAATCGATGGTGTGAGTTTGTAGAACTTCAGCATTATGAGCTACAATGTGAGAAAGTTCTTGATTTATTTCACAGTGAATTACTTTAGAAAATTGTTTTGAAAAGTAGTAAGCGTCAACTCCAAATCCACCAGTAATATCAATAATTTGGTTTCCTGAAATTAATTCAGATTTATATCTCGCAGTGAGTTCAGAAGAGGTTTGTTCAATGTTAAGTTTATTCGGAAAATAGATGCCTTCAGTTTGAAACCATGTTGGTAATTTAGATTTGCTTTTTCGTTTGGCTTCAATGTGTTCAACAATTGCTTTGATGTCTACACCTCGTACATCATTTCCTTTTAAAAGTAGTTTGGTGATGTCTTCACTAAGATGTGAATTAATATACGTTTGAACCTCAGTATGAAAAATGTTGTGATTCAATTTTATTAGAGGTCTTTGGTTAGTTTTTTAACTACTTTATTTTCTGAAAGAAATTCTTTTAGTATAACTTTTATAGAAGTATAAGCTGGTACAGCCACTATCATTCCTACAATTCCGAATAGCAATCCGGCAATAATAATAACTAAAAAAATCTCGAGTGGATGTGACTTTACACTTTTAGAGAAAATAAATGGTTGACTGAAAAAATTGTCTACCAATTGAGCAACTATAAACCCAATCATCACATATATGGTTTTTGGTAAAATCACATCATTAAAATGTTCTCCTAAATTACTGGACATGGTTAATACCAGCATCAATAAACCGCTTATTAATGGTCCTACATAAGGTATTAAATTAAGTAAGGCACATAAAAATGCAATAACTACGGCATTATCAATTCCAAATGCAAGTAGCACAATTGTATAAATGACAAATAGAATAAGAATTTGAAAAATGAGACCGACAAAATACCTCGATAGTAAGTCTTTAATTGATCCTGAGGATTTTTTCCATCGAGATTCTTTAGATTCAGGTACAAACGTTAATATTCCATTTTCAAAAAGGCGACTATCTTTTAGGAAAAAAAACGAGATAAATAATACTGAAAACAGACCAATGATAGATTCTCCCAAACCGCCAATGAACGAGTTTAAAAAATTGGGAAGAATAGAATAATCTAATTTTGAGAGCATTCCAGAGTCTTTTATAGATTGCTCAACATCAACTTTGCTCAAACCAAAATGAGCAGTAATTTCAGAGTAAAGGTTTTCAGCGCTTTGTTGTAACTCATCGATGTCTAAGAGCGATAAATTTTGACCTTGCTCAACAACTAAGGGAATAAACATTCTTATAAGTCCGAGCAGTAAACCAATAAATATAATCATAGTAATGATTACTGCCACAGTATTATTGAACTTGAGTCTACGTCTTAAAAACAATACAAGTGGTCTTCCAACAAGAGAAATCACAGCAGCTATAGCAATGTATACAATTACAGATTGAACTTCGTATAAAAAATAGAGGACCAAACAAATGCCTAAAAGGACAGCGCATGCTCTTAATATGCCGTTTGCAATGATTTTTGAATTCATGATTTAAAGATATAAAAACTGTTACAAGAATTGCTTGGTAATTTCATATAAAGTCACAGATGTTGCATGAACTACATTCATACTACTATTTTGACCATACATTTCTACATGAACAATGTCGTTACACAAATTCAAAACACCTTCAGAAACACCAAAATTCTCATCACCTATAATAAGTGCAATTGGGTGTTTGTTAGAAAACTGATAAGTATTTAGGGGTTTACTTGTTTCGGTTATTTCTAATGCGATAATTTGATAACCTTGGTTCTTATAAGAGCTTATCGTTTCATGACTATTAGTGGAAATTTCGTAATCAACAACCTTTTCGGTAGATCGGGATGTTTTGGTCATTTTACGACCTAAAGGGATATGATTTCCACAGAGGATTAATTTTTCAACTCCAAAGGCATCAGCAGTTCTAAATAAACTACCAACATTAGGTGCGTTTGTTACATTCTCACCAATTAAAGTAATAGGAAATCTTCTTTTTTTAAACGAATTAGAGTAGTGGTCAAGTTGTTTCATGATTACAACTAATTCTCAAACGCATATTTAACAATATTCGCTCCCATTTTAAGAGCTTTTTCTCTAACACCTGGTGGATCATTATGAACCTCTGGATCTTCCCATCCATCACCTAAATCACTTTCAAAAGTAAACAGCAATACCAATCTACTTTCGTGAAACAAACCAAAAGCCTGAGGTCGTTTACCATCGTGTTCATGAATTTTTGGCAAACCCTCAGAAAAAGGATATGCAATATTGAAAATTTCGTGAGTTACAGGTAATTCTATCAAGTCTTGATTTGGAAAGACTTTTTTTAATTCCTTTGTGATATAAGGTTCCATGCCATAATTATCATCAATATGAAGGAAACCACCAGAAATTAAGTAGTTTCTTAAGTTTTCAGCATCTTCATCGCTAAAAAAAACATTGCCATGACCTGTCATGTGAAGCAATGGAAACTGAAAAATGTCTATACTACCAACGTCAACAGTTTCTGGTTTAGGGTTGATTTTGGTATTAATATTGGTATTGCAATAATTAATTAAATTTGGTAAAGCTGTTGGGTTACTGTACCAATCACCTCCACCTTTATATTTAACAATAGCTAAATCTTGGGCATTAGAATTAAAATTAATCATGCCTAACACAACTATAGACAGGTATAAAGTTTTATGAAGCTTTGACATATTTCAAAAATAAAAAATAACTACTATTAATACGCGCTTTTAACTTTAATTAAGGTTTTTTCTAAATGTTTTTCTACGTCTGAAAACAACAGGGTCAAAATGTTTCCATATTTTTTTTATGGCCTCATTGTCTTCTAGTTCTGGAGTGCGGTAGCAGGTTTCAATACCTTTTTCTTTAAATATTTCATAATATTCATTAAAAATTACTGCGTGAACACCCTTGTTTTGATATTCTGGGTGAATTCCTATAAGATAGAAAATAGCATCTTTACTGTTTTTTTTCGCATTCAAAATATGTCTAAATCCAAAAGGAAATAATTTACCATTAGCTTTTTGTAATGCTTTGGAAAACGCTGGCATGACGATCGCAAAACCTATAAGTTTGTCATTTTTATCGACAACAAATTTGATATATTCAGGATTTATAAAGCTTATGAATTTCTTTTTAAAATACGCTTTCTGAATGTCAGTAATCTTTACAAAAGAAGATAGCGAAGCATAACTTTCATTAAATAAATCAAACATTTTGTCTGCATAAGGCATGACGTCTTCCGTTTTTGTAAATTTCAAGGCTTTTAAACTGTAACGACGTTTAATTAATTCTTGGGCTTTTACAAAAAATTCAGGTTTTACATTTTCAAAAGGAAATCTACTTTCGATATATACTTTTTCAACTTGATAGCCTAAAGCTTCATAGTGCTTAACGTAATATGGATGGTTGTACCAGGTAACCATAGGCGCAATAGCATCAAATCCTTCAGTTACAACACCAACTTTATCTAAGTTTGAAAATCCGACAGGACCTTCAATGTAGTCTAAATTATTTGATTTGCCAATGCTTTCAACTTCTTTGAGTAATGCTTTTGAAACCTCTAAATCATCAATAAAATCGAACCAGCCAAAACGCATTTTCTTTTGGTTTTGTCCGTCTACTTCCAACCAATTAATAATGGCAGCAACACGACCTACAATAGCGTTATCCTTATAAGCAAGAAAAAAACGAGCCTCAGCGTCTTGAAAAATAGGATTCTTTTTTTTATTAAATGTTTGTAATTCTTGATTAATAATTGGAGGTACCCAATATTTTGAATCTTTGTAAAGTTTAAAAGGAAACTTAACAAATTGTTTTAAGTCTTTTTTAGAAAGAATTTCTTTAACAGTAATCATAAATACATTAAATTAAAGACTTCCATCGTCATCAAAATCAACATCATTTTTTTTCTTCTTTTTACTTTTTTTGTTTTTGGGTTTTCTTTTGTCAGCATCTTTTTTAGAGTTTCCATTGTCGGTTTCTTTGTCTTTATGGAAATCCAAACGATACGACAATCCAAAATTCACACTAAATACAGAAGGCGTATCTTTTGTGTTTAAGGTTAATGCTGTATCTAACTGAAAGTCTTTGCTCCATAAATAAGCACCACCAAAACGAAATAAATTGTCAGCATAAAAATCACTTTTAATACCTTGAGTTTCAGCAAAAATAACCCATTGTGGATTAAAAGAATGTGTAAGTGTTAATATATATTGAAATTCAGAAAAATCCGTTCCAATTCTATCTTTTATTAAATTCATAATAAAGACCCAACCACCAGAAAAATTATTCTGAGTAGCAATCATAACTTTAGGGCTGAAACCTTCTACGTCGAGAGGTAAATATGGGTTGTTTTTAGTGTCAAAATTTGCACCTGCATATACCGCTACTGCAGGAATCAATGATTTCCATTTAAAAGATCTGTTAGCATGATAACTATATAAGTTTGGTTTTTCTTCTTCAGCATTTTTATAAGGATCATATACGAGATACTTTGCGCCAATAGCGAAGTTTTTAAAATTAGAACGCTTTTCTTCAAAAGCTACAAGACCTCTATTGTCTGTCCAGGTGTCATTTTGATAAATACCTTCTATGTTGAGTTCTAATTCTTCAAAAAGCAATCCATAACGAGCTGCAAAATCAACTCCAAAACCTGATACTTCATATTTCAATGGTGTGTGTTCTTCTTTAATGATGTAAGGCCCGACTTCTAATTGGGCAACATTTGTACCTACAGAAAATGCGCTTCTAGACACTCCAGGTCTGTTAGAATTAATAACTTCGGTGTATTGAGCAAAACCGAATTGAGATACAAAAACGAGTAGTATTGTAAGTGATACTTTGATTAAATTCATAGGCTTCTGATTTAAGTCAAATATAGAGATTTTATATTTTTTTTAAGTATTAATAACTGTTTTTAAATGCTTATAATTGTATTTTTGTTTAAATATCTATTTATGTTACAAACAGCATCATTCGTGGGTTTTTTAAGAACAATTTTAATTATACTCCTGGTATATTACGGTATAAAGATTTTATCACGTCTTTTTGCACCATATCTTGTGCGATATATGTCTAAAAAGATGCAGCAAAAATTTGGTGAGCAGTTTCAACAAGAGCAACAACATCAAAATCCTAAACAAAAGGAAGGTGAAACAGTTATAGATAAAGTACCAAAGCAACATAAAAGTTCAGATAAAAGTGTAGGTGAGTATGTAGATTACGAAGAAATTGAGTAAATTTCGACCTCATTGATAATTTGAATCCATGCCTTTATCTTTCAAAAAAATTCTTCCACACCTATTAGTACTTATTGGTTTTGTGGTTATTTCTTTAGCTTATTTTAGTCCTGTATTGAAAGGAAAGCAAATCTTTCAAAGTGATATTAAGCACTATATTGGGATGGCTCAGCAACAGAAAGATTTTAGAGCTCAAACGGGAGAAGAAACCTATTGGACCAACAGTGCATTTGGAGGCATGCCAACCTATCAATTAGGTGCAAAATATCCACATAATTATATTAAAAAACTGGATTTGTCACTTCGGTTTTTGCCAAGACCTGCAGACTATCTATTTCTTTATTTTTTAGGATTTTATGTGCTTCTTGTTATATTAAAGGTTGAATATAAACTGGCTGCATTAGGAGCCTTGGCTTTTGGCTTTTCAACTTATCTCATTATCATACTTGGTGTAGGTCATAATAGTAAAGCTCATGCCATAGCTTACATGCCTTTGGTGCTTAGTGGAATTGTGCTCACATTCCGTAAAAAATACATTTTAGGATTCTTATTAACAACGGTTGCACTAGGACTTGAAATATGTGCCAACCATTTTCAGATGACTTACTATTTAATGTTGCTGGTTATCGTTTTAGGAATCGCATACCTTATCGATGCCTACAGAAAAAAGCGATTACCTCATTTTTTTAAATCGGTTGGTATATTGGTCGTTGCAGCCATACTTTCTGTGGCTTTGAATGCCACTAACGTTTTAGCAACTCAAGAATATGTAAAAGAAAGCACACGTGGTAAAAGTGAATTAACAATTAATCCGGATGGTTCTCCAAGAGAAGTGACTTCTGGCTTGAGTAGAGATTATATAACGGAATATAGTTACGGACTTCTAGAAACGTTTAATTTATACATTCCCAGATTTTTAGGAGGTGGAAGTGGTGAAGATGTCGGTAAAGATTCTGCATCTTATAAATTTTACACCAACATTGGTGCAAGTCCGATTGAAGCCTTAAACGAAGTTAAACACACACCAACATATTGGGGAAATCAAACCATTGTTGAAGCACCAGCTTATGTTGGAGCAGTAGTTTTGTTTCTTTTTGTGTTTGCTTTATTTTTAGTAAAAGGCAGATTGAAATGGTGGTTAGTTGGAGGAAGCTTATTATCCTTAATTTTATCGTATGGAGATAGCGAGCCTTTTGCTTTTATAACCAACTTTTTTATCGACTATGTGCCACTGTACAATAAATTTAGAGCAGTAAGTTCTATTCAGGTCGTATTGGAACTTTGTATTCCTGTTCTGGCTATTTTCGGATTGTCACGCTTGTTTAATCAATACGAAAAAGACGAAAACAAGTTAAAAGCTTTAAAGTTTTCTGCCTTAATAGCAGGAGGATTAGCTTTAGTATTCTTAGTATTTAAAGGTGCTTTCGATTTTGTAGGAGCAAACGATGGCTACTACAGACAAGTTTACGGGCAATATGGTGAAGCGTTTGTTGAGGCTTTACGAGAAGACCGAAAATCTTTTTTTACTCAAGATACGCTACGTACACTTATTTTAGTGTTACTATCTGCCGGAACAATTTTTATGTTTTTAAGAAAGAAACTTTCTGAAACTTTAGTGGTTGTTGTGTTTGCTGGATTAATACTATTCGATTTGGTTGGTGTTGACCGACGTTATGTCAATAACGATAATTTTGTTTCAGGTATTGAAGTCACGAAGCCTTATCAACCTAATGCTGCAGATAAAGAAATAATAAAAGATAAAGCGCATTTTCGTGTTCTAGATTTATCTACAGAAGGCAGCAGAGCTCCAGCAAGAGCTGCATATTTTCATAATTCATTAAGTGGATATCATGCAGCTAAAATGAAACGTTTTGACGAATTATATGATTTTCATATTGCCAGAAATAATATGAATGTCTTGAACATGCTCAATACCAAATATATTATTGCTGAAGAAGAAGGTCAGGTATTCCCTTATACTAATGAAGATGCCAATGGTAATGCTTGGTTTATTAGTGATTTAGAGAAAGTAAATTCAGCTAATGAAGAAATACAAAAATTAGATAGTTTAAATACAAATGTTAAAGCCATTACAACGTCTGAAGTTTTAAACACAAAACAATATAAGGTAGACTCTACAGCTAGCATCACGCTTACAGAACACAAACCAAATTATTTAAAATATAAATCTTCCAATCAAGAAGAAGGCTTTGCTGTATTCTCTGAAATGTATTATGGTCAAGGTTGGCATTCCTTTTTAGACGGACAAGAAGTGCCTCATCAACGTGTGAATTATGTTTTAAGAGGCATGGAAATTCCTTCTGGAGCGCATACAATTGAATTTAAGTTTGAGCCTCAAGTGGTAAACACTGGAAGTAGTATTGCTTTGGCAAGTTCTATAATGTTTGCATTATTATTGCTTGGAGGATTGTTTTTTGAGTTTAAAAGCAAAACCAATGAAAGTGCATAAAAAAGCACTCATCATCACATACTATTGGCCACCTGCAGGAGGTCCAGGTGTTCAGCGTTGGTTAAAATTTGTAAAATACCTTCCAGAGTATGGTATTGAGCCTATTGTATATTGTCCAGAAAACCCAAGTTATCCAATTACAGATGAGAGTTTGAAAGGTGAGATTTCTGAAGATACCACAATCTTAAAACAACCCATAAAAGAACCTTATCGCTTAGCAAATCTGTTATCTAAAAAGAGCTCAAAGCAGATTAGTTCGGGTGTTATTCCTAAGGATAAAAAACAAACATTAATCCAAAAACTACTGCTTTATGTTCGAGGTAATTTTTTTATTCCTGACGCCAGAAAAAACTGGATTAAACCTTCTGTATCTTTTCTTTCTGAATACATCACAAAGCATGAAATTGAGACCATAATCACTACTGGTCCACCACATAGTTTGCACCTTATCGGACTTCAATTAAAATTGAAACATGATATGAAGTGGTTTGCAGATTTTAGAGATCCCTGGACTACAATTGGTTACCATAAACAGTTGAAATTGACAAAGTCTTCCGCAGAAAAACATAAAAAGTTAGAATCAAAAGTCCTTCAAACTGCAGATCAAATCATCGTTACCAGTTCTAATACTAAAAAAGAATTTGCCTTAAAAACGAAACAACCGATTGCTGTCATAACTAATGGTTATGATTCACATCATATACAGCGACCAGAGAAGGATTCAAAATTTACTATAGCGCATATTGGTTCGTTATTATCAGAACGTAATCCGGAACAATTGTGGGAAGCATTAGGTGAATTAGTAGAGGAAAACACGTCGTTTTCAGAAGCATTTCAATTACAACTTATAGGTGTTGTAAGCGATGCTATTTTGCAAACGCTTCAGCAATATGGATTAACTAATCATGTGCAATTCTTAGGTTATGTATCACATGAGAGCGCAATAAAAGCTCAAATGAGTTCTCGATTGCTATTATTGATTGAAATCGATTCTGAAGATACTAAAGTGATTATTCCTGGAAAATTATTTGAATATATGGTTTCAGATACACCAATATTAGCTGTTGGGCCCAATGATTCTGATGTTGAAACCATATTGAAGTCAACCAATACAGGTCGGTATTTTTACTACGATGAAAAGCAAGCTATGAAATCTCAGATTTTGTCGTACTTTGAGGCTTATAAAAATAATTCATTATCTGTACATGCTGTTGGATTGCAACAATATAGTAGAAAAGTATTAACCAAATCACTTGCTGATTTGCTTAAGAATTAAGTTTAAGTTTTCAGAATTTTAAATTTATGGGAATAGTCATTAACCAGTCGTTTAAAAACACAATAACCACATATCTTGGTTTTGGACTTGGTGCAATTAACACACTATTTCTCTACACCGAATTTATGAGCGATACCTATTATGGTTTGGTGGCTTATATCTTATCTACAGCAAATATCATGATGCCTTTAATGGCTTTTGGTGTGCATAACACATTGATTAAATTTTATTCAACATTCAGGTCTAAGAATTCTTTAAATAGTTTTATGACTTTAATGTTATTTATGCCTTTAGTGATAAGTATTCCAATTGGTATCATAGGTTATTTGAGTTATGATACAATTGCTAATTGGTTAACACAAAAAAATGAGATTGTTGAAGATTACCTCTGGTATATATTCATAACAGCATTGGCAATGGCATATTTTGAAGTCTTTTTTGCTTGGGTAAAAGTGCAAATGAAAACGGTATTTGGAAATTTTATGAAAGAGGTATTTCATAGAGTAGGTGTGATGACGCTATTGTTTGCTTTATATTTTAATTGGATTAATGTAGAACAGTTCCTAATTGGTTTAGTGGGTGTTTACGTTTTAAGAATGTTACTCATGCTAATCAATGCCTTTTATATCAGACTTCCTGTATTTCGATTCTATAAAATTGACAAATTAAGCGCTATATTAAAATATTCAAGTTTAATAATTATTGCAGGTTCTATAGCAACTATGATTTTAGATATTGATAAATTTATGTTGAATAATTATATTGAAATTGAAAAAGTTGCTTATTATAGTGTTGCTACGTTTATTGCAACAGTCATTGCAGTCCCTCAACGAGCAATGCATCAAATTTTGATGCCTTTAACTGCTAAACTTATTAACGATAAGAATAAAGGCGAACTTAGTGATTTATACGAACGAAGTTCACTCACTCTATATATTATTGGTGGCTTTATTTTTTTATTAATTGTTCTAAATATTAATGAACTTTACAACATTATTCCAAAAGAGTTTTCTGGTGGGATTACAGTTGTTTTTTTAATAAGTATTGCCAAATTATACGATAACCTCTTAGGAAATAACAATGCCATATTATTTAATAGTGATTATTATAGAATGGTTCTTGTTTTTGGAGTTATACTTGCTATAAGTGCTGTTTTGCTTAATATTATTTTGATTCCTTTGTATGGTATTGATGGATCGGCTTTAGCGACATTAATGGCAGTTTTATTCTACAACTCAATAAAAGTTATTTTTGTTAAAATAAAGTTTAATATGTTGCCATTTACTGCTCAGACTTTGAAAATTTCAATTTTGATAATAATTTGCGTTCTGGCGTTTTATTTTTGGGAGTTTCCGTTTAATGCTTACCTCAATATTGTTTTAAAATCTGCCTTAATAGGTATAGTATATGCATTACTGATTTACAAACTTGATGTTTCAGAAGATATTTCGAACATGTTCAATAATTACTTCAGATTGAAAAAATAAGTATTTTGGGAGTATCAATAAATGGGAAAATCCCACAAGGTGCTTTGAGGCATACTCTTATGGGACATTCCACTAACCAACCAAAAATTTAAAATCTTATTAACTTATCTTCTTTTTCTATTTGTTGAACCTGAACGGTTTTGTGTTGTTCTTGTGCTAGGCTTATTAGCTTTAGAGCTTCTGTTGCTTATTTGTTTTACAGCTCTTGATGTGTTATTGCTTCGTTTGTTACTAGATATACGAGTATTAGAAGTGTTTGGTTTTCTAATTGACGTATTTTTTTTAATAGTTCTTGTGTTTGTTTGATTATTAGACACAGAAGTGTTGCTTCTCGTCACATTTGGTCTTGTACTCGTAACACTTTTTATATTATTTTTTCTGGTAGATGTAGATAAGCTGTTGTTATTAGTGCTTCTGGTAGTATTAGATAAACTTCTGGTGCTTGAACTCCTTGAGTTGTTATTATCAGATAAAACTCTATTGCTATTATTGCGTCTAGTAGTAGATAAACTTCTGCTATTAGTAGGTCTTATACTATTACTATTTGAAAGTGAACGGCTGTTATTACTTCTAATGTTACCAGATAAAGTTCTGTCATTACCTCTTACAGTTGCTTCTTGACGATACCTTGTATTGATGCTGTTTCCTCTTCTGCGAGTCGTAGCAACAGTATTACGTCGGCTGTTGACTCTTACAGGTTGTCTGTAATTATCTCTGTAAGGTCTGTAATATGTATGTCTTACAGGAGTGTAATATTGTCTGTATGGTCTTGTATATACCACACAGTAATTTACAGGAGGAATAACATAATAGTTATGCCAAGGTCTATATACATAAGCTCTATTATAAATATTGATAAAGCCAGTGTAATGTGTAAACACTCTGTGTCTGTTATAGTGAACATAAAGTCCTCCAACTCTGGCAACTCGACCAAAGTTGTTATAATGAATATTTACGTTACCAACTTGAGTAACACGTCCATAATAATCATAAAAAACAGGGGTGTTTTCAATTTGTATTATAGCTCCGAAATCATCGTACTGTACATAAGGGTTGTAATCGTAACCAGAGTTAAAACTTATAGATACTCCAGGTGCACTTACGCCTACGCTAACGTTAGGACCGTAATTTTGCATGTAAAAATCGAACTGACCATCAGGAAAGATTGAAAATTCAATACCATTTTCAACAAAAATGAAAGAATTACTATAACCTCTATCAAAGTTGTTTGATATGTTGTTGGTTGCGAAAACTGAAGTTCCTCCAAGGAATAAAACAGTCATAAATAAAACTAATTTTTTCATAATTGTAAAGGTTTTAAATGTTACATATTAATGTAAACAATTAACGTGCCAAAAAAATAAACACATCATTAATGTATTGTTAATCAATTAATTGTAAATTTAATTACGTAATGAATAAATTATTTTTTTTAAGTGTACAAAACGCTATTCTTATTTATTTAACCATAAGAGTTAATAAAACCTTATGGTTGGTCGGACAAAAAAAAAGACTTATATTTCGAATGATACGATACCAATGGCAGAAAAATTTGATATTATATTTAAAGATGTAACGACTTTATTGATGAATGAGTTACCTGATTATCTTACATATCATAATCTCAATCACACCCTGTATGTTATTGAAAAAGCCGAGCATATTGCTTCAAAGGAAAATGTATCTCAAAAAGAAATACTTCTGGTTAAAATTGCAGCTTTATATCATGATTTAGGGTTTGTTAAAATTCGGGAAGGACATGAAAAAGAAAGTTGTAAAATAGCGAAACGACAATTATCAGCTTACGGCTATTCAAAAGAAGATATTGATATAATTTGCGAAGCTATTATGGCAACCAAAGTACCACAAAATCCTACAAATCATTTAGGTCAAATTCTTGCTGATGCAGATTTAGAATATTTAGCTACAAAAAGGTTTAAACCTGTTAGTGAATTGTTATATCAGGAATTGAAATATTTCAATAGTGATTTAACCAGAGACCAATGGAATCAAATGCAAATTGAATTTTTATCAAAACATAATTACCATACCAAGTATTGCAAACGGTATAAGTCATTTAGGAAAGAGAAAAATCTTCAAAGCCTCAAAGCTAACATATAAAAATCCCAAAGTTTTGGGGAAACACTTTGGGATTTTAAAGCTACATGCTACTAAAGTAGCGATAAGCTATGATTGTTTAAACTTTATATGCTTTCTCGTTTTTTTGACGGTTCCATTCTTTCTATAATAATAGTAATCATCATCATAATGATCTATATCATTGAGGTAAATAAAACTGTTTCCTACATGTCCAAAAGCGACACCATAGTTAAAGTTTGTGTTGAACGGATTCACAATACCAGACATATGAACAATTTCTCCTCTACGGTTATAGGTTACGTTTAATCCACCAACTTGTCTTAGCAATCCATTGCCTCTTTGGTAACTCATATAAACTGAACCAGCACGTTTGATTCGTCCTTCTCTGTCGTAGTTTATAAAGACATTTCCAATTCTTCGGACTTGTCCGTTGGTATCATGTGATACCATTACACCTCTTGAACCAGAATAAGTATAGTGGGCTCTATTTACAGTTCCAGGAGCTCCATAGGTTCTGTTAACAGAATTTCTTTTTGTATTAATTCTGTAATACACATTTGATGTATTGTTTTTAATCTCAGTATTGAAATCAAAACTTCCATCTGGAAAAATTAGAAATTCTACACCACGTTCAATAAACATGATAGGTTCGGCAAAACGATAACGAGCCGTTTTAAAATCTTCCCCATTCGAAACAGCATGTCCTGCTGTTCTAGCTGTTGCTGATGTCAATCCTATTAACATCGATGCCATAAAAAGTAATTGCGTTTTCATAATTATAGGTTTTTAGATTTTACCTTCGTTTTCAACTCGTTTGAAAACTTTTCGGTCTGTATGATTTGATTTAATTAAACCAATTTGTATGCCAAAAACATAATGTGCTGAATGCTAATATGTATTGTGCTGATTAGTATTGCTCAATTTTTCTTATTTTTATACAAGCCAATCCTTATTAATGAAAAAAGATACCGTTAAGTGTTCAAATTGTGAACAGGAGTTTAATGAAGGTTATTCGTTTTGTCCTTATTGTGGTCAAAAAGCAAAAGACGAACTCACATTAGGAGTCTTGTTTTATAATACGATTAGCAATTATTTCTCCTTCGATGCGCGTTTTTTCAAAAGCTTTGTGCCTTTACTTATCAAGCCAGGTTATTTAGCTGCAAAATTTATAGAAGGGAAGCGTTTGTTGTATTTACATCCTGCTCAGATGTACTTATTTATAGCTGTGGTTTTCTTCTTTTTATTTTCATACAAAGCTAATGAGCAAGCAGAAGTTATGGATAAAGGGCTGTCTGAAGCTTTTAAAGAAAACACAGTTAAAGACTCTCTGACTACTCAAGAGATAGAAGCAAAACAAATATCAGATTCAATTTCGAGAGAAGAAGCTAGATTAGCACTCAAAAAAAATGCATTTTTAACAGGAATGACAGACAAAGAGATTGATTCTATGGTAAATGACAAAGAGTTTAATCTTAAAAAAAACAATATTAGTTTAGCTGGTCATGACATTGACTCCTTAATTGACGTTAATGCACCAGAGACAGAAATCCTTAAGGCAATGGGATTGAAAGAAAGTGATGGAGCCTTTAAAAGACGGTTATACAAACAAAGCTTAAAGTTTCTGAAATCTAAACAAGGCGGAAGTGTATTGCTGGCTTTTTATGATACAGCTCCAATTGCCATGTTTTTTATACTTCCAATTTTTGCATTGCTTTTGAAGTTATTTTATAGAAAACGAGGTCGTTATGCACACCATTTGGTGTTTAGTTTTTACTATTTTGCGTTTTTATTTACCGTGTTTAGTATTGTTTTATGTATCAATTATATTACTGATATATCAGATTCAATAGATTTTTTAATTGTTTTATCTGTGTTTTTCTATTTGATAATAGCTCTTAAACGTTTCTACCAACAAGGTTGGTTTAAGAGCTTTTTAAAAGGAAGTTTAACGACTATGCTATTCTTTCCTGTACTGCTTATAGTTTCAGGTTTTGTTTTATTCTTTTCTTTTATGTTTTATTGATACACAAGATCTAAAGTTTTTCCTTTAAAAAACTTCCTGTAATTGAATTCTTGTTATTGGCGATTTCTTCAGGTGTTCCTTGAGCTATAAGTTTTCCGCCACGTTCTCCGCCTTCTGGTCCTAAATCGATGATATAATCTGCACATTTAATAAGATCTATATTGTGTTCAACAACAATAATAGAGTGTCCTTTTTCAATAAGTGCCTGAAAAGACTTGAGTAATTTTTTAATATCATGAAAATGTAAACCAGTGGTAGGTTCATCAAAAATAAATAAGGCATTATCACTTTTTGAGCCTTTTCCAAGAAACGAAGCCAGTTTAATACGTTGGGCTTCACCACCAGAAAGTGTAGAAGAACTTTGGCCTAACGTTATATATCCCAAACCAACATCCTGTAAAGGCTGTAACTTAGCTTGAATTTTACTTTGGTCATGTTCAGTAAAAAAGGAAATGGCATCATCAATAGTAAGATTCAAAATATCATCAATCGATTTACCATTGAAAGAAACTTCTAAAACCTCTTTTTTAAACCGTTTGCCATTGCAGGTCTCACAGGTAAGATGTACATCTGCCATGAATTGCATTTCAATAGTAACTTCACCTTCACCTTTACAAGTTTCACATCGTCCACCATCAACATTAAAGCTAAAGTGCTTAGCTTGATAATTTCTAATGTTACTCAGCTTCTGTTTTGCATACAACGCGCGTATGTCGTCGTAAGCTTTTATATACGTCACAGGATTAGAACGCGATGAACGTCCGATAGGATTTTGATCTACAAACTCAATATGCTTGATATTGCTAAAATTGCCTTTTAATTCTGTAAACTGACCTGGTTTATCTCCAAAATCGGTTAATTTCTTTTGTAATGCTGGAAATAATATTTTTTTAATTAATGTGCTTTTTCCGCTTCCAGAAACACCAGTAATAACAGTTAACATTTCAAGAGGAAATGTGACATCGATATTTTGAAGATTGTTTTCACGAGCTCCAATAATATCAACATGATACTTTGAGTTTCTTCGTTGTTTTGGAATTTCAATTTCCAGTTGACCGTTTAGGTATTTTGCTGTAAGAGACTCTGAAACTAGTATGTCTTTAAAGGTTCCGGTGGCTACAACTTCACCTCCAAACGTACCAGCTTCAGGACCAATATCAATAATTTCATCAGCCGCTTGCATGATATCTTCATCATGTTCAACAACAATAACAGTATTGCCTAGGTCGCGTAAAGCCTTTAGAACTTTAATAAGTTTTTGAGTGTCTTTTGGATGCAATCCGATACTAGGTTCATCTAAAATATACATAGAGCCAACCAAACTGCTTCCTAATGAAGTAGCTAAGTTAATACGTTGACTTTCTCCACCTGATAATGTATTTGATTTCCTGTTTAGCGTTAGATAATCTAAGCCTACGTTAGAAAGGAATGACAATCGGTTTGTTATTTCCTTTAATAGCCGTTCAGCAATTTTAGTGTCATAGGTGTTGAGTTCTAATTTTTCAAAGAAATTTACCAATTTATCAAGAGGCATTTCAACTAAATCAGTAATTGTTGTATTATTTATCTTGACATAATTGGCTTCAGCACGAAGTCGTTTTCCTTGGCATAAGCTACATTTTGTTTTTCCTCTGTAACGTGATAACATCACACGATTTTGTATCTTGTAGGCTTTGGATTCTAATTCAGAAAAGAAAGAATTTAGACCTTCAAAATGCTGATTTCCATCCCAAACCAGTTGTTTTTGTTCTGGTGTTAGTTTGAAAAAAGGTTTGTGTATCGGAAAATCAAATTTATGAGAATTGTTTACCAGGACATCTCTATACCAGCTCATGCTTTCTCCTCTCCAAGGAAAAATGGCATTATCATATATAGATAAGCCTGTATTAGGAATTACCAAATCTTCGTCAATGCCAATGATATCTCCATATCCTTCACACTTTGGACAAGCTCCATAAGGATTGTTAAAGCTAAACAAATGTACATTAGGTTCTAGAAAAGTCATGCCGTCTAATTCAAACTTGTTATTGAAATCCACACGCTTTTGATCTGAAAGAGATTCAATAATGCAGGTGCCTTTACCTTCAAAGAAAGCTGTTTCAATTGCATCAGCTAATCGGTTATAAAAATCATCTTCATGCTTCACCACGATACGGTCAACAACAAGAAAAATATCTTTTTTTAGTTTTTGCTCAACAGCTTCGTCAATTCTTAAGACTTCTTCTTTGTGTTGAACTCTTGCATAGCCTTGTTGTTTTAAAACATTGAGTTTGTCTTCCATTGTTCGGCCTTCTTCTAAAACAATAGGCGCGAGGAGGAGGAGTTTTTCTCGTTCATTAAAAGACTTGACTAAATCTAACACATCTTTTGTACGATGTTTCTTTACTAAATTTCCAGATATTGGTGAATAGGTTTTTCCAATTCTGGCGAATAATAACTTTAAGTAGTCGTAAATTTCGGTAGATGTCCCAACGGTCGATCTTGGATTTGTAGAATTCACTTTTTGTTCAATGGCAATAGCAGGAGCTATGCCTTTTATAAAATCTACCTTTGGCTTATTGAGTCGGCCTAAAAACTGTCTTGCGTAGCTTGAAAGACTTTCAACATAGCGTCTTTGGCCTTCAGCATATAAGGTATCGAATGCTAAACTAGACTTTCCAGAACCAGACAAACCCGTTATCACAACAAGTTTTTGTCTTGGAATTACAACATCAATATTTTTTAAATTATGCAATTTTGCACCTTTAATAATGATATTTTCCTTCGGATTTATGTCTGAAATGTTAGTATACATAGGAGTTTGAGCAAATTAAGATGTGCAAAGATACTATAAGTATTTGGTGAAATAAAATGGATTGTAACGGATTAAAATGTTAAAGTTTGTTACTTTTTTTTGGAATTTCGGAATGATTGTTGTTATATTTGAAATCATAACGCATTAAAACAGAGAAGCCTATTTCATAATATTACTTTATAAAGTTTAACCCCAAGCTAAGATTTATTCTTTGCAATAAAGTAATAATTATGAGACACGAACTTATCACGGACGCTGTTTTAGTAAGAAACTACATGGATGGAGACGAAAGCGCTCTGTCAGTCCTCATTCACAGACACAAACAACGCATTTACAGTTTTATTTATTCAAAAGTATTTGATAGAGATATAACTGAAGATATTTTTCAGGATGCTTTTATTAAGGTCATTAAAAATCTTAAACTGGGTAAATACAATGAAGAAGGAAAGTTTTTACCTTGGGTAATGCGTATTTCTCACAATCTAGTTATTGATCATTTTAGAAAGAATAACAGAATGCCAAAATTTGACAATTCGGGTGAATTTAGTATTTTTTCTGTTTTAGGTGATAATGCTTTAAACGCTGAAAAACAACTCATTAAAGATCAGGTTGAGTGTGATTTACGAAGAATTATTGAAGAGCTTCCGGAAGATCAAAAAGAGGTATTAGTAATGCGTATGTACAAGGATATGAGCTTCAAGGAAATTTCTGAGCGTACTGGTGTAAGTATCAATACTGCATTAGGTAGAATGCGTTATGCACTCATTAATTTAAGAAAGGTTATTGATAAAAATAATATCATTTTAACAAATTGATACAATAAGTAAAGTTTTCATACGTTTATTGAAATATAACTTAACAAAATAACGTAAAATGGCAAAACTTTTTAACAAAATAACGTAAAATGGCAAAACTTTACTCAGAATGTCCCCAAAAAAAAGACAACCTTAACCCAAAAAAAGAAACCATAGATTTTCTTTTAAATTATTCTAAGGCTTTAAGTGTTATACATTATAATGAATTGGAGTTTGAAGCGCTCCAAAATTAAATTTGAAAAGTCCTGATTCGTTAGTCGTCAGGACTTTTTATTTTTATAGTATTCTTTCAATACGGAAGCTCTACCAATAGTTTTAGTTATCACATCTTTTTCTAAATCCCAGCCTCTTGCTGGTGAATATTCGCGTCCATACCAAATAATCTGAAGGTGTAAATCATTCCATAGCTCTTTAGGAAACAACCGTTTGGCATCTTTTTCAGTTTGTACTACATTCTTTCCATTGGTCAAATTCCATCTGTACATTAATCTGTGAATGTGTGTGTCTACTGGAAAAGCAGGAATGCCAAATGCTTGAGATAGGACAACTGCTGCAGTTTTATGTCCAACAGCAGGCAAAGCTTCTAATGCTTCATAAGTTTGCGGAACTTTTCCATCATGTTTTTCTATAAGAATATGAGACAACCCATGAATGCCTTTGCTCTTCATTGGTGATAAGCCAACAGGCTTTATAATCTCTCTGATGTCTTCAACAGAAAGTTTAATCATATCATACGGATTATCGGCTTCAGCAAATAAAAGAGGTGTAATTTGATTGACACGAACATCTGTGCTTTGGGCAGACATTAAAACTGCAATTAATAGGGTGTATGGATCTTTGTGTTCCAGAGGAATAGGTATCGTTGGGTATAATTCTTTTAACGTATTAATAACAAAATCTACCTTTTCTTGTTTGGTCATAAGTCGTATTTTTACAAAAAGTAAAGTTAACAATTATGACACAATTAAAAGCAGGAGACAAGGCTCCAAATTTTTCAGCTCAAGATGAAGAAGGAAACACGATTTCTTTAGCAGATTTTAAAGGAAAGAAATTAGTTGTTTTCTTTTATCCAAAAGCGAGCACACCAGGATGCACAGCTGAAGCTTGTAATTTAAATGAAAATTACGAACGTTTTCAGTCGAAAGGCTACGAAATTTTAGGCGTAAGTGCAGATAGTGCTAAAAGGCAATCTAATTTTAAAAATAAGTATGGCTTTCAATACCCTTTAATAGCAGATGAAGATAAAGCAGTCATTGAAGCTTTTGGTGTTTGGGGTCCGAAAAAGTTTATGGGTAAAGAGTATGATGGTATTCATAGAACAACATTTGTAATTGATGAAAATGGTGTTATTGAAGATGTGATTACCAAAGTAAAAACTAAAGACCATACTGCTCAGATATTGGCTGATTAGTATGTTTCTACATGTCGATGGTTTTCGACAGCTCATTATGTATGACGTGTTTAAGATTCTGAAATAAATTCAGGGTGAATGTCTTATAAATTAAATAAAAAAACCTCATGAAATTTATCAAGAGGTTTTTTTATATGTGCTATTTATAGTTTAGTCTCCTAAATAAGCTTGTTCTGTTTCACAACCAAACAAACTCTTTTCTTTAATTAATTTAGCAACCCCTTCTGGTAACATTTTTTCCCAGTCATCATTACCATCAGCTATCATTTTAAGAACTGTTCTTGAGAAAATGGCTAAAATGGTATCATCGTAATCTGTAATATCAACTACTTTTCCGTTATATTTAAAGAACTTATAAAGTTCTTTCATGCGTGGGTGTACTTTCAGGTTTTCACTTGTTGTAATGGTTCCATCATCATTTTGCATTGGATATAGATACACTCTCAAATCTTTAAAAAATAATTTTCCGAAGGCTTCAAGGATGCCACCACTCAAATGACGATAATATTTCTCATCAAATATATCTACAAGATTATTAACTCCCATTGCTAATCCCATTCTCGCTTTGGTATATTGAGAGAAGTATTCAACAAGTTTATAATATTCCTGAAAATTAGAAATCAAAACGGTTTGACCAAGAGAACATAATAATTTGGCTCTATCCATAAAGTCCTGCTCGTCAATTTCTCCTTCAGCTCTAAGATTAGACAAGGTGATTTCAAAAATGACTTGCGTTTTGTCTGCATCAACTTTATTTTCTTTAATAAACATGTCATAAGATTTCTTATACATGTCCATGTTTACTTTCGTTACAGGTCTGAAACTACCACGTAAGGTCAAGATGTTTTTCTTGTAAAGAACTTTTGCAGGCAGTACATTATTTCCATCAGGAGCAAACATGACAGCGTCAGTCATTCCATTTTTAACAAGTTGTAAACTCATTAAACGGTTATCAACATCTTCAAATACTGGACCAGCAAAATTGATGGTATCAATTTCAACTTGATCTTTGTCTAAATGATCGTATAGATAGCGTAATAGCTTTTTTGGTTCATTATATTTATAAAAAGCACCATAAATTAGATTGGTACCTAAAACACCAAGTGTTTCTTGTTGTAATCTAGCATCTGTTTCCTTAAAACGTAGGTGGAGTACAATTTCATTGTAGGCTTGATTTGCATCAACTTGATATTTAATACCAACCCAACCGTGTCCTTTGTATTTTTTAGCAAAGTCAATTGTTGCTACAGTATTTGCATACGTAAAGAACATTTTATTAGGATGTTCTTCTCTAGAAAGGCGTTCTTCAACTAAATCAATTTCATGATCTAACATTTTACGTAAACGTGCTTCAGTGACATAACGTTTATCATCCTCAATGCCATAAATGGCATCACTGAAAGCTTTGTCGTAGGCCGACATTGCTTTTGCAATAGTGCCTGAAGCTCCACCAGCTCTAAAAAACTGACGAACAGTTTCTTGGCCAGCTCCAATTTCTGCAAATGTTCCGTAGATATTTTCATTTAGATTAATTCGTAAACATTTTGTTCGCAACGAAGGAATCTGATCAAACTCTCTATCTCCTTTTAAGGTTATCTCCATGTTTTAGTCTGGGTTTTGTCAACATTACAAAGGTATTAAAATAGGAGGTATAAGTAAAAAAATTAGTTTTATTTTTGTTTTAAATTAACAGACATTGAAAATTACATTTTTAGGTACAGGTACATCACAAGGTATTCCAGTCATTGGAAGTGATCATCCTGTTTGTTTAAGTACAAATCCTAAAGATAAACGGCTGAGAGTCTCAATTTTAGTTGAATGGGACGATTATGCTTACGTGGTTGATTGCGGACCAGATTTCAGACAACAAATGCTCCGAATCAATTGCAATAGAATTGATGGCATTATTTTTACACATGAGCATGCTGATCATACAGCAGGATTAGATGACATCAGACCCTTTTACTTTAGACAAGGTGATATTCCGTTTTATGCGCATAAGCGTGTGTTGGGAGAATTACAAAAACGTTTTGATTATATATTTACAACTAAAGATAAATATCCAGGTGTGCCGAGTGTGGTTCAGTATGAAATTAAAAATGAACCGTTTCGACTTGGGAATTTGAGTGTGATTCCAATTAATGGATATCATCACAAACTTCAGGTTTTTGGTTTCCGTTTTGGTGATTTTGCTTATTTAACAGATATGAAAACAGTTTCAGATGAAGAAACTCAGAAATTATACGGAGTAAAGATCCTTGTTGTAAATGCCTTAAGAGAAAAAGAACATATATCACATTTTAACATAGCTGAAGCCTTGGCATTTATTGAAAAGGTGAAGCCAGAAACAGCTTATTTAACACATATTAGCCATTACTTAGGTTTTCATGAAGACGTACAACAAAAGCTTCCTAAAAACGTTTTTTTGGCATATGACAACTTACAATTAGAACTTTAAACATCGATTATGAAACAAAGACTTTTCATGTATTTATTTATTTTCACTTTATTATTAGTGATTTTTCAATTTGTTAATTCTAAAAGTATTATTGAAGGCTACGACCAGAAGCTTACCAATTACATGGAAGCTAATAAAAAACTTAAGGATTCCATTAGGCTGATGGAAGATAATGTTGTTTCAGATTTATATACGTTTAAATTTGATACCAATGAAGATGCTATGATTTATTGGGAAAATCAAGGTTTTAAAATTTCAGAATTTGTTCCATTTATAAAAGATGAGTTGATGAATCTCAATATTTATGAAACTGAAGACCATCCTTTGGTTCCTTATGCATCAATGACAGGTGAAAAAATGTTGATTGATCAAATTAGAATGCTGAATCATAAATGGATTATAGCTAGTTTTACCGATGGTGAATATTGGGGTGAAATGCTATTGTCTTATGATATTGAGGCTATTAAAAATCAAAAACAGCTTAAGTTTGAAGTCATAAAAGCTATATTATATCAACCAAATTAAATTTTTTAAGTTAAATTTTTAATATAATTTTTTGCCCAATCTTCAACTTGTTTTCCAAAGCATTCTAAAATTGAATCAGCTCCGATAATGCTACCTTTAGATAATCGACCCAATAAAGAAATTTTAGAATTATATGTTACACAGGCACTTTGTACAATTCCATTTGAATCGGTTTCAATGCCTAATTCTGAATGAATAGGTTGAATTAAATCATCATTCAGAAGCTGTTTAATTAACGCTGAATCTACTTTTAATAATTTTGGAGCATCTAAAACGCTATCAATCATTAGTGTGGTTTTAATACTATTGTTTTTAGAATTTATTAGATTCCAACCTTTGTCACTTAGCTCTATTTTAGGGTCGTTAATATAATCTAAGTTTAATACTTTAGACTCTATAAGCGCGACCATTTGTTGCATACTTTCAATTGGAGGTCCATACGAGTAGCGTTTGATCCTTTCATCAAGATCTATTATTTTTTTGAGGAGGTCCTTCTTTAGTTTAGAATGCGATAAAGATTGATACAATGTTGGTTGACAGTGTCTCCATACTTGACCCAAACAATAATCAAGGCTGATTTTGTCCTTATACAAAGCCATGTCAATATATTTTTTTATCAATGCATACGTTGAGTATGTCTTTTTATTGGCAATCAATTTATGGTCTATATCTTCATTTTCAAACCATTTCAATATAAGTTCTTGTAATTGATTTTTGTGTAAAGCATGTGATTTCGTATTGAGGTTAGAATTACTAAAGATTTTAGTGGAGATGTTAGCTACTGGTTCAATTAAGAAGTTAATGTTGGAAGCTTCTGAATTAGTTCGCGCTACAGATTCAATTTGAGTTTTAAGAGAGATAAGGTCTTTAGCAGTGGGTTTAAATAATTGATCAATTATGTTGTTAAGTGGTTTTGGTGCAAGTGGTTTGCCATCTAATGAAAATGGAACTAAAAGAATTTTTTTGTCAGGATTATCTATGAATACCGTTTTAAAGGTTTCCGAATTCGTTATTTTAAATCTTCCAAATGTGCTTGTTGTTAACCCTCTCATCACATCCACCATTGAAAGACCAAATCCGCGAATTCCAATTACGATATCCGTTTCATTATCTAAATGTTCAAATTGTGATAGTGGATAACTATTCTCATAAACTTGTAAATTTTCATGCATGGAAGCGTGTTTTTTCCATGATTTCATTTGAGTTGAGAGTTTAGTAGGTTGATGTCCTATGGTAATCAAAACATCATCAACGTCATAATAATTTTCATTGTCAGTAAATACTTGCAGTTTATTTTTAACAGGTTTAACTGCTAAAACTTTTTCTTGTATCAACTTAAATGTAATAGAATAAAGATTTTGAATTTCTAGAGAATTATATCTCTCATTTAAGTACTTTCCAATTTTAGACCTAAGAGGAAATATATCTGGATTAGAATCAGGTTGATAGGTATTAGCCCAATCACTATAAGCTGGAAATGGTTGAATGACATCTTTATTATAGATTATTTCTGGTCTGCCTTTTAAATCCTGTAATGCTCTTTCTGAAATATTTGCCCAGTTTGATGCGTCTTGATTTGTCATCCAAACGTCACCTGCTCCTATGTTGTCTATAGGTTCAAAACCAATTATGTTTAATTTTTTATTAAAAACACTCAGGTTTTGAAGTAGCTTTTCTAAAGCAAATAAGCCACGTGGACCAATGCCAATTATAGCAAGAGTGTTCATTCGTTATTAATTACAGGGTTAAGCCTAAAAGAAATTTAAACTCTCTTTTCAAGCCAGCTTCTAAACTCATAAAAGTTTTGAGGCGCTACACCATGACCTACCGGAAATTCAGAATAGGTGTTTTTAATTTTTAAATTGCTAAGGAACTGTGGTGCTTTTCTTGCCCAATCTACAGGGATTACCTGGTCAACGCTTCCATGTGAACAATAAAAATCTAAATGAGTAAAGTCTTTGTTTTCAAAATTTTCTTCTAGCATGTCTTGGCTAACATAGCCGCTTAAAGCAATAATATTTTTCACTTTTGCTGGATAAGTGAGCGCTACAGCATAACTTAAAATGGTTCCTTGACTAAAACCTAGAAGGGTTACATTATTTTGATTTACAGGATATTCTGCGCAAGCTTGATCAATAAAGTCTGCTATTTTATCTCGTGAATCAATGGCTTGTTCTACATCATTCCATTTGTTTTGATTGGCATCAAAATTAATAGCATACCAAGCGTTTCCGTAAGGTTGCATTGGATATGGAGCTCTAACGGAAATGATAAATAACTCTTCTGGTAATTCTTGAGCAAATGAAAACAAATCATTCTCATCACTGCCATAGCCATGGAACATGATTAATAATGGCGCATTTTCTTTTAATGTAGAAGGTCTTGTGATGTGGTGTAAACTTAAATTCATAATTTATTGTCCGATTGTAGCGAATAGCTTTTGAAAAAAAGGACCCAGAACAGGGACTTCATTCATTTTTTTACCTACAGCACCAAAAATACCGTAGAGGAAAAGAACTATAAAAAACACCCAAAATGATGTAGAAATCATCCAACTATCAAAGGCGCCAATAAAGTAGCCTAAAACCATTTGTAACAGCCATAAGCCTAACGCTTGTCGAATGTGAAATGATACCAATGGATTTCGTTCTTCGCGATTCATGAAGAATGCTATTAAAGTGCCAATTAAAGTGATATAAGCTACAATTGCTAAGCTATCGTTATTTGATGTGTTTTGCATGATTACATGTAGTTAATTAGAGAGTATCATTTGATTCTTTGCAATGATACCATAAACGGTTCCGTTTAATATTTTGTTTTCAAAAATCGAATTCTTTGACCTTGAAAGCATCTGATTTTTTGTAAAAACAGAACTGCCATTTGGGTTAAATAATGATAAATCGGCTTTATTTCCAACAGTGATAGTATGTGATTCTATCCCAAAACGTTGTTTGCCTTTAGTTAGTAAATCTATAGTTTTCTTTAAAGTAAAAACAGAGTTCAATGCTCTAAATGCACTTTCTAGTCCGATAGTTCCATATTTTGCAAAATCAAACTCGATTTTTTTATTTTCAATATCAATTGGATTATGGTCGCTTGTTACCATATCAATGGTGCCATCTTTTAGACCGTTAATTAATGCATCAATATCGTTTTGCGTTCTTAAAGGTGGTAATACTTTAAAATTCGTATTGAAGGTTGTGAGTTGCTCGTCGGTAAAAATTAAATTATGTATAGCTACACTGCAGGTTACATCTAATTTCTTTTGTTTTGCTGCTCTGATTAGTTCAACGGATTTTGCAGTAGATATCGTTGGAATATGAAGTTTACCTTCTGTATACTCTAAAATAAATAAATCTCTGGCGACCTGTAGTTCTTCTGCCAAGGCAGGATTTCCTTTTAACCCAATAGATGTGCTTGTGACATTCTCATTCATGACACCTAATCCACTAATTTTGGATTCTTGTGGAAAAGAGCACACAAGTCCGTCAAAATTACTAGCATATTGCAAGGCTAGTTTCATCATATTTGGATTATTTATAGGATGTTGGTAGTCATAAAAGGCGACAGCTCCAGCGTTTTTCATGTCAAATAGTTCTGCGAGATCTTTTCCTTCGCTATTTCGAGTTAGTGCTCCAATAGGATAGAGGTTGGTAGCGCGTTTTTCTGCTTTCGATTTTAAAAAAGAAATATCAGCATTAGAGTCTATAACTGGGTTTGTATTTGCATTTACAGCAACTGAAGTAAATCCAGAACATGCTGCAGTTTTAAGTCCGTTTTCAATGGTCTCACGCTCTTCGTAACCTGGTTCACCAAAACTCACACTGCTATCAAACCAACCTTGCGAAACATGAAGGTCATCGAGTTTGATTTCTTTGTAGTTTTTAGGATTTGAAATGCGTTTTGATATATTAGAAATGACACCTTTTTCAATTAAGATGTCGACCGTTTTATTGTGAAAATCGCTTTTAGGGTCAACTATTGTGGCAGATTTTACAAGTGCATTCATTTCAGGAATTTTAAGATGAGCATTTCAATAATTAAAAAAGCTAATGCAAAAATAACAAACCATTTCCATAGCTCATTAACATTTGTAGCACTTTTTATATCATTTATGGTGGTTGAAATCGATTCGTTTACTGTAGCATTTTCTATGTTAGCTAAATCATAATAGGCGAGATTGCTTTCATTCCGATTAAAATTAAAGCTCAAGTTTTTTAAGAAAGTATCTTTGTTTTGAACTGCAATAATGCCAGATGAATTAGGATAATCATTGGTTTTTAAGGCGACTTTATTGGTATATGTTTGTTGGAGTGGAATCACTGAATTCTCGCCATTGACCAACGTTAAAATATCATCCTGCTGAAGTTTAGTTGGAATGTCGATGTTGTTTTCTTTACCTAAGGTATAATAAAGTTTAGGCACTTTCAAACTTTGTTTACCAATGTTGTACAGTACAGGAACGATGAGAGGTGAGTTTTTAAAATTAGAATTATCTGTACGTAATGCTGCTGTAAAATGATAAATGTTTTCAGATTGAGATAAAAAAGGAGAGCCATCTTCAAAACTCAAAACAGCAGCTCCTGAATTTGATCTCGTATTGTAAAATGAATTTACTTTGGGATACTGAAAATTTTTAATTTGTTTGTTAAAAACATTGGTAAGTAATGGATGAGAAAAATGTATCGTTGTAACTTTTTTTTCTTGTAGGTTTAAGGAGTCTAATTCTGATACATTGTAATTGTTAAATAATTGATTATAAGATTTTAATAATATATCATTTGAAGGAATAATTAATGCAACTCCGCCATTGTTTGTAAATGCTTTCAAAGCAGTAATTAATGAAGTAGGAATCTCTTTCAATTCGTTTAAAACAATTAAATTCTGATCCTCAATTAGGTTATAGTTGAGCACATTAAATGGTGTTGAAGTATAATCAAACTCGTCACTGGTATAGATTTTTTTAAGGAAAGTATCATCAACTTCGTTGATAGATAAAACTTTAATTGGTTCACGCTGGTCAATGTTAAAATACAATTCGTTATCATATTGAAGGTTGGTGTCTTCAATAGTTATTTTTCCATTAAAAACTGTATTTGCCGGAATTGTAAAAACAGTACTTGCCTCAGTTTCAATATCAACAGCACTTTTAGCAATAAGTTTATCATCATTAAACAATGATACTGGTAAGGTTTCAATAGCTTCTCCTTGATTTTTGAGTCTTACCGTTAATTCTAAATTTTCTACAGTAGATTTTGAAATAAATAAACTATCAATAGCAATATTAGCTGTGCTTGCTGGTTTTAATTGAACCAGTTTTATATTTGTTGTACTATCCTTAACCGTTGTACTATCCTTAACCACAGTAAGCAGATCTTCCTTTTGTTGGAAATCTGAAATCAATACTAAATTTTTTATCGAGCTATTATCATCAGAAAATACATTTTTCCCTTTTAATACAGCTGCATCATAATCCAATTGATTTGGAGAGTGTTTCAATTGAATCAAATCATTTTTAATAGCTTTTACGCTTGTATTGTAAAAGTTTGCATCATTGGTAAACAAAGAAATAGGTTCATTTTCATCAATGGTTTCAATAATATCTTGAACAGCTCTATTAAGAAGCGTGCCATTATTACCTTGTGCTTGCATGCTGAAGGAGTTATCAAGATAAATAACGGTTTCACTTTTTGTGTTGAAACTTTCAGAATTTGAAAAATAAGGCTGAGCAAAAGCGATGATGATGCAAGCGAGCAAAAGCATTCTGGTGAGTAAGGTGAGCCATTTTTTTAGTTGCGAACTTTTTCGTGTCTGAATGGTCAGTTCTTTTAAAAACTGAACATTTGTAAATGGGACCTTTTTAAACTTCCTTAGCTGGAATAAGTGAATAATTATAGGAATGATAAGCAGGAGTAAAGCGTAGAGAATTTCTGGATGTTTAAACTGCATTCCTAAATTATGATTTTTTTGTGCATTATATTAATGCTCAAATATAGAAAATGATAAGGGATTTGTAGCCTTAGCTTTTGAGAAAATTAACGTTTTAAAGTGAAATGACCAGTAAAGGTTCGTCCGTCAATAAGAGTTGCAATAAACCAATAGTCAGATGAAGGTAATGGTTGCCCGTTTAATGTACCATCCCAACCAGGACTCAGGTGGTCAAGTTGTGTTATCAATTTGCCGTAGCGATTAAAAATTTTAACATCAATACCTTGATTCGTATTAGCATTAACGCCATACACATGCCATCGCTCATTAAAATCATCTCCATTAGGCGTAAAGAATTTTGGGAATCCCAGAACTGAAATGTCTTGTTTAATGTATCCACACTCATTAAGATCTCTCACAAAAACAGTATGAAATCCTGGAGGAACATTAGTAAATACATTACTTTCCTGAAAGATGACTCCAAAAACGTCTAAAGCAAATTCATAAACACCTTCACCAGAAACATCAATAGTAATGGTGTTGTGGCTCATGCCTTCTTGAATATAAATGTCTTCAATAGTTGCAAGGTTAGAAGGATTAACCGTTATGGTTCGGCTGGAAGAACAACCGTTTGGATCTGTGACTATAACTGTATAAACTCCTGGTTCGTTAATGTCGTTAAATGAAGTATCAACAGAGGTTGTTACACCATTTAATAGCCATTCATAGTAATAATTACTTGGTGAATCGTTAAGTACACCTCCAAAAAGCGTGATGGTATCAGGAAATGAATTTAAACAATAAATTAACTGTTCATCATCAATAAGTTCAGGAGTGTACAATACCTCCAGATTTGCAGAAGCAATAGAAAAACACTGATTATTAGCTTCTACTTTTACAAAAATGGTTTGATTATATGGAATAATATTTTCATAATTAGTACTCAAAGTATTGGTTTCCTGAAAAGCATCACTTTCAGTTTCGTAGAAAGATACATTGGCTCCAGCAGGAATTTGATTTTGAATGGAATTTGATATTTCAGTTAAATCAAAAGTTGTAAAACCATCAATCATATCATTGTCACAAGCCTCAAGGGTTGGGATATTTATGATGTTATTAGAAATCTGAAGTTCTATTTCAGCAATATCAAAACATCTTTCCTGATTTTCAACACGAGCATAAACAATTTGAAAAGGAGTTGTGTTTTCAAAACTATCAGCATTAAGAATAGCATTTACATTTTGAAGTGCCTCGGTTTCAGTTAAGAAAAAGTCTTCAATAAAAATTGAATTATCGCTATTTGTAACTGTTTCTTCAGTATCAAAAAGGTTGTATTGTGTTAAACCGTCCTGATTTTGATCACATTCAATCAAAACGGTATCAAAAACTACGGGATTATCAGAATATTCGATTATAACTTCTCCATAAGATATACAATTATTGTTGAGTGTGACTTCAACATTGTAAGTGCCTCCTTCAGTAACAGTATAGGTTGCATTCGTTTCGGTAGTGAGTTCTACATCATCTTTAAACCATTTAAAGCTATCACTGTTTGTTTGAGATGCATCGAGAACTAAGGTCTCGTTTTCACAAAGTCCGTTTTGCGTTGATAACAGTCGGTTAGGACCTAAATCTGTAGAGAGCTGAAAACTTCCAGCTTCTAAAAACACTGCCGAATCGTATCTGTAATTTTGTTCATCTGCAATAACGAGTTTCACATGGTATGTTTGATTTGGGATGACATCAGCTGTAGCAGTAAGTACTTTTGTTTGTCCGTTGAAATTTATAGGTGTATTATTGCCATTCCAGCTTTCAAAGTAAAATTCGTTTTCAGCCTCGCAGCCACCAGGAATTTCAGGATGTACAGTCGTTACTTTAACAGGTGTTTGTGTATTAGGAACTAGCGCAATATTGGTGTATTGCTGCGCATTAATTGGTCGGATTAAAAATCCGAATAAGTCTGAGTACAGACAGGTGTTTGAGTTGCCTTCCTGATATTCTTCAGAAGCAAACAAATAGTTAAAACTTACTTGTGATGCAATTGATGTAAAATCAAACTCGAGTATTGTAGCGTTTATGGTATTATTTTCATTTAAAGCATTTTCTAAATCAGAATCACCTGTCCATCCATCAGCATTATCATCACTTAAAGAATTGTTTGGTCCTGGAACATTAGATAAACGACCTGTACTTAATACTATTCCACTTTGAAACGGAAATGTGGTTCCTGAAGCATCAAAATAACCATAGCTTTGATCAGAATTATTAAAATTGCCTCCAACAACGTTTGTAACCACAACATCTTCAATACAATCGCTATCAATAAGAATGTCTTCAATAAGTTGTTGTGCTGTAAAGCTCTGACTATCTACCTGAATATTTTGTCCAAGAGCAGTCAAACTCATTAAAAAACAAGTAAGAAAGAGTATTCGTTTCATTTGCAATTTTTCGATTGCAAAGATACGCATAGCACAAATTTAAATTACCAAAAAAGTGTTAATATGACTAAATTAATAACGTAATGCAAAATGGCCTTTTACTTCAAAAGTATTATGACCATCTTTTACTTTAGCTAAGTACCAGTAGTCAGACACAGGCATTAAGTTTCCGTTATAATAGCCATTCCATCCTGAAGAATTAGACGTTAGCGTTTTAAGAAGTTTTCCATAGCGATCAAAAATATAAATGATGGTGCCAGGTAGGGCTTCGACACCAGTGATGTGCCAGGTATCAAAACGACCGTCATCATTTGGCGTCATAAATTTAGGAGCATCAATTACTACAATATCTTTAGTAATGGAATCACAACCATTCAAATCGATAATCGTAATGGTATGGTTTCCTAAGCTTACATTTTCAAATACGTTTGATTCCTGAGCAGGATCATCATCTAATTGATAAAGATAATTGCCAATGCCATTAATAGTGACTATCACATTATTAGGATCTGAAAAATTAATACTTTCTGTTGTGGTTATGGTTGCGGCTTCCGATTCGGTAACCGTAAATACTTCAATAGTTTCACAACCCAAAGGAGAGGTTACAGTAACCGAATACGTACCAATATCTGTGATTTCAATTTGAGGAGTTGTTTGATTTGTAGACCATACATAGGAATCGCCAGCTTGATTGGTATTGGCATTTACAATTAGAGGCAGGTTTTCTAAACAAATCACCTGAGAGCCAATATCAACAATAGGTTTAGGATGTATTACAATTTCAAAAGACGTGATGTCAAAACAACTGGTCAGATTGTTTTCAAGCCGAACATAGATGGTTTCTCCGTTGCTGGCCTGATAAATAGTATTTAAGGCATTAGTTTTATCTTCAGCATCTGTTAAACTATTGTAGTAGGAAATAGTAAAATCACTAGGATTTTGTTCGTTTAGTACCATAGAATTCTGCAATGATAAATCAAATTCATAAAAACCATCATTATTATCATCACAGATTGTAAGGTCATCTGGCGTGAACGCCATTGGTAGCGGATTGACAATTAGATTGAATGCATGAATATGATAGCAATGCGTTGTTGAAAATTCTACACGAGCAAAAAGAGTATCACTGGTCGATTGGTATTCGTACTCGTCGTTTAATGGATTGGTTTGGTTGAAAGCATCTGTTTCAGTAGTATAATATTGAACACTGACATTTATTGTTTGTTCTAATAAGAACGAATTAATGTCTGATAGTATAACTGTTCCATTATCATTATCACATAATTCAAATGTATTTTGAGCATTAATGGCAGGAGGTAAGTTGACCTCTAATTCTAAAGGAACAAATGTATAACAGTTAGCAATTGCATTAAAAACTTTAATATATACTGTTTGGTAATTGAACAGATTAGTATAGTTTGAAGGATTTGTAATTTCGTTGACACCATATTGAAGATCTTCTACAGATTCAAAATAGGAAATAACATGATCAGGATTTATAGTGTCAAAAAGCTCTGTTTCAGCTTGTGTTAAATCAAAATTAGTGATGCCATCATAATCTGTATCGCAATTGGTAATTGCAGAAGGTTCATTAGGATGAACATTGAGTATTAAATGAAACTGAGTCAAACTATAACATCCAGTTATGTTATTTTCAATACGTGCAAAAATGGTTTCATCATTTTGTCCCAGATAGTTATAAGTTACAGGATTGATTCCTAAGTCGGCTTCAGCTTCAGAGTTAAAATAAGTTACAGTAAATTCATTAGCATCCTGAGTGCCAAGCACAGCGCTATTTACAGTAAATAGATTAAAAATTCCAATACCATCGTTTGAATTGTCATCACAGGCCTGTAAATCTGGAGGCTGATTAGCAATTGGCAACGGATTAACAACAAGTTGAAAAGGATAAACATAAAAACAACCAGTTGTTGCAGACTCTATACGTGCATAGAGGTTATCATTAAGACTGGAGTAGGTGTAGTTTGTATTCAAAGTATTAGAATTGTTTTGAGCATCAGTGAGTGATTCGTAATAGCTCAAAATCACATCAGTATTATCGTCGACAATTACAGCGTTAATTTCATTCAAATCAAAACTGTTTGAGGAATTGATACATGTATTGTAGTTTTCAAACTCATTAATTGGAGGCGGTAAATTAACCGATAAATTTATCGTTTCAAGACTATAGCAGTTTGAGAGCGTGTTAGTCACTTTAATATAAACCGTTTGCGGATTGGTAGTGTTTGTATAGTTCTCTGGAGTTTGAATCCATCCTGCGTTATTTTCAATATCATCTAAAGTGTCATGGTAAGTAATGCTAATGTCGTCAATTCTAACATCCAAAACTTCTGTTTCTACTTGTGTTAAATCAAATGCAATCACACCATCATAATCATCATCACAACCAATTAAATCTGGAGTAGGATTTATTTCAGGAACCTGAACAATATTTACTATAAAATCAGCAACAACAGGACAGAGAATGTCATTCTCAATTCTGGCGTAAAGTAGCTGAGGGTTGATTTCATTAGTGTAGTTAAGAGGGAGTTCATTTATACCAGAATCAGCATCCTCAAAACTCAAATGAAAAGAAATGTCCAGATTTAAATTTATGCTATTGCTGATTTCCTGAGTTTTTTGAGTTAAATCTAAAGTTTCGAATCCGTCGTTAGAGCTATCATCACAAATGACAATATCTGTTGGTTGGTTAAAAGTTACAAACTGAACCACTTCAATAACTAAAGAAGACGTTCCGAAGCAATTGATATCTGTAATGTTTTCGACTCTTACATAGATGGTTTGTGGGTTAGATACGTTTTGATATGGAAGGTTTTTATCGATACTGTTAACTCTGTTGATGGCATCTTGCTCTGTTTCAAAATAGAGAACATCTTTTCCTGTTTGCCCATTTAAAATTTCCTCATCTTTTAAATTAAAGTAAAAATCATTAATTCCATCTCCATCACTTTCGCAAGTAATAAATGTAGATATAGGAGTAAATACAGGTAACGTGTTTACGATAACATCAAATTCAACAATGTTATGACAGGTCGTGATTAAACTTTCTACTCTTACATAAATGGTTTGCGTTTCACTGTTAAAGCTATTTGGTGTTGGAATGCTATTTGTTCCGCTATCTGCATCAGAATAGTTTAAATGAAATGTAAATGATAAGTCTGTAATGTCTGATACAATTTCAGGAATTCGACTTTCTAAATTTACAACAGAAAAGCCATCTTGGTCATCATCACAAATAATCATATCAGTCGGTTGCATGACAACAGGAGGATCGATAACTAAGATTTCTAAAGGCGAAATATCATAACAAGTTGTTTGAGTATTTGTAACTCTTGTATAAATTGTTATTGGGTTTACTGTATTGGTATAGTTTTGTGGTAAAGGGTTTTCATTGTCTAAAGCGTCTTGTTCAGTGAGATAATATTTAGCATTAGGAAAGTCAATTCCAGTACTTACATACTCATCAAAAGTTGACAGGAAGATTGCTGTTGAACCATCAAAGTCATTATCACAATATTCAACACTGTTTAAATTTTGAATTTCAATTGCAGGATGAATAACAAGTTCTAAAGCATTAAATTGAACACATGAATCAAGTGTGGCAGCAATATAAATTGTAGTAATAATAGAAGTAGCTGTATAAGGAACCGTTTTGTTTAACGCATTAGTATTGTTGAGTTGATCGTTTTCTGTTTCATAGAAAGAAATGTCGAAACCTTCATAGGAGTTTAATAAGGTTGTTTCTACTTGGTTCAGATTGAAATTAGCAATACCATCATTGGAAGCATCATCACAAACGCCAAAATCACTTGTATCAAAACCAGATTCTACAATGTTGGTATGAAGTTCAATAGGCATAATTGAAGAGCAACCTGTAGTGTTATTTGTAACTTTTATATAAACGATTTGAAAGTCAGGTGTTGTATTTTGAAAAGCTGTAGGATCTGGAATAGGATTGGTGTCATCTTGGGCATCGCTTGTTGTTTCATAAAAACTTACTGAAACTCCGGTTATGCCTTGAAGGATTTCATCTACAACTGAAGTGATATCAAAGATTTCAAATCCGTCATTATCAGTTTCGCAAGCAGTAATCCATTGAATTTCCGGATTAATTACGGGTTTTTCTAAAACAGAAATATTGATTGAAGTTACATCAAAACAGCCAGTAACATTATTTTGTACTCTTATGAATAAAGTTTCAGTTGGATTTGTGTTAACATATGGAATTCCAACAGGATTTAAGCCTATTTCAGCTTCTGTCTGAGAAGTGAAATAAGAGACCACAAGGTCAGGATTTCCAGACAAAATTTCAGAAGCAGTATCATCAAGATCAATAAGTGTAATACCATCAGGAACATTGTCATCACAAATATTTAAGTCTGAAGGCAGATTATATATAGGAGATTCATTAACAATTAAATCAAAACTTGTAAATCCTAAACAACCCGTATTTATTTCTTCAACCCTAACGTATATGGTTTGTGGATTAGTCGTGTTTTCCCAAGGTGTTGTAATCGTTCCAGTTTCAGTCATAGCTCCTGAATCACTTAAATGGTAACTGATATCATAATTTCCAGGAGGTACCAATGCTAAAACTTCATTATTTTTTGTTGTTAAATCAAAAACGGCTTTACCATCATTAGAAGCATCATCACAGAGGATATAATTTGGAAGCACGTTAATATCCTGTTCCGAACCTAGGTTAACTACAATTTCATCTTCAATAACACATGAGCTATTATTTATTTGAAGGTCAACTTCCACACGATAGGTTCCAGATTCTGAGATTTGATATGTAGGTGTTGTAACACCAGGAATAATTTGTCCGTCTTTATACCATTTATAAATGGCAAGGTCGTTATTAACATCGCCATTGAGAACTAGAGTTTGTGCACAGGTATTTGTATCTGGTCCTAAGTCTACAGATGAAAGCGTACTGGTACTTTGAATAAAAACTGCAGAATCGTAATTTTGATCAGTTTGATCAGCAATAATAAGTTTTATGCGATGTAATACATTTGGTTGAATGTCTACAGTAGCGTTTAAAACAGTGGTTCTTCCATTATAATTAGTATCTCCTACATTATAACCTTCAAAATACGTTTCGTTTTCTGCAGGACAAAAACCAACAATTTCATCATGAATGGTGTTGGTGTTTACTGGTATAGAGGTTCCAGGAATTAAAGCAATATTAACAAAAGGATCTGAAGTTCCTGCGCGTTTAATTAGAAAAGCAAAACCATCGGAATACTGACACGGAAAGTTTGTATTGTATTCTTCTGATGCCAAAATATAATTGAAAGATATTTGGCTGGTTGTAGATAAAAAATCAAACTCGATTGATGTGGCATTCAGAGTGCCAGAAATCCCTAAAACATCTTCTAAGTTTGGATCTGAAGTCCAATTACTAGAACCTTCATTCAATGTGTTTGAGTCTGGATTATTACCAGCAGAATCAATATTTCCAGTAGATAAAATTATTCCGTTTTGAAAAGGAAAATTTGAATTTGCTTTGTCAAACGAGCCATAACTGGCAATACCATCAGATTGACCATTTACATAAGAAGAAACGTTAGATATATCCACGCAGCCTTGCCCTAAGTTAGCCTGTATTAAAGCCTCTAGGGTTGAAGAGCTATCCGTTGAAATTTGTTGTGCTGATAATGTATTAATTGAACATATAAAGAGTCCAACACACAAGCACTTTAATATCTTCATTTATAACCTATAGTTATAATAAATAGATAAAGTTAAATTTGTAGATTTCATGGGCCGTTTAATCTAGAACTTGTGAATGTAAAAAAAATAATGTTTATTAAGAATTTATAGTGTTTAACGGAACTTTTATCAGTTAAAATGCAATTTCTCAAACACGTGTTTTTTTAGTATCTCAATGCAAAATGGCCTTTAACATCAAAAGCAATCGAGCCTTTTCTTACTTTAGCTAAAAACCAATAGTCGTTAGCAGGCATTAAATTTCCATTATATCTGCCATCCCAACCATCTGATGATGAGGTTAGTTGTGTTAAAAGTTTACCATAACGATCATAAATGTAAATGATTGTTCCAGGTAAGGTTTCAACACCTGTGATATGCCAGGTATCAAAATAACCATCGCTATTTGGTGTCATAAATTTAGGAGCATCGATAACTACAATCTCTTTTGTAACTTCAGCACAACCATTTAAATCTATAATTGTTAAGGTATGGTAGCCAATACTAACATTTTGGAAAACACTTGAAAGCTGAGGTTCATCATCATCTAACTGATAAGAGTAATTACCAATACCACTAACAGTTACCGTAATGTTATTTGGATCTGAAAAATCTACAGTTTCAGTGATTTCGATTGTTGCGGTTTCAGATTCAGAAACATTAAAAATACTGGTCGTTTGACAGCCATAAGGTGACGTTACGGTTACAGAGTAGGTACCAATTTCAGTAATTTCAATTTCTGGAGTAGTTTCACTTGTAGACCAAAGATAGACATCTCCTGTTTGATTAGTGTTAGCACTAACAAGTAAAGGTAAATTATTTAGACAAATCACTTGATCTTCAATATCAACTATAGGTTTTGGATTTACTATGGTAGAAAATTGCGTTAATGAATAACACCCAGTGTTGTTATCTTCAATACGAACATAAATTGTTTGTCCGTCAATTGCATCATAGAGTAGAGGTAAAGCACTTTCTGCTTCTTCAGCAAGAATCATGTCATCATAATAACTCACTGTGAAATCCATAGAATTTTGTCCTCCCAATACCGCAGCATTTTGCTGACTTAAGTCAAACTCATAAAAGCCATCATAGTCATCATCACAGCTTGTTAAATCTGCAGGTTGATTTGCTATTGGAGCAGGATTTACGAGTACACTAAATTCATGAATGTAAAAACAATGTGTTGTAGAAAACTCTACACGAGCAAAGATAGTGTCACTAGTCGTTAAGTAGTTATAATTTGAATTTAAAACATTAGTTTGATCTTCTGCGTCTTGCAAGGTTGGATAATAATCTACCAATACATTTGCAGTTTGTTCTAATAATGTTGCATTAATTTCTGTTAAATCTGTAGTATTTGCGTCGTTGCCGCAAACCGTAAAGCTTGCAATTTCATTAATAGCAGGAGGTAAGTTTACTATGAGATCCAAAGGTACAGAAACAAAACAATCTGAAATTGTATTTGTCACACGAACAAACACGGTTTGTCTATCTGTTAAGTTGGTGTAGTTTTCAGGATCTGAAATTGCATTGGTTTGCAAAAATGATTCTTCAAGCGTTTCGTGATAAGAAATTTCAATATTATCCTGTCTTACATCTAAAATATCAAATTCTGAAAGCGTTAGGTCAAATGTGATAATTCCATCGTAATCCACATCACATTCCACTAAAGGTTGTGGTAGATTTACATCTGGAGCAGCAATAACATTAAGAACAAAAGACGTATAGGATTCGCATATGGTTCCATTGCTGATTCTTACATAAATTTGTTGTGGATTAACAGTGTTGTTGAAATTTAGAGGCAACGGATCAGTATTGCTTTCAGCATTTTCCTGAGATGTATGAAAACTCACCTCTTCAATCTCACTTATGCCTTGAGTTATTTCGGCAAGTTGTACACTAAAATCAAATTCTACACTACCATCATTGGTAATATCATCACAGATAAAAATATCGGTTGGTTCATTAAATAACGGATTAGTACCAACTTCAATAGGAAAAGATGATGTTGCATAACAATTAGGATCTGTTAGGTTTTCAACCCTAATAAAAATGGTTTGAGGATTGGATGTATTAACGTAAATGTTATCTTTATCTATTGGATTTGTATTGTTTTGAGCATCTAAAGCCGTTTCGTAATAAAAAACTTCTTTTCCGGTTTGGCCATTTAGGATGTCAGCATCTTGAGTTGAAAATACAAATTCTCCAATGCCATCATCTCCAATTTCACAAAACTTATACAAGCTAATAGAATTAACTACAGGTAATGTATTTACTACTACTTCAAAGCTTTCTGTAGTATAACAACCAGTAGTTAAATTTTCGATTCTAGCAAAAATGGTTTCCGTATTTGCAGAATAAGAAAAGGTATTTACTATTTGGTTTATATCGTTATTGGCGTCAGATTGACTATTATGAAAGGTAATGACTCTATTAGTCATTGTTGTTACCAATTCAGAAATTTTATCATTTAAATTAATCAATGATATGCCGTCCTGATCTGCATCACAAATGATAATATCATTAGGAGTATTGCTCTCAGGAGCTGGTAATACTTCAATTTGGAAAGAATTTATGTCTGCACAACCTGTTTGTGAAAATGAGATTCTTGAATATATAGTTTGTGGGTTAGAAGTATTTGTATATTGATTAGGTAAACTATTCGTATTTGCATTGGCATCTTCTTCTGTCTCAAAATATCTTACAGTATAACCGGTTTGGTTGTCTGTTATTTGAGCATTGAACTGACTTAAATCAATGGTTGTAAATCCATCCTGTCCTGTACCACATACGCTTACTAGTCCTATAGAATCAAATTCTGCTATTGGGTTGATAAGCAGTTCAAAATTATCGGTTTCCAGACATGTTGGACTTGTTAATGTAATGTATAGTGTTTGAGGACTTTCTGAAGGCTCAAAAGGCACTAAAGGGTCAATAGGGTTAATTTGGTTATCTCTATCGTTTTCAGATAAATAAAAATCAATTAGAATTTCATAACCTAGTATGTCTTCTAAATCACCAAGTATGGTTTGAGTGATGTTTAATAAATCAAATGTTTCTCCTCCGTCATTATCAATGTCACAGATGCTAAAATCTCTTATGTTTGTTGCTGTTAGTAAAAGATTAGTATGAAGTTCGATTGGAGTTATACTTGCACATCCTGTAGATTGGTTTTCAACTCTGATAAATACAATTTGTTGATCACTCACGATATTTTGATAATTACTTTCGTTGGCAATAGGATTAATGCCTAAATCTGCATCTTCTTGGGTTTCATGAAATGTTACATCAACACCTGTTAGGCCTTGTACAACATCTGTGGTAACCGAAGTTAAATCAAAAAAGGCAAATCCGTCATGATCATTATCGCAAGCATCTAAATATTGTGGTTCGGTATTAATTGAAGGGTTGTCTAATACTTCTATATCTAAAGTTGCGGTACTGGTCGAACAACCTGTATTAACATTTGTTACATTAACAAATAACGTTTCGGTGGTATTGATGTTCACATATGGTAAAGGAACTGCATTAACTCCGTTGTCTGCATCATTTTGTGTTAAGTGATATGTCACTTGTAAGTCTAGATTACCATTGGTGATTTCATCATCTTTTTGCGACAAATCAATCGTGGTTACACCATCAGAATTTGAATCATCACAAACTATTAATGGAGTAGGCTCAATTACAGTTGGTAAAGAGTTTACAATCAAATCAAAACTTTGAAATGCGAGACATCCATTTATGGTGTCTTCGATTTTAACGTATATGGTTTGCGGACTTGTTATGTTTTGAATTGGAGAGGTGATTGGGTTGATTCCATTTAAAGCATCATTTAGAGTGTAATGATAGTTTACATTATAACTTGAAGACGGAACTGAGGCTAAAGCTTCAGCGTCTTTAGTAGATAAATCAAATAATTCTACACCATTACCACTAATGTCATCACAAAGCTGATAGTCTGAAATCACATCTGCTGATTGTGTTGAGCTTAATAAAACATTTACGGTATCTTCAATCTCACAAATAGAGTTTGTTAAAGGAATTTCTATTGAAACTGTATAATCTCCTGACTGAGAAACATCAAGTGTTGATTGGTTCTCACCAGGAATTAAAGCACCATTTAAAAACCAGGAATAAACAGCTTGCGGATTGTCAATATTACCATCTAAGGTTACATTAGTCGCACAAGTTTGAATGTCATCTCCAAGGTTAACATTAGCACTAAAGCTATTTCCTTCTATAAATACAGCTGAATCATAGTTTTTATCCGTTTGATCAGCAATAACAATTTTGATATGATATTCTACGTTTGGCAGAATAGAAGCTGTTGCTGTCATAACAGTTGTACGACCATTATAATTTGTGTCTCCTAAGTTGTAACCTTCAAAATATTCCTCGTTTGAAGCAGAACAGAATCCAACAATGTCATCATGTATCGTGTTTGTGTTAACAGGAGTTGATGTACCTGGTATAATGGCTATGTTGGTATAAGGATCACTGGATCCAGTTTCTTTAATAAGAAATGCGAATCCATCAGAGTATTCACAAGGAAAGTTTCCAAAGTATTCCTCGGAAGCTAAGATGTAATTAAATTGAATCTGGTTAGAGACAGATACAAAATCAAATTCAATAGATGTCGCGTTTAAGGTTCCTGAAATGCCTAATGCTGCTTCTAAATCAGGATCTGTAGTCCAATTAGTCTCACCTTCATTCAATATGGCATTGTTTTGAGTGTTACCACCAGAAACAGGATTTCCAGTAGAAAGCATGATTCCGTTTTGAAAAGGGAAGTTAGATCCTGCTTTGTCAAAGTATGCAAAACTATTGAATCCATTAACAGATCCGTTAACTTGCGAACTTATATTAGAGGTTTCTACACAACCTTGAATTAAATTGTCTACAATTAATTGTTGTTCAGTAAAAGAATTGTCGATACTAATTTGTTGACCATAAGATAATGAGCCAAAAAATAAGCAGAGTATTACTGCGAGGGATTGTTTTAAAATATTCATTATTAAGCGGTTAAGTTCGTGGCAGTTAACCACGAGGTTTGGGACTTGGGGCTAATTTGTAAATTTTAATTGTCGAAATATAGTACCGAATTAGATGAAACGCAAATTTTTACGACGAAATACATAAAATATTAACATTTGGCATTTTTAGATAATACTAATTCTGAAACTTTTTTGATTAATAATTTGCGTTCCTTAGGTTTAAAAATGAATAAATAAATCATCACATAAATCATAGAGTAGGATTTTAAAAATGTTGTGGTACAATTAAATTTTTTTTAAAAATGAATGGTGAATTAATTAAATAGAATAGTTGTTGATATTTAAACGCATATTTGAATAACAGCAATTTGAGAACTGATAACATTATATGTCATAATTAAAAAAGTTTAATAATCACTTGTAATAGTGAAGGAAAGATTACAAAGCGTATAAATTCAAAATAAAATTAGAAGTTAGGAAGGTATATGGCAAATAAATACGACGAATAGCATTAAACTTTAACACTTTAGTAGTTGACATAAACCCAACCTACTGAAGGTTCATAATTTGAATCTTTATAATTTATAATATAAAAGTAAGTACCAACAGGAACAAGTTTGCCATGATTATTTAAACCTCTGTTTATAAAGCCTTGCCAAGGTTTGTCATTGTTGCCTTCAAAAATAAGCGTTCCATATCTATTAAAAATTTTCAGTTCGTGTTTTTCAAAGATATCGTAGAGGCCTTGAATATTAAACCAATCATTTATAGTATCGTCATTTGGAGAAAAGCCTTCGGGTATAACAGGAGGACAATTTTCAACTAAAATATCAAATGCATATACATCATAGCAAGGTAAATCACCAATTCTTATATAAATAGTTTGTGGATTGCTTGTATTATTGAAGCTTTCGGGTATGAGAATTTCATTTGTATTTGCTTCTAAATCTGATAGGCTTTTATAAAAATTAACATTAGTAATTGTATCAATATTATTAGAACTTAGAACAGCTTCCAGATCAAATTTTGCTGAGTTAAAACCTTCATTACACGATGATACATCAGGTAAAAATTCTACAGGATCAAGCACGAATACATCAAATTCTATTTCAAAGCTATTGTTAATCTCGCTAATTTCTGTCACTGAGCCAATACCTGTTCCATCATCATCAATTACTATAGTAAATGTTGTTGTATCAGTTATATTATCTGGTATTTGCACATTAATTGTATTCGGTTCAAATCCATTTATAGGAATTTCATTTTGTGTAGTGGTCACGTAAAACAATAAGTCATTGGCATATAAAGCAATATTTGTGTTTGATGGTAAAGGGGCTGTGCTATTTACATTATAAACGGTATAGTCAATAGAAACGAATCTATTTGAACAATCTACGTTGTAATCGTCAATAGATACTGTAGCATCTGGAAGTTGACTGTTAAGCACAGTAATAATATTATTCAAAATAATTAAATCTGCAGTTACTGTTCCGTCAGGATTTAGAACTCCTGTAGTCATGTTGATTATGGCGTTGGTATCTCCAATTGAGATATTATCCTGAATGTCATACACATCTAAATCTCCATTGTAAAAGGACGTAGAGTTGGTAAAGGTGTTGGTTCCGTTAAACGCATTGTCAGCAAAGTTTAGAGGAGGATTCGAAAGTGTATTTCCATTAAAAGATAAACTTTCTCCATAATTTAAATGATTATCACCTTCCCATGCTAAAAATCCAATTTTTGCTCCAGCATTATCAATAACATTTAAATTATCTATGAGGATTGTTTTGTCCTGATTGTTACTGTTTATAATTTCTAAACCTTGATATAAGTTGATTTGATTTAAAGGTAAGCTGTCATTTTGATATATAATATAGATACTCCATCCTCCAAAGTTTGTTCTCGTTTGACAATATCCAATGGAGTTAGTGAGATCTTCAGTGATGTCTAAATTTGAAAATTCGTAAGTTGTATTTCCTTCATCAATTATAAAACTTGTGATATTTGTGTAGCAAGAAAAATAGTGAAGTGTGCCATAATCATCACTTTCATAATCTACATGATAAATATCATCAGCTTCAAATGATGTTCCATTTAAATCAACAGAGGTGTCTCCAAAGCCAGAACCAGCCCAATATAAATATACCGCTACAATTGTGTTATCAGATGATAAATTTAAGTCAGCATCAGAGGATTCTAAAGGAAAACAAAAACTAAAATCTAAATTATTCTCAAAGGGATTAAGCGTATTTCCAATGGCAGTATAGTCATATCGTCCATTAAATTGTTGAAACAACTCGATACCTTGACCAAAAGATGAAACTGGTACAGTTAGAATGAAAAGTAAAACTATAAATTTACCAAACCTCATGGTGAGTTGTGTTTTTTGATATGTGAATTTATATAAAAAAAATTAACGTTTCAAGGCAAAATGACTTCTAAATACTCTACCATCTTGAAGGGTTACTGCAAACCAATAATCACTAGACGGCATTTCTGCACCATTGTAGGTGCCATCCCAACCTGGACCAAGCGGATCAATCTCACTTAGTAGCTTTCCATAGCGATCAAAAATTAATATTTGTGTATTGGGTTGAAATTGTTGTGAAAGACCTTTTACCTGCCAAAAGGCATTAATTTCATCACCATCTGGTGTAAAAAATTTAGGAAACCCAATCACTGATACTTTTTCTTCTGTAATACCACAATCATTTTCAATATCACGAACATAGACAGTATGAAATCCGAAATCTACATCAGTAAAAACATTACTCTCTTGGTAAGGTCCAAAAATGTTATCAAGAGCATATTCATAAATACCTTCACCTGATACAAAAACAGAGATACTGTTGTTTGATGTTGCATCTGTAATTTGAATATCCGTAATGGTAGCAATATCAGAAGGTAAAACGGTTATTGTTCGATCTTTAAAACACCCATCTGTATTGGTGACTCGAACGGTGTATGTTCCAGGTTCATTAACTTCAATTTCAAACATGTCTTCACCAGTTGACCATTCGTAATAGTAGTTATTTGGAATATCATTTATTAGTCCGCTGGTTAGTGTAATCGTTTGTGGGTAGTCATTTAGACAATACAATAACTCTTCATCGATTTCAATATTTGGTAATTCAAAAACAGTCAATTCAATAGTGCTAATTCCGAAACATGCATTGGTATTTTCAACACGTGCATAAATGGTTTGAAAATAAGGAATGGTATTGGTAAAATTGGGACCTATCGGATTACCTTCAACAAGCGCATCGTTATATGTTTCATAATATGCCACATCCAGACCTGCTGGCAACCCAAACAAGATAGCATTTTCAGCATCAGAGAGATTGAAATTTGAAAATCCATCTTCAATACCATCGTCGTCACACGTTTCTAAAAAGGTATCATTTGAAGCGGTTGAACTGGTTTGAAGTGTAACTTCAGCAATACTTGAGCATCCTGTAGTTGTATTAGTCACTAAAGCATAAATGAGTTGCGGATTAAAATAATTCTCAAAAGCATCTGGATCAATCTCATCTTCATTATTTTCTAAATCGGTTAGAGATGTATAGAAATTTAGAGTTCTATCAGATGCATTATTAGTAATGTCATTAAAAACTTGATTAAGATTGTAAGTTGTAAACCCTTCAGGTATGCCATCTTCATCACATTGAAAAATGGTGGTATCTATAGCTTCGGGAGCATCCTTAACAGTAAGAATAAAAGAGTCTGTTGAATAACAATCTGTGTTGGCATTATTCTCCATACGAACAAAAATCTCTTGAGTATATGCTATGGTATTTGTAAAAATGTTAGGAAGTACATTAGTGTTATCATCTGCATCAAGTTGAGTTGGATGATAGGTGATGCTGTATTGATTTTCGTCCTGGGCGATTAAAATATCCGGATTAAAATCAGTAAGGGTTAGCGTTACAAAGCCATCCATACTACTGGTATTAAAATCTGTATCACATATAGTAATATCCTCTAAAATAGCAATTGTAGGTGTTATAAATACGTTTAAATCAAACGAAGTAACTGCGTAACAATTAGGGTTATTGTTGTTATCAACTCTTGCATAAATGGTTTGAGGGTTTTCAGTATTAGTAAAGTCTCCTATTATGTCATTTTCACCAGTGTCAGCATCAATTTGACTGGTAAAATAACGAACGCTGTAATCATCAGGATTTTGTGAGTCTAATACTTGGGCATCTTGTATCCTAAGGTCGAAGGTAGAAAATCCAAACTGGTCACAAGCAATTAGATTGTCTGGTTGGGTTGCTGTAGGGATGTCAAATATACCAACTACGGCTTCCCCTTCAATAGGACATTCACCATTATTCTGTTCAATAAACACTTCGTAAAAACCGGGTTCATCAACTAACAACTGAAATGTTGATTCTGCTAATGGCAGTCCATCTTTTGTCCACGTGTAATCAGCTCCAGGAATGTCTTCAGCTAATAGTGTGTAGCTGTCACCTATACAGAGTTTTAATTCAGTGGTGCTAATGCCATTCTGAATGATGTCAATTTGCGAATTGAATAAAGATTGAATAAAGGGAGGTAATCCAATTCGAGTTAAATTATTAAAATTATTATTGACATCCAATAATACACCATTTTCATTATAGTTGGCAGCCATGCCATCAGCTTCAGGGTTTTGAATTACACCTAAAAAACGTCCAGAAGAAGGTAAATTAGCAAAATTAACCTGAGCTCTGTAAATTCTCTTATCAATACCAAGTTGAAGAGCACCAGCATTAAACGACGAAGAGCTGTGAACCATTTGTAAAGAGGCAGGTATATTAAGAGCTTCTAAATCCCATTGTAAAATGCTGCTAGCTCCATTACCATTCGGACCATCATTAACCGAAGCATATACCTTTTTATTTTCTGCTGAAAATTCCACACCATAAGGACTGTCGTTATTTTCAGGACCATAAAGTTCAATAGAATTAGATACAATTCCAGTGTCATTATCAAAATCAAATAAATAAACACCTCCTGCAGCATTACCAGCAGTTGTGGTAGCAAAACCAAAATGAGCAACGGCAATTTTAGACCCATCTGGAGAAGCTTTGATATATCCTAATGAATTTCTTCGGTAACCTTGCACTGGAACTGAAGGACCAACCGTAGAAATTACAGGATTGGTATCAACACCATTTGTATCTACTTTAAAAGCATAAAATCGATCAACAAAATGAGTAATGACCCAAAATGATGAGCAATCATCTGCTTTAACGGCTGTGATTTTTTCAGAACATTTATATGAAATTTCATCTTGATCAGTTGGGTCGTAAGTAATTAAAGGTATATTTTTTTCTACAGGATCAACATCTCCCAAACCACCAGCTAAATTGATATCGACTAACGAATAATTCAAACCATTATTAAAACCGTCATCCTGAACAGGAACGCTTCCACCACTATCGTAATTACCTGTAAATTGATTAGGAAAAGCACTGGCATTATCATGATGAGGTTCATCGACTGTAAAAATATAATATTGTGAAGGATCTTGAGGTTTAGGTACAATTAATCCTGAAGATGTACTTGAAGGGTCTCCTAATAGTCCTGTTCCGCCAAAATAATCGCCATTTGGCATGATTTGATGGTTTTGATTCCAGACGGTTTGACCATCTGTATAAAACAATAAATTTCCTGTAGCATCCGAAATAGAAGTACAGCCTTCAAGCGTATTAATTTGACCATCGGTTACTGCTGTAACAGTTCCTGCTCCAGCATTAAAACGTAAGCCAGCATTTTGTCCAAAGTACCAATAGGAAGCCTCTTGTTGTGAATAGGTAAATAAACTACATAGCAGTATCGTTAAAAATAGAAGGGATTTCTTTTTCATTGTAATAATAGCAATTTTCTTAAGCGGTCTGCGATAATATAACAGCTTTTAGGCTAAAATTACTACGTAAAATATGATTTTCTGTAGAACTTTAACATAAAACTATACTAGCAAAGACACAGCTTAAGGAATAAAAGTATTACAAATCCCTCTTTTTTAATAATCTATAGGATAAAAAGATAAAAAGAGCAGTCCAACCTAAAACAATAGCAATTTCATACCAATGTACTGCAAAGTCGTACATAAATTCTTGTCCGTTAGGAGCTTTTGATATTGCAATTCTCTGAAATGGTTGGTCTATGAGTTTATACATTGATTTTAACGGAAAGAAATTCTGAATTTTTTCAGCAATATCCGCATTCGCCTGCCAAGTAATTAAGCCAAAAATAATCCATTCTAAAATATATAATACAAACAGAAAGGCGAGTGCAAAAGCAGAACGTTTAACTAACATCCCTAAAAACAAACACAAACTAAAGAAGCCGACCAGTTTTACAAAATAAGCTAATAAAAATTCTGTTTCTCTAAAGATTAAACTTGCTTCATTTATACTAGAGTAGTATAAACCTATGCATAAGCAAATAATAAAAATTAAAAATGTAGCAATGGCTGAAAAGAATACAATAGTATAAAACTTAGAGAGTATAAATTCCTTTTTACTAAGGCCATCAATAAGGTTTTGTTTAATTGTTTTATTACTGTATTCGTTACCAATCATGCTGACCACTACTATAGCGAAAAAGAATTTAAACTGAGAAGCAAAAAAGGTGGTAATGTGCCAAACAATTGGAAAGTTAAAAAGTCCGTAATGGCCCAATTCTAAGGTAAAAAAACCAAAAAAGTCGATACGTAATGACGATAATATAATAACGAAAAAAGGCAATACGAAGGATATAAATATCAAAACTTTACTCGCTCTGTTGAGTAAAAGTTTTTGTAATTCTAATTGTAAAAGTCTTAACATGATGGATTGGTTTTATTTTGATGGATTACCCCTTAAACTAAGCTCAGGCAAATTTTAATTGTTGTCTGTAAGTTGTAAAAATTGTTCTTCTAAACTTTCTTTACGTTTTACTAAATGAGATAATACAATGCCTTTTTCAAACATAAGTTTATTAAAAGTTGGTGCATCCATGGGTTGGTTTAAAAACGCAGTGATGAGTTGGTCTTCAACTTTTATGTTTCCGAAAGATGAATCATTCTTCAATAGTGTTACTAACTCGTTATGTTTTTCGGCTTTCAATTCAAAAAAACCATAACTTGAGATCATTTCATCAACACGACCAGAATATAGTTTTTCGCCCTTTCTCAACACGACCACGTGTGAGCACACTTTTTCAACTTCATCTAAAAGGTGAGAGGCTAAAAGGATTGTTGTACCTTGACGTGCAATTTGTTTTATAATCGCACGAATTTGGTGAATTCCCTGAGGATCAAGACCGTTTGTAGGCTCGTCAAGAATTAATATTTCAGGATCATTTAGCAAAGCAGATGCAATAGCCAAACGCTGTTTCATACCTAAGGAGTAGGTTTTAAACTTGTGATCTTTTCTATCTAATAAACCAACAACTTCTAATTTTTCAGCTATTTTACTTTGATCAACATCTTTAATTCTACAAACAAGTTTTAAATTTTGCTCTGCAGTCATGTATGGATAAAAGTTTGGACGCTCAATGATAGCACCTACTTTTTTTAAGGCATCATGAGTAGATGTTTGTCCATCAAACCAATGAAAGTCTCCTTGGGTTTTATTGACCACATTTAAAACGATGCCAAGTGTCGTGGATTTACCGCTACCATTTGGACCTAAGATACCATAGACGTTGCCTTTGTTGATGGTAAACGATAAGTCTTTAACAGCAGTGAGATAGCCAAATTTTTTAGTAAGGTTGTTGATGGTTAAAATAGATTCCAAAATTTGATTGATTTTTTTACTGAAAAGAGTTCAGTAAAGGTTGATTCTAAAAATAAGACGACACTGTCATTATTTTGTTACAGTGTCGTCTTAATTAATACATATAAAAGCAGAAACCTTTTAATTCCAGTTTTCGTCAAAGTCTAAATTATCGTAGTCATCGATGTTTAAGTCATCATCATCGTCAAACTCATCATAGTCATCAAAATTTTCAGCTTCAAAACTTTTTTCAGGAGCAGTATCAGGAATTTGTCCGTGAACAAACATAAGGTTAGGATAATCAGTGCCTTCAGCTTGTTCTACAATTTCAGCAAGTTCTACCAAAAAGGTCCACATACTTAGAAAATCGTAAACGTAAATCAATTTGGTTTGCGATTCATGAACCACCTCATTCAAAGCTGTTTCGCTCATTAGACGAACAGAAGAATGACCTTCACTTACGTCAAACATAGAAATTTCTTCTCCTTGATCCCATTCATCATTACTGATATAAAACGACGCCATTTCTAATCCATCAAAGCCGAATGATTGCGTAATCGCGTTATGCAAGTCTTCAAGTGAATCTGTTTCGAGAATTTCTATATCTCGAAATACATCATCGTCAGTGTCGTTATCTAATATAACTCTAAATCTGTATATCATAATGCAAAAGTAAATTATTTACTGAAACGATGCAAAGTAAATGTCATTGCTGTTAGTAAGAAAAAAGCACCTACTTGGTGAACAACTCCCAGCCAAACAGGTACTGCATAGATAATCGTTAAAACACCCAGTAAAAATTGAAGTCCAACCATAATTAATAAAGCATTAATGCCATATAGTTGATTATTGGTAAGTATTAATCGTTTTGCTTTATACCAAATAAAAAGAATCATTGCAACGACGACATAAGCTAAAGTTCTGTGAACAAATTGAACTCCGCTTTTTCCTTCAATAAAGTTTTTATATAACGGACTGTGTTCTATATAAACGGTTTCATGCATGAATTTACCTTCACTCATCATTGGCCAGTGGTTGTGTATAAAACCTGCATCTAAACCAGCAACAAAAGCACCATAAATAATTTGAAGGATTAGAATTCCCATACCAAATCTAATGACGTTTCTCACGCCTTTATCAATATCTTTTTTATTGGGAAATATCAAATCTAATGCCACCCAGAAGGTATAGGCAAAGGTGATAAATGCTGTTGTTAAATGCATGGCCAGTCTGTAATGGCTTACATCTGGATTATCAACTAAACCACTCTTGACCATATACCATCCTAAAAAACCCTGAAAACCTCCCAAACAGAGGAGGATCATTGATTTTTTTATGGTTGACTTAGAGAGTTGTTTCGTTATGATAAAGTATATAAATGGAAGTATAAATACCAAACCTATAAATCGTCCAATAACACGATGAATCCATTCCCAGAAGTAGATATCTTTAAAGTCTTCTAAGTCAAAATGTGTATTGAGTTTTTGATATTCAGGATATTGTTTATATAAATCGAAGGCCTCATGCCATTCAACTTCATTCATAGGAGGAATAGTTCCAGAAATAAGCTTGTAATTAGAAATCGATAATCCAGAATGCGTTAATCTGGTAATACCACCTACAATGACCATGATAAAAATCAATATACAACCAGTAAATAGCCAATAAATAACCTTTTTGTTGTCCTTTTTCATTTTTTATGTTTTTTCTTTTTCTCTAGCAATTACTTAAACTAAAAGGCTTAAGAGTTTATTTTTTTTAAAATATGTCTGGCTCTAGCTTTAAAACCTGAGCTTTGCATTTGGTAATCTCGTTCTAATATCATTTTTAGCTCTGGATGAATCCAGCCAATCTCATTGCCTAATAAAAACAAGGTGTTCATCGCATAAGCTTTAGGCGCAATTTTTTCATCATTTATCATCCAGTCAAAACAAGCTTCAACAATTTTCTCTTTATGATTTGAATTCAGAGCAGTTTGAATAGCATTGTCGGTTTTCGAATAGAAAGCTTTGACTAAATATTCGCATACTTTGGCTACAGGTCTGACAGCCGAATCCAGATGAACTTTGTGAATGTCTTCCGTAAACCTATCTAAATAAGGAATAATAGCTTCTAATTTTTCACCACACATAAATTCAAATACCCAAGCAGCACGACAAGAAACTTTATCGTCTACTTTAAATAATATGTTCAGTAATTCAGGAATGAGTTCTGGTTGCGAGATTACTAAATTGGCATAGTAAAGGCGCTTTTCTCGCGAATGGTTGACGTAATTTAATTCGTTGTAAAGTTGTTCTGTTGTCAAACCTTTTTTTGTAATTTTAAGCACTACAAAAATAATCAAAATGAAACTCATAAAAAAGATACTTTTAGCATTACTTATTGTGTTTATTGTAGCACAATTTTTCAGACCAGATAAGAATGAAGGCGATTACGCATCTATTGATGCATTTTTAACTGAAACGAAACCATCTCCTGAAGTGAAGGAGATTTTACAGGAATCATGTTTTGATTGTCATAGTGACGTTACACGATATCCTTGGTATAATAATATAACGCCTGTAAATTACTGGTTAGCCGATCATGTTAAACATGGAAAAGGACATTTTGATGTGTCTAAATGGAATGAATACAGCATAAAAAAGAAAGACCATAAGCTTGATGAATTAATAGAAATGGTAGAAGCAAAAGAAATGCCTCTGAATTCTTATACATGGACGCATTCTGAAGCTAATCTAACCGATGCTCAGATTAAAACTGTTATAGATTGGGCAAAAGATGTTAGAGCAACGTATGCTAATCAACTTCCTAACGATTAGTTTTAGCAAGTAATTCTGTGCAAAAAAGACTCCTTATTATTGGTTTTGTTTGGCCAGAGCCTAATAGTTCTGCTGCAGGAAGTAGAATGATGCAGCTTATTTCCTGTTTTAAATCTGACGATTACAGCATTACTTTTGCAAGTGCTTGTACAAAAACAGACCATGCTTTCGATTTAGGTTCTTTAGGAATTGAACAAGTTACGATCGTATTAAATCAGTCTAGTTTTGACGATTTTATAATTACACTTCAACCAGATGTTGTATTGTTTGATCGTTTTATGACAGAAGAACAATACGGCTGGAGAGTTGCACAACATTGTCCGGATGCGTTACGTATTCTTGATACTGAAGACCTGCATTGTTTGCGAAAGGGAAGACAGCAAGCGTTTAAAGAGCAACTGCCTTTCGATAATTCATATTTATTTAATGAGATTGCTAAACGTGAAATTGCAAGTATCTATAGATGTGATTTAAGTTTAATTATTTCTGAAGCAGAATATGAACTTCTCACTCAGGTTTTTAAAGTTGAAGTGTCACTTCTTTATTATTTGCCATTTCTTTTAAAACCAGTTGCAGACTCAACCATTTCTAACCTACCTGATTTTAATGAACGCAAACATTTTGTAACTATTGGTAATTTTTTGCATCCACCAAATGATCAATCTATTTTATATTTAAAGCATACTATTTGGCCTTTAATCCGTAAACAATTACCTCAAGCTGAATTACATATTTTTGGTGCTTATGTTTCACAAAAAATCAGTCAGTTGCACAATGAAACGCAAGGTTTTTTGGTTAAAGGTTATGTTGAAGATGTTGCCGAAGTGATACAAAAAGCTAGAGTTTGTTTAGCGCCTTTACAATTTGGAGCAGGTTTAAAAGGAAAACTAATTGATGCCATGCAGAATGGAACACCTTCTGTAATGAGTTCGATAGCTGCGGAAGGGATGTTTGGAAATATGGAAGCTAGTGGTTCCATAACTGACGATGTCCATGAATTTGCAAATTCAGCAGTTACTCTGTATACACATTCGTCTATTTGGAAAGAATTTCAAAGTAATGGGTTTGACATAATCAATACACGTTTTCAACATTCAGATTTTCAAACAGATTTTCTTCAACTCATTAAAGATTTGTTGACAATTCTCAAAACACACCGACAAGAAAATTTTATCGGACAAATGCTTCAGCATCATCATATGCAAAGCACCAAGTTTATGAGCAAATGGATAGAAGAGAAAAATAAGTAAAAAACAATTGAACCATTGTTTTTTTATGATATGACAATATGATCCACCTGTCATTAAATATTCTATATAATTTATTTTAATATTATCCTGAAACGTATTCAGTATCAAGAACCGATTATTATATTATAGAAGATGAGAATTAATTGATGACATTTTAAAATGTATGCGATGGTTTAGCGTAACCAACAATCCATTCAACCATGAAAATTATTTTTAAATTAGCCTTAGCCCTTATTGTAGTTAGTTTATTTACTTGTTCTTCTGATGACGACAATATTAATGATAACGATGTCAGTGTAGAAGGTGTCTGGGTTTTATCAGCTTTGAGCGTAGAAAGTTCTTTCGATTTTAACAATGATGGTATTGCCAGTAGAAATCTTTTTGAAGAAACGCCATGCTATAATGACGATTTTATCAATTTTCGAACTGATGGTACTGTAAATGTGGTAACAGCCTTAACGTATATTTCGATTGAAATTACCAGTCCTACTGAGTATGAACATGTGTACCAATGTTTAGATGGTTTAAATCAGGAAACGACCTGGACACGTAATGGAAACACGATAACTGTTGAAAACGGAACGACTGATTTTGTAGGTGTCATTTCAGGAAATATACTGACTGTATCTATAGAAAACTTGTTTGAGATTGAAATGTATGATGGTATGGATTACTCCTATCCAGAAGAGGATGTAGTGTTAGTTTACACTAAGTTATAATGTAATATTTTCACCAATAGATTTGTTTTTTAGCGGTATTCTGGATTTTCAAAATTCCAACGGTTCCCATCATCCCAACGGTCTCTGGAATTTCCATAAGCAGAATATCCATTATTTTCTTTTAATAAATATGCTAAATGCATTACATTATAAGTCATAAATGTGGTATTTCTATTGGTGAAGTCATTGTCTTTTGCATGTGCTTCTTCATCTAAATAACTAGGTCCTGGACCAACTTCACCAATCCAACCGCAATCGGCTTGTGGCGGAATAGAATATCCAATATGTTGCAATGCATATAACATTCCCATGGCACAATGTTTAATACCATCTTCATTACCTGTTATCACGCAGCCTCCAACTTTGCCATAAAACAGGTACTGACCTTTGTTGTTAGTTTTACCACTCATACTGTAAAGGCGTTCAATTAATTTTTGAGCTACAGAAGATTTTTCGCCTAACCATATAGGAGTCCCAATAATTAGGATGTCGGCATCAAAAATTTTTTCAAATAGTTCTGGCCATTCATCTGTGTTTGCTCCATGTTTAGTCATGTCAGGATATACACCATATGCAATGTCATGATCAACACATCTGATGTGTTCAACAGTAACACCTTCTTTTTTCATAATGTTCTGTGATACATTCATTAATCCTTCAGTATGACTTTGTCTGGGAGATTGTTTTAATGTACAATTAACGAATATGGCTTTAAGTTTTGAAAAGTCTGGAGTTCTCATGTTTTCTGTATTTATTATATCACATAATACTAAAACTAGATGAAGTTAGCAATGTTTATAACATAGCCTTAAGAGTTTTAAAGCCATAATGTTAAAACTTTATTTTTTTGGAGTAATATTGAGTGCTCCATCTTTATTTTTTAGTTTAACCCAAATAAGTTATTGCATAATTACTTGTCTAAATCTGACGACTTGTTGTAATGTCTTCAATTTCTAAACCCAGAAATAATAGCTTGTGAAATGTAGGTAATTGTGCTTCGGTTTTGGTGGTTGTCCAGTCTGTCCAAGACGCTTCTAAACCATTAATAGGCAAAATATCGACCCACATTTGAAAACTTTTTGGTTTCCCGTTGTTATCAAAATGCCATAAATAGGAATCACCAGGTGTTGTGCCTCCAGAGGTATAAGTGACCAAAAGAGCATCTTTATGATCTTTGGTTTTTACCAGCTTACGTTCTACACCTTTGTCAAATACTTTATAAGGCGCAACCAACCAAAAGGTATCATTATTAAAATAGCTTTCTGCTTTATGAATGAAATCATGTGCATCTTTCTGGTTGTATTCTACTTCATTAATAAACACTTTAGAGTTGTCATGATTGATTAAATCTAGGTTTACCTTAATGTTTTTCCAATAGACTTCACATGTGTTTTGAGTTTTATTCCATTTAAAATGGTGACGTTTTTTAAACGTGAATTCAATGTAATCTGTGGCTTTATACGCATCATAATTCAAAACATTAAGCATTCTTGTTGCCAGTATATCTGCATCTTTTCCTTGGATTCCGGTTGGTAACTCTTCGTTGTATTTGAAATACATAAATCCGAAAAATAAAAGAGTAGGTAAGGTAAAGAAAATTATAAGTCCACCAATAATTTTTAAAATGCGTTTAATGGTCATGCGTTAATTTATTTTTAATAGATTTAGCCAATAGTTTAGCGGCTTCAGGATGATGTCTAAACCATAATTCGGGTTCAATAAGCTCTAATTCTGAAAGTGCAATCTGGCCGTCATTATCTTCAAAAATATCAACTCTGGCATAAATAGGTAGTTCGTCACATGCTTTTACAGACGCTTCAGCAAACTCAATTTCTTCAAGGGTTGGAGTGTAATTATGAACGCTTCCACCAAAATCATCTTGTACTCTAAAGTCACCTGCTTTCGCTTTTTTAAGAATCGCATGCGAAAACTGACCATTAAATACCATCATAGAAACTTCACCTTTACTAACAATATGATGTTGAAATGGCTGTAACATCATGGCTTCAGCAGCAATTAGTTTTTGAAATGTGGATTCGTATGCTTTTAAATTTTCAGGATTTAATTTATAGGTATGTCTTGCAGCTCCAGAAATACATGGTTTTAAAACGGTATCTTTCCAATTTAAAATATCGTGAAGTTGAGCTAAGGTTACCTTAGCACCTTGTTCTATAAAATGACTTTCTGCAATGTGAATACCTTTTCTTTGAAGATCTAAAAGATAGTGTTTATCAATATTCCAACGAATAATAGCTTCAGAATTTAATAAAGTTGTTTGTTTTGAAACAGTTTCTAACCATTTTGAAAACTCTTCAAAGCGATCAAAATAATCCCAAGTAGTTCTAAACAAAACCGAAGTTGTAGAGGACCAGTCAAAAAACATATCATCCCAAGCGAGTCGTAACGTTTTGAGTCCGAGTTCTTCCAAGGCATGATATACCAAGCGGTCTTCAACATAGACATTGTGTTTGTAGGCATCAGTTTTTGAATCGTTGAGATATCTTTGATCTGTTAGTATGACGCAATCGTATGTTAGCATTTAATTTTTTAGTTTGGTAAGCAGATTAGAAAAAATGATGAAATGTTAATGATTATGTTTTTTTATATTGATGGTATGTTTCAGACTTATTTTTTTAGTACAGTATATATTTTGGAAGCAAAAGGGATCTTATTTTTTATTAAACTTTTGAAGCCCGATTTGGACTTTTTAAGCAATTGTGTTCTCAATTCTGAATTTGCATATTTTTTTTCTCTAGTCATATCAATAAATTCAAATCCTGTCTGACCTTTAGTTATTAGAAATTGGTCGTAGGGAAGACTGTAAATTTTGGTATTAACAGCTTCAGCAAAATATACTGCAAAAGGAAAAACCATGGTTGGTTCGAAATCTTGACTATGCTGCCATATTGAAGCCGAAAAATCATCGCCTAATACAAAACCGTTTTTCTTTACTTTAGGCCATAAATTTATTAAATCAATGGTTATTCCTTTGAGTGTATGATCTCCATCTATATATACAAAATCATAAGTATCATCATCGATTTGGTCAATGACTTCAGTTGTTTTTCCTCTGAGAATGTGTCTTTTTTCTTTAGCAAAATCAGTCTTTAATAATGTTTCCTTGTAAAACTCATTGAAAGTATCATTATCCTTATTTGCAGGCTTGTTCCAACCCGATAAATTTCTCCAAGGGTCAATCATAGTGTAGTTTTTTATCAAAGGGCTATTCTCTAATATCTTTTTGGCAAAGTCTCCTTTATAAACTCCTAATTCTGCAATGTTTTCAAGCTTTAATTCATTAATTAAGTCGATGCAAAAGGTAAATCTATTCTGACTTTTTGCTATGATTTTAGTGATTAACTCTTGCATGTTTTTTGGAGTTCTAAAGGTTAAATGATAATGAGCAATAATTGCAACGAGCACTAAATTAGTGAAAGTTAATCAACTTGTGTGTATTAAACCTATAATGAATTATGAAATATCTTCCCACTTACTCTTGCTTATCTGGTAACAAATACATTTTTCATATTCTGGATATGCCTTTAATTTAGGATGGTTGAAGGTTCCAATTTTTTCCATACCAATCTTTTTCATAACGTTTTCAGATTTGGTGTTTTTCTCAGTAAATACAGAAATAATTTTATTTAAACCGAGTTTATTAAAAGCAAATTCTAAGCATTTTTTTGCACCTTCGGTTGCATATCCTTTTCCCCAAGCACTTGTTTTTAGTCGCCAGCCAATGTCTGTTGCTGGTGTGAATTCTGTTTGATACTCTTGATAAGCTAATCCTATAAAACCAATAAATTCGCTAGTTTCTAAAACTTCGGTAGCGAAATAATTATAGCCATTTTCAGTATAATGTTTCTGGAGTCGCTCAATGAAATCTGATGTTTCTTCTATTGTTAAAGGCTTCGGAAAATGTTCCATCACCTTTACATCTGCATTTATTTCAGCAAATTCAATGACATCGTTTTTGGTCCAATTCCGAAATCCGAGTCTTTCAGAGGTAAAGATGTAGTCTGTTTTCAATGTAATATCAATTATTCTATAGAATTATAAGCGATTATGTATTTAGGGCATTTTAATTTTTCGACTTTTCTTGCTTTTCAGTTCTTTCGATATGCTTATTAACATCCCAAGTCATATTCCAGTTGCTTACGTAATCTGCAATTGGAGGAAGTCCGACTTCAGCACGTCTTTTATCCACATTTTCAGGATCAATCAATGGTGAAACATAAAATGCTCCAGTTTCAGGATCTCTTCCAATTTGGCTTCCATAGATTTGTTTTTCACCTTTTCTCAGAGCAACTCTGTCTTCCAGAAGTGCTAAACTACCAGAATTAGCATTTCCTTTTTTAACGGCTTCACGCATCATAGGTAAATACTTTTCCTGAACGTCTAATGGCGAATGTTGAATGACAAGGAATAAGGTTGAGTTTCCTTGATTTCCAATGATATGAGGACCTAACCAGCCTTTTTCGTCCAGAATTTTTTGTATTTTAATGAGGTTGATAGAATCTTTCTGGTTGATGAGTTCCCAGTGTTTATGCATTTCATCAGATTCACGACCATATTTGTCTTCAATATCTTTAATTTGTCTTCTGTAGGATTGATCTTCTTGGTATATTGTATCCAGTATTGCCATAAGAGGCTTGTCATAGTACTTTTCTGCTTCATCTTTGTTAGCCTTAACTAAGGTTATTACTTTGTTCCATTGTTCGCTATTATGAAGTGTGTTTAAATCGGAATCGGTCGTTATATGATTGTAGTTTTGGTATTTTATTCTTGGGTGTTCAGCTAAATAAAGTAAATGATACAATGCTTTGTCAGAGTTTCCCGCTAAAGCGAATGAACAAGCTGCATTGTATCTGTCATTAGGATACGCTTTGCCCTCATTAGAATCAAACGCAATTTGATATGCATCTGCTGATTTTATAAAATCTTTGGTACGATATAGGGAGTCTGCTTTTTGTACGAAAGCGTTATAGCTATCCATATTCTGACTCATAGAAAAATTAGATATTAGTAATCCCAGTACTGTTGTAAAAAATAGTTTTTTCATAGTGTTATTCAAGCTTTTGCTGGCGATTTATGAATGCCTAAGTTGTGATTGTGAAACTAAGGTAATAAAAACAGAATTAAACATTACAAAAATGTTTTAGCACATTTTATTGGATTTATAGTTATTCTTGATTATCGACAACAACCTGTATGTCAATCAAATATGTCGATTTGTGTTTAAAATCCAACTGCAGTGTCATCACCTCTATAATCGGCTCCTCCTTCAAGTTTACCATTATTTAAAACCAGAATGGCTTCAACTCTGGCAGTAATAGGCGCAGAGGCTTCATTAATATCGTAACCTTTGGCTTCAAGTTGTTGTTTGAGTTCTTCAGAAAACAAATCGACTTCCATTCGGATGTGATCAGGCAACCATTGGTGATGCAGTCGAGGCGCATCAACAGCTTCTTGCATGGTCATATCAAACTCTACCACATTTAAAATGGTTTGTAATACAGATGTGATTATTGTAGAGCCTCCAGGTGTTCCCAACACCATAAAAAGGTCACCATTTTTTTCAACGATAGTTGGTGTCATAGCACTTAGCATTCGTTTTTCAGGTGCAATACTATTAGCTTTTCCACCAATTAATCCGTAAATATTTGGTACACCAGGTTTGCTACTGAAATCGTCCATTTCGTTATTTAAAAAGAAACCGAGTTGATCGACATACAATTTAGAACCATAACCACTGTTTAAAGTGGTCGTTACAGAAACTGCATTTCCAAACGTGTCTACAATAGAGTAATGTGTGGTTTCTTCACTTTCATAGCCTAATATTTCGCCATGAGAAATCGCATTGGAAGGTGTTGGCTGTTCAAATGAAAAATCTTCCATACGCTTGTTTAAATACGTATCACTCAATAATGCTTTGATTGGAATATCCATAAAATCGGGATCGCCTAAAAAATAACTTCGGTCTGCATAGGCACGTCGCTCAGCTTCAACCATTACCTGAATACTTTTTAAGGAATTATGCCCATAAGACTTTAGATCGAAAGGCTCCATCATCTTCATAATTTGAGCCAAGCATACACCACCACTAGAAGGAGGTGACATAGAAATGATCTTAAAATCTTTATACTGAAACGTTACAGGCTCTCGCCATTTAGCTTCATATTGCTCTAGGTCTTCAAGCGTCATAATGGTTTCTTTTTTATTTAAAAACGCCATAAGTTGTTTTGCTGTTTCTCCTCTGTAAAACTCATCTTTTCCATTTAAAGCAATGCGTTTTAGCGTTTCAGCAAGTTGTAAATTCTTAATAGTGTCTTTAGCTTTTATATTCTTAGTAAACAGAATGTCTTTTCCATTCACAACTCTCATTATGCTATCGTAATGGTCTAATTTTATATGTTGCTTTTCGGTGACTGCAAAACCATTTTGAGCAAGTTCAATAACAGGCTGCATTAAGTCTTTTACAGGAAGCGTTCCAAATTTTTCATGCGCAGTAAAAATACCAGCAATAGTTCCTGGAACTCCAACCGAATGTACACCAACACGACTCATATTGTCTATCACATTTCCATTTTTATCTAAATACATGGTTTCATGTGCCGCTAAAGGTGCTTTTTCTCTGTAATCTAAGGCTCCCGTTTGTCCGTCTGCAAGTCGATACACCATAAATCCACCTCCTCCTAAATTTCCAGCATACGGATAAACAACGGCTAGTGCCATTTCTGTGGCAAACATTGCATCAAAAGCATTTCCACCTTTTTTTAAAATATCAATTCCTATGTTAGAGGCTTCTTTCCTAGCTGTTACAACCATAGCACTGTCTGCAATAACGCCTCGTTTTTGTATGACGGAAAGTATGTTTGGTTTTTCTTTTTTGCACGCTGTACAACATAGAGATAAAAGGAATAAAAGAATGAGTTTTCTCATAAATTATAAGCTTTAATAAGTTCTATGCGTTTGGTATTTGAAGTGATTATAAGATCTTTAAAAAAGAGGGTAAATTCATTTTCAAATTCAGAGTAGTACTTTTTCAGTTCATTGGTGGCTAAGTTCATTCCAGATTTGTTTTTGGTGCGTTTATTCATGCCATTCAATACACGTTGAATGCCTTCAACTTCAGCATAACTTAACAGCCAATTATCGGCTATCATATAAGGCATTAATTTTTGAAAACGTTCTGGTAAGATATCGAAATGTGCCTGTAAACATTCATAAAAATCATCAACATAGGTTTCTAAGGGAATATCAGAATAGTTTTTCCAGTTTTTTGCTAAAAAGTGATCGTATAAAATATCGACAATAACTCCGCTATAATGACTATAATTTTTGTGTAAACGTTTGGTGCTTTGTCTTACAACAGGATGCGTATCTGTAAATGTATCTATATGACGATGCAGTTTAATACCAACCTGAAATTCTGGAGATAGTAATTTGTATTTGTTACCTCTAACAGCATCTGCAATAAAATTACCAATAGTAATCATATCGTTATCTCCCGAAAGGTAAATATGGGCTAGAAAATTCATAGGTGTAATTTACGAATTGTGAGTTAAGATTTACGGTTTTGAAATAGTATATTTGCTGAAACTATTAACAAGATATGACACTTATAAAATCAATTTCAGGAATTAGAGGTACCATTGGAGGTGGAGTTGGAGAGAACTTAACACCTATTGATGCTGTAAAATTTGCTTCTGCTTATGGAACATGGATCAAGCAGCAACGCAATAAAGATCAATATAGAGTTGTCGTTGGTCGCGATGCTAGGATTTCTGGTGAAATGATTCAGAATTTAGTTATGAACACTTTAGTTGGTTTAGGAATTCATGTGGTTGACTTAGGGCTATCAACAACACCAACGGTTGAAGTTGCTGTACCTATGGAACATGCTGATGGCGGAATTATTTTAACAGCCAGTCATAATCCGAAACAGTGGAACGCCTTAAAATTGTTAAATGCTGAAGGAGAGTTTTTAGATGGTAAAGAAGGTGCTAAAATTTTAGAAATTGCAGAAGGCACAAGTATGACATTCGCTGATGTGGACAGTTTAGGAAAAATAACCATCAATGATGCTTATATCGATTTGCATATTGATGAAGTATTAGATATGGATTTGGTAAATGTAGAAGCGATTAAAAAAGCTAAATTTAAAGTGGTAGTTGATGGAGTGAATTCAACAGGAGGTATCGCCATTCCTTTGCTGTTAGAGCGTTTAGGTGTGCATCCTGTAAAATTGTTTTGCGAGCCTAACGGACATTTTCCACACAATCCAGAACCACTTAAAGAGCACTTAACCGACTTGTCAGAAGCGGTTGTAAAAGAGCATGCCGATTTTGGAGTTGTCGTTGATCCAGATGTAGATCGTCTGGCATTTATGGATGAAAAAGGAGAGATGTTTGGTGAAGAATATACTTTGGTGGCTTGTGCAGATTATGTGTTGAGCAAAACCAAAGGAAATACAGTAAGTAATATGAGTTCTACAAGAGCGTTAAGAGATGTTACCGAAAAACATGGTGGAACTTATGAAGCTAGTGCTGTAGGTGAAGTAAATGTGGTTGCTCTTATGAAGAAAAATAACGCGGTTATTGGTGGTGAAGGTAATGGAGGCATTATTTATCCTGAACTGCATTATGGTCGTGATGCCTTGGTTGGTGTAGCTTTATTTTTAAGTCTTTTAGCTGAAAAGAAAATGAATGTGAGCGACTTAAGAGCGTCATATCCTAATTATTTTATGAGCAAGAAGAAAATTCAGTTGACACCAGGTTTAGATGTTGATGGTATTTTAAACACGATGAAAAATAACTATTCACACGAAAATTTAACAACGATTGATGGTGTTAAAATAGATTTTGATGATTCATGGGTACACTTGAGAAAAAGTAATACAGAACCTATTATTCGTATTTATACGGAAGCGCCTTCGCAAAGTGAAGCAGATACACTTGCTGACAGAATTATTTCTGAAATTAAAGGAATCGCAAATATTTAGTATCTTTAAAAGAAAGAGGAATAAAGCAATTATGATGTCTACTGAAACTAAATCCCAAACAACGTCTAAACTTGAACAGTATTTCCAAAAGTTCAGACAGCACATCATTGGTGTAGATCAAGAGTTTGAGTCGCCTTTTGGGAAGAAAAAAATCATTTATACAGATTGGACAGCTTCAGGTCGTTTGTATCGGCCAATTGAAGAAAAGCTTTGTAATGAGTTTGGACCATTTGTAGCCAATACACATACCGAAACTACAGTCTCTGGTACAGCAATGACAAAAGCGTATCACGAAGCAAAGCATATCATCAAGAAACACGTTAATAGTAATGCTGATGATGTATTGATTGTTTCAGGAAATGGAATGACAGGTGTAATCAATAAGTTTCAGCGTATTCTAGGACTCAAAGTTCCTGAAAATCTTAAAAAGTTTACCGAAATTCCTGATGAGATTCGACCAGTAGTTTTTATAACTCATATGGAACACCATTCTAATCAGACATCTTGGTTAGAAACCATTGCCAAGGTAGAAGTCATTCCTCCAGATGATGAAGGATTATTTTGTTTAAAAAACTTAGAAGTACTTCTTGAGCAGTATCAAGATCGAACACTCAAGATAGCCTCCATAGTAGGAGGTTCTAATGTCACTGGTATTCAAACGCCACATCATGAGGTTGCTAAATTGATGCATCAGTATGGAGGTGTTTGCTTTGTGGATTTTGCTTGTTCTGCACCTTATGTAGACATTGATATGCATCCTGAAAATGAAAATCAGGCTTTAGATGCGATTTTCTTTTCACCTCATAAATTTCTCGGAGGTCCAGGAACGTCTGGTGTGCTGATTTTTAATAAGACCTTGTATCGCAATATGATTCCTGATTGTCCTGGTGGAGGAACAGTAAGCTGGACCAATCCTTGGGGAGAGCATAAGTATATTGATAATATTGAAGATCGTGAAGATGGTGGTACACCAGGCTTTCTTCAAACCATAAAAACGGCTTTAGCGATTAAGCTTAAAGAAGCTATGGGAGTTGATAATATTCTGAAACGTGAACATGAGCTAACTGATTTTATTTTTGAAGCGCTTTCTGATGTAGAAAACATCAATATTTTAGCTGGACAGCATCAGAATCGTTTGGGAGTGATATCGTTTTATATTGATGATTTACATTATAATCTGGGTGTGAAGTTATTAAATGATCGCTTCGGAATTCAAACAAGAGGAGGTTGTAGTTGTGCAGGAACTTATGGACATTTCCTGTTACATGTTGACCAAAAAACAAGTCATGAGTTAACTAATGAAATTTCAATAGGTGATTTAGTTAGAAAACCAGGTTGGATTCGAATGTCTATTCATCCAACCACTACCAACAAAGAAATAAATTTTGTTTGTGAAAGTATTAAATCGTTAGCCAAAAACCATAAAGAATGGGCTAAAGATTACGAGTATATAGTTGCAAATAATGAATTTGTGCATCACGCTGTAAAAGATGATATCTCTCAGGACGCTACAGTGAAAATGTGGTTTGATTTTTAAGGTTTACTGAAATTCAGGAGGAACGCTATCTCGATGTTTCCATCTTTTGTGTGTCCATAAATAGTATTCAGGAGCATCATAGATTTGTTGTTCTACTAATTTTAAAAACAGGTCTGTAATCTCATAATCTTTATAGTCATTAGGAGATGTGGTGATTGTTTCAAAAGTCGTTTCGTAATATCCACGTTTTAACTTTTTAACTCTAAAAAAAACAACAGCCATGTCTAATTTTTTGGCCAGCATTTCTGCACCTGTATGAACAGGAACTTTAATGTTCATGAATTCGTTCCAATGAAACGCTTTGTGACGTTTTGGTGATTGATCAGATATAAATCCGTTAATAGTTAACTCACCTTTACGTTTGGCTTCAACTAGAATAGGAATGGTTTCTTTGGTAGTAATTAAATAACTATTGTATTTAGCTCTGATTTTTTTTATTAATCTATCAAAGTATTTATTTTCTAGACGCTTGTAAATGGCATAGCCTTTAGATTTTACATGTGTTTGTAAGATGAAAATCCATTCCCAACTGCCATAGTGTGCACACATGAGAACTATACTTTTATTAGTATTTTCAATTTTGTGAATTTCTTCAATATTGGTAAATGTAAATCGCTTTTTCATTTCAGCTTCAGAAATGCTTAATGATTTAATCGATTCAACAACCATATCACTTAGATGATGAAAGAATTTTTTTGTAATGGTATTGATGTCTTGCTCAGACTTATCAGGAAAGACTAGCCTAAGATTTTCTTTCACTACTTTTTTTCTATATCCAACCACATAATATAAAATAAAATAGAGCGCGTCAGAAACTGCATATAAAAGCTTAAATGGTAGATGAGAAACGAACCATAAAAAGGGATAAACTAAAATGTAAACTAGAAATTGCATTTATTAATCTTAGATTTGCAGGAGCAAATATATGTATAATTTAATGTTTAGTCTATGGATAATTTAAGTTTAGTAGCCATTGTAATAATTGCAGCTAACGTGTTAATATCTTATAAAGGGTTTAATGATTACAGTTTTTTTGAGCGCTATAAATTTAATGTAGGTCGCGTGAGACAAGGTGAGCAATTTAGGATGTTTAGCTCAGGCTTTTTACATGCAGATCCTCCTCATTTATTTATGAATATGCTGACATTGTATTTTTTTGCTGATGGTGTCATTGTATCCGTTGGCGAATTTAACTTTGTAGTAATTTATATCATAAGCTTACTTTTAGGGAGCTTACTATCCTTATATTTTCATCAAAATGAATATCAATACAGTGCTATTGGAGCGAGTGGTGCAGTCACTGGTATTTTATATGCAGCTATACTATTAGATCCAAGTATGAGTTTGTATTTGTTTTTTATTCCTATACCAATTCCTGCTTATATTTTCGGGATTGGTTATTTATTATATTCAATTTATGGTATGAAAAACAGAATAGGTAATATTGGGCATGATGCCCATTTTGGTGGTGCCATAGGAGGTTTGGTTGTGACTTTAATTTTAGTGCCTTCACTTTTTAAAACCGATTTGGTAATGATAGGTCTGCTTATTATTCCTATCGTTATTTTATTTGTGATGCATAAAATGGGTAAAATATAAACGAGATTAATTCTACTTTAATAATTCTTCCAGTTTTGCATCTAAAGAATTTCCAATAAGATTTTTAGCGACAATAGTCCCTTCTTTATCTAACAGGAATGATGCTGGTAATGTTTTTACGCTATATGTTTTAGAAATGGTATCATTAAAGTAGTTAAGGTTTGAAACCTGATTCCAGGTAAGACGATCTTCTTTGATTGCTTTTATCCAGTCAGATTTTGGTTGAGTCTGTTTCTTGTTGCCATCTAACGAAACACCTATAATCTCAAAGCCTTCATCATGGTATTTTTCATACAACTCTATCAATCTTGTATTCTCTCTTCTTGATGCTTCATACCATGAGGACCAGAAATAAATGAGAGTAGCTTTTCCTTTAATGTCTGATAAGGCAATTATTTTACCGTCTGGATTTGGTGCAGAAAAATCAGGTGCTGCTTTGCCTATATGTGTAGCAGCAATGATGTCGTATTGCTTTCTAATTTCAGGAATACTTTTGGCAATGCGTTTGCCTAGATTTGCGTTTTTGAGGTATTCATTAAGGGCATCATACGAAGCTACAATCATCCCTTTGTCTGAAGCATTTCTTCTGATCATCGTGTTTAACAACACTAAGCTGTAAGGGTTATCTGTATGATTTTTAATAAACTTATGAGGAAATTTTAGAATCGTATCCTTTAAATTGCTAATCTGTTCAGACATACCAATGACACTCTCTTTAGCGATAATCATTTTTCTGTAGCGTTCACCTGTTGCATCAAGCGAATCATTTAGCTTTTTTAGTTGTGAATTAAAATTTGCTATACTGTTATTGACAGAATTACCTTCAATTTTTGAGTGTTTAATATTCTCCTTATTAATCTCAATGCTTAAGTTTGAATTATCAATTACAAAAGGAAAAGAACCATCTAAACTATTAATTTCAAGATACCAAGCTTCAGGAGTATCAACTTTACCATCAAACCTAAAAGTTTCATTCATGATGATAGCAGTATCTTGATTTTTTAAAAATCCTTTCTCATCGGTCGATTTTAAATAAGCCCTTAAACCATTAAAAAGTCCAGGAGCTGATCCAGAAATAGTATAACCATCATTTTTGACCTTAATGGATTCTGATTTAGTATCATCTTGGCATGACGATACCATCAAACCCACAAAAAGGATGTAATAAAGTAGTTGCCTCATTATTTAAGATATTCGGATACTTTCTTTTCAAGAGCATCACCTCTTAGGTTTTTTGCAATAATTTTTCCGTTTTCATCTAACAAAAATGTTGCAGGTATTGATCGAATGTTATAAGCCTTAGCCACTGGGTCGTTAAAATAATTTAAGTTTGATACATGGCTCCACGTAAGTTTGTCGTCTTCAATTGCTTTTATCCAAGCTCCTTTTGGGTCTTTTTGAGTTCTGCTTCCATCGAGAGAAACACTAATTATCTCTAGTCCTTTATCATGGTATTTTTGATATACTTTTACAACATTTGGGTTTTCCATTCTGCATGGTTTACACCAGGACGCCCAAAAGTCGATAAGCGTTAATTTTCCTTTTACATCATTTAAAGCTAATTGTTTACCATCTGGTGTTGGAGCAGTAAACGAAGGTGCAACTTGCCCTATTTCAGTAGCAGAAACAGCAGCAGCCTCAGCCTTTTTATTTTGTATTTCCATTTTAAGGCCGTTTGCAGGTGTAGAATTTTTTAAATCTTCACTTAAACTATTTAAAGCAGCTTCAATTCTGGAGAAGTCAGCATTTTTTGATTTAGCTAACTTTTGGAGTTGGATAATAGAAAATACATTGTCGTCATTTTTGCTGATGAATTCATAAGGTAAGTTTTCTATCTGAGTTGAGATCTCATTTATTTTAGCTTGTAAATCTTCAATATTTGTATTACCATCATTATTTTGTTGGCTAGCTCGTATTTGTCTTATAAGTTCAAAGCGTTTTGTGTTTAATTCGTTAACCTTTTCATTGTAATCGTTTAACGCAGCATTAGCTGTTGTACCTGTTACTTCAGAAGCAGACATTTTATCTTTATTAATGTTAATAGTCATTTCTCCATTTTCAATAATTAAGGGTAACGTACCATTAACACTATTTATTTTTAAGTTAATCATTTCAGGATTGTCAATTTTACCTTCAAAAACGAATGTTTCGTTCATGACGATTGCTGTATCCATAGCCATTTTTCTACCTCGACTGTCTGAAGTTTCCAAATAAGCCCTAATGCCATTGTGTATACCAGGTGCAGTACCTGAAATATAATACCCATCTCTTTTAACAGTTTGCTTTTCTTCAGTTTTACAAGATATAACAAGTAAGCACAGCGCCAGAATAGAAATAATATGTTTCATGATTTTATATTTTTTACTATTACAAATATAACAAGTCCTTTGATAATAAAAACTTAAAGAACTTTTATAAAATGCATTATAAAGTTAAAATTGCAATACTTTTGTAAAAAATGCATTTATGATGACACATCAAGATACAATTGTTGCTTTGGCTACAGCTGCTGGAAGTGGAGCTATTGCAGTAATACGACTTTCAGGACATGACGCTATTTTAAAGGTTGATACCCATTTTAAGTCGGTTGTAAATCGTAAATCGCTAGCCAATCAGCAAACTCATACCATACATTTAGGACATATTGTAGACAAGAAACGTGTTATTGATGAAGTTTTAGTGTCAGTATTTAAAAACCCTAATTCTTATACAGGCGAAGACGTAGTAGAAATTTCTTGTCATGGGTCTAATTATATTCAACAAGAAATTATTCAATTATTTCTTAAAGAAGGTTGTCGTATGGCTAATGCAGGAGAGTTTACTTTACGTGCATTTTTAAACGGTAAATTAGACTTATCACAAGCTGAAGCAGTAGCAGATTTGATTGCAAGTGATAATGAAGCGTCACATCAAATAGCGATGCAACAAATGCGTGGTGGTTTTTCTTCGGAAATTGCTAAACTTAGAGAAGAACTCTTAAATTTCGCATCGTTAATTGAACTTGAATTGGATTTTGCTGAAGAAGATGTAGAGTTTGCAGATCGTTCTCAGTTTAAAGATTTGGTTGATAGAATTACTTTTGTATTAAAGCGGTTAATAGATTCGTTTGCTGTCGGAAATGTGATAAAAAAAGGAATTCCTGTAGCGATAGTTGGAGAACCCAATGTTGGAAAATCGACTTTGCTCAATGCCATATTAAATGAAGAACGTGCTATTGTTTCTGAAATTGCTGGAACGACCAGAGATACTATTGAAGATGAAATTTCCATTGGAGGAATAGGTTTCCGATTTATTGATACTGCAGGAATTAGAGAGACTGAAGATGTTGTAGAGAGTATCGGAATTAAAAAGACATTTGAAAAAATAGAGCAGGCTCAAGTTGTTATTTACTTATTTGATGCTGTTGATTTTAAAAATCAAAGTTCGATTTTAAAGGTTGAACTTGAGAAAATCAAAAATAAATATCCTCAAAAACCACTTCTTGTGATTGCGAATAAAATAGATAAAGTTGATGATATTTTAATTTCAAAAATACAGTCTGAGATTCCAGATATTAAATTATTATCTGCAAAAACAGGTTTTGGTGTTGAACAATTAACAGATAGCCTATTGAATCTTATTAATACAGGTTCATTACGAAACAATGAGACCATTGTGACTAACTCTCGTCATTATGATGCTCTACTGAAAGCCTTTGAGGAAATACAAAAAGTGAAATACGGATTAGCATCTGGTCTGTCTGGTGATTTATTGGCAATCGATATTCGTCAGGCATTATATCATTTTGGTGAGATTACGGGAGAGATTACCAATGATGATTTGCTGGGCAATATTTTTGCAAATTTTTGTATCGGGAAGTAACCTAATTTCTTTTTATGCATAACTAGCTGTTTTTCTTTAAGTTATATTATTTTTATTTCTTTTTATTGTTGTCTATTTGTATTTTTTTAAGTAAATTTGTTTCATATCTGTTGCCTAAATTACGGATTTGTTGCCCAAATCTGTTGGCAAAAAGATTGGCGAAATGATGCACCATATTGCCCCACGTTGCACCATAACGCTACATAAAGCACCATTTATGAGCAGTAATTTATTCATTCCAAAAACGTGTAAGCATTGTGGTAATGCCTTTACAGCGCGAACCACAGTTACTAAATACTGTACATCTGTTTGTGCAGGTAAAGCTTATAAGGTAAGAAAGCGTCAAGAGAAAATACAATCCACACTAACTATTGATATGCAGGAACAAAAAAGTGAACCTACTCTCACTTATCATAATACTATAAATAACAAAGACTTTTTAAGTGTTACTGATGCCTCTAAACTAATTGGTGTAAGTAGATGGACCATTCAAAGAATGATTCAGCAAGGACGTTTAAAAGCTGTTTCTTTTGGAAGAAAAAGAATAATAGCTAGATCTCAAATAGAAAACCTTTTTAATTAATTCATTATGAAAGTAACATTAAGACAACGCAAGAAGAATGATAAAATTAGTTTGTATTTAGATTACTATCATAAAGGGAAACGTAAAACCGAATATTTAAGGTTGTATCTCTCGATAAACCCAAAAACCAAAACTGAAAGAGACGTCAACAAGAAGACAAAACAACTTGCTGAAACTATTTGTGCGCAACGCCAAATTGAACTTCAAAATGGTGTTTATGGATTTCAAGATATAGAGAAATTAAAAGGAAGTTTTATTACCTATATAACTGCTTTAGCCGAAAAGAAAAACACAAGCTCTGGTAACTATGGTAATTGGAATAGTATGTTGAAGCATTTAAAAATATTTTGCCCTACCGATGTTAGCTTTCAAGACGTAGATAAATCATTTGTAGAACGATTTAAAGAGTATTTAGAAAAAGATGCAATGGCCAGAGCAGGTAAAAAACTATCACAAAACTCTAAATATTCATATTTCGGTAAATTTTCAGCAGCATTAAAACAAGCTGTTAAAGATGGCATACTAAAGGTAAATCCAGCTAATGGAGTAGCATATTTTAAACAAGGTGAACCTCAACGAGAATTTTTAACACTTGATGAATTACAAAAGACAGTTAATACAGATTGTGAATTACCAATTTTAAAGAAAGCTTTTATTTTTTCATCTTTAACCGGATTAAGGTGGTCTGATATTGAAAAATTATTATGGTCAGAAATTCAACATTCTAAAGAAATGGGATTCTATATCAGATTTCGTCAAAAGAAAACTAAAGGAGCTGAAACATTACCAATTTCAGATCAAGCAAGAGAGTTTTTAGGAGAAGAGAGAAAACCGGATGAAAAAGTATTTCAAGGATTACATTATAGTGCCTGGTCAAATCTTAAATTACAACAATGGATGATGAATGCAGGTATTTCAAAAACCATTACCTTTCATTGCGCACGTCATACTTATGCAACTTTACAACTAACTTTAGGGACTGATATTTATACAGTTTCAAAGTTGTTAGGACATAAAGAATTACGTACCACGCAGATTTATGCCAAAGTAATTGACGACAAAAAGAAAGAAGCTGCTAACCGTATTCAATTAGATTTATAATGAAAGAAAGCATGTTTTCAAGTTTAGTTTCTATAACTAAAGGCTTACACCGAGAGAAAAGATCAGAAAAAGAGTTTCAACTTCTGTTATCAAATTTAAAAGGAGCAACAAAGGCTGATAATGCGGTTTTTAAAGTAAACTTTAAAAGACCATTGAATAGTAAAAAAGAGTATTACCAAAAATGCATTTTTAATGAGACTGAAAACATTATAGCTTCATTTATGGCAGACTTTCCAGACAATGCGACAATTGCCGAAAATCAATACAGTTACACAATTTTAAATAACAAATTCGATAAATACCTGAATGATATATCAGCATACATCAGTACGCGTAATATTGGAACAGATTTAAGTAACGATGACAATTATATCATTAATTATTTAAAAATTTCAGCAATCCGATTGTATGCCGAATTACAAGAACAATACGGTCAATTTTCTAACAGGCCATTATTTACTATTTCAGAACTTGCCGAGAAATATTTCAACGAAGATGAATTTGATAATACTACTATCGTCAATGTTGAAGAGTCTAAAAATACTAGCATTAAAAAAGTAGTAAAAACACAAAGCAAGCCTAAAACTACATTTGGATATACAAGACAAGATCCCGATTGGTTATTTAAAATATTAAATAAACTTCAATTAAGTATTGATCTTCTCGATGTAAAAACAGACGTTAAAGACTTACAAAGCCTTTTATTATCGAAAGATTTTAGTGATTTAAAGAAAGAAATATATTTAGACTGTAAGACTACAGAATTTAAATATGTTGTTAAACAATTACAGCCTTATTTTAAAAATTTAACCCCAACTTTAATTGAATCAACTGGCTTGTTTTACACGAAGTCTGGAAAACCTTTAACAGCACATAACTTATATACCAAAGGCAAAGCACCTTCAAAAAAGGAAATCATAGATAATATATTCAAACAAATACAATAAAAAACAATGAGATTATTTAGAAATCTCATTGTATTCTCACACTCATCTAAAACTCTCACACTTTAAAAACCACTCTTTTCAAACCTTTGTCCTGTTCTTGAAAACCAAGAATGACATTTGGCCAGATGTCCATTACTTTTTTTAAATTTTATTAGTCATGGACGAAATATTAGAACGTCTCAAAATTATTGAGAAACATGTTTTAGACAGAAACATTATTGTAAAAAACGTATTAAGCTTTAACGAAGCCTGTAAATTTTTGGAATTATCACAATCCCATTTATACAAGCTTACAAGTACGGGAACCATTCCACATTACAAACCGAATGGTAAGAAGATTTATTTCAACAGAGCAGAATTAGAACAATGGTTATTGAGTAACCGTGTTGATTCACAAGATGAAATCGAACAGCAAGCTGCCGATTACCTAATTAAGAAAGGAGCGGTAAGGTTATGACTGAAATAATCGATCTACTCTTGGCACTCTCACAAGAAATAAAGGACATTAAAACACGTATCGAAGTGTTAAGGCAATCGAGAGTTGAACGCCTAAAAGATTCGTGGTTAGACAATCAAGATGTATTGCAAATGCTTCATATAAGCAAGCGAACACTGCAAACATTACGAGCGAACGGAACACTGCCATACAGTAGAATAAAAGGCAAGTTTTATTACAAGGTTTCCGATATCGAGCAGTTGCTTCAAGATAACTACTACAACCATAATTTCAAGTGTCATGGAAATAAGTAGAGAAGCAATATTAGACAAAACACATTATGGCTTAAAGATTTATGCCTATGTGTTAAGACAGTATTATCCTGAAACAACAGTCCTTTCCTTAAAGGGAAGGGACTGCGGGATAACCCGAAACCCTTTTAATGGTGGTAAAGAAACCTTACGGATACATATTGATGGTGTAATAGCAACACATCGGGACACAGAACTAAAGACCTTTAACGGTGATGTATTCGATTTTGCACAATACCATTTTAGAATAACCGATGAAGAAGAATTGTTACTCAAGATTAACCAAGAGCTGCATCTAAATTTAGAAGTAAAAGAAAAAGATGATTTAGAATGGCTTAATGATCCAGATGATACCTGGTATGCAAACTGTAGCTTCTACAAAGCGCCAGTTCGCAATGTGTTTCCTTCGGAAACTTTGCGATTACATCAGGTATTTGCATTAATCACAAGTGATAAATACAAAAGGTTTACTGAAGATTTAAGAGCAATAACCGATGTAAAAGAAGCACGTAGATTCAAAGCGAATCACTTTGATTACGTCACCTTTTCAGGAACGTTTGAAAAGCGAAACGATAACAATTTGTTAGAGCATTCCAATCTATTAACTATTGATTTCGACCATTTGGAAAATCTTCAAGAGTTAAAAAAGCAATTGCTAAACGATGAGTACTTTGAAACCGAAATGCTATTCACATCACCATCTGGCGATGGCCTAAAATGGATTATCAGAATAGATATTTCAGAGGTAACGCATTCAGAGTATTTCACGGCAGTAGCCAATTATATTAAGCATACTTATAACATAGAGGTTGACCAATCAGGTAAAGACGTTTCCAGAGCGTGTTTCTTACCATACGACCCAAAAGCCTTTTTACATAAAAGACACCAAGCATTATGACAAAAATATTTAATCCAAAAGAATGGTTGGAAGTTCCAGAAGAACAACCGCAACCAACAAGCAACAACGCAACAACAAAAGTTATTGCTGTTGCTGATAACGACATTGAAACCTACATTTCTGCAATTGAGCAATCAGGTATAGACATTACAGGCAATTATGCCACTTGGAGAGATTTAGGATTTGCTTTAGCTGAAGAATATGGAGAAACAGGAAGAGACTACTTCCGTATAATAAGCAAAAACTATGTAGGTTATGATTCAAAAGAATGTGACGAACAATTCAATAAATGCCTAAATGCAAAAGGTCACGGCATTAGCATTGCTACCTTTTATCATTACGCACATCAGTCAGGTATAAAACCGACTAAACAACAAAACAACAACGAGGTTGCAACAAATGTTGCAACTGTTGTTGATCCATCAGAGCAAGCAATGCCAACAATACCTGATGAGGTATTTAATACCTTACCGCAGTTTTTACAACAAGTTGTAAATCCTGCGAGTAGTCAAGAGGAAAAGGATATTTTGTTATTGGGAGCTTTAACGGCTTTTAGTGCTTGTTTTCCTAAACTCTTTGGTATTTACGACCAACGTAAGGTTTTTAGTAATTTATATTTATTTGTTACCGCACCTGCATCTGCAGGTAAAGGCAGACTTAACCAAATTAAAAATTTGGTAGATCCTGTGCATAAATTAAAACGTGAGCAAGCCAAAGTATTAAAACAACAATTCAATACAGAAAATGCAGCTTACAATATGAATAAGGGTAAAGATGAAAATTTAGAAAAACCAAGCAAACCACCAGAAAGAATGCTGTTTATTCCTGCAAATAATAGTGTAACTGGAGTCTATCAATTAATTTCAGACAATGAAGGTAAAGGTTTGATTTTTGAAACTGAAGGCGACACGTTAGCTCAAGCCTTTAAAAGCGATTACGGTAATTATAGCGATGGTTTTCGTAAAGCTTTCCATCACGAAACAATAAGTTACTATCGTAGAACCGACAGAGAGTATGTAGATATTGAAAAACCGTGTTTATCAACAGTATTGTCCGGCACACCCAAGCAAGTGGCAACTCTAATTCCTAATGCCGAAAATGGATTGTTTAGTCGCTTTATGTTCTACTATATGAATATAAAGCCCACTTGGAAAAACGTATTTTCAAACAATAACAATGTTGGGTTAGATGACTATTTCTCACAATTAGGAAATGAGTTCTTGGGCTTATATAAAACATTAAAGAATAATCCAGAAATCGAAGTAAGACTAACAATCCATCAGCAACAGCAATTCAATACATTTTTCGAATCCTTGCAAACCAAATACATCAACCTGCAACCCGAAGAGTATATTGCAACTATAAGGCGTTTAGGCTTAATTGCTTTTAGAATAATGATACTATTTACAGCATTCCGTATTATGGAAGATGGTGATGTGAATCAAGTTAAAGAATGTGAAGATATAGATTTTGATAGTGCTCTAACTATCATTTCTATTTTAGTAAAACATAGCAGTAAAGTCTTTAATGATTTGCCTATTGAGCAGAAAGCGGTAAAACGTTTAAACAGAAAGGAACGGTTTTTAGAAAGCTTACCCAAGCAATTCAGCAGGCAAGACTATTTGGATTGTGCAGATAGTCATAAAATTCCACACAAAACGGCAGAAGGATATATAGCAAAATTCATCGAATCTGGACTTATACATAGAGACAATCATAATAATTATTCAAATGTTACAAAAAATAGAGAATAGGAGGCTGGGGATATTCATATACTGGAAGGAAAGTTTGAAAACCGAGAGACAATTTTACAACGAAATACATTAGGAGTTGTTATTAGTATAATAATTTCCAGATAGTTATTGAAATTCTATTTTTTGAAAATCCCCTTCAAACTTATGCCTATAGTATTATGCAAAATATCTTTTACACTATACCCTAATGACAATGTTTTGCTATTTATAATTTTATCTAAACTAATTAAATGAAATTCACAGAACATAGCTGTATTAATGCTTTTGTCAATTTCTCCTTTCAGTTGCCCTTCGTCCAATAACTTTTTAACAATACCAAAGATTATTTCGCAACGATTTTGGTCGTAAATTCTATAAGCTTCAGCGTGGTATTTTTGCAAGTCTAAATGAAAAATAGGTGGAACTTGTATTAAGTAATTCACAGCATATTCATAAATCTTGTTTATTTTCTTTATTGGGGATTCATTTTCAGCTAAAATTTTGTCAATGGCTAAAAAATGCCTCTCAAAAAGAAAATGAACGACATTCTTTACCAAATCCTTCTTTCCGGAAAAGTGTACATACAATGTTTTTTTAGAAATTCCCATGTTAAAAGCTATATCATCCATTGTTACTACTTTGATGCCATAACTTTCAAATAATTCAAGAGAATTAACAATAATGTTCTTTTTTAAATTCATTGTTTAAGTACTTGGTTCTACCTTCAATTATTTCTTTATTAGGTAATTTTGAATAATGGCATCAAAGGAATACTTACCACTTCCAAGTATAAACAACACTATATATATCAGCAAGTAATGAAGTCCTAATTCCTGTTTTGAAAATGGATCATTACCATGTATCAAGAATACGGCTACCAACATGGTGATTATTAAAGGAATTGACGCGAGTCTTGTGCCCAATCCTATTAAAATTAAAATAGAGCATACCACTTCTGATAATACGGTAAGAGCCAACGAAAATGTTGGGCTCATTCCCATAACTCCTGGAAATTGGATTTCACCACTAAACAACATTTGAAGTTTAGGGAGTCCGTGCACCAGCATGAATGTTGCGATGCCAATTCTTAAGATTAATAAAACAGTACTTACAGTGTTTATCTTGAAATCTATATTAAATAGTTTGTTCATAAGTGTTAATAAAATTGTTAACCTATTTTTACTGAAGTCATAGTAAGGGATCCTCCAACAGGTTTATCGTTAAATAATGTTAGGTTTTCGTTTTCTTCTTTTAAAGCCAATGTATAAAGCAAGGGCAGATAATGTTCAGGTGTTGGAATGGCCAAATCAAAGGCTTTTCCTTGCGATTTAAAATCGATAAGGTTTTGATGGTCTCCACTTAATATGTGGCTTTTCATCTTCTCATTAGCTTCAATAGCCCAACCATAAGCATATTCATCATTTAGTTTATCCCAAGCAACTTTACGTAGGTTGTGTACCATATTTCCACTTCCAATTATTAAAATACCTTTGTTGCGTAGGCTGTTTAGTTCCTTTGCAAGTTCATAATGATATTTTGCAGGTTGCGAATAGTCTATGCTCATCTGTATTACTGGAATGTCTGCATTTGGGTATAAATGCTTGATAACACTCCATGCGCCATGGTCAAGTCCCCATTTGTCATCTAATCCAACTTCGGTCAGAGTGATGATATTTTTGGTTTCTTGTGCCAATTCTGGGCTTCCTGGTGCAGGATATTGCACATCAAACAAGGCTTGTGGAAATCCACCAAAATCGTGAATGGTAGGCGGATTTTGCATGGCTGTTACAAAAGTACCTTTGGTTTCCCAATGTGCCGAAATACAGAGAATCGCATTTGGCCGCACCAATTCTTTCCCTAGTTGTTTAAAGTTTGCTACAAATTCATTTTCTTCAATGGCATTCATAGGGCTTCCATGACCAAGGAACAACACGGGCATTTTTTCTGTGCGACTCATTGTTGAGGTCATTTTATTTAAATCTTTTAAATTCATACTCGAACTTGCAAGTGGCAAAAGTGCCAAGGATTTTAAAAATTGTTTGCGATTCACTTCATAAAAAAGTTATGAAATTTGCTTTACAAATTGAACTTCTGCATTAATCTTCACTTCATTACCAACCATAACGCCTCCTGCTTCCAAGGCAGCATTCCAGTTAAGTCTAAAGTCTTTACGGTTTAATTTTCCATTAATAGAGAAACCTGCTTTTTCGTTTCCGTATGGGTCTTTCATAAAACCTCCAAACTCGGTATCAAGCGTGATTTCTTTGGTAACACCTTTAATGGTTAGGTCACCAACCAACTTATACTCATCATCATCTCCTTTTTTAAGGGAAGTGCTCTTAAAAGTGATTTCAGGAAATTGTTCTACTTCAAAAAAATCAGGACTTTTTAGATGTGTGTCCCTATCATTGTTATTGGTTGATATAGAACTGGCATCAATTTTTGCGGAAAGGGTTGAATTTGTAAAATCTTCACCATCAATAGAGGCTTCAAAAGTTTTAAACTCTCCTTTTACGTTAGAAATCATTAAGTGCTTAACTTTAAATGTTATTTCGCTGTGCGCTGGGTCTATTGCCCATGTTGTTGTTTTCATAAAAATTATATTTAATGTTTAATGCAAAGTTACTTACATACATTGGTGCAGGTGTTACACTATTCGGTAGTTGAGTTGTAGATTTAGGAAGGAAGGATGTTTTTCATATCGTTCCAGAACCCATTTGGTGATTGATTAGACTAACACTCAATTATTTTGATAGGGTTTTGGCAACTTATTCTTTTAAAAATTTTATTACCGGTTGAATAAAACTATCAAACTTCTCAATATGAGGTAAATGCCCTATATTTTCTAATTCCACTAATTGTGCATTAGGAATTTCCTTTTGGGTTCTTTTACCCAATTCATTATAAAGCCCCATGGTTTTTCTAACATCTTCAGAAACAAGCGGTTTTCCAAGAGCCGTTCTATCTCTTATGCCAATAATTAAAAGTGTTGGAGCGGTAATATTTTTAAATTCGTAAACCACAGGTTGCGTAAAAATCATATTATAGGTTAATGCTGAATTCCATGCAATTTTTTTATAATCTGAATTTAATGTCCAACCCGCTAATAGGTTCACCCATTGATCATATTCAGATTTCCATTTGTTGTCATAATAGTTTTCTAATTGATATTTCTTTATGCCGTCATAACTACTTTTAAGTTCATTTTGATACCACCATTCCACAGGTTTGTATGGTGCTTTTAGTTTCCAATCTTCCAATCCAATAGGGTTTTCTAATATTAGTTTTGTGATTGTTTTAGGGTACATTAAGGCAAAACGTGAAGCTAGCATACCTCCCATAGAATGTCCTAAAATGGCTGTTTCCTTTATGTTTAAAGTATCAAGTAGCGTTTTGGTATTTTGTGCTAATTGTTGAAAGGTATATTGAAAATGTTCTGGTTTCGAGGATTTACCAAACCCAATCTGATCGGGTACGATGACACGAAAACCTTCTTTGCTTAATGCTTCGATTGTTGTTTTCCAATAAGCTCCATTAAAATTTTTTCCATGAAACAAAACAATGTTTTTACCATTGTAATTTTTAGGGGTAATATCCATATAAGCCATTTTTAAATCTTGCTCTTGTATTTTCAACTCCAAAATAGAAACAGCATAAGGATATTGATAGTTAGACAATTCAATGTCCAACCATTGTAGGCTATCAGATTGTGCTATCGTAAACTGAAAAGTAATTAAAAAGGTTAATATAGATAATAAGTTCATTTTCATCGTTTTTATATTTTATGGATTGTTGTTTATGTAATATCTGTTAGCAAAATGATTTTTGAAAAATGAGCATTTTCAGCTTTATTAATTGAACAACATAAAGACACAAACAGGTAAGCGTTTGTTTGTTAAACTCTTCCTTAGGTGAGTTGTGCATTTGGGTGAGTATATTTTTGTACCGTCCCTAAACTCGCTTGACGATTATACAGACTTCTTTATTAGATGGCAACAACGTTAGTGCATTAAGCCAATTTAATCGGAGTCAAATTATCTGTTTCTTCGGGAGTAAAAAGTCTGTAATGAATCTGAAAGGTTTTTCCGAGTGGTGTTTCGAGTGAAAATCCTCCAGCTCCAAATCCGTCGGTTACATCGAGTGTAAAATGAGAATGTTTCCAGTATTCAAACAAATCGTGATCCACCCAAAATTCGCATCCTTCCACTTCTCCGATACAAACATCATTCATCCGCAAATAAATACCTCCTTTTTCAAAACATTGTGGTTGTGTACCTTCGCAACATCCTCCAGCTTGGTAAAACATTAGTTCACCGTGTTTTTTTTGCAGCACTTTGATTAAATCATTTGCTTTTTCTGTACTGTCTATGCGAGATATCATAATTTATTGATTTTGGTTGTTAAAAAAAGAGCAAACCCTAAATGGAATTTGCTCTTTTCAAAACGTTAATTAAAAGAATCCTTGTTTTTTCTTGTCATAAGAGATTAGCATATTCTTGGTTTGACGGTAATAGCCTAACATCATTTTGTGGTTTTCTCTACCGAATCCAGATAGCTTATATCCTCCAAACGGAGCTCCTGCAGGATACGCATGGTATTGGTTTACCCAAACTCTACCAGCCTGAATGGCTCTTGGTACCTGATACAATTCGTGTGCATCGCGAGTCCAAACACCTGCCCCTAGACCGTAAAGGGTATCGTTAGATATTTCTATGGCTTCTTCAACTGTTTTAAAAGTTGTAACTGCCAATACAGGTCCAAAGATTTCTTCTTGGAAGATTCGCATTTTATTGTGTCCTTTAAACAAGGTTGGTTTGATGTAATATCCACCTTCCTGATCGCCGTCCAACTTAGCAGCTTCACCACCAGTTAATAATTCTGCTCCTTCCTCTTTTCCTAACTTCAAATAAGATAAAATTTTGTCATACTGAACTTTAGAAGTTTGTGCTCCCATCATCGTGGTTTTATCTAACGGGTTGCCCATTTTGATGGCTTCAACTCTTTCGATAACCCTTGCAATAAATTTGTCGTAGATATCTTCTTGTATAAGCAATCGGGTTGGAGCTGTACAGATTTCTCCTTGGTTTAGGGCAAACATAACTGCGCCTTCAATTGCTTTGTCCAAGAAGTCGTCATCTTCATCCATTACGGAATTAAAGAAGACGTTAGGTGATTTTCCTCCTAACTCCATAGTCACAGGAATGATGTTTTCAGTAGCGTATTGCATCACTATACGTCCTGTTGCAGTTGAACCAGTAAAAGCAGCTTTTGACACTTTCTTATTTGTAACCAAAGTTCTTCCCAGCTCAGAACCGAAACCGTTTACGATATTCAGCACGCCTGCAGGAAGTAAATCTTCAATTAATTCCATCAGAACTAAGATTGAAGTAGGTGTACTTTCTGCTGGTTTTAAGACAATAGTACAACCTGAAGCCAAGGCAGGAGCAAGTTTCCATACCGCCATTAAAATCGGGAAGTTCCACGGAATGATTTGCGCTACGACTCCAATCGGTTCGTTAACGATTAGGGAAACTGTGTTTTGATCCAGTTCGCTAAGAGAACCTTCTTCTGCTCTAATAACACCTGCAAAATAGCGGAAATGATCAATTGCTAAAGGAATATCTGCATTCATTGTTTCCCGGATTGCTTTTCCGTTGTCGATGGTTTCAACTGTCGCAATGTATTCCAGGTTCTCTTCAATTCTGTCTGCAATTTTGTTCAGAATGATGCTTCTTTCGGTTGCAGAAGTTTTACTCCAAGTTTTAAAAGCTTCGTGAGCCGCATCTACAGCCAAGGTAATATCCTCTGCGGTAGAATGTGCAGCTTTGGTAAATACCTTACCGTTAATTGGAGAAATATTGTCAAAATACTTTCCCTGTGCAGGAGGTGTCCATTTTCCGTTGATGTAGTTATCGTATTTTTCCTTAAATTCTGGCCAAGCCAATATTGTTTCTTTACTCATAATTATTGTATTTAGATTATTTTTTTTTGTTAAAAAGACATAATTGTATTATTTTTCAGTAAAAGGTAACATCATATTTAAAGTAATTATGCCTTTAGTAAACCAGTATAACTGTTTTAAGCAAGGTACAATTTTTTTACTCCCTTTCCCTTAATTTTTGTATTTTTAACTATTATAACGTCTTTATTTTCATATGTTTTCAACAAAAATCTAGACTATATTAGCATGTTTTTGCTTGCTGATTTTATTAAGCAATACTAAGTCATCCTTGTCTAATTTTAATGATGTACTCGACAAGATTTGCTCTAGTTGCTCTTTGGATGTTGCGCTGGCAATGGGACCACCAATATGAGGTTGAGCAGATAACCAAGCCAATGAAACCGTTGCAGGAACGGTATTGTGTTTTTCAGCTATTTGGTCCAAAGCATTTAAAATATTCAAACCTTGTTCATTCAGATACTGAGCCATTCTTTGTCCGCGCGGGCTTTTGCTAAAATCAGTTTCCGAACGATATTTTCCTGTTAGAAAACCTGCCGCTAATGCGAAATAAGGGAATACCGTTAAATTATATTCTGCAACGATGGGTGCATAAACGGTTTCGTATCCTTTTCGCTCTACTAAATTGTACAAAGGCTGCAATGCCTGATATTTAGGAAGGTTGTTTTTCTCTGAAAATTCCAATGATTCACGAAGTCGCTCCGGAGAAATATTTGAAACCGCAATGTGTTTTACTTTTCCAGCTTTTACTAACTCATGAAACGTTCTAAGGGTTTCTTCTATTGGTGTTTTTTCGTCGTCGTAATGCAAATAATACAAGTCGATGTAATTGGTTTGCAATCTTTCCAATGATTTTTCAACCCCTTCCAAAATGTGTCTTCTGCTAGAGTCTGTTTCGTGTACTCCGGTAGGTCCGCCTACTTTTGTGGCAATAATTACTTTGTCGCGGTTACCTCGGGCTTTCATCCATTTTCCAATGATGGTTTCCGATTCTCCACCAACACCTCCGTTTATCCAATATGAATACATATCTGCTGTATCGATAAAGTTAAAGCCTGCTTCGATGAAAGCATCTAATAATTCAAAAGATTTTTGCTCGTCTAAAGTCCATCCGAAAACGTTTCCCCCTAGGTTGAAAGGTGCTACTTCTATGTCTGTTTGTCCTATTTTTATTTTTTTCATTTTAAATTGTTTTATAAAAATTAATGTGTAACCTTTTTTATAAAGATTATTTTAAATTGGGTAACCCATTAATTTAATACGCTGCTGTAAATCGTTCTTGATGATGTTTTGGACTTTCAACTTCATCTAATATAACAACAGCTACATCTTCTCCTGATAGACTAGATACATTGTTTTGATCAAAAACTGGATTGTCTTTTCCTAAACGGTATTGGCCTGTTCTACCTGTAGTTATTCCAGGATGCATATCAATTGCGGGACTAAAAAATGCCCAATCAATATCTTTTTCCTCTTTTAAAATATTCAGATAATCCCTTGCAGCAGTTGCTCCAGGTTTTATTTCTTTAGGAAAATCAACCATATCTACTATTTGTTGCTTTTCAGTTGTATAGAGACTTCCCGCACCGCCAATAACTATTAGTCTTTGAGCACTCGCTTTTTTTACGGCTTCTTGAATTGATTTAGAACCGGCAATAAAATCCTCATAAATATTAGGGTTTGTCCAACCAGCATTGAATGCGCTGATGACAACATCTTGTCCTTTCAATGCTTCAGTAAGCTTCTCTACATTATTGACATCCACAGAAATTTTATTCACTTTTTTATCTATGATTGTATCTGTATTTCTAGCAATTGCAGTTATTTCAAAGTCTCTGTTTCTTGCTTCATTCACTAATTTGGAACCTAAAAACCCTGTTGCCCCAATGATTACTATTTTCATAATTGTATTGTTTAATATCACAATTGTGCTTATATCAATTTGTATCGGTGTTTATGTCCATCCCAACACAATAAGCTGGTATAATGCAAATACCCGTTTCAGAATCGCAGAAAGGCGGAATTCCATGGTTTTCTTTCGTTTTCATAAAAATTATATTTTAATGTTTAATGCAAAGTTACTTACATACATTGGTGCAGGTGTTACACTATTCGGTAGTTGAGTTGTAGTTTTTGGTATTATAGGGATTTACGTTTAATAAATCAGGGCCACTTGAAGAATTACAAGCGTGACAAACTACAAACACAATCATGAAAAAACCAAACTCAAATAATCCATCAATTTTTGTGACCCTATAATTTAATCATTCATTTCACCATCAATAAGTTGTTGGCGACTTAATTTTAATTTTATAAAGTTTCTTTTTTGGGCTTGATACTATTTTAGTTTAGATATTTATTTTTTTGTGTTTGAAGGGTAGGGTATAAATTCATCTTCATCCCCCTTTATTTTATCAAATGTTTGCGCTATCCATTTTTGTTTTGCATCAGCTATCAATGCCTTGTCCGATGAAACAAAATTCCAATCTATGAAGCGTTCTTCAGGGAAAGGTTCGCCACCAAAGATGTAAATAGTACTGTTTTCCTGAATGGTAAATTCGCATAAACTACTGTCTTTGCTTACCAATAACTGCTTAGGGCCGTAAACATGACCATCACTTTCAATCGCACCTTGAAGAATGTATAACCCCGATTCCCCATAAAGATGTTCACCTATATTTACAGATTCCTTACCTGTGCTTTTTATTTCAAGCATAAACAATTTACTGTAAACCGGGACGGGTGATTTTTTTCCAAAAGCTTCTCCTGCCACCAATTTAAACTCAAGCTTACCTTCTTTCCAGGTAGGTATTTGGTGTTTGTCTACATGAAAAAACTCCGGTTCCATTTGTTCCAACACCTTGGGCAGAGCCACCCAAATTTGCAAACCGTGCATGAGTTTATCCGAATCCCTTAAATAATCTGGCGTCCGTTCAGAATGCACAATTCCTTTTCCTGCTGTCATCCAGTTTACGGCGCCAGGTTTTATTTCCACATGATTGTCTAAAGTATCTCTATGCATGATGCTTCCCTCAAATAGAAAAGTAAGTGTTGAAAGTCCTATATGTGGATGAGGAAGTACATCAAAATTTTCTCTTTCGTTTAACTTAACGGGCCCCATGTGGTCTATATAAATAAACGGACCTACCATTCTTTTTTGCCTGAACGGCAATAACCTGCCCACCATAAATTTTCCAATATTGGCAGCTCTTTCTTCAATAATTAGATTAATGTTTGACATAATGGTTGTTTTTGAATAAATTAATATTATATGTCTATAATTTATTGGCAGGACTTAAATTTACTATTTTTCTGGCACTATCCGACGCTATGATTAATCCTGCTCCCATCATAATAACATCTTTTAATACCAATCTACCTGCGCCAGAGAGATATGGGAATCCAAATTGAGGGGTAGGAAAGTCACCTCCCAAATTAGGAACATATACTTCTGGCGTAGTAATTAAAAATGTAAGGGTAACCAATGACATTCCAAAAGTTAGTAGCCCTCCAAAAAATCCTATCTTGGAATACCATATCCCTAATAAGGTAAGTAACCCAATCACAATAATTACAGCACCCAAGCCATAAGAAAATAGGTAAGTACCATTTGCTTTATGCCAGTCAATGTTTTTTTGTACGGTTTTGCCTTCAGGGTTTTTGTATGCCTTGTATTCTGGGGCATCTTTAGTATAAAAGAAGCCCATTAGCGGACTATTGGCAACAAATGGCACAATACCATCGGCTTCATATTGAAATGCCTTTAAGCCCCCAATCCATACCATAACTATAAATATGGAAAACCGTGTAAGATTTATAAATTGAGATTGGCTGTTTGCTATTAATTCGATAAGCTTTTGCATATTTTATTTAGTTATTTTTTAATTAAACATTACCATAAATATTTGATTCCCCACCATCAATAGCTATGGTCTGACCATTGACATATGATGCCTCTTCGCTTAAAAGAAAAGCAACCACATTAGCAACTTCATTTGGTAAGCCTAATCTTTTGGCAGGATTACGTTGTGCATATTCAGTTTCTGCTGCTTTTGGATCTTCTGGATTTACTTGTTTAAACGCTTCTGCAACCATTGGAGTTAAAATTGCTCCAGGAGCAATGGCGTTTGTATTTATTCCATCTCTACCATATTCAAGAGCGGCGTTTTTTGTCATTCCAGAAACGGCGTGTTTACTAGCAACATAAGGCACTTGGTTTAATACGCCACGAATACCACCAACGGAAGCAACATTAACGATACGCCCGTGTTTTTGTTTTTGCATCACCGGAATAACATAGCGCATCCCATAATAAACACCCATCAAATTAATATCAATCACCTTTTTGAAAATGTTTATATCATACTCGGTGATACTTGCTTGTTTCCCTTCAATCCCAGCATTGTTATATAGACCATCAATTCTCCCAAACGTTTTTACAGTTTCCGTTACATAGTTTTTTACGGCCTCTTCATTCGATACATCAGCCACCACGGTGTGAATTTTTACCAAAGGAAAATCTTCGTTAATTTCAGCTTTAGCTTCTGCTAAACCTTTTTCATTATAATCTACTAATGTGAGATTAATGCCTTTTGAGGCGAGTTCTTTCGCTGTGGCTAAACCAAGTCCCATGGCTGCTCCAGTAATAATGACTACTTTGTTTTCTAAATGTTTCATGTCTTTATTCTTTTTAAATTGTAATTATTTTGTTTAATGTGTTTTTAATTTTGCAAGCATCTCGTTCGTCAAGGGTTCTGAATAAATGCCATAACCATTAACGAGTACACCTTTTAAATTGTACTTTTCAGATGAAATCGCATATAATATAGCACCATCGGCAGGGTCAGATTGTCCTTCAAACCGAAAAAACTTATCAATTTGAAATTCCGAAGGACTCAATTTTAATTGCTCACTTGGGCAATGGATACAATAGCCGCTTAAATTGAAATCTATATTATAACCATCAGCTTTCAATCGATTCATAGTGACAGATAATGTTGAATAATTTTTCATCGTAATTATATGTAATGGTCAAAACTTCTTTCTCCTACTTCTCTGAAACACATAAGGTTTTAAGGTAACTACGTTCCACTATACCACTAAAAATTAGTAGTGCTGTAAAAATTAGCAGAAAGTAGAATAGAAAACCTGTAAGCCCTGCCTTTAATACAAATATGGTTAGAAAAGCTCCTATTAAATATCGGATATAAACTTCTTGTTTGCTCAATTTTTGTGTTCTAAATTTTTTTATGATTTCTAATTTTTAAAGGATTATAAATCCTTGGTTTATAATTTACTATTGCTTGGCAAATTGTAAGTGTACTATAATAGTTACATCTTTACCAATACCAGCTGCTGCTGGATCATAATTAATGTTATAATCAAATCTATTAATGCTTGTGGTGGCTTTCAAGCCTAATTTTTCTCCTTGGTCACTCTTGGCGATACCTCCATAGTGCACATCAAAAATCACGTCTTTGGTAACATTTTTAATGGTCAATATTCCATAGAGCAAAAAATGGTCTGGCTTGCCAGTTGCTAATATTTTAGTGCTCTTAAATTGCATCGTAGGGTATGTTTCTACCTCAAAAAAATCTGCACTTCTTAAGTGATTGTCTCTGTTCTCCACATTGGTGTTGATACTTTTGGTTTGAACAGTAAAATCAAAACTCGCAGTCTCAAGTGCATCACCATTAGTGGTGAGTTGTCCAGTGTATTCCAAAAATTTACCGTTTACAATACTGATTCCAGAGTGTGAAATATTAAAATTCAAGGAAGAATGGTAAGGGTCAACTTTCCATTGGGTCTGTGCGTAAGTACCAACTGTTATAAAGGTCATTACTAATAAATACAGTGCTTTTTTCATAATCTTATATATTTAAATGGTTTAAATGTTATTTGATTACAAAGGTAGAAACAACACCTAGGTAAGGTGTTACACTTTTCGGTAATAGAGTTGTAGTTTTAAGAAGTAAGCATGGTTTTCATCTCGCTCCTAAATTCTCCAGGAGTTTGTCCAGATTTTTTTTTGAAGACATTCGAAAAATAGGAATTCTCATTGTAACCCAGTTCATAGGCAATTTCGGCTATTGTTTTATCAGTAGATACTAATAAGTTTTTAGCTTCAATAAGTTTTCTAGTCTCAACAATTTCTGATACGCTTTGTTGTAGTATGTTTTGGCAAATTAAATTGAGGTTTCGACTACTCATAAATAATTTTTCAGCATAAAAATTCACTCCTAATGGTCGTCTAAAATTTTCCTCTAATATCAAAAGAAAATTAGTAAAAGTTTCATTTTGCTGTTTAGAGATGCCATTTTCTTCTTGCTTATTTTTTTTAGATAAAATGAGTAAAATAACAGCATTTAGCAAATGCCTAATAAGTGAAAAACTAGGTGATGAGTGTGTCAACTCGTTGTGCATCATTTCTGTTAGTATAGGAATACGGCCAGTCTTTCTATCTACAGGCCAAAAAATATTGGCGTCATTATGAAAAGTAGCATATAATTGAAAGATGATTTCTGCTGCAAATTCACTTTGAAACCTTATAACCCATACATCACATTTACCATCTTTCAAAATGGGTTTTACGCGATGAACCTTGCCTTTGGTAATAAAACAAACATAAGGAGCTTCTACCACAGTGGTTTCAAAATCTATAAAATGCTCTATAGCGCCTTCCTTTCCAATAAGTATTTCCTCAAAATTATGAATGTGAGGCTCATTGCTTGATTTGGCAACTTGTTTTGCGTCCTCTACACCAAACTTAAATATATGTACTGGCTCATCCATTTTTTTAAAACACGTTAAATAGTTGCCGTAAAACGGTAATGCCCTAAAGTTACAATTTTTAAACCAATTACTTTTATTAATAAATTTAACGTTAAGGAATTTAAGGAAATCAAGTATTTAAGGAAATCACATAGTATATGTCAGTCTATAACCTTACTTTTTGGTTGTTAATGTCAGTTTATAAGCTGACGAAATATTTGTTTATGTCAGGTTAAAACCTTACGTTTGTAAATAATATGTCAGTCTAAAGCCTTACGTTATGAACAAGAAGAGATTACAATTAGAACAATTAGACCGAAAATTAAGAGGGTTTAATACAGCTGCTCAAGTAACGCCACCACCCACTGGTTGGCTCAAGGCGGTAAGAGTATCTTTGGGTATGTCTTTACAGCAGTTGGCAGATAAATTGTCTATTACAAAACAGAGTGTACAGGAGATTGAAACAAGGGAAAAAGAAGGGAACATCACCCTCAAAACCTTAAAGGATACTGCCAGTGCGCTCGATATGCAATTGGTATATGGCTTCGTGCCTAAAGATGGTACGTTAGATGATTTAATAGAGCGAAAAGCCAAAGAATTGGCAATACGCATTGTATCCAGAACGTCTAATACAATGAAATTGGAAGATCAAGAAAACTCTAAACAGCGCATTAAAAAAGCGATTGAAGAGCGCACAGCCATTATTAAAAACGAAATGCCAAAAATGCTATGGGATTAAACTTGGACTACATAGATGGGCAAACCCCAATTGATGAAGAAGAAAAAGAGGGCTTACTCATAGAAACCATATCCACTAAAGGCGAATTGGACGAGTTCGAACAACTCAATATCGAAGAAGCCTTACAGTGGATATTTGGTAAAAAGTTCAAACCCCAACAGGTGTTCACAGAAAAATTTATTTGTGACTTACATAAGCGTATGTATGGCAATGTGTGGGCGTGGGCTGGAACATTCAGAAAAACAGAAAAAAACATAGGGGTTAAGAGTTATCTAATCCCAATGCAGTTAAAAGCGCTTTGTGATGATACGCTGTTTTGGATAGAAAACGAAACCTATCCACCAGAGGAAATCGCTATTTACTTTAAACACCGTTTAGTAAGCATCCACTGTTTCCCTAATGGAAATGGGAGACATAGTAGATTAATGGCTGACATTATTATTGAAAAGCTATTTGGTAAAGAACCCTTTTCTTGGGGTGCAGCAAATCTCTCTAAAGATAGCGATACACGTAAAGCGTATCTTAAAGCAGTAAAACAAGCCGATAATAACCACTACAAACCCTTATTAAACTTCGCTCTGTCTTAATTAATAACAGCTCAATTTATAATCAGTTATCATAAAGCGGTCTTTCCTTTTTGTATTAAAAACGACCTACAATTCGACTTTGGGACCCATAGCTGAAATGTCCGTTAAAAACAAAAAGCTGTTTGAGAAATGTATTTCGAGTTCTTTTTGTTTAGGACATAAAGCGTAATGGGTAAATAAGAATTGTAAGCCTAGATTTTTTTGTTTCTTTTTTGATCAATGCAAAAAAGAATAAAATAATCACTTAATTCCTCAATATCCTCAACGTCCTCATTCCCTCTTTTTTGTCATTGCGAGAAGCGAAGCGACGTGGCAATCTAAAAAGACTTATATGAGTGTTCACCAAAACAGCCTGTTCAGTGTCACTGAACACGTCAGAATAATGAACAGAATTTGAGTAACAAACTCATATAAAGGGCTTTATTCAGCTCCTGTAAATTCATGCAAAACTGTAAAAGATTTACGGAAAACCGTATCAAAAACCAATTGTTAAAAACTACCTTTAAATTTCTGTTTTCCTTTAAGGGTTCTTTGTTTTCTTTTCTTATTTTTAAGGAATTAAAGTCTCCCTAAAGACAGATTAATGTATAGCAACTTGTGCAATGTTACTAGCATTGCCATGTATTGTCATGCGATTTTTTAAATATAATATGGAATGCAATTACAAATTATTCAAAATAAAATCTATCAGATACATGGTGAGCGTGTAATGCTCGATTTCGACCTTGCAGAGTTGTATGAGGTTGAAACCAGAGTCCTTAAACAAGCTGTAAGAAGAAATCTCGATAGATTTCCGGATGACTTCATGTTTGAACTTTCCAAGGAAGAGTATGATAACTTGACATCACAAAATGTGATCTCAAGTCATGGAGGCAGACGTTATATGCCCTTTGCTTTTACAGAGCAAGGTGTAGCTATGTTATCAAGTGTATTGAAAAGTAAAAAAGCAGTTTAGGTAAACATATCTATTATCAGGGCATTTGTGGTATTGCGTCAACATTTAGCAGATTACAAAGACCTTAAAGAAGCCATTGCTGTTTTAGAAAAAGAAATCGACCATTTTTATTTTCAATGTCTATTAGTTAAAAAGAAATTACAACAAGTGGATAAAAAGTATTTTAATATTCAATATATGCGAGATTCGCGAATACAAAAATTTATAATATAAAATGTATGAGCAAATGAATACTAAATTCAAAGACATCAATCAGGCATTACATTACTTATTAAATAAAGATCAACAACAAATCAATCAATCAAACCGTAAACCTATAGGCTTCAAAACAAAGAACAAAGAGTAAATGGCATTATTTCAAACATCAGTAATAAAAACATATCTGGCGCAACAAGATAATTCAATAATAGAGCGTGCCTATAAAAAATATACCAAGTATTTTCATAATGCTACCATTCAAGAGAATATTAAAAACTCTAAAGAAGAACAGTACCAGGCAAAGTTTCTGGATGAGCTGTTTGTAAATGTCTTGGGTTATACGCTAAATCCAAAGCCTGATTTTAATATCACTACCGAGTTTAAAAACCAAAAAGGCGCAGGTAAAGCAGATGGAGCTATTTTAAAGGAAGCTAAAGCAATTGGCGTAATTGAACTAAAGGGAACCAATACCAAAGATTTAGAAAGCATCCGCAAACAGGCATTCGATTATAAAGCCAACCAAAAGGGTTGTGTGTATGTCATCACATCCAATTTTGAGAAGTTGCGATTTTACATCAACGATGCTACCGAGTTTTTGGAATTTAACCTATTTCAGTTAGCACCCGAAGAATTTGCTTTAATGTACCTATGCTTACAAAAGGATAACATTCTTAACAATCTACCGCTAACAATAAAAGAAGCCTCTTTAGTTGAGGAAGACAAGATTACCAAACAGTTTTACAACGACTATTCCGTATTTAAACGCGAACTCTTTAGAGACCTCGTAAAACGAAATACCAAACGCATTAAATCCGAAAAGCCTGCCCCGAGCGGAGTCGAGGGGTCATTGCGAGGAGGTACGACGAAGCAATCTCTTGATACTATCGTCACTTCGAGTGATTCACAAAGTGAATCGTATCGAGAAGTAGACGACCTAAAATCCCTCGAAAAAAACGTCAAACTATCCCTATTTAAAAAATCACAGAAGCTCATAGATCGTTTTCTATTCATTTTCTTTGCTGAAGATAGAGACCTTTTACCACCAAACTCTACCATCCAAATTCTGGACAAGTGGAAAGCTGATATCGATTTTGGTGATGAACGTCCATTGTATAACCTCTTTAAACAATATTTTCATTTCTTGGATGAAGGTAGAAAAGGCACAACCTCAAGAGCCGAAATTTATGCCTATAATGGCGGATTGTTTAAACCGGATGCCATTCTCGATAGTTTAGAGATTGATGATGATTTGCTGTACAAACACACTTATAAACTCGCTAAATACGATTTTAGTAGTCAAGTAGATGTCAATATTTTAGGTCACATTTTTGAAAACTCACTCAACGAAATAGAAAGCGTTAATGCCGAAATTGAAGGTGGCGAGTTCGATAAGCAAAAGAGTAAGCGTAAAAAAGATGGCGTGTTCTACACACCCAAATACATTACCAAATACATTGTAGAAAATACCGTTGGTAAATTGTGCCAAGAGAAAAAAGACCAATTAGGTTTTAAAGAAGAAGCCTATTTCGAGATAAAAAAGGGAACACATCAAAACACCAAAAAACAACTATTAGAGGTTTTAGATAATTACAGAGCGTGGTTACTACAAATCACTATATGCGACCCTGCTTGTGGCTCTGGAGCATTTTTAAACCAAGCTTTGGATTTTCTCATTAAAGAACACCGTTACATCGATGAGCTAAAAGCAAAAGTATTAGGTGGTGGCCTTATATTAAGCGATATAGAAAACACCATTTTAGAAAACAATATTTATGGCGTAGACCTTAATGAAGAATCTGTAGAAATTGCCAAACTATCGCTTTGGTTACGCACCGCACAACCACGACGAAAACTCAACGATTTAAGCAACAACATTAAATGTGGTAACTCATTAATTGATAGCAAAACCGTTGCAGGAGATAAAGCCTTTAATTGGCAACAAGAATTTCCACAGATATTTGATAAAGGTGGTTTTGATGTAATAATTGGGAATCCGCCTTATGTAAGACAAGAACTGTTTAAGGATATTAAGCCATATTTAGAAAAACATTATAAATGCTATAATAGTGTTGCCGATTTATACACATATTTTATTGAAAAAGGGATTAATTTAATGAATGAAAGAGGACTATTTTCATTCATTTTACCAAACAAGTTCTTAAAAGCCACTTATGGTAAACAAATACGAAAAGTGATTAAAGAAGAATCCAATTTAGAATTACTTTTTGATTTTGATGATTACCCTGTTTTTGCAGATGCTACTACCTATCCAATTATCTATGTCTTGAACAAGAATAAAGAAGATAACAAAAAGTCGTTTGTGTATTCTGAAATCAATAAAAGAACAAGTAGCTCTGACCCCATAAATACGCTTGAAACTAATAAAGTTATTGTTCCTTATGAATCATTAACTGAAGATATGTGGAACTTTATTGATGTAACTTCATTTGAAATATTAAACAAATTAGCAAACGATTCCATTGAATTAGGTAAATATGTCAACAAGAAAATTTATAGAGGTTTAACAACTGGAAGAAATGAAGCGTTTATAGTTGATGGAGAAAAGCGAAAAGAATTAATAGCTAAAAACTCTAAAAATGCTGAAAGAATTAAAGTTTTAGCAACAGGAAAAGAAGTAAAAAGAAATCATTTTAATTTTCAAGATAAATACTTGTTGTTTACTGGGTATGATGATGATATACCAAATCTATATCCTGATATCCAAGAAGAGTTAGATAACTACAAGGATGCTTTAATAAAAAGATACGACCAAGGCGAAAATTATTGGAATTTAAGAGCGTGTGCATACTATGAAGAAATGCAACAACCAAAAATAATCTATCCAAGAATTAACAATAGAGGTAATTTTTATTTTGATGAAAAAGGAGAAGTTTTCTTGTTGGACAATAACTTTTTTATCTCAACAGATTCTAAAGCATTATTAGCTCTTTTAAATTCCAAATTGGTGTTTTTCTATTTAAAGAATGTTTGTACAACATTACAAGGTGGTTTTTATGATTTTAGAAGAGATAAAATAACAACCATACCAATTTCCAACAAGTTTAAAGATATTGATTCCGAATTATCGAAATTAAGCAATAATCTAATTGAACTAAATGATAGTAGTAATAAAGTTCAAGATTCCTTTAGAAAATATTTCTGTATCAAATTTAATTTAGAAAAGTTATCAGGAAAACTCGAAAACTGGCACGAGTTAGACTTTGCAGACTTTATAAAAGAGCTCAACAAAGCCATTAAAAAAGCAGGTGGCACATCGCTTACCAAAAAAGACGAGTTTGAGTGGTTAGAACTTTTTGAGGATAACAAGAAAAAAGCCCAAGCATTACAAACCCAAATCAACCAAACAGAAAAGGAAATCGATGATATGGTGTATGAATTGTATGGCTTAACACAAGAGGAACGAGAAATAGTGGAGAACAGTTAGATGAGTGAGAAAGTTTACATATTTGGGGATGAGTTTGGTACTTCTACATTAAATCAAAATGATGTAAAGAACATTACACATTTTGTTTATGCTGCAATTGTAGTAAAAGAATCGAATTTAGACAAGGCAAGAGAAGTACGAGATAGTATAAGTGTGAACTTTTTTTATGGCAACCCTATTAAATCAAATTCAAAAGTTCTAAAGGATGAAAAGAAAAGAATTGAAATTTTAGAGTATTTGATTAAAAATCTAAACTTCATTATTTATCTACTTGTTGTTGATAAGGAAAAGTTATCAAAGGACACAGGAGGTTTAAGATTTAAAGAGGTCTTCTACAAATATTTTAGAGGGATTTTTGTTTCTCAAATCAACAATAACTTTTCCGAGTTTGAGATTTTTATGGATAATTTGATTAGCGAAAAATATAGCAGCGAACTAAAAAATTATATCCAACAAAATTATCAAAACAATTTTTTTGAACAATATCATATTTCAGATGATAAAGAAGAACCTCTTATTCAATTGGCCGATTTAATAGCTGGGTCTTATGGTAGAGTTTTTAATGCTTCATTTATATCCAATAATAGTGAGGATATATTTTACACTTTAAAACCAATCACACCTAATATAACTTTCTTCCCTGATAAGGTCGCCAATAAAACCTTTGTTGTGAATCCTGAAAAGCAAATAGATTCAGAAGTTTATGAAATTGTTCGTAATGACGCGATTAAGATTTATGATGAAATTGCTGATGATATTTCGAAAGCTGTACTTGATTATTTGCTCTGGCACCAAAAAGTTCTTCCATTTAAGTATGCTCAAACATATGAAATTACTAATGCATTAAAATATTATACTGGTAAAGAGCTTTCAATTGAAAATTTACGCATAATTGTTAAAGAATTAAGGTTTAAGGGAATAATTATAGTTTCATCATCGAGTACAAGTGGATATAAGTTAGCTGTAAATAAATCAGATGTTCATACCTATTTTACCCATTACCTTAATTATATCTTACCAATGTTAAAAAAGATTGAAATAGCAAATGGTGTTTTTGCCAATAAAACAGTTGGAGATTTTATTCCATTATCAGATATGGAAGAACTTAAAAATTTAGTAGAAACTTTGAGTATTAAATAGATGTCAAGAGTAAACGCATTATCAAATTTCAGAAAAGATAACAATATCTTCTTTTTAGACTTGGAGTTACAAACCTTTCGCAATTATGCAAAGTTTGTCGAAGACCATTTTGACAATTCCTTAACCAATCACGAAAAGGAGTATTCTGAAATAATGGCAAAGATTGAAGCTGAACCTAAAAAGTATGCCGATGAATATTTAAACCATTTACAAGATACTTTGGTTGAAAAGGTAATCGAGATTGATAGGGATTTTGTACAAAGTTTCAGAGCTTCAATGATTACACAATTGTTCTCTTTTATAGAACGGACTATTCAAGACGTGTGTAACTCTTATTGTTTAATGCACGATAAAGAGTTTGGTTTAGATGATTTACGTGGTAATAGTGAATTTGAAAAGGCAAAGTTGTTTTTAACAAGAGCTGCTAAAGTTGATATTAAAAAATTAGAACCTCATTGGTCATATATAAATAATTTAAGGAGAGTTAGAAATTGTATTGTACACAATAACAGTACAGTCTTTGGTGATGAAATTAGTAAATATAAGACGCTAAAATCCTTTTCTAAAGGAAGATATATTTTATTGGAGAAAGATAGGGACATAGTTTATTACCACTTGGTATTTGATAAAAAGAATTTTATTAACGAAATCATTGAAAATATTTTAGGTCTATTTGAAAAACTTGAAAAGTACGATGTCTATTTATAACCTATAATTACTCGCTATATGTAAAAACAAACACCTCATTATTTATGCAAGAACACTTAAAAACCAACATACTCAATTTTAAATGGCCAAGTAGTACACCTACCATATACTTATCATTGGAGGATATAGAAGAAAGCCATCCAATTCATTGGTCAAAGTTTTCAAAGCAGATTAAAGAGGCGTTTCCTGATACAGATTTATCTCAAGTAGAACATATTTACACTACGTTTACTCAAGAAATACCCAATGCACCAAGCATTAAAATAGACTTGACAAAAGGTAAAGAACTACGCATTTACAAGCAATTCCTTAAACACCAATTAAAAACCTATTTTTTAGAAAAGGGCTATATCGTAGTCAAAAACTTTGTGCGTGATGTACAAGTGTGGATACCTTCAAAAAACGGTAACACAGCAGACTATAACCTCTTTTATAAATTTTCATTTAAGATACAGTTTGCAAAACTTACAGACTTACCAGAGCTAATAGTGTCCTATGATGGTACGTCAAAAGTGCTAACAAAGTCAGTTCAGGATATTGAGGAAACAGAATTTATTAAACGTTGCGTGTATGGTCAAAAAACATTCAATTATCAAATGGACCTTGATACAGAGGATAAAGAAGAGTTTTACAACAGCATAGATTTTAGTCAAGCCTTTCCTATATTCAATTTACAATTGGCAAGAGCGATAAACATTCCAATTGAAGAACCAGAAAGACCAAAAAACAAATACCAAAAATATGTAACGCTTATTACCAATTTTACAGAAAAGTATTTGTTTACAGAAGAATTTAAAGCCTTGTTCCCGTTTAAGCAAGATGCTTATATAGATGTGCCTGGTAATCGTATTAATCACATAAATCCCAACTTGGGTTTGTTGGAGTTTGGTAAAGACCAATATGGCAATAAGAAAACCCATCTGGTGCCTAAAAAGGCAATGAATATCTTAAGTCCTTATCGCAGACCAAACAATCAAAACATTAAGTTTTTCTTTATTTACCATACATCACATAAAGAAGCTATTAAGTCATTTTATAGTAATTTAAAAAATGGTGTTGTTGTAACAGACACAAAGAAGAAATATTTTCACGGTATTGAGTCGTATGTAAATATTAAAGTAGCAACATCTAAAGAACACTTTATCGAGTTTACCAATGAAAATGACCCGATTCCAGAAATAGTTGAAAAGTTAGAAAGCCTAACATTCGACCACGATAATATAAAATACGCAGCATTTTATTTAAGCCCATTTGATAAATTCACACCAGATCCAGACGACCGCGAAATTTACATCCGTATTAAAGAACTGTTTTTAAACGAAGGCATAGTTACTCAAGTGGTTGATTATGAAAAAATGGTGGTCAATATTGAAAATCAATACAACTTCCAATTCTCATTACAAAATATGGCATTGGCTATCCACGCCAAATTAGGTGGTGCACCTTGGAAGTTGGCAGTAACCGATAAAAAAGAATTGGTGATTGGAGTAGGAGCATTTACCAATCAAGGAGAAAACAGAAGATATATAGCAAGTGCCTTTAGTTTTCAAAACAATGGTTTGTTTAGAAATTTTGAATACTTCAACCAAAACGAAACAGAGTTACTGGCTGGGAGTATTTTAAAAGCTATTAGGGATTTTACGTCTGTAGCAGAAGCAGATAAGGTAGTGATTCATTTTTACAAGGAAATGAAATATGAGGAGTTAAAACCCATAATAGAAGGGATGCACAAACTAAAATTAGGAGTGCCTCTATACATACTAAACATCAACAAAACAGAATCTGAAGACATCATTGCCTACGATTTAAATTGGGATAACAAACTAATGCCGGTAAGTGGTACGTACATTCGCATTGCCGAAAATCAGTTTTTACTGTTCAACAATGCACGTTATCCAAGCGATCGTTTTTATTCAGATACCGATGGTTATCCATTCCCTATAAAGATTAAAATAAGCAGTCCAGATGAAGATGCTTTTGAAGATGTTGAGGTTATTGAAGAGTTACTAACACAAGTATATCAGTTTAGTAGGTTGTATTGGAAATCCTTACGCCAACAAAATGTACCAGTTACAATCAAATATCCTGAAATGGTAGCCCAAATAGCACCACGTTTTGAAAATGTGGTTCCAGATCACGCAAAAGATAAATTATGGTTTTTGTAAAATTTAACTATTAATGAACAGCAAGTCAATGAAAGGTAAAATAATTAAAATAAGTTCCAATTTAGGCATTATTGAGTATGCAGAAGATGCTAGAGTATCTTATGTTTTTAAAGACTATAAAGAATTTAAGTTAGGGGATAATGTTAGTTTTAAGTTGGTTAGAAAATCTATTGTTGGCACAGAACAAACTTTTGATAGAGCAATTAAATTAAAAAATATAGATAAACCTCAATCTAATCATATTCGGTTAAATAAAGTTTTAAGAGAATTAGATATATCCTTGAAGGAGGCAATAGCCTTTTTTAATCAAAGAGGTATTGATATTATAGCACGTCCAACTACTAAAATATCAATAGAAAATTGTGAGTTAATAGTTACACATTTTATAAAAGAAAGGAACACAATTAAGCAAGATTTAGTATCAATAATTGAACAAGGTTCTGAACAGAATGTGAAAATTATTGAGATTATTCAACCATCACTTGTATATGTTGAGTTATTTCAAAATCAAAAAGCTATTCTTCCTCTTCAAAATTTATCGTGGAATATTTTCAATTCTCAAAGATTATTATCTTCATTCAAAGTAGGAGATAGAATAAAAGTGGTTGTTCTAGAAAATGAAGCAGGTAAAGAAGTTATAGTAAGTAGAAAACACCTGTTAAGTAGACCAGCAGAATCTAAAAAGTGGCAAAATTTAAAATCTGGGCAAAAATTAAAAGGTGTAGTTCAAGAAATATTAATTAATAAACTAATTGTACAAACAGAATTAGACCTTTTTGGTATTATAAATATTTCAGTAGACCATCGTTCATCCTTTAAAATTGGTGACTCATTAAATCTTGTCTTAAATGGGCGAGATGAAATCAATCAATTTTTAAAATTAGGCATTGAAGAAACAATTGAGCTTGATGATGTTGTAGAAATAGTAAAAGAAGATTTTCAAACTCAAGATTCGGATTTACAATCAATCAAAACATTCAAAAAATCTATTTATTATTCAGTAGCCAACAAGGTTGATAGAGAAAATGTTTTAAGGTGGTTTGAAAATGATGAAAAGTTGTTTTCAAGTGCTATTACTATCGATAGTATTTTATATGTAAATTTTGGTTTCAACACTAAAGCATGGGAAAACGATTTTAAGAATGCTTTATTGCCTTATCTAGGTGAGAGTACAAAAGAAAAGGATGCGTTAAAGTTTTTAGAAAACCAAAAATATTGGGTAAGAACAAATACCAGAGTAGATAATAACGAAGGGGTTGTAAAACATGAATGGGTCTTATTTAATGAAAGAATATATTTATCTGGAAATGTATTTATTGAAGAAGACGAATATAATTTCATGATATTTAATTTATCTCTGGATAGAACTAAAAAATGGCATTCATTAGATAAAACGAATAGTCTAAATAAAGGGACTTTTCTTTTAAATAGTAAAATCCGATTTTTATCTCCTGATAGCTCAAGGCCACTAGAATCTAATCAAAAGGAAGTTTTTATAAAGATTCAAAGTAAAGTATTAGCTTTTGAAACACTTAATAGGTTAAAAAAGGAATCAGGAGCTATTTTAAGGGAAGAAGGACATTCTATCTCAATTTTCGATAAATTTTTAGAATATCAGGAAGATATAGAGAGAAAGGGCAATGAAAACTTAAGGGTATTTGTAAATGGGTATAAGGTAATTCCAAATACAATAACAAATATTGCTATTGAAATAGAAAAAGATGTAGAAGACTTATTTGGAGGTAATGGTGATGAAAATCAAATGGTGTCCATTAGAACAAAAGAAAATTCTCATCGTGAAAACAGAGAAAAAGAGTTTGTTATTTTTGGTGATGCACTAGTTGAAACTATTAATGATAAAACAAAATTACACCTTAAACATCTGAATAAACCTTTAGATGTTTTAGATGATGGTTTTTATATTGAGCCCAAAGTTGAACTTCGTCAGTATCAGGTTCAACGAGAGGGGATTAGAGATTTTTTTGATAAAAAGTTAAAGCTAGATCATATTGAATCACTTTTGGTAAGACCAGAAAAAATAAAACCTCCAAAAGAAGATGATTTAGATTATATAAATAAACTACTAGAGGAAACTGAAAAAAAACAGCCTAATAACAATCAGGTAAAAGCTGTGAAAAAGGCAGTTGGTAATAATAATGTTTTTTTAATTCAAGGACCACCAGGTACTGGGAAAACAACAGTTATAGCAGAGGTTGTTGAGCAGTTGATAGCAAAAGGGGAAAAAGTACTCGTGGCTAGTCAAACTCATATTGCAGTTGATAACGTGCTTGAAAAAGTTTCTAATAATAAAAACATTTCATGTATTAGGCTTGGTAATAAGCAAAAAATCAAAGAAAGTTTGAGACAGTATCAAATAGATAATTTGATTGAGATTTATTCAGAAGATTTTGAAAAATTATTAATTACAAATATTAATCAAATAGATCACTTACTGGAGCAAGATATTAACTTTGAATTTAGTGATATAAGAGATAACCTTAAAACTATTATAAAAGACAATAGTGTAAATTATAATGAAAGCTTTAAAGACGAATTATTAAATAAGAATTATGAGTTTTTAGAAATGCTGTCTAAAACTGCCTTTTCGAATTTGGATAGTTTGAAAACCCTTTTAATTGAATGGAAGGATAATTTGTCACATGAAAAGGAAATATTAGTTAAACCTCTTTTATATAAATCCATTGATGTCGCTTTTGCTACCTGTATAGGTGTTAGAACAGATAAGGAATTAAACGAATACAATTTAAAATTTGATACGGTTATAATAGATGAAGCAGGTAAAGCTAATATTTCAGAAACATTAGCAGCTATATCGATGGCTAAAAAAGTAATTCTTGTAGGAGACCAAATGCAATTGCCACCATATATAGACGGAAGTTTACTTGATGAGAATGAAGCAACAAGTTTTCCCAAATCTAAATACGGCAAGAATTTTTTAAAAGAAGATATTCAGCATGCATTAAAAACTTCTTTTTTCGAATTTCTCGTAAAGAGAATTGCAAATAAACAGTTTCCAGAAGAAAATAAAGAGCTATTAAACTATCAACATAGAATGCATCCACACATTGGAGAATTTATCTCGGATTCTTTTTATGAAGGAAAGGTCAAAATGGGAGAACATACTTATAAAAACCGTTTACAACTGCCAAGTCCTTTCGAAAAAGAAGTGGTATTCATTAATACATCAAGTGCGCAAAACCCTTATGAGAGTTTTGATGGTTTTTCTGCTCAAAACGATTCTGAAGCCTATTGCATAAGTAATTTGGTCATACCTAAACTTATTGAATCAGGTCTCACACCAAATGACTTTGCGGTTGTAGCCCCATACAAGTCACAAGTAAAACATATTAAAAAATCTCTTCAAGGCCATAATAATTCTCATTTAATTGAAGTGTCCACATTAGACTCTTTTCAAGGTATGGAGTTTGATGTAATTGTTTTCAGTTTTACGAGAGCGGCATCACCAGATCAAAGAAACAAAAAGGTTGGCTTTTTAGATGATGCAAGAAGATTAAATGTGGCATTTTCAAGAGCGAAAAAGAAATTAATTCTAGTAGGTAATTCAGAGACGCTAACTGACCCTCGTAGCCACTACGACACGTTATTTAATTATACAGGCCTTTTCTCAAGATTAGTGGACTTAAGTAAAAATGAAGGTATTGGTAATTTTGTTGAATTAACGGATTATACTGATTTAAAAACACCTTTTGAAATTTTCATGGAGAAGAATAAAAAAGGGAGCGTCATAGAAGGAAGAATAAAAAGATTAGAAAGTTATGGAGCATTTGTCTCTCTTGGTAACCTAGATGGACTTATTCACATATCAGATTTAAGTTGGTCTAAAGTAAATCACCCGCGAGACGTAGTTGAAATAAATGAGGATGTTAAAGTTAAGGTGTTAGATTATAATATAAAAAAGAAGCAGGTATCACTTGGGTTAAAGCAAACTCAACCAAGCCCGTGGGATAGTTTTAGTTTAAAAAGTGGTCACAAGATTATCGGTAAAGTTGAGAATATAGTTGATTATGGTTTGTTTGTTGAAATTGAAGAAGGTATAACTGGCTTATTGCATTTTACAAATTTACCGTACAAAGAGAGAAAAAATTTTAAAGAAAATTTTAAAAAAGGAATGGTTTTATATGTTTTAATCGATAGGGTGAATAAATCAAAGAAACAAGTTTCTCTAAAATTAATAAGAGGTTAATGGCATTATTTAATTTAGATATAGAAAGGTATTATCAAACCAAAAATGAAGAAGGAATTGAATTAAAATCAATTGCTTACTTACAATATCCAATCTATTGTATTCATGCAACCATACTGGATAGCACACCAGATCCATTGGAAAAATTAGATAAAGCTATTATTAAATGTATTCTTTTAAATAATGAAATGTCTAGTCTTGATATAGCCCAATTTTTAAGTGTTCAAAAAAGAGGTGTTGAATTAAGGATTGAGCAAATGAAATCTGAAAGATTAATTGAAGGTGAGAATAGGTTAAATGTTACAGAGCTTGGAAGGGATATATTAATTTTTTCCAAAGAAAAACGACTTCAAAAGCGTCAACATAATTTTTATTTGGATGGGATTGATTTTAAGCCATTAAGTAGCGAGCTTTATTCTGCAAAATATCTTAAATCATTTTTTAATGAAAACGAGTTTACATATTATACAAATTCAAAAGGTGAAACAATTTCATATAAGCCATTTAAACCTAATATTGTTCATGAACCATTAAATAAAGAAAAAGTTCTTGAGAATATATTTAATATTCCTGTTAATGAGAGAGAGTCTTGGGCAATACCATTAGGACTTGAAGAGATAGAAACGATTGATTTTACCAAAATGTCTATGTCTATTTTGGTGGGTTTAATGATTAAAGATAACAAACCCTATAGAGAGATTATTGATGGCTTTTCTAATGTTGGGGATTCTGAAAAAATAAGGTCTTTTGAATCAAAAATAAAAAATCAAATTGCAAAACTTGAATTAAGGATAGATACATGGAAGGATAAAAATGAGAATGAAAAATTTGCCTTTGCGTCTAACTGGGTTGAAATAGATAAAGAGAATGATGAAGATAAACTTCAATTTATAACTAGAGAAGATTTAAAATTAGCTTTAAGTAAATTATATAACGTAGAGTTTTCATCTGAAGAAGAGATTATCAACACAAAATATGAAATTGGCATAAATATTACTGAAGAATTACTTTTAAAACAAAAATCAAATCGAAGTCTGATATTAAGAAATTTGGAGAGAGGTAGGGAATATCAAAGAATATCAGTTAATAACGGTATTTGGGTAGTTTTTATTTCATTTAAAACAAATTCGCCATTCGTTTATAATTTATTAGAAATAAAGAATTTTTTGGAAGATGCAACAAATAAAAATTTGGAAGTACATCATATAACAGAAAGACTATTTAGGTATAAAAACTATAGACAAGCCTTGGTTTTACTTGAAGAGTTTGAACTACTTGAAAAAATCGATATCAATCAACACATGCACATAGAAGAATTGGTCAATGAATAATATAAATACGATAAATGATAAAGGACACTTCAAAGGAGGTTATTTTGTTCTCAATGAAAACAGAAATAATAACCCTTGGTTAGAGCGAGATGATTTTTTTATCACCTTACCTAATCAAAATTCAATAAAAAGAAAAGTGATTGAGTTAATAAGAAGCTCAAAGTCATCTATAAAACTATGTTCATTTATCATTACTGATAATGAGATTTATACAGAACTAGAAAATGTTTTAAAAAGAACTAATGTCGCTGTTTTTATTTTAACTCAATTAGATGAATCAAAGTTTTCTACATCATTACTATCAGAAGAGGAAATGATAGAAAATTTCAATCAAGTCCATCTTGACATAGTCAAAAAATTATACTCAAATGGTGCTCATGTAAGAGCTACAAGAACAGCTCATGCCAAGTTTTTGATTTCAGATAGGAAAAAAGGGTTGCTAACAAGCGCCAACATGACTACACCTTCCTTAACTAATAATCCAGAAACAGGTGTTTTAATTGAGAACACAAGTGCTTTAAGTCATTTAGATAACCTTTTTGATGAAATTTTTCAAAATGGTACTGCATACACAAGATTCATCACAGCTAATTCTAACAAACAATTTATTGTTTCCCGTAATCAAAATATTTCAGAAAAGGCAAAAGCATTAAAATCCGAAACAAAATTAAAATTTACCTTCGAAGACCATCAACAATCTTTATATGAGGAAATAGTCAAAATTATAGAAAATAGTTCTGGGGATGTTTATTTATCTACTTATAGTATTGTTGGACTCAATGTATTACCAGAATTCATAAATGCCGTTAAATCGGTAATAAAGAATGGAAATGTCGTTTATATTTTTTCGAGGGGAATGAATTATAGGTCAGATCATATAGAAGGATGTACATTGTTAGCGAATTTAGGCTGCAAAATTTATGGAGATGTGTATAATCATTCCAAAGGCATTCTTACACCAGAAAAGAGTATGATTTTTACAGCAAATATAGATGGTAAGCATGGTCTTAAAAATGGATTTGAAGTAGGTTTAGTTTTAGAGAAAAATCAAAAGGTAAATATGCAGGCATTTATTGAATGGCAAATAGCCACAGCACCTTATGTTTTCAATATATCACCTCTTAAAAGGAAGTACTTTGATTATTATGCATACCATTGTGAATTAAAAGAAATTAAGCCTAAACAATTACCAGAAGATATAACAATTAAGATACATAAATCAAATAGTGAACTAATAAATTTACTTGATGAATTACCTTCTTATTATAAGCTAAAAAACAATAAAATTTCTCAAATTCAGGTTGGTAAATACTCTTATGGAGCTGATTTTGAAGATAATATTTTAACTATTGGTAATCAACTTAATAGGGTGGAATATAATTTGGAATCATATCTTCTTAAATATCGAAGCGCTAAAATAATATTAGAATAAAATGGAATCTAATTTAAAATATACAGATGAGTGGTTAGCTTTAGCTAAACATGGAAACTTTCAATTAGCTGAAAAGCTTTATTTTGATAAATTATTTCCAGAAATAATTGAGAATTTTCAAAATAAATATGAAGACCTATTCAATGAAGAAGAAGTTTTAATTTCTATGTTAGGCTTCTCACCAGAACCTATAATTCTTACAGCCAATACAATTCGACCAATTAAACATTATGTTATTACAACAGAACATAAAGAAGAAGTAATTAATCGTGTTGAAGAGTTTGTAGAAAATGAATTTAGTTTGATTACTATTTCAGATACAAGTTTTAATACGATATACAAATCTTTGAAAGAAATATTGTATGAAATTGAATCGCAAAGAATTACAATTGATATTACAGGCGGTAAAAAGTCAATGGTGGCAGCTGCATCTATTTTTGGTAAAGATTATAGATGTAAAATTACATATGTAGATTTCGAGGGTTATATAAAGGAATTAAGAAAACCATTGCCTGGAACTGAAGTTTTAAATATTGTTTATAATCCAGATATTAACCAACCAGAATTATTTATAAAATAATGACACATCAAATAACGCTTTTAGGTGGTCAGATTTTACCTGTATACATAGGCGTATTGGAAAGAAATCCAGATACAGTCCATATTCTATATACAAAGGAATCGGTAAGATTAAAAAATAGATTAGAAAAAAACCTTTCCAGCTATAAATCCATTAGCTATCAAGTAGATCCATATAACTATAAATCAATTGAAGAGACTGTAACAAATATTATTTGCGATAATGAAGGTGCAACATTTGAGCTAAATTTAACAAGTGGTACAAAGCTTATGGCTTTAGCAAGTCAAGAGGTCTTTAAAACTTTGGAATGTTTTAGTTTCTATATTGATCAAAACCAAAACTTAATAGATATATCTAATGGTACACAAACTAAATTACAAAAGAATATATCAACAAAAAATTTCCTTCTACTTTCAAATCATAATACATTTTCTTCCACATCTTTAAAGGCTTTCTCAAATGAAGATTTAAAATTAGCAAATCAAATACTAGAGTTAAGGAAAAGTAAGTCTGGTATTTCAGAATTATTTAAGCTATTAAGGGCAGTAGATGTTAAAAGTGAGCGTACAAGCTTTACTTATAAAAACAAAAAGTTTAGCATTGATTGGAACGGTATTTATCTAAAGGTTTCTGCACCTAAATTTAATATAGAATCGAAAGGTGCAAATGCCTTTAAAATATTATCATCAGGTCTTTGGTGGGAGCTAATTGTGGCATCTGCGATATCTTCATGGAAATCGGCAAGAGAGGTTCACATGAGTTTAGCAATTAAATCCAATGCTGATAGCAAGTTAGATAAGAATGAAATAGATATATTAATTAATACAGGTCAAAAAATCTTATTTATCGAATGTAAATCTGGTAAGGTCACACAATCTGATATTAATAAAATGAGAGCAATTGGTAAGTTTTATGGAGGAATAAGCTCTAAATCAATACTTGTATCATATTACAAACCTCAAGCTCATTTAATTGAGAAATGTCAAGACTTTGGAATTGAAGTTTTTTATTTGGAAGAATTCAATAAGAAACACGTTAAACTTAATTCAATTTCAAAAAAGTTAGATTACATGTTATCAAAATTGGAGATATAATAAACTAATTTGAACGTGTTGTATTCTAAAATAGTAATAAAGAGTTTAAAGGTTGCAGTAGAGCTAAACAAACCAAAAATCTTCCTATACCATTTATTAGCCAATAACATCGAGACAACCTTTCCTAATAAATTAAATTTTTATAGGTTCTTTACGAGTATGCTTAAATGTGCTTATAAAACATCTAAAGGGAAGTTGCATTTAAAAATTGAAAACCCAGAATGGGAAGACGAAGGATATACGCATTATTGCTTTTATGATAATTACCATAAGCATAGCCGAATCTATGTTAAAATAAAGGAATCCAACGGAAAGCTTTATTTTGATATGTTACCATTTTAATAGCTAAAAATGTCAGATAAAAAAGGTCTCAAACAAAAGGATTTATATGATTTAGTTTGGTCTAAACCATTAACAACATTAGCAAAAGAGTTAAATTTTGATGCCTATAATTTGCGCAAAATTTGCAAGCAACACAATATACCACTACCACAATCAGGGCACTGGCAAAAGATAAAGCACAATAAAAAAGTGTCTAAAACTACATTCCCAATAGATGTAGAAAAAGACAAAACAACAATCTTATACCTTGATGAAAAGGGCTATATAGCATATAATCCGCCAGGTAAAGTAAAAAGCAAACTAAAAACAGAAATTGAAACAAGTAAGGAATTGTCTTTAAAAGTTCCGGATAAGCTTTCAAAACCTCATAAATATATTATTGCTACTAAAGAATACCACAAAGCAATAAAGATTAGAAACAAAACCAGAAACTGGAGCATGAAAATTGATGATTCAGATGCATTAAGTATTAATGTATCAGACGGTCTTTTTTCAAGAGCATTAAGGTTTATGGATACCTTGATAAAAGCAATGGAAAAGCGAGGATATATCATTAAAGTTTCAAATCACACAACCATAACAGTTTTTGAACAATCGTATGATATAAGATTATCAGAAAAGAATAGAAGAGTTAAACGAGAAACGAATAATAGCTGGGATTCATTTGATCTAGAGCCTACTGGAAATTTATGTTTAAAATTAGATGATTTGTATCCCAAAAAAGAATGGTCAGATACTAAAACAAAACCTTTAGAAGATAAATTAGCGGATATTTTAGTTTGGATTGAAACCAGAGCAAAAGAAGATAAAGCAAGAAAAATAGAGCGTGCTATTTGGAGAGAAGAGCAGGAAAAATTACGTAAAATAGAAGAAGATTTACAAAAGGTTAAAGATGAAGAATTATCAAATTTCAAAGCCTTACTTACAATGGCAACACGTTGGCATAAAGCGGAGTATTTGAGAAAATTCATTAAAAAATTAGAGAGTAATGATTTAAAACTTCAGTCCAACAATCAGCCAATTAAAAATACGCTTGAATGGGCCAAGGAAAAGGCCGATTGGTATGATCCATTGATAGAAAAAGAAGTGAAGTTATTAGAAGATATAGACAGAGAAACACTTGAAGTTAAAAGGAATAAGTATTGGTAACCCCACACTGCAAGCACTTACGCATTCGTTTGTTTCGTTGCTCTTCACGCTCTCAATTGCAAGAGCTTTCCGTTCCCCACAGTACAAGCTATAATTAAAGATATTTTTAGAATTTAAACAGACTTTTAGAGTAATTATAGCCTGTACTTTTTGCCTTTGCCCACAAATTCGTTAAGGCAGGTAATAAGGTGTTTGTCAGTCGTTCCATTTTGTTCCATAAAACATATCTGCAAGCCAATTTTTTATTTTCAATTATCACCACGAGCGCAGTAGAGGGGTCTCATAATCAATCACAATTCTAATTTAAAAGGCTTGTATATACCATAAATAGCCACTTGAATATCATTGAAATATAGGCCTAGCTCGCTTCTGGCTATTCACGAGCACTTAAAACAATATAAACGTCGCGAGCTAAATAGCACCACTGCGGCGACACGTCCTCGTTGGTACTATTTATTTGTTTTATTTTACACATTCTCTCCTTCCTCACCCGTAGCTACTTTTGTACCCCTACCTGCGAAAAGCAGGTATCCCCAAATTGGTGCCTGCAAAAGCAGGCGCATATTTTAAGGGGTACAATCGCTACTTAATATGATGCGAGCCTGCGGGTCGCTTCGGGCAAAACCCACATGTGTTTTAGTTTTAACAGAAAGTTTAGTGTCTTAATTGAAATAATCTAATTCTATAACATTTGATTCAATAAAGCATGTGGGTCTGCGGGTGTCACATTTTTTGAACGACTCCAGATTGCAAATAAGATAACCGCAATACATCAAAAGAATATTTGATTACTTCATTAGAAATAGTAAACATCAATAAAAATCTGAACTTCCATCTACATTGCGGATTATCCTATTTTGCAGACATTGCAAGAGCAACTCATTCAGTCGGCAATTCCATCCACGCTTAATAGTTTTTACATTACGGATTGGCTATTCGCTAATATTATTATATTTTCCTCAAACCCTTAAAATCCTCAATGCAATTGACAATAAGTAAACGCCAATCCTTAAATGAAAACTATTCTCAATACCTTCCATCGCCTCCTTCAATCGCTGCACTTGCCAAAACTTGAATATTCAGAAATACCAATAATAATCCATCTGTCTACAATAAGAAATCAAAAAACTGCGCCACCCTTGCGGTAAACCGTTGCTGTGGTACGCACTTTTGCTGAAAAAGCAACGTGCTATTACCACACCACCCTTGCTCATCTCGCAGCCGGCTCGCGCCTTTTAGATTACCTGCTAAAACATTTTAGTAAAAAAGAAACCCTCAATAAAAAGAGGGCTTATATTAATAATTTTGACTTATGGAAATGCTAAACTAAACCTCTTCGACTGAAGCATTAGGAGCATTAGTTTTTACAGATGCAATACCATTTTCCATTCCAGAAGATGATTCATACATCTCACTTGTTCCAATAATTTGACCGTTAGTTGCTTTTAAATTAAAGTAATGCTTTCCATTACTAGATTTTTTCCTATCAAATTTTCTATCATCTTGAGAGTTTTTTCGAACAGATTCAATACCGTTCATACAACCAGCTTTTGCGGAATACCCTTCACTTGCTAATATATTTTGTCCATTGTTAGCTTTTAATCTAAATCGATACTCACCACGAGCATCTGTATATACTTCAAATTTTGCCATAATATTATTATAATTAGTTATCCATAAATATAGGAAAAAAATAAAAAAGATAGCAAAGATACGTGGCTTCCAACTGCCATCGCTATAATCCTATAAAGCTCAAGCCACAAGGGTTTTGAAAAAAATAGTACGCTAAAATGAACGGTGCTTATTTTTTAAACCTATCCAAGCGCACGATTTTTCCCAAAAAGCTTGACAGGATTGCCACGCCACAACAGTATTGCCTTTCTTTTTTCTCTTTTTCTGAAAAAAAAGTTTACTTTTTTTGTTTCTAATGCAAAAGGAAGTAATCTAAAGCAACAAAATCCATATTAGAAGAATAGCATAATACTTGACTTATATTTCAACGGAAGGTACAGCTTCGTGTTAAGTCCGTACCAAGTCCGAAGAAAAATAAGTTTCATTTAAATCATTTATGTTATGGGAAAAATTGCTCAAGGTATTTTAGGAGGGCTTTCAGGTAAGGTTGGAAATGTTATCGGTGGAAGCTGGAAAGGAATTGACTACATTAGAATTAAACCTTCAAGTGTAGCCAATCCAAGAACTACAGGTCAAGTAAACCAAAGAAATAAGTTTACAGTGACTTTAGAATTTATTCAAGCTGTTAAACCATTTATCCAAAAAGGATATAAGTTTTTAGCTGTAAAAAAGACTGCATTTAATGCAGCTATGTCTTATGTATTAAATAATGCGATTACAGGGATCGAACCTAACTTTGAGGTTGATTTTCCTAACGCATTAGTCAGTAGAGGAGGTTTATCGACTGCTTTAAACCCTACTACTGATCTTGCTAATCCAGGAGAAGTGACTTTTAACTGGGATGATAACTCTGCTGAAGGAAATGCAAACACTACTGATAAATCAATGTTATTGGTTTACAATCCATCAAAGAAAGAATCTATTTCTTTAACCGATGGTGCTGATAGAACAGTTGGGACTCAAATTGTTGCTATCCCAACAACCTACGCAGGAGATACAGTAGAGCTTTTTATGGCTTTTATCACTGCTGATGGTAATCAAGTATCAAACAGTACTTATTTAGGCTCTGGAATAGCTAATTAATGCTTGGTGTTTTTGATTGAAAACCACTCTTAACGAGTGGTTTTTTTTATACTATATTTGTAGTTCAATTTATTTTTCATTGTCTTTAATTGATGCTTTTCAAGCATTATTTGTATCCTATTTGTTGCCTAATGTTTATCAACTCAACAATAGCGGTATTAGGAAGATATTGTATCGGGAAATAGGATGAAATAATTGTCCTGCATTTACACATTTTTCTTGAAAGGCTTATAAATAGGAGAGGAGTACTTTATGTATCCTAATCTAATCTTAATTAATTTTTAATTCACCTAAAGACTCAAAAAGCTCCTCGATGATGTGCTGTTGATGGCGTGGTGAAAACACCTTAAAAAATAGAAAATAATTTTGATGAAGCACAAGATAATCCTGAAACAGGAATTGGATTAAAAAAACTAAAACGAAGATTAGAACTGGTATACCCAAACAATCATACCTTAACACTATCTAAGACAGATACCATCCATACGGCTACATTGAATATTAAAGGCTTATGATTACATATATCATTATAGACGACGAACATATTGCACACGATATAATAAGAGGTCATTGTGATATGCTTCCGAATTTAGAATTCAAAGCAGATTGTTACGATGCTATAGAAGCTATCGACTACTTAAGCAAACATGATATAGATCTCATTTTTTTAGATTTGAACATGCCCAAATTAAAAGGATTTCAATTTTTAAAAACACTTTCATCTCCACCAAAAGTTATTGTAACGACTGCCTATAGTGAATTCGCTATTGAAGGCTATGAATTAAATGTGGTAGATTACTTATTAAAACCATTTAGTTTTGAACATTTTTTAACTGCTATTAATAAAGTGACCTCTTCTGACACTAATCCAGTAAAAATAAGACAATAAAGAGACTATAAAACCTGAAGGATAACAGATCTTTTTAAAACAGAATAATATTCATATTCAGGTAGATGTAGATACTATTCTATTTATTGAAGCTTCAGGTAATTATACCAAAGTTGTCACGAGTAATAACACCATAAGTATTCGCGAAAAAATATCGGATATCATCCAATTGCTTTCTGACAATGATTTTCTTCAAGTTCATAAGTCATTTGCCGTTGCAAAAAAGCAGATCGTTAGAGTAGAAGGTAATAGAATTTATATTGGCGATCACATTGTACCTATTGGTAAGCTATATAAAACAAATATTAATCAACTTATTAAATAAGTTTAAGATTCATTTAAAAAATTGGTGCTTCAGTAAAAACTATTTTAATTCGTGAAAAAATCGAAAATATTACTCAAAGCACCCGTCTTTGCTTTAAAGAATTCAGTATAAGTACATTTTTTACAGGTCTCTGACGTAAATTTTTATTCTGTACATCAAATATTTTCGACCACGTACCACCCGTGGCTCTCATTTCACCAATTTCATAAGTGGTATTATCACACTTCGGACATTTGTATTTCATAGTTTTATATTTTTTGAGTTGATACTATATGGATGTAAAAGATTAACACTGTTATTCATTGCCCTTTTATTTTAAAAACTTAAATCTAGGACTATATATCACCTCTTTTTCATTGTTTATTCTCAGTGTATTGATCAATATTAAAATTAAATTACTGAAATACAAAATGCCAATGACTATAAAAAATAAGCTCAAAGTCATATCTTTTATTAGTCCGATTTTTGATGTGATAAATAATAATATGGGAATGAAAAATAACAAGATTGTCCATGTTATTTCAAAATTAATGAGGTTTTTTCCTAATTTATTAATGTTTTTAATCTTTCCTTTTTTCGATGTCCACAGTATAAATGCAATTAATACCCCAAGCAAAGGAAAGACTAGAAATAACAGTGCAGAGAGATTGAGATACGTTAAATACTTTTTATCTTCCTTTATTGACCAATCTATCAAATCATCTGGACTTACATTTAAGGCATTGGCTAAACGCTTCAATGACTCTCCTGTGGGATTTGATTCCCCTTTTTCAATCCGTTGAATCGTTCTTAAACTCAATCCAGATTCTTCAGCAAGAAACTCTTGAGACATTCCTCTCTGGTTTCTTAACTCTTTTACGCGTATAGCTAAATAGTTTTTATCCATTTTCTATAGGTTTATTTTTTGTGACTGTTTTCTATACCTCATTAGTACTATTGTTATTGAACCTAATAAGAATGCAGGAATTAATTGAACTAAGGATCCGTAAATAACATGATTTAATAAGGCTTCACCAAAATTATCATAATATAATCCATAATGAGTGCCAATTTCCCATTTCGTATCGATCCACCAAAGTATGGCCACAGGAACTCTTGAGATTGGAGAAAAAATAGCTAGACTTAATAAGAGGATGCGATAAGGCATTTTCTTGTTAAAGGTTTTAATACCTAAATATATGGCAAATCCTAAGGTGAGCCAAAGCAGACCAATAATAAAAATAGCATTTTCTGGTAGTCCTATCAATTCTAGTGTATACCGTATTGGGGACAGAAATAATGCTATTAGTATAGGCACTTTAGCATAATGTATGGCCTGTTGCAGAGGTGTCTTTTTGTTGGTTTTCATATTAATTTTTTTTAGCACTGATTTTACGACCAGATTGATTCATAGTTAGGCTAATAACATTATTCACTTCGTTTTTATTAAATGTAATTTCTGCATTTACAATTTTTATAAAAAAATGATTTTGAGTTTCAGCAAATAGCTCAACCTTCTTAGTTTGACCTGGAGCTAATAAGTATAGTTGATTTGTGTTATCTAAGCCGATTGTTAGGTTAACGTTAGACTTAACCTCATAAGTTCCAACATATTTTTTTAATATTTCAAGAGGCACATCTATTGACTTTCTGTTTTGCTGAGCCATTTGATCATCAGAAGACATTTTATTAGCCTTAGGTACAGTTACAAATAACTGGGCAACTTGTTTTGCAATAGAATTCACATTTTTACAATTGCAATTGGTTAAAGCTACGATATAGATATTTTCTCTTGGTAAAAAGAATGTAATAGAAGTAAAACCTTTTGTACTACCAGTGTGAGCTATTATAGGTGATTCCCCCAATTTTGCTAATCTAAAACCATATCCATAAGGTATTTTTTTGCCATTATTTAAAACAGAGGGTTTTATGGCTTGTTTGAAACTGGTTTGTTTTAATAACACATTGGAATTCAGTGCGTTTTGCCATTTTAATAGATCTTCAACCGTAGATAAAATAGAACCTGCTGAATACGGCAAAGTTAAGCTCATGTATTCTGCATTAGTAAAGCTATCTTTTTCCATTTGATAGCCTGAAGCTCTATTTTTAATAATTTCTTTAGTGCTTCCGTAGAATGAGGAAGCCATTCCTATTTTATCAAAAATACTTTGTTCTATATAATCGCCATAAGATTGATCAGAAATGATTTCAATAATTCGTCCTAGTACAATATAGCCAGCATTGCTATATTTAAAATTTTCACCTGGTTTGAATTCTAAAGGTTCATCTTTAAAATATGCAATAAGTTCTGTGGGAGACATATCAGTTCTAGAAATAAAACCCTTGTCACCAACAGGTGTTCTGTTTTTTATGCCTGAAGTATGGTTTAATAGATGATGAATGGTAATGTCTTTTCCTATTTCGGCATATTCAGGAATGTATTTTCCAATATTATCCTCAATATTTAGTTTACCTTGCTCTGCTAGAATTAAAATTGAAACTGCGGTAAACTGTTTTGTAATTGAACCAATCTGAAATACACTACTCTTTTGTAAAGGTGTATTTAATTCTAAATTAGCTTTTCCAAAAGCTTTATTATAAATAGATTCTCCTTCTTTCGCTACTAGAATTGAAATACCAGGCTCGTTTTGATTATAACTTATAGCAACTATGGAATCCATTTTTGATTCGTAGCTCTGACTAAAGCCAAAATATGTGATAAAAAGAAAAGTGAGTCTTGTAAAAAAATTAATCATAAGTATGTATTTAATGTTCATGGGACAAAATTAAATACAAACCTTACTGACACTTGCGCCAAGCTTATGACATCTTTATGACATTTACGCTTATTCCTTTAAATAATAGCACATTTGGACTTTATTTTACTTAAGAGATGAGATTCTAACAGTTATTGAAATCAGTTCCAAATTGGCAAAGAAATACTGCTGTTTCCTGTAAAAATTATCTCTAATGGAATTTCAGCATTTTAAAAAGACTTGTTTTTTGACTCCGTTCTTTGTTAGGCACTGTGTTTTTAAGTTACAATTTGTCTTTAATTGCTTTTCTCCAAAAGTAAATACCAAAAACGCAAGTCACAATTGCAAACATAATTCCGTTTTCACCAAGCCAATGTTCTGTTCCTTCATTTTTTATTGTTAACTCAGGTAATATTTTTTGAATATATACATTGCTTACTGCGTGAAAAATTACTGCTGGCCATAGGCTTTTAGATTTAAAAGTGTAGTAAGTCATAATGAATGACATTGAAACAATAACAACATAAAATGTTGTCAATTCCAAGATTACATTTTCGCCATAATACACAATTAATGGCCAATGCCAAGTTGCCCAAATAATTCCACTAAAAATGGAAACACCAGTAAAAGAAAGAACTTTTCTTAATTCATAAATGAAAAAACCTCGCCATCCAATCTCTTCCCCTAAAGTTGTTGCAGCTGCTCTTATGACTTCAATAGTTCCTAATAAGATAATAGCGATCATAGCAATCGATGTTGGATGTAGAGTTCCAATTCCAATCAAACCAAGTTCTTTTCCCCAGTCTGTAATTGCTTCTTCATTTGTTAAGCTTCCAAAACCAAAAACCCAAATTAGTATATAAGTGATTAAGCCATATAAAGCAGGAATAAAATAAGAAAGTCGAATATATTTCCAATTTCCCCAATTCCAATTTAGAGATGAAATCTTACGACCTTTTATTTTTAAGGTAATAAATGCGGCAATTGCAGGACACCACATTATAGCTCCAACATATATTCGTGATGGATATAAATTAACTATGGCATAATGAAAAGGTGAAGTAAGAAGAAGAACGATTGCAAGAAATAGAAAGATTGTTTTCCAAGTTTCTTTTCTTTCCGATAATTTTTTTGGCATTTTAATTTACTGATTGGTTTGTTACTGGAAGACGATGAGTTCGTAGTTTTGTTACATTGCGCCTAACGATAAATTGTATGTGTAGTGGCAGATTTCGTGGTTGTTTCCTATAAGACTTCTTCGCTGCCATTACTCATATAAAAATATTAGCCTTTGTTATTTTCTTTTAAGTTCCTCGATTCTTTTCTTGTAGACATGGTCACCACTTAATCCAAAAGCTTTAGTTACATATTTAATTGCATTAGCAAAGTCGCCTTGTGCTTCATAGTAATCGGCCATTGAATTATGTGTGCTTGCGCTTTTGGGATAATACTTAACTGCAAATTCAAAGTACATTTTCGTCTTTTCAGGTTGTTGCATATCCATATTCATATAACCTAACATAATCAAAAGTTCTTCTGGATAAGGTGCTTCAGTATATCCAAAATGCTTTTTGAGTTTCTCTTCTCTGTATTTTATTGTACTGAAAAGGTCTTCTTTGGACGTGTCAAATGAATTTATTTTATCCGTATTTTCCATTTGATACCATTCAAAAAGTGAAATTAAACCATCCATAATTGAAGGGAATGGCACAGTTCCATGAATATCTTTAGGGTAAAATTTCCAGTCAAAAGACAATCCGGTTTTAGCATTTTTATTAACCAACTGTGAAAAGGTAATATTCGAACGAGCGAACAAAGTAAAATCGGATACATCCTGCATTACATTGTCTATCGTTATTTGCGAGTTCTGCATATGTAATTGTCCGCTAAGTGACATAAATAAAGCTTTGTTTGTATAATTCTGTTTAGCAAATGCGTCTTGGGCTTCTTTTAATAGCTTTTGATTGTCCCAATCTAGACTAGGGTCTATGGCCAAATAATTCGCAAATAAATTGGGTTGATTAATTAGTGTGGACATAGTAAATAAACCTCCGTAAGAATGACCAATTAGCGTTCTGTAATTAGTAACTGGATAATTGCTTTCAATAAAAGGAATCAGTTCTTTCTCAATGAACTTCCCAAAATTGATTGCCTCTCCGTTTTTTTCACTGAAAGGCATAGCATATTTCGTGGTTATGGTAGAAGTAGTGAGGTCTCGAACTCTGTTTTTATTATTAGCAATGCCCACAAGAACCATTTCTGGTATAAAACCACCACTATAGTAATTTTGTACATCATTTACGGTAGGGAGAAAGATTTCTCCATCTAAAATATAAACTACAGGGTAATTTTGGTTTTTCTCAGGGGTATAACTGGCAGGCAATTGCACATAAATCTTTCTTGACTCGTCTAATACCTTGGAATAGAGACTATCCAAGACACCTACTTTTTGCAAAAACTGTTGATTTTGATTTCCTTGAGCTGTTACAAATTCTTGAGAGACAATAATGAGTCCTATAGTCAATATTATTTTTAATCCTTTGGTCATGTTACTGTCTTTAATCATTCTTATTTTGGTTTTCATAATTGAGGCTAACGAGTTAGTGCGATGTATTAAATTTTTTTCATAATGTTAAACCTAAAGCTAAAATATTCATATTTGGATGTAAAAAATATGAAAAGCGACATATAACAGAATTTTATACGGAATCAACAATTTTAGGTTGTTAAATAGCATATCAAATGTCAGTTAAGACATATAACATTCTATAACTCTAGGTATTTTTATTCTGACTAACCAACTTAAGAGGTTTTGTGATTCTATGGTTTTTGTTGCCAATGCTATGCTAAACATACTTATGGTTGTGATGTAAAGCGAGTAATGCCTTTTAATTATGCTGTTAATTCTGGTAGTTATGCTTTAACGATTTCTGATTTTGATATTAAGCAAGTTGGATTTATCAATGGTGCTACGCGTATTGAATTGACATATGGTGTGCTTGACTTTGATTTTAGTAGTTTGGATTATGAGTTGTATTTGGCGAATTTTTTAGTTTTAGACAAGAATTTCACGGGTAGTTCTGTTACGTTAGTGCCTAATACTTTACCTCTAAAAATAGGAACTAAGTTTTGTGTTTTGGATGTACGGTTTTATCAATAGGTTGATGGTGCTTTATTTTTGTTGAATGCTTCGGATGGTGTTGGTTTTAGGTTTTTTGAGGTTGTGTGTTAATTTTGCTGATTTTTTCTAAATCACTCATATTTAGATTTTTATTGTTTATTTTTTTATTATTTTCGGAAGATGAAACCAGCCAGTTTATTTATCTTCTTTTTTATGTATCTGTCTGTGTTTGACCAGTATGAAGATATGCTGCACAAGCCTTATGTTAATAGGATTGAGGGGATTAACAAACTACATGCTGAAACCAGATCACAAGGCGATTATGCTTCAGACAATTCCGGATAATTGCAATTATAAACAGAAAAAAAAGTACAAATAAGCATTGCTGAATGCTTCCGAAATTAAAAAGTACACAAAAGAGTTAGAACAAATTATGATAGATTACAAACTCTACTTAAATCCAGATCTGTCATTAAAAGATTTAGCCTGTTATTTAGAACTTCCAAGGAATTATGTCTCTCAATTACTGAATCAAGACTTTCATAAAAACTTCTCTGAATATGTCAATTCTTATAGAGTAAAGGAATTTAAAGAGCGTATTCTTTTAGAAGAAAATAAAGGTGTTACTATTATGGCTGTTGCTTACGATAGTGATTTTAATTCTAAAACGGTCCTTAACACATTCTTCAAAAAAATAGAAGGAATAACCCTTAATTATTATTTGCAATCTCATAAGGAGAGTTAGTTCCGATTTATAATATAGAACTTTTAATTGTTTAATTAACTTCAACTTTGCTTTAAATAATAATAATTATGAAAGCAGCAATTTATACAAAATATGGTTCGCCAGAAATTATTCAGATTGTTGAAACTAAAAAACCAGCACCTCAGTTTAATGAAATTTTAGTAAACATTGAAGCCTCATCAGTTACTAGAGCAGACACTATGATGCGTCAAGGGATCCCAAGACTTGGAAGATTATTTCTTGGCGTATTTAAACCCAAAAACACAGCTTTAGGAACAGGCTTCTCAGGTATCGTTGAAGCCGTTGGATCTGATGTGAAAAAGTTCAGTATTGGTGATGCCGTTTTTGGTGAAAAGCTATTTAGTAATGGTAGTAATGCAGACTATTTGTGTATTTCTGAAGATATGATTATCGAGTTAAAACCCGATGCAATTTCTCATACTCAAGCCGCACCAGTTTGTGATGGTTTTTTAACCTCATATAATTTCTTAAAAGACATTGCAAATATTCAACAAGAACACCATATTTTAATAAATGGTGCTTCCGGAAGTTTGGGGTCTGCAGCAGTTCAACTGGCAAAGTTGATGGGAGCAAAAGTCACAGGAATTTGTAATGCTAAAAATATTGATTTTGTAAAAACATTAGGAGCAGATGACGTAATAGATTACACCAAAGTCAACTTAAATGAGTTATCATGTAAGTATGATGTGATTTATGATGCTGTTGGAAAATTATCCTATCAAACTGCTAAAAAAATAATCAGTTCTGATGGCATTTTTATGACGCCTGTATTAAGCATTCAAATACTTTGGCAAATGTTGTGGAACTCAAAACAAGTAAAGTTTGCTGCTACAGGAATGAAAAAGACCAAAGATTTAAAGCAGTTATTCAAAGATCTGGTTTATTTTTTCGGACAAAATAAATTACATACTACTATAGATCGTACCTATGGTCTATCAGATATTGCAAAAGCACATCAATATCTCGAGACTGGACGAAAAGTAGGTAATGTAGTCATCATCAATCTATAAATCATCAATCAAAAAACGAATAGTATATGTTTTTTAAATCGCAAAAAGGAAAATCAAAACTTTTAAATCTTTACAATCAAAAACTTAATGAATTATCTAAAGACTATTCTGAAACATTACTTGGAACTAAGTTTGGTAAAACCAATGTAATATGCGTTGGCGATACGAGTTTACCACCTCTGTTACTTATACATGGAACTGGTGGTTGTGCACCTCAAATTTTAGAATCGTTCCCTAATTTATCGTCAGTGTATTGCGTGTATGCAGTTGATGTACTGGCACAACCCAATAAAAGTGCTGAAAACAGACTGGATATGAAATCTTTAGAGTATGGAAAATGGCTTATAGAAATCATCATAAAACTAAGGCTCAAAGAAGTGAGCTTGGTTGGCTTTTCATTTGGTGGTTTAATTAGTTTAAAGGCATTAGAATTTAACGAAACTCCAATAAAGCAAGTTTTCTTAATTGCACCTGTTTATATCGTAAATGGCAACCCAATTCTTAATGTATGGAAAATGTTTATTCCTTTAAAAAAGTTCATAAAAACAAATAATCAAGCATACATTAAAAAAGTAATGAACGTTCTTTTTTCTGAATATGATGATTTTGCATTAACCTTCATGTCAGCTACATTTCAATATTGCAATATGGATTTTTCCCCACTGCCAGTAATTTCTAAAAATTCAGCAAAACAAATAAAAACACCAATCACTATTTTCGCTGCTGAAAAAGACATCATGTTTCCGGGTAAAAAAATGATAAGGAGAGTCAAACAACTATTTCCTTCATTAAATGAGGTTGTTTTACTAGAAGGTTCTAAACACGTTCCTAGTTTAAATAATTTTAAAGAAATAGAAGAACTAATTTATAAGAAAAGCAAATAGTCTAGAGAAAACAACCTATTGTAAAGCCTTGATTTTAATTGTACCGATTTTTTTACTCAGTATTTTGTATAAGAATGATAAAGATACTTTCTGTATCAGTAAATAGTCTAAGTTTCCTATTACTAAACTCCTAAAATGGATAATTTCCTTGTCTTTTTTTTTAAATTTGTTATATGACAAGAGATACCATAAATATTAATGATTTTATCATTTTAGTTGAAGAAGCAAAATCAGATAAAACTACTGTAGACTCTTGTTTCTTTGATGAACCTATAATAGCTGTAGCTTTTTATGGTTCTGGAAATGTAGACTTAGCTGTAAAGTATGGTAATAAGAAAAAGGAGTTTAGCTATACAAAAGGATTAGCGCTTTCATTTTATGCTGATGATAATGTAGAATTTATTCATACGGTTTCGGCTTTAAAACCATTACAGTGTTTGGTAATTGCTACATCTATAAAAGCCATTGATGCCTTACCAAATGAGGAAGGGGAATTATTTAGTGAAATGCTTAATCAGTTGGTAAATCCTTCCGATCATTATGTTGAGGGTCCTTCGTTTTTTATGACACCAGACATGCAGTCTATTGTTGATTCCTTATTTAATATTAAATATGAAGGTAAAACTAAAATGATGTTTTTTAGAAGTCAGATAACCGCTTTATTATCCCATTTTTTTGGTCAACTGGCAACATTGAAAACCGAAAAAATTAAATTCTTAGAACGCGAAAAATTAGATCTAGCAAAAAAAATACTTTTAGATAATATCGACAACCCACCTTCTTTAACTGAACTTTCCAAACTAATAGGTTTAAACACTTTTAAATTAAAACGTGATTTTAAAGAACTCTTTGGAGTGCCTGTTTTTAAGTACCTCCAAAATGAGCGCTTGACACTTGCAAATAAAATGATTAGGAATGAAGAAGCTACAGTGCAAGAAGCAGCATGGCATGTAGGTTATGACAGTCTGAGTTCTTTTTCTAATGCCTTCGAAAAAAAATTTGGCTATCGACCTAGTCAAATCAAGTAACTACTTCTTGAACAAATCATTATCCGTTTAGGACAAGTCTTTCATTTGTCTTCCACATAATTTTGTCGTGTAATTAAAACTTATAAAGGCATGAAAACACAACGCGCCATTTTATTAGGTATCTGCATTTGGACAATCGCTATACTATTTTATTCAATCTCGTATGCTATACCCATTTTAGAGAACCTCGATACTCAAGCAAATATTGTTTTGTTTGTTGTTGTAATACCACTAGTTTGGTTTGGATGTTATCTCTACTACAAAAAGGATAACAAAACCCACGGACTTAAAGTTGGTCAAATATTGTTAATCATTGCAGCTGTATTAGATGCACTGATAACAGTACCACTGTTTGTGATACCTAATGGAGGTAATTACTATAGTTTTTTTACTTCATTAGGTTACTGGATTATTGCCTTTGAATTTCTACTTGTAGCCAGTTTATACTGGTATGTATGTGTACAATCAAAACGTTCAATTCTTAAAAAATAGCATCATGGATTTAACACTTCATCATATATTGACCATTGTACTTGTCTTATTACTTGGTTTATCAGCAGGACTATGTTTTACTTGGACAAATGCAGTAACACCAGGAATAGGTCAGTTAGATGATTTAGGTTATTTGAGTGCCTTTCAACAGATGAATAGAAGCATTATTAATCCGTTTTTTATTCTTGTATTTTTCGGTCCATTTTTCTTAGGTCTTATCTATTTGTACTTGTATAAAAATGAATCGAGTTCTATCATATGGTTTTTGATTTTCGCGATTGCTATCTACTTTTTCGGAGTCTTATTAGTTACCATTGCAGGTAACGTGCCACTTAATGAAATTTTAGATAAAACGGATTTAAACAAAGCAAAAACAGAAGACTTAAAACAACTACGAGAGCGGTTTGAAGATAAATGGAACACTTTACATCTTATTAGAACTATGAGTTCTGCTATAGCATTTATACTAATTATACTAACCTTAATAATAAAGAAATAATTTAAAATCACACATTATGAAAGATAACATTTTAGTCATTGGAGGTACTGGAAAAACAGGTCGAAAAGTGGCAAGCAAATTAGAAAGTTTAGGGCATAACGTCAGAATTGGTTCTAGATCTGCATCACTAGCATTTGACTGGTATTTACCAGAAACTTGGACAAAAACACTCCAAGGTATGAATAAAGTATACATTACTTTTCAGCCAGATTTGGCAGTGCCAGGTGCATTAGAAGCTATTGAAGAATTGACAAGACTTGCTAAAAAAAGTAAAGTCAAAAAATTAGTGCTATTATCTGGAAAGGGTGAAAGAGAAGCAGAACTTTGCGAACAGGTCGTGATGCATTCGGGTTTAGATTATACGATTGTTCGCGCAAGTTGGTTCAATCAAAACTTTAGTGAGAGCTTTTTTTTAGAGCCAATATTAGAGGGGTTTGTCGCTTTACCACAAGCAGATGTCAAAGTTCCTTATGTAGATACAGAAGATATTGCTGATGTAGCTGTAGCGGCATTATTAAATGATAAGCATAATGGTAAAATTTATCAACTTACTGGACCTAGAGCATATACTTTTAAGGAAGTCATTACAGAAATATCAGAAGTTACAGGGAGAGATATTGCCTTTACACCTATAGCTTTGCCAGCTTATGTTAACGTAATGAAGCAACAAGGTGTGCCGAGTGATTTTGTCTGGTTAATTGAATATTTATTTACTGAAGTTTTGGGTAATCCTGCTAATTCTGAAATCACTAATGATATAGAATATGTATTAGGAAGACAACCAAAAGATTTTTCAGACTATGTTAAAGAAACAGCAGTAACTAGAGTTTGGAGCCCTAAGATTTTAGCCTAAAGTAAATTACATCAATCAAAAAAGAACAATATGATACATCTGATACAATTAGTAGTCCTACTTTTAATTTTTATTATTACCACATTACCTTAAACAACGATTTAACTATGCCACATTTTATAGTAGACTGTTCAAAAGAGATTATAAAACTGAAATCACCACAGGAAATCATTCAGAAAGTGTACGATTCTGCGATGGCTACAAAGTTATTTGTTCCAGAAGAAATAAAAGTAAGAATTAACCCATATCAGTATTATACTACAGGAAATACAGATGATGACTTCATCCACATTTTTGGCAATATTATGGAAGGTAGAACTATATACCAAAAAGCACAACTTTCCAGATTGATAATCACAGAATTAAAGATTATATTTCCAAATGTTCCTATTATTTCTATGAATATTAGAGATTTTGAAAAGGCAAGCTATTGTAATAAAATATTAATCAATTAATCAATCAACAATCAAAAAAATGAGAACAAATTTAAAATTAATAGCGACTATACTACTTGTTTTATTTGCCAAAAATCTTAATGCTCAAAACAACAATGAGCAAATTATTATCCATCGCATAGCAACTCAAATCGATAGCCTTTTGAGCAATTATAATAAGAACGAACCAGGCGTTGCTATTGGTCTTGTAAAGAACAATCAATTGATATACGAAAAGTACTTTGGATTGGCCAATCTTGATTATGACATACCGATTCACAAAGAGACTTCTTTTCATGTGGCTTCAGTTTCAAAACAGTTTACCGCATTCGCCATTCTTTTACTGGAAGATGAAGGAAAACTGGCTTTAGAGGATGATATTAGAATCTACCTTCCTGAGATGCATAAGTTTGACAATAAAATAACCATTAGCCATTTGTTAAATCACACAAGCGGACTAAAAGATAAGTATAACCTATTACGCCTTGCTGGTTGGACACTAGATGATGTTATTACCAATGAACAGGTATTGGGTGTTATTTTTAATCAAAAGACTTTAAATTTTAAACCTAACGAAAAGCATATGTATAGCAATGCCAACTATGCATTGTTGGCAGAAATCGTAGCTAGAATATCGAAGATGTCTTTTTCAGAATTTATGCATAAGCGCATTTTTGAACCCCTACAAATGTATGATTCTAAATTTGTAGATCAAGAAGGACAGGTTATTAAAAACAAAAGTCTTTCCTATTTCAAAGTCGATTCAAATTAAGTAGAAGATTTGTTTAATAACTTCAGTGTGGGTGCTACCAATCTTAACACGACAATTACAGATTTGAGCAAATGGGCCATTAATTATGATACAAAAAAAGTAGGTAGTGAAGTAATCTTTAATAAAATGCTAACTTTACTGCATTTGAATAATGGGGAAACCTATGGCTATGCCAATGGTTTATTTGTGAATACCTATAAAGGCTTCAAACGCTTAGAGCACAGTGGCCAAGATGCAAGTTATCAGGCCTATTTGGCTACGTTTCCAGAACTTAATTTAAGTGTCATTTTTACAAACACGAATGGTGAAATTAATGGCGCACAAATGGTTTACGATATAATGGACATTTGTTTAGAGCCTTATCTTAAAAATAAAGAATCAATTTCATCACCCAAAAAGTTATTAACCCACAAAAAACCTATTAAAAAAGGAACTGCATATTTAAAACAATTTGAGGGGTATTATTGGAATGAAGTTGATAAATACTCACGCCACATTAAAGTTGAAAACGACACCTTACAATATATAAGAAATGGCACAAATAAAACTGCGTTGATTCCTGTTGGAGAAAATGAGTTTGAAATGGCGCCAGAAGAGTATGTTTCGGTCTCGTTCAATTCCAATAAAATGATTGTAACGCTAGATGATGGATATCAAATCGTTTCGGAAAAATATAGTCCTGCAAATTACAATGCAACTACACTTGAAGAATTCACAGGACGATATTACAGTTCCGAATTAAATGCGTATTACTCGTTTTATATTAAAGATAATCAGTTAGTAGCAACACACACAAGATTAGGTGATTTCAAATTAAAAGCTATCAAAAATGATTATTTCATTGGTAATAAAGGATCTTTTCTAAAAGTGGTTTTTGTAAGAAACTCGTTTAATGATGTTATAGGATTTGAGGTATCCAGCAGCAGAGCGAAAAATGTGTCATTCATAAAAATTAAATAATGAGAGCTATCAACGTGGCTTTATTATTCTTAGTGTTTCTTTTGTTTTCTTGTAACGAAGAAACACATACAATTTATTATTGTTAGATGTGAATATTCCAACAAATACTCTTATGGTTTTTGGAGAAGGAATTATTTCGACTGATAACTATGAGTTTGACATTACATTTATTCCAAAAATGAACGAAATATATTGTACACTTAAAAAAACAGAAGATGACAACGAAATTTATACTATGAAATTAGTTGATGGAAAGTGAAATAAATTCTATCGGTAAATGGATAACATATTCATATATTACTCAAGACGAAAGCTATATGATATATGATTTTAAAAGTGACTTAGGGTTTGGTGACAGTGATTTATACATCAGTTTTAATAAAAGTGGTAAATGGGCAAAAACGAACAACTTTGGATCTAAAATAACCACAGATCAAACTGAAATGGCTACAAGCGTATCGATCGATGACTAGCATTTGTTTTTCCATAGAGGCGGAGACAATCATTGAGGTATTTATTGGGTAGAGTTTAAATCTATAAAAGAAAGTTTAATAATCAACAATAACAGCAATTAAGACACCATATATTAATTATAATTTTAATGCTAATTAAAAAATGAACTAATGGAGAAAACAATTATACTACTATTCTCAATCTTAACTTTAATTTCATGTAAATCCAGCGAGGCTATAATTACAGTAAAAAATGGCTTGATTATTGAAAATGCTAGAATTATATCTCCAGAAAATCAAACTTTATCTCTTGAAAATTATATCGTACTTGATGGAGATGAAATTATATTTATTGGTGTCGACAAACCTAATCTAAAAGGAGCATTCAAAACAACAGATGCAAAAGGAAAATACATTATTCCCGGACTTATCGATAGCCATGTTCACGTTACTGGAACTGATGCCTTATCTGACAAAGAGGAAGTAGAAAATCCTATGATTGTAAAAAGCTTTAGAAAACAACTTCCAAAAAGCTATTTGTATTTTGGTTATACCACATTAATTGATTTGGGAACTGTAAAACTGAAAGATTATCTGAGTTTAATAAAGCTAAAATTAAACCCGACTTGTATTATGTTGGTGGAGGTGCTGTCATAGGCAATGGTTACGGACTTTCAAACTGGAATGATGAAATCCCGAACTTTATTTATCAAGAAAATAAAGCCTATCCAATCCCAAAAAAATACAAAAAAGAAAACCATACACCTAAAGTTGTAGTTAAAAGAATTGCAACATCTGGTGCTATTGCTGTAAAAACATATTACGAACCAGGTTTTGATCCAACAAAAGCTCCTTTTCCAACACCTTCAAAAGCACTCATGGAAGAATTGAAACGTGAAGCTCATAAAAATAATTTAATTTTAGTAGCTCATGGCAACTCTATAGAAGCACATAAATTTTTAGGAAACGCACAAGTAGATATTATAGCTCATGGACTTTGGAATTGGGGAAATTATAGTTCAGACAGTACCAATAGGATTCCTGAAGCAATTAAAAAAACATTAGATATTGAAATTGAAAATAATGTTGGGTATATGCCAACGTTGCAAGTCATCAAAGGCTTGCGGACACTCACGAATTCAGAATTTCTAAATGATTCTGAGTTACAGCATGTACTACCAAAACAGCTAATTGATTATTATAAAGCGAATGTAGATGCAATGTATACCAATATCTTTGGTGATGCTCCTAAAACTATAATTGTTAAGAATTTTAACCGACTTTCAAATCAAGGAAAAATCAACCTAAAATATATGTATGACCATGATGGTATAATTTTATTTGGAACAGATACGCCATCTTCTCCAACATATGGAAATCCTCCTGGTTACAATGGGTATTTAGAAATGTTAGAAATGAAAAGCGCAGGAATTCCATTACATCAAATATTAGCATCTGCAACCATCGAAAATGCAAAAGCATTTAAACTAGAAAAACTGTATGGTACAGTTGAGATAGGAAAAAAGGCTAATCTCTTAATTTTAAACAAAAACCCTTTACAGGATATTACAGCATATAATGACATTTCACAAGTAGTTATTCATGGAAAGATAATTAATAGAAGCACGCTTTCAGCAAAAGAAATTGAAGAGTAACAATTTTCACTTTTATCACTAAAGCTTTTATAAACATTGATGAATAACGTTCTGTTTAAGGAAATAGGAGTTTCCAAAGTTTTATATATTTGTTCGTCATTTAATTAATTTTGAAACAAATGAGATTTTCCTTCGTCTTAACAATATATAAACCAAATTATTAAAAATTGTCAACTCCTTCTAAGTCTATAGCAGTCTTACCATTTGTTAATATGAGTAGTGATGCTGACAACGAATATTTTAGTGATGGTATTACTGAAGAAATTATAAATGCATTAACAAAAATTAAACACCTTAAAGTTATTGCGAGAACCTCATCTTTCGTCTTTAAAGGAAAAGATATTGATATTAGAGAAATTGGCAGGCAATTAAATGTAAATACAATTCTTGAAGGTAGTATAAAAAAATCTCAAGATAAGGTTAGAATTACAGCACAATTAATAGATGTAAGTGACGGTATTCATTATTGGTCCAAAAAATACGATAGAGACCTGGTAAACATTTTCGACTTAGAAGACGAAATTAGTTTAGCGATTGCAGATGAAGTTAGAAACAATTTTGGGCATTTTGAAGTGCAAGACCATTTGATAAAGCAACCAACAAATAATGTTGATGCTTATCAATTGTTTTTAAAAGGACGCTCATTACAATTAAAATGGACACCAGAAAGCATAAAAGAAGCAATTACATTTTACGACAAAGCCATTGCACTCGATATAAATTATGCCAAAGCTTATTATGCCAATTTACAATGCTATGGCTTATTGGCAATGTGGGGTTATATGCCCTATCAGGAAGCTATGGAATTAGCAATTAGTAATTTTTTGATAGCCAAAGAAATTGACACATCTTTACCAGAATATCCATTATCTTTTGTTGGAAAGTTTTTTTGGGAAGAATGGGATTTTAAAAATGCATTTATTCATATTAATAAAGTTTTAGAGATAAATCCAAATCACATAGATGGTTTAGAGGCTATGGCCGAATTGTGTATCGCTCTTGGATATTTTGACAAAGCCTTGATATTTGCTAATAAATTATTAGAAGTAGATCCGCTTTCTGCCAATAATCACTACACATTAGCTCATATTTTCTATTATAAACATCAATTTGATAAAGCCTTAGAAGCTGTAAATTATGCACTAACACTTAACCCTCAATTAGAATTAGCACATCATTTAAAATGTTTTTGTTTAATATGGCTAAACAAAAAGCAAGAGTTTACGGAGCATATTCACCATACCACGCTAAACGAAGAGAAAAAGCTATTATTTAATCTAATCAATAAAAAAGCTGTTGAGATTCCGCATCAAATCATCAATAAATGGATAGAAGATTATAAAAAGCAAACGATGCTTGTGCCCTATGACCTGTTTGTTTTAGCCAACTCTGTCCATAAAGAGCAAGGGCTTATGCGTTTAAAAGAAATGATTAACCACAGACGTGGTCAAGTTATAAACTTTCGACAAGAACCTTTTTTGCAACCCTTACATAACATTAAAGGGTTCTCAGAATTGCATCAGTCAAACTTGTTCGTTGAAGATGTCAAAGTTCCTTCAAAAGATGAAGAAAATATAGCTTCAAACATTTTGGATAATCAGCAAATAGAGACTTTAAAAAAAGAGCTACTTGCATATTTTGAAGAAGAAGAACCTTTTTTAAACCCGCAATTAAGTTTAAAATTTGTTGCTGATGTTTTAGAGTTAAATACCAATAAAATATCATATCTCATCAATAAAGTTTTTAATCTCAATTTTAATGAATTTGTGAATTCCTATCGTTTAAATCATTTTAAAACAATAGCCTTAGATTCTAAAAATTCTCACCTAACCATTCTTGGGTTAGCTTATGATAGTGGCTTTAATTCTAAAAGTGTATTTAATACATATTTTAAAAAAATAGAAGATGTGACACCTAGTGCTTGGTTAAAAGCCAATTCATAGTGATTCTTAATTAGTTCGTTTCAGATTATAATTCAGTACGATTGCTTTGTTAATCTAATGAATCTTTGTACCAAAATTAATAATCAAAAAAAGAACCGTTATGACAACTTTAAACAAACTATCAGTAGTATTTATACTATCAATTATTGGATTTTTTACATCATGCTCTAATGAGGACGAGGCTAGTTTACCAACAAATAATTACACAAACGTTGAAAATTTATTAAATGAAGTTGATTTTCAAGGCTATGCCATTGTCACTAAAAACGGCAACGATTTAGTACGCCACGGTTTTGGATTGGCAAATGAAAGCACTGAATTACCACAAGATGACAATCTTGCTTATCGCATTGGTTCAGTAAGTAAAACACTTACGGCAGCGGCAATTGTACAATTAAAACGCGATGGTTTAATTAGCAGTTTTAACCAAACATTGAATGAATTTGATACTGAATTTCCCAATGGCAGTCAAATTACCATTGCACAGCTATTATCGCATCAATCTGGTATTCCAGATTATCAATTTGTAGTTGAAGATGCCTATGAACAAGGTGAAACCTTGGATGAAATAGATATTTATGAAGTTATTAAAGAAATGATTTCAGAAAACGGTCTCAATTTTATACCAGATTCTAATAAACAATATAGCAATTCAAATTTTCTTATCGCAGCTTTATTAATTCAAGAACTATCTCAAATGTCTTACCACGAGTACATTCAACAAAACATCTTTCTTCTATTAGGAATGGCTGATACCTATAAAGGTAACAATAGTATTGATATCAATACGCACGCTCAAGGCTATTTAAATGGAACCTCAAATAGCACGTATCCTATGGCCATTCCTTTTGGTGTTGGAGACTTTAGTAGTACCCCAAACGATATGGAAACGTGGACCAATGCGGTAAGAATTAATTGGTTTACAGAGGCAGAAAAAGCCGAAATATTTGCTCAAGATGTCCCAAGTGGATTTACTGATTTTGGTTTGGGTTGGTTCACCACACAAGAACTTAACACCACACTATATTGGCACGGTGGAGATATTAATGGCTATTGGAGTATGATTGGTTTTATACCAGAACACAATGCAACTATCATACTATTAAGCAATCAACAGGATGATACAGGTTTGCAACGAAATACTATTATCCAACAACTATTAACAAACGAGTTTAATTAAAATAAAATTCTAAACTTATTCATAATGAAAAATACCAACGTATTATTGGCAGGAGCTACAGGCTATTTAGGTGGTTATTTGTTAAAAGTATTAATTGAAAAACAAAATCAGGTCATTGCCATTGTCCGTAACCCTGATAAGTTAGTAAATACTAATGAAAATTATTTAGAAATAAAACAAGCCGAGGTCACTAAACCTGAAACCCTTAGGGATATTTGTAAAGGTATTGATACCGTAATTTCTACCGTGGGTATTACCAGACAAAAAGATGGATTTACATATATGGATGTAGATTATCAAGCCAATATAAATTTGTTGATAGAAGCAAAAAAAGCTGGAGTACAGCATTTTGTTTATGTTTCGGCAATTAATGGAAATAAATATCGGAATTTAAAAATTTTTGAAGCTAAGGAAAAATTTGTTAATGCCTTAATATCTTCAGGATTAAACTATACCATAGTGAGACCTAACGGTTTTTTCTCAGATATGAAAGACTTTTTACAAATGGCCAAATCAGGTCGCGTGTATTTATTTGGATCGGGTCATCAAAAATTTAACCCTATTCATGGTGAAGATTTAGCAAAAACTATAGTAAATACTTTAAACGATTACAATAAAGAATTAACTGTTGGAGGACCTGATATTTTAAGTCTTAACGATATGAGTCAACTCGCTTTAAACGCTTTAAATATGCCCATAAAAATCATACATTTTCCAGATTGGTTAAGACGATTAATTATTTGGTCTTTAAGAACGTTTACCTCAGTTAAAACCTATGGACCGATTGAGTTTTTTCTAACTTTAATGGCTGAAGACAATATAGCACCAACCTATGGTAATCATCATTTAAATGATTATTTTAGAGAAGAAGCCAAAAATGTATCATGTATTAAATAGGAATCAAATGAAAATTCCAGATCCAAATACAGTATTTCCGTTACCTCATTATAAGAACCTTTGCTTTCTAAAGAACTATATTAATAATCCTAATATTATTGTAGGCGATTACACGTATTATGATGATTTTAATGATGTTTCAAACTTTGAAAAAAACGTCAAATATCATTTCGATTTTATAGGTGACAAACTCATTATTGGTAAGTTTTGTATGATAGCATCTGATGCTATGTTTATAATGAATGGTGGTAACCATATAGCTGAAGCAACATCAGCATATCCTTTTGCCATATTTGGTGGTGCTTGGCAAAATGCAATGAAGGGCAAAAGCTATCCCTCAAAAGGGGATACAGTAATAGGTAATGATGTGTGGATTGGTCAAGAAGCAACCATTATGCCTGGTGTTCAAATTAAAGATGGTGCTATAATAGCTGCAAAAGCAGTAGTGACAAAAGATGTAGAACCGTATACTATGGTTGGAGGTAATCCTGCGAAACTTATCAAAAAAAGATTTACTGAAGACATTATTTCGAAACTACTGAAGATGCAATGGTGGGATTGGGATATTGAAAAAATTACGCAAAATGTGGAAAACCTCACCTCTAAACCAGAGGGGTTATTTTAAAACAAAAAGCACAATTTATGATAAGGCTTAACACTAAAAATGTTAAGCTTTTTTTGTGCTATTCATAGTTTCATTTCAGTTCCTAAAAATCATTATTAGTAGTAAAAAGGTTTGAAATCATAATTTAGGGCGATGCGCCTTGATTTCTGATGTTTCTTTACACCATACAAATAAAGCATTAGTCAAAACGGACAATTAAAAACACATTACCATGAAAAAACTATTCATCTTCGGCTTAACACTTTGTACACTAAATGTTTTTGCACAGCGTAATACGGAATCACTAAAAAACAATGATTTAGATTTCAAATACAGGATAAGTTTTCCTGCTATTATCATAGGTAATATTGGTGAAGGAGGCGAAAGAACCAATACCCAACACTTTGAATTGCACATAAAAAAAGAATTAAATGCTAAAAATATTGTTGGAATTAAGTTAGCCACTTGGCGATTATTTCAACCTATGGGTATTCAATGGTGGGATGGACTTTTAGATAAAATAGATTCTGAAACTGAATTTTATCCTGGTTATCTGCGTGAAACTGGCATAGGAATAACATACCAGCGAATGCTTTGGAAAGGGTTGTTTGCTTCCGTTGAAGTTTTGCCACAGTACAAAACATATTTAGATCTTGATAATAAAAAAATAGCTAATGGTTTTAAGCTTTATACTTCTTATCATATTGGCTATCATTTTACATTTGGAAAAAAGAAACAATTTTATATAGAGCCTCAATTTCATTGTCAAAACTGGATGATAGACACCAATACACCAGATGCATTTAAACAAATAGACAATAGGTGGAAATCCTATTTCCTTTTTGAACCTAACCTTTATATAGGTATAAAATTCTAAAAACAACTTTTATGTTATTGAGATTCTAAATTAGTATTCAAGGCTATTGTGAGGTCCTAAATTATAATTCAAGACGATTCACTTTAGTAACTATCGCAACTTTGTAACATCAAAATAGAAACAATTAAAAAACGAATAATTATGAAATCAATCAAAAAACAAATCAGATTAAAAATGTCTTGTGTAGCCTTTGTATTACTATCAAGTATAACATTTGGACAAAACACAAATTCGGAAACAACAGCACAAAGGGATGGTTTCATCTTTGAGTTCGTAGCAGGTGGTGGGATTATCAGTATAGAAGATAGTGCTGGTATTCAAACGTTTGATAAAGCTCAGGGAACCTTCGTTTTTCCAGATCTAAAGTTTGGCTACATGTTAAACGAAAAACTCGCCATTACAGCCTCTTTACCAGGAAATATCTACGAATTTCAAGATAACGACAGACATTTTGGTGGATTTATTCCTTCTGTACAATATTGGGTAAAAGATAGATGGTGGATTCACGGAGGTATTGGTTTGGCTATAGATTCACCTGCACTTTACGACATTAAAGACAAGGTTAATGACGATTGGAACTTTGGTTGTGCTGTTATGGCAAGTACTGGCTACGAAATTTATAAAAAGAAGAATTTTGCGCTAAATATTCAGTCTAAATTAGTTTTGGGAAGGGCATTTTTAGAAAACGATATGCATAGAGATGCCGTAATATTTAATATAGGATTAGGCTTTAGTTGGCTATAATTTTTATAACTAAAGCATTTAATATTAACAAACAAACTGTCTCACTTGCAAGAATTACAGAGTACTATACCAATAAGTATAGTAATAATAACTAACAAAAGAAATTATGTTTAAAAAATACAGAGTACTTAAATGGATTCTATCGAGCATAGTGGTAATTATTATCTGCATCATAATAATAAGCATATTCATAGCAAGTTTATTACCGGCTGAAGATGTCACATTAATTCATAGTAACGTGAACGATATCCCGTATATCACTAAAGATGTGCCTTCTTATCGAGGTAAAATACTCGCAGTCGTAACGAGTACAGATTCTTTAGGGACTAGTGGAAAAGGTACAGGCTATGAACTTACAGAGTTAGCAAGAGCCTATTATGTATTTAAAGCTAATGGTTTTGATGTTGATATAGCAAGTCCTTTAGGAGGTAAGCCTCCTGTGGTTTTAGACGATGACGATATGGGACTTTTTGATTATGCATTTTTGAATGACTCGATTGCGCAGTCAAAAATCAATAATAGCCTGCTATTAAAAGATGTAAAACCTAAAACATATGAAGCCGTTTATTTTGTTGGAGGTAAAGGAGCAATGTTTGATTTTCCAAATAATACATTTATACAGACATTAATACTAGACTTACACAAGGATAATAAAGTAATAGGCGCAGTCTGTCATGGACCTGCGGCATTTGTAAATGTTACCTTAAAAGATGGGGAATCATTTTTAAAAAATAAACAAGTGAGCGGTTTTACCAATAAAGAAGAACTATTATTAATTCCAAAAGCTAGATCTATATTCCCTTTCTTATTACAAGACAAATTAATAGATCAAGGAGCTGTATTTAATGAAGGTTTAATGTATCTTGAAAAAATTAGTCATGATAATAATTTAATAACAGGTCAAAATCCATGGTCCGTATGGATTTTGGCAGAAACTATGATAAAGCAATTAGGATATACCCCTAAACCAAGAACAATAACTACAGAAGAAAACGCGGTTAAAGTTTTATACAGCTACGAAACTAAAGGTAATGAAAATTCTAGAGCGCTAATAAAGCAGATTACCGAAGAAAATAAACAATCTATTTCTAGAGCATTACTAATTGACCACAGTGCAATATCCATACTACAGGGCAATATCGGAAAATTTTACGATCTTTTACGTTTAGCTGCATATGCAAAAGACATAGAATCCAATAAATAGAAAATCATGAGAACACTCGTAATAATTTGTCTATGTTTTTTAACCTCTACGCTTTTTAGTCAACAAACTATAGATAAAGGCATTAAGAATTTGTTTAAAACAGAATTAGAAAAAGAAAACATTAAAAGTGCTATTCTACACATATATTCTGAATCTCGTGGAATTGACATTCAGATAGCGGAAAGTAAAAAAGATTCTATTTCAATAAAAAGTCCATTTTATACAGCCAGTGTTACCAAAATGCTTACAGCTACGGCAATTGGTATTTTAAAGGATCAAAATAAATTAAATTTTGAAGACAAAATCACTAAATATTTACCAGATTCATTGGTGAATAACCTTAATGTTGTTGATGGAAAAGACTATTCAAAAGATTTAACCATTACTCATTTATTGCAACATACCTCTGGTTTGCCTGATTATTTTACGGATCAAACTAACGATGAAAGTCCAAACATTATCAACCAGATATTGACAAACCCTAACAAAACATGGACAGGTGAAGATATGATTCAGTTTTCAAAAGACAAGATGACACCACATTTTATTCCTGGTGAAGGTTATCATTATACAGATACAGAATATGTGCTGTTAGCATTGATTATTGAAAATCTAAGTGGATTATCATTAGATATGTTCTTTCAACAACATATTTTTCAACCTTTAAAAATGAATAGTTCCTACATCAATTTAAAATCTAAAGCAATGGGTAACAAACTTCCTATTGTTAAATTCTATGCAAGTCAATATGAGTTATCATCTCTTAAAAGCTTAAGTGCAGATTGGGGAGGAGGCGGTCTGGTGTCTACCACTCAAGATTTAATTACTTTTTTAAAAGCTTTTAATAGTGATATCCTTGTAAAGAAAGATACACGTTTAGCCATGCAAAACTGGGTGAGTGAAACTAAAGGTATGGATTACGGCTTTGGTATTAGGCAAGTTTCTTTAGGTGAATTAACAGACACAGACACAACCCTACAACTTATAGGGCATTCTGGAAGTACAGCATCTTTTTTATGGTATTGCCCACAATTAGATACTTATATTTCTGGTTCTTTAAATCAGCTAGAGGCTTCTAAGAGTGCAATGATTTTGGTTTATGATATACTTAAAAGAATAGAAAATAAATAGAGCTATGAACACATTTATAAAAGTTATAAGTATTTATTTTATTGCACTATTATTATCAATTAATGGTTTGTTTGCACAAACATCAAACAAAATTAATTGGAAAGAAGATCTAAAAATCTATAAAGCGTCTTTAGAACAAAAACATATAGACCTTTATCACTCGGTAACTAAAGAAGAATTTGTATATGAGTGGAATAAGATTTACAACAATGTTGACTCATTAAACGATTTTGAGATTATTTTAGAGTTAATGCGCTTAACAAGACGTGTAAATGACGGTCATACAGCTGTATCTTTAAGAAATATGGCAACACATCGATTTCCTTTTGAAATAGAATATATCGATAAGGAATGGCGAGTAGTAAAAGTAATAAAAGAGCATAAAAGCTTATTAAAACTATCTTTAATGGCTATTGATGACGTTCCTATTGAAGAGGTTTCTATGAAAGTTTCACAAGTTACTCAATTTGTAGAGAATGAATATTCAGAAACATTAAGAACTAGTTCATATTTAACCATAAGCGAATTACTTTATAATCTTGATATAACTAAAAACAGAAATACTGCACAATTTACTTTTTTAAATGAAAATAGTAAAGAAATAAAAGTCACTCTAAAAGCATTAGATAAAACTGCTATAGATAAAGGGAATTTTACAGAATTAAATATTGGAATTCCTGAGATAATAAAACCAGATAAACCTATGTTCGATTATTTATGGTATACATCTATTAAGAACATTAAAGCTATTTATATTAATTTTGAAAGCTATCCAAGTTTTGAAGACATGCAAGTTTTTGGCGAACAATTGGTTTCATATATTCAAGAAAACCTAATGAAACAGGTAATCATTGATATGCGCAATAATGGAGGAGGCGATTTATATGTAGGAACGGTTTTAGCGTATGCACTTAACCTCGCTGATTCCATAGATTGGAAAAATGGTGTGTTTGTTTTAACAAGTAACAAAACCTTTTCAGCAGCAACAAGTAATGCAGCTCTCTTTAAGCAATTGTTAAATGCTAAAATTGTCGGTCAACCTACTGGGTCAAATCCTACAGGCTATCAAGATATGGATAGTTTTAAACTTCCTAATTCAAAATTAGTAATTACATATTCAAAAAGACTGTTTCGCTTATCAGAACAGGAAAATACTGCGCTTCAACCTGACGTAATTATAAATCAAAAGCAGAATGAATTGTTTAATAGTGTAGATACTGTTTTGAAGGTATTAAACAATAAAATGACAGAAGCTCCATAAATTCTAGTTTTTTTGTTTTAAAGTTGTATGTTGAAAGACATAAGGATTGTCATTAATGAGCTATTATTTTTTTAGCTAGTTTAAAATCATTGTCCCGTATTTACCTTTTTAAAATTAAAAGCTTACACAAGTAGGTTGGAGTACTTTAATACTTTGACATGATTGATGATTGATATTCTCTAGGAGTCATAGAGACTTCTTTTTTAAAAGCATTGTAAAAAGTAGAAGCGGTATTAAATCCAACGTCATACGCAAGATCTTCAATTTTTTCGTTAGCAAATTCCGGTTGCGAAAGTTTCTGTTTGATGGTTTGTATTCTGAAACTATTTATAACTTCAGGAAAACTCTTATTATAAATAGATTTTGTAGCTTTTGTTACCAGATAGGTTGGTGTGTTTATGGCCTCTGAAAATTGTGCTAACGAAATAGCTGGTTGCATAAAAATCTGATCTTCTTCTATTGCATTTTTTATTTTTTGTAACAATTCTGGTGGTAAGACTTTTGCGTTAGGTTTTTTAACGACTACAGGTGACTGCAGTGCATAAAAAAACAAAAAATACATTACCAGTGATGACAATGCGATACCTATAGCATAGGCATTAATACTTTCTCCAATCAATTGATAAATTAGAATAATAGATAATGCAACCAGAGCATAAAAAAGGACTTTGTACCATTTTGATAATTCTGAAGCTTTTGATTTAAAAAAGAATTGATTTGCTATAAATCCAAGATAAGCAGCTAAACTTATATTAGCTAATAAATATAATTCATAGGCATAATTACTATTAACCAAAATAATAATAAATCCTAATACTGGAAATATGAGATGCAATAAGGTAATAGGCTTTAAATAGGTGCGTGTAGTTTGATCGATATTAAAGTACATATACGTTAACGGACCAATGCAAGCGAAACCAAAAAAACCTAATCCAACTCCAGCAGGTGATATTTCTGGAAGCGCATAATAGAAAATAGATTTTGCAATCCGAAATGCTATTGCAATAAATAATAACCCAAGTGTGACGTCTTTTAACCGATGTTCTTTTTTAATGAATAAGAAATAACTAGATAAAAATCCACAAGATGTCACTGCAATACTTGAAAAAATTATTAGTGCTGTGGATGGGTTCATACTTCATATTGTTTCTACAAATATAGTAGTTAAAGTAATGTTCTTTTTGTTAAAATGCTCATAAATCTATCTCCATATTTCAGGAATTAGGAGATTTTGGAGAGCATTAGAGGCTAGTTTTGTAGGTATAAATAAAAATCATTCAACATGTTTAAAAAGTATTTTACAACTTCAGCTTTATTCTTAGTTTCGGTATTCGCCTTCGCACAATTTCATACATTAAACATACCTCAATCAAGTCCTAAAGTTCAAGAAACCCAAAAACTGGGAGTCACCAATATAACAATCAATTATAGCAGTCCTTCAGTAAAAGGAAGGGATGTTTGGAACAACCCTAACATTATTCCTCAAGAAGGAAACCCTATTCCCTGGAGAGCTGGTGCAAATATGAATACGACAATTACGTTTAGCACAGATGTGTTAATTGAAGGACAACATCTAAAAGCAGGAACATATGGTTTTCACGTGATTCCGAAGGGAAATACCTATACTTTATTGTTTGCTCATAATAATGATCAATGGGGAAGTTATTACTTAGATATCAAAAAAGACGTTACATTAAATGTTGAGGTCGAATCTGTAGAGTCTCCATTTTCAGAACAATTAGATTATGAATTTCTAGACCGCACAGAGAACTCGCTCATCATTGGTTTAGAGTGGGAAAAGCGTCGAATTCCATTTAAGGTTGAAGTCGATTTAAATGCTACAACAGTGTCAAGTTTTAGAAGCGAATTGAGAGGCATAAACACGTATCATTGGCAAGCTTGGAATGATGCTGCAAATTGGTGTTTAAATCACAATACCAATTTAGAAGAAGCTTTAGAATGGGTAAACCGCTCTATCAATGGTGGATATGGTGGTTTTGCTGCTAATAAGAACCATAGAAATCTCAGTACTAAAATAAAATTACTTGAAAAACTTAATAAGACAACTGAACTGCAGTCAACGATTAAGGAAGCCAAAGCGTTGTATGCAAATGCTTATGATGCCAATGATTTTGGAATTTTCTTATTGCGCAATGGTTTTTATCAGGATGCTTATGACTATAATAATTCAAACTTCAAGGCATATCCTGAGGCATGGTCAATACAATTAAACAGAGGTTTAAGTCAATACTTTTTAGGCAACATAAAAGCTTCTGTAAAAGACATAAAAAAAGTTAAGGAATCAGCTCCTGAGCGATTTCAAAATAGACTTGACGAAATTATTACTGAAGTAGAAACAGGTACATATAAACTATAAGTTACATGAAGACATTAAAATATATTACGATAGCTCTTGTTCTCCAATTTGCTCATCACATTTCTGATGCACAAACACTTAAAAGAAAAGGTCTTTTAGGAATAATGATGCAAACAATGACAGATAGTATTGCAACCCAACATAATTTAAAAGTAAATTCTGGAGTACATATCTCTACGGTTATGCCCAATTCAACGTTTTCGAATTTAGGCGTAAAACAAGGTGATGTCCTTACAACATTGAATGGTAAATCGGTAAATACAATTCAAGATGTGCTCGCTATAACGAGTCAATTATATGAAGGAGATGAGATCAAAGTAGAGTACTATTCAAATAATATAATACAATCGAATTCTACTGTTTTAAAAGGCAGACCAATTGAATCTTTCGAAAAAGGTAATGTGACTTACGGTGAAGTTGTATATAAGGATAATGTACTGCGAAGTATTTTAGTAACACCTAAACAACATAAAAAAGCGCCTGTTGTGTACTTTTTACAAGGTTATACTTGTGGTTCTATAGAAACAGTTTCTAATGATAGTCCAATGAAAAAACTAATGAACGATTGGGTTAATGCTGGTTTTGCTATATACAGAATTGAGAAACCAGGTGTAGGAGATAGTCAAAGTAAAAAACAGTGTTCTGAAATTAATTTTGAAGAAGAACTTACCGCATTTAAGGAAGGTTACAAAGATTTACGTAATCAAGAAACAGTAGATGCCAATAATATTTTTTTGTTTGGTCATTCAATGGGAGGCGTAATAGCACCATTATTAAACAAATTTCAAGCACCTCGAGGCATCATAACTTATGGAACTGTTGCTGAAAACTGGTATGATTATATGGTAGACTTGTATACCATTCAGCCAAAACATTTTGGAGTGTCTGATGCTCAAATAAAAGAAGACTCTAAAGTTTATTTAAAGTTCAACGACGACTTTTTAATTAAGAAACTTTCAGGAGAAGAGATGCTTAAAAACGAAGCTTATGTAGAATTTTTTAATGCCAGTGATTTTGAAAGAAACCAGTACATAGGACGTCATTTTAAATTCTGGCAAAACTTAGCAGATGTCAATATTCCAAAAGTATGGTCACAAGTAAAAACCAATGTTTTAGCATTGCATGGCGAATTTGATATTCAGGCAATTGATAAAAAAGGTGCTGAAAAATTAGTAGATATTGTCAATAAAAATGGAGGCAAAGGTGATTTTATTTTAATTAAAAATGCAGACCATGGCTTTGTTAACTTTAAGTCTATGCAACATAATGTCGAAACACTAAGTGACGGTAGCTATATGACTCATGCACGTGATAATTATAGTATTATGATAGGGAAAGAAAGTACACGTTGGATATTATCGAAAATTAAATAGTATAAGATGGTTAGGATTTTAATAGTAATAAGTTTTTACACTTTTTCAGGTACAATAAACTCACAAGAGATCAATTTTAATATTGATCAAAAATCTTGGAAAGAAGACTTTCAGTTTCTAAAAAAGAAAGTGGAAAAAATGGTGCCTCAATATGAAAGTCGCAAAACAGATTTTGATGCTGTATATGAAATTATAAGTACTTCAGAAGTAGGAAATGAAAAGGAAGTTGTTGTTTTTGCTCTGCAGCGATTATTAAATACTTTAAATGATGAAGGTTGCAATGTGCCTATGTTTCAAGAAGGTGTTTCAATGCAAGTACTGCCCATAAAAACCTATTGGTTTAATGATGGTTTATACATTCTTGATGCACATGACGACTATAAAGATGTAATTGGTGAGCAAATTTTGAAAATTAATAACGCAACTGTTGAGGAAACTTTTAATAAAGCAAAATCATTATTGAATGCAGATAATAACTACTACAAAAAACACTTGTTTCAACTTTATGGTTTTATGCCTTCAATGTTAAAACTTCTAGAAATTGGAGATAGTAATGATGAAGTATTATTGCAGTTTGCCTCAGGGCAATCAAAGCACATTAAAAAAAGTTCGATTGAAGCGTACACTAAATTATCACGAGAGTTGCCTAATGATGAATATTTTAGTACTTCAAACACTAGTCATGAAGGTGAAAACTACTGGTTCGAATTTTTACCAAACTCTAATTCGTTGTTTATACAGTTGCAACACATATCTAATAATCAAAAAGGGACATCTTTTTCTGGTTTTGTCAACAGTATTGAGGAAATTCTTGAGAAAAATAAAGCCAGCAAAGTCATAATTGATGTGAGATATGGAGGAGGAGGAAATGGGTTTAAACTAAAACCTCTAACCGACTTATTAAGAGATTCAAAAGTTATAAACAAAGTAGGTCATCTCTTTATATTAACAAGTAAAGCAACAAAAGGAACACTACTGGAACTTACTTCAATATTAGATTTAAATACTAAGGCAATTATTGTTGGAGAACCTACTGCTGAAGGAGCCAATACAGTTGGAGATATCAAATATATTACATTACCAAATTCAGGTTTAAAGGTTTCCTTAACGCATACGCTTTGGCCAACAAGTTGGGAAATGGACTTAGGTACTTTTTTATGGCCAGATGAACAGGTTGTTTTTAACTATAATGATAGACTTAAACACAGAGATCCTTGGTTGCATTTAGTAAAGGCTTATCAAGTTGAAGATTCAAAAAAACCGATACCTAGTGACTAAAGAAAAAGTTAATAGGAACTTACAAAATAGATGGTAGAAAAGTATCCATTGAAGAGAAAGAAGGTAGATTATTTTTAATCATGAATAGGAAGATGAAGAGCTTTTTTGAACTTCATACTGAGTTGTATTATAAAGAAGAAGGTTTATTGTCTGCTGATATTGACGATGTGTTTTTAAAATATAGTCGAAGTGAAGTAAATACTGTGAAATTGGAGCATTTAAGATGGAAAACTTTGAGTTTAGATATTAACAAAACTTAATATATTTAATAGGTAGAATAGTAAAACGATGAACAAGAAAAATTTTTTAATTGTAATGATTGGAAGTGAGATGAAAAGTATTGGATTTAAAATTTTAATAATAGTTGGTTCTATCAGTCAAATTTGTGGTTCACAAAACGTAGAATTTACTGATATTCAAAAGCAATTTTTAGAAACCTATACAGCTTTAAATATTCCAAATTTACAAGTCAATTATGTTCAGAATTTAAAATCTATTAAATCTACTGAGGCTCTAAAAGAACAAGAGACGTTTTTTAAAACAATTAAACAACAATTAAGCCGTATTAATATCAATACTTTGGATGAATATCAGCGTTTGGATTATAATATTATGAACTATGAAGTTGGGCTAAACTTAGAGCGTTTAACTTTAGAAAAACAATGGGATAAGACCACTTATTTAGACGATTCAAAGAGTGTTTATACCATTCCAAATGGTAAAAACTGGTATGCTTATCTATTAAAGCGTTGGGTAAATGCTGAGGTACATCCAGACAAAATATTTCAATTCGGATTGGAAGAAGTAAAGACCGTAAAACAAGAAATGAAAAAGTTACAGGAAAAATCTAATTTATCGGAAATAGCTTTTAATAGACATTTAAAGGACGCTTCTTTTTTTTATGATACTTTGAATGATGTTGAGGATGCATTTAATAATATTAAGCTGGAAGTAGCAAAAGAAGCATCAGATATTTTTCCTTATATAAAAGATATTTCTGATGTAAATATTGCAGAAGGCTCTAATAGTTCGCTAGCGCAAGTACCAGCTTATTATAGCAATGGGACATTTTACTTTAACCATTTTGATAAACCATTCAATAAAAGGCAAATAGATTGGATATACATTCATGAAGGCATTCCTGGACACCACTATCAAGTGATGGTTAATGACATCGTGAAAAGAACAGATATTCAAGAATTATTCTGGTATTCTGGATTTGTGGAAGGTTGGGGAGCTTATGTTGAATATCTGGGTAAAGATTTAAGTGTATATAAAACAATATATAATGAATATGGTAAATGGGAATGGGATTTAATCCGATCTGTAAGAGTTGTTTTGGATGTCGGAATTAACTATTATGGTTGGTCTGATAAAAAGGCTATAAACTTTTGGAAAAATCACATTAGAGATCAACATGATATTGGACTACGAGAAATTAAAAGAATGAAGCGCTGGCCTGCTCAAGTTGTGACCTATAAATATGGATCTAATGTATTTTTAAAACTTCTTAATTCAGCAAAAGCAAAAGAAAATTTTGATTATAAAGTGTTTCATAAAAACTTATTAAAGTATGGTGATATTCCAATGTCTTTATTTGACAATAGTGTTAAAAATTTTTAGTTAGATTACGAATGCAGTAATTTGTAGTAGAGCTTCTATTTACATCGTTTTTGTGTCGAATTTGTCCTACATGCAATCGAAACCTAGGAATGAAAAATTGACTTCCTGTATTTGGAAATAACTAGTTAATAAGTAGGTAGCTTTTTTTTAAACAGTTAATCTTAACCACTCACGTTGGTTAAGGGTTACGAGAAGTTACTTATAAGTACTTCAAACCAAGTCCTTACTTTCTATATTCAAACTACCAGTTAGGATTAGTTAACGCGTCAATATTCAGTTGATTTAGGTTAAAAAGAAATGAAATTTATGTTAAATTGGTTCATGAATCTAGAACAACAATATTATGAATTACTATTTTAAAAAAATACTCAAAACTGATTTTAAAAACAGTATAGAAAAAGTGACAGAAGCCCTTAAAGAACAGGGTTTTGGAGTGTTGACAGAAATTGATATCAAAGAGACCCTAAAAAAGAAGTTAGATGTAGATTTTAATAATTATAAAATTTTAGGCGCTTGTAACCCTCCATATGCTCATAAGACTTTATTGGCTGAAAATAAAATCGGCACGATGCTACCATGTAATGTAATTGTGCAAGAATTAGATTCTGGCGATATTGAAGTTTCTGCAGTCAACCCTATGGCTTCAATGCAGGCTGTAAACAATCAAGATTTAAAAGGAATTGCTGAAGAAATTACTGATAAACTTAAAGCAGTAATAGATCAGCTTTAAACCATATTAATGATTTGCAGTAGAGTAAAAACATGTTGCTAAAACTACAAAATAATGAAGCACACCTATAAAATAGAAGGAATGACTTGTAACAACTGCAAGGCTTCTGTAGAACAAAAATTAAGTGCAATAGATAAGGTAACCAGTGTTTCTGTGAATCTTGAAAAAGGAGAGGCAGAGATAGCTATGAGCACTCATGTTGCCACAGAGACTTTCCAAAATGCCTTACCAGAAAAATATACATTGTCTGAAAAACAAGAGCAAAATGTATTCTCATCAGCATCAGTTGAAACAAAAGAAAGGATAGAGCAAATGAGTAAATTACAACAGTTAAAACCTTTGTTGCTAATCATTTTTTATATCGCTTCTGCAAGTACTTTATTACACTACAGCAATTGGTCATGGCGTGATTTTATGTTAGATTTTATGGGTCTCTTTTACATTGTATTTAGTTTCTTTAAAATGTTAGATTTAAAAGGGTTTCCTGAGTCATTTGCCATGTACGATCCAGTAGCAAAAAGAATACCTGTTTATGGAAAAGTGTATCCATTTATCGAAACTGTATTGGGATTATTATTCTTGATGCGTATTGAGGTTCAAATAGCTCTAATCATCACAATAGTTGTTTTAGGAATGACAACTATTGGTGTAACTAAAACATTACTGGACAAAAAGGCTATCAGATGCGCATGTCTTGGTACAGCCTTAAAATTACCTATGACAGAAGCCACTTTTATAGAAAACGCCATTATGATTGTTATGGCAATAGTAATGCTAATTTCTTAAGATTATAGTCTTATGGAAAATTCAAATCAACATTCAAAACATAAAAACTATAAAACGTTCTATATAATGCTAGCTTGCTATGATGAAGAATCAGTCAGATGAAACATCATTCGTTCAAAAAACATATAGTAACTTTGTAAAACCAATTTAAGAAAGCAATAAATTATGTTAACATGGAAAGATATCATAGACTTTTCGGTAAATGGCAATCCGAAACCAGATCGTAGAGTTGAAAAAACTGAAGCTGAATGGAAATCCATTTTAACTCCAGATCAGTTCAGAATCACACGTCAGGCTGGTACTGAAGCACCTCATTCTGGAGGTTTGTGTAGCAGGTATGATGCAGGACAGTATAATTGCGTATGCTGTAATACACCTTTGTTTGACTCTACTATTAAATTCGATTCAGGCTCAGGTTGGCCAAGTTTTACTCAACCAATTAAAGAAAATGCTATAAAATATATTAAAGATGTTTCTTTCGGAATGGTTCGTGTCGAAGTGCAATGTAATACTTGTGATGCACATCAAGGTCATGTTTTTCCTGATGGACCAGAACCAAGCGGATTGCGATATTGTATCAATTCGGAATCTATGGTACTTCAAACTGAAGATAACAAGAAGGTATAGAAAGCTATAAAACTTATGGAGTTTAAACTCAATATAAACGATAGATTTAATAAACAATTACCTGCAGACCCAGTTCTTGAAAATACAAGAAGACAGGTTAAGGAGGCTTGTTTTTCATACGTAATACCTAAAACTCCAAGCAATCCATCGCTTATTCATGTCTCTCCAGAAATGTTGAATCATTTAGGACTTACGAAAGAGGACAGTAACACAAAAGACTTTCTAAACATTGTTACTGGAGCTCAGGTTATACCAGGCACCAGGCCTTATGCCATGTGTTATGCTGGACATCAATTTGGGAATTGGGCTGGACAATTAGGAGATGGAAGAGCTATTAATTTAGCAGAAATTAAACATAATAACACACACTGGACACTGCAATTAAAAGGTGCAGGTGAAACTCCTTATTCGCGTTCTGCAGATGGATTAGCAGTATTGCGTTCTTCTATCAGAGAATACTTGTGTAGTGAAGCCATGTATCATTTAGGAGTGCCCACAACAAGAGCTTTATCATTAGCATTATCTGGAGACCAGGTATTACGTGATGTTATGTATAATGGTAATCCAGAATATGAAAAAGGTGCTATTGTAGCTCGTGTTGCACCTTCATTTTTACGATTTGGAAGCTATGAGATTTTTCCGTCAAGAGGTGATGATAAAACATTGAAAACTTTGGTGGATTTTACAATTAAAACACATTATTCACATTTGGGAACACCATCAAAAGAGGTGTATATTGCTTTTTTTAATGAAGTTGTAAATAAAAGTATGGATATGGTCATCCATTGGCAACGGGTTGGTTTTGTTCATGGCGTGATGAATACTGATAATATGTCAATTCTTGGACTTACTATAGATTACGGACCTTACGGATGGTTAGAAGGTTATGATCATACGTGGACACCAAATACCACAGATAGTACACACAAACGATATCGATATGGAACGCAACCACAAGTGGTACTCTGGAATCTATATCAACTGGCAAATGCGATTTATCCTTTAATCAATGAGGCAGAACCATTTGAAACCATTCTAAACGCTTATACTTCAGATGTACAAGTGGCATACCTTAAAATGATGCGTTCTAAGTTAGGATTGCAACATGAAGAAAAAAAAGATGCCATTTTAGTTGATGAACTTGAAAGCATATTGCAATTATCTGAAACAGATATGACTATTTTTTTTAGGAATCTCGCAAACCTAAAGAAGGCTGAAACTGAAGATTGGTTGCCAGTACTTAAAGACGCATTTTACAGACCAACTGAAATTTCAGATCGTATTAAACAACGTTGGAGCAATTGGTTTTTGACTTATGGAGAACGCTTATCGTCTGAGGCATTAACTGATGAAGAAAGGAAAACTCATATGAATAGAATAAACCCTAAATATGTATTGCGAAATTATATGGCTCAATTGGCTATAGATGATGCAGATAAAGGAAACTATGACCTTATTGACGAACTTTTTAATCTTTTAAAACATCCATACAATGAACAGCCACAATTAGAAAAGTGGTTTGCTAAACGTCCAGAATGGGCCAGACATAAGGTAGGTTGTTCTATGCTGTCATGTAGCTCATAAAGAAAAATACTAAAACATCAAGTTCTTATAAAGTGATGTAAGGTGCCCAAACATATCATCACACAACCTGAGTTTGATTTTTGAATACAGAAATGTTCTATAAATAATCTTATTAATGTAATTTTATAGTAAAAATAAAGACTAGATATACATTCACGTATATAAATTTTAAAAGATGATACAATGACTAATTATAAAAAGGCATACATCGCAGGAGGCTGTTTTTGGGGAATGGAAGATTTATTTAGAACTCAACCAGGAATCAAAGATACAGAAGTAGGATATCAAGGTGGTGAAAATGACAATCCAACTTATAAAAATCATCCAGGTCATGCAGAAGGTATTGAGTTAACTTATGATCCAAATGAGACATCATATAAAGAGATTTTAGATTATTTTTTCCGAATGCATAATCCAACTACTGTTGATCAGCAAGGTAATGACAAAGGATCTAGCTATCGTTCTGCAATTTTTTATCAGAATGATGAAGAAAAAAACATAGCAGAAGAGATGATTAAGTTGGTCGATGAATCTGGAAAATGGCAAGGAAAAGTGGTGACAACCTTAGAACCATACTCAACATTTTGGAAAGCCGAAGACTATCATCAAGATTATTTAGTAAAAAATCCTGATGGTTACACCTGTCATTTTCTGAGGTTTGATGAGAGCTTTATTAAGGAAAAAGTATAACATACAATGCGAACCAACAAAATAGAAATTACAAATAAGAAAGGGTACAACCTTGCTGCTTATCTCGAATTGCCTGCAAACCAAAAACCAAATTACTATGCTATTTTTGCGCATTGTTTTTCTTGTACAAGTAATTATAATGCTACAAAGAACATCTCCAGATCTTTAACTTCCCATGGTTTTGGTGTCATCAGGTTTGATTTTACAGGTTTGGGTAGAAGTGAAGGTGAATTTTCAGAAAGTCATTTTTCAGCAAATATTGAAGATGTAATAGCTGTTAGTAACCACATCACAGAACATTATCAGGCACCATGTTTACTTATTGGCCATTCATTAGGAGGAGCAGCAGCCATTGTTGCAGCTTCTAAGTTAGACAATATAAAAGCAGTTGCTACCATAGGAACACCAGCAACAATAAAGCATGTTACACAACATTTTTCTCATGCTATTGATGACGTGGCAGACAAAGGTGAAGTAGAAATAAATATTGGCGGTAGACCTTTTAAAGTCAATCAAGAATTTGTGAATGATTTTAGCAAAACTGATTTGCCAGAAATCACAAAAAAACTTCGTAAGCCACTTTTAGTGATGCACGCACCATTTGATAAGATAGTGGGTATTGATAATGCTCAAAAATTGTATCAAAATGCCATGCATCCCAAAAGCTTTATCAGCTTGCATGATGCAGATCATTTACTGCTGAATTCAAAACATAGTCACTATGCAGGACGTTTGATTGGAGAATGGGCTCAATTGTATTTTCCAAAACAAGAAAATAAAATGCTCAATACTGAAGGTGAGCAACTGGTAGCACATCTGGATTTGAATGAGAATAATTTTACAACACAGCTCCAAACCAAAAAACACACATTTATAGCAGATGAACCCAATAGTTTTGGTGGTGACGATTTCGGTCCATCACCTTACGAATACTTAAACGCAGCCATTGCCTCATGTACTGCAATGACTCTTAAATTATATGCTGAACGAAAAAAATGGGATCTACAAGATGTCTATGTGTACATTACTCATGCACGAAAACATAGTGATGAATTAAACTTAGATGTTGAAACACCTGGATTTTTAGACCATATTTCAAAGCGACTGAAACTTATAGGTAACTTAAACGATAAACAAAAACAACGATTAAAAGAAATTGCATCGAAATGTCCTGTGCATAAAACAGTGGCTCGCGAAGTAATATTTGATACAAAAATAATAGAAGCATAGTTTGAATACAGATCCATTAATTAAAAAATTTAAGACGATTAGGCAAATCACCGAAACTATTTGTGAACCTTTAGAAATAGAAGATTTTTCGGTACAACCCATTGTTGATGTGTCACCACCAAAATGGCACCTGGCACATAGTACTTGGTTTTTTGAGCAGTTCGTTTTAACTAAATTTAAAACAAACTATACGGTTTTTGATGAAGATTTTGCTTATTTATTCAATAGTTATTATAACAATGCTGGCGAACGTGTCTTAAGACCAAATCGAGGATTAATGACGCGACCTACTGTAAAAAAAGTATTTGCTTATCGTAAATTTATTACTCAAAATATTATTGATTTATTAAAAGAAAACCACTCAAAAGAACTTATAGAGCTCATTGAAATCGGTATAAATCACGAGCAGCAACATCAAGAACTGCTGGTTTATGATATTAAATATATTCTTGGTCATCAACCTACATTTCCAACGTATGAAACTGATTTGCAACTTTCAGAAGTTACACAATCACAGGATTTTATTTCTGTCAAAGAAGGTATTTATACCATAGGATTTAAAGGTGACGGATTTTGCTTCGATAACGAATTGGGTCTCCACAAAGTGTACATTCACCCTTTCCAAATATCAAATAGACTTGTAACCAATAAAGATTACATCGAGTTTATAAACGCTGGAGGTTATCAAAATTTTAATCTATGGCATGCTGAAGGCTGGGATTTCATAAATAATAACAACATAACAGCTCCTTTATATTGGCATTTTTCTAATGGAAAATGGCAACATTATAGTTTTAATGGATTGGAAGATCTCAATCCTAACGAACCAGTAATGCATATGAGTTATTATGAAGCATTTGCTTTTGCAGAGTGGAAAGGGATGCGCTTACCTACAGAGTTTGAATGGGAAGTAGCTTCCTCTAAATTAAATTGGGGAAACTTATGGGAATGGACAGCTAGTGCTTATGAGCCTTATCCAAACTATACCAAAGCCGAAGGTGCTCTTGGTGAATATAATGGTAAGTTTATGGTAGGATTGCAAGTATTAAGAGGTGCATCTGTGGCAACATCAAAAAACCACAGTAGAAATACGTATAGAAACTTTTTTCATCCCTCTTTACAATGGATGTTTTCAGGAATAAGACTCGTAAAATGATATGAATAAACAATTTGCAAAAGATATAATTGAAGGCCTTTCCTCAGAAAGAAAAACACTTTCCTCTAAATATTTTTATGATGATGCTGGAAGTCGCATTTTTCAGGAAATAATGAACATGCCAGACTATTATTTGACCAATAGTGAGTTTGAAATCTTATCATTACAGGCAAAACAAATTATTGAAGCTGTTAACTATAATCAACCTTTTAACATTATTGAACTGGGAGCTGGAGATGGTTTCAAAACGTTTAAACTGCTCGAATATTTGGTAAACAACCATATAGATTTTCATTATGTACCTATTGATATCTCTCAAGGCGCAATGGATGAACTGACAAAAAAGCTGAAAAGTAAATTACCTAAACTCTCCATTCATCCAAAGGTTGGTGATTATTTTGAGATTCTTTCAAAAGAAAATGTCCAAACTAAAATTCCGAGCTTGTTACTATTTCTAGGAAGTAATATTGGAAATTATACAAAAAAGGAAGCGAAAAATCTATTGCAATTGTTTAATAATAATATGAAAAAGGGAGATTCGCTATTACTTGGTGTAGATTTAAAAAAGAATCCAATAACCATACAAAACGCTTATTTTGATAAACACGGCATTACAAAACGATTCAATATTAACTTATTATTGCGAATTAATAGAGAGTTTGATGGCGATTTTAAAGTAGACGATTTTGATTTTTATTGTCATTACAATCCTGTAAATGGTGAAGTACATAGCTATATTATTAGTCTTCGTGACCAAAAAGTAGTCCTAAATAAACTGGGAAAAAGTTTTGATTTTGCTTACGATGAATTAATATGGACAGAATTATCAAAAAAATACAGTCTTGAAGAAATAGACAATCTGGCACGAGAAAGTGGCTTTAAAACTGTAAATCATTTTTTAGATTGTAAACACTATTTTACAGATACTTTATTAGTAAAACATTAAAGGTTCTGATGATTTAAAGAGTATTATTTTTGTAATTAAGATGGAAGCATTTTCTAATGAGTACAATTGAACAAGCCCTAAAAGAACGTATTAAAGAACTTACCTGCCTGTATGAAGTATCTTCGATAATTGTAAACACAGATATTGAACTTATTGGAGATACATTAAAAGCAATTGCATTTAGTTTGAAAAAAGCATTTCAATTTCCAAAAAAAACAGACATTGAAATCATTACAGAAAGTCATGCGTTTTCTACTAAAGTAAAACTTGAAAATACTGTAACACTTCACTCTGAAATAAACTTGTTCAATGAAGCTAAAGGAAAAATTGTGGCACATTTAAAGGCTTCAGAATATCATGCAGATGATTTTTTAGAGGAAGAACAATTACTATTAAATAATGTCGCTTTAAAATTAGGAAGCTTATTAGAACGTATTGAAATTCAAAAAAATGAAATCTCGTTAAAGCGACAAATGGAGCATGCTGATCGTTTAGGTATTTTAGGCGAAATTACCGCTGGAATTGCTCATGAGTTAAATACACCTTTGGCTAATATTTTAGGCTTTGCTGAATTGTTAAAAAGCGATTTAGACGCTAAAAAAATGTCGTCAGAAGATGTTGATAAAATTATAAAAAATGCTATTTTTTCAAGAGAAGTCGTAAAAAAACTAATGTTTTTTGCTTGTGAAATGCCACAAGAAAAGAAACGTGTTAACATCATTCCTAATATAAGAAATGCCATTAATCTATTAGATGCTACCTTTAAAAAGGAGCAAGTAAAATACCTCATTAATGTTAAAGATGAAGCATTATGGCTTCGTGCAGATCCTATTCAGCTAACCCAAATAGTATTTAATTTATTGATGAATGCTATTTATTTTTCTCCTAAAAATGGTTTAGTGATCATTGAAGCTAAAGGCACAAAAAATGAGATTATTCTCAAAATTTCAGATGAAGGTAAAGGGTTTGCAGATGAAGATTTAGACAAAGTATTTCAGCCATTTTTTACAACCAAACCCTTGGGAGAAGGTTCTGGTTTAGGCTTAAGTGTCGTTCATGGTATTGTGGCTTCACATAAAGGAACTATTACTGCCGAAAATAACCCAAATAAAGGTGCTATATTTACAATAACGCTTCCTAAAGAATAGAATAACGATGCAATTACGCAAAGAAAATATACTTATTGTTGACGATGATGTTAACATCCTGGAACTTTTACAACGTCATTTGCAATCCTGGAATTATCATGTTTTTAAGGCGATTTCTGTAAAAGAAGCGGTAGCAATTTTAAGAGACTCGTCTGTAGACTTATTAATTACCGATTTGAAAATGCCAGAAGTGGATGGTTTTGAACTCATTAAATTTGTGTCAGAACATTATCCTAAGATGCCAAAGCTGGTCGTTACTGGTTATCCTTCAGTTCAAGATTCACTTACAGCTATTAAATCGGGTGTGGTAGATTATTTAACCAAACCATTCACTAAAGCAGAACTTAAAACAGCGCTTGACAAATCTTTAACTACTTCAGAAAAAAAAGAGCAACATTCTAAAACACCTGATGAAACAAGCCCTAAAGCTTATGGAGAAATTATAGGTAATTCTGAAAAAATCAATGATGTTATTCAGGTTATTGAACGCGTAAAAGATAACAAAGCCACAATTTTTATTAAAGGAGAAAGCGGTACAGGTAAAGAGTTGGTCGCTAGAGCTATACATTATCAAGGTAAATTTTCTAGAGCTCCTTTTATTGCAGTCAATTGTGGTGCCATTCCAGAAAATCTATTAGAAGCTGAATTGTTTGGATATGTAAAAGGTGCATTTACTGGTGCAGAAACAAATAGAGAAGGTTTTTTTCAGGCAGCCAATAGAGGAACCATTTTTTTAGATGAAATAGGTAATGCTTCACTAGCTGTTCAATCCCGATTATTGCGTGTACTCCAAGAAAAAGAGGTGATTAAAGTGGGAACAACAAAAGCAGAGAAAATTGATGTACGAATCATAGCAGCAACAAATAATGATTTAAGAGACATGATACAAAAACAAAGCTTTCGAGAAGATTTGTTTTACAGATTAACTGTTGTAGAAATTGAAATAGCACCTTTGCGAGAACGAAAAGATGATATAGGTTTATTGGTAGATAAGTTCCTTTTTAAATATGGTGTGGAATACAAAGACCGGTTTTTAAAAATAACACCTGAAGCTCTTACAATTTTAAAACGTTATGATTGGCCTGGAAATATTAGAGAATTAGAAAATATTATTCAAAGGGCTGTAATCATGTGTGACAAGATTGTTGATGTAGAGCATCTGCCAGAACATTTAAAGATTAGATTAAATATAACTTCAGAACCATTACAACCTTTAAAAGTTATTGAAAAACAATACATTGAAAAAGTATTAAGAGCTACTGGAAATAACAAAACTAAAGCAGCAAAAATTCTTCAAATAGACCGAAAAACCATTCGGCAAAAACTTTCAGAATGACAACTTTTACTGGGTAATTTTGCGCCATATGGGTAGTTTTGTACCAGTTTATTCTTAACTCATATTACATGTGATTAATCGCTTAACCCTTTGTTTAAAAAGGGTTTTCTCGTTTGTAGTAGTCTAATGATTATGTTTTGGCATAGGCATTGCCTTTTGGTATGTAAATAACATTAACAAGTTTTAATATGAGTCACTTTAATATTTGTCCGAGTTGTGTGCATCTCAACAATTGTGTATTAACATCGCAAAAGGATCAGGTATGGTCTTGTAGTGAGTTTGATGACGTTAAACCAAACGAAACGACTACGAAAATAGTACAGCAACCAGAGCAAATACTGGAGTTAGTTTAATTTTTAATAATTAAGATTATGATTTTTAATGCATTAATAGCAGCAATGACATCTCGAAATTTAGATGACAAAAAAGTAAATAAGAGAACCCTTAGAAACAAATACATCATTGAGAAATATCAGGAAAGATCTATCGCGAACCGTTATTTCAAATAAAAATTTTAAAGACATACCAAATGACAACATTAACAGCAGATTTGACAAAAAAGACTAAAAAAGCACCAGTAAAAGGTATGATGGATAATGTAATGGAGCAATTTAACAGTGCTGCAGAACATATTAATTTACATCCAAACATCAGAAAAATACTAAGCATTACTAATAACGAGATTATTGTAAATTTTCCGGTAAAAATGGACAATGGTGATGTCGAAATATTCACAGGTTACCGCGTACAGCATAATAATGCATTAGGTCCTTATAAAGGAGGATTGCGTTATCATCCAACTGTAGACATTGATGCAGCAAGAGCTTTAGCAATGTGGATGACCTGGAAAACCTCTTTGGCAGGTTTGCCTTATGGTGGAGGAAAAGGAGGTATTAAAATAGATCCATCAAAATATTCGCAATCTGAATTAGAGCGCATTACCAGACGTTTCACATTTGCATTAGCAGATAATATTGGTCCAGAGCATGATATTCCTGCACCAGATGTTAACACAAATAGTCAAACAATGGCTTGGATAGCAGATACTTACATGAGTACGCGTCCGCCAGCTGAACGTACTGCAAATCAACATGTTGTTACAGGTAAACCAGATGGAAGTGGAGGATTGGAAGGTCGTGACAGAGCAACAGGATTTGGCGTATATCTTACAATTAAGTTCTGGTCAGAAGCACATCATAAGAGTTTAGAAGGTAAAAAGTTCATTGTTCAAGGTTTTGGAAATGTAGGGTATTGGGCTGCTCATTTTTTAGAAAAAGATGGTGCAAAATTGGTAGCAGTACAAGATGCTTATGGCAGTATTCAAAATCAAAAAGGAATAAAAGTAGAAGACCTGTTCAAATACAGCCAGATTAATGACGGAAGCATTGTTGATTATCCCAATGCGAAACCTGTTGCTAAAGAGAAGTTTTTTACTCTAAACTGTGATATCTGTATTCCTGCAGCATTAGGCAATCAAATTACAAAAGAAAATGCGCCAAGTATAAAAGCAAGACTCATTGCAGAAGGCGCAAACGGACCAACAAATGTAGAAGGAGAGAAAGTGCTTTTAGAAAGAGGTATCACAATCATACCTGATATTCTATGTAATTCTGGAGGTGTAATTGGTAGTTATTTTGAATGGCTTCAAAACCGAAATGGTGAGCTTTGGCAATTAGATGAAGTCATGCTAAAACTAGAAAAGAAATTAAAAGAATCTTTTGACAAAGTGTATCAATATTCTCAACGTGAAGCTATGGATATGCGAACAGCAGCTTACTGTATTGCTATTGAGCGAATAGAAAAAGCATATATCCAAAGAGGAATTTTTCCATAATTTAATAAATACTAAACCCATGAAATACGGAAGCTTAATATTAGAAAAGAAAGAGTATGTGTACCTGAAACGAATCTTGAATATTTCAGGATATGCAGAAGATCATGACACCCAAAAGTCGCTTATGAAATTATCTGAAGAGTTAAAAACAGCTCATATAACTGATGATGAAGAAATGCCGTATGATATAATAAGATTTAATAGTAAAGTCACAGTAGTGTTTAGTAACGGAATTGAAAAAACCATTCAAGTTGTTATTCCTATGGATAAGGACGTCAATACTAATAAAATATCTGTGCTCACGCCATTAGGTTCTGCATTGATAGGTTACTCAAAAGGTGATACAATTTTATGGGATTTTCCCAATGGAAAGCAACATGTTAAAATTACCGAAGTCGTTCAAGAAGAAACTCTTAGTGGAATAGACATCGTAATATAAAATTAAAGAATATGACAACTTTGAATACTGAAATATTTAGCCATGACACAGAGGTTGATGTGACACATAAAATCAACACAATGGAACTGGACAATTGGATAAATCATTTAAAATACATCAAAAAAGAATTGACTAATCTGATAGGTATTTGCAATAAAAATCTGAATTATAAACTGGATGATGATAGTGTGTCTGACCGTTTTAAAAAAAAGGAAATTGAAAATGATACCTTATTAAACGCACTTCACAACTATGCAAATTCTAGAACTCATATTGTAGAATGTGAAGATACTCAATGTGATATGGTGTATATAAATGAACATGAAAGTTATCGAAGAAGTTATTTATATCACTTAGACAAATATAGAAGACTAAAAGATGAATTTTTTAACAAGATGCAAGGCAAATTTTCACTTTTAAAAGTGAATTAATTATAAATTTTTGAATACGATTTCAATACATAAAATAGATTCACATAGAAGGTTGTGCATCCAGAAAGACTTAAAAGAATTAAGTTCTTGGATCAGTAATTTAGAATGGCTTAATAGCGAATTAGATCATTTTAAAATTATTGAAAAACAACTTCTGCACAACAATACAATGTCAATCGCAATTCAAGCCATAAGAAGAAAGAATATTTTAAATATGGCAAACCTATGTAAATATGAACAAGAACTAAAAGTGGAATTTGAGTATGGAAAAATAGAGTATGATGCCACAAGATTAAAGTTTCATGAACATAAATGTGAAAATTATTTGAAATTCATAGAAGAATACAATGCGTTTAAACATCAATTTTATGTGTTACTGAAAAAGTACCAACGAAAATGATAAAAACAGATGTTATTAAAACTTGGGAACACGAAATTAAAATTGGTTAATAGCAGAGTAATCCTGTTGGTTTTTTGTGTGTTTAGCCGTGAAAGTACTGCTTTCACGGTTATCCCTAAGAATTTTTAAAATATCAAATAGTTAAGAGTCAATTATAAACATTAAAAAGATGAAAAAAATTTTAATTCCTACAAACTTTTCACTGAATAGTTATCACACCATTGACTATGTAACTAAACTCTTTACAAATGAATATTGTGAGTTTTATTTCTTCAACTCATATTCTTATGGTATGTCAGGTTTAAATGCTATCGAATTGCTTCAGGCCGATGATGAATGGTTTGATAAACCTAAAATAGATTCTTTAAAACAATTAGGGAGATTAGTAGAAAAATACACTCTAAAATCTAAGAACTCCAAACATGTATTTCATGCAATTTGTGAGCACAGCAATCTGGTTCATGGTCTCAAAAACACTGTAGAGAAATTAGACATAGACATTGTAATTCTTTCAAGCAGAGCAGAGAAAACGATAGGCAAGACTACCACAAATGTATTAAAAGAAATTAGATCTTGTCCTATTTTAATAGTTCCTCCAAATGCACCCGTTTCTAAAGGAGTCCACCTCACAATAGCCTCAGACTTTAAGCAAAAAATCAATACAAATGAAATAAATAAATTCTGTAAGGCTTTGGTTAATACTAATTTTGAAATCGGAATCTTAGTATTGGAAACACAGCATTCTTTATCTGCTGAAGCTGCTATTAATTTAGAAACTCTAATCGTGCATGTAAAGCAATATTTAATTCAACCAATAGATATAGAATTTGTTCAGTCATCAAATCATTTAAAAGATTATGCGATGTCACACCTTACTGACATCATGTGTGTCATTGATAAAAAGCCAGATGTATTTAGAAAAATCGGACTTTATAAATCAAAGGTGATTTCCAAATTAGAACAATTACGTGCAAACACAGTCTTAACAATTCATCAATAAATTTCTCTTATGAGTAATCGCAAATTTTATATTATTGCTGTCATAATTGGAATTGTAATTATTTCATTACTGTGTTGGTTTGTGCCTGCACCAATATTTGGAGGCTAATATTCCAGATGTGCTTATCATTCAATATGTAATGATAAAACAGTTTTAAGTTTTCACAAACTTGTTTGCAGACTTCCAACATCAATTAATACATTTAATTTTAAGTGTAGCTATTAATGCTTCTGAGGTGAGATGTATTCTATTTTATACAGTTATTCAGAATTAAACCATACAATTTATTAGAGTGAGATTAAAATTGTCAATTGCAATTGTAATAAATTTTCTTTACTAAATGCTACTGATAGACTTTTCTAAACTTTTCAAATAAGTTATATTTAGCATAAAATTACCTTATGTTAGAAGATTTAAAAGCAAGCTATGGTTATTTGTTTGAGGATGAGCTTCTTAAAGAAATAAATGATGTGTGCATCTATAAAGAAGTCCCAGAAGGCTATAAACTTATTGAAATTGGCGATTATATAAGATCTATGCCACTTTTGATAAGTGGAGCAATTAAAATTCTTCGAGAAGATACAAATGGAGATGAACTTGTGCTATATTTTATAGAACGAGGTGACACCTGTGCAATGACGCTATCTTGTTGCTTAGGTCAATCAAAAAGTGAAATCAGAGCCATTGCTGAAACAGATACAAAATTAATCATGATTCCTATTCAAAAAATGGAAGAATGGTTAGGTAAATATAAAAGCTGGCAAAAATTTATTTTGCAAAGTTATCACGATCGTATGACCGAATTACTTCAAGCCATTGATACAATTGCTTTTTTAAAGTTAGACGAACGTTTGTTTAAATATCTAAAAGATAAAGCGATGGTTAATCACAATGAAGTGATTCATGTGACTCATCAGGAAATTGCACAAGATCTTCATACATCACGTGTAGTTGTCTCTAGATTACTAAAAAAATTGGCTCTTGATGGTAAAATTGCACTTCAGAGAAATAATATTAAAGTGATAGATTTATAAAAGTAACTTTTGTTACCCAATGCCATTCAAATTCAGTTTAGTTTTGAAGGAACTTACAATATAATATGGAGATACAACAATTGTTAGGATATTTTGGAGCACTTTTAATAGGAGTCGTTTTAGGACTCATAGGTGGAGGAGGCTCTATTTTAACAGTTCCAATTTTAGTTTATCTCATGTTTGTTAATCCTGTTACTGCAACTGCATATTCTTTATTTATAGTTGGAGTTTCTGCTTTAGTAGGTGCAATACGAAATATACAAAAAGGTCTGGTCGATTTTAAAACGGCTATTGTATTTGCAGTTCCTGCGTTTATTGCGGTATATGGTACACGAAAGTTTTTAGTACCTGCTATTCCTGAAGAATTATTCAGTATAGGCTCGTTTACAATGACAAAAAATATAGCAATTATGCTCTTTTTTGCTGTGGTCATGTTGGTTGCTTCTATATCTATGATAAGAAACAAAAGAAGTGAACCAGAGGAAGAAACTGTGATTACTTACAATTTTCCGTTAATAATTATTGAAGGTCTGGTGGTTGGAGTATTGACAGGAATCGTTGGAGCAGGTGGAGGATTTTTGATTATTCCTGCATTAGTTCTATTAGCAAAATTACCTATGAAAAAAGCGGTTGCTACATCGCTTTTAATTATAGCAATCAAATCACTTATAGGTTTTATTGGTGATGTTGAGAACTTAGACATTGATTGGTTCTTTTTATTCAAGTTCACAACAATTTCAGTTTTCGGAATTTTCTTAGGAATCTATTTATCAAAATTCATAAATGGGAAACATCTTAAAAAAGGTTTTGGCTGGTTTGTACTGGTCATGGGTGTTTATATCATCTTCAAAGAATTGACAAAGTAATCCTATGTAACTTATGTTACACCACAGGATGTTAATTTGTATTACTTTTAAACTGTTTTAGTAAAAGAACTTTCATGCATTATACACAAACTTGTAGGTAATACTTTTTTTAGAGTTCTTAAACAATAATACACATGATTTTGGTTGGTAAAAAGCGTATCTGAATATAAGTAGGATGCGCTTTTTTATGTAACAAAGGTTACTGATTTTAATTTTGAAAACGAGTATTTTTATTCGAAAATTAATTTAAATTATAAATAATATGTCATTTTTATCTGCAATTTTTGGTGATAAATCCATCCAAAACGAATGCATCACAGTTCTTTCTCCTATTGAATTCAAAAGTCAAGTAGACGGAAAGAATGTGCAATTAATTGATGTTAGAACATCTAATGAATTCAACTCAAATCATATTAAAGGAGCCAAAAATATTGACTTCTTTTCTGGGAGTTTTAATCTTGAGCTGAATAAACTTAATAAAGATAAGCCTGTTTATGTGTATTGTAGAAGCGGAAGCCGAAGTAGGCAAACAGCAAATAAACTTGCTAATATGGAGTTTAAAAAAATCTACGATTTAAGAGGTGGTATCCTAAATTATTAAACGATGAAACATATACTAACTGTATTAACGTTATCCATAGTATTACTTGGCTGTAACAATACTAAAAAGGACATGTCATATGCTTCCAACAAAGCAATGATAACAGAAAGCACGCATCCAGGAAAGAAATTAATGGAAACCAATTGTTATGTTTGTCATAGTCCTGTAGCAAGTCACGATGACAGAATTGGACCTCCAATGATTGCCGTAAAAAAGCATTATTTAAAAGAGGGAATGACTAAAGAAGAATTTACGAAAGCCATACAAAACTGGATCAATAATCCTACTGAAGATAATGCAAAAATGTATGGAGCTGTAAAACGTTTTGGATTAATGCCTAAACAAGCTTTTCCTGAGAAGACGATACAAATGATTTCTGAATACCTGTATGATAATGAGATTGAACAACCTGAATGGTTTGAAGATCATTTCAATTCTGAAAAAGGAAACCATAAAGGAATGGGTAAAGGAAAAGGAAATAGAATGCAGAAAAAACAAGTCAAAACAAATGACAATGAAATGACTTACAGTGACAGAGGATTACATTATGCTTTGACAACTAAAGCTGTTTTAGGAAAAAATTTAATGGGAACTATTCAAAAAAAAGGAACCATTGCAGCATTAGAATTTTGCAACATAAAAGCTTATCCTTTAACAGATAGTATGGCTGTGGTACATAATGCATCTATTAAACGTGTGACTGATAAACCCAGAAACCAAAATAACTTAGCCGATTCAAATGAACGGGATCACATAAACACTTTTAAAGAAAAATTAGCAGGTAATTTAGAAATGGAACCTATTGTTACTGAAATAAATGAAAAAGTTCATGTATATTATCCTATTGTCACAAATGATATGTGCTTACAATGTCATGGTAAACCTAATCAAACCATGAATCAAGAAACTTTAAATAAAATCAATCAGCTGTATCCAAATGATAAAGCTATAGGTTATAATATAAATGAAATTAGAGGAATCTGGAGCATCAGTTTCAACAAATAAATAAGGTCAGGTATGAGCAATTTTTCAGAAATAATAAATCAAAATAAACCAGTACTAATTGATTTTTATGCAGATTGGTGTGGACCATGTAAGATGATGAGTCCAATATTAAAAGACGTTAAAAGTGTTTTGGGTGAGAATGTATCAATTATAAAAATAAATGTTGATAAAAATCAATCTTTGGCAGCCCAATATCAGGTCAAAGGAGTGCCAACTTTCTTGCTGTTTAAAAATGGTAAGCAGATATGGAGACAATCTGGTATGATTCAAAAAGATGAATTAATAAACGTGATATCTAATAGTAATTAATGAAGTTAAACGAAGATTTTTGGGAGTCTCGCTATAAGAATAAAGATATAGGTTGGGACTTAGGAGAAATATCACCACCTCTCAAGGCTTATATAGATCAACTCACAGATAAATCGATTCGGATTTTAATTCCTGGATGTGGAAATGCTTACGAAGCCGAATATTTAGTTAACCTTGGATTCGAAAAAGTATATGTCGTAGATGTTTCAAAAACAGCACTTGACAATTTGAAATCAAGAATTCCATATTTTCCATCTGAGCAGTTATTGCATGACAATTTCTTTGATTTGGAGATGACTTTCGATTTAATTATCGAACAAACATTCTTTTGTGCCATCGAACCTCGTTTACGAAATAATTACGTGGCTAAAATGAATGCGTTGCTTTCTAACAAAGGGAAATTGGTAGGTCTTTTATTTAATGCTGAATTGTATACAGATCGTCCGCCTTTTGGAGGTTCTAAATCGGAATACCTTAAACGCTTTGAGAATTATTTTAATATAATCCTTATGGAAGGGGCTTATAATTCGCATCACTCAAGAGCAAATAAAGAATTGTTTTGTATTTTAGAAAAATCAAATCAATTATAATTTTAAATAGTATTGAGTGTTTTTAATTTTAAATGCACGTTGTCATTTACTGATAAAAGTCATAGTTAATCACACAACACTATTATAATTTTACCGTTAGAAAACAAAGACTAAAACTTAATACTTTATACTATGATATCTCAAAGCATTGCATTATATAATTGGACTAATGGTGTAGTAATGATAGCTATTTTCGGATTAGTGTGTCTTACACTTATAGGTTTTTTAGTAAAATTTATGACTACTAGCGACAAAGATAAAGAAGAGCCTAAAGAGAGGTGATTTTTAATTATTTGTTGTTAAAAAAGGAGTGCCTTATCCAGAAAGCACTCCTTTTTATTTTATAAAATTATGTTTTAAAATCTGTATTGTAAAAACGCAGAGAAATTTCGACCTGGTTCTGTAATTGGTGTTCTTCCAAAGTTTTCTTGATTTGTAAAAGAAAAATTTAAGTGATTATTATATGCTTCATCAAAGACATTAATAACAGCAAAACCAAACGTTGTATTCTCAATGGGTTTCACACCAAAACGCACATCTAAAGTCTGGTAGCCATCGGTTTCAGTTTCTCCAAAGTTTCTGGATATGTCATCTTGTTTTGAGATTATGTTATACTGTACGTTAGCCCAATATTTTTCCTTTTCAAATCCAACGGAAAGCCTTGTTGTAAAAGGAGGAGTTAACGGTAAAGATTCTGACAAGTCCTTATTTTTTGCATACACATAGGCAAATTCAGTTTTGAAATAAAAATCATTAAGAAAATCTATTTCTGCCATAATCTCGAATCCGGTTTTATAAGATTCCTCTAGATTTCTAAAAACTTTTGCATTAGTTGGTTCTGCCATAGGATTAAACTTTCTGGTAATGGTTGGATCTACAATGCCTACAATATAGTTTTCAAAGAAAGCGTAAAAGAACGATGCATCATATTTAAACCTGTTAAATCCATTTTTCAAATCCTCTCGTCCTTTAAAACCAATTTCAAATTGATTATTAACTTCGGCTTTTAAGTCTGGATTCCCTATGTATTCATATGGATCCTGACCCACATTAAAATGATTTATATAACGTTCTATCATATTGGCAGAACGTACACCGCGACCATAAGCAACTTCTAATAAAAATTTGTCACTAACTGCTTTTTTAATTGAAATAGTACCACTTATATTATGTTCAGTGCGTTTTTTTAGGTCATACATTGCAGCAAAGTCATCTTCTGGATCTTGTATATCTGATACTACATTATCATATCTAATTCCAGCGGTTAATATAGTATGAGAACTTAAATTGTATTTTGCTTCTGTAAAGAGCCCTAAATCTGTAATATAAGAGTCTTGCCAAACCTTATCATTGAAAATCATAGGCATTGGTAAAACATTTCCATTCATAATTTTAACTAATCGTGTTCTGCCACCATCTCTGGCAATATGCATAGCATCAATACCAGAAAAAAGATTCAACTTTTCTAAAGGTTTCCAGCTTAACTCTAATTTCCCTCCAATTGTTGTAGCATCAACAGCAGACGAAGCTTCCATCATCATAAATGAAGGTCTGTTGGTATTAGTCATTAAATGATCTACATAACTGTAGTACGTTTTTGCCGTTAATGATTTTACTATGGTTCCAATGTGATCTAACTTATAATCTAATGAAATTATGCTGCTGTTATCATATTCAGTATCCATGGGTAGCGCAGCATGTAAGACATCACGACCGAAAGATTGTCGCCAGTGCGCTTGAATGCGTTGGTTCTCTGATATGTTATAACCTAATTTTATACCGTAATCTGTACTTCTAAAAGATGATGGAATTTCAACACCATTGCCATCTTCATAATTTCCGAAATCTCTATAGCCAACATTAGCAACGATGTCATATTTATCTTTAATGTATTGTAGTTGGGCTAAGTTTACTAGTGAATTTCCGTTAATTTCATATCCAGCAGAAACTTTTCCGTGTACACCATAATCTTCATAATCTGGTTTTTGAGTTACCATGTTTACAATGCCTCCAAAAGTAGCACCATATCTTACAGTATAAGGCCCTTTTATAATTTCAATTTTAGCAATTTCTTCTGGTATAATATGTGTTGTAATTGGATCCATTCTGTTAGGACAAGCATGCATGGCTTTTGTACCACCATCGTACTGAATATTGAGCTGCTCATATTGTGCTGCTCTAAATGATGGGTCAATAGCATAATTTCCTCTTTTAATAACAGAAAAGCCATTTATAGAGTTGAATAAATCTGCGACATTTTTTGGCTGTACAATTTTTTCAACATAATTGTTTTTAACAGAAGTGAGAACCGGATCATTTTTTTTGTTTCCTGTTATAATAACTTCATCAAGTATTGTAACTGTTTTGGTGGTGTCTTGTTTGGTCTCATTAGGTTGCTGACCAAATGATACCATTGAGATTAGCATGCATAGAAGCACACTATATAATGTTTTCATTTATAGTAGTATTTTGTTTAACTTAAGTATGTGTAGTAGTTGAAACTACCTATTTCAAAAGATAAATGATAATCTAGGTGGATGAAAACAATCGTTTGTAGTCGTAAAAGAATATAAGTTTTGATAAAATTGAGGCTCGTTCTTATTTGATAATGCTCTAAAGGCAAATTCAACGTTTGCAATGTGATTTTGGTATAGTGTAAGCTCTTTAAAATCAAGGATACTTTCAGGAGTGTTTTGTTCTTTATCTTGTGATTTTGACACCTTTGCTAAGTGACATTTACCGTTACAAGCAAGTTCTGGTTTGTCTTTATTCTCACATAAAGCTTCAACAAACCCAATAGGATCTAACTCATAATACGCATAGGTTAGCGTTACTTTTACACTGTTAAGAGCAATAATTAACGTTAATGCTGTAGAAAAAATGTAGGAGCTAATTTTCATTGGGATAAAGATACTGGTAATCATATTTTTTTAAAGTGACTTTTATCACATTCCTGATTTTTTTTTAACAATTCATCCTTTTAATACTCATCTTAGAGAGTATAGAGGATGTCTATTTTAATATTATGTTTTCAAATGGGTTAAGTGACTTGTGTTACACAATTGATGCAAAATGTAAGTTATTTTTATATGATATAATTTTAATCATAACATCATGAGTAACATCGAAAAATTAGAAGATCAAGACGTATTTACAATGCCAAGAATTGGAGATAAGGCACCAGAGTTTAAAGCCATAACGACACAAGGTGAAATTAATTTTCCTTCAGATTATAACGGAGAATGGTCAATTTTATTTAGTCATCCAGCTGATTTTACACCGGTTTGTACCTCTGAGTTTATGACTTTTGCACATTTGGAGGAGAAATTTAAGAAGGCTAACTGTAACCTAATCGGATTGTCAATTGATGGTTTATATAGTCATATAGCATGGTTGAGAACAATCAAGGATAAAATTAAATTCAATGGCATGGAACATATCGAAGTTAAATTTCCTTTAATTGAAGATATCTCTATGAATGTTGCCAAAAAGTATGGAATGATTCAGCCAGGAGAAAGCAAAACACAAGCAGTTAGAGCTGTTTTTTTTGTTGACCCAGAAGGTATTGTTAGAGCTTTAATCTATTATCCATTAAGTTTAGGTAGAAATTTTGACGAATTGTATAGAGCCTTAATTGCTATGCAAACTTCCGATAAATTTAACGTAGCCACTCCAGCAGATTGGATTCCTGGTGATGATGTGATTGTATCACCTGCAGGATCATGTGGAGTCGCAGAAGAACGAATGTCATCAACAGATGATTTAGATTGCAAAGACTGGTTCTTTTGTACCAAGAAGTTAGACAAGAATGCAGTTTTAAACGAAATTCTCAAAAAATAAAAGAGATGTAAGGTTATTAAAAATCTTCAGTTTGAGGCTTTTTTTAAACAAAGGGACTTAGGATTTACAGATACTTTTTATTATATTAACATGAGTCGATTCCTGATTATAAATTAAAAAATCATCACTTATTTTTAACTATTTAAAGCACCTAAAAAGAGAATTATTATGAAGATTATACAATTTGAAGACAAACCATTAGCACATTATTCTTACGCAATACTTAGTAAAGGTAAAATGGCTTTAGTGGATCCTTCAAGAGACCCAAAACAGTACTATCAATTAGCAGAAAAATACAATTCAAAAATCACGGCTGTTTTTGAGACACATCCTCATGCAGATTTTGTGAGTAGTCACTTACAAATTCATAAAGAAACAGGAGCTACGATTTATGTAAGTAAAATGGTTGGAGCCAACTATCCTCATAAAACTTTTGATGATAGTGACACGTTTAATTTAGGAGATGTAACGTTTTCTGCAATAAACACACCAGGACATTCTCCAGATAGTATCACAATTATTGCAAAAGATAAAGAAAGTCATGCTATGTTTTCTGGTGACACCTTATTTATTGGAGATGTAGGTCGTCCAGATTTACGTGAAAAATCTGGTAATATGAAAGCTAAAAGAGAAGAATTAGCAAAAAGTATGTACCACACTATGCAAACTAAATTTAACGATTTACCAGATGATACAGTAGTATATCCTGCACATGGAGCAGGTTCGCTTTGCGGAAAAAACATGAGTAGCGATTCTTCGAGTACTTTAGGAAGGGAGCGTAAGGAAAACTGGGCTTTTAAGAGTTTGTCTGAGGATAAATTTGTGAGTCATATTTTAGCAGATCAACCCTTTATTCCTTCGTATTTTGGCTTTAATGTGGACATTAATAAAATAGGTGCAGATAATTTTGAAAAGAATATAGCACGACCAGAGTTTCATTTCAAAGTCAACGACATTCAAGATAAAGATGTTTTATACATCGATGTTAGAGATGAAGCACAATTTAAACAGAAACATATCTCAGGAAGTTTCAATATCATGGCAGAAACCGAAGATGATAAGTTTGAGACATGGCTAGGATCTATTGTTAAACCGGAAGAAAAATTCTGTGTGGTTTTAAAATCTGTTGAAGATAAAGATGAAATTTTACATCGTATAGCAAAAATTGGGTACGAAAAACAATTAATAGGCTTGTTAACCTTAGATCATTCATCATTTGAAACCTTTGAAAAGTTGAATTTGAAAAATTTTAAAAAACATCCAGATCATTATACCATTGTAGATATAAGAAATAAAAGTGAAGTTGAAGAAGAGCAGTATTTTGAAAATGCCATATCTCATCCTTTAAATGAGCTGCGAGATACCGCTAATGAGATTCCAAAAGATAAACCAATTGTGGTACATTGCGCAGGTGGTTATCGCAGTGCTGCAGGAAGTAGTATTCTTCAAAAAGCTTTAGAAGGCGTAAAGGTGTACGATTTAAGTGATGATATAGAACAATTTAAAGATTAATTGTATTGAAGTCTAAGAAAGATTATATCTACGTTAGCATTCAATTAGTGCTTTTTATTACTTACAGTCTTCCTGTTCAAAACACAAACGTATATCTTCCTGAATGGTTACGTTATTCGGGATTGATTATTTTAGCTTTGGGTTTCATTTTAGGACTGGTAGCCTTATTGCAACTCAACACAAAACTCTCTCCTTATCCAACTCCTGTTTTAAATGGTAAACTGATCACTACAGGAGCTTATAAAATAACTAGACACCCTATTTATACCGCTATCATTCTTTCAGGCTTGGGCTATGCCTTGTATCAAGCATCTTGGTATAAAGCGTTAATTGCTTTATTATTGCTAATCTTATTTTTTTTCAAATCTCAATATGAAGAAAAGTTACTAGCTGAAAACTATTCAGAATATGCAGATTATAAACAAAAAACGCGACGGTTTATATAGAATTTCAGAACAAAGATTTTGATGTCAAAAAAAATACAAACTTATAAAATCACTACACTTACAGGCATTGCATTGGTAGTGGCAAATATGATAGGGACAGGAGCATTCACCAGTCTGGGATTTCAGTTAAAAGACCTGAACAATCCAACAATTATACTAATTCTTTGGGTTCTAGGCGGAATTATTGCCTTGTCTGGAGCTTTTAGTTATGCTGAGATAGGAACTCATATTCCACGTTCGGGAGGTGAATATGCTTTTCTAACAAAGCTGTTTCATCCTCTTGTTGGTTATTTATCGGGTTGGATTTCAATAACTGTTGGTTTTGCTGCACCTATTGCACTTTCTGCTATGGCATTTGTCGCCTACTTTCCCTATTTTAATCTTAATCCCAAATGGACAAGTATTATATTGATTGCTGTTATTACACTAATCCATACAAAAAACCTGTCCTTGAGTTCAAAGTTTCAGAATGCCAGTACGTTGTTTAAAATAGCAATCATAGTGGTACTAATTTTTATTGGGATTTGGCAGGAGCCATCTTTTAGCAATATTGAGTTTTTGTCAAATTCTGACTATTCTAATTTAATTTCACCTGCATTTGCGGTCGCTTTGATATATGTGAGTTATTCCTATTCAGGTTGGAATGCTGCAGCCTATATTACTGAAGAATTTAAAAACCCAAAAAAATCCTTACCCATTGCATTGATTGGTGGTACCTTAATTGTAACGGTTCTTTATACATTTTTACAATATGTATTTTTAAAACATGTGCCTATTCCTGAGCTGAAAGGCCAGTTAAATGTTGGAACGATTGCGATGAACAAAATGATTGGTGATGATTATGGACGTTTCTTTGGATTGGCCATTTCACTGTTATTAATTTCAGGAATCAGTGCTATGGTTTGGGTAGGCTCGAGAGTGACGTCTAGCATTGCAAAAGATCATCGTTTTTGGGATTTCTTTAAAAGTGAAAAAAGCAATATTCCGCAAAGAGCGCTATGGCTGCAATTTGGCATTAGTGCATTGTTGATTTTAACAGGAACTTTTGAACAAATATTAATTTACTGTGGTATCTTGCTAACCATATCTTCCATGGCTACTGTTGTAGGTGTTTTTAAATTACGCTGCCATCAAAAAAACAACCAAACCAACAAATTTAAAAGTCCATTATTTCCACTATTTCAGATCGTTTTTATTATCTTATTCTTATGGATGATTGTCTATGCGTTCATCAGTAGTCCTTTCGAAGTCATCGTGGGTTTGAGTAATATAGCCCTTGGTTTTTTAACCTATTGGTGGAGTAATAAACTGAATGATAATCATACAAAACTTAAATAAAATTTAATATTAACAAATACCAAAATAACTATTTAACAATGAACAAAACAAAACATATCTTCCTTGCAGCATCTTTAGCGGTATCATTTATGGCCTGTAAGGAACACAACGAGAAAAGTGGTAATCAAGATATCAACCACGATGCAAAACAAGACAAAAATCATCATGGAAATCACCATAATTCAGACACTTCCAAAACAGCTAATGATTACATGCATCGTTCAACTACCGAAGATTTAATTGAGCGGTTTGAATCGCCAGAGCGTGATGCATATCAAAAACCAGAAAAAGTGCTAGAATATCTTGGCGATATAAAGGGGAAAACGATAATGGACATAGGAGCTGGTTCAGGCTATTTTTCAGTGAAACTAGCCGAAAAAGGAGCAAAGGTTATCGCTGCTGATGTGAGTGATGAATTTCAAGAAGCCTTAAAAAAACGTGTTGAAGACAACAATCTTGAAAATATAGAACTTCGTAAAATTCCTTATGATAGTCCAGGTTTGCAGGATAATGAAGTTGATATGGTATTAATTGTAAATACCTATCATCACATCGAGAATCGAATCGATTATTTTTCTAAAGTCAAAAACGGTATTAAATCGGATGGTGAACTGGTTATTATCGATTATTTTAAAAAAGAAATTCCGGTAGGTCCACCAGTAAATCATAAAATAGATTTGGAGACTGTTAGAAGTGAATTAGAAAAAGCAGGCTATACATTAGATGTTAATGTTGATTTGTTACCATATCAATTCATTATAAAGGCGAAATAAGTTATGAAAGACTTTTGTAGCGCGTATTACAGAAGTATTTAACGATGTGACAGACACAATAACTCCTCTAAGCTCATAAAAAACATTTTATAGTGAATTAAAATTATTGAATACATGGTTATTAGGGTATGAGTAATAACTGGTTCTTTGATAAGAGCATCTTTCATGATGCTCTTTTTTGTATGTAACAAAAGTTACTCTAATAGATATTTAATTTTCAGAGATTTGAAGAAGTTAAAGTATACTAAAATCATGAAAGTTAAAATATTATTTTCTTATCTATTATCAATCATAATAGTTAGTTTAAGTTGGTCGCAAGATCAGTTTACAGTTCAAATTGAACCATTAGTTATAGCAAATGCGCCTGGTGTTCATTCTTTTTCTTGGGGAAAAACAACCGATGGAAAATGGATTATTTTAGGTGGAAGAATCGATGGTTTGCATCGAAGACAGCCATTTGCTGCATTTCTTGAAAGTGATAATAACAAAAATGTGTTTGTTATAGATCCTGTGACAAATCAAACCTGGAGTTCTTCGATAAGTGTTTTGTCAACCGCTCTGTTTGAGCAATTACAATCTACAAACCAGGAATTTATTCAAAGGGGAAATACCTTATATATTATTGGTGGTTATGGTTATAGCGGCTCACAAAATGATCACATTACTTATGATAAACTGACAGCTGTTGATGTCAACGGATTAGCGAATGCGGTTATTAATAATGCTGATATTATCCCTTTTTTTAGACAAATTTCAAATAGTAATTTTGCAGTGACTGGAGGTCATTTAGGTTTGCTGGATGACGTGTTTTATCTATGTGGTGGACAATATTTTGAGGGTAGATATAATCCGATGGGACCAAACAACGGACCAGGATTTATTCAAAATTATACTAACGAAATTCGAACATTTGAAATTAATGATGATGGAACAAATTTATCAGTCTTTAATTATTCGGCTCAAAACGATCCTAGCAATTTACATCGAAGAGATTATAATATGGCACCACAAATATTTCCTGATGGAACTCCTGGCTTTACTATGTTTAGTGGTGTCTTTCAGTATGCAGCAAATTTACCATGGTTAAATAGTGTCGATGTTACAGCATCTGGTTATTCAGTAAATAATACATTTAATCAATACTTAAGTCAGTATCACAGTGCAAAAGTTCCTCTATATGACAGTTCAAACAATGTAATGCATACTTTGTTTTTTGGCGGAATGAGTCAATACAAACTAGACGCTAATAATAATCTTATTCAAGATAATAATGTACCATTTGTAAAGACTATCAGTAAAGTGTCAAGGTTTAGTGATGGGTCTATGGTAGAAAGTAGTTTAGATATTGAAATGCCTACGTTTTTAGGTTCAGGAGCAGAGTTTATTCCATTACATGCTAACTCAAACTATTTAACTGATGAAATAGTAGATGTCAATAATTTACAAGAAGGACTCACACATATAGGTTATATTTTTGGAGGTATTGAGAGCACTCAGGAAAATATATTTTTTATAAACGATGGAACACAGAGCAGCGCAAGTAATTTAGCTTTTAAAGTATTTATTAATAAATCAACATTACATGTAGATGAAGTTGCACTTGACTCAAATAACATCTATAATTTAAAAGTGTATCCAAATCCTTCAAAAGGTATTTTTTCAATAGAAGTATTTATTCCAAATACAGAAAAAAGCATTTTAGAGGTTTATGATGTTTCTGGAAAAAACCTCAAATCAATACAGGTTGAAAATACAATCGGATTAAAAAACATTCTTCTCGATTTAACTGAATTAGCTTCTGGAGAGTACGTTTTGTTATTTAAAAACAGGATAAATAGTATTGAGAAAAAAATTATTAAGCTATAACATCTGTATGTAACAAATGTTACTAAACAATTTTAAAAACATAATTACCTTCAATAAAAAATAAAGCAATGGCAAAAATTGTTGTATTAGGAGCTGGAATATCAGGTCATGTAGCCGCTTCTCATTTGCGTAGAAAGCTTTCAAAAGCGCATGAGGTTGTTGTAGTGTCACCTAACAGTAATTACCAATGGATTCCGTCCAATATTTGGGTAGGTATTGGTAGAATGAAATCTGAAAAAATTCTATTTCCATTAGCACCTTTATACAAAAAGAAAGGTATTGGTTATAAACAAGCTAAAGCCATATCTTTTTTTCCTGAAGGTGATAAAAATGAAGAAAAACCTTATGTGTTAGCAGAGTATGTGGTAGGAGATCATAAAGGTCAACAAGAAAAAGTCACTTACGATTACTTAATTAATGCAACTGGTCCTAAACTAAATTTTGAAGCGACTGAAGGCCTGATTCCAGGAAAAAACAAAGTATATTCTGTTTGCACGTATACACATGCTGATCATGCTTGGAAAGGCTTAAATGCTTTAATTCAAGACATGAAAAAAGGCAAGAAAACTAAGATTTTAATCGGTACAGGTCATGCAAAATCCACTTGTCAAGGTGCTGCTTTCGAGTATATTTTAAATGTAGAACAAGAATTACGACGTCATAATGTTAGAGATTTGGCAGAAGTTACATGGATTTCTAATGAGTACAAATTAGGTGATTTTGGTATGGATGGAATGCTTATGAGCTATGGAAGCATGACGATGAAATCTCACGAAATGATAGAAATGATTTTTGAAGACAGAGATATTAAATGGATTCTTGGAGCAGGAGTGAATAAAATTGAAGATGGAGTTGCATATTATGAAAACTTAGATGGAGAACATAAAACGGAAACGTATGATTTTGCAATGCTTATTCCTTCGTTTTCTGGTCATGGTTTTAAAGCTTTTGATAAAAATGAAAACGATATTACGGAAAAACTTTTCAAAGGCTTTATGATTGTTGATGCTGACTACACACCAAAACCTTACGAACAATGGTCTGTTAGAGATTGGCCGGAAACCTATCAAAATCCGACTTATAAAAATATTTTTGCACCTGGAATTGCGTTTGCGCCTCCACATGCCATTTCAAAACCTAGAAAAAGTAAAAATGGAACTGATATTTCGCCATCACCACCTCGTACTGGAATGCCATCAGGAATCACTGCAAAATTAGTAGCTGATAATATAATCGATTCTATTAAAAAAGGAAAAGAATCACGTCATCATAAAGGTTCAATGGGTAATATGGGAGCTGCTTGTATTGCTTCAGCTGGATACGGATTAACAAAAGGGAGTGGTGTAAGCATTACGACCTATCCAATTGTTCCAGATTACGAAACATACCCTAAAACACAAGGAAGACAGTTAGGAAAAACTTTTGGAGAAATAGGACTAGCAGGTCATTGGTTAAAACTGGCGTTACATTACGCTTTTATTTATAAAGCTAAAATGAAACCCTTCTGGTGGTTGATTCCAGAATAGGAAAAAAAGAATAACATGAGCAACTTTATATCATAACAATATCATGACACAACGAATTTCTAGATATCAAAGATTTAAAATGATGAATCCAATCATCCAGTTTTTTAAATTCATTTACTTAAGTATAAAAATAATGATTGTAGTGGCTGGTGGACATGGAGGAACTCGAAAAGTAAACTGATGTGGTTGTCAGTTTTTTGATTGGTTGGTTAGAAGATATAGATTGACTTCTGTATCTTTAAGAAAGAGAGCGTTTTGTAACGCTCTTTTTTTATAAGACAATTTATCTGGTGATAAACCATACTTATTCTTTCAATTATAACCCAATTATCGAGTTTTTTTTCCTCTTAAGTCTTTTATTTTTTTTCCATATATATTCATACTACATTTATAATGATTAGTAGCAAAAATTAGTTTTCAACCCAACCAAACTATCCGTTATGTTTTGCTATAATCGTATTTTATATTTAAAGTCTTTTTTCTCTATAAGTCTTTTTTTTCTGTCATTTTTAAACTCCTTTGCACAATTACCAACGGGCTATTCGGCTTCCGAAGTTCAAAATGGATACAATACCATAATGGGTGTTGTTTTTAATTCGGATGGTACAAAGATGTTTGTTTGGGAAAAACGCGGACACTTATATGTTTCTAACTGGAATGGAACACAATACATAAAGCAAACAACTCCTGTTCTCGATATTTCTGATGAAGTTGGAGATTGGAGAGATTTTGGATATCAAAGTTTTTGTCTTGATCCTGATTTCGAAACTAATGGTTTAGTTTATATGTATTATATGGTTGATAGGGAGCATCTTATGAATTATGGAACTCCAAGTTATGATTCTAATGATAATGACTATTATGAAGCAACAATTAGTCGACTTACACGCTATCAATTAAATATAGGTAGCAGTCCTTTAACAACAAACTATGCTACTAGAACCGTACTTTTAGGTGAATCAGTTTCAACAGGTGTGCCATTAACACACGAATCTCATGCTGGAGGAACGGTTATTTTTGCCAACGATGGAACCTTATTAGTTTCTACAGGTGATAATGCTAGTTATAGCTCTGTCGATACAGGAAGTGCTAATGAAACCTATTGGCAACAAGCAATTAATGATGGTATTATGCGTCCTGAAGAAAATGTAGGTGCTTTTAGAAGTCAGATGATTACATCGCTATGTGGTAAAGTATTGCGACTTGATCCTGAAACAGGTGATGGTATTCCATCAAATCCACATTATAATGCTTCCAATCCAAGAGCTCCTGAATCGAGAATGTGGGCAATGGGATTGCGTCATCCGTTTAGAATGTCAATCCAACCAGGAAGTGGAAGTACAAATCCGAACGATGGTGATCCAGGTATTATTCATGTAGCTGATGTAGGTTGGGGAACTTGGGAAGACCTGCATATTTTTGATAAAGGAGGTTTAAATGGTGGCTGGCCTTTATATGAAGGTCAGATAAAACACAATGGCTATTATAATAGCGGAACAACAAATCCTGATGAAGGCAATGTCCCTTTTGTTAATAACTGTCCGCAACCAACAAGCTTTATAGATAATCCTAATCCTGCTTTAAGACGTTTTGTACACGATAGACCAGAAGTGGCTTGGAAACATGGAGGAAGTAATGAAGCTCGAGTACCATGGTTTAATGGCACGACTCCTACAGATCCAAGAGTAGGTACAACTGGATCTCCAACAACAGGTGTTCAGTTTAGAGGAAATACAGCTATTGCAGGTGTTTACATACAAGGAGATGCATTAGGCAGTAGTATGACTGGTAAATATTTGTTTACTGATTACGTAAGAAATTGGATTAATATAGCAACTCTCACTGATGGCACATTAAACTGGATAAGTGATATTTCAGAATTAGCTCCTATAAATTTTGGTAATGGTATTGTCCATATGATGCAAAATCCTCTTGATGGCTTTCTATATTATGTGAATATTTACAATGGAACCTTATTTAAAATTACATTTGAAGGTCCAAGCTGGACTAACGAACCAACCGATGTAACACTCCAATGTGACGAAAGCACAAATCCAAATGATGAGTTTAATAATTGGTTAGCTAGTTGTTCTGGAAGCGTACTTTGTGGAAATGCTTCATTGACAAATAACAATTCTGGGTTAAGTGTGACATGTGGTTCTTCGGTTTCAGAAACAGTAACGTTTACCTTAGCTGATGACTGTGGAAATGAAATTACCAAACAAGCGACTTTTACTATTGAAGACAATAGCAACCCAACATTTAATGAAACGCTTCCTGCAAATATAACTGTCGAATGTGATGCAATTCCATCTGCGGAAACCTTAACAGCTTCAGATAGCTGTGGAACTGCAACGGTTTCATTTAGTGAAAGTATAACCTCAGGTTCCTGTGTTGGAGTATCTATAATTACCAGAACCTGGACAGCTACTGACGAGTGTAACAACGAAACAGTTCACGTGCAAACGATAACGGTTGAAGATAATAGCAATCCTGTATTTAATGAAACGCTTCCTGCAAATACAAGTGTCGAATGTGATGCAATTCCATCTGCGGAAACCTTAACAGCTTCAGATACCTGTGGAACTGCAACGGTCAGTTTTAATGAAAGTATTTCAAATGAATCTTGTTCTGGAGATTATTCAATTATTCGTACATGGATTGCTTCTGACGAATGTAATAATGTGAGTACTCATTCTCAAATATTGACCATTATAGATTCAACTTATCCTATTTGGGATGATATGCCAACAGACTTGACCGTAGGATGTTCACCTAATAATCAAACAGAATATGAAAGTTGGCTTACTAGTTTTTCGGGAACAGATAATTGTGGAGTAGCAACAGTGTTTCATGATGCTCCAGCAACTATTTCGTGTCCAGAATCAGTATTGGTTACTTTTGAATTAACAGATGAATGTGCCAACACAACTATTATTTCAGCGACATTTACAGTAGAGGATACATTAGGTATCCATGAAACGGAAGACATAAATGTGATTCTTTTTCCAAACCCAACAGAAAAATATGTTTATATTAAAGGGTTAAAAGAAGATAGTCTTATGGAAATCTTTAATATAGCAGGTCAAAAAGTACTAAAAAGAACCATTAACAATGAAACACGTATCAATCTTGATTTGAATTCCGGACTCTATATCGTTAAAATTCATTCAGGACATAAAACAACTATTAAAAAATTAGTAATTAGATAAAAAATCATGTAACATTTTATGCTCATTTGCGTCCAATAGGTGTATTCAATCAAAATAATCACTTTATTATGAGACAAGATAATCAACTTATCGTTTTAACACATTTAAGTCAGTTGCTTACCTTTATTACAGGTTTTGGCGGATTAGTAGTGCCATTAGTCATTTGGCTTACTCAAAAAGAGAATGTCTATAAAATGGATGAGCAGGGCAAACGCATCGTAAACTTCCAAATAAGTATACTGATTTATAGTTTAATATGCATTCCGTTAATATTGGCTTTAGGATTAGGTATTGTAGGATTAATAATATTATGTATATTATCATTTATATATCCAATCATAAATGCTATTCGAGCAAGCCATGGAGAGATACCACGATATCCTTTATCTCTTAATTTTATTAGTTAGTTATTTTTATAAGAGGTAGATGAAAACGCTCACTTTTTTAAGTGAGCGTTTTTTATGGTAAGCGATATTAATCTGTTAATTTAAATTTTTATCGTATTATCTGCTTTTAGACTCAAAAAAGGTTTTTCTACTTTGAAAAATAAGAGAAGAAGAGGTTAATTTTTTTTAACTTAATATGTAACATAAGTGACAGACTATTTTCTTTTTTTTTAGGAAATTTATATCATAATATAAATACTTATAAAATGAAAAAGTCACGATTAATTCAAGCCATTACAATTATTACAGGAGTAATATCTTTTACATTAATTTCAGCATGTAGTAATGATGATGATATGTCTGGAAAGAGAGCAAATACAGTAGTTACTGAAGATGATAAAGTTGCGTTGCTTTTTATGTTAGAAGAAGAAAAATTAGCTAGAGACACTTATACATATTTAAATGACTTGTGGTCTTTAAATCAGTTTGCCAATATTAAAAATAGTGAACAGAATCATATGAATAAAATTGAGAGTTTACTGATCCAGAATAGCATAGACTATACTATTTTACCTATGGGTGAATTTATAAATCAAGATTTGCAAAACTTTTACAATCAATTCGTAATTGATGGAGCAGTAAGCCAGTACAATGCATTGCAAATAGGAGCAACTATTGAAGATTTAGACATTGTAGATTTACAAGAGTATATTAATGATACTACAAACACTGTAATACAATCTGTTTTTGAAAGTTTGCAATGTGGTTCCCGAAATCATTTAAGAAGTTTCGTGTCTGGTATCGAAAATGGAGGTAATACATATACGCCACAGTTTTTAACGCAAGAAGCCTATGACAGTATCATAGCTGGCAGCAGCGAACAATGTAATTAGTTCAATTATAACGTTTTAAAAAATAAGTACTCTGACTAGAGTACTTATTTTTAAGTAATATATTAATTCCCTTTTAAACGAGTCCATAATTCAGAGAGTAACTTTTTTCCATCACGTTGACCTTTAGGCTCTTCAATAAACCTAACATTACCAAAATCATCCATGTCTATTTTATATTTAAAGACAAAATTTTCAGATTTTGGAGCTAAACTTAAAAGTCCAAACCTTAAATCGTTAAAATAAAGATTTTCATGCTCTTTGGAGATAATGTACCATCCTTCAGTAATTGCAATCATTCGTTTTACGTTTTCATTTTCAATGAGATCGCCTAGTAAGTCGTGATTTTTTGGATAAGAATCGAAAGTGATAGGTTTCGAATCAAACAACGAGTAATTACCGAGCAAATAGGCATCTTTAGTTTCTACGTTAGCACTCCAGAGTATTGTGTTTAAAGGTGAAGGTCTTGTGTCTAATTGTATATAATCTATAGTTTGATTCTTTAAAGCTCTTTCAAATTGATGAAACGCAATCCATTTCAAAAAAAATGCAAGTACCAGATAGGATGAACTCACTATGAGACCCATTTTATTATAAAACTGACGTTTTCTGTGTGTTCGGTTTTGTATTAAAGTAAGAATTAGAAACCCTAAAAACGGTAAGGTATAAAGAGGATCTATAACAAAAATTGTCTTAAACGCTAATCTTAAATCAAAAGGCCAAAATAATTGAGTTCCCCAAGTGGTATGCGCATCTAAAACAGGATGTGTTAGAAAAGCCCAGAAAAAAAGCCAGGACCAACTCTTAAAATCTTTAAAGGTTTCATATCGAGAAACAATCCAGCCGAATAGAAGAGCAAAAATTAAAGAAAACACAATAGAATGTGTAAAACCACGATGAACAGAAAGTGCTGTAACGGTGTCTGTAAAATAAGAAGCAAATATATCTAAATCAGGAATGGTACCAGCAATGGCACCATAGAGCATAGCCTTATTTCCAATCTTTTTTCCTAATACAGCCTCGCCAACAGCTGCTCCTAATACTATTTGAGTAAGTGAATCCATATTATTTTGTAAAAGTAAACCAAACTACCAACTCCATTTTATTTAAAAGCTTTTTTCTTGGTAACCTTTGTTACTGACTTCAAGCTTTCTTAAGGCTATTTTTGTACTACAAAATTATAATAGTAATGAAAATAACATACTTTTTAGTGGTTTCTTTTCTGTTGTTGAGCATTTCAATACAAGCACAAGAGTTGGTGCCAATAACCAAAACAGAAGTCTTATCTAAGGTCTCAGAAAACAATACGAGTATTAAAATTTCTGAAGAAGAATTTAATCAGGCTAAAGCAGATTTCAGACAAACAAATGCTGTGTTTTTACCAAACATTACAGCAAGCCATACTGGAATTGCAACAACAAACCCATTAATGGCTTTTGGTTCTAAATTGAATCAGGAAATAGTAACTCAAGCAGACTTTAATCCAGCATTATTAAATGACCCTTCACAAATAGAAAACTTTGCTACAAAACTTGAAATACAGCAACCCTTAATTAACCTTGATGGAATGTATCAGCGTAAAGCGGCTAAGTCAAAAATGGAAGCGATGTCATTGAAAATAACCCGTACACAAGACTATTTGGTGTTTGAAGTTGAAAAAGCCTATATGCAATTACAACTGGCTTATAAAGCTGTTGAAGTTTTAGAAAAAGCACTGAAAGCGGCATATGCGAATAAAAAATTAGCAGATAACAGTTTTAAACAAGGGTATTTACAACGTGCAGATGTATTAAATGTTGAAGTACGTGTCACTGAAGTTCAAAATCAATTACAAACAGCAAAAAGTAATGTGCAAAATGCATCTAATTATTTGTCGTTTCTGATGAATGATGAAACTTATGTAGTGTATACACCAACAGATAGTTTGACAGTTTCAACTTTTGGAATGATGGACCAGTCAATATCAGAAAACCGTTCAGATATTAAGGCGATGCAATTAGTTTCAAATGCTTATGAAGCTATGAGTAAAGCTGATAAAATGGCGTTTTTACCAAAATTAAATGCGTTCGGAAGCTATGAACTTTATGATGATCAAATCCTTCAGGCAGATGCCAATGGATATTTAATTGGTGCACAATTAAGCTGGGATCTTTTTCAAGGTTCTAAACGTTTTGGAAAAGCACAAAAAAGTAAGGCAGAGTTTGAAAAGTCGAAATTAGAATACAAGCAATATGTGTCACAAAGTCATCTTGAGTTAAACAAAGCCAAGCGAGCTTTTGCAGATGCTGAAAACAAATTAGAACTCACCACTTTGGCTCTGCAACAGTCTGAAGAATCTTTAAGAATACGAACCAACAGATTTAAAGAAGGTTTAGAAAAAACGTCCGATTTATTATTAGCAGAAACGCAATACGCACAAAAGCAATTAGAATATTACCAAACTATTTTTGAATACAATTATGCGCAAGCGTATTTACAATTTTTAACCAAGAAATAACCTTTCGGCTGCACACAAGTAAACAGCACCTTGTCTGGCCGAATACAGTTAAGACATAATTATAAAATAAATAAAAATGAAAAATATATATACCATCCTAACCTTATCTGTGGCTTTATTAATGACGAGTTGTGGCAGTAAAGACAAAAAAGTAGTTACAGATAATTCACCTGCAATAGTTGTAAAAATGAGCGAGGTAGAAGCACATGAAAACAATTTGTTTTTATCTGTGAGCGGCAAAATTCAAGCGTCTAATAGCGCAGATTTAAGCACCAGAATGATGGGTTATGTCAATAAAGTACACGTTAATGTTGGCGATACAGTAAAAGAAGGTCAATTATTAGTGTCTATTAATAACACCGATTTACAAGCGAAAAAAGCGCAGGTAAATGCCAGCATCACCGAAGCAACAGCAGCATTTAATAATGCACAAAAAGATTACAACCGTTTTAAAAATTTGTTTGCTGACAATAGTGCCTCTCAAAAAGAATTAGATGATATCACAGCTCATTTTGAAATGGCTAAGGCACGCTTAGAAGCAGTGAAGCAAATGAAAAATGAAGTTAATGCTCAATTTATGTATAGTAACATAACAGCGCCTTTTAGCGGAATAATTACCAGTAAAAATGTAGAAGCAGGCAATATGGCAAATCCAGGAGTGCCTTTAATAAGTATAGAAACTCCAGATTATTTTGAAGTGATGGCAATGGTTCCTGAAACTGAAATCTCTGAAATTGAACAAGGAACTAAAGTGGATGTCATGGTAAAAGCCATTAATAAAACGATTAAAGGTAAAGTTGTCGAAGTAAGTACTTCTGCCAAGAATACTGGTGGACAATATTTAGTAAAAATAGATTTAGATAAAACAGATGCTAATATTTTGTCTGGCATGTTTACAACCGTTCAATTTCCTGTAGAGCGTAAAGCAACATCTGAACTGGTTTTAATTCCAAAAGAAGCCATTGTAACTAAAGGTCAGTTGTCTGGAGTTTATACTGTAAGTCAGAGCAACACCGCAATATTGCGCTGGTTACGTTTAGGAAGAACATTTGGAAACCAAGTAGAAGTATTATCTGGCTTAACCGCAGATGAAAGCTATATTGTTTCAGCTGAAGGGAAGCTTTTTAACGGAGCAAAAATATCAATTCAATAACTAAAAAGTCGCGTTAAGGATAGCAAAGGAAATCCTTTTTTTGCTGCCACATATGGCAAAAAAAGATTGTAATGGATAGCCTGTTAAAACGCCCAAAACAATAAACTTAAAATGAAAGAAGGAATCGCAGGAAAAATTGCCAAAGTCTTTATGCAGTCTAAGTTAACGGTACTGTTAATGATTGTATTTATGGTCATTGGTGTCTATAGTTCGTTTTTAATTCCGCGTGAAGAAGAACCACAAATTGATGTGCCAATGGCTGATATTTTTGTTGGCTATCCAGGTGCAAGTCCAACAGAAGTGGAATCACGGGTTATTAAACCTTTAGAACAGTTGATCTCGAATATTAAAGGTGTGGAATATGTGTATTCTACCTCTATGAAAGAACAGGGAATGGTCATTGTTCAGTTTTATGTAGGCGAAGATATTGAACGTTCGTTTGTAAAGCTGTATAATGAAATCAACAAGCACATGGATCAGATGCCAGCAGGTGTTACGTTTCCACTGGTAAAAACACGTGCTATTGACGATGTACCTATGTTAGGTTTAACGTTGTGGAGTGAGAATTACGACGACTACCAGTTAAATCAAATGGCTCAAGAGCTTGAAGCTGAAATTAAAAAGGTAAATGATGTAGCAATAACACATAAAATTGGTGGTAGAAATCGTCAGTTACGTGTGGTTTTAGATAAAGATAAATTGGCTTCCAGTGGACTGGATTTTTTGTCGGTTTCAGAAATGATAAAGGCAAATAATAGTCAGTTAAGTTCAGGAAGCTTTGATAAGAATGATACTGAATTCCTGATTAATACAGGGAAATTTTTAGAATCGGTTACAGATGTTGAAAATTTAGTAGTCGGTGTCCAACAAAACCAGCCCATTTATTTGAAGCAAGTTGCTAAAATTATTGATGGACCAGAAGTACCGCAAAACTATGTGAGCTTAGGTTTTGGAAGCGGAAGCGAATTAGCGTCAGATTATAATTCAGAATACCCAGCTGTAACCATTTCTGTTGCAAAACGAAAAGGAGCAGATGCGATGAAAATTGCAGAAGTAATCATCGATAAAGTTGAGCATTTACGAACGACATTAATCCCTGACGATGTTCATGTTGAAGTGACCAGAAATTATGGTGAAACAGCATCTCATAAGGTATCAGAATTACTCTTGCACCTTATAGGTTCTATCATTGCAGTTACCATTGTTGTGATGTTAGCTATGGGTTGGCGAGGCGGATTGGTCGTGTTTTTATCGGTTCCAATTACCTTTGCACTGACTTTATTGAGCTATTATATGCTCGACTATACTTTAAACCGAATTACATTATTTGCATTGGTTTTTGTAACAGGAATTGTGGTAGATGATTCGATTATCATTGCTGAAAACATGCATAGGCATTTCAAGATGAAACGCTTACCATTTAAACAAGCCGCTTTATATGCGATCAATGAGGTTGGAAACCCAACGATATTAGCCACATTTACAGTTATTGCTTCGGTGTTACCTATGGCTTTTGTATCTGGTTTAATGGGACCTTATATGGCGCCAATGCCTATTGGAGCATCTATTGCCATGATTTTATCCTTATTCGTAGCCTTAACTATTACACCGTATTTAGGATATATTTTCTTAAGAGAAAAAGATAAAAAAGGCATTGAAGAAAAACCAGAAAAAGCGATAGAGGATACACGTATTTATAAGATTTATAACAAATTTGAAAGACCACTTTTAGAAAGCAAAGGAAAACGCTGGATGTTTTTACTGGGTACTTTTGTTGTGTTACTGGGAACCATGGCTTTGTTTTTTACCAATTCTGTTGCTGTAAAAATGTTGCCTTTTGATAACAAGAATGAATTTCAGGTCGTCATTGATATGCCTGAAGGAACAACATTGGAGCGTACTGGAGTCGTAGCTCAAGAAATTTCACAGTATTTATCGACACGACCAGAAGTGGTCAATTACCAAAACTATGTAGGCACATCTGCACCAATTACGTTTAATGGTTTAGTACGTCATTACGATTTGAGAGGTGGCAGTAACATGGCAGACATTCAGGTTAATTTAATTGATAAAGGAGAACGTTCTGCTCAAAGTCATGACATTGCTAAATTGTTACGTCCCGACATTCAGAAGATTGCTTTAAAATATAATGCGAATGTAAAGTTAGTCGAAGTGCCACCAGGACCACCAGTTTTATCAACGATAGTTGCTGAAGTTTATGGACCAGATTATAATGAGCAAATAAAAATAGCTAATAGTGTTAAAAATATCTTAAAAAATACAGATGATGTTGTTGATATTGATTGGATGGTTGAAGATGATCAGACCGAATATCAATTTGAAATCAACAAGGAAAAAGCCATGTTGTATGGTGTTGCACCACAGCAGATTGCTTACACTATGAATATGGCATTGTCAAATAGAGCCGTCACCAATTTATATGACGAAGACGCAGTAAACCAAATTGATTTGGTGTTAACATTAGATGAAAAGGAAAAATCAACAATTACAGATATATCTCAATTAAAAGTAAAATCGAAACAAGGTCATATGGTTCCTATTGCAGATTTGGTAAGTATAAGTGAAACTACTACAGCAAAAAGTATTTATCGTAAAAATCAGAAGCGTGTGGTTTATGTCTTAGCTGATATGGCTGGAGAACTGGAAAGTCCAGCATATGCCATTTTAGGAATGGAGAAAAAGTTAAAAGAAATTGAATTACCAACAGGTTATGAAATTAACGAAATGTATTTAGGACAGCCAGATTTTGAAGATGATTACACCGTAAAATGGGATGGAGAATGGCAAATTACACTAGAAGTATTTAGAGATTTAGGGATTGCTTTTTTAGGTGCCATTATCTTGATTTACATTTTGATTGTAGGCTGGTTCCAAAACTTTAAGGCACCAGTGGTAATGATGGTCGCGATTCCATTATCCTTAATTGGAATTATTCTGGGACACTGGATTATGGGAGCATTTTTTACAGCAACCTCATTTATTGGTATGATTGCTTTAGCAGGAATTATGGTAAGGAATTCCGTTTTACTGATTGATTTTATCAATTTAAGAACAGCAGAAGGAGTTCCGTTAAAACAAGCAGCTATTGAAGCTGGTGCTGTTCGTACAACACCAATTTTGCTAACCGCAGGAACAGTTGTAATTGGAGCATTTGTAATCTTGTTTGATCCTATTTTCCAAGGTTTAGCCATCTCGTTAATGGGAGGCACTATTGTTTCAACTGTGTTGACACTGTTGGTTGTACCATTGGTATATTATATGATAGAGAAGAAGAAGAAGTATAAATAATGAGATTCTGAAACAAGTTCAGAATGACGTTTAAATTTTAAAAAAATGAAATTAGTCATAGTTACAGCAGTCGAAGAGTTTCAAAGAGACGTTTTGAAACTTTTCAAAAAGGCAAATATTCACAACTTTAGTAGTTCAGATATTGATGGTTATAAAAATGGATCATCAATACTAATGGCATCTAGTTGGTTTTCAAGTGAAAAATCAGGGAATGAATCAAGTTTGTTTTTTTCGTTTACAGACAATGAAAATATTGATGTGTTATTTGATGTTATAAAAGAATTCAATTCAAATTTAGAAACCAATAATCCTATAAAAGCGGTTGTGGTTCCAATTGAAAGATACATATAAAAAAAGAGTTTAATCTTAAAAATAAATTAAAATGCTAAATACATATTTTAGAGTTATAGTAGGTACAATGGTACTATTAAGTGTTGTACTTACCGTTTATGTTAATGCGAACTGGATGTGGTTTACAGTTTTTATAGGTGCAAATTTAATCCAGTCTGCATTCACAAAATGGTGTTTATTAGAAACTATTTTAGTGAAATTGGGTGTTAAGAAAGAAGGAGGTAATTGTAAAACGTGTTAAGTTTAAATATTGTACTAATCATTAAGTTAAAGTTGAAAACTTAAGCTTAAAATTAAAATGCGATCAAAACCAACAATATGCAATTACTCATCAGTCCAACTGTCTATCAATTTCCTTAGTTCATTGTCTATTCAATAGACTCACAATCAAAAAAGATAAAACAAACACTTACAAATATGTAGGTGTTTTTTTTATTTAGAAAAAATACAACCACTTACAGAAAATTGAAACCAATATTATTGATTTAAATATTAAGTTTGTGAGTTACAAATTATGTTGCATTATTTTAAGTACATATTAATTCTTTTTCTTTCGTTAACCATAAAAGCTCAAAACCCAGTTTTAGAGCAAATGGCGAATATATCAAATCTTCCAGACGTAGAATTTTATGATGTTATTGAGGATCAAAAAAACTATATATGGTTAGCTGCTAATAAAGGTTTATATCGCTATGATGGTAAATCATACCAACGGTTTAGTCACCCTAATCAAAAAGGAAATTCATTATTTCAATTAAAAGAAGATCACGAAGGACGGTTGTGGTGCAACAATGTTTACGGACAGCTTTTTTATATAGAGAACAACAGATTAACCCTTTTTTTAGACGCTAGTCATTTGGTAAAAGGTCAATTGTCTCCATATACAATTTCAGAAAATCACATACGATTATTTACAATTACAGGTGTTTACGATATAGATAAAACTACCAAAAAAATAAATAAAATTTTTGCAGGTATGTGTATTAGTAATACAAATTTAAATGATGATAGTTATGTGTTCGCAATTAATAATGAAGGGCTATTAAAAAAGCATCGTGTTTATAAGATAGAAGCAACTAAGAGCAAAAAAATATTAGAAATTGAAAGTTTAAAACTTATACAATCCCCTAAGTTATTTACACTTAAAAATGACGTATTCTTGACACATAAGAGTGAAGATGGCAATGTTATATACCTAATTAATACAATTACTGATACAGTAAGAAAACTGCAAACACCATCTCAGTTAAAAAATGAAATTATATACAACTATCTAAATATCAACAATGAGTACTGGTTTTTAACGACTTCAGGAGTGTTGATTTATGAGTTTGAAAATGAAACTTTCAGATTTAAAAAGCAGTTTTTTAGTTTGGAGTCTATTACTGATGTTGAAATAGATTTTAATAACAATCATTGGTTCACGACATTAGATAATGGTGTCTTTGTTTCTCCAAATTTAAATATTAGACACGTAGAATTAAAGATTCCAAAATCTAAAATAACAGCATCTTGTACTTTACAAGGCAATCAATTTGTATTAGGAACAAATGACGGTAAATTATTATTTTACAATCAATCAAATTGCATTAAAATCCTTCAGTTACCAGGTCATAAAATAATAGGAAACCTGTTTTATGATGACCAACAACAGCAAGTAATAGTAAGCATTAATGCTTCAGAATCGTTTGTAGTTAATTTAAAAAACGACAAAATCACAGATGCAATTAACAAGTTTTCTGTAGCTAAAACCATTTCTAAACTCAATGACACCTTACTATTTTATGGTAATTATAAAGAAGGTATAGTTTATAATAATCCTTATAATTCAATTGAAAAAAACATCTTACGTTCTAGTCGGGTAAAGACTTCAGTGGTTCATAACGATAAACTTTTTGTGTCTTATATTGACGGCTTATTTCAATATAATTTAAATACGTTTTCTTCAGAAGAAATACAATTTCAAGGCCATAGTTTGTTGGTTAATACAATGAGTACATCTAACACAGCGATATGGCTTGCCACTCAGCATAATGGCTTAATGAAGTTTGAGAATAATAACTTAAAACAATCTTCAATTGGGCTACCAGAAGATTTACTAATAAATACTATAAAATCTGATGGTGATGTATTATGGATTTCCACCGATTCAGGATTGTTTCAATACAATACTGTAACCAAGGCTTTAAAATCTTTAAATGCACAAGATGGCTTAAATATGGCCGTAAATGATTTTCTTGTCCTCAAAGATGCTATTATTGTATACTTACCGCAATCCTTTTATATATTACCTAAAGGGGAAAGTTTGTTTAAGAAATTTAAAACTTCAAAAATTAAAATTGAAGCTGTGCACATCAATGATCGAGATACCGTTGTGCAGTCATATTATAAACTTCCTTATCACTTAAATAAAATTGCATTACAATTTAATTCTAATGGCTTTCAAACCAATAAACATGTGACTTATCAATATCGCGTACAGCAATTAGATACCACTTGGCAAAATATACCATTGAATACTCACGTCGTTAATTTTAATAGCTTAGCAAGCGGAACTTATATCGTAGAGCTAAAAGCAAAAAATGTAAGCACAAAAAATGCAGTATTTTCATCTCCTATTACTTTTGTAATCATCAAACCGTTTTGGGAAACCTACTGGTTTTATAGTTTGATTTTATTAGTAATAATTGGATTGATTTGGCTGTACTTTAGATGGCGATTGAAACAAAAAGAAGAGCAACGTATTACTGAAATTGATAAAATTTTAACCGATAAAAAAATCACCAATTTACGCTTAGAGAATTTACGTTCACAAATGAATCCGCATTTTATTTTTAATGCTTTAAACTCTATTCAAGATTACATTATTTCGAATGAAAAGGAACTGGCAAGTTCGTATTTAGTGAAGTTTAGCCGACTTATAAGAATGTATTTAGATTACAGTCAGCAAAACGAAATTACTTTACAACAAGAATTAAACGCTTTAAAACTGTATTTAGAATTAGAAAAGGTACGTTTTGAAGAAGAATTGGAATACAGCATTAAAACAGATGAACGTTTAAAAACCAATCAAATTAAAGTACCATCATTATTTATACAACCTTATGTTGAAAATGCTTTAAAACACGGATTACTACACAAGTCAGGCGATAGGAGACTAATTGTTGAAACCAAAATAATTCAACCAAATAAATTACAAATAACCATTGAGGATAATGGTATTGGTCGTGAGCAATCAGAAAAAATAAAGCGACCAAACTTACAACATAAACCCTTTGCTACTAAAGCCAATGAAGAACGGGTTCACCTGTACAAAAACAAATTAAAACGTGATATAACCATTGAGGTAGAAGATTTGAAAAACAAAAATCAAAAATCTTCAGGAACTAAAGTGATTATAACATTGCCAATATAATAGAAGATGAAAGCCTTAATTATAGACGACGAAAAACGAGCAAGACATTTGCTGTATAACCTTATTACTGAACACTGTGCAAACATTACCAGTATTGATGAAGCACAAGATTTAGCTTCTGGTGTAGACTTAATAAAAGCGTCAAAGCCAGATGTGGTGTTTTTAGATATAGAAATGCCTAATCAATCAGGTTTAGATATTTTGGAATACTTTCCTAATCATATAGATTTTAAAATCATATTTGTAACAGCATACAACCAATATGCTATTGAAGCCTTTAAACTTTCAGCAGTTGATTATTTATTAAAACCTGTTGATACAACTGAATTAAAGGAAGCTGTCGCTAAAGCTGATGAAGCCATAAAAACCAATAACTTATACAATCAATTAAATAAGCTACGTAACTCTTTAGAACAACTCTCTATGGATAAAATTGTCTTAGAAATTCCTAAAGGGATTATGTTTGTTTCACACAATGATATTTTATATTTTGAAGCTGATGGAATGTATACTAATGTGCAATTAGTCGATAGTAAACAAAAAACCATTTGCAAGCCTTTAAAGCATTTTGTAGGCCAATTAGAAAACAATGCCCTGTTTTTTAAATGTCATCGATCTTATTTCATAAACCTAAAATATGTGGACGAATTGGTAAAAGATAATGGCGATTATTTATTGATGAGTAATCAAAAACGCATTCCAATTTCAAAATCTAAACGCGATCAATTTTTAGAAGTCATTAAAGAAACGTTTATGTAAATTTCTTTTAGAAAGAAAATAGAGCTATTCAGAAAAAAGCACATTAAAAACCTTTAATGTTATAGTTGTTTTGTAGTTGATTAATTATAAAAAATCTCAACTACAATGAAAAAAACTTTACTCTTATTTACAACCTGCTTATGTTTTGGTTTGATTTCGGCTGTTGCTCAAAACGTAAACATTCCAGACACTAATTTTAAAAGCTATTTGTTAGCAGACTCAGCAATTAACACCAATAACGATTCTGAAATTTCTATAGCTGAAGCGCAAGCATTTTCAGGCGAATTATTAATAAATGGTTTATCAATTTCAGATTTAACAGGAATTGAGGCCTTTGTTAATATTACAAGATTAGATTGTTATACTAATAATTTAACTGCTTTAGATGTTAGTAATAATCTTGCGTTAACGCGTTTACACTGCGCAGGAAACCAGATTGAAACATTAGATATTAGTGCAAACACATTAATTACAGACATTCAATGTCATAACAATGGTGTTTTGTCTGAATTGAACATAGCCAACGGAAATAACAGCAATATTAATTGGATGAAAGCCTATGGTAATAGTTTATCGTGCATTCAAATAGATGCAGGTTTTACACCACCTGCAGAAGCTGGAATATACAGTCAAGGTTGGACAAAAGGTAACTCAGCTTTTTACAATGAAGATTGCGCAGCGTTAAACCAAATAGTAAACATTCCTGATGTAAATTTTAAAAGCTTTTTAGTTAATGATAGCAGTATCAACGTAAATGGAGATTCTGACATTACTTTGGCTGAAGCACAAGCAACAACAGAGTTAATTATGAATGGTGTTAGTATTGCAGATCTTACTGGTATTGAGGCTTTTATTAATTTAACACGATTAGATGTACCAAATAACAGCTTAACTACTATTGACGTGAGCAACAACTTATCTTTAACACGTTTGCATGTTGCTTCAAACAATTTAACAAGTTTAGATATTCGTTTAAATACAAGTATTAATGAGTTGTTCTGCTATAATAATAGCGCATTAGATACCTTGTTAATCTCTAACGGAAATAACAGCAACTTTACCTACATGAAAGCTTATAGTAATCCAAGTTTAACGTGTATACAAGTAGACGCTGGCTTTTCGCCACCAGCAAATAGCGGACAATATGTACAAGGTTGGACTAAAGACAATCAGGCAAGTTATAGCGAAAATTGTATACCAGCAGTATATTACGTAGATGCTAATGCTACAGGAGCCAACGATGGTAGCTCATGGGCAGATGCCTTTACAAACGTAACAGATGCTTTGGCAAATACCAGTTTAAATGATGCTGTTTGGGTAGCAAAAGGGACGTACACTTTGGCAGATAAAAACACGCCAATAATTGTCAATACAAACGAAGTAGATATTATTGGAGGTTTTTTTGGAACCGAAACGACCTTAGCAGATAGAGATTTTACTGCAATTCACACGACGAATGCAACTATTTTTACAGGAGATATTAATGGTGATGATATCGATGGTGATTTTTCTTCAAACAAAACTGATAATGCGGAGCGTTTATTTGAATTAAGAACGAGTAACGTCACTTTTGATGGTATTATTTTTGAAAACATTTACGACACATCACAATCTGGTGGAGTAGAAGAAAACGGTGTGATATTTATACCTAATAGTTTAAATGCTAATAATTTGAAAATTAAAAATTCGGTATTAAGGAATAACTATTCTAATGGGTATTTACTTAAAATGAGAAGATTTAATCAAGGATTACTTATTGAAAATACCAAATTTATAAATAACACCATTGTAAATATGGGATTGGTTTTTGTGCAATCAGACAGCACAAACGGTTATATTTTTACACGTTGGGCAAATGTATTGGTAGCAGAAAACGATATTAATCTTGCAGCGCTAAATATTTTCAGAGAAGATTTTAACAATGGTAATACCTTAGATGTTGTAATTAATAATAGTACGTTTGTTAATAATGATTATAATGGTACTTATGGTAATTCTATTACGGCATCAGGTAATGGAAGTGTAAACCTAAATGTTAATAATTCTATTTTTTGGCAGAATACAACTAATGGTGCTGCAGCCACTAGAGATATTTCCAACGGAATTGATGCAAATTATGATGTGTTTATTAAAAACACCATTGCTAATGTTTCTTCTAACGCTGGAACTAATGGTACGTTTAACGCAACAAACCTAACAACTTTAGAGCCAGCAACAGATAATTTAAATTTAGATAGCGATTACAAGCCAACTTCAGCTTCAAATTACATTGTTGATCAAGGAGATAATGCACTTTATGATGTGAGTTTATTTGGCGATTTAGATTTAGCTGGTAATGATAGAATATTTAATAGTACGATTGATTTAGGTACTTATGAGTATACCTCTACATTAGGAGTGGATGATGTTGCTTTTAATACAAATTCAGTAAAACTATATCCTAATCCTGTAAGAGATATATTGTTTATTAAATCGAAAGCACAAATTGAAAGTGTATCTATTTACAGAATTAATGGACAGTTAGAAAAACAATCTAATGCAATAAACAACGGTATTGATGTGTCTGAATTAGCAGCAGGCTTATATATGATTCAAATTAAAACATCAGAAAATATGATTAACCAGAAGTTCCTTAGGAACTAAGTTGATATTGTATAAACTTAATTTAGCGCTCAGTATGATGAGCGCTTTTTTTATTACATGTATTAAATCATTGGAAACAAAATTATTATACCGTAGTTTAAACTTTTACAGTAGTAATATTAACATGTTCTACAGATGGTAGGGTCAAATACTTTTGAAGATAGTATAGAAGGTAGTATCTGAATATTCTGTAGATGCTGTTTGTTTATTATTTACGTTTAAAAGGACAGATAGAGTAGAGGTTTAAACATCTCATGAGAGGGGTAATGATATAGTTAATAATCTTAATTAACACTATGATTCAAATAATAAAAAAGCCCACCTTTTTTGGTGAGCTTTTTCTATAAATTATTATGAGTAATTAATTTTTAGCTATTCAACATTACAGGCATCACAAGCATAGTTACTTGTTCACCTTCATCTAAACCGTCAATTGGAGTTAAAATTCCAGCTCTGTTTGGTAAACTCATTTCTAATTGAACTTGATCTGCACTTAAGTTATTCAGCATTTCAGTTAAAAAACGTGAGTTAAAACCTATTTGCATATCGTCACCTTGATAATCACAAGTTAAGCGTTCTTCGGCTTTGTTAGAGTAATCAATATCTTCAGCAGAAATATTTAATTCAGCTCCAGCAATTTTTAAGCGGATTTGATGTGTTGTTTTATTTGAAAAAATACTTACACGACGAACAGAGTTTAAAAACTGAGTCCTATCAATAGTTAATTTATTTGGATTCTCTTTAGGTATTACCGCCTCATAATTTGGATATTTTCCATCAATTAAACGACACACTAATACTGAGTTTTCAAAAGTGAATTTTGCATTAGAATCATTATACTCAATGGTTAAAGCCTCATCACTTGTTGCTAAAATTCCTTTTAACAGATTTAAAGGTTTTTTAGGCATAATGAATTCGGCAACCTGATCCGCTTTTATATCTTCACGAGTATATTTCACTAGTTTGTGTGCATCAGTTGCAACAAAAGTTAAGCCTTCAGTAGAAAATTGAAAAAACACACCACTCATAACTGGTCTTAAATCGTCATTTCCAGCGGCAAATATCGTTTTGCTAATTGCAGTTGCTAAAATATCTCCTGCAATTGTAGTTGTACTTGGATTATCAAGTTCTACAGCTTTAGGAAACTCATTTCCATCAGCATATGCTAAGGCATATTTACCATGATTTGAACTAATTTCAACAGTGTTATTATCTTCAACAACAAAAGTTAGCGGTTGTTCTGGAAAAGTTTTCAGCGTATCTAAAAGCAAACGTGCAGGTAAGGCAATGCTTCCATCTTCATCACTTTCTACATCCAAAGTAGAAGACATAGTGGTTTCAAGGTCACTTGAAGATACAGTAAGTTTTGAATCTTTCAATTCAAAAAGAAAATTATCTAAAATTGGAAGTGTATTAGAATTATTAATAACACCACCTAATACTTGTAGTTGTTTAAGTAAATATGTACTGGATACAATAAATTTCATGCGTGTTTTATATAAAAGAATTGAACAACAAATATATTTTATTAAACTGATAATATTAAGTCTTATTTATACAATTTTATTAACATTAAGAATTAGAGGTGTTTCAGGTATTTTTTTATTAAAATATTCAGAGATTACATTTTTAGTTAACAGTTGTTAGTTTTATAGTTTTAAATGATTTATTTTTATAAAAAAAAATTAAATTCTATGAAAAGAAGTCCACTAAAAGTACATTTAGTGCTTGCCCTTTGTTTGTCTATATCATCTTATTTATTTGGACAAACTTCAGCCCAAAAAAAGGCTATTGCAGAAACCTACGACCAAGAATTACTTGAACAACTTGCTTTAGAGTATACACGTGTCTTTAAAGAAGATTTTGAAGCTGCTAAAATTTATGCTGCTGAAAATAATATACCAATAACTATTGAAAGAGAAAATGGAGGTATAGCAGTGTTACACAAAGTTTTAGATGATGGTTCTTTATTGTATACTTCAACCACTAATGAAGGAGCAGGAATTACAATTAGAGCTAATAGATTATATCCTGGCCCAACAGGAACCTTAGATCTCGAAATTGAAGGAGAAGGTATTATTATTGGAGTTTGGGATGGTGGATTTGTCTTGCCTACGCACGAACTTCTTGAAGGTAGAGTACAGCAAGTTGATGATGCTACCGGACTTAGTAGTCATGCGACTCATGTATCTGGTACGATTATTGGTTCTGGAATACCAGCTGGTGGAAATGCAAAAGGAATGGCTCCAAAAGCCACTGTTTTAGCTAATGATTTTGATAACGATATGGGTGAAATGGTGCCTTTAGCAGCAGCAGGACTTCTACTTTCAAATCATTCTTATGGTGTTCCTGCAGAAAATGTGTCAACAGCTTATTTAGGAAGTTATTCCAATGGTGCGCGAGCTTTAGATGAATTACTATACAATACACCTTATTACACACCTGTTTATTCTGCAGGTAATGATAGAGATGATGGCGTTAACCCAGCTGATGGTGGTTATGACCTTTTAACAGGAGATAAAAATGCAAAAAATAATATTGTAGTTGCCGCAGTGAATACTGTAGCAAATTACACAGGATCTGGAAGTGTTACGATGTCTAGCTTTAGTAGTTGGGGACCATCTGATGATGGAAGAGTAAAACCAGATATTTCGGCGAAAGGTGTAAATACTTACTCTTCTGTGGCTTCGGGAAATGATGAATATACTTTTTATAGTGGTACCTCAATGGCAGCTCCAAGCGTTACAGGAGCTCTAGCATTGTTGCAAGAATTACATAGTGATATACATGGTAACTTCATGAAATCTGCAACATTAAAGGCCTTGATGATTCAAACAGCTTTAGAAGCTGGTACGTATCCTGGACCAGATTCACGATTTGGTTGGGGTTTGTTAAATACTGAGGCAGCAGCACAAGCATTATTGGATGAAGGATTTGAATCACTTGTTGATGAAAACTCCTTGACAAATTTTGGTACGTATACTAAAACCGTTACTTCAAATGGTGTAGATCCACTTGTTGTTACTATTGCTTGGACAGATCCTCCAGGAAATGTGTCAACTATTGAAGATGATACAACTCCAAGGTTAGTTAATGACTTGGATTTGGTGTTAGAAGATCAAAATGGAAACTTATTTTATCCATGGAAACTTTTCACACTTATAAGTACCTTACCTGCAGCGAGAGGTGTCAATGATGTTGATAATGTTGAAAAAGTAGAAATTGATGTTCCTTCTGGAGATTATATCATAAGAGTAACTCATAAAGGAAATTTACTTAATAATTTTCAGGATTTTTCTCTTATTGCGACTGGCATTTCTGAATCTGATTTTGCATACACTCCTGATAACATGAGAAAAGAAATTTGTGCTAATCAAATTGCCCAATATGAATTTAATTATGCTTCAAGTACGACCTATAACGGACCTACAACTTTATCTGTAGCAGGTTTACCATCAGGAGCTGTGGCTACTTTCACACCATCAGAAATTACATCTGATGAAGATTTTATTCTCGAAATTTCTAATTTAAATTCAGTAAGTGCTGGAGTTTATCCTATTACAGTTATTGCTTCAGGTTCTTCGTTAACTAAAGAAGTTGAACTGGAACTGGAAGTTAAAAATGCTGACGTGTTGAGCAATCCGGTTTTAGGGTATCCAAATAATGGTGAAACAGAGGTGTTTATTTATCCTACATTAACCTGGAATGGTGATGCTAATGCTTTAGAATATGAAGTCGAAGTGGCTTCTACTTCAGATTTTTCATCAATTATTTTTGAAACAACTACAACAGAAACAAATATAGCTGTTCCTGGTCTGGATAGTAACTCACTTTACTACTGGAGAGTTAAAGCTATATCTGAATGTGTTGAAGGAAGCTTTTCTGACGCATCGTTTACAACAGAGAGTGTTAATTGTTCTAATCTGTTTACAGCTCAAGATACACCATTGGCCATAACCTTTGTTCCAAACGAAGTTGAATCGGTCATTACGATACCTGCCAGTGAAAATATTTTAATTGGTGATATTAATGTAACAATGGGTCTAAATCATACTTGGTTGGCAGATTTAACAATTAGTTTAATCAGCCCATCTGGTACTGAAGTTGTTTTAATGGATGGAGCTTGTGGAGATGATCAAAATGCTAATGTCACCTTTGATGATAGTGGAATTGCTTTCGAATGTTCGGGAGGAACTCCTAGCGTTACAGGTGTGATTAGAGGTCAAAACTTATTGTCACCTTTTATTTCTGAAAATTCTGCCGGAAACTGGACTTTGAGAGTTGTTGATGGTTACAATCAAGATGGAGGTGCTTTAAATACTTTTGCTTTGGAAATTTGTGAAACAGCTGGACCATTAAGTATTGCTGATAATATTTTAGAAGGTTTTGAAGTGTTTCCCAATCCTGCAAAAGATTATTTCGAATTTTCATTACAAAACCAAAACAGTACTGTAAATCTTAGTATTTATGATATTAATGGAAGAGCGTTAATTTCAAAAGCATTCCATATTCAAGATCGAAAAATAGTTGATACGACTAGCTTATCTGCAGGGATTTATCTGGTAGAAATTAATAATGGTAATCAAAAAGGAGTGAAGAAACTTATTATAAAGTAGTAATTGATATTTTAAATATAAAAAAAAGACCACAGTTATCGTGGTCTTTTTTTTATGTGTATTTCTGTTTCCTAAAATAACTAAATACGAATCCGAATAGCACTAAAATTACAAGAGGTAAAGCAATATTAACCATTTGCCATTTGCCTTTTTCTTTCTCTATTTTTTGTGGATCTAAAAACTGAAGCGCTACATCTTTAGTTCTGATATTAATAAGTCCGTCATCATTCAATAAATAATTAACCGCATTTTCAAGAAATTCAGAATTCCCAAATCGACGACCTGTCATACGGTCAAACCCTAACTCCTGAGGTTTATTTTTTATGACATCATTTTTAATCACATCACCATCAGCTATCACAATCATTTTGGTAGCACTACTGGTCGTTTTATCGTCATTGAGCTCAAAGGGTTTAACTCTATTTTTATAAACCGACGTAAATTCACCTTCTAATAAAACAGCTAATGTCTGATAAGGAGTTGTATAGGTTTTTGGATCAGGTTCTTGGGTAACGATTTCTAAATCTACCTCACTAGGCACACCCACAAGCTTTGTTAATTGAGAGCTTCTCAGTAAAATAGTTTTATCAACTGAGTTTTTTAAGGTGTCAATCTGGCTGGCAAAATCAAATCGTACAGGATTAATATTAGTTGTAATTGGATGATTCGGATTGTTAGCAGCCAAAGGCGAATATGGCCATTGTACTGGTTGAAATTGCGCATTGCTACCTTCTCCTATAGCCAGAGTGATTGGAGCAGAGTAGAGGTCATTAACCATAACAGGATTTATACGCACACCATATTTAAAGAAAAAATCATTAAGATTAAGATCTTTCATTATGGCAACAGCTCTTCCAGAATTACCATACAAACTATCTTGATCCATCACAATCGCTTCAGTTAACCAAAGGCTTTTTCCACCTTGCATCGTATATTGATCGAGCACATATTTTTCTTCTTCAGAAAAAGGCTCCATAGGTTTAGCTGAAATAATTAAATCATAGGTATTGAGATCCTTCAAGGTTTTTTGCGGATTGCTGGCTACGCTATCTAAGGTAAAAGGTGCTAAAAAGTAATGCGCTCCCAGTCTTTGAAGAAAATCAGCAACATAGGCATCTTTTAATTGATTATTTCCTCTCAAAACAGCTATTTTTTTTCCTTTTGGATGGACTAACTTTTTGAAAGCTTCTGCAAATACATATTCTAAATTCTGAATAGAACCATTAACGAGTTCCTGATCTGAAGCACCTATTTTATTTTTTATTAAAGGCACAATAACGGTTTGTTCATTATAACTTGCCAGAGCCCATGGAATTACAACCTCTTGCGAGGTTTTACCATTTTCCTGAACCGTAATTTGAAAGGGTTGCATGCCACGTTGTGCAAGCTGTTGAATGCGTTGTTTTCGTGTAGCTTCATCTTCTAACGGATTGATAAAACTAAATTTGAGATTCTCATTTGAAACGGCAAACTCTTCTAAAATCTGTTGTGTTTCATTGCGTAACCGTCTAAATTCTGAAGGAAAATCTCCTTCTAAAAAGACATCAACAATTATAGGAGCATCAACAGTTGCAATAGTTTCTTTGGCAGCATCAGAAAGCGTGTAGCGTTTATCTTTTGTTAAATCAAAACGTTTGTAGACTTGGTTAGAAATCAAATTAATGACAAGGATTGCTACTAATGTAATGCCTATGGTTATGATATATTTTTTAGTCGTTATCATCAAATTCTATAAGGTCTTTATAAGTGTTTACAGTGGTAACTTTATTGTTTTTAAATACGAGTTCAATACACTCTTTTTCTTGATTAAATGCACCTGGCTCAATCCCTAAACTATAATTCCATCTATTGGTATCATGATTTTTTTTGAGATCATCCCAAGATAGCCATTCATGAGTTCCTAAAAGTAATATAATTTCACTTTTCGATTTTCCTGTTAAAGTTTCAGAAGCCAGCATGTTATCAGAAATCTCGTAGCGTAATGCTGGTTCTTCTTTCCATAATTCTGAAGAAAAATACTTTTGATGATGGTAATTGCTAAAAATATTTATCATAGGATAAACCATATAAAAATATATAAAAGGTGTCAGAACTAAACTCACTATAAAGGTTAACCATTTGCGTTTATCTATGGTATTCACAAACAGGAAAACGAGCACAAATACAATGCTCATTATAACAACTAACGCAGTAGTAACAATCATTGATTAGTACGTTTAATGTTTAGGGTTGTTAAAATAACAAATAACACCGTTACACTTAAAAAATAAATTATATCTCTGGTATCTAAAACACCACGACTCATACTTTTGAAATGGGATTCCATACCTAATTTTTCAATATAAAAAAGATCTTCAAACAGATTGTAGTTCGATAAACCTTCAAATCCGAAATAAAAAAAGAAGCAAATAAAAACAGCGATAATAAATGCTACAATTTGATTGTCTGAAAGGCTGGACGAAAAGACACCAATGGCAGTGTAAGCAGCCACTAAAAATAACAGCCCAAAATAGGAACCCATAATACTTCCTAAGTCAAGATTTCCTTCGGGATTTCCTAATTTAGAAATGGTATATGCGTATAATAATGTCGGAATTAAAGCGATAAGAATTAAAGCAAATGCACCTAAATATTTTCCGAGAACGATGTGTAAATGACTAATAGGTTTTGTGAGAAGCAACTCTAGTGTGCCTTGCTTTTTTTCATCTGCAAAGCTTCTCATGGTCACAGCTGGTACCAAAAAAATAAGAATCCATGGTGTTAATAGAAAGAAGCTGGATAAATCTGCAAAACCATTATCTAGAATATTAAACTGACCCTTAAACAACCAAAGGAATAAACCATTGAGTAATAAAAATACAGCAATGACCAAATAACCAATAGGAGAAGCGAAGAAGGTGTTGATTTCTTTTTTGAGTATGGCAAACATTTAGTTGTTGTTTAACTGTTTTAATTTTTTTCTGAATGTAATGATTTTAACACTATAAAAGAAAGTTAGTGTTAAGCTGTATACTGAAGCAATAAGACTAACGGTTTGCGGAACAGGCTTTTTGCTTCCGAGTCTGTTATAAAGTACAGAAATAATTAATATTACAATCCAAATTACGAATGGTATTATTAATTTTTTCCATGCATGTTTAAGTTCGCTTTCAGTCATTAACTCATTAGTTTAAGCTTACTATTTTATTCACACTCCAAGCTTCAGGCTTGGTATTAAATAATGGTTTTGTTTTTGACCACACACTTTTAAACAAATCGGAGTGTCTGTAATTTTCTAAATCAGCTTCAGAGTTCCAGTAACTATACGTGAAAAAGAGGTTTGTATTGTGTTTATCACGATAAAGTTCTAAAAACTCACAACCTTCAAAAGCTCTTATCTTATGTTTTACAGTTTCAAAATCGGCAAGGAATTCATCAATTTTTAAGGGATCAAAACCCATTTTAACAATTCTTACAAACATAATTTTAACGTTCTAATAGTTCTTTTCCTTTTGGGATTACAGGAGTAGTAATAAAGTTTACGGTAACTGTATCTCTCATTTTTAAACCCATTAAACTAGAGGCACTACCAACAGTATTGTTGTCACTTTTATAAACTGCAATTTCTAAATAGCCAGAAGAATTAAAAACAACTAACCCTTTACCTGCGTCATAGCGTTTTTCTTCAGGAATATCAAAATTGATGGCATCACTATACTTGTCATAGATTTGCTTAAATTTATAACTACGTGCTGAAATTTCATAATTACGAGTCTTTTGAACCGATTCAAAAAACGGACGTTTTATATTTGTAATAACATTCCCATAATTATCTATGTAAATCACACTACCAATAATTTGATTTCTTTCGTCGTTTACAAACGGAACTAAATTTTTTATAGGTTTAATGGTGTCAATCACTTTACCAATGACTTCTAAAGTTCCACCACGAGCAATGTGACAAGCCACATTTACAAAAACATCTAAAACAGGAAAGCTCGTTGCTACACGATCGTGAATGTTTATTTCTACAATCTTCTGTGGTGCAATGTCTCTACAAATCATACTCATTATACCATTGTTGGCACAAATAAAATAATGATCGTCGAGTTGAATAGCGATATGTTTATTCTCAGGATTAAGTTCAGAATCAATTCCAATAACATGAATGGTTCCTTTAGGAAAGCTGCTATAAGCATTCTGAATGATATAAGCCGCTTCAGAAACATTAAAAGGAGCGACAGAATGTGAGATATCAACAATTTTCACATCTGTCAATTCACTGTAGATAGCGCCTTTGATGGCACCAGCAAAGTGGTCTTTTTCGCCAAAATCGGTTGTTAAAGTGATGATTGCCATAGATGAATTGCAAAAAATAGTTAATAGATATAAGCGCATTACTAATCTGACACAAAACTGTTAAAAACTAATTGATTTTTTAATCTTAGGAAAACCTAATGAATTAAATAGTTTAATTATTTTTGGTAGAGATGTTATTAAATGAGCTTCATTTTCTCTCATCACAAAACTAATAAAACAAAACAGATTAATTTATAAATCGAATAGCTTTTGAACGAACTTATTTTAGAACTAGAAGAAATAACTCCTAAAGAATTTTTTGGAGCTCAGAATGCCAATATTAAAATCCTTAAAGAATACTTTCCGAAACTTAAAATTGTAGCCAGAGGCAACAGTATAAAAGCCTATGGTGATGAAGATTTATTGGAAGAATTTGACCGTCGTATGAATATGTTGATGGAACATTTTGGAAAATACAACAAACTTGACGAGAATGTCATTGAGCGTGTATTAACTAGCCAGAGTAGTGATGACTATACAACATCTACTCAAAGTGGTGAAACAATTGTACATGGTGTTAATGGTAAAATAATTAAAGCACAAACTGTAAATCAACGTAAGTTGGTAGAGAGCATGCGTAAAAATGATATGGTGTTTGCTATTGGTCCAGCAGGAACAGGTAAAACCTATACAGGTGTCGCATTGGCTGTAAGAGCTTTGAAGAATAAAGAAGTCAAACGAATTATTTTAACACGACCTGCTGTTGAAGCTGGAGAAAACTTAGGGTTTCTTCCTGGTGATTTAAAAGAAAAACTAGATCCATACATGCAGCCACTTTACGATGCTCTTCGTGATATGATTCCTGCTGAAAAACTGGCAAATTTTATTGAAAACGGAACCATTCAAATTGCACCATTAGCATTTATGCGTGGACGAACATTAGACAATGCATTTGTAATTTTAGATGAAGGTCAAAATACAACCCATGCTCAAATGAAAATGTTCCTGACACGAATGGGAAAAAGTGCTAAGTTTTTACTAACAGGTGATCCAGGTCAGGTCGATTTACCGAGACGAACCATTTCTGGTTTAAAAGAAGCTTTACTTGTCCTTAAAAATGTTGAAGGTATTGGTATGATTTATCTAGATGATAAAGATGTCATTCGTCACAAATTAGTCAAGAAAGTAATAGAAGCCTATAAGAGTATTGAAAACAGAGATTAATTTTTTCAGGAGCTTATTCCAGCTTTCGGCAGTCGCTCTCTGCGAGGAGCTCCAACAAATGCCTTAATCTGGGCTAGGGCTAAATCGCAGACTATTGTATTTTTAACAACTTAACACGTAAACGACAAAACAACAATGAGTAACACTATTATAGCATCAAATTTTAAGTTTCCAAAGCAAAAAAGTGTTTACAAAGGCAAGGTAAGAGAAGTCTATAACATTAACGATGAAGAACTGGTCATGATTGCTACAGATCGATTATCTGCTTTTGATGTGGTAATGCCAAAAGGTATTCCGTATAAAGGTCAAATTTTAAATCAGATTGCAACAAGTATGATGAAAGCTACAGAAGATGTAGTGCCTAATTGGTTGACTGCAACGCCTGATCCTAATGTAGCTGTCGGACATTTATGCGAACCATTCAAAGTAGAAATGGTCATTCGTGGTTACCTGTCTGGTCATGCAGCTCGTGAGTATAAAGCAGGAAAACGTATGTTATGTGGTGTTAAAATGCCAGAAGGCATGAAAGAAAACGATCCATTTCCTCAACCTATTATTACACCAGCTACAAAAGCAGACATGGGAGATCATGATGAAGACATTTCAAGAGAAGATATTTTAAAACGTGGTATTGTTTCAGAAGACGATTATATCGTTTTAGAAGATTATACTCGTAAACTTTTTCAACGAGGAACAGAAATTGCTGCGTCTAGAGGGTTGATTTTAGTAGATACCAAATATGAATTTGGAAAAACTAAAGACGGAAAAATTGTACTGATTGATGAAATTCATACACCTGATTCTTCGCGTTATTTTTATACTGAGGCTTATCAGGAACGTCAAGATAAAAACCAGCCACAAAAACAACTGTCTAAAGAGTTTGTACGTCAGTGGTTAATCGCTAATAACTTTCAAGGACTTGAAGGGCAAACGGTTCCTGAAATGAGTGATGATTATATAGAGACGGTTAGCCAACGCTACATTGAACTCTACGAAAACATCATGGGAGAACCCTTCGTAAAAGCAGATGTGTCTGATATTCAAAATAGGATAGAGACAAATGTTTTGGCTTATTTAGGATAAGAAGAGTTGTATGTCATTTTGAGCAACACAATGAAAAAAAGATATTGTAAAAATTGTGAAACTGAATTTAAAGGAAACTACTGTTTTAATTGTGGACAGGTTGCCACAGCAAATAATCGATTAAAGTTTACCAATATTTTCAATGACTTTTTTGATAATACCTTTAACATCCATAAGGGCTTTTTTTTTACATTTTGGAAACTTCTCATTAGACCTAGCGAAGTCCTTAAATCCTTCATTCAAGGGTCACGCAAAAAATTTACAAATCCAACGAGATATCTTGTCATTGCTTTAGCTATACACGAATTTTTTAAGTATTGGTCTAATGCTAATGAAGCCATTAATGCTGAACATTTTCAAGGGTTTTCATTTCTTTCAAATCAATTAAATACAAGCATGTTATTATGGGATTTAAGATTAATAACAGATTGGACATTATTGGGGAATTTAATAGAAGCGTTGGTTTTTCCAATTGGATTTTATGGATTATTTAGAAAGTTAAGATATAATTATTCCGAATTACTGACCCTTAGTTTTTATCTCATTGCGAACTCCATTTTTATAACGACTTTTTTTGTCGGACTTCCAAAACTGCTGATAAATGCTTATGCACCAGTTCTCTTTGTGGTTATAGCAATCATGATATATTATATATATGCATTAACGACCTTTTTTAGAGAGGTCGCACTATTGAAAAGAATACTATTTGTATTGATAGGACTCGTAATCTTTTTCTTTATTCGCTTCCTACTAATTCCGTTATTGTTAGCGCTTCTTTTTCCATTGAGCATTTAACTAAAACAACTCTTATTTTTTAGAAAATACCGATTAAAATTAACACATAGCAACATTTCTGACTCATTGCTATAGCCTTAGTTTACTTCGAAAATCGGATAGAATTTTCCTCTGGTTCGTTTTCTATTTACTAACTTAGTGCCAGCCAACGTAATTATCAATTAAAATAACAACTTAAAACAAGATTTAGTAAATGAAAAAATTTAAACTACCATTAGGGATTGTGATGGGATTACTAATTTTTTCTTGTTCTTCAAATGATGACAATAACAACAGTAGCACTGAAGTTTCAATAATTGGTACATGGAGATTAATTGGAGTCAGTTCTTCTGATGCAGGAAATGCACAATTAACAGATTGTGGACTTATGACGAGATTGACTTTTATGGAAAATTCAATGGCAAGTTTTAAAGAACATTATGACAATAATAATGATTGCTTAGAGGATAATTACACTGTAGAATATTCTGTTGATAACAATTCATTATCTTTTATCTCAAATGCAGAATCGAATAATTTCTTATATGAATTGACTGCAACAAGTTTGAGTTATTCGCAAACTGAAAATGGTATAACAAATACAACCAGTTGGCAAAGAGGTGAATAAAAATAGTTGAAACAACATTAGTAATCAATTGTTTAATTTGTATACTCTTATAAAATCCGCTAGAGCTTTCCGAGTAGGCTAAACCTAAAGATTAGTTACGCACATTGATGTGTGTGGCTTTTTTATTCTTTTCTATATTCTAAAATATCTCCAGGTTGACACTCCAAAGCTTCACAATTGCTTCAAGTGTCTTAAATCGGATTGCTTTAGCTTTACCAGTTTTTAATATGGAAAGATTTGCGGGTGTAATACCCAGAATTTCGACCAATTCTTTCGATTGCATTTTTCTTTTGGCAAGCATGACATCTAAATTAACTACTATAGCCATAATTAAATTGTTAATTCGTTTTCCTTTTGTAGAGTTATCCCTTCTTCAAAGATGTCGGCTAAAAAGAACATCAAATACCCCAAAATAAGAAACACTATTAATTCAGTTGAAAACAAATCAATTATTCTGCTAGAGGTTTGTGTCCATGCTAAAAAAGCAATATCAATAATCAGTGTTCCAAATGCAAAAGCAAGAAATGCTTTTCCTGCCTTTTTAAAAGCTGAACCAACTTCTTTCTGGAAAATCTTTTGTTCTGCAAACAATTTTGTCGTTTTATTCAGTTGGTAGAGACCTAAAAAAATGAATCCAAATACAATAATATAAGCAATGGCAAAAATCAAATACGTTCTGACCGATATTTGCACATCACTATTTGTCAAATTTACCTTAGAGAAAAAAGGTTCATCTGGCAAAGTCCACTTTCTGATTAATTGAAAAGTCCAATGTAGATAATCTATTAATTTTATTCCTGCGAAAATAATTCCGAGTAATAATAAATTATTGTAAAAAAATAATTAAATATTAAAAAAAAATATTTTTTTTATTTAATTGAGGTTCAGTAGATTAATTTTTGTTAAATTCTAAGCAACGAGTTATATTATAAGTACAATATTTATATTAAAAATTAACCTCAATGGAAAACTTAGTAGGAAATGAAATTGGATTGATTCATTTGATTTCATCTTGCTTTGCCTTATTGTTTGGAACTTTTGTTTTAATTGCAAAAAAAGGAACCAAAAAACACGTGCAAATAGGGTATTTATACCTTGTTAGTATGGGGATTTTAATTTCAACAGCCTTTATGATTTACCGATTATTTAATGGTTGGGGAATATTTCACTACACTACTATGGTGAGTTTAATATCTATACTACTTGGAATGATTCCTATTTGGACAAAAAAGCCAAAAAATAATTGGAAATACCTTCACTTTTCATTTATGTATTGGTCTGTCATTGGACTCTATGCAGCATTTGCAGCAGAAATATTAGTAAGAATACCGAATACTCCCTTTTTTGGAATGGTTGGAATCGCAACAGGAATAATTATGATTGCAGGCGGAATAGGTTTTGGAATAAAAATAGCGAAGTGGAAAAGAATATTTGAAACTGAATAAACATAAGATACTAAATGTTTAATTTTTATGCTGCCAAATTGATATCCAATCAGCTGTTCTAATGAAAATACTTTTATAATTATAAATTATGAAAATCAATACATCGTATTAGGGTTTGAAGAGGTGTTTGGAATTTGCTGAATCGCATCCCAGTGCTCACAAATCTTTCCGTTACTATCAAACCTGAAAAAGTCCATCGTAACATACTCATCATTATCTGGCCATATTTGATGTGTGTGCAAAGCGACTAAATCTCCTTCAGCTATACAACGGACGAACTCGATAGATTTTTCTGGATATGCTTTGTGCATACGTTCAAAATAATTTATAAACCCGCTTAAACCATCTTCAACTTCAGGGTTGTGTTGAATATACTCACGACCAACATATTTATCAACAGCCTTGTTTGGTTGACCTAGATAAGCAGTTTTGTAAAATGCAATAGCATTTTTTTTGTTTTGTTCAAGATTCATAGGTTTTATGCTTTTACGGTTTTTATTAATCGTCTTATATTTTTATAAATAAAGGCATTGGTTTTAACATAGTGAAATGATATAAAACACACAACAAGTATAAACAACACAGCACCTAATATGGCTTCTGTAGGATACAGTGATTGATAATAAAAGCGCTTTAACCCAATACCAGTAAAACTTCCGAAGATGATTATAAAATGAATCACATAAATCGATAAGGTTTTTTGTCCGATTTTACCAATAAGAGAACCTTTCAGAAATGGTTCAGCAGCATAAAAAACTCCAAATAATAGCAGCACGTTGCCGAATCGTGTAAACAGATAATTGTAATAAGCAGACGATTTTAATACCTCAATATCTGTCCAGTAATAAAGTTTCATTAAAAACCAGGATGAATATTCAATGAGAAGGCTTCCGAAGACAAAAAATGAAATCACTGTAATTAATCGAAATCTGTTTTTATGTACATGAGAAAAGAATACAGTAGCCAAAAAACCGCCAAAAGCTGTAAATCCAAACCATGGTAAAATAGTAAAAATTGAACCATTGCGTTTTGTCATATAATTGGCAAATAGTTTTGGGGTATGGCTTAAATCTAAGTTGCGATACAAGGGTTCAGTTAAAAAGCAAAAGCATCCTAAAACCAGTAGTAAAAGTGATAGCAACCGAAGCTGTTTTCGAAGTAAAACGTAACAACCAATTAGCATTATAAGAGATAAACCTATGCACTGTAAAACATCTACTACAAAAACATAATTGCTAAATTCACCATGTAACCACCCAAAAATATCAATCCGCAACGCATAGCCAACTACAATCAGCAAAAAGCTTCTGTACAACCCTTTTTTTATTCTGGAATCGTCATTCCCTTTATCTTTCGCTCTTAAAAGCAAATATAAAAATACCAAGCCTGAAATGGTAAAAAACGTAGGAGCAGTAATTCCTCTAAAATAGGACCAAATTTGGTATGCTAAATTTGATTCGTCTCTGTATATAGGATTCAAAAGTGTGTCAATAAAATGACCTTGAAGCATCATCAAAATAGCGAATGCACGTACAGCATCGATAAAGAAAAGTCGGTTGCTATTCAAATAAGTTGGTTTTAAAATTTAAAGATACTTTAATTTTCAAGGATTGCTAAAACTAAAATAATATCTTAGAGGTGTATTTTGGTCTATTTATGGAACAACTCAATCTATTATCTGAAAAATTCTCGTCTTTTGCTTGGGGAATTCCGTTACTCGCTTTGCTAATTGGAGGTGGATTATATCTTTTAATTTTGTCTAGGTTTTTACCATTTCGTTTTTTTGGTCACGCTATTCAAGTATTAAGAGGAACGTACGATGATCCAGATGATCCAGGAGAAATCAGCCACTTTAAAGCGTTAACAACAGCTTTATCATCTACCATTGGTATGGGAAATATTGCTGGAGTTGCTTTAGCTATTTCTGTTGGAGGACCAGGAGCTATGTTTTGGATGTGGATCAGTGCTATTGTAGGAATGAGCACTAAATTTTTTACATCCACGTTAGCCATTATGTACAGAGGAAAGGATAGTAATGGTGATTTGCAAGGTGGTCCGATGTATTTTATACAGGAAGGTTTAGGTAGAAACTGGAAATTTTTAGCAATACTATTCTCAGCATTCGGAATGTTAGGTGCATTGCCAGTTGTTAACGTCAATCAGTTAAAACAAGCTATAAATGATATCATATTAGTTCCAAATGGTGTTGAAGTCAGTTTGATTTCAAATTTAACAATTGCTGCAATCTTAGTAATTATAACTTCTATCGTTATTTTAGGAGGTTTAAAGCGCATCAGTAACATCGCTTCCAGAATGGTGCCATCTATGGTAATACTCTATTTTGTTTTAGTACTAATAATCTTAACTATAAATTATTCAGAAGTTCCAAAGTATTTTCTAATGATTTTCACTGATGCTTTTGAAGCCAATTACATCAATGATGATGCTGTCTTTGGAGGTGTTTTAGGTGCCCTGATTTTATTAGGAATTAAACGAGGCGCTTTTTCTAATGAAGCTGGAATTGGGACAGCTCCAATGGCACATGGAGCAGCTAAAACAGACGAACCCGTTCGTGAAGGCTTAGTAGCTATGTTGGGTCCAGTAATTGACACATTAATTGTTTGCACACTAACCGCTTTAGCTATTTTAGTCACAGGCGTTTGGGAAACAACTTCAGATAATGGAGTGAGTTTAACAGCAGCAGCGTTTCAAGATGCAATACCTGGTTACGGACAATATCTATTAATGATTTGTGTATTTGTCTTCAGCATATCTTCTTTGTTTTCTTATGCTTATTACGGGACAAAATGCATGTCTTTTTTAATAGGAGCAAACAAAAAACACTACTATAACTACCTCTATATATTGAGTATTATTTTGGCTGCTACAACGTCTTTTAGTACAATGATTAATTTTATAGATGGCATCTTTGCTTTTATGGCAATACCTACCATGCTCGCTACGATACTACTGGCTCCAAAAGTTGTAAAGGAAACAAATGAATATCTGAAAAGGTTGTCATCAAAATAAGGTTGTTGAGTTCAATTTATAATGTTTTATAGAACATATTAAGCATATTTGTATTTAATGTGCTAAATTGATATATTTATGCTAAATTAATATATATGACTGTAGATTTATGTCCAAACTGTGGTTCAGATCATTACATCAAAAGTGGAATTGTTAATGACAGACAGCGTTACAAATGTAAAAAGTGTAACTACTTTTTCACTGTAAACAAAATAGGAAAGAAAATTGACGATTATTATGTCAATAAGTCTTTACAGTTGTATTTAGAAGGGTTAACCTATCGTGAGATTGAACGTATTTTGGGTATTTCACATGTGAGTATTATGAATTGGGTCAAGAAGTATAATATAAAACGACCGTATAACACAAATTACCATCCAACCTATAAGATTCTCAATGCTTCAGAACTTGGAAATTACTTTAGTAATTCTGAAAACATCAAAGGTGCAGGTGTTGTTGTTACCGAATTAGGAGATAAATTTATGCTTATAAAATGGGAGCGTTTTAAAGATTAGTATACCTATTTAACATAAAAATATAGTTATTTTTTGTGAGAACATTGTTTTTAAGAGCTTAGTAGTGCACACAAAACCAATACATTACTAACTAACACATGTAAACAATGAAGAAACAATCCCTTTTGTTGATCGGTCTCTTTTTTATGATCTTTCAATGTATTATTGCTCAAGGTTCTCCAGATTATACTGGTGGACTGAAAGTAAAATTAAATGAGGATGGTTCTAAATACTTCAGAATCATTTCCTGGGCTCAATTTTGGGCACAACACAATTCAGACCGTCCATCAGATGCTAATGGAAATGAGCAAAGTGAACTTAATTTTAGTATACGAAGAGCTCGTGTACTTATGTACGCTCAAATCAATAAAGACTTTTTAATTCTGACACATTTTGGTTTAAACAGTCTTAATGCTGATAATATGTCTCCTGTAGGAACAGGTGATAACTCACAGTTGTTTTTTCATGATGTCTGGGCTCAATACAGTTTAAGTGATAACCACGCTATAGGTGGTGGCTTACATTACTGGAATGGAATTTCGAGACTCAATAACCAAAGTACTTTAAATATGATGACACTGGATAATCAACGTCAGGCATGGGCAACTATAGGCTTATCCGATCAATTTGCACGTCATATAGGAGTGTATGTAAAAGGTAAGTTCAAAAAACTACAGTATAGAATTGCTGTAAATGACGCTGTCACTAATAATTTACAAACTAGTGCAGTACCAGTAAATGATGGTGCAGCTATCTATTCTGGAAGACGTTTGCTGGGTTCTAAAGATGCAGGAAAAACCTATGCTGGTTATTTAGATTACCATTTCTTAGATGAGGAATCTAATTTTTTACCTTATAAAGTTGGAACTTATTTGGGAGGTAAAAAAGTCTTCAATATTGGAGCTGGATTTTTTCTGCATCCAAATGGTTCAGTAGTAGCAGATGGTAATGGTGAATTATCTGGTGAGGATGTTTCTATTTTTGCAATTGATGCCTTTTATGACGCTCCGTTAGGTGAAGGAGGAGCAGCAATAACAGCGTACTTACTCAGTCAGTTTAATAACTATGGAGAAGACTTTACTTTAGGGTCAACCTATGAAACAGGTTCATTAATACATGCACATCTAGGTTATGTTTTTGCTTCGGAAAGTAAAACAAAATTTCAGCCATATGTACAATTTGATAACAGACAAATTGATGCTATTGATAATCAGGCAACTTCTTTCGGAATTGGAGCTAATGCTTATTTCAGTGGACACAATTCAAAATTAACTTTAGAGTATTTCAATACAAAATATGGCGATAATGATGCTACTGGTACAGTTACGCTACAGGCAATGATTTACCTATAAAAATGACTATTATGAGTGAAAAACAAAAACATGCAACAGCGTATTGGAAAGAAAATATAAAATATCTATCCATACTATTATCAATATGGTTCATAGCGTCTTATGGCTGCGGAATTTTATTTAAAGAAGAACTCAATGAGTTTAGACTGGGTGGTTTCAAACTGGGCTTTTGGTTTGCACAACAAGGATCAATATACGTATTCGTAATTCTCATATTTGTCTATGTGAGATTAATGAATAAACTGGATAAAAAATACGGTTTCGACGAGTAACTCTTAACTAATTAAAAAAAACAAAACATTATGAGTGTACAAACGTGGACTTGGATATTAGTAGGGATTACTTTTGCCCTATATTTCGGAATAGCAATTTGGGCCAGAGCAGGTTCAACTAAAGAATTTTACGTTGCTGGAGGAGGTGTTTCTCCTTTAGCTAACGGAATGGCAACTGCAGCAGATTGGATGAGTGCTGCATCATTTATAAGTATGGCTGGTTTGATTTCATTCATGGGTTATGATGGCTCCGTGTTTTTAATGGGATGGACTGGTGGATACGTGCTTCTGGCATTGCTTTTGGCACCTTATCTCAGGAAATTTGGAAAGTTTACTGTGCCAGATTTTATTGGAGATCGCTATTATTCAAATACAGCAAGAACAGTAGCCGTTATTTGTGCTTTAATTGTATCGTTTACTTATGTCGCAGGACAAATGCGAGGTGTAGGAATTGTATTTTCTCAATTCTTACAGGTAGATATCAATATTGGAGTCATTATTGGTATGACAGTGGTTTTAATCTTCGCTTTTTTGGGTGGAATGAAAGGAATTACATACACGCAAGTGGCGCAATACTGTGTGTTAATTTTCGCCTTTATGGTACCAGCGTTTTTCATTTCCATTCAAATGACTGGAAATATTATTCCACAAATAGGAATGGGAGGAACTGTTGAAGATGGTACATTTCTACTTGATAAATTAGATGCCTTACATACACAATTAGGCTTCAATGAATATACAGATGGTAGCAAATCAACTTGGGATGTTTTTGCCATTACTTTAGCATTAATGGTTGGTACTGCTGGATTACCACATGTAATTGTTAGATTCTTTACAGTTCCAAAAGTAAAAGATGCACGTAAATCTGCGGGTTATGCATTATTACTAATCGCTATTTTATATACCACTGCTCCTGCAATTGCTGTTTTTGCAAGAACTAATCTAATTGAAACGGTAAGTCAAACAGAATATAAAGAAATTCCAGAATGGTTTAAAAACTGGGAGGATACTGGATTAATTGCTTGGTCAGATAAAAATGGCGATGGTAAAATCCAATATGTAGCTGGTTCTGCCTTAGATGGTAAAAAACCAGTGTATACAGATGCAAGAGGAGCCAGTGGCGAACGAATGATTTCAAATGCTAATGCTAGCACTAAAAATGAATTGTATGTAGATCGTGATATTATGGTGTTAGCGAATCCTGAAATTGCTAATCTTCCAAATTGGGTGATTGCTTTAGTTGCTGCTGGTGGTATTGCAGCAGCATTATCAACGGCTGCAGGATTGCTACTGGTTATTTCTACATCAATTTCACATGATTTAATTAAAAAGCAATTAAAACCTAACATATCTGATAAAGGTGAACTAATGTGGGCTAGAGGAGCTATTGTTGTTGCTATTATTATCGCTGGACTCTTCGGAATTTATCCTCCAGGGTTTGTCGCAGCCGTCGTCGCACTTGCTTTTGGATTAGCTGCAGCTTCATTTTTTCCGGCAATTATTTTAGGAATTTTTGATAAACGAATGAACAAACAAGGTGCTATTGCAGGTATGATTGTTGGAATAGTATTGATGCTATTCTACATGATTAGATACAAAACAGGTCTCATTGGCGTTATGGATCCAAGACCAGTAAGTGAGTGGTGGTTTGGAACATCTCCTGAAGGCTTTGGAACCGTTGCTATGTTAGTCAATGTTGTGGTATCAGTAATCGTTTCCAGATTAACTCCGGCACCTCCTCAAAATGTTCAGGATATGGTGGAAAGCATAAGAATACCTTCTGGAGCAGGTGAAGCTTCAAGTCATTAATTAGCCTTGCAATTTCTGTAGTTTGAGAAATTTCAGGTATATTAGTTAGTTAGAAAATCAGCGTTACTTAATTGTAATGCTGATTTCTTATATTAGTTGAAATATTTAAAGTTTCTGTTATTTTAACATCAGAATTACTTAGGGCATTCCAAATGAAAAAGCGTCATGAACAAAAATTAGTAGTACTGTCAATAGCTTTATTCTTGCTGTTCAATATCCCCTTCGTTTTAATATTCAATAGGGAAGGTGCTGTTTTGGGCATACCCACATTTTATTTTTTAATCTTTTCAATTTGGTTGGTATCCATAATCATTTCATACATCGTATTAAAACGTCACTATGAATAATTATTTGCTTGTTTCTATCATTATCATTTATCTGGCAGTGTTATTCTACATTGCTTTTGTTGCCGAAAAGAAAAAGCAAAGCAAATGGGTTAATAATCCTTACGTTTATACATTATCGTTAGCAGTGTATTGTTCTGCTTGGACGTATTATGGAAGTATTGGAATTGCTGCAAATTCAGGTATTAACTTTCTGCCCATTTATTTAGGTCCTGTAATAGCTGCGCCTTTATGGATTATAGTGCTTAGAAAAATAATAAGAATTTCTAAACAGCATAAAATTTCATCTATTGCGGATTTTATTTCTCTACGCTACGGAAACCATAAATTTCTTGGTGCTTTAGTCACCTTAATTTGCCTATTTGGTACTGTTCCTTATATTTCATTGCAATTAAAAGCGGTGTCTGAAACTTTTGAAATTATGGCAGATGAAACCAGTTATATTTCAACCACGATACTGGATGACTCTACTTTTTATGTCGCTTTATTATTAGCCGTATTTGCGACTTTCTTCGGAACTCAAAATACAGATGCCTCAGAAAAACATAAAGGAATTATAGCGTCTGTTGCATTTGAATCCATATTAAAACTAGTGTTTTTTCTGATTGTTGGTGCTTACATTACATTTTATCTGTTTGATGGCACTTCAGATATTTATAGTCAAATATCCCAACTCAGTAATTTCAAATCGTTAACCACTTTAAGTGGAGTTGAAGATGGGTTTAACTGGTTTTTTATGATTGCTTTGTCTTTTATGGCTATTTTCTTGTTGCCAAGACAATTTCAGGTTGCCGTTTTGGAAAACAATCGTGAAAAACATTTGAAAAAAGCAATTTGGTTGTTCCCTTTATATTTATTGTTATTCAACGCTTTTGTAATCTTTATAGCTTGGGCTGGAAAACTGACCTTTGGTGATGCTTCATATGCTGAATATTATACGCTTTTATTACCACTTCAAAATGGGAATTCATTTTTAGCAACACTAGTGTTTTTAGGTGGTTTTTCAGCAGTAATCTCCATGGTAGTTGTTTCTACTTTAGCCTTATCTACCATGGTAAGTAACAACCTTATTATTCCTTATGGGTTTTTGGATAAATTCATTAAAAACCAACCTGAGCGCAATTCGAAATACATAAAGAATATCAGACGTATTTCTATTTTCACAATTATCATTGTCGCTTACTTTTTTTACGTTTCCTTTTCTAAAGAATTATCCTTGTATTCCATTGGGTTAATTTCATTTGTAATCATAGCACAATTAGCACCTTCATTTTTTATTGGATTGTTCTGGAATCGTGGCTCATCAAAAGCGACTATCATTGGTATGATTTCCGGGTTGGCAATCGCAGTGTATACACTCGTGCTCCCTTTTGTGATTCAAGCCTATACTGGAAGTGATAATTTTGTACAATATGGATTTCAAGGTGTTTCTGTTTTAAAACCATATGCCTTATTCGGAATAGATTTTCTGAGTCCACCTGCACATGCGTTTTTCTGGAGTATGACTGTAAATGTGATGTGTTATTTGGTGTTTTCGCTTCTATATAAAGGGCATTACAGAGAACGAAATTATGCAGAAATGTTTGTCGATAGCAAAAACTTTTCAACACTTCAGGATAGTGCTTTGGTTTGGAAAGGAGAAGCCTATGTCGCCGACATTAAAAGTGTCTTAATTCGGTTTTTAGGTGAAAATAGAGCTAATCGAGCCTTAAAAATCTTTTTTACAAAGTATAAAATGTCACCAAATACTCAAATGGCTGATGCAAGACTTATTAATTTTTCTGAAAAACTATTAACAGGTAGTATTGGTAGTGCTTCTGCAAAAATATTAATAGCTGGTGTTGTCAAAGAAGAGCAAATTAGTTTGGTTGAAGTGCTGAGAATTTTAGAAGAATCAAAAGAGAATATTGTTAATAATAAGATGCTTCTTGAAAAATCAACTGAGTTATCACAATTGTCTTCAAAATTGAAAGATGCGAATGCAGAATTAATTTTAAAGGATAGACAAAAAGATGAATTTTTAGACACCGTTGCTCATGAATTAAAAACACCCATTACAGGTATTCGTGCAGCAACAGAATTACTGATGGATGATGATGACGATATGCCCAAAGACATGAAGCTTCAGTTTCTAAAAAACATTCTTCAGGATTCAGACAGATTAGGGCGTTTAATTAATAATATTTTAGACTTCGAAAAACTGGAAACAGGTCGATTAAATCTGGATATTCAGCGCTATGATCTTCAGAAAACAATAAAGAAAGTGTTGTCCAGTGTTTCACAAATTGCAGCTAAAAAAGATATTATTATTGAAAATAAAAATCCGCATAGTTTTAAATTAAGTTATGATGAAGATCGTATTCTTCAAGTGCTAACTAATTTATTATCGAACGCTATTAAATTTTGTAAACCAAAAACAGGAAAAATTGTTTTGGATTATAAACTCGGAAATGAATATGTTGAAATCTCTGTAGCTGATAATGGTAAAGGGATTTCTGATGAGGATCACGACTATATTTTTGATAAATTTTATCAGTCTAAACATCAAAATACAGTTAAACCTCATGGGAGCGGTTTAGGTTTGGCCATAACAAAGCAGATTATAGAAAAACATAAGGGCAAAATTTGGGCTGATAAAGGTTTAAAAAATGGAGCAAAGCTTGTTTTTAAGCTACCTTTTAAGTAAATTGTATTAAATTTTTATGAAGAGAAAAATTTTAATAGTTGACGATGAGCCAAACATAGTGATGTCCTTAGAATATACCTTTAAAAAACAAGATTTTGAAGTGTATATTGCCAGAGATGGAAGTGAGGCTTTAGAAATATTAAAACAAGAGGTTCCAGATATTGTTTTGCTCGATATTATGATGCCAAATGTTGATGGATATCAAACCTTAACACACATAAAAAAAGCAAAAGGATTAGAACACACTAAAGTTGTGTTTTTAACCGCTAAAAATAAAGCTTCAGATATTGAAAAAGGTCTAAAACTAGGAGCAGACAAATATTTAACTAAACCGTTTTCAGTAAAAAAAATAGTTTCAGAAATTCTTGAACTAATCGATTAAATTTTGGTTTTGTGTGCAAACAAACTAATGTTTAATTAAAGTTTTAAGACATGAAATTTCATATCAATCCCTTAGCGTCAGATATTATAATTAGTATCTATGCCATTGCGACGCTATATCTTAGATTTAAATTTGAAAATGACACCAATGTAAATGCAGGACTATCAATAGTTATGGGCATTTGCTTTGTAGTTATTTTATGGGCACTTATAAAATTAAAAGTGCTAAATCCTAACTGGTTTGGCTTACTAAACTCTAAAAAGTTAAAGCCATGAACTACCATAAATTTTATCAAAAAAGTATCCAGCAGCCCGATGAGTTCTGGAAAGATCAATCTAAACAACTGGAATGGTTTAAGGCACCAAAATCAATTATTTCAAAAGATAAGTATGATTATTATCAGTGGTTTGAGGATGGTGAACTTAACTTAAGTTATTTGTGTATCGATAAACACATTAAAGATGGTTTTGGAAATCAAAATGCTATCATATACGATTCTCCAGTTACCAATATCAAAGAAGTTATTACATTTAATCACCTGTACCACGAAGTATCAAAACTAGCTGGTGGATTACAAAATCTCGGACTTAAAAAAGGAGATACATGCATCATTTATCTGCCAATGATTCCACAAGCGCTTTATGCAATGCTGGCATGTGCCAGATTAGGAATTATACATTCTGTGGTTTTTGGTGGATTTGCACCTCACGAACTTGCTATTAGAATTGAAGATTGTAATCCTAAAGCTATAATTACGGCATCTAATGGTATTGAAATAGAGCGCATTGTACCTTATAAGCCCTTTGTTGATGAAGCTATTTTGCAGTCTGCTCACAAACCAGAACATGTTATAGTATTTGACAGACAATTAGGAGTTGAGATACCTCATAAAGCATATGATATTGATTATACTACTCTGGTTGAAAAATCTCCTTCAGTTGAGGCTGTTTCTTTAGAATCAACACATCCATCTTATATTTTATACACGTCAGGAACTACTGGAACTCCAAAAGGAATTATTAGAGATACTGGTGGTTATGCTACAGCTTTAAAGTTTTCTATGAATTATATTTATGATGTTGAACAAGGCGATGTATTTTGGGCAGCCAGTGATGTTGGTTGGGTTGTAGGTCATAGTTATATTGTTTACGCACCATTATTAAATCGTAATACAACAATTCTATTTGAAGGAAAACCGATAAAAACACCTGATGCTTCAACGTTTTGGAGAGTTATAAGTGAGTATAAAGTAAAAGTTATGTTTACAGCACCAACAGCTATTAGAGCTATAAAGAAAGAAGATCCCGATGGTGAACTTTTAAAAATGTTTGATATGTCTTGTTTAAAGTATCAGTTTTTGGCAGGAGAGCGTTGTGATGTTTCAACTTTGACCTGGACGCAACATCACTTAAAGATTCCCGTAATTGATCATTGGTGGCAAACTGAAAGTGGTTGGCCAATGTTGGCAAATATGGCAGGTGTAGAACTACAAGCTGTAAAACCTGGATCAGCTGGTTTTCCTGTTTGTGGCTATGATATACAAATTTTAAACGAAGAAGGAGAAAAGGTTTCTGATGGTAGCGAAGGCTATGTTGCCGTGAAATTACCATTGCCTCCTGGAACGTTATCCAATCTATGGAAAAATCCCAAGCGATTCAAATCTGGTTATCTCGATCGTTTTCCTGGATATTATTTTTCAGGAGATGGAGGTTACAAGGATGAAGATGGTTATGTATTTATTACTGGTCGTGTTGATGATATCATCAATGTTGCTGGACACCGATTATCAACTGCCGAAATGGAAGAAGTCGTTGCATCTCATAAATCGGTTGCCGAATGTGCTGTCTTTGGTGTTCATTGTGAACTAAAAGGTCAGAAGCCACTGGGACTGATTGTTTTAAAAACAGGAGTCGTTTTGTCAGAACAAGAGATTCAAAAAGAAATTATTAAAAATATTCGTCATGAAATAGGAGCTGTGGCATCATTTAGAGATGTACTTATTGTAAATCGATTACCAAAAACACGAAGTGGAAAAATTCTTCGTAAATTATTACGCAATATTGCAGATGAACAACAATATAATATTCCATCTACTATTGATGATGTCGCAATTATTAACGAAATTAAAACAGTATATCAAACCCATTATATTGGGATTTATAATTAAAAAAAATAACCATGAGTAATTATCATATTAAACATTTAGAAGAATACTATCAAGTTTATAGAAAATCAGTAAGAAATCCTGAAGTTTTTTGGGAGGAAATCGCAGAAGAACATTTTATGTGGCGCAAAAAATGGAGTAATGTTTTAAGCTGGGATTTTACGAAACCAGAGATTAAATGGTTTGAAGGTGCTCAACTCAATATTACTGAGAATTGTATCGACCGTCATTTGGCTGTAAGAGGAGAAAAAACAGCTATTATTTTTGAACCTAATAGTCCAGATGAAGCAGCTCAGCATATCACTTACAATCAATTACATGAAAAAGTTTGCCGATTTGCAAATGTATTAAAAGACAAAGGAATTAAAAAAGGTGATCGGGTTTGCATTTATTTACCTATGATTCCTGAATTAGCAGTTTCTGTGTTAGCATGTGCTAGAATTGGAGCAATTCATTCTGTAGTTTTTGCAGGATTTTCTTCAACAGCTTTAGCTACCAGAATAAATGATTCAGATTGCAAAATGGTCATAACCAGTGATGGTTCGTATAGAGGTTCTAAAACCATAGATTTAAAAGGTATTGTTGATGAAGCATTAGAAGACTGTACTTGCGTAGAGTCTGTATTAGTTGCCAAACGCATCAATTCAGACATCCAAATGAAAGAGGGTCGCGACCTGTGGTTACAGCCTTTACTTGATAAGGCAGCTTCAGATTGTCTGGCTGAAACCATGGATGCCGAAGATCCATTGTTTATACTATATACATCAGGTTCTACAGGAAAGCCTAAAGGCATGGTTCACACTACAGCAGGTTATATGGTCTATACAGCCTATACCTTCAAAAATGTATTTCAATATCGTGAAGAAGATGTGTATTGGTGTACTGCTGATATTGGTTGGATTACAGGTCATAGTTATATAGTTTATGGACCACTATGTAATGGTGCAACAACAATCATGTTTGAAGGCGTACCAAGTTATCCAGATTTCGGACGATTTTGGAACATCGTAGAAAAACACAAAGTCAATCAATTTTATACAGCACCAACTGCAATAAGAGCTTTAGCAAAAGAAGGTGTTGAATATTTGGAACATCATGATTTGTCATCGCTCAGAGTGTTAGGGACTGTTGGAGAACCCATTAATGAAGAAGCCTGGCATTGGTATGATGATAATGTAGGAAAGAAAAAAGCACCAATAGTTGATACCTGGTGGCAAACAGAAACTGGTGGAATTATGATTACACCTATAGCTTTTGCAACACCAACAAAACCAACTTACGCCACGTTGCCGTTTATTGGCATCCAACCAGCATTAATGGATGAAAACGGAAATGAAATTAAAGGGAATCAGGTTGATGGTCGTTTGTGTATAAAATTTCCATGGCCCAGCATGGCAAGAACTATTTGGGGAAATCACCAACGTTATAAGGACACGTATTTTTCGGCTTATGAGCATAAGTATTTTACAGGTGATGGTGCTTTACGTGATGAAGTTGGTTATTACAGAATTACAGGACGTGTTGATGATGTTATTATTGTTTCTGGTCATAATTTGGGAACAGCTCCAATTGAAGATGCTATCAACGAACATCCAGCTGTTTCTGAAAGTGCCATTGTAGGCTTTCCACATGATATTAAAGGAAATGCGCTTTATGGTTATGTCACTTTAAAAGAAACAGGAGAAGATCGTAATCACGATAATCTAAGAAAAGAAATCAATCAAATTATCACAGAACAAATTGGTCCAATAGCTAAATTAGATAAGATTCAATTTACCAATGGATTACCTAAAACTCGTAGTGGTAAAATTATGCGTCGTATATTGCGAAAAATAGCAGGTAAAGATACCAGCAATTTGGGTGATACCAGTACGCTTTTAAATCCGGAAGTTGTTCAGGAAATTATAGATAATGCTTTATAGGTTTAATTAATGATAAAAAAAATCGCTTTTATAATTTTTGCAGTTTTATGTATCTCAATTGGGTTATATCCCTTGATATATTTTATAATTGATCCAACATTTGGTCTGTTAAATTCTAAAAGCGATTTGTTGTTAAATGATGGGCTTTGGAATATTGGGTTTTATGCACATATTTCGTTAGGAGGCTTAGCACTTTTAATTGGTTGGACTCAGTTTAATAAAACACTTAGGAAAAACAATATTAACTTGCATCGTAACATTGGTAAAGTTTATATAATTTCGGTGTTGCTTAGTGGATTTTCTGGTCTGTATATTGCTTATTTTGCAACAGGAGGAATAGTCTCTACGTTAGGGTTTTCTTTATTGGCGTTGATCTGGATTTATACAACCATACGAGCCTTTTTAGAAATTAAAAATCGTAGTATAAGTAAACATCAAAAATTCATGATTTACAGTTATGCTGCCTGCTTTGCAGCTGTTACTTTAAGAATCTGGTTACCAATTTTAACGACTATTTTTCAAGACTTCATGACAGCTTATCGGATTGTGTCTTGGTTGTGCTGGATTCCAAATATGGTAGTTGCAGCTTACATTGTTAAAAGTCAGGAGCTTAACAAAATGCAACTTTAAATCCAGTTCAAAAAATCCTTTAGTTTTAAACGTTTTTTCTTTTGTCTTAATAAAGCAGATAGTTTTAAAAATAGTACAGCAGTTAAAAAAGCATCACCAGAAGCTGTATGTCTGTCCTGCATTTTTATGTTAAAAGTCTCACATAATTCATCTAAGCTATAATATTTCTCATCTTTGAGGTATTTAGTTTTTTTATACAGTTGTCCTGTATCGATGACTTTATTTTTCAATTTTGGCAAATCCATGCGTTTTAAAGCTTCATTAATCATGGCAACATCAAAAGCGATATGATGTGCAATTAAAACGGAATTTTTAATATGATTTAAAAATTTAATTATGGCATCTGACTCCTCTATTTTAGTAAGAGTTCCTTCTTTAAGCAAACCATGAATTTCAACAGTTTCTTTATTAAACTGCTCTTGTTTTAAATAACACTCTAAACTATCTGAGATATGAATTTGAAAGGCTTTAACTGCGACTGTTCCAATAGATAATATTCTATCAGATTTAGGATTCAAACCAGTAGTTTCAGTATCAAAAACTACAAAGCGTACTGTTTTTAAATCATCATGTTTTTGTTTGAAGGCTTCTCTATACACCTTGTAAAACTCAGGGTAATTATGACGACTTTTAAACCAATTCATTATAGTAGCTGTGATAATTTAAATCTAATTTGAACAAGTTCCTGAATATCTTTAACAGGTTTAAAGCAGCCTTTTAATTTTAATCTATCAGTTTTACTTAAACTCTTAACATCAATAAAACGTCCGGAATCTCCATGTTTTAAACCATGTTGTGTTCTAAAGCGTAATAAAATTCTAAAGGCGTTCACACAAGACTCGTAGAGGTCACTATTCTGAGGTTCTAAATCACAAAGTTTCTGGTAACGTGCCAATGTGCTATTTATCTCTTTAATTTCATGAGATAAAACCAGTAATCGAGCTGCATCAACTAAAGGCATAATGGCTCTGGCTTTAATATCAAATTGATCTTTATGTTCTCCAGAATCTTCCACTAAAAAATTTCTAAAAAAACTTAGAGGAGGAGGGTTTTTAAGGGCATTGCGACCCATGAAATTCAAAAAGATTTCATAATTATCAATAGCTTCAAATATGCTATCAGACATTTCATCAACAAGTTCATGATTACCATATACCATATCGTAATCAAAAAAAATGTTACAAAGCATCATTTTATCTTCATCAGGATGTGTGATCCAGTTTTTAAACTGAGCTTTCCACTGAGAAACAGATAAACACCATTTTGGATTACTTGCCATCATTTCTGCAGGACACAATTCAAAACCAACAACATCAAGTTTGCTATTGATTGCTTTTGACAAGTTGATAAAATATGTTTTTGCTTCTTTATCATTCTCTACATCTTCATATACTAAAGCATTATCTTGATCTGTGAGAAGTAATTGCTCTTTCCGTCCTTGACTACCAATTGCTAACCATGCAAAACTCGTTGGTGGTTTTTCATATATTTCATCCATACTCAACTGAATACAACGTTTTGTTATGGCATCATTAATAGCAGCAATAATATGGGTAATGAATGAAATAGGAATGTGTTGTTCAATGTAATTCTTCATTAAAACCTGTGCTTTTTGTCTGATGGTTTGAAGCTGATTTGCAGAAGTGGCACGTTTGATTTCTTTAATGAGTACTGAAGGATTATTCCCATGAATTACGATAATATCATGTTCTGAAAGAATACCAACTAATTCAGAATTAATGGTGCCATCTTTCGTAATACATAAATGTGATATGCTGTGTTTGAGCATGGCAATTTGTGCTTCGGCTACAGTAATCTGTTCTGGAAAAGTTATAACTGGAGAAGACATAATTGCTGAAACCTGTTCTGAAATCTTGTGCTTACCCGTTGCGATTTTATGTCGCAAATCCTTATCAGTGATAATACCAATTGGCCTTTTGTTTTTTGTTACTACAACAGATCCTACTTTATAATTACTCATCATAATTGAAGCCTCCTTTATGGTCATTTCTACTTGACAGGTAATAGGGTTTTTAGAAAAAGAAGCCGATTGTACTTCGGTAAAATTAGATGCGTTTGGTTGTAATATGGTTTCATTTGCAAATATCTTTCCTTTGTCTTCCTTTGAATAAGGATTACGAGCATTAGTAGCAAAACTTGCTATAATAAACTGATTTGCCTGAAGATTATTTATAATGACTTCTTCAATTAAATTAGCAGGAATACCATATACAATGCTTTCTTCAATAGCAACGGCATTAAGCAAGTAAAGGTCTTTACGAATAATGGCACGTAATCCAAAAATATCGCCTTCGTCACATTCATCGACTAAGGTTTTATCACGATATATTCCTATAGCTCCATCTTTAACCACATAGAAGCAGTCATGTAACACGTCGTTTTGCTTAAAAACATAATCTTCTTTTTCAAAGTAAATGACTTTTACTTGTGACGAAATTATAAATAACTGATTGTAGCTTAAAGAATCAAAAGGAGGAAAGCTTTTAAGGAAATCTAAAATACGCTCTGCAATGGTGTTCTTCATCTTACTAATTTATGTAAAATAAATAGTATAAAAGCTGAAAAACGTCAGGTATTTGCTAAAATGCTATAGTTATTTAATACTTCACAAATGAATAAGAACCTATTTCTTTTTCAGTAAGACTTTTTCATTTGTAAACTGGTTTGCTTCGTCTAAAAATGCAATCATTTTTGACCAGTTACTGTTTGGCTCGTAATAATGTTTATAGCGCTTTGACGTTTCAATGACTAACTGATTGTCTTCAATTTTTGCATGACTGATAAACGCTCCAGTAGAATTGTCCACATTTTTATTCAGATTCTCTAAGCCAGTCACAGTATAACCTTCGGGAATATTAAATCTAATGGTATAGTTAAACGCTCTTGGGTGTGGTAAGTATACATTTTCTGTACGTTGACGTTCTTTTTCATCTAAATCTATTTGTCCACCAATTAATTTACCTATTTCAAAAATATAATTGGGACCAGCTTTCTTGATTAAGGCATTTTTAGCTGAAAAGCTTTCAGTAAATGTAAAATAGCTATCAAGTGAATAGCGTCCGTTTTCATTAATTATATAAGTGTAATCCTCAATATCATCGATTCCGTATTCTCCTTTTGCGCTGTTTTCAAAACGTTCTTTTTGGGTAGTTTTTAATTTTTCAATTAAAGCATCCATTTCTTTTTGAAATTTGATCTTATTTTTCTTTCCTCTTGTAACTTCAATCCAAGATTCTGTTTCATATTTTTTATAATCTTCAAAGACATAGTCACTAAACAATAATCTGTCATATTGTTGCTCTCCTTTTTGATGGCCTTTAAAACTATTAACCGCAGACAGAGAGAATCCGGAGAAGTCATCATTTAAACTGAGAATCATTTCTTTTTTAGTTTCGTTGTCTTCATACGTTGATGATGGTAGAGAACCTCGATCTATTTTATCAATAATGCGTTTGTTTTTCTTTGAAGATAACAATAAGATTTCTGTGCCTTCCATAAGCGGAGAAAATTCATTGATGTTGGTATGCGGACTAAAAAACTCTGCATATGAAGGTTCTGGTGTATTAACTTTTACCATAACGTTTAGGTTTCGTTCAATAAGTAAATCGTCAATATTACCATCAAAACGTTTTTTACCTACAACAATACTGTAATCAATTTTTTGTCGTTTTAAGAATTCTGTAAAATGTCTGATGAATTGTTTTTGATTTTGAATGAAAACAACATTGTTTCCATAGACCATAAACGGATAGGTAGAAATATTTGCTTCTCTAGCATAAAACGCCTCTAAATAACGTGTCAGGTAATAATGACGCATGTAATAATAAGCAGCAGTTACTTTTTCAGAATCATTTTTAAATGATTTTCCTTTGAAAAAATCTTTCACATCACCAACATCACCATCTGGTTTAAATCTACTATCGTAAAGGTCTAAAACTTCTTCATCTGAAACACTGGTTTTAATGATGTCTTCCTTTTCAGGGAGAAAGGCTAAGGCACGATCTTCAAACTTTCCAGATCGGGCAAAATAAACTTGAAATTTATACGAAGGTAATTCTACTAAAGGGTAAAACCAACGTGTGTATTCACGCTTAGGAATATTTGTTTCCGTAAGCTCATAACGTCTCATGTTCTTTTTTTCTGTTGGAATTTCAATTAAATCTGGTGCTCCATTAAACGAATTGAAGTTGATAAAGAAATCATTTTCAGTCTCAAAGAATAATTTAAAATCCATAATTGGATATTCTTCATTTAAACTTGTTTCTACTGGATCAAAGCCAAAAGCATATGTGCTTTTAAAAGGTTCATTTTTATACGAATAATAATCAATGATATCACCAACTTCAAGGTTTGATATGGCTAATTTGGTCTCACCATCAACTTCAACAGCATCATTTTCTACATCAATTTCTGTAACAGTTCCATCTGGTTTAATCACTTTAACACCAACAAAAGTATCTCCTTTTTTCTTCCATGAAAAACGACCCTTCGATGATCTGAAGCGTTTGATAAAAGCAAACTCCGAAAATTCTTCAACAGCAGCTTTATCTAACAATTTTATACGCTTTCTTACCGAAGTGGTATAGGTTACATTTTTACCATATTTATGAAAATCGTAGTTTTCATTCTTATAAATAATCACAGCCGATTCATTTGACCATTCTGCTGGGATATCATTGGCATTTTTGTAAGCATCATTGGTTCCCCAAAAAAAATCTTTAGCAGCCAACTCTTCTTTGGATTGAGAATAAGCGCTTGTGGATACTATAAAAATGATTAAGAGTAGATATTTAGAAGTCATAAGTTAGTCTTTGTTTAAGATGATTTGTTCGTTGTATAAGGCATCGAGTTTTTTGATGAAACCATTCCATTCTTCGAAATCGCTTGTTTCAATTTTAGCATGTTTTATACGGAATTGTTTTTTGTAAATAATAACATTGTTTTCTCTCGAAAAGTTAACGCTCATATTAAAGTTGTCACTGGCTACCGAAATATTTTCTGGTAAATGTGAAATTTTATAACCTTGAGGAATTTCTAAATGAGTGACAGATTCCAGGTCTTTTTTTGATCTGAAAATGTAATCTGTATGGCGTTCTTCCATAATAAAATTTGACAATTCTTTATCGAAATCAAGGTCGATATACACTTGATTGTCAAAAGAGGATACGGCATTTTTTACATCTACATCGTAAGCAATGTTTATGTTGCCATCACGATTTTGTAAATCTGAAGTTTCAATATTAGACACTTTAATATTACTGTTTCCTTTATTGAGATAGTATTCTAAAAATTCATCTTTTTTATCAGTTTTCAAACTATTGAAATAGTAGAGTAGACCAGATCGACTTTCACCATTATAGATTTTGTCAACGTTGCCAACAATATTATTATCTGAAAGTTTCAAGCTATAAGCAAATTGTTCTTTATTAAATTCAGCTTCAGAATTTGGAACATATTCTAAAATATAATCATCGCCATTTTCAATTAAAACTTGCTTGCCTTGAATACGATCTGCATATTCACCAAAAGCATTAAATTTTTCAGTGCCATCTAAGAAAATAGTCTTACCATCTTTAAAGAGTGTACATATCATATGGTTATCTACAGAGAGATTAGGTGTAGAGTAGTCATAAGCAATTCGTTTTGTACCAATCCAGGTTAGACGTGCATCGAAACCCGCTTCAATCAACATTTGTTTTGTGAGATTAGCCATGCCCTTACAGTCACCATAACGTTTGGTAAACACATTAGAAGCTTCATCAGGTTTAAAACCTGCAATACCATCCTCAAAAGCGATATACCGAATATTATCTTGAACCCAGTAGTAGATGTTTTTTATTTTTTCTTCATCTGAAGTCGCATTTTCTGTGAGTTCTTTAACTTTAGATTGTATAGGTGTATTATCGTTTTCTAAGCTGTTTACCAACGATTTATACCAGTTATAGAGATCTTGTGTTTCTTTAAAAATATTAACTGTTTCATCATTTACTGTGTAAGATTTAGCTAAAATAAGAATGTGAGGATAAATATATGTAGGTCCAGGAGCAGACTTGTCTTTATACATTCCTGGAGTGTCTTTTAAGGTATAAGTATAGATTTTTCCATTTCCTTTTTTATTCGGATTTACATTTTTTTCAATAGCATATCCTTCAAAATTCATTTCTTTAAGCTCTAAATCTAACCAATCTGGAACTTCAATACAAATCGTTTTTTTTACTGTTGGGTATTCGCCATTAAAATAGAGTTTAGTAAAATACTTGATGTCTTTGTATTCCTTTTTAATTGAGGTTAAATATCGATAGCCTTTTAAAGGGAAATCAATATTTGCATATTGTACACGACTGTCGTTATGAAATAAATCATCGCTAGTATAAGCTTCATCTTTTACATAAAAACTCGCTTCTTTTTGATTTCTATATCTAATTTCAAATTCTTCGATAGTCGATTCTCCATCGTAAAAATTATAGATTTGAATATCAGCTCGAGAGTCTATATTAATCATGTTTTCGGCTACATGATGCATTACAGTCACCTTTCCATCGCGTTTATTTAAATCAAAAGAAACATCATCCTTACTGGTAATCAATGCGACATGGTCATCAGGATATAGTTCTTTTAATGTGTTAGCTAAAGTAATGTCTTCAGTTGCTGGCTCAATTCTTTTTTGTGAAAATGCGGAGGAAATTAGTGTTAAACATAGGAAAACACTTAACGTGTATTTAATCATAGGTAGTTGTTAGAATGCGATTGTGTTTGTGCAATAGTTAAGAAAAAGTTAAAAATAGGACTTTTTTTATTATTTCACCTGACCTTTTTATTAAAACATTTAATTATGCACGCATAGTATTTTTCATATCTTTACAAAAAATAATAAGCATGACTCCAACAAAACTCACTAAGCTTTTAAATATAAAATATCCAATTATACAAGCACCAATGTTTTTGGTTTCTAATGTTGCCATGGTAAAAGAAGCTATGAATGCTGGTATTGCAGGATGTATTCCAGCATTAAATTATAGAACACTAGACGAGTTAAGAGTTGCTATAAAAGAATTAAAGGCAGCTAAACTAGAAGGAGGATCTTTTGGCTTTAACCTCATCGTTAATAAATCTAATATCAAGTATAAAGGTCAGTTGGAAGTACTGTGTGAAGAAGGTTGTGATTTCATTATCACATCATTGGGAAGTCCTGAAGAAACCATAAATCAAGCTCACGCTGTTGGGATAAAAGTGTTTTGTGATGTTACCGATTTACGTTTTGCTAAAAAAGTAGAGCAATTAGGTGCTGATGCTGCTATTGCAGTAAACAATGAAGCTGGTGGTCATAGAGGAAATCTTACTCCAGAAGAATTAACCAACCTATTGAGTAAAGAATTAACTATTCCTGTGATTTCTGCAGGAGGAGTTGGTTGTAGAGCAGATATTGACAAAATGCTGAGTTATGGTGCTGAAGGTGTCTCTGTTGGGAGTCCGTTTATTGCTTCAGTTGAAGCTGGTGTTACAGACGACTATAAGCAAGCCTGTGTCGATTATGGTGCTGATGATATTGTGATGACTGAACGTATTTCTGGAACACCTTGTACAGTTATTAACACCCCTTATGTTCAAAAAATAGGTACCAAAGCAACTTGGTTAGAAAACCTGTTAAATAAAAACCGCAAACTTAAAAAGTGGGTGAAAATGATTCGCTTTTCAATAGGAATGAAAGCCACTGAAAAAGCAGCAAAACAAGCAACGTATAAAACCGTTTGGGTAGCTGGTCCTAGTATTGAGCATACTAAAGCCATTTTACCAGTAAAAGATATTGTTTCTAAGTTGGTTAATGCTTAGAGTATATAAGTTAATTCTATTGTGTTATGGATTAAAAGTCAATATTATTTTGAACTAATTTTGTTTTTAATTAAAAATCCATATGAAACGAATTTATTACATTTTACTTAGTGCTTTATGTGTAATAATAATTCTTGTGTATTGGTCAGTATCGAGTACATCTAAAACATTTCAACGTTGTGAAATATTAGATTTTAAATCTATTGATGCCATCAATTTTAAAAACCATGATTCAGTTTTAGTTGCTGCGAGTGTGCTGTACGAGGCTGATGATATCAAAATCTTAATACAAGGAAGTCAATATAGAGATGTCTGGTCAACACCAGTTATGGTTCCTGTAGTATTTCTTGATACACTTTTTGGAGGCATGAACATTGTAAAAGAAGGAGGAGGAAAGCAAACCCATTCGTTGCGTTTAAAAGCTAAAAACGGAATAGAATATACATTGCGAAGCGTTAATAAAGATCCAAAACCTTTAATTCCTGATGTAGCAAAAACCTTAGGCTTAGAAAATATTGTTGTTGATGGTATATCGGCTCAACATCCTTATGCAGCATTGGTTGTTGCGAAGTTGTCTGATGAAGCTCAAATAATTCATACCAATCCGAAATTAGTTTTTATACCAAAACAAAAGGTATTACATCACTATAATAAGAATTATGGAAATCGTTTATATCTTCTGGAATATGAAACTGAAAGTGATGTCAATTGGACGTCCATCAAAAATGTAGATAAATTAGTCGATACTGAAGATTTACAAGAGTTAAAGGTCAAATTAAAAAACAATCTTTCAATTGATAAAAAAGCACTTATCAGAGCGCGACTTTTTGATTTTATAATTGGAGATTGGGACAGACATACCAAACAATGGGGTTGGGCAATTCAAAGCATAGCTCAAAAATACAATGCCATTCCAGTGCCAGGCGACAGAGATAATGCTTTTTTTAATCCAGAAGGGCTTATTCCATCTGTTTTATCAAATGAACATGTCATTCCAGAATTGAGACCATTTAAAGAAGATATTGATTATATGGCAGGTTTGGTGTATCCATTTGATCGTTATTTTTTGATACACACACCTGAAGATCTATTTGTTTCAGAAGCTAAATATCTACAACAGCAACTTACAGATTCAGTAATTGAAGCGAGCATAAATATCTGGCCAGAAAACATTGCCAAACTTAGCGAAAACGAAATTATTAATAAAATCAAACATAGAAGGGACGATTTAATTAAATACGCTAAACAATTCAAATATGAAATTGATAAGCAAGGTCTGGTTAAAAATATCCTAAAAGGATCAGATGATGTTGAATTTGATAATCATTTTATTGATTGTTTTGAATGTTTATAATTCATGTAAACTGTAACATTTTTCATTTAAATGTATCTTTACAATAATCAACATTAACTTATAATGCATAGAAAATTTAGCTTACTTTTCATTATTCTGGTTCTTTTCAATTGTAAAGAAGAATCTAAAGAACTCTCTGAAACATCATTAAATCCTATCGAATATTTAATGGTCAATAATACCAATTTTGTTCTTGAATACCCAGAAATTAATTCAGTATCAATTGGTGTTTATAAAGATGGAAAAACATATACTGGTTATTATGGAGAAATTGATAAAGGCAAAAACAACTTACCTAATGATCATTCAATATTTGAATTGGCTTCAGTTACCAAAACTTTTACTGGAATTATAACTGCACAGGCTGTTTTAGATGGAAAACTTAATCTAGACGATGATATTAGAAACTATTTAGACGATTCCTATCCAAATTTGGAATATAAAAATAGATCCATTCAAATTAGAGATTTATTAACGCACTCAAGCGGAATCAGAAGAGATTTTTCTGAAGCTTTATTAAAGATGTTTTCATTAAATTCATCACCAGAAGATAAAAAGAATATTGTTGCTTATGATAGAGAAGCATTACTAAAAGATTTGAAGCAGTATAAATTAGATACGATTCCAGGTACCAGATATGATTATTCTCCAGTTATTGGTCCAGAAATTTTAGCAATAATTCTTGAAAAAGTATATCATAAATCCTATTCTGAATTATTAAAGGAACAGATTCTGACTAAAGCTAAAATGAATCAAACTAGTCTAACTTTGAGTCCATCGGAAGCTGATTTTTTTTTAAATGGTTATGATGATGAAGGTCAACTTGTAGAACCCATAGTATTCCCTATGACTGGAGCAGGAGCAGGATTAAAATCTACAATTCCAGATGTACTCAAATACATTGAGTATCTTCTTGAAACTAATAATCCAGTTGTTAAAGAAATGAAGAAACCTTTATTTACAGATGAAGAGGAAGGTATGTTTGGTTATTTTTGGCAAGTTAATACTGATGGTGAATTCATGCATAATGGAGGGACAAATGGAAGCACAAACTGGGTTGTTATTTTACCGAAATTGAATGCAGGTTTTACTGTGATGTTTAATTCAAATGGAGATACTTCTGGAATGCTAATTAATAGTATTGCTAACAGAATTTTAGATGATATTGAAATCTACCCAAAAAAGAATATCTATTTTTTAATTAAGGATAAGATTATTCATAACACAGATGAAGGAATAGCGTTTTACAAAAAAGTGAAGAGAGAAAAATCTGAGGATTATAATTTTCAAGATGCTTCCATACTTAACAGAATAGGTTATGAGCTTTTAAGAAAAGAGCAAAAGGAGAATGCAATAAAAGTATTCAAATTATTAGTTTCAGAATTCCCAGACCAAGGAAATCCATATGACAGTCTTGGTGAAGCTTACTTCTTAAATGAACAATACGATTTATCACTAAAAAATTATAAAATTGCCTTAGAACTCAATCCAGAAAACAGTAATGCTAAAGATATGATTGAAGAAATTAATAAAATAAATTAGGAGTTTAAGTTGTTGATTTGAAGCGTATTTGTAACAAACACCTTAGTTCTGCGACTTATAACTAAAACACATTTAATTTAAAATAAAAAAGCTATGATTCATAAAGGAGCAATAGTACTAGGTGTACTCATTGGAGCAGCAGCAGGAGTTTTGTTAGCACCAGAAAAAGGAAGTGTCACTAGAGAGAAACTCAAAAAAGAGGGTAAAGAGATTAAGAATCAATTGTCTAGTGATTTAAAAGAAGTAAAAGAAGATGTATCCAAGGCAGCAGCTTCAGGTAAGGAAACATTAAAGCAAGAAATTAAAGATATAGCTTCTAAAACCAGTTTTAAAACAGAGCAGGCCATTACATTTTTAGAAAAGCAATTGGCTATTTTAAAAGAGAAAAATAAAATGCTTCAAAAAACTAGTTAAAAGGGTTTAAATACTGTAGCTTTAATATTTGGCCATTCTTCTTTTAAGATGCCATAACAACAGGTATTACGTCTATAACCATCTCTCATTAAGGTATCTTTCCTTAATAAACCTTCTAGAGTAGCTCCAAGTTTTTCAACAGCTTTACGTGATTTTTGATTGCGCTCATCAATTCTGAATTCTACTTTTTCAAACTCAAGGGTTTCAAATGTGTATTGAAGCATTAAAAACTTCATATGCATATTGAGTCCAGAACCTTGAAACTCATTACCAATCCATGTCCAGCCAATATGCAAAACCTTATTTTTCCAGTTTATTAATCCGAATCTCGTACTTCCTGCATATTTCTGTTTTAGTTTATCAAAAACAATAAAAGGCATTATTGTGTTAGTATTAAATCCTTCTAAAGCAACTTCTACATAATTTTTAAGTGCTTCAGGAGTTGATATATCACTTGGCGAGTAATAAATTAAATCTTTTTCCTGAGTAATAGGTAACAAATAATGATAATTGTCAAGCGTTAAAGGCAGTAATTTTACGCGTTTGTTTTCTAAGGTTGGTGTATTCATATGATGTGTTATTCTTAAGTATAAGGAATCTCAATATTATACTAGCTTTTCAATCAAATTAACATTAACAATATGTTTACCATCAAACGGAAGAATCTTCAGATTATTACCAAACAGCGATTGAGCTTTTTTAGTTTCATAAGTGATACGTTCTTCATTTAAAAATTCATCTTGAGTGCCATAAATTAAAGTCACTTTTGCGTTTAGAAATTTAAAATCTTCAGGTGTTAATTCTTTTGGAATGCCTCCAGAATGCAATATAAGCTGATGACATTGAAGTTTCCGTTTAGCGAGATATCTCATCGCGACACTAACACCTTGAGAATATCCAAAAATTATTAAATTTTTATCGTTAGGTATGGATTCATTCTCAAAAACAGCATCAAAATAAGTCATGACGTTTTCGGTTTCAACCCGTGTGTTTTCCTTAGTGAGCCAACTTGCACCAACATGTTTAAATTTTGGTGATTGATAGTACTTACTTTGAGCCTGAGGTGCAATGATATAGTTCTCATTTGGATCAAGTCCTTTGAAATACTGAATAAAATAACGACTTAAATAACCCATGCCATGACATACAAACCATACATGTTTAGTGGTTTTAGTTAAACTATTCAATGTAGAATAACTGTTGTTAATGGTATAATAAATTTCGTTTTCAGTAGAATTCATTTTGTATTTTTGCTATCGATTATAAAAATACAGTAATTCTATGCAATTATCTAAAGAAGATCTATTGGCTCAGGCCAATTTAGTGAGTAAAAACACATTAATGGAAACACTATCTATCGAGATGGTAGATTATGGCGAAGATTTTTTAGTCGCAAGAATGCCAGTCACACCTAAAGTGCATCAGCCAGATGGTGTTTTACATGGAGGAGCAACAGCTGCTTTGGCGGAAAGCGTTGGAAGTTTTGCTGCTCATATGTTTGTAGATACGGAACAGTTTTTTGTTCGTGGCCTAGAAATTACAGCAAACCATTTAAAAAGTGTTACCGAAGGTTTTATATATGCTAAAGCTACATTTTTACATAAAGGAAGAACCACTCAATTGTTGGATATTAGAGTCACTGATGAACATGATAATTTAGTGTCTATTTGTAAATTATCAACCATATCGCTTCCAAAAAAGAAATAGATAATGCTACAAAAAGAGTTCTTTTTACATATTGAAAATCAATACACTAATAATTTACCTTTTGTTGCCTATAGTAAACCTGCCGATTCTGAGATTAAAGCTTTGCTTCAAAAGAACAATAACATTTTCCATACTCAAAATTTTGTTGAAAACGGATTTGTATTTGCGCCTTTTGACGATTCTAATCAAACCGTATTCATTCCATTAGATCACTCTGAGCTTTTAACTTGTGAACGGGAAAACGAACACTCAAATACGTTCGGTAAAACTAATCTTGAAGATGTGTCTGGCGACAAACAAGCACATATAGATTTGGTTCAAAAAGGCATTGCGTCTATTGAAAAAGAGAGCCTGCAAAAAGTGGTGTTGTCAAGATGTGAGTCTGTAAGTTTTCAAGAAAATCAAACCATTTCAGTATTTAAGAAATTACTGGAAAATTATCCCGATGCGTTTGTGTATTGTTGGTATCATCCTAAAGTTGGTCTGTGGTTAGGAGCAACTCCAGAAACTTTAATTGACATGTCAGGAAATCGTTTTAAAACGATGGCTTTAGCAGGAACACAACCTTATAAAGATTCTATGGATGTCGTCTGGCAAAAAAAGGAACAGGAAGAACAGCAAATGGTCACCAATTTTATAGAAAATTGTTTAAAATCTTCTGCAAACACTTTGTCAGTCTCTGAAGCTAAAACAGTAAAAGCAGGAACCCTTTTACATCTGCAATCTAATATTAGTGGAATTCTTAACACAGACTTACGTACTGTTTTAAAAAAAATGCATCCAACTCCAGCCGTTTGCGGATTGCCAGTAAAAAGAGCCAAAGCGTTTATTCTTACTAACGAACCTTATAATCGTGAATTTTATACAGGTTTTTTAGGCGAACTCAACTTTAAAGAAACAAGATCTAGAAATACGAACAGTCGCAATGTAGAAAATAATGCATATGGTTCGGTGAAATCTGTCAGTCGTTTATTTGTAAATCTACGTTGCATGCAAATTAAAAACAACAGAGCATTTATATATGTTGGTGGAGGAATTACCAAAGACTCAAATCCCGAAAAAGAATGGGAGGAAACGGTATCAAAAGCAGAAACAATGAAGTGTGTTTTGAGGTCTTAAAACAGCCGTTTTTTTCTTAAATTTGTAGTTATGATTCACTCAAAAATCCCTTTAGCACAAACTGTTGTTCAGTTGTGTAAACTCAAACAGGTTAAACATGTTATTATTTCTCCAGGCAGTAGAAATGCACCTCTAACGATAGGGTTTACTAATAATGATTATTTTACCTGTTATAGCATTGTAGATGAGCGTTGTGCTGCTTTTTTTGCTTTAGGTATTGCACAACAAACAAAAGAAGCAGTTGCTATGGTGTGTACATCAGGTAGTGCACTGCTTAATTATTATCCTGCAATTTCAGAAGCGTTCTACAGTGATATTCCTTTAATTGTGCTTTCTGCAGACAGACCAAAGCATTTGATAGATGTAGGTGACGGACAAGCAATTAATCAGAAAAATGTATTTGAAAATCATATTTTATATTCAGCAAACCTGAAACTCGATCTTAAAGATGAACATAATTTGTCAAGAAAAGAAGAACTGCCAATTTTTAAGAATTTAGAGAATAAATTAGAACGTATTTTAGGGTTGCAACAAGGCATTCAGACATTTAATGAAGACGAAATAAATACAGCATTAAATTTAGCTAAATTAAAAAGAGGACCTGTACATATTAATGTACCTTTTGATGAACCTCTTTATGAACTTTCAGAAACATTAACGGTTAAACCAGAAGTAGAGTCTCTAGATTTAAAATCTCCAAAGATTGACGAAGCTGAATTAGACGATTGTATAGATGAATGGTATGTTGCACAACGAAAAATGATATTGGTTGGTGTTTTAGAACCTAATGCTGTAGAGCAAAAATTACTTGAAGAACTGGCAGATGATGATAGCGTTTTAGTGTTTACTGAGACGACTTCAAATTTGCATCATTCTAGCTTTTTTCCTAGTATAGATAAAATGATTGCACCTTTATCTGAAGAGGAGTTAAAAGCATTACAACCTGAGATTTTAATTACGTTTGGAGGTATGATTGTGTCCAAAAAAATTAAAGCATTTTTACGACAATACAAACCAAAACACCATTGGCATATAGATGAAAAAAAAGCTTACGATACGTTTTTCTGTTTAACTAAGCATATTGAAACCTCTCCTAATCAATTCTTTTCAGCTTTTTTATCAAAAATCACGCATCTTCCAAAGAGTCATTATTTTGACACTTGGATTTTGGTAAAAAAACACAGAAGCAAGAAGCATTTAGAATACATTAAAGAGATTCCCTTTTCAGACTTTAAAGTATTTAATCATGTATTAAAGTCTATTCCTAATAAAACCATATTGCAGTTAGGCAATAGCTCAGCAATACGATATGCACAACTCTTTAATTTAAATCCGTCAATAGAAGTCTTTTGCAATCGAGGCACAAGCGGAATTGATGGAAGCACATCTACCGCTATTGGTTGTGCGGTTGTAGCAAATAAGCAAACCACTTTTATTACTGGTGATCTGAGTTTCTTTTACGACAGTAATGCCCTATGGAACAACTATATTCCTAATAACTTCAGAATTATTGTTATCAATAATCAAGGTGGTGGTATTTTCAGAATTTTACCTGGACATAAAAACACGGAGAATTTTGACGATTATTTTGAAACAACTCATCATTTAACGGCACAACATTTATGTGAGATGTATAAAATTCAATACCGTACAGCGTCTAATGAAACAGCACTATCTGAGTCATTGAAAGGTTTTTTTAATAAGTCTAAAACACCTAGATTACTCGAGGTTTTTACACCAAGAACAGTGAATGATGCCATTCTCTTAGACTATTTTGATTATATTAAATAATCATTATTTGTGACCTTTTAATTATTTAGGTGTCTCAAAATTAACTATCTTTATAGAGCTTTTTTTAACACTAAAAATTATTTACACATGAGTAAAAGAGACGAATTAATTACAAAGTATGCTGCAGACTTAAAAGATAAATGTGGCGTAAATCCTGATATGGATTTATTAACAAAAGTAACAATTGGCTGTGGTCCATCAATTTACAATGCAGATGCAGCAACAGTTTCGGGTTCTGATGATTCTGAATTAGCAACTGTAAAAAACAACTTTCTAATTAAGAAATTAGGATTAAAAGATAGTGCTGATTTAGATAAAGGAATTGATGCTGTAATGGAAACTTACGGAAAGTCCAATAGAAATAAATATAGAGCAGTTGTTTATTATTTATTGACTAAACACTTTAAGAAAGAGTCAGTTTACAAATAACCGTAAACTTTTTAAAATATCAAGCGTTATGATTCAAATAGAATTCTAACGCTTTTTTTATTTCTAATATGTAATATCTGTATCTTTGCCTCATGATAAAAATAGGAGAATACAATACACTAGATATCCTTCGTGAAAGCGAACAAGGCTTATATCTTGCTGATGCAGATGGAAATGAAGTTTTATTACCTAACAGATATGTACCTGAAGAATTCAAAATATGGGAACCTCTAGATGTTTTTGTGTATTTAGATAATGAAGAACGACCCGTTGCAGTAACCGACGAACCTTATGTAACTGTTAATGATTTCGCAATGTTACGTTGTAATCAAGTAACTCAACATGGTGCTTTTCTAGATTGGGGAATGGTTAAAGAATTATTTTGTCCTTTCAAAGAACAGGCCTTTAAAATGAAAGCTGGTGGCTGGTACTTGATTTTTTGTTATTTAGATGAAGAATCAGGTCGATTAGTAGCTTCAAGTAAAACGAACCGCTTTTTAGATAATAAAGACCTTACAGTTCAACAATTTGATGAGGTAGATTTAATAGTATCACATCCTTCAGAACTTGGCATGAATGTGATTGTTAACAAACAACACCATGGCTTAATTTATAAAGATGATATTTATAAAGAACTAAGTGTTGGCGATAAACTTAAAGGCATCGTGAAAAAAGTACGTCATGATAACAAATTAGATATTACTTTAGGTCAAATTGGGTATCGAAACATTGAACCTAATGCCGAAAAAATCCTACACACATTAGAAGATAGTGATGGCTTTTTACCATTAACCGACAAATCTAATCCAGATCAGATAAAAGACGAATTAGAAATGAGTAAAAAGAGTTTTAAAAAGGCAATAGGCTCTTTATATAAGCAACGATTAATTGATATAAAAGACGACGGAATTCATCTCATTTAAACGTCTCTAGTGTGGTCGTTTAAGCAGTTTTTAACCCAATCAATTGCACTGTCTAATTCTTTGAAATTTTGCCTGTTAAATTTGAAAAAGTAATTTTCCATTTCAAAAACTTTACTGGCAAAAGAGGTATAAGTTACAGTAGCATAGGCTTTTAAATTCTTGAATGTTGAGTTGAAAAGAGGTGCGTCATTAATAGCTATTGAATAGGAGTGTATTCTATTTGCTATAAAACCAAAATCTTCGTCTTTATAGTGTGTTTTTATTAGAAACCTAACGACATCAAAATTATCGAAGCTAATGGTTACACCTTCATTAAATTCTGCAACAAGAAAATCTTTAAAGAAATATAACTTTCCAAGATCTACAACTTCTAAACGGATAAGTTGATCTTTGTAATTGGTATCGCTAATCGACATAACTGTTATTAAATATAGGGACTACAAAGGTATTGCACCTAAACAGTATATTCAAGCTATTTTTAACGAATATCAGTATTATCTATTCATCATGCTAAAAAATGATTATATAGAGATTCTGCATTAATTTATGATAATTATTGCATGGACGTAGAAAAAACTACTCCATCCATAAAATAACAATAAGTATCGTGTTTTAAAATTATGGCAGGTCACATACAATTAGTTTAAAGAAACGCCTAATTTATCTATCACTCTCAAATAAACAGCATCTAAACCTTCATATAAATTATCAAAACTAATGTCTTTTGAAGAACAGAAACTACTCTCAATTTTTGCATTCATTCGTCCAGCTTCATTATGGCTTACAACACCATAAGCAACCATATTTGGAAAAATCGATTTAACTTCCATCGTTTCTAATAGTGAAATAGAGTATGAATTAACCCGATTTGCAACTAAACCAAATGGTTTTGTATTCCCAAAATAAGTCATTAAATCATGAATCGTTTTTCTACCTGAATTTAAATCAATGTGTAAGCCTTCCTTGAATTCAACAACTGCAATATGGTTAAAAAAATGAAGTGTTCCTGCATCAGATTGTTCCTGCTTAACAATTTGTGAAGCTACCTTTGAATCTACAATAGTCATATCCCTAAATATATTTAATTTAACTAATTTTTAGCCTACTGTGAATAGTACCAATACTTTAGACACGATTATTCTATAAAGGTCACAAAATAAATCATGAACTTATTGTACGAAATTATCTCTCGTTTTGGATGTTTTTGTACTTACATATTATATTAAAAGCAGTATTTTTGTTTTTAAATAGATTATAACATGAATAAAGTAAAATGGGTTACAGCAAAAACCTATGAAGATATTACCTATAAAAAAAGCAATGGTGTAGCCAGAATAGCATTTAATCGACCAGATATTAGAAATGCATTTAGACCGAAAACAACAAGTGAACTTTACGATGCGTTTTATGATGCCAACGAAGACGTAAATATTGGTGTTGTATTATTGTCTGCTGAAGGACCTTCAGGAAAAGATGGTATATGGAGTTTTTGTTCTGGAGGTGATCAAAAAGCAAGAGGTCATCAAGGTTATGTTGGTGATGATGGTTACCATCGCTTAAACATTCTTGAAGTACAGCGTTTAATAAGATTTATGCCAAAGGCAGTTATTGCTGTGGTTCCTGGTTGGGCTGTTGGTGGTGGACATAGTCTGCATGTGGTTTGCGATTTAACCTTAGCCAGTAAAGAACATGCTATTTTTAAGCAAACAGATGCTGATGTTACCAGCTTTGATGGTGGCTATGGTTCTGCATATTTAGCGAAAATGGTTGGTCAAAAAAGAGCTCGTGAGATTTTTTTCCTCGGAAGGAATTATTCTGCACAGGAAGCTTACAACATGGGAATGGTAAATGCCGTAATTCCTCATGACGAATTAGAAAATACAGCATACGAATGGGCTCAAGAGATCTTGGCTAAATCACCAACTTCAATTAAAATGCTCAAATTTGCAATGAATCTAACTGATGATGGCATGGTAGGGCAACAAGTATTTGCTGGTGAAGCAACACGTCTGGCTTACATGACTGATGAAGCTAAAGAAGGTCGTGATGCGTTTTTGGAAAAACGTAAGCCAAACTTTGATAAAAAATGGATTCCATAAATAGAACTCTATTGTAATGTTTAAAAAAATTAAACCTTGGATTTCTGCATTTCGATTACGAACCTTACCATTATCAGTTTCAGGAATTATTATTGGAGCTTGTTTAGCGCAACATAATGGCGCTTTTAATATTTATATATTCGTAATTGCTATCTTGTTAACCATCAGTTTACAAATTCTTTCCAATCTTGCTAACGATTATGGAGATGGTGTTAAAGGCACAGACAATGAGAATAGAGTAGGTCCCAAACGCGCTATTCAAAGTGGAGCCATTAGTGAAGATGAAATGATGCTAGGTATCAAAAACAATATCTTAATCGTTGTTGGATTGTCTGTGGCACTTATTTATGCATCCTTTGGAGTAAGTCATTTATTCTTATCATTATTGTTTTTTTTACTAGCTGGATTATCAATTTATGCTGCTATAACTTATACAGTAGGAGATTCGGCTTACGGCTACAGAGGCTTAGGCGATGTATTCGTTTTTATATTTTTTGGTTTGGTTAGTGTTGGAGGAAGTTATTTATTATTTGTAAAGGACTTAGATCATCATATATTTTTACCATCTGTAGCTTTAGGTTTGTTAAGTGTAGGTGTTTTAAACCTTAATAATATGAGAGATATTGATTCAGACCGAGCATCAAATAAAATAACTTTAGCAGTTAAATTAGGAAAGAAAAAAGCAAAACATTATCACTTTTTTCTAATAGGTTCAGCTATTGCTATTTCTGCAATTTTTGGAGTACTTTATTTTTCTTCATATTATAATTTACTGTTTTTTATAACTTATATTCCCTTGACTATTCATTTGATAAAAATTAAAAAAGCCCAGAAAGCAAATGATTTTGATTCGCAGTTAAAAGTATTGGCATTAACTACTTTCTTGTTTTCAGTGCTTTTAGGTGTCGGTTATATTTTATGAAATTTTTAACATAATTGTTTGGTTTTCAAATAATTAATTCTTATATTTATGATTGAAATTTTGTAGGTCGGCATTATTTGCTATTATGTTGGCAATAAAATTTGGGGCTTTAAAACTCAGACAAATTATCTTTAATCTGTCTGAGTTTTTTCGTATTTTACATTACTATTAATTATCCGTTAAAAAATTTCTTATGCAAATTACATTTTATGGCCATGCAAGCTTAGGTATTAAAATCGCAGATGTACATATTTTAGTCGACCCCTTTATTTCTGAAAACCCTAAAGCTTCTGCAATTAATTTAGATGAACTTAAAGCAGATTTTATTCTGGTTACTCATGCACATCAAGATCATGTTTTAGATGTTGAAACCATTGCTAAACGCACTGGAGCTGTAGTGGTATCTAACTTTGAAATTGCGACGCATTACGATAAGTTAGGTATTGAGAACCATCCTATGAATCATGGTGGTCAATGGGATTTTGAGTTTGGAAATTTAAAATATGTCAACGCTATCCATACCTCTTCATTTCCTGATGGGAGTTATGGTGGACAACCAGGAGGTTTTGTAATAGAAAGCGAACATAAAAATATATACATAGCTGGAGACACAGCACTTACGATGGATATGAAACTTATCCCTTTACAAACAAAACTTGATTTAGCTATTTTACCTATTGGAGATAATTTTACTATGGGCATTGATGATGCTATTATAGCTAGTGATTTTGTACAATGTGATAAAATTCTTGGATATCATTTTGATACGTTTGGCTATATAGAAATAGACCATGAAGTGGCTAAACGTAAATTTTTTGATAAGAATAAAGATTTGATGCTCTTGGAAATCGGTGAGAGTATTGAACTGTAATCTGAAATAATTGGGTTTAAAAATTTATTTCAACATGAATTAGTTAGCCCTAACTTTACACGACATTAATTTATGAAGTACTATAGTAAAGCCAATTCTTCTTCCAGAAGCAATGCTTCGATAAAAATAAAAAAATCAGAGATTGTTTTTGGAATTACTCCAGAATCAGCTAATGATTTGCCAAACCCAGCCGAATTATTCTTAGGATCATTTTCAGCATGTATTCTTAAAAATGTTGAACGCTTTTCACAGCTAATGAATTTTGAATACTCAAATGCAGAATTAGTAGTCCATGCAATACGCCTAGAAAAACCTCCCAGGATGGACGACTTACATTATGAATTGAAAATCTACAGTCAAGATCATAGTTTAAATATTGATTTACTTAAAAAGAATATCGAAAAATTTGGAACAATATTTAATACAGTAAAATCCTCATGTAACATCACTGGAGAATTAAAAATAGTATCTGAATAAAAAAAGGACTAAACGAAAGCTAATAGCTAAGTCTAATAAAAATTATAGGCTTGTTAATATTGCTATCAAATGTTCTTTTATGGCTTATATTTGTTTAATTAAAAGCCTAACCAAACAACTAATCTTAAACAAACATATTTAATAAAATTAAAAGAAAGTAAATTAAATGATCAGAAATCACTGGAATGAAAAATGGAAAGAGATTAAATTTGATGACAAAATTTCTGAAAAAGAGAAATTCAAAATTTCTAACTATGGTAGAATCATAAATTGTAAATCGGAAGAACAATTTATTGTAAAAGAATACTTTATAAATGGTTATCAGAATTTACCTCTCAAGCAAAAAAAGAATGGAAAACTAACTAGTAGATATGTACATAAACTAGTTGCTGAACATTTTCTTGATAAAGAAGATGGAGTATGTGTTATACATTTGAATTATGACAAGACAGACAATCGCGTCGAAAATTTAAAATGGGCAACCAAAAAAGAAAAAGAGCATCACCAGTTTAGTAATCCTGAATTCAAAAATATTGTTCGTAAGATACCATCTAATGCTAAATTAACTGAAACTAAAGTCAAATTAATCAAACGAAAAATCAACGATCCAAATCGTAGAACCCGAATGAAAATGATAGCCAAACAATTTGGGATTTCAGAAATGCAACTTTACAGAATAAAAACGGGTGAAAACTGGAGTCATGTAACAGAGTAAATGAATTTTTAGTAACTTAAATATAAATTTTTTGAGTAAAATTTTAGACTTATATCAGATTCGTTTTCTTTTATTAATTTCGTTGTGGCTAGTGATCAAAATTCGCACTAGGCTAGTAGCAATTTTTTTAGGAACTAAGGATGGAGAATGAATTTAATAAATTACGAGAAGAACTAATTTTAAGGTTAGGTAGTAGACAAAATATTTTGAATTGGACTATTATTATAATTGGTGCATTTTTTTCATTTAGTTTTACTCAAAAAGTAATTTTATTGTTAGCTTTTTGCCCTCCAATTGTTATGGTCATGTCATTTATTTGGTGCCATAATGAAGTAAGGGTTCGTCAACTAGGATTATTTTTAAGAACATCTCATCAAAACGATTGGGAAAAATGGAGAAAAAAAAGAGAAAAAGATTTGATTTTTATTGGTTTAAAAATTCGTGATGTCATCCCTTTATTGCTTTTTGTCATTTTTCAAATTTTCATAGTTATTGTGGTATTTACACCTTTTATACTGATTTCGGAAACAAATTCTAACGGAAACTCTATAATAAGCATAACAAAAACAGGAACTTATATCGTTCTAGTAATTGATATTTTATCAATTATTAGCTCTTTCATGATATGGTTAAAAGTGAAAAATCAAAAACAATAATAATCAGTTCTTATTATTAAATTTTAATTGAGTATTCGCAATGTAAATTGATAATGAACTAAATTATAAAAAGTAGCATCTTGTAACATCAATTAATTAATCAATTTGAAAGTATTTAGTAAAATTTATTGAATTTTCCGTTGCTTAGGTTTCATTTTCAGCCACTCCGTTTTTAAGTCCTCACTCACAATACCTGTCCCATCGTGTTTCCAGCCTGGTGGTTTTACAAAATAGAGCAGTCTGCTTTTTAAAGATTGACGTCCGGAAAAAGCATCTTTAAACATGTTAACCCATTCAATAAAAGCAATTTTTACAGGGTTATATGTATGGATATTCTTAACGAGACCATAAACAACTTTCTCATTTTCTAATTCTGGTTGAAATGTTCCGAAAAGTTTATCCCAGACAATCAAAATGCCTGCGTGATTTCTATCTAAATATAACGGATTGCTTCCATGATGAACACGATGATGTGAAGGCGTATTGAACATAGCTTCAAACCATCGTGGCATTTTGTTTATGGCTTCGGTATGAATCCAAAATTGATATAATAAACTTATAGACATTTGAAGTAAAATCATGGCAGGATGAAATCCAAGCAAAGGTAACCATAACCAAAAAATAAAAGTATAAAACCCGCCAGACCAGGTCTGACGCAGAGCAGTACTTAAATTATAATGTTGAGAAGAATGATGTACCACATGTGAAGCCCAGAATAGGCGACATTCATGAGATATACGATGAAACCAATAATAAGCAAAATCATCAGCAAAGAAAATTAAAACGAAACTCCACCATGTAATCGGAATTGTAAAAAACCTAAAATTTTCATAGATGTAGAAAAACGATACCAATACCAAAGCTTTACTAAAAAAACCTAAAAACACATTCCCTAAACCCATAGCAATGGAGGAAAACGCATCCTTAGACTCATAAGTTTTCATGCCTTGTTTGATGGTTACGAATAACTCCAATACCATTGCCAGTATAAAAAACGGAATGGCATATAAAATAATATTTGGAAAATCTGGGTCTTGCATTTGAAACAAAGGTTTTTGCTAATGTACGAAATCCTTAAAAATCTTTACTTTTGCAATAGCTTAAAATTTACACTATGAAATTGAAACTTTTACTTATTATAATTGCATGCTCTTCTCTACATGGTTTTGCGCAAGTTGAATCTAGTAAAACAGGTGCTTGGTATATGTACTTCTTAAATCATCAGTTTAAAGACAGTCAGTTTGGAATTCAAGGAGATATCCAGTATCGTAATTGGAATTTAGGTGGTGATTTAGAACAATTATTAATTCGAGCAGGTGCAACTTATACACCAAAAAAGGCTAATGTTTTACTAACCCTTGGGTATGCTAATATTACATCTGGAGAGTATGGAGATGGTACTGCAACTTCAGGAGAGAGTAGAATTTATCAGGAAGTATTAATTCCTCAGAAATTAGGACAACGAATTTACTTAGCCCATCGTTTCAGGTATGAACAGCGTTTTGTTGAAGATCAAGATTTTAGAACACGATATCGTTACAATCTGTTTTTAAATGTACCTTTTAATAAATCTGCTTTAGAAAAAGGTGCTGTGTATGCCGCTTTGTATAATGAGTTGTTTATTAACGGACAACAAGATATTGGTGATGGAAGAGAAGTAGCATTTTTTGATAGAAATCGTACTTATCTTGGTTTTGGGTATGTTTTAAAAGAAGGGATGCGCTTTCAATTGGGTTGGATGAATCAAAAAACCAATGCGATTGGGAAAGCACAATTACAGTTAAGTTTTCATCACAAATTCTAACTTAAGAAGCCTTATTTTTGTGTTTAGATGATAGCAACTTTTCAACCTTACTTACTCCATTTTAAAAAGGCTAGTGGAACGTCTCGTGGAATTTTAAAAACCAAAGAGACATATTTCATTATTTTAAAAGATAATCATAAAACAGGAATTGGTGAATGTGGCTTATTTAGAGGCCTTAGCGTTGATGACAGACCAGATTTTGAGGCAAAGCTTCAATGGGTTTGTAAGCATATTCAGTTGGGTCTGGAAAAGTTATTAGAAAGTTTAATCGAATATCCAAGCATCCAGTTTGGTTTGGAACAAGCCTTTGCATCTTTACAAGGTCAATCGCCTTTCAATTTATATCCTTCAGAATTTACAGAAGGCAAAGCTTCAATTCCTATTAACGGATTGATATGGATGGGAACTCAAGCTTTTATGAAAGATCAAATCAAGGAAAAACTTAACGCTGGTTTTGATTGTCTCAAAATGAAAATTGGAGCTATCGATTTTAATACCGAATTGCATCTTTTAAAATCAATAAGACAAGAATTTTCTGTAAGTGATATTGAATTGAGAGTAGATGCAAATGGTGCTTTTACTCCTGAAAATGCTCTCGAAAAGTTGAAACGTTTGTCTGATTACAATTTACATTCGATTGAACAACCCATAAAACAAGGACAATTTGAAGCAATGGCAAAGTTATGCGAACAAACACCTTTACCAATTGCGTTAGATGAAGAATTAATAGGTGTGTTTTCTGTAACAAAACAAACAGAATTGCTACAAATGATTCGTCCGCAATACATCATTTTAAAACCAAGTTTGGTTGGTGGATGGAGTGGCAGTCAGCAATGGATAAATATTGCTGACAAACACAAAATAGGAAGTTGGATTACCAGTGCTTTGGAAAGTAATGTTGGTTTGAATGCCATAGCGCAATGGACATACACACTTAAAAGCCACTTGCCACAAGGCTTAGGAACTGGTAGCTTATTTACCAATAATTTTGAAAGTCCGTTACAAGTAAATAACGGAACATTACAATATAATGTTAATCAAGATTGGAATATGACCAATCTTGATATAAGTCTAAAAAAATAATTTATATGTTTATAAACCAAGCTTTTAAAGTAAAACATGACTTTTGGAGATACCTAATAGGATCTTTATTAGTGCTTTTAGCTTCTATAATAGGTCAGTTCCCTTTGTTAATAGCAGTAGTTTTCAAAGTAATGCAAAATGGAGGAGAAGGATTAGAGGATATTACGGAAGAATCAATGTATTCTATGTTAGATGCAAATGTATTTCTCTTCTTAATGCTACTGTCTTTTGCAGCTGGATTTGTAGGGTTATTTTTTGCGGTAAAATATTTGCATAAGCAAACGATGACATCTATAGCCACGTCAAGATCAAAGTTAGATTGGAAACGGATTTGGTTTACCTTTGTGTTTTGGGGAGTCCTGTCTTCTGGATTGGTGTTGTTAGACTATTTCTATTTGTCTCCAGAAAATTATATGTATAACTTTGAAATTAAACGATTTGCTATTCTGGTAGTTATAGCTGTGGCATTAATTCCAATTCAAACAAGTTTAGAAGAGTATGTTTTTAGAGGGTATTTAATGCAAGGTTTCGGAACTGCAACAAAAGAAAAACACTTTCCTTTTGCGTTTATTGTTTCCATAGTATTTATACCCTTACTGGTGATACTAAACATTAATTATAGTATAGATACATTATTTAATACTGGTCTTATTGCTGGTATTTTTCTATTCGTCGTTTTGTTGTTTTTTATCTTAAAAAAGATTGATTTTTTTGAATCTAAAACGAATGATAGTCTTAGAAATATGTGTCAAAGAAATTGGACACCTATACTTATTACATCTGTTATTTTTGGTGGACTTCACATCGCAAATCCTGAAGTCGGAAAATTAGGATACTTTATCATGATTTATTACATAGGAACAGGTTTGTTTTGGGGAATTATGACGGTTATGGATGAAGGAATGGAATTGGCTTTAGGCTTTCATGCAGCAAATAACTTATTCACAGCTTTATTAGTAACCACAGACTGGACAGCGTTCCAAACACATTCTATTTTAAAGGATATTGCAGAACCAGAATTAGGAATGATAGATTTGATTGTTCCGGTGTTTATAATGTATCCATTATTACTAATTATATTTTCTAAAAAGTACAAGTGGACCAACTGGAAAGATAAACTTTTTGCTCCCATAGAAGAGCCACCAAAAGAAGATTATAAAATCATTGAATAAAAAAAAAGCGACTTGTTAGTCGCTTTTTTTGTCTTATAAATTTAATTTCTATTCTGCTTTTTTAAATAGAATAGCAGCTTTATTAAAATCTGATGCTGCATTGATGACCTCTCTGAATTCTTCATATCTGTTTAAATCAAACTCATGCGTTTTGTAGAATTCTTCAATCGTGATGACGATTTTATCATCTTCAAGTTTATAATTAGATTCAAACTTAGCAGTCTTTTCTCCATTTCTAGCCACATAGCTTTTATCAATAACCAAAGATTCTAAACCTTCCACCTCGTAACCTTCAGGAATGTTAACTATAATTTCATAGTTATAACGGTTAGGGTAAATCATTTCAATTGGATTGATGCGTTCCGTTTCCTGATATAACTCACTTTGTGTTCCGATAACTAATCCTATTTGAAAAATATAGCTGTCGCCAGCATCTTCTAATAAAACTTCAGAGGAAATTGTTGTTTTAACTTGAAACGGAATGTTATATTCTAACTGATTCATATCAGTATTGAAGGTTTCATAACTTAAAATCTCTTTATCTTCAATACCAGAACCTGTTAAATAATCTTTGTATTCTGCAATACCTTGTTCTGTAGACAGGCTCAAAACAGCTCTGCTTGTTTCAGACCAGTGACCATAATAATCCTGATCTTGATTGATAGTGACACTTTCAAAATCATTCTTAAAAGAGATGTTCATATCTCTTCTAATTCTACTATATTCAGGATCTTCTTGAATGATTTTTGAGAAATAATGCTGAAAATCTGAAGAAATAAATAAACCATAATTCCCTAAAATATTGAAAGGCGCTTCACCAATTCTAGCTTCAAATCGATCTGGAGCAATATATTTTCGTTCTGAAGGAATGTAGATTAAAAAATCTCTAAGCATACTCGGAAGGAAGAATTCTGGATCAAACTTTGTTAAAAAACGGTTTGCTGTAATTACGATTTCAAATTCAATATCTAACGCTGTTAAATATTGTGCATACACTTTTAAAATACCGTAATCACTAGCAGAACGATTTGTTAAAATATAATTTAAATCTGAAAGTTCCTGATTGTTGTTCTTAACAATAGTGTAATTAGACTTTATAAAAATATCTACAAGTGCTGCTTTTTTATACGTAGTAAGGTCTGTTTTTCCTTCCACAATTTTATTGACATCCTCTTTGGCTTGCTCAACAACTGTTTCAGGAAAAAATTGGTGGCCAATATTATTAGAAACATTATTCCAAAACATGTTTTGAGTAATGTTTTGACCTTCAGGAAAACACTGATATACAACAGAAATGTTATTAGCTTTTGGTGTAGCATATTCTTCTTCAACCATAGCAGGAATGTTCTTAATGCTCAAAAGCTGAGCTTTATCTCCATCTATGGTAACAGGTTCAAATGTTTGAAGCGTTCTGTAAGCTTTTACATTAGATTGAAGGTCTCCAGTAATGAATAAAAACTGAGCGTCTTTTATTTTATAGTTCGATTGAATGGTTTCAGAACCATAAATGTCGAATTCTTTTTCTACAGTATATAAAACTTCTATTTCAGAGTTCATTTCGGCACCTTCGATAGCAAAAATTTTAAAATCTCCGTACTCTTCTACATTACTTACTTCCTTGATGTTTTCTTGATTTAATAACACAACCTTTCCTTTAGGACTTATCGTTCTGGCTTTAACTTCAACAAGTCTTTTTACATCATACATTGAAATGTAAACGGTATTGTGTTGCGCAATCCCTTTGTCGTCATTAACGTGAACAATGGTATGTTTTGTCTCATAAAGTCTAGGCTCTTGAGAGTTTTCTTCATAATCATACTCAACAATAACTTTCTTCAAAATTGCTATTGAAGATTCTTGTTTTTCATCATCAGACAATTTATGTAGTTTTGGTTTCTTTTCCCAGTCATAAGTTAAATAGTGCTGGGCAAAACCAGTTGTTGAAGTTATCAATAAGGCTATAAATGCAATTTTTTTTATCATTATATCTGTTCTAATATTATACTTTTTTTGTAAGCTTTTAATAAACTTTTTATAAAGCGATTCCAGTTTTCAAAATCATCGGTTTTAACACTCAAGGTTTTAATATAAATGGATTTGGTTTGTGTGATTACATTATCTTTCAACTCATATTTTATGTCAAAGCCATAGTTTGAATCCTCAAAAGACATTTCATCAGGAATGTAACTCGCTTTATAACCGTCTGGAATTTGAAAATGGGTAGTAAAGTGTTTTTCAAATTGATAATCAATTTTTTTACTGAACTTTCTACCTTCAATCTCTACATCACTATTTGATAGAGAGCGATCAATGTTCAAATTAATATAAATTTTATCGCCAATATTTCTGGTGTAGCTGTCAATGTCTAAATCGTATTCCAAAATTAATGGAATGCCTTTATTATCAAAATTGGTCTTAGAAATATTAGTGTATTTAGTTTTGTTATTACCAAGAGCAAGTGTTGTATTGAGGTATTCCTCTTCAGTTTTGGTATCTTTTTTATAGATGTAGTCAGAAACGAACTCTACTTTATCATATCCTTTTAGAGTGCGTTTTTCAGAAACTTTTACAGTACCATTTTCTAAACGCATGTGAGTCGTGATGTCAGTAATACTTTTATTTGCATTTTGAGCAGGAACCTTTATGATTTTATAGTTGTTTTTGTCAATTCCCATAAGGGCTTCCTTGTTTTGAATAAAAGCACTAGGCATGCCAAAAGGCACATAGCTGTCTGTAGCATCAAGAAAGATGGTGTCATTTTCAATAATAGCAGTTGTAATCATATGGTCGTCTACTGAGGTGGTAGGAACTTTATAATAGGAGTAAGGTTTGTTTCTGGAGCCAATCCAGGTTCTGTAAGCTTCTATATCGACATGGTTAAGCATTTCATAAAGCAGGTTTGACATCGCTTTACAATCACCATAGCGTGTCTCATAAGTGGATGCTGCTCCAGTAGGAATAAATCCGCCATAACCATCTCCAAAAGCGATGTAATTGATGTTGTTTTGTACCCATTCAAAAATGGCTCTTGCTTTGTCTTTTTTAGAAGTTAATGATTTTGTAATCTCATCTGTGATGTTATAGACATTATCCAATTCATTAGTGTCTACTTGATCTATTAAGCTGACATACCATTTGTATAAGTCGGATAAATCATTTAAAACATTTACTTTTTTGTCATTTATTTTATAGCTTTTTATATACAGAAGCATATGAGGTAAATAATACATGGCAGCTTCACTATCATCTTCACCTTCAAACCCTTCAGTGTTGGAGGCACTCCATGTGTATATATTACTAGTTGCCGTTTCTTCTTTTTTGAAATCTAATTTGATAGATTCCGTATTAAATTCTACATAACCGATTTCAACATTTTTTGGAAATTCTACAGAAAGCTGAGCGCTTTTAGTCGGAACATGAATCGCAAAATTGAAACCTCCTAAAAAGCGAGGTTCTTTAATAATTCGCTTGTAGTTTAAATGTGTTTCTGCGCCTTTAGCTACTGCAGGAAATATAAAACTTTTGAATTCATCATCACTATAAAACACCATGTTGTCAAATTCTTGTTTCGTTTCAATATAATCCACTTCAATTTTTTTATCGGTTGAAGGAATATATGTAAACGCTTCGATGTCTTTAATTTCAGAAAAACTACTATAACCTATAGATTCATTGGCATAGTACAAATTTTTTGAACTTATAAATTTTCCTTGTTCTGTGATATTTTGAACGATATCAAATTTGTCGTCATTCAGACTTATTTTAATATGTTCATGTCTTTTGAGATAGATGTAATCTTCATCAGAAAAATCTTGTGACCAACAAAAAAAGGGTACAAGTAAGAAAAAGAAAAAATATTTACTCATTGTTTAGGGGTTTAATTCAAATATAGACTATTTATCTTTAACTTAGTTGTGTTAAAAATAGTATACAAACATATAGCTAATATCATACCAAAATGACTCCGACATTTGATAAAATTCACTTAAAATTTAAGTTGAACGGAACATCTTTTAATCATGAAGAACTCGTAGAAGTTGCATATAACCTAATAAAAGAAGGGGAACCTTATGAAAAAAGTGCTGGAAATTTTCTTTTAGATTGGTTAGACTCTAAAGACCATGTTATGGTAAGCACTTCTGGAACAACAGGTCTGCCAAAAATGATAAAACTAAGTAAAGCAGCCATGGTTAATTCTGCTATTATGACAGGTGACTTTTTTGGAATAAATCCAGGAAATAAAGCATTACATTGTTTACCAAGTCGGTATATTTCAGGAAAGATGATGTTGGTGAGAGCCATGATTTTAGGTTTAGAATTAGATATGATAGCTCCAACATTGTATCCTGCTTATGACGATGAAAAGCATTATGATTTTTGTGCCATGATTCCATTACAGCTTAAAAATTCTTTAAATAGATTACATAATATTAAGACACTCATAGTTGGTGGAGCAAGTGTTTCAAAGCCATTGATAGAAAAGGTACAGACCTTAAACACAAACATATTTGAAACGTTCGGTATGACAGAAACTATAAGTCATATTGCTGTAAAAAAGCTCAATCAAAACCCTACTCATATAAAAGGTTTTAAAGTACTGCCACATGTTAGTATTTCTAAAGATAACAGAGGCTGTTTGGTTATTGATGCACCTAAGTTAAGTAAGGATACTATTGTAACGAATGATGTTGTAGAATTGATTTCAGAGCATCAATTTGAACTTGTTGGTCGCTATGATAATATGATTAATTCGGGAGGTGTGAAAGTGTTTCCGGAATTAATAGAACTTAAACTTCAGGATTTGATACAGCATCGTTTTTTTATAGCATCAGAAAAAGATAACGATTTTGGACAGAAAGTTATTCTTGTTATAGAAAGTCAAAACACCGATTTTGACAAAGATGTATTTTCACAGTTGGAAAAATATGAGATTCCTAAAGCGGTTTATAATATTCCAAAATTTATAGAAACTGAAACTGGAAAATTGCAACGTAAAAAAATTCTAGATACCGTTTTGAGTTAGTTAACTTATCGATAATTTAGCTTTACTGATTATTTGTTTAAATGTTAGTGGTTCGTATGTATGTTTAATGCAGATCTAAAAAATATACAAATGTAACATCTGGCCATCTCAATTCGGAGTCTTATTAACAAACATTGCTGTTTGTCAGAACTTAAATATTAAAACTAAATTGGTTTCAATAGATAATTGAATCAGTTTTATTGTGGATACTTTAGAGAGTAAAACAGGGGATTCTAATTTACTAGTCAACAACATTTCGTTTGTATTTCAAACTCCTGAAAATGAAATGATTCAAGATGAAGTTATTTTAAATCAAGCCTTCAAATTAATTTCAAAGCGTTTAACAGTAGATGATTATATCTGTTATTAAAGATTAAGATTTTGAAGTTTTGTATAAAAAATAAGCCGCTATAAGTCCAACAAATGAAAAGCCTGTCATGATTGCAAACACATGTTGTAGACCAAGTTCTCCAGGATTAGCATCTAAAAAATAACCTATTAACGGACCCGCAAATATATCTGGAGTATAGCCTACAATTGATATAAAACCTACAGCTGTTCCGGTGAATGCCAGTGGAATTTTGCTTTCTTCCAAAGTTGCAAAATATAAAACTCTGGCCGCATATACTCCTAAAGCCATAGTAATAATAGTGAGCACAAAAAGCAATGTGGAACTCTCATTTATAATCCCAGAAGCAAAAATCAAACTGGTAACAAACATGAGTAGAAATCCAATAATAATCCATAGTGAAGCTCGAGTTCGATCTGCAAGTAAACCAATTACAACACCAATAACAGGTCGCATATATAATAGATAAGTGCCTATTTTTGCTGAATTTATTTCGTTGTAGCTCATCACCTGATTAGCATAAAGACTAAAAACATCAGTCATTTTATACCCAAAATATGCACATAATATGATTATCATAAGTAGCCAAACTGACCTGAATTTCATCACGTTTTTAAAATTAGAAAAGGTCAATAAATTTGACTTACTTAACGAATCATCATGAGAAGTATTTAAATTCTTTAAATAAAAAAAAACGAATACAGCAATAATGCAAATCGCAACTGAAGCATAAATAATAACATATTTAAAAGCTTCACGACGTTCATTTAAAGAGGTAATTTCAATGTCTTTTACAAGAAATAATGAAAAAATCAAAACTCCTACAGAACCAAAAATGGCAGCTGTAAGTCCGCGTCCACCATCTAAAAATCCAAAAGCAATACCTTGTTTATTAGTGCCTCCCCAAATTCTGGTAGCTTTAATCATGGCAGCCCAAAACAAAAAAATGGTAGTAAAACCCCAAAAACCATAAAGTAAATGAAGATTTGCTAATTTGGGATATGTTGCCAAATAAAATCCACCAAGCGCAGTCAGGATTAAAGCGACAGACATTAATACATGAGGTTTAAATTTATCGGCTAACGGACCACCAAATAAGTAAGAGAATAAGGCGACCAATCCATACACGGAAAAACAACTTCCCAATTGTGTATTATTTATAGCAAAGGTTTCTAAAAAGGTTGGTCTAAAAATGCGCTGTAAAACAAAAGGCAATATAAAAACAGCTTCACCAGCTAAAATAAGTAAGATGATAATGGACGCTGGTGAATTTGCACTTATATTTTTCAAAATATACTTTAATTGTTAGAATAATAAAATCTATAAATAGCATGGTGGTCCTCATTTAAGATTTTTTTTATATCCTCATGTTGTATTTCAAAAGTGTTTAACGATGTACCTTTACAGATACCATAACAATAGTGATATCTAAGTAATTCGTAATCAAAATCTGTTATTTGTTTATTCTCAGAGAAACAATTTGAGAAATAACTTCTACAATCAAACTCATCTGACAACTCAAAGTGACCTAACGACCGAAACAAAAGTGTTTTGATTTTAGCAATTCGTAGAGACTCACTGAAGTATTTTTCAGTATTTATTTTGACAACTCCTTTATAAATTTGATTATCGCCATTCCAATAAATCCAATAATCAGCACCTTTTAAATTTTTGAGATTGGAATCGTAATTATAATCAGTTGAATAGTAGATTTGATAATTAGAATCCGCATGATTTTTAGCTTCATAAATATTAAGAGAGTCAACGTTATTTGAGATGATTTTAACAAATTTTAAAATTGCTTTTTTCTCTTTTCTTGAAACAGATTTGGCAAAGAATAGCTTTATGTCATTTTTCCAATATTTCATTGTGGTTGTAGGATCTAAGCTATCATTTTTATGATTGAAAGCAACCTTTTTATAATGCTTAAGAAAAATAGAGTCTTTATAAGCATAGTCCACAAAAGTGCCAATAGACTTCATATTCTCTGTAATTAACACTAAAGTATCTTTATCTCTAATCATAAAGTTTAAAGAATCCTTTTTTGTTAGTGTATGATTATAGTTTTTTTTAAAAGTTTCTAGAGGAAAGTATCTTAAGTGCTTAGACTTTTGCTTTTTTTGTGAAAAACCAGAAAGAGAAAGAAGCACGATAATTAAAAAACTAATTATTGATTTCATACAGATTTGATTCATTTGACTGCAACAATTTGAAAATATCAGTTCCATCTACGAGTCGATCATATAATTGAAAATAATGCAATCGTAAAAGATTTAAATCTAAATTGCTTAAAACATCTCTATTATCATAGATCAGGCTAGTCAGGCTATTTTCAGATGTTAAATAATAATTATAATGAAATCTACCTAAACTTAAAAAAATTCCTTGTTTTATGTTTGTCAATAGTATATCATCAGAATCTAATTGTTTTCTATTGATTTTCATTGAGCAACCAATAATCCCGTTGCTATTGTCGCTAACTATGGAGTAGTAACAATTATTAAAAAAAAACTTTTGCATTTCTAGTGAGTCGGTAATGCCAAAGTCATAAGGGTCGATATCAAATGTTTTATCAGTAATAAAAATCCTGTAATTTGCTTTATCTAAATTATTGGTAAACGTAATGTTTAAATTATGAATACTATCTGTTATTTCATAAAAGGTTTTTACTCTCTTTTTTATTCTATTCGAAATAGCTTTATCAAAGTAAATTACTAGTGGTACTTTCCATTGATATAACTGATAAGTTTTTTTAGAATATTTATTAGTATTAAAAAAAACAGATGTACTAAAATGCTCTAAAAGATAAGGTGTTTTTTCTTTATCATATTGAAAATCATTTAAACTCTTAAATTTATACTCTTCAATATAAAAAGTATCATTATTCGATATTGTATAATACAATTCGTTTTTTATTCTTTTCTTAGATTCTAATTTTGTGAATTTAATTCTAGGTTTAATAATATTACCTTCATTTTGAGAAAAACCATTAATTGAAAAACTAAAAAGTAAAATGAAAAAATAGTTCATAATTTAAACCTGTAAAACGCCCATATTAAATGGTTTTTCAATAGGAGCGTGGTTGGCAGCTTCAATTCCCATACTAATCCATGTTCTCGTATCTAACGGGTTGATTACAGCATCAGTCCAGATTCGTGCCGCAGCATAATAAGGAGAAACTTGATTATCGTATCTGTTTTTGATTTTATCAAATAACTCTTTTTCTTTCTCTTCAGTAATTTCCTCACCTTTCTTAAGAAGTGAAGCTTTTTCAATTTGCAGTAGAACTTTAGCTGCAGAATTTCCACTCATCACCGCAAGTTCTGCACTTGGCCATGCTGCAATTAATCTTGGGTCATATGCTTTACCACACATGGCATAATTTCCTGCGCCATAACTATTACCAATCACAATCGTGAATTTTGGCACAACAGAATTACTAACTGCATTTACCATTTTTGCACCATTTTTAATGATACCACCATGTTCAGATTTGCTACCTACCATAAATCCTGTGACGTCCTGTAAAAATACTAACGGAATTTTCTTCTGATTACAATTGGCGATAAATCGTGTAGCTTTGTCTGCACTATCATTATAAATAACACCACCAAATTGCATTTCACCTTTTTTGGTTTTGACCAGTTTTCGCTGATTGGCAACGATACCAACAGCCCAACCTTCTATTCTTGCATATGCAGTGATTATTGTTTGTCCGTAACCTTCTTTATATTCATCAAATTCGCTGTTGTCAACTAAACGCTTAATGATGTCTTTCATATCATATTGATCTGCTCTTGACCTTGGTAATATTCCGAAAATATCATCTGGATTTTCTTTTGGTTTTTTTGAAGCAGTCTTGTTAAATCCAGCTTTATCATAATCGCCAATTTTATCCATTAATCGCTGAATCGTTTCTAAAGCATCTTTATCGTCTTTCGCTTTATAATCTGTTACTCCAGAAATCTCACAGTGTGTAGTTGCTCCTCCCAATGTTTCATTATCAATCGTTTCTCCAATAGCAGCTTTCACTAAATAGCTACCAGCCAGAAAGATGCTTCCAGTTTTATCCACAATTAATGCTTCATCACTCATTATTGGTAAGTAAGCTCCACCAGCAACACAACTTCCCATAACAGCTGCAATTTGGGTAATTCCCATACTACTCATTACAGCATTATTTCTAAATATGCGTCCGAAATGTTCTTTATCAGGAAAAATCTCATCTTGCATAGGTAAATAAACACCTGCAGAATCCACTAAGTAAATAATAGGTAATCTGTTTTCAATAGCAATTTCCTGAGCACGTAAATTCTTTTTTCCGGTAATTGGAAACCATGCTCCAGCTTTAACTGTGGCATCATTAGCAACAACGATACATTGTTTACCTTTAATATATCCCATCTTAACAACAACACCACCAGAAGGACATCCACCATGCTCTTCATACATGTCTTCGCCTGCAAACGCACCAATTTCTAGAGATGGCTTTTTAGCATCTAATAAAAAATTAATTCGCTCTCTTGCTGTCATTTTTCCCTTAGAATGATGCTTTTCTATACGCTTTTCACCACCACCTAGCTTTACTTTTGCTAGACGTTTTTTTAAGTCAGATAGGAGTAATTTATTGTGATCTTCGTTTTTATTGAAGTTGATGTCCATAGTATTGTTAATTTTCTACGAATTTACGAAACCCTTAACGGATTAAAAAGTGAATAATTTGTTAAAATAAAAAACATGGAATTAGTTTCCTAGGGATATATTAATATTTATTGTATATTCGCGTAATAAAAAACAGGAAATGAAACACATTATAACATTCGCAGGAAGCAATAGTCAAAACTCAATAAATAAACAATTAGCTATGTATGCTTCTACATTAGTGGAAGAGGTTGACGTTACAGTTTTGGATTTAAATGATTTTGATTTGCCAATTTATGGGATTGATTTTGAAATAAAACATGGTATTCCAGATGATGTACATGCATTTTTGAAACATATAGAATCTTCTGACGGAATCATACTGTCTTTGGCAGAACATAATGGAGCTTATGCAACTGCTTTCAAGAATATTTTTGATTGGATGTCTAGAGCTGAACAAAAATTATTCTCTGGTAAACCAATGTTATTAATGGCCACATCACCAGGAGCAAGAGGAGGACAATCTGTTTTAGCTATGGCAAATGATCGTTTTCCAAGACATGAAGCTAATATTGTAGCAATGTTTTCACTACCATCTTTTGGAGCAAATTTTCAAGATGGAAAAATTACAAATGAAGATTTAAATCAGCAACTTTTAGAAAAAGTTAAACAATTTCAAAATAGTTTATAAAATGAATATTAAACACAAAAACACAGGACATAAAGGTCGGTTTTATTATGAAGTAGATGGTCAGGAAGTAGCTAAAATGACTTATACTCATGCTAATGACGATAAAATTATTATTGATCATACCGAAGTTGATGAGTCATTAAAAGGTCAGGGAATTGGATATAAGTTAGTCGATGCTTCTGTTGAATATGCAAGAGAACATCACATTAAAATTTTACCTCTTTGTCCGTTTGTGTCTTCCGTTTTTAAAAAAAAGGATGACTATACTGATGTCTTATTTGAAGATTAAAATATCAAGCACAGAAGAATGGGAGATTTAGCTAAAGATATCAATTCAAAATTTGAGAATAACAGAGTAAAAGCGCTGCTTAATATTATATATACAGCGAATTGGATAACAAGTTGTCAAAATGAATTTTTTAAAGATTTTGGTATTTCTCCTCAACAGTATAACATTTTAAGAATATTAAGAGGAGCAGAAGCACCTTTAAATGTTCAAACTATTAAAAATCGAATGTTAGAACGTTCTCCAAATGCAACACGTTTAATGGATAAGTTATGTTCTAAAAAATATATAGAAAGACTACCATCAGATCATGATCGAAGAGTTGTAAAAATCGCGATAACAGCATCAGGTTTAGAGCTTTTGAACTCCATTCCTAATGATTTTAATAAAAGTCTGCTAAAAAACTTAAATGAAGATGAAGCAGAACAACTAAGTCACCTGCTTGATAAAATGCGGTAAGATTCCATTTAAAACGGTAACTTATAAGGAATTCAATCGTTTTTTTTAACCAGATATTTTCCATGGAAAATATCAATACAAAATATTATTATGAAACTAAATACAATACAGAGAGCAGGACGAAGTCACTTTGTAAATATGGGTTCCATTCGCTTACGACAACCTTTTCCAACACAGCATATTGAAATGATTGATCCATTCGTGTTACTGCATCATTATGGTCCATACGACATTTCAGAAACAAACAACCCTTTTGATTTGGGTCCACATCCACACAGAGGTTTTGAGCCTGTAACATTTTTAGTACAAGGTGAACAACTGCATCGGGATTCACTGGGAAATGAAAGTATAGTCAAGGCTGGAGATGTACAATGGACAACAGCTGGACGCGGTATTGTTCATGCTGAACGACCTACTAAAGAGTTCGTGAAAAAAGGAGGAACAATTGAAGGCATTCAGTTGTGGTTGAATTTACCTTCTGAAAAGAAAATGATAGAAGCTAATTACCAGCATGTAAAACATGAGGATTTTAAGAGTATTACTTCCGAAGATCAGAAAGTAACCATAAGAATCATTGCTGGTGAACTGGAAAATACTTTTGGAAAAATTAAAACGCAAACTGCTGTAAATGCTTTTATGATAGATGCGAAAGCAGAAGGAGAACAGTTTATTCCGTATTCTAAATCTCACAAAGGATTGTTGTATCTACTAAAAGGAAAAGTGATTGTAAATGGAACGGAATCTTTAGAACTTGATAAAAATCAGTTGATGGAGTTTAATCAGGATGGTGAAGGTGTTTCAGTTAAAGCAGAGTCCGATAGTAAATTGTTATTACTTTCTGGTGAACCCCTAAATGAAACTGTGGCCACTTACGGACCTTATGTGATGAATTCACAAACCGAACTTTTAGAAGCTATGAGAGATTATCAAATGGGTAAAATGGGGTTTCTTCCCGCAAATTAAAATATTATAGAAACGATTATGAAAACAATAGTTCACAGATCAAATTCAAGAGGATTCGCTAATCATGGTTGGTTAAAATCATACCACACGTTCAGTTTTGCGAGTTATCAAAATGCAGAACGTATGAATTTTGGTGCTCTTCGGGTTTTAAATGACGATGTAGTTCAGCCTAAAATGGGATTTGGAACCCATCCGCATCAAAACATGGAAATCATTTCAATTACGTTAAAAGGTGCATTATCTCACAAAGATAGTATGGGAAACAAACGCGCTATTGAAGTTGGAGAAGTACAGGTAATGAGTGCTGGTACTGGATTAACACATTCAGAATTTAACGATAGTAAAACAGATGAAGTTAATTTTTTACAATTATGGATTGTTCCTGAAGCATTAAATGTGGAACCAAATTATGAACAACGTCTATTTCCAATGGAAGGTAAAAAAAACCGGTTGCAAACTGTTGTTGCACCTAAAGATAAGCTAGAAGGACGTGCTTTGCCTATCAGCCAACAAGCTTATATTTATAGAACTCATTTAGATTCAAATAATAGTATTGATTTAAAAGTAAAATCTGAACAAAACGGCTTATATATTTTTGTAATAGATGGTGAAATTGAAATAGCAAACACTACTCTTGAAAAAAGAGATGCTATTGGAGTGTTTCAAACAGATGGTTTAAAAATAAAATCAAACCTAAATTCAGAATTGGTAATCGTTGAAGTTCCAATGACCTAGATTTAAACTAAAAAAAGCATCCAAATTTGGGTGCTTTTTTTAGTTTAAAAATGCGATATTTGTATTTCCCTTAAAAATATAATTATGGCAATGAATAAAAATACGGTGTTGGCTTGGGCTACCACAATTATGATAATAGTCGGATTAGGTTTAATAGCATTAGGAGCCTTTAGATATGATGATGTCGCTGGATGGGGATTTGCAGCTGTAGGTATTGGCTTTTTTGCTATTGCTTGGGTGTTTAACGCTCTCAAAGGAAGAGTTTAGATTTTAAACACCCAAATTCTTTCATGATTAAGTCAAAAAAACTAATCCAACAAATTAACAATTAACAACTTTTGGAAAAATGAGTGACGATAAAAAAGTAATCTTTTCAATGTCTGGCGTTACTAAGACATTTCAATCTGCAAACACACCAGTTCTTAAAAATATTTATTTGAGTTTCTTCTATGGAGCAAAAATAGGCATCTTAGGGCTTAATGGTTCAGGTAAATCAACACTGTTAAAAATTATTGCAGGTGTTGATAAAAATTATCAAGGTGATGTAGTGTTCTCACCTGGTTACACAGTCGGCTATTTAGAACAGGAACCAAAATTAGATAATGATAAAACAGTTATGGAAGTTGTTCGTGAAGGCGCTGCTGAAACTGTAGCGATACTTGATGAATACAATAGCATTAATGATCAGTTTGGTTTAGAGGAGGTTTACAGTAATCCAGACAAAATGGAAAAACTAATGAATCGTCAGGCAGAACTACAAGATAAAATTGATGCCTCTAACGCCTGGGAATTAGATACCAAATTAGAGATAGCCATGGATGCGCTTCGTACGCCTGATGGCGATAAAAAAATCGAAGTTTTATCTGGTGGTGAACGTCGTAGAGTCGCGCTTTGCCGCTTGTTACTTCAGGAACCTGATGTGTTACTTTTAGATGAGCCTACCAACCATTTAGATGCCGAATCTGTTCATTGGTTAGAGCACCATTTAGCACAATATAAAGGAACGGTTATCGCTGTAACTCACGATAGATACTTTTTAGATAATGTAGCAGGCTGGATTTTAGAGCTCGATAGAGGTGAAGGAATTCCATGGAAAGGAAATTACTCGTCTTGGTTAGATCAAAAATCGAAACGTATGGCTCAGGAAAGCAAAACGGCTTCCAAACGTCAAAAAACTTTAGAACGAGAGTTAGAATGGGTTCGTCAAGGTGCTAAAGGCCGACAAACGAAACAAAAAGCACGTTTGAAGAATTACGATAAATTAATGAGTCAGGATCAAAAACAGCTGGATGAAAAGCTTGAAATTTACATACCTAATGGACCACGTTTAGGAACCAACGTGATTGAAGCCAAAGGCGTAAGCAAAGGTTATGGTGATAAATTATTATATGAAGATTTAAATTTTAATCTGCCTCAAGCAGGTATTGTTGGTGTTATTGGTCCGAATGGAGCTGGAAAGACAACCATTTTCAAAATGATTATGGGAGAAGAAACACCTGATAAAGGAGAGTTTATCGTTGGTGAAACAGCTAAAATCGCTTACGTAGATCAAGCACACTCTAATATCAATCCAGAAAAATCAATATGGCAAAACTTTAGTGATGAACAAGAGTTAGTGATGATGGGAGGAAAACAAGTGAATTCCAGAGCTTATTTAAGTCGCTTTAACTTTTCTGGAAGTGAGCAAAATAAAGCGGTTAAGTTATTGTCTGGAGGTGAACGAAACCGATTGCATTTAGCAATGACACTCAAGGAGGAAGGTAATGTTTTACTTTTAGATGAGCCAACTAACGATCTTGATGTCAATACATTAAGAGCTTTAGAAGAAGGTTTAGAGAATTTTGCAGGTTGTGCAGTTGTGATTAGTCACGACAGATGGTTTTTAGATCGTATTTGTACACACATTTTAGCTTTTGAAGGTAATAGTCAGGTATATTTCTTTGAAGGGAGTTTCTCCGATTATGAAGAAAATAAGAAAAAGCGATTAGGTGGCGATTTGATGCCAAAACGAATCAAATATAAAAAGCTAGTGAGATAATATTAAGTGAGTTTTAAAGGTAAAAGAGTCAGCGTTATGCTGACTTTTTATTTTTTATTGAGTTGTTGTTGGAGACCTTTGTTTTCTTGTTTTAATTTATAGACTTTGATAAGATTTATAATGAATAGAAATAGTAATGTTATAAATGCAATAGATAGTATTGCGACAATCTTAGAAAGATCTTGCATACTACAAAGAATTAATTATTAGTATCATAAAGATGACCATCCGTAAAGTCTGTATATTCTTTATCTACCTTAGATTTGTACTTGCTTTTATCCATTAAGCGTTTGTTCTCAGCTTTGAGTTTGTACATTTTAATAACAGCAATACCAATAAAAATTGCAAAAATAACAGCAGTTATAATGAGTACAATAGTGAGTTGTGTCGTGCTTACAAGGGAGTAATTCCTGGTGAAGTTAGCTAACATATCTTTTAAGTTTAATCAGATTTGGTCACTCAAATATACAATTTAAATCGAAACGCCAACTATTTAATTATAAAAAAGTTACATTTTAACACTTACACTTCATCGGATTTTTCATACCAATCATCCAGTATTACTTCAATAGCGCTATTTTCCTCATTCACGATAGATTTAAATTTTTCTACATCACTAAAACCTTCAGTGCCTCTGTAGTGATACGGATAAACTTTTTTAGGTTGAAACTCTAAAACGGCATCAGCAGCATTTTCAACAGTCATGGTATAAGGTAAATTCATACAAACAAAAGCAATATCAATATTTTTTAAGGCACGCATTTCAGGAATGTCTTCTGTATCACCAGAAATATAAATACGTTCGTCTCCTAAAGTCAAGACATAACCATTACCACGATTTTTAGGGTGAAATTGTAATGCTTCTTCTCGAAGATTATACATCGGAATGGCTTCAACAGTTAAATTAGAACTACCAATGCTGTAATTTTTACTTTCAAAATTTGAAAGTACAGAGGTTTTACTTCGTAACTCAGCAGGTAATTTGTCAGCAACAGCAACTGGAGCTATTATTTTAGAGCCAGCAATCGAAATTGCTTCTAAAGTTTCAATGCTTAAATGGTCACCATGAATGTCTGTTACCAATATTAAAGTTGGTGGTTTCTGACCTTTAAAAGCTTCAGCGCCTCCCACAGGATCTACGTAAAGCACTACATTGTCATATTCTAAAACTAAAGTTCCATGGTGGATTGGATGAATAGTAACAGCACTCTCTGAAGCATCAAAGTTTGTATCATCAGCTTCAAATTTGTGATCTGAGTTTGCCTTTTCATCTGTTGATTCACTTATGGTAGTTGTTTTCGTTTCTTTAGTGTCAGTTTTACAAGAACTTATTGATATACAAATCAATATTATAAAAAGCTTTAAATATTTCATCTCATCTGTTTTTTAGAACTTAAAGATAATTACAAATTTAGGAGTAATGAAAAATTGTAACAAAATATTCAAATTAGCTACTGATAATTTAAGCACATTAAATTTTTAAAATCATATTTTTTAACGAAATTGCTTGTCTGTAAACTTTGTTCAACTTAAAACATTACACAAACCATGTCTGACGATTTTGATTTATTAGAAACCAATACTAACGAGAAAAGTGAGAAAGTAGATGTCAATTGGGGAAAAGCCATTGACACTATGAAGTCTAAATTAGCTCAGGAAGATGATCCTGAAAGTCGTCAGAAAATCTTAAATGCAACGCTTGATGATGTCGTTCATATGGCAGAAAAAGACAGAACAACGCTTTTAGATGCCATAAAAGATCTTACAGATTATCAAGATGAAGTAGGCATTATTTTTGAGAAATTCTCTTCACTTAATCCTGATGAACAAAAAATTATTGATGATGCAATTAAGCGCTTAGAACGTGCTAAAGTAGAATTAGAAGATGCTGAAGCTAAGCCAGATACCTGGTGGAATAATCTCTGGGGAAGAAAGAGTAAAATTAAAGATGCACAAGATGAGCTAAAAACGGCTCAAAAGGATAGAGATGCTGCCGATAACAAAGCGAAAGCCATGTTTCAAACCCGTATTGAAAGCGCAGATGTACAAACCTTACTAAGCGAACTAAGTTATAAATCTCAGGCAGCTGTAACACGATTAAAAAATCGTGAAGTAGAAATTAAAGAAGTTGAAGATAAATTGCAAACTGCCATTGTCGAAGCTACTAAAAATCACACAAAAGCTTTAGAAAAGAAGAAAGAGGTAGAAGCAAAACTTGAAGAAAAATATGCCGCTTTAAAACAAGCTCGTCAGGCTTTAGAAGAAATAGTCGATAAACAATCTGCCGAGTATGCTCAAGCCATTGGTAATGTGACAACTTTGGAACAGGAAGTAGAGGAATTAGAAGGACTTAAAAATGCCTACACCACTTTAGCGGCTTCTAAAGATAGTTTCGTTCATAAACATAATTTAACGATTAAAGTATTGACGTCTTTACGTAGTAATTTACAAACACATCGTGCTAAATTAAAGAGTGATACCGAAGAGCGCCTTAAATATTATGATGGTTACGTCGTGGCTTTAAAAGCAAGAACAGATCAGGAATTTGCTGCTATTTTAGAGCATTTAGGTGTAAAAACGGATGAACACATTGGCGAAACCTTAGCGTCTATGCATACTGCAAGTGCTAAAGCACGTCAGGAAATGATGGATAATATTCCTGTTCACGAAAAAGTAATGCAAGGAGTATACAGTAGTTATGCTGAGGCGTTACAAGAAATTCGTGCTAAAGATGTCGATATTCAAAAGAATTTTGCTGAGCGTTATGGTATCGATATGAAAGAGATTTTCGAAGATTACTATAAAGCAAATCCTAATGCACCTTCAGGAGATGATGGCAAATCTGAAGGAACTCCAAAGCCAGAAGGTGGAACAGATGATTTGTTAAGCTAAATTAATGATGATGGCGTTACCTACTTTTGCTTTTAATGACAAAAGTAGGTCAGGCTTTCCGCTATATCTTTTTGTAGTGTCACCTTTATCGCAGTCAGAAGGTCTTCAAATAAACAAAAAGGATGTCGCATCAATCCTTAACGCAAACTATTAAATAAACTCATATCTAATTAGAATATGATTGTAACTCCATTAGATTCCGCAGTATTAGATTCTAAAGAACAATACATCTTTTATCATAAAAAAGTAGATTTCGTTCTTAAAGAACTGATTGTAAGTGTTCAGAAGGAAAACCTATGTACGTCTAAAGAACTCATCTTTTTTAAACAATATTGCGACTTATTATTGTACTCTATTGAAGCCATGCGTGTCAAATACATGTATGATGAAGAGGATAACATGAAAGTGGATTTAACCGATTCAGGATTTCCAAATTATTTAGAATTTAGATATTTATTCAACGATTTATCCTTAAGAGATAATTATATCGCAAAACTTAAAGATGTCAGTGAACTGCAAGACGAATTTTTAGACCAGTTATTACGAAAAAAACAACCTGTTAGAAAACACAAGTTGTTTCAGGCAGCATCCATAGTCTATTACACCTCTGTAGAACAGAAGTATATTTTTAATCGGTTTGTACAAGGGAAAATTATAGAAGCTCCAGAAACCGCTTCAGCACAATATATGACGAGTTGGAGTTTTTATGATGTATCACATAATCGTCCGTTTATTTGTTTTATGTACTTCGATTATGATGGTCGGAATATTGAAAATTATAAAAATGAAATTTACGAGGTCTTAAAAAACACAGCAGATCGTGATATGGATTTAGATACTATGGCTTACGGAATTGATAGAAAACTACCAGAGGTAAAACCTAAACATATCAAACGTATCGATTTAGGGCCATTTCATAATGTGTTTGCTAAAGATGAAAATGACATCACACATACCATTTTAAAAAGTATAGCTAATAAAGAGATCCCATTAGAGTCATATGCCTTATCATTTAAAATACACGAAGTGTTTTCTGGAAGTGAATTTAAAGAAGGTGGCTATTTTAGTAAGCAAATATTACAAAAATGGAGTGATGTCGTCAAACAAAATTATGTATTTGCACCACATCGAATTATACAATTACTGTACAATAAAACACCAGAAATCATGAATCTGTTGGCAAAACCTCCAATTGAAGTAAGCAGTGTTAAGTAGTCAGTTGACAGTGGTTAGTTTGTGTGAAATGTTTTTCAATAATAAAAATGAAGAGGCAATTTAATAAAACAAAAATTAAAAAATAAAAGCGCTATTTGACTGCTACTGCAGACTAATAGATAAAGACTGAAAATATGAGTTTTAAAACATTATTAGCATATCAGAAAGGTTTTGATTTAGCAATGGAAATTTTTCATTTGACTAAAGCTTTTCCTAAATCTGAAATGTTTGGACTTACCTCTCAAATGGTTTGTTCAAGTAGATCTGTTTGCTCTAACATTGCGGAAGGATATAGAAAGCGTCGATATGAAAAGCATTTTATAAGTAAAATATCTGATGCTGATAGCGAAAATTCAGAAACTCAATTATGGCTTGATTTTGCATTAGCTTGTAATTATATTTCTGAAGAAAAGAATAAAGAATTAATTGACAAAAGCCATGAAATTGGCAAACTTATAAATTACATGATAAACAACCCACAGAAGTTTGGATTATAATAAAAAGAATACATTTAGACTAAGTCTAAAAATTAAGCACTGAAAATTATAAACAGCAGAGTAAGTCCTTAACTGTAAGTACTGAAGACTGAAGACTGCAAATTGAAGACTGTAACAATGGAACACAACTCAACATTTCCTATTAAACAAAACGAACTGGACATGCTTCGTGACGAAGCGACTTCCTATATTAAAAGTGTACAATGGGAGCAAGGACAACGTGCAAAAAATAAAGATAAGGATGCAAAAGATGAATCCATTCTTTTGTATTTATCACGTGCCAATGGAAATGGAGGAGCAACAACAACATCTGTTTCTAAAACCGTTTTAGAGTTGAAAAAACGTTTGCTTCCTGAGTCGATTGCGATTCCTGTTTACCTAAACCAAACGTTGTACGCAGTTCAGGAAGGTATTACTTTAGGTATCTGGATAAAAGACAGTTATTACGATGCGTCTGGATTGTCTAATTTATCTGAAAATAAATCAGCTTTAGATCGTTCTGGAAAGCGTGAGTATGAAAGTAAAATGCAAACTGCAACAGCGTTTATGTTGTTTTCAACGGCTTATAAGATTTTACACGATTTACAAACAGTTGCTTCAGATGATTTGAGCGTCATGAAGAATAAGTTTGCAGGCATTCCGGAAGTCTCGTTGATGTCACCTTTAAAAGGAATTTCATGTGCCTTATTTTATTACGATAAATATTTAGGTCATCCAGAAATTGTCAAGACTGATAAAGATGTGGTCGATTTTACAGTCGTATATTTTGAAGCACTAATTGCTGAAATCCAAATGCGTAAAAGTAGTTTGGAATACACCGAAACGATACTGGACAGAACCTATAAACTTGAAAACTCCGAGTTTGCTGTTTCAGGTTGGGATAATGTTTTTCAAGGTGCAGCTAAAAGTGTCGAGTTTAATAAAATTAAGTTTGAACAAATTGTAGGAAACAGAGATGCCAAACACTTTGCAAGACGTTTAACTGAACGTATGTTGAGCTACGATTTCACTGCTAAAAAGAATCCGTTTCAGGAACTTGGAGGTTTTATGCCTGTGTTTATGGGTTACGGAATTCCAGGAACTGGAAAAAGTATGTTGATTGCTGCCATTGCCACACGACTTAAAGAACATTGCGATAATTTAGAGATTCCTTTTTTGTTTCACCCAATGCCAGATACACTGATTTCAACATTTCAAGGTGGTTCAGCAGAAAAGATGGTGGATTGGATGAAGCCTTTGCAAGATCCTTCAAAATTAATTTTCGCACCTATTGATGATGCCGAAAACAATTTGCAAGAGCGAACTGCTCAAGGTGTTTCCGCAGGTGTTAAAGAAGTAATAGGTGTGTTTTTAAGATATACAGAAGGTGCTTATGCTGTGAATTATGGTAACAGTTCCATAGGTTTATTTACAAATCTTCCTGAAATGTTAGATAAAGCTGTGATTTCAAGAGTTCAGGGACGTTTTAAAATTGATGGTGCACGAACAGAACATGATTTCCTCGATCAGGATCATTTGTGGTGGAGAAAGTTAGATGATACGATGCCAGATTTCGTAAATATGCAAGGACCAGAAAACTACAGTTACCTTCAAGATCAAGGTTTGGCTAAAAATATGGGTGAAATCTTAAACGTTTCAGATAAACCAACCGAAGAGCGCGTTCTAAAAGCTTATGATAAAGTTGAAGGTCATTTTAAAACAAATCAACATTTGTTTTATGCCAATTTGTACAAAGAAATTCAGAAAATTTTTCCATTTTTCTCATCACGTGATGTCAGAAACATTCAGAGTGCTGTGTCCTTGCGTTTAACGGATTTCGATTTGGAAGAAGATTGGTTCGAAAATCCAGACATGTATTTCAAAAAGGACTACGATACCAAGTTTAATATGTTACAGGAATTGATGCGCTCTAATATGAAAGGTTTGGATTTTTCTGAGATTCGTCGCCAGGAAGTGGTAAGATATTTAGACAATGTGGCTACTATTGCAGATACCGACTTTAAACGCAAAGTTGACGCTAGAGTGAATCAGATAAAAATAGATACTGAAGCTCGCGAACAATTTGGTAATAAAGATTAATATTAATTGATTGTCATTCCGCACTTGATGCGGAATCCATAAAAAAAATAGATTCCTGCCTTCGCAGGAATAATAAATGAAGCAAATCAAAAACATAACACATCACATTCTCTCTAAAGCATGGGCAACGCTTTATAGAATTGAATTTGATTATCAGTTTAAAGATGGAAGGATTAAACGATTAAAACGAGAATGTTATGATAGAGGAAACAGTGCAGCAGTATTAGTATACAATGTTGAAAAATCGACAATAATTTTAACGAAGCAATTCAGAATGCCTGTTTATGATAATGATAAAAATGAAGGAATGTTTGTGGAAGTCTGTGCTGGCTCCATCGATAAAAATGAATCTGCAAAAGATGCAATTCTGAGAGAAATTCAAGAAGAACTTGGATATAAACTTAATGATGCAAAATGCGTTTTGGAAACTTATACATCACCAGGTGCATTAACTGAAAAGGTATTTCTTTTTATTGCAGAATATTCTGATGATATGAACATTAATGAAGGTGGTGGATTAGATTCTGAAAATGAAGACATAGAGGTCTTGGAAATGTCTTTCAGTGACGCTATCGATATGATTAGAACAAAACAGATAATTGATGCAAAGACAATTATGTTGTTGCAATACGCACAGATTAATAAGGTATTACAATGCAAAAATTAAAAGCAGCAAATTTATATAGAAGTGAACTCATTCCTATTTCTGGAAAGTTAGTTGAGCGTTATAATCAGTGCTTAAAAAAACTCGGATTTACAGAAACGAAACTCACTAAATTTTCTATTGATGGCATTGGTTGGAGTCCGGAAATTGCTGAAGAAAAAGGTGAACAATACTACCTGTGTAATGGTGAATCTAATCCGCATGGTATTATTATTTCGCCTTTACAAAACAACAAGCCAGTGTATTTGCCCAATCACACATTTGATAGGGATATGATGCAGCATATATTTAAAAGCTACGGAAGTAAGATTAATGATATTACCAGAGATTCTGCAATTTGTATTGATTTCGACCAAAGAATTGATGCATTTTATGAACCTTTAGATGTGTTGAAATATGATACGATTCATATTAATTTTCATCTAATGAATAATTTGTACCATCAGCAAAATGAACAATTGCGGCTTATAGAAAAGTTCAAGCATGGTCATAATTTTATTGATGAAGATATTCATCAGGAATTATTAAAATCTGCTCAAACCTATGGGGATTTACGAAATAGAGATTTAGAATTGCCTGCAATTGATTTTAAAGTAAACTCTTTTTATACCAGATCATTTGGAGGTGTGTATGTGCTTAGAGATTTCATTTCTCCAATCGTTGTTTTTGAAGATGAAAAATGGTATAAACAAGCAATTAAGGATACAGTTCATGACGTTTTTATCTTTCATATGTCTCAACCAGAACTTATGGAGAAGCTTCGGGACCACATCATTATCGCTTACGACCTCGAAGATATTGTAAGAACAAAACGGTACGAACGTATTAAAAAATTTGAGTTTGCCAATTACTTAAAAGACACACAGCATCCTATTAGAGATATTCTAAACGATCCTTTACTGTTTAAAAGTTATTTAAACAAAATTGATATTGATGCTCGAAAAAAGGTCATGAGTGTTGAACGCTATCTTGAAAAACTAGAAATCAGTAATCAGTATAAAATTTCAGATATCGTTGATGCAGATTTATTTGAAGCCATGCACGAGCCACATTCCAGTTTACATCCCAAACATCAGGATTTAATTTGGAAATTGTTAGTTAATATTGCTCCAAAAGATGTTTTGTTTTTATACTGGTATGATAAACAGGTGTTTTACAGGCTTTACGAAACTTGGGATGAATCTCTAAAAGACTGGGTAATTGAAACGATTAGTAACAATATTTAATAAAATTAGACTAACTTTATAAAGGCTTCTAACTAAAAATAAGCAACTATGGGAATAGATATTATAGTTTTTATTACATCCATATTATTTGGTATTTTCTTATACTGGAGAGAATCTAATAGCAATGGTGTGTATCGGTTTTTTAATAAGCTGGTAAATAGCAAAGAATTACAAATGAGTCCAAACAATCCTAAGGGCTTTGTATACAAGCAAGCTTTTATTCCTAGAGTTATATTTATCTTTAGTCTGGTGCTTATCACAGGATTAATTATTCAGTTTTTAACTCCTGTAGAAGTATTTACGAATTATTTTGTACTCTCTGGTTTTGCATCTTTTGCAACAGGAACTTTAATAGGTACATATCTGGCCAGTTTTGTATTAAAATCTACTAAAGTTATTGAAGAACAAAGTGAAACTTTAGAAGACAAATTTGATAGTGTTGTTGAAAAAGGAAAAGATTTTATTGAAGACTTAAAAAACAAAGACAATAAAGCTGTTGAAGAAGCTAAAGAAGAAATTAAAACAAAGCCTGATCCCAATAAAAAATCAGCAAGAGAACGCTTAAAAGATAAAGGTTTGATGTGATAATCAAATTTGAATATCCTCCTGAACTTGTTTCAGGATTTTATAGCACAATATAGGTCTCCTCAAATGCAGTCTAGAGGTAGATATAACAAAAGATTTAAAAAAAAATATCGACTACGCTCGACCAGACACAAAATTTAGACAATGATCAAATCATACTGGAATAAAGGAAAAAAGCAAAAAGGCATTACTGTTTTTGTAAGCCTTATTTTGATAATAGCATTATTTGTGCTTCGCGATGATTATCAACCTGCATTATTATTTGTCAGAAAGTACATTTTTATCATCATTTTGAGCTTGGTGGTGTTGCTTTTCGGACTTAAAAAATTCAGAAGTTCGGCAAGTACAGGAACACGTTTAGGTATTCTCGTGGCTATGATTGCTTTCTTCGGTTTACTATACCTTATCGGTTGGCATTTAAAAATGTATGAGTATATGAAAACCTATAACGTTTTTAATGATTTAAACAAAGTTGAAATAAACGAGTTACCATTAACACAAAATGAGCGAATTCAACCACTGCGAAATATCTTTTCAATGGCTAACGAAAGTGTAGGAGAGACCAAAGATGTATCCCTTCCGCATTTGGTTCGTGTTGACAATGAAAATAAATGGACGATGGCTATTCAGCCTTCAGAAAATTATACATTTCAGCAAATTAGTGATAATACCGAAGAAGTTTTTGCTGTTTCAAGCACAACACCATTTCCACGTTTTTCTGCTGAAAATCGAATTCCGGTCACCTTTTCAATTGGCGAATCATTAAAATTTAGTCGTAACACCTATAATGCAGTTGTACAGCGTTTTAATCCATGGATGTTACTCAATTACGAACCTAGTGATACTTTTTATATGAAAGATGATCAAGACGAATGGGTTCAAGTTGTGAGTTTGATTAAATGGAAAGGGTTTTTCTTTCCTTACCCAAGTTTTGGAGGCGTGATGGTAATTGAAAATGGTGATCACGATTTTAATGATTATCTTGAAAGAATAGCCATAGGGAAAGGGACTTATATTGCTCCAGATAAGATGAAAAACTATCCATATCTGAATAGGCAAAACACGTTAGCAGAGAAGGTATCACGTTTACAAGCTGAATCTTTAAAATTTTTGGGAGGCTTTAGTGATCCTTTACCATGGAATATGGAAACTGCAGTTAAAATTCCTGACATGCCTAAAGATCAAAACCAACAGCCTTTTGTAACTGATTTTGATTTCGCTGGTTCTGAAAGTGATGCTTACAGTGGTTTATACCACTGGTTTGGTTTAGAACCTGTAGGAGAGGAGCGTACCAGTTTAAGTTTTAGTGTTTTTGTTCCAGCAGACGGAACAGATAAACTATATTATTATGATCATGCTGCTAAAAAGCAAGGTTATGCAGGTGTTTCGGCTATGCCCTTAAAAGTAAAAGAGTCCAGAAAAGAAATAGATTGGACAGCCAATACACCAGTTGAATTCAGACCTTACATCAAAGATATTGCTGGACGAAAAAGAATGTTTTTTCTTGGAACTATTTCTGCTATAAGTGATACAAATTCTGAACAGTTTGATGGTGCAGCTACTCCAGATTTGGTATTAATTGACAGTGAGTATCGTGATGTTATCTGGATTGATGTAAAGCACCCTAGTACATGGGATAAAGAAGTATATGACCAATTGGGAGAAGCCTGGAGAGCCAGTGAAGGCATCGGTTATTTCTACGAAGAAGAATTGATAGATGAAGATCTTTTAATTCAGCAAGCGGTTGATTCAATAATGGCTATGCCTAAAGTAGATGATAAAACAAAAGAAATTGAAGCACTTCAGCGTAAAATAGATTCTTTGAAAGCTTCAGATGACAACTAGTTTTTATGAATAAAAAATCATTTTGGGATACGATTTCAACCTATATGAAATTTCAAATTATTGTTGCTATTGTTCTCCTAGTAGTTGTTTTAGTGATAGCAATTTTTAAATAATCAATCAATTATTACTTGAAACTTTAAGTGCTCTATGTAATCATGACAAAGCGTATTGTTTAGAATTGGATAAAATTTTGAATCGCTCATTGTAATTTAAGTTCCATCTTAATATCACTGCGTTTATAAGGACTGTTTTGTTCCAGTTTTAATTCAATAAAACCAAATTTCCTGTAAATGTAAATAGCATTTTCCAGTTTTGTAGCAGAGTAGAGTATTAAAGCGTCTAGTTGAATAGATTTCGCAAAATCAATACAATATTGAAGTAAGTGTTGCCCAATGTTTTGTCCGCGTAAATTCGGTTGCACTGCCATTTTGGTTAATTCAAGTACCTTAGGATTAGGTGTTGGCATGAGTGCTACAGTTCCAATAATAAAATCATCTCGTTTGACAAAGAAAATATGTCCACCTTTATCAATAATATAGACTTTAGGTTTGCTGAGGACTTCTTCATCAAAGGGTTCTACATAAAAATAGGTTTTGAGCCACTCTATATTTAATTCGTAAAAATCTTTAGAATATTGGTTGTCGAAAGGAATAATTTCAAAGGCTTTCATGTGCTTTGATAAAATCGGTAATAAGATATGTAATTAATTTTCCAACCTGAGTTTCAGTTTCGGGTGTTGGAGCAGCCTCACAAATATGCAGGTATGCAACATTTTTTTGTGACCCGAAAAGATGTATAAATTGTCTGGCTTGATTTACAGAAAATCCACTAGGAGATATGGCACTACTTGGAGTATTCAAGATTGCATCACAATCTATCTCCAATCCAAAAATAGAGTTTGAAACATGATTTAATGCTTTTTGTATTTCAGATTTAAACTTTAACTCTTTTCTTACCAGAATCGATTCAAATGTACAGTATTGTATAGGTTTAAGCTTGTCTATAGTACTAAAAATTTGTTCAGAAATATAATTTTCATGTAATCCGAAAATATAGTAATTTTTAAGAAACCCTTCAGCAAAAGCATAACTAAAACCATTTCCGCTGTGTCGTCCTTCTTCAGCTCTAAAATCATGATGTGCATCAAAATTAACAGCATTTACAGGTTTTTTAAGAGCTAGAGAAGTTCCTTTAATGTTTCCATAAGCGTTATTATGACCACCACCAATTACAATTGGGATTTTTCCAGCACTTACAATTTGTGAAATCAAATACGAGACATGTTTATCAATCTTTGATACCAGTTTTCTGGCTTTATGAATGTCCTTTTTATTAGTTTGATCAAGTTTTTTTAGTTTGCTTTGATAGTTTTCAAAGTCTAAACATCCCAGAACAACAATTTTTTTAGCCTTTGTGAATACATTACTTTGTGTATTTAACAAAACTTTAATAGCGGCTTCCCAAGCTTCAGAAGTACCAGTATTTCCGTAATTTGCAAAAACACCAACGTCTTCTTTAATTCCAAAAATAACGTAAGAAACGTCTGTTTTTAACAATTGCTCGTATATATTGTCAAAGTCTGGAAGTAACGTTATATGTTCCCCAAATTTGGTTTCATTAGGACGTTTTTTCAGAAGAGTTGATAATTCTGAACTTGTAAAAGGTTTTAAGTATTCCATCAACAAAATTTATTAATTTTGATGTAATAAAAGTACAGTTTTTTATTTTCAGCTTTGCAAAAAAATAAAAGAATTAAAGTTTTAAACTAACTAAAAGGTAAAAGTAAATTATGGAAAATTCAAATAGTAAAGGGATTGGGTTAAAAATTGCTTTAGGTATATTATTAGCTCTATTTTTAGGGACTGCATTTTACACTTCTAAATTGTATAATGAGAAAAAAGAAAATGAAGCTACGTTAACAAGAGAAAAGGAGCAAGTGATGGCAGATTTGAGTTCGATGGCAAAACAATACGACATTGCTATTGGCGAAAATGAAGTTGCAAATGAAAATCTTGTTGAAGCCAGAGAACGTATTCAAGGCTTAATGGATTCATTAAAAATTTCTCAAAACAGTGTCAACAGTTTATGGAGATATAAGAAGAAATTTATGGCACTTCAGGAAGAAATGGATGTTTTATTAACTGAAAACGATAAATTAAAAATTGAAAATGCTTTATTAGCGACCTCATTAGACAGTACAAATATACAATTGCAAGAACGTGCTGTATTTACCGATTCTTTATTAATTCAAAACACACAATTATCTGAAGTGGTAGAAAATGCAGCTGTATTGCAAACGGTAGGATTAAAAGGATTTGGAGTTATTGAAAGAAGTTCAGGAAAATTGATTCCCACAGAAAGAGCTAGACGTAGTGATAAGATAAGAGTATGTTATACAGTTGCTAAAAACGCATTAGTTGGTGCAGGAGATAAGGAGTTGTATGTGCAAATTTTAGATCCTAAAAACAATGTGTTAGGTGCTAATGAACAAATTCAATTTGATGATACGATACTGAATTACAGTTTAATTAGTAAGTTTAATTATGAAAATAAAAACTTGGATATTTGTGAGTTTGTAGCTCCTAATGACGATTTTACTGAAGGTCGTTATGTTGTAAACGTATTTAACAAAAATGAGTTAGTATCAACTTCAGAATTCACTTTGAAATAGACTAAACCATTGTAGAGAAAGAAGAAATCCGAAAGCTATTAAACTTTCGGATTTTTTTATGTATGGTAGCAAGATTATTTAATTCTCTGACCATTAATAAGCACACTATCTATATGGTTGTCACCAAAAGCATATGCTAAATAATGATAACTAGGTATGGCTTTTGTAATAATGATATTCGCTTTTTTTCCTCTACAAATGCTGCCATACATATTAGAGATGTCCATTGCATAAGCACCATTAATTGTAGCCGCATTTATAGCTTCTTCTGGAGTCATTTTCATTTTGATACAAGCTGCAGATACTACAAAATTCATATTTCCGCTTGGAGTAGAACCTGGATTATAATCTGTAGCCAAGGCTAAAGGTAAACCTGCATCAATAAGTTGTCTTGCAGGCGTGTAAGGAATACTTAAAAAGTAGGAGCAACCTGGTAAAGCCACAGGAATGGTATCTGATTGTTTTAGAGCATCAATATCTTCAGTATTGAGTTCTTCAAGATGATCTACTGATAAGGCTTTGTGTTTAACAGCTAATGCAACACCTCCAAAAGCATTGAATTGATTGACATGTATTTTGGGTCTTAATCCGTGTTTCGTTCCGGCTTCAAGAACACGCTGAGTATCTTCCAGATCAAAATAACCTTTTTCACAAAAAACATCAATATAGTCTGCTAAACGTTCATTCGCAACAGCAGGAATCATCTCATTAACTACTACATCGATGAATCCTTCTTTATTATTCTTAAATGTCTTAGGAAGTGCATGTGCAGCCAATAATGTTGGTTTAACCTTAATAGGAAACTCTTTTTTTAATCGCTTTATAACACGAAGCATTTTTAGTTCTGTTTCAACTGTTAGCCCGTAACCAGATTTAATTTCAATAGCTCCTGTGCCAAGTTTTATAACTTTGTTTAATCGATGTGCTGCTTGATTGTAGAGTTCCTCTTCAGATGTGTTTTGTAATTTTTCAGCTGAATTTAAAATGCCACCACCACGATTAGCAATATCTTCGTATGAAAGACCATTGATTCGGTCAACAAACTCTTGTGTTCTGTCTCCAGCATACACAATGTGCGTATGAGAATCGCACCAGGTTGGTAAGACTGTTTTGCCTGTGGCATCTATAGTTTCATGGGCTTCAATACCAGCTAAATCTTCCATCTTCCCATATTCAACTATAGTATCGTGATCTATAAACAGGTAAGCGTTTTTAATGGTTGGTAAAAGCTTCATGTCTTTACCTTTAACAATGGTGACATTGGTTTCTCTTACTTGAACAAGTTCTTTAATATTGGTAATTAGTATTGACATATGATTGATATAAAGTCTAAATTTAATGAATAAAAAGCGCCAGCAAAAAGCCAGCGCGATACTTTTTTATATAATTATTGTATTTTATTGTTTAATAAATTTATAAGTAGAATCAGAACCTTCAAATTTAATAATGTATAATCCATTTTGAAGTTGAGACACATCCAGTTTAGTTGTAGATCGAACAGATTTTTGTAAAACTTCTTTACCAACAACATCCATAATACTAAGATTTAATACCTCATTACTATGCGTTGTAATATTCAAAACATTATGTGTTGGATTAGGATAAATTTTTAATCCGTCAATACTCTCACCCAAAAGCCCAAGTGTTATAAGATTGTTTGAGAGCCAAAATACGGTATCACTAAAATTACCTATAGAAGCAATATCTTTATCCATATCATTGTCAAAATCAGCTACAGCAATGTCTACCATTTGAAAATTATTATCTGTTATTGTAGTAGGAGTAATATCAGGACTGGCATTACTATTCCCTTTAAACCATATAATTGCATCATCACTAGCACCAAAGTCAGTAACAATAACATCATTTAAATTATCATTATCTATGTCTGTCACATACGCTAAAGCAGGACCATTTATAATTGAATCATCAGAAATTATATTTGGTGTAGAACTACCGTTTTTAACTTTATTATACCAAATAACATCTCCTGAATTTATATCGGTTGACACGACATCTAATTGAGAATCGTTATTAACATCGGCAAATGCAATATTAATAATTCTTGAAAGAGTATTATCTACTGTTTGAGAATCTTTAATCCAAGTTACAGCAGTAGATCCACTTTCAATATACTGGTTATAATAAATTTCTATACTCTGAGGTGCCGGAAATGTATATATTCCAATAACGACATCCAAATCTGTATCACCATCATAATCGGCTATATCTACAAAATATGGAGTGTCAACGTTAGCAACGTCTATTTGAATCACTTGTTCACTGGAGAAATTACCTGTTCCGTCACCTGCATACCAAACTGTTTTATACTCACTAAAGGATGGAACAATTATATCTATATGACCATCCATATTTACATCTCCAGCTTTTACCTCACCTGGAGCTGAAATCATATTATCAATTGCAGTTTCACTACCAAAACCTCCAGTTCCATTACTTAAAAAATAAACGAGCTTATTTTGATTTACTGAAGAAACTATGATGTCATCACCAAATTGCCCATCAATATCAGCTACCTCTAAACCATCAATAAAAGTAATACTTGAAGATATGGTTGGTTGAATTGTAAAATTCCCCATACCATCATTCTTATACCATTTGATAAAATCAATAGATCCTGCAGCATCATAGGTTGCCATAACGAGATCAATAGTACCATCACCATCGAGATCTCCAGATTCTATCTCATAAGGTTCGTCTCCAGTATCGGGATCAATAGTTACTAAAGTATTAAAAGTAGTTTGCGCAAGAGCAGTAGAACAAAATATAAAACAAAAGCATAATTTAAGTAAAACTGTTTTCATAATACACGTTTTAGATTTATTTGTAAGGTATGGATTTTATTTCAGAGCGCCTACCATGTCTTCTGGTTTTACCCATTCATCGTATTCTTCAGCAGTTACATAACCAAGGTTAATAGCTTCTTCTTTAAGAGTAGTACCATTTTTATGAGCAGTATTTGCAATTTCTGCTGCTTTATAATACCCAATTTTTGTGTTGAGTGCTGTGACTAGCATTAATGAGTTGTTTAAAAGTTGTTTAATCACATCATGATTTGGTTCAATTCCAGAAGCACAATGTTCTTCAAAACTAACACAGGCATCACCAATTAATTGTGCAGATTGCAATACGTTTGCAGCCATCATTGGCTTGAATACATTTAGTTCGTAGTGTCCTTGAGTTCCTCCAACAGTAACAGCGACATCGTTGCCCATTACCTGAGCACAAACCATCGTTAAAGCTTCGCATTGCGTTGGATTTACTTTTCCAGGCATAATAGAGCTACCAGGTTCGTTAGCTGGAATAATTATTTCTCCGATTCCGCTTCTTGGACCTGAAGCCATCATACGAATATCATTAGCAATTTTATTAAGTGATACTGCTATTTGCTTTAAAGCGCCATGCGTTTCTACTAAAGCATCGTGAGCAGCAAGTGCTTCAAATTTATTATCTGCTGAAACAAAAGGCAATCCGGTAAATTTAGCAATATAGTCGGCTACAAGTTCGCTATAACCATTTGGAGTATTCAGTCCTGTACCAACAGCTGTTCCTCCAAGTGCTAATTCAGACAAGTGAGGAAGTGTGTTTTCTAGAGCTTTCAGACCATGATCTAATTGTGAAACATAACCCGAAAATTCTTGTCCGAGTGTCAAAGGCGTAGCATCCATCAAATGTGTACGTCCAATTTTTACAACATCTCTAAATGCGGTAGATTTTTCATGTAATGTGTTTCTTAATTTTATGACACCAGAAATTGTTGTTTCAACTATTTTTTTATAGATAGCGATATGCATTCCTGTTGGAAATGTATCGTTTGACGATTGTGATTTGTTAACGTCATCATTTGGCTGAATAGTTTTTTCACCTTCACCAATAACGTTTCCAGCGATTTGATGTGCTCTATTGGCAATGACTTCATTCACATTCATATTGCTTTGAGTGCCAGAACCTGTTTGCCAAATTACTAATGGAAACTGGTCATCGTGCTTTCCCTGTAAAATTTCATCACAAACTTTTTCAATTAAATCACGTTTTTCTTGATCTAAAACACCTAATTCAGCATTGGTGTATGCAGCTGCTTTTTTAAGGTAAGCAAATCCATAAATAATTTCTAAAGGCATCGATGCAGAAGCACCAATTTTAAAGTTATTACGAGAGCGTTCTGTTTGCGCTCCCCAAAGTTTATCAGCAGGAACATTGACGTTTCCCATTGTGTCTTTTTCTATTCTGAATTCCATAATATATAGTGTAATTTATCCTGTTACAAAGTTAGGATTTTGAAGAGTAATTGTTTAACTATTATTACTTTAATTTTTCATTTTATATAAAAAAAAGTAGCTTCATTAAATTACTATGATTCTAAACTCGACATTACATACTAAACACTATTTTGCTTTAATACTTAGAATCTTTTAATATCCTGTTAATAAAACCCAAATAAACTATTGTAAAACAAATCGGATTATTATATCTTTGCATTAACAAAAAAAAACCACATGTTCGAATTTGATCAATATTTAGGATTTTTAGCGTTTTTAACCATTTTAACAATAGGTTTTTGGTTAATGATTTTTTTAATCACATTTGTAGTTCCATATTGGATTGGTGGATCGTTGATTGAGCGCTTAAAAGAAATAAAAGAGGAAAAGAAAGCTAAACGCGCTTCTAATAGTTAGTGGTTAGTTTTAAAATTGATAAAAAAAAGGAAACCATTTTGGTTTCCTTTTTTTATTTTAAATGCTTCTCTTCTTACCCTTCAAAATCGAAGTCATCACCATTTGCGTCACCATTATTACCGTTGCGTTGACGTTTCTTTTGCTGATTAAAGCGATAAATTAAAGATAAAGTCACTTGACGTTGTCTCCATTGTGATTCACTTTCTCTGTTAAAAAAATCTGTTGTAGTGAACGATTTTCTTATTCTGGAATTAAAAACGTCTCTGACATTTAAAGATATGGTAGCGTTGTCTTTAAAAACTTCTTTGCTAAATGCCAGATCCATGGAGAAAATTCCTTTAGTTCGTGTTTGAGCATCTTCACGAGCTCCTCTATAGTTCATATTTGTTTGCCAGTCTATTTTGCCTGGTAATGAAACTTTACTACTGAACCTTGCAAACCAACTTGTGTTTTTTGCACTGTAATCTACACCATTAAATTCACCTTCAGTTTCAAACTGAAAAAAGTTAAAACTTGTGTTTAGTCGCAACCACTTTTCTGGGTTGTAAAGAATTCCTAACTCAGCACCAGTACGTTTATTTGTAGATAAGTTTACGGGTATTGTTCTAATAATATCAATTCCATCCGTAGTTTGGCTACCAGTATTTTCTTCAATACGTTCAAATGAATCGGTTTCATGCTGGTAATATACAGAAGTAGTAAGTGTTAGTTTGTCCCATCGTTTTAAATATCCTAAATCAAACGCACTAGCAAATGCAGGATTAAGATTAGGATTTCCTTGAAAGACATTAGTTCTACTTGATCGCGTAGGAAAAGGGTTAATAAACCAACCACGAGGTCTGTTGATTCTTCTATTGTAGCCTAAAGTAATACTTTCTTCATTGTCAGAATCTGATCCGTTTAAGTTGTAAATTAAATTTATCGTTGGGAATAAGCCCAAATAATTTTTGTCAAACTTAGTTTGAATTGGAAATTGGTATGCGTTTTCCAAATCTTGATCCGATAATCTAGAATCGATATCACCTTTTAACTGAGTGTGCTCCAATCTTAAACCTAACAAGAATGAGAATTTCCCGAGTTTAGTGCCATATTGACTGTATAATGCGTTGACGTTTTCGTCATAGTCAAAAATGTTTGAAATAGTGTCGTTAACAACCAAATTTCCATTATTAATATTTTCTTGTTCTAATCTATAATTTGTTACTTCATTTTCAAAGGTACCTCTATATCCTGCTTCAAACCTTGAATCTTCTCCAATTGGAAGTACATAGTCTGCTTGAATTAGATATTCCTTTTGGTCTTCAGTTGTAAATTCTTGTTCTATTTGAAATGGCTCTGGATTATCTTGATCCGTAAATAAGTAATCTTCGTTTAAATATGTAAACCCTTCTTCAGCATCATTTTCAAATTGAAAATCTGCAGTAAGTTTATGGTCACTATCATCTCCAAAGCGTTTTACATAGTTTATGGAAATTTGATAACTATGGTCTTCTTCGGTTTCTTTTTCCTTTCTTAAAGTTTCTTCAACGATACTTCCGTCATTAAACCGCTTACTGCTATTTAAAGATAGATCGGCATCTTCACCATATCTGTAGAAAAAGCTACCAGTAATAGAGCTTTTTTCAGATAAAAAATATTCTATACCAACATTGGCGTTATAGTTTCTATTCAAACGCTCAACCTCTTGGTCTTCAATAATTCTTCGGTAACTGGGAACTATTAAGGAACCATTTTCAATACGATCAAAACGGGTAACATCGCTGAAGCTATTTCTTGGTGCATCAAAGTATCGAAAACCTATATTAGAAAAGAGATTGAATTTTTCGGTTCTATAATTTAATGTTGTTGCAATACCAACAAGGTCTGGGTTACCTAAATTTAAGTTTACAGAACCATTAAATCCAAGCGTTTCTTTTTGACGCAAAATAATATTTAGAATACCTGCAGTTCCTTCAGCATCATATCTGGCAGAAGGAGAGGTGATGACTTCTACGCGTTCAATGGCTTCAGCAGGTAACTGACTGAGTACATTGGTGTCTCCAAATCCTGCGAGTGCTGAAGGTTTGCCATTTATTAGTATTCTAACATTTTCATTTCCTCTTAAACTTATGGCTCCTTCAATATCTACAGAAACAGAAGGTACATTATTTAACGCATCACTTACTGTTCCTCCAGCTGTAGTTAAATCTTTACCAATATTGTATATTTTTTTATCTAACTTAATTTCAACTGTTGTACGTTCGGCAACTATTTCTACAGCATCTAATGCCTCTAAATTAAGAGAAAGTCCAACAGTTCCTAAGTCTATACTTTTATCAAGTAATTTGTCAGAATATGTTTTTGTTTTGTAAGATAGGTATTCAATTTTTACATCGTAAGTTCCAGAAGGAACTTCAATTTCAAACAAACCATTGATGTCAGTAATTCCGCCATTAACAACAGAATTATCAGCTTTACTGATAAAGGAAATGGTTGCATATTCTAGTGGGAAGTTTTCTTCAGCATCAATAACTTTACCTGAAATGGTCACTTCTTTTTGAGCGAAACCAAGCGTTGTGATTAACAAAAAGAGAAAAGATAGTTTTAATTTCATGGATGAATAATGTTATAGTTTGCCGTTTTAATGAGCAAAAATAAAATTACTTGACATCACATGTGGTTAATCTTTTGTTAAACAAATAAATTAAAAGTTAAAGGTGCTAATTGTCTTTTTTTCGTCTCTTCTTTTTCTTCTTTTTTTTCTTTTTTTTCTTTTTTTCTTCTTCTTTTTTATTCCAATTACCTTTGGCAGCATCCATAATTTTCAGCATAACATCCTCAGTAACGATAGCTTTTACATCAGCAAAATGGCGTTTGTCTAAATTGTAAATTTGTGTTTCACGTTCATAATGCTTTAAACGTAATTTGTTGATTTTAACCAGTTCCTCAAAATAACTATTTAGAGCCTGAGTAATAATTTCCTTTTGAAAATCATCAACATCTAATGTTGCCATAAAATCTGAAATGTATTCTAACTGATAACGTTTAACGTCTTCTTCATAGCGTTCTATTTTATTTTTTTCACTATCTGACAATTCGCTTTGTTGTGAAAAGGAATAACCTGTTAAAGCGAAACAACAGAATAAAGTAATGTAAATTGTTTTCATTGTTTACAAATTATATAATGGTCAATATTTTAACTGGTGGTCGACCAATAGCGGCTTGTTTTCCGTTAATGACTATTGGTCGTTCAATAAGTTTTGGGTGTTTAATCATTGCTGTTATAATGGCATCATCTTTTAAGTTTTTATTTTTATAATCTGACTTCCAGACAGCTTCATTTTTTCTAACCAAGTCAATAGGTTTAATACCCAAGACATCGATAATGTCTTTCAGCTTAGCCTCAGAAATTGGTTCGTCAAGATATTTAATAACTTCAAAATCCTTGCCAGAATCTTCCAGTAGTTGAAGACCTTCTCTAGATTTGCTACAACGCGGATTGTGGTAAAGTGTGATCATAATAAATTATAATTGGTTTGAGTTTTCTTCTTTTTGTCCCATCATCATCAAATACGCTTTTAAAAAAGGTTCTAAATCGCCATCCATCACAGCGTCTACATTTCCTGTTTCATGTCCAGACCTTACATCTTTTACTAATTTATATGGATGCATGACGTAGTTGCGAATTTGACTTCCCCATTCAATTTTCATTTTTCCAGCTTCAATATCATCACGTTGCGCCATTTGCTTCTGCAATTCTATTTCATACAATTGCGACTTTAACATTTGGAGCGCTCTGGCGCGATTGTCATGTTGGGAACGGGTTTCTGAGCAAGAAATTTGTATTCCAGAGGGTTTATGGGTGAGTTGAACTTTGGTTTCAACTTTATTAACGTTTTGTCCACCAGCTCCACTTGAACGAGCTGTTGTAATTTCGATATCTGCTGGATTGATGTCAATTTCAATAGTATCATCAACTAAAGGATATACATATACTGAAGCAAAACTTGTATGACGTTTGGCATTACTGTCAAAAGGAGAAATTCGTACTAAACGATGTACACCATTTTCGCCTTTGAGCCAGCCAAATGCATAATTGCCTTCAATTTCTAAAGTAACCGTTTTTATACCAGCAACATCGCCTTCCTGAAAGTTGAGTTCTTTTACCTTAAATCCATTTTTTTCAGCATACATTAAATACATTCGCATAAGCATACTAGCCCAATCACAAGATTCTGTACCACCAGCTCCAGCCGTTATTTGAAGCACAGCACTTAAGCTGTCACCTTCATCAGATAACATGTTTTTAAATTCAAGTTTTTCAATAAGAAGTAAAGCTTTTTGATATCTGTTTTCTACATCTTCTGCTGTAGCTTCTTCCTCTTTGTAAAATTCGTAAATAACTTCTAGGTCTTCTAAAAGTGTTTTTCCAGATTTGTAATCTTCAACCCAACTCTTTTTCTCACGAAGTGATTTCATAATCATTTCGGCTTGCTTAGAATCATTCCAGAAATTTGGGTCAAACGTTTGTTCTTCTTCGTTAGAAATTTCTATCAATTTGGCATCTATGTCAAAGATAGTGCCTTAGTTTATCAAGGCGTGTATTGAGATCTTTAATTTGATCTGAAGTTATCATAGTCGTATAATTTTTAACAAATGTAAAGCGAAAGTCTCAGTAGAGAAAGATTTAATTTACTTTTTTACCATTAATTTATGTAATTTTATAAGCTAAATTTTTGATATGAAATCATCTGTACTTGCCATTACTTTTTGTCTGTTCTTTTCTCAACTATTTTCACAGGTTTTAGATAAAAAAGCACTTGAACATTACAACGGATTCTTTAATTTTTATTATGAAGAAGCTCAAGATAAAATCTATCTGGAAGTTAAAAACTTAAATCAAGAGTTCTTGTATGTAAATTCACTGGCTACAGGTGTTGGCTCTAACGATATTGGCTTAGACCGAGGACAATTGGGAAGGGAACGTATTGTAAAATTTCAGAAAGCAGGACATAAATTGTTATTGATTCAGCCAAATCAAAATTACAGAGCAATTACAGATAATGAACTAGAAAAGAAAAGTATTGAGCAAGCGTTTGCTAAGTCGGTCTTATTTGGTTTTAAAATTGAAGAAGAAAAAAACGGAACCTATATTATTGACTTAACGCCATTTTTAATGGAAGATGCGCATGGTGTTGCCGAAACGTTTAAACGAAACAAAGAAGGAACATATAAATTAGATGCTTCTAAAAGCGCCTTATCTCTAGACAGAACAAAAGCTTTTCCTGATAATGTAGAGTTTGAAGCCTTATTAACCTTTGAAGGCCAGCCTACAGGTAAAAATATAAAAACGGTCACTCCAACAGCCTCATTAGTGAGTGTGATTCAGCATCATAGTTTTATTAAATTGCCAGATGATGGCTACAAAATGCGAGAGTTTGATGTAAGAAGCGGAGCCATTTCAATAGCTTATTTAGACTATGCAACACCAATACAAGAACCAATTAAAAAACGCTATATCATTCGCCATCGCTTAGAAAAGAAAAACCCTGAAGCAGATGTAAGTGAAGCCAAAGAGCCAATTATCTATTATCTCGATCCTGGAACTCCTGAACCTGTTCGTTCGGCACTTTTAGAAGGTGCTCGCTGGTGGAATGAAGCATATGAAGCAATCGGATTCAAGAATGCATTTCAGGTAAAAATGTTACCAGCAGACATAGATCCTATGGATTGTCGCTACAATGTAATTCAATGGGTTCATCGTTCAACTCGTGGATGGAGTTATGGTGGAAGTGTCATCGATCCTAGGACAGGAGAAATTATAAAAGGCCATGTAAGTCTAGGAAGCTTAAGAATTCGTCAGGATTTTATGATTGCTCAGGCCTTATTGGACAAGCCTTTTGCGGAACGAGATGATAACCATCAACCTATGTTAGACATGGCTTTGGCTAGAATTTGTCAGTTAAGTGCTCATGAAGTTGGTCATACAATTGGTTTTGCACATAATTTTGCTGCAAGTACAGATGGAAGGGCTTCAGTCATGGATTATCCACATCCTTTAGTAAAACTCACTAACGGAAATATTGATTTAAATAATGCTTATGCTGTAGGCATTGGTGACTGGGATAAAGTAACCGTGGCTTATAGCTATTCAGAATTTGATAAAAATACAGACGAAACAGAAGCTTTAAATAAAATTTTAAAAGTTTCACGTTTTATGACATTAAATTTCATCACAGATAGTGATGCTAGAGCAAAAGGAGGTGCTCACGCTTTAGCTCATCTTTGGGACAATGGTAAATCGGCTTCAAAAGAACTTGAGAATGTTTTGGCTGTAAGGCAAAAAGCCATTTCTAATTTTTCTAAAGATAACATACGTAAAGGGGAACCCTATTCTGTTTTAGAAGATGTATTTGTGCCTTTGTATTTCTTTCATCGTTATCAAACAGAGGCAGCTACAAAAGTAGTTGGTGGTTTAAATTATAATTATGCCGTGAAAGGTGATGGACAAACCATTGTGGAGCCTGTAGATGTCAAATCTCAAAAAGATGCTTTAAATGTTGTTTTAAAAACACTGTCTTCTGAAACACTAGCAATCCCTAAAGATAAACTCAATCTCTTTCCTCCTCGAGCTTACGGATATAACAGAAGTCGAGAATCGTTTTCAAGTCTTACAGGTGTTGCTTTTGATCCTTTTAGTGCTGCAGCAACGGCCAGTGACATGACTTTAGGTCTATTATTGCATCCTGAACGTGCTAACAGATTGATACAACAATACAGTATAGATCAAAGTCAATTAAGTTTAGATGAAGTTATTGGACGACTTTTTGAACAGTCTTTTATGACATCTAGTAATGATTTATATGAGCAAGAAGTTCAGTACATGATTAATGCTAATGTTCTTAAACACTTAATGAATTTAGCCACAAATGATAAATCGTTTTTACAGGTTAAATCTTTAGCCCATGCATATATTGATAGAATCAAAGAAGTAAATCAATATACAAAAAGTGAGGCTGAACATACTAGTGTCAGTTCAAAAAAGTATGTTTACCTTCCAGATTATAGAAATCAATTTCTGAAAATGATTGAGCGGTTTAATGAAGATCCTGAAGAGTTTAAAATAAAACAATCACCAAAAATTCCAGATGGTTCTCCTATTGGAAATGATATTTGTAATTACAATTCCAATTAATTATGATTATAGATCTAAGAAGCGATACTGTTACCAAGCCAACTGAAGGCATGCTAGACGCTATGATGTCTGCCGAAGTTGGAGATGATGTTTTTAAAGAAGATCCAACTGTAAATAGGTTAGAAGAGCGACTAGCTAAGATGTTTGGAAAACCGAAAGCCCTATTTTTCCCTTCAGGAAGTATGGCAAATCAAACAGCTTTAAAATTACATACCAATCCGAGTGAACAAGTCATTTGCGACAAATATGCACATATTTATAACTACGAAGCAGGAGGCGCTTCGTTTAATAGTGGCATCTCATGTCATTTGATACATGGACACAGAGGCATGTTTACTGCGTCTCAGGTTAAAGAAGCTATAAATCCAGATGCGTTTTATTATAGTCAGACAACTTTAGTTGAAGTTGAAAACACAACGAATAAAGGAGGAGGAGCTTGCTGGGATTTTGATGAACTTAAAAAAATTAAAACGGTTTGTGATGATCATAATTTGGGTTACCATTTAGATGGAGCAAGATTATGGAATGCTTTAGTTGAAAAAGGGGAGACTACCCAACAGTATGGAGATCTTTTCGATACCATATCAGTTTGTTTGAGTAAAGGTTTGGGTTGTCCTATTGGTTCTGTCTTGATTGGCGATGAAGAAGTGATGAAAAATGCAATTAGAGTCCGAAAAATTCTAGGAGGTAATATGAGACAAATAGGTTATTTAGCGGCTGCAGGTTTGTATGCTTTAGATCACCATATTGACCGTTTGAAGGAAGATCATAAAAAAGCTAGAGACATTGGAGCGGTTTTGTCAGAACTATCAATCATATCTAAAGTGGAGCCTATAGAAACCAACATTGTCATTTTCGAACTAGAATCTCATGTTGATGAAAGTGAATTTCTTCAACAATTATTAAATAAAGACATTCGTATTATAAGTATGGGTAGCAATAAACTTCGTATGGTCACACATTTAGATTACACAAATGCAATGCATGAACGACTTCTGGATGTCTTGAATGATTTTTAGATTAAATTTTTGTATGAAACCTAAACATTCAGACACTTATTTAAACATATCCAGACCAGGAATGTTTGGCATTCCGGCTTTTGCAACAGCAGACACCTCGTCTTCATGAACCTTAGTTGCACGTTCGATTGCTTTATTTATAGTTAGAATTAAGTAATCTTCAAGCATGTCTTTATCCTGAAGTAATTCGTCATCAATGGTTATAGATTTTAAGGCTCTATTGGCAGTAATAGTAACTTTTAACTTGTTGTCATTACTGTTTTCGTCAATTAACACATGGTGAAGACGCTCTTTCGTTTCTTCAACCTTTTTTTGGGTTTCTTTAAGTTTCCCCATCATTCCCATCATATCTCCAAACATATTGTTAAGTATTAAAATTATGAATTACAAAATTACTAAATTGCCTGACTTTTAAAAAGAAAAATGAAGACGACTATTAAAGCTCCTATTGCCAGACAAATCCCTAAAGAATTAGAAAAGCATAATGATATTAGAATTGATAATTATTTTTGGTTAAACCAAAGGGAAGATCAAAATGTGTTAGATTATCTGAAAGCAGAAAACAATTATTATGAGCAAGAAATGGCTCACACTAAAGCATTAGAAAAGCAATTGTTTGATGAAATGAAAGCTAGAATTAAAGAAGATGACACTTCAGTGCCTTACAAGTATAATGGCTATTGGTACATTGTGCGATATGAAAAAGGCAAAGACTATCCTGTGTATATTCGTAAAAAAGAACGTTTAGATGCTGATGAAGAGTTGCTTTTTGATTGTAATGAAATGGCTAAAGGTCATGCCTATTTTAGACTAGTAGGTTTAAGCGTAAGTCCTGATAACACAATGATTTCATTTGGAATTGATACTATAGGAAGACGTCAATACAAACTTCAGATTAAGAGTTTGATTACTAATGAAGTGTTTTCAGATGCTATTGAAAACACTACAGGTTCATCGACTTGGGCAAATGATAATTGTACTATTTTTTATACAAAAAAGGACGAGCAAACCCTTCGGGCAAATCAAATCTACAAACACAAAATAGGTGATTCTGAACAAGAGGACGTAATCGTGTTTACTGAAGAGGATGAGACTTTTGGAGTTGCTGTTTATAAATCGAAGTCCAGAAAATACATCATTATTGCATGCTACAGTACACTTACCAATGAATTTCATATTTTAAATGCCAATACGCCTGATGAAGCATTTAAAGTATTTCAAAATAGAATTCGCGGATTAGAATACAGTATTGCTCATTTTGAGCATCATTTTTATGTGGTTACTAACAAAGATAAAGCGACCAATTTCAAACTGATGAAAACACCCGAAAATGCTACTGAAATAGCAAATTGGGTTGAAGTGATTCCACACAGAGAAGAGGTGTTAATTGAAGATATTGATATCTTTAAAGATTATCTTGTTGTTAGTGAGCGCACTAATGGATTAAATCAAATTAGAATAAAACGATGGGATAATACAGAGGATTACTATTTGCCTTTTGATAATGAAACCTATACAGCTAATGTTGGAACTAATGTTGATTTTGATACTGAAATATTGAGATATGCCTATAATTCATTGACCACACCATCTTCTGTGATAGATTTCAATATGAGAACTAAAACAAAAGACATTAAAAAAGAACAGGAAGTTTTAGACCCTAAATTTGATAAAAATAATTACACATCCGAGCGAATTTGGGCTACTGCTAAAGATGGAACTAAAATTCCTATATCAATAGTAAGACGAAAAGACACCATGCTTGATGGTAATGCACCACTATTACAATATGCCTATGGAAGTTATGGCTCAACAACAGACCCATACTTTTCAACGATTCGGTTAAGTTTGCTTGATAGAGGTTTTGTATATGCTATAGCTCATGTTAGAGGAGGAGAGTACTTGGGACGTGATTGGTATGAAGCTGGAAAGCTACTCAAAAAGAAAAACACGTTTACCGATTTTATAGATTGCTCAAAGCATTTAATTGCAGAAAATTATACGTCTAAATCGCATTTGTATGCTATGGGAGGAAGTGCAGGAGGCTTGTTAATGGGTGTTATTGTTAATGAAGCGCCTGAGTTTTACAAAGGAGTCATTGCTGCTGTGCCTTTTGTAGATGTAGTAACGACCATGTTAGACGATACAATTCCGTTAACGACAGGTGAGTATGATGAATGGGGAAACCCGAATAAAAAAGATTATTACGAGTACATGAAAAGCTATTCACCTTATGATAATTTAAAAAAGCAGAATTATCCAAATCTATTGGTTACCACAGGTTTACATGATTCTCAAGTACAATATTGGGAACCAGCAAAGTGGGTTGCAAAGCTAAGAACTTATAAACAAGATACTAACAGGTTATACCTTGTAACGAATATGGAGGCTGGTCATGGTGGAGCTTCTGGACGATTTGAGGCTTTGAAAGAAGATGCTCAAGAATACGCTTTTTTACTAGACTTAGAAGGAATTACTGGATAATTAAAAAAAAAATAGTAATTTTGCAAGGTTTTATGTTTCAATTCTAAATGATTTTGAAACTGATAAATAGCGTTTATGAAACAAGACAAACAAGTATTTGATAATGTTTTACAATTGATAGGTAAAACACCTCTTATCAAATTAAACAAAATGACTGAAGGCTTTTCAGGTGATTTTTTCGCTAAAGTAGAAGCTTTTAATCCAGGTCATTCGTCAAAAGACAGAATAGCACTTCATATTATAGAAGAAGCCGAAAGACAAGGCATTTTAACTCCAGGAGATACTATTATTGAAACCACTTCAGGGAATACGGGTTTTAGTATAGCTATGGTAAGTATCATTAAAGGTTACCAGTGTATTTTAGCTGTGAGTTCTAAATCTTCAGCAGATAAGATAGATATGCTAAAATCAATGGGAGCACAAGTATACGTTTGCCCTGCGAATGTTAGTGCTGACGATCCACGTTCTTACTATCAAGTCGCAAAACGATTGCATGATGAAATTAAAGGTTCTATTTATATCAATCAATATTTTAACCAGTTAAATATAGATGCTCACTACAATTCTACTGGTCCAGAAATCTGGAATCAAACAGAAGGTAAAATCACTCATCTAGTGGCTTGTAGTGGTACTGGAGGAACTATTTCAGGTATTTCTAAGTATTTAAAAGAACAAAACCCTAATGTCAAAGTTATTGGTGTAGATGCTTTCGGGTCAGTATTAAAAAAATATCATGAGACACGTGAGTTTGACGAAAAAGAAATTTACCCTTACCGAATTGAAGGTTTAGGTAAAAACTTAATACCAACAGCAACAGATTTTGATTTGATTGATGCATTCGTCAAAGTTACAGATGAAGAAAGTGCTCATACAGCTCGGGAGATAGCTAAAACGGAAGGTTTATTTGTTGGCTATACAAGTGGAGCAGCAATGCAAGCTTTGAAGCAGCTTAGTGAAGAAGGTGCATTCAAAAAAGGAGATAAAGTTGTTGTTGTATTTCCAGATCATGGATCACGTTACATGAGTAAAGTTTATAGTGATAAATGGATGGGAGAGCAAGGTTTCTTTGATAGCAAAACAGAAGTTTCTGAAAGTATTCAGTATGTAAAATAACTAACTTTTACAAATATAATATCCTATCGCATTCAAATGTGATAGGATTTTTTGTTTAAAGAGCTTGTTAACATTGATATTAAAATATTATGTCATCATAATATAATTGACTAATTTTGCTCCAACTAATTAGACTAAAATTAATAGCTTTAAATGAAGGATTTATTTGAAAAAATTTATAAAGATAAAGGACCATTAGGAAAATGGGCTTCACAAGCCGAAGGGTATTTTGTGTTTCCTAAGTTAGAAGGTCAGATATCTAATAGAATGAAGTTTCAAGGTAAAGACGTAATTACTTGGAGTATTAACGATTATCTTGGTCTTGCTAACCATCCTGAGGTTAGAAAAGTTGATGCTGAAGCAGCAGCTGCATATGGATCAGCTTACCCAATGGGAGCACGAATGATGTCTGGTCATACAGATCTTCATGAGCAACTACAAAATGAGCTTGCAGAATTTGTAAGCAAAGAAGCCGCATACTTATTAAATTTTGGATATCAAGGTATGGTATCTACTATAGATGCATTGGTTTCAAAAGATGACATAATTGTGTATGATGTTGATGCGCATGCATGTATTATTGATGGTGTTCGTTTACACATGGGAAAACGCTTTACTTATAAGCACAATGATGTTGAAAGTCTTGAAAAAAACTTAGAAAGAGCGACTAAAATGGCTGAGCAAACTGGAGGAGGAATTTTAGTCATTTCTGAAGGTGTGTTTGGAATGCGAGGAGAACAAGGTCGCTTGAAAGAAATCGTAGAACTTAAAAAGAAATTTAATTTCAGGTTATTTGTTGATGATGCTCATGGTTTTGGAACTTTAGGGAAAACGGGAGCAGGTGCAGGAGAAGAGCAAGGTGTTCAAGATGATATCGATGTGTATTTTGCGACGTTTGCTAAGTCAATGGCGAGTACAGGTGCATTTATTGCTGCAGATCAGGAAATTATTGATTATTTAAAATATAACTTACGTTCTCAAATGTTTGCCAAATCACTCCAAATGCAACTTGTAGTTGGTGCTCGTAAACGTTTAGAAATGCTAAAAACAATGCCTGAGTTAAAAGAGAATCTCTGGACAATCGTTAACGCATTACAGTCTGGATTAAAACAACGTGGTTTTGATATTGGAACAACTCAAAGTTGTGTAACTCCTGTGTATCTCAAAGGAAGTATTCCTGAAGCAATGGCTTTAGTTCGTGATTTGCGTGAGAACTACGGAATTTTCTGTTCCATAGTTGTTTATCCAGTGATTCCTAAAGGATTAATCCTTTTAAGGATGATACCAACCGCAACTCATACATTAGAAGATGTCACAGAAACGCTTGATGCATTTGATGCTATTAGAGAGCGTTTATTAAATGGAACTTACAAACGTTTATCTGCTGCAGTAATTGCTGCAATGGGTGAATAAATAAATAGAATATATTAAAAAAAGTCTGATGAGAAATCATCAGGCTTTTTTTGTGGTTAATGTATTGATTTTAAAGGAAGTATATTGCTTTATTAAAAGCTATTATTCATTAGTAAAAGCAACAGAATGACAAGCAACAATTGCTGCAGTTTCTGTTCTTAATCTGGTGTTTCCTAGTGAAACTGGAACAAAATTAGATTGTAGTGCGAGTTCAATTTCTTTAGTACTGAAGTCGCCTTCTGGACCAATTAAAATCGTAATATCTTGATTAGCTTTTAATTCCTGTTTTAAAGATTTTCTATTTGTTTCTTCACAATGCGCAATAAATAATGCGCCTTCATGCTTCTGATTAATAAAATCTTTATACTGAACAGCTTCATGAAGTTTCGGTAAATAACAAGTTAAAGACTGCTTCATGGCAGATAGCAGAATCTTTTCATAACGTTCAGGTTTAATAACACGACGTTCACTATTATCACAAAAAACAGGAGTGATACTATCTACACCAATTTCTGTAGCCTTTTCTAAAAACCACTCGTATCGATCATTCATTTTGGTAGGAGCAACAGCTACATGTAGATGATAACCTCTCTTGGGTTTTGTTTCTGAAGCTATAATATGAGCGACACAGTTCTTTTGATCTGCAGACGTAATCTCAGAAGTAAACAAATCACCTTTACCATTTGTAATATGAAGAATATCACCAACAGATTTTCTCAGCACTTTTACTATGTGTTTGCTTTCTTCTTTAGAAAATTGGATGTGAGACTTGTCTTGAGATAATTCCGAATTAAAAAATAACTGCATTATTTAACGGATTCTGTTATTTTCAGCACTTTGATTTCTTCAATATATTTTGTGTCTTCCGTTTTTAAAATAACATAATACCATTGTTGCTCGGGAATATCAACAGTAAAAATATCGTTAACTTCATGCGATGTATTTAGTACATGAGCTTCAAAGTCTGGATGTAAATCACCTTGAGTTACCCAACCCAAATCACCACCACGATTGGCATTAGTATCCATTGAGTAGTGCTTTGCTAAATCTTCAAATCGAAAGCCATTTTGATATTTAACGATGATGTTTTGTCTAAGCATATTAATTTCTTCAATACTCTTTTCCTTTCCGTCCAGAAAAATATAACTTAGTTTTTGATAAGGAATTTCATTTTTATCAATGACTTTATAATAGGTTTTTTCCATGTCGGTTTTATACACCTTCTTTGACCCTTTTCCTAAACTAAAAAGCTCATCAGCAATTTTAGTGTGATGTTTTTCCTTATTAAACGTTATCACTTTCCCTTTAAGTGATTTGTTTTTTTGAACATAAATTTTGGCTTCATCAAGGGTTTGGATGGAGTCTATCTCACTTTCAAAATCATTTTGTGAAAAGCATAACGATGTTGATAGACTAATAAAAAGAACGAGTAAATTTTTAAGCATAGTTTGGGAGGTTTTATGTTTAAGCCAAATTTAAAACGAAAGATAAACCATTACACAGATGTTAAATTAAGTTTTTAAGAATTCATTGTTTATAACTCTGGTTTAAAGCTGTATTCGGCCATCAACCATCGTTAGTTTACGGTCTGCCATATCTGCTAATTCCTGATTATGAGTAACGATTACGAATGTTTGACCAAACTCATCTCGAAGTTTAAAAAAGAGGTTGTGGAGGTTTTCGGCAGATTCGCTATCTAAATTTCCTGAGGGTTCATCAGCAAAAATAAGTTCAGGATCATTGATAAGTGCTCTAGCCACAGCGACACGCTGTTGTTCACCACCAGACAATTCATTTGGTTTATGATGATAACGCTCTTTTAGTCCAAGAAAATCTAAAAGATCTTTTGCTCTTTTTTCGGCTTCAGTTTGTGTTTTACCATTTATGTAAGCTGGGATACAAACGTTTTCTAATGCCGTAAATTCAGGAAGCAATTGATGAAACTGAAAAATAAAGCCAATATGATTATTTCGAAATTTTGCAAGCGATTTGTTATTGAGCTTAGAAATATCTGTTTCATTTATTAACAACGTATTGTCTTCTTTATGATCTATTTTGTCTAAAGTACCCAAGATATGTAACAGTGTCGTTTTTCCTGCTCCTGAAGCACCAACAATAGAGACGATTTCTCCTTTTTTAATTTCGAGATTTACACCTTTTAAAACATGAAGATCTCCATAATATTTATGAATGTTCTTGACTTGAATCATGTGTCCAATTTAATACTTTATGCTTTGATGCACAATTTTATTAAGCAGATTTACCTTTCTTTTTAAACATGTTTTTTAGATTGTTATAATCAATAAAATATTGTAGTCTTAAAGAGAAGGAGTGAAGAATAGGTTGTTCAAAAAGTGTTGTTATACTTTCTCCATAATTTGTTTCAGCAATACCATCACTATTAAATAACTGATTTCTGTACAAAGCAGTTAAAAAACTACCAGGTGCAAATTGCCAAGTATAATTGAGATCCAGATTCCATGTGCTATAATTAACATCTGAATTGTCTAAGCCTAAACTCTCAAAGGATTCGTCTGTTTTTAAAAGCCTACCATTTTCTTGCAACAGATAGACATCGTTTTCATAATCTACAACAGACCAATAGTTTCTAAACGTTAAGCCTAAAGAATGAAAAGGGTTAAAGTTATAAGTTCCTGTGATTTTATTTATGATGGTTGTCTGATCACGTTGCCCAAATACAATCTCATTATATAAACTGTTTGAGTTATTGGCGTAACCTCTATCTCTGAATACTTCATTGTAATCAAAAGAATAAACAACCAGAAATTTATCATTAAACCGCACTCTTGGATCTAACCCAAACCAATATTCGGTGGTATTTCTATTATTCTCAAAAAATGTAACTCCACCTATATTTGCATCAATAGCAAAAGTGTAATTATAGTTAGACGATAAATAAATACTGGCATTTAAACGGTTTTCATAAATAAAAAACCGACCAGATCTTCTGGGTTCGAAGTAATCAAATTGTTTACCAGCTTGGAAATTAAAATTGCCTCCAAAATTATGAAACGTTTCTTTGGTTTGAGCATTAGCGCTAAGTCCAAAACTCATTCCTGTATATACATCAGGAACTGCCAGTCTTGTATAATTCACATAAGAATTCCAGTTAAAATCATTGAGTTTTTTTGTAGGTTCGAATGTTCTGTAACTAAAATCAACTCCAAAATTATTAAAGTTATTTCTAAATATTAAGCCTAAGTCATTAATGTCATAGTCTGTATCTGCGTAGCTGTGGTCAAAGCTATATCTGTAGTTGCCATGTATTTTTCGAGCCATAAAAAATGAACTTAAACCAGTTGAAGTGCCATCGATTCGATTCACATTACTCATTTTTATTTCACCCAACACATTATAAGTATTTCTCTTATTAGAAATGTCTGCTAATAATCCTGTAACGTTTGCATCTCTGAAATGGCCATTTCTTGTGACGTTCGTATTGATTAAGCTAATTGAAGAGTTCTTATTAAATTGTTGATCCAGAACAATAATATTGTAGTTTGATAAAGGTTCAATTTTTTCATTGCGACGTTCACCAGTTTCAGTATTTCGAATTGTGACAAGAGTTTTTTCTGTAACAGCGTTAAAAAAACCAATTCCTAATCCCTTTTTTGTTCGTCCAGAAATTTTTGCGGCATTTAAGACTTTAACGGTATTTGGAAAATCAACAAACTCTTCATTTTCGGCTAAATCAATAGTACCTGTTGGCTGGCTCCCAACACGTCTTGAAAAAAACAAACCTCCTTTGTTAAACAGATCAACACCTTCAGTAAAAAATTGACGTTGCTCAGAAAACGTTTGTTCAAAAGGTCCTAAATTTAAAGACAAGTTATCAAATCCAGCTTGGCTAAAATCAGGAACCAAAGTCATGTCTAATGTGAAATTTTCAGTAATGCCATATTTTACATCGAGCCCAAATTTAAGATCTGTTTCAGTGTCACCATCAAAACTGTTTATTATTCCTGTTGAAAATGGATAAAAGGCTAAACGCGTTGGAGGCTTTATGCTTTTAAGTCCGATTAATTCACCATGATATAATCCGTAATTTCCTTTAGTAACATCAATTGGATTCCATGCATATCTCGAACGATGTCGTCTAAAACTCCTTTGAAATTGAACTCCCCAAGTTTGTACGTCTTGGTTTGAAAAGCGCAACGTGCGATAAGGAATTTTCATTTCTACAATCCAACCATCATCAGTAATTTTAACAGCACTTTCCCAAACAGCATTCCAACCAAAATCTTCACCATTACTGGGATTTGCTATAGCATCAGCCTGAGTTCCTGAACTAAAAACAAAAAATTCTGTATCGTTTTGAGCATCATTATTCGGATTTAAAATCAGCGCAAAATAATCAGATTGTCCAAAATTATCACGACTGGTTAATTGTTTCATAATCATCGAAGGATCATCATATAAATAAGCAGCCAAATACACAGCATTGTCATCATAGGCCATTTGTACAACGGTTCTGTTTTCTAGAGAATCTAACACTCCAGCATTTGGTCTAAATTGAGTAAAACCTTCAGTTTTATTAGCAGTTTCCCATACTGTATCATCGAGTAGACCATCTATTTTTGGACTAATAGAGGTTCTTTCAATTTGTAGTTGTTTTTTATGTTGTGAATGAACACAAAAACCTAAAAGTAAAAGCGAAGAAAGAATAAAGTGGAGTTTCATTCAAAAACGATTCATATCTGATGTCAATAATCAATTAACACCAAATAGCGATTGATATAGTTAGTAGCGCAAATCTAATTATGCTATGTACTGTATTATCATAAAAGAACGTTAAAAACAATGCTGTTGTGTTAATATTTTGAAAAGATATAGAGTTAGAATTTTTACTTACTTTTAATAAAATTTAATCCGTAAAAGAAATGCCGTATAACAAATTTGAAGAATATAATACTCAAGTCACAGATGATGTAAAAGCACGTTATAAAAGTATTATTGAAGGTTTAGGAGAAGATACAAATCGGGAAGGTTTAAAAAAAACACCTGAACGAGCATCTAAAGCGATGCAGTTTTTAACTCAAGGGTATCATCAAGATGCCGCAGAAATATTAAAAAGTGCTATGTTTCAAGAGTCTTATAATGAAATGGTAATCGTAAAGGATATTGAATTGTATTCACTTTGTGAACATCATATTTTACCTTTTTTTGGAAAAGCTCACATTGCCTATATACCTAATGGACATATTGTTGGATTGAGTAAAATACCTCGAATAGTTGATGTATTTGCAAGACGACTGCAGGTACAAGAGCGTTTGACTGAACAAATTTTAGATTGCATTAATAACACACTTAAGCCAGAAGGTGTCGCAGTTGTCATTGAAGCATCGCATATGTGTATGATGATGCGTGGTGTTCAAAAACAGAATTCAACAACTACAACATCTGGATTTAGAGGCGCATTTAAAAATATAGAAACAAGAACAGAATTTTTGAAGTTAATCAGTGAAAATTTGTCCTGATTATGATTTTGGAATGTTATTTGCCTGTCAATAAGTAAATTATAATGTATATGAATTTAAAAAACTTATCTAAACATAAAAAGCTTCTTTTAGGACTTTTGTTTGATGCATGTGGATATATTTCTTTTATTTTTCCTCCTTTTGATTTTGTTTGGGCACCAGCATCTGCTTGGTTAATGACAACATTATACAAAGGAAAAAAAGGTAAAATAGCAGCAGCTATATCATTTGTTGAAGAAGCCTTGCCTTTTTTAGATGTCATACCATCGTTTACCTTAATGTGGCTTTACACATATGTATTCTCTTCAGAAAAGAAATCTGAAGAAACTGTAATTGATATTAATTAAAACAATTGTCATGTCAAGCGCAGTTGAAACACGTTACTAATTTTCAACTGCGCTTAATTTGACTAGAATTCCTTAGTTATAGCGTGTAATTTAATCCAAAACTAATATTGCGACCTATATTAAAAATCCCATCAGGTTTTAAACGTGACAAGTGATTTATATATTTTTCATTAGTAATATTAGTTGCAGCCACACTAATATCAAGATTATTACCGAACAGATTCACTGTTCCTCCAAAACCAGCACTTAATAAGTTAAAACCTTCAGTCGTGGTTTCAAATTCATTGACATTGTTTTGGTCAAAAACAGAACTGTATTTGATGAATGCAAAACCTTCTTTAAGCCAATCTTTTTCAAATTCAACTCTTACAGTATTGTTTAATGTATTTGCAGGAATTAACGGCAAATAACTATCATCATCTAACTGTCCAGTTACTGTTTCAAAGCTTGTTTCAACATGTAGCCAATCTAAAGGATGCGGATGAAAATGAAACCCAAATTCTCCACCATATAATCTTGCGTTATCTTGCAAGTATAGAAAGACAGGGTCTTCATCAATGAACTCACCATTAGGACTTAAAAAAATATAATCGTTAATTATATTATAGAATGCATTTGCAAAGATTTCAACATGCTCATTTTTGAACTCTAAAGCAAAGTCTGTCTGAAAATTTTGTTCATTGCTTAAATCAGCATTTCCAATTTCATAGCGATTGGTTCCTTCATGAGTTCCATCGGAAGCTAATTCTGATAAATTTGGTGCTCTAAATCCGCTCGCAAAATTTAATCGAGCCGTAAGCTTATTAAACACATTTGTTTTAACACCCAAAGCGCCATTAAAACTGTTAAAATTTCGATTGAAAGAATTCTCTATATCAATTTGTCTGTTGTCAAAACGAGCTCCAAGTTGGATGTCTAAGGTTTCAAAATGAATATGAGATGTTGCTAAAACTCCAAAGTCGTTTGTAGTAGCATTTGGAATTAAAAGTTCTTCTCCGTAATTCGTATTGACTTGATTCATACCTTGAACACCGACAATAGTTTCAAACCTTCCTAATTTTGGTAGATTGTATTTTACGTTATAATTAAACGTTTTTAATTTCATATGAAGAGCCGCTTCTTCATTTTCATCATGCTCGTCATGATCTTCATCTTCAACATCTCCTTCGTCTTCATGTTCTTCTTCATGGTGATGATGATCTTCAAATTCTTTTCTGTCATTATAGGTATAACCTAATGTAAAATCTAAACTCGAATTATTAAAGAATACTGTGGATTTAGAACTGAATATATGATTTGTGATTTCCTGAAAAGGTTCTAAAGGTGTTATGTTTGTGTTTTGTACACCAATTTCTTCAGGAATACCGAGTTTTGAGCGATTAATGTTATATCTTAATTCTGTTTTAAAACTATTTTTTTGATACCCTAAACCCGCTTTAAAATCTTGCTCTTTAAATCTTGTATTTGTCACACGATAATCTTCAGTCTCGTAATCGGAATGTTCTGAAACGCTTCCTCTAAATAAGAATTTAAATTCAGATCCGGAAGATTTAAAACCAGCACTAGAGTTAAAGCCTTGCGTGTTTGTGAAATATCGAGCTCGTAGGTTTCCTTCCGATGTGTTTTCATCAGCAAAACGCTCAGGATTCAGGTATAAAACACCTCCAAGAGCATCGCTACCATAAAGTAAAGAAGCAGGTCCTTTAATGACTTCAACGCTTTCTATTCCAGCTTCATTGATTCCTAATCCGTGCTCATCACCAAATTGTTGATTTTCTAATCGTACACCTTGTGTATAAACCAGTACACGGTTTGAGCTTAAGCCTCTAATGACAGGCTTTCCAATACTCATTCCTGTACTAACCGTATTCACACCTGCAATATTAGTAATACCATCTGTTAGGTTAACAGCACCTTGTACACGTAGCTCTTTAGTACTTTTTCGTTCTACCTTCATTACATTTTCACTTTGTAGTTTATGAAAAGGAGTAGAGATAATAATTTCTTCCATTTCAATTATTGAAGATGCCAATGAGATATCTAAACTTTCAGAAAGAGGAAGACTTATGGTTTGAGAATAGGTTTCATAGCCTATAAAAGAGATTACAATTTTATAGTTTCCGTTAGGAATATTTTTTAATGTAAATTCACCATTTTCATCAGTAACGGTTCCTTTTTCTAACTCTGGAAGGTACACATTTACAAATACTAAAGGGTCATTATTATTAGTGTCAGATACTTTACCTTGAATGGTGTTTTGTGACCATAAGGTTTGCATTACTAATGAAAGTAACACAAAAACATAAGTTGTTTTCATTATATATTTAAATTTAATAGTTAAAAATTAACTGATTGTTTGTTACATCAGTAGTTATAAAAATTAACTATTAACAGGTGGTCCACGAAGGGAGAAATGAAGTCTCTGAAATGTACTTAAAAAGAAATATCTTGAAGTAATAACTTGTTGGTTTTTAGCAACTTCAAGAGGGCTGAATTCAAAACTTGTTAAGGTTGTTTGATGATTTAGATTAAACTTGTAAAACTCACAATCCACATCAATTTCATGTAAGTGCGATTGATTTTCACCAAGACAAACTTCATGTTTATGATGAGCAAATATATGAGAGAATTTTACAACAGTAGGCAGTACCAGGCAAATCACTATGGCTAGTGTTGCTATTCTAAATGCGATATGTTGTTTGTATGTGTTCACTATTTAATCAACTTGCCTAAACCAAATCGTTTTAGCATTTTCTTTTCAAATTCCCAAAAGAATTTGAACTGCCCAAAAAGCCATCCAAATGTGAATAAAAGAATCTGATAGAAAATTAGGCCAATGATAATAAATAATACCCAATAAATAACAGGGTTTAAGTTTTCTTTAGTAATTCCTATTAGTTTCATAACAGGTTTTCCCACTACTAGAGAAGACGAACCAGTAATGGCAAATACAATAAAAACGCGTATCATTTCCCACTTATAATCCAATATCCATTTGTTTTCCAGTTTTTTAAAAATGAAAAGTGTTAGCTTTAAGAGTATAAAAAAGAGGCATATGGCTACAACACTTATAAGTATTTCAGAATTTGAATTAGTGAGAGCAAGCGTAAGCTTATAAGCACTATAACCTAAGCCAACCAGTCCTAATAAAGGAAATAAAAGTTGCCAGTTTTTTTGAATTTCCCAGCGAGATTTAAATGTCTTTAACATAGCTTTAAATTGCCATGCAAAGATACTTTAAATTCTAGGAATTGCTGTAGATAATCTTTGGTTATATGTTAGTTGAAAATAAATGAAGTAATTGTAGAGTTTATAATTCAACTCGTATCCATAATTGATACCTGGTCTGTAATCAATTTGCATTTGGTACATATTTGGATCATATTTTATGGGCTGTAATACACGAGCATTCCATTCTTGAACCATTATCCAGTTTTTAGATTCCATATAAGATTGTGAATAATAGCCTTCAGGTCTTGCAGTTGTTGCCAGCCAAGAGTTAAAGCCTGGCTCTATAATGACGATTTCATATTCTAATGCATCACTATTGAGCCTAACAATATCTTCTTCTGGAGTTTCATTGTCTTGAGATGTGCCAGCGACATTTTGCGTGCTGTTACAGCCTACGGTTAATAGAGAAACAATTATTAATTTGAAAAAAATCTTCATAGTGCGTTTTAGTTTTAAAGTTACAAAATTATTATGAGTCGTATTTGATTCAAAAATACACTAGGATTAAAAACTATTAAATGTACAATGCGTAAACTATACTTTTGAATGCGTAAAGCTAGCCTATTTGATAACAAAAAAGCCAGACTTAAGTCTGACTTTTAAATAATACGATTCATAAATGTATTAATTTTTTCCTCCGAAAAGGCCACCAAGCAAACCTCCAAGTCCGCCTTTATTCTTTGCGCTTCCTAAAACCATTCCAGCAACATCATCTATAACACTACCATCACCATCGGCATCTAAAATAGATTCTAAGAAACTTTGTTCGTTTTTAGTACTATTTCCACCTAAAAGTCCTCCTAACAATCCGGTTAATTCATTCGGATTGCTTACATTATTTTGACGAGATTGCTTTCCTAAAACACCCATAAGAATAGGAGCAGCTACTTTTAAAATCTCTCCAACAGAACCAGCATCTATTCCGGCTTTTTGTCCAATAATTTGTTGCACACCAGTTTGTCTTTGACCTAAAACATGATTGAGAATTTTTGCTCCATCAGTTTTAACGTTTTGATCAACACCACCACCAAATAATCCGCCAAGATTATCTAAGATGCTTCCGTCATGCTTACTGCTTAATGCTCCCATTAAACCTTGAGCACCTTCTGGAGTAGAAGCGTTACGCTCCATTGCTTTCATTAAAACTGGCAATGCCATAGTAAGTACACTACTGGTTTTGTTTTGTTCTGTTCCTGTTGAACCTGAAACACCACTAATAATGGTTTTACCAAGGTCACTGTTTAATAAGTCTAAAATTCCTGACATAATATCTTTGTATAAGGGTTAAAAAATTGAATGTTTAAGGTACAAAAAAGTCCTAACATATATTAGGACTCATTTTATTTGTTTTGGTCACAATGTATGCGACTTATTTTAAAATGCTTATAATTTGATCGGCAAGTTCGGTACCAATTCTATCTTGTGCTTCATTAGTTGCCGCACCAGTATGTGGTGTTAATGACAACGCAGGATTCATCAATAATTGAATTTCAGGTTTTGGTTCTTTCTCAAAAACATCCAGAGCTGCTCTCGATACTTTTCCGCTTTCAATTGCCTTTACCAGAGCGACTTCGTTAATTACTCCACCACGTGCTGCATTTGCGATAATTACACCGTTTTTCATTTGATTGAATTCAGCTTCATCTATGACATATTCTTTTTGAGCAGGAACATGCAAGGTTAAAAAATCGGCTTGTTTTAATACGTCTTCCTTAGACGACATTTTAATTTCAAAATGTACTTTTTGACCATCAAAAAACTCTAGCTCTAGATCTGCTTTTTCCATAAAAGGATCAAAAGCTACGACTTTCATTCCGGCTCCAATAGCGACCTTAGCAGTAGCTTGACCAATGCGTCCAAAACCTAAAACACCAAGTGTTTTTCCTTTTAACTCGGTTCCTTTAGCATACGATTTTTTTAATCCTTTAAAATTAGCATCACCTTCTAAAGGCATATCGCGATTTGAATTATGCAAAAAACGAGCTAAGCCATAAAAGTGTCCAAATACCAATTCGGCAACAGAGTGAGAGGAAGCGGCAGGAGTATTGATTACGTGAAGACCTTTACTTCGAGCATAGTCGACATCTATATTATCCATTCCAACACCACCACGTCCAATTATTTTAAGACTCGGACAGTTATCGATTATATTTTTTCGAACCGTTGTAGCACTTCTAACTAATAAAACAGTGATGTTGTGTTCGTTTATGTAGTTTTCTAACTGCTCTTGAGCAACTGTGGTTGTTAATACTTCAAAACCTGCTTTTTCTAAGGCATCGATTCCACTTTGCGAAATACCATCGTTTGCTAATACTTTCATTACACTTGTTCTTTATAATTAATTATGCTTTACGTTCTAGTTCGCTCATCACATCGACAAGTACACCAACACTTTCCAAAGGCAACGCATTATACATGGATGCTCTGTAACCTCCAACACTTCTATGACCATTGAGTCCGTTAATACCAGCTTCTTTAACCATGGTTTCAAAAGTTTCTTTTAAATCTTCGTTAACCAATGTAAACGTTGCATTCATTGTAGAACGATCTGCTTTGGTAGAATAACCTTTAAATAAAGGATTCAGATCTATTTCAGAATAAATCAATTGTGCTTTTTTATCATTTTCTTTTTCAATAGCAGGAATTCCTCCTAAATCTTTTAACCATTGTAAAGTCAGCATAGAAACATATACAGGAAATACAGGAGGAGTATTAAACATACTGCTTTTACTGATGTGAACTTTATAGTCCATCATAGAAGGAATTTTACGAGATACTTTACCTAAGATATCTTCTTTTACAACTACTAAAGTAGTTCCAGCTGGTCCCATATTTTTCTGAGCTCCAGCGTAAATTAAATCAAATTTTGAAAAATCTAGCTGACGTGAAAAGATATCACTACTCATATCACACACCATTGGAATTGGTGAATTTGGAAACGTTTTCATTTGAGTACCAAAAATCGTGTTATTTGAGGTGCAGTGGAAATAATCATATTCAGAAGGAATATCATATCCTTTAGGAATGTAATTAAAATTAGCTTCTTTAGATGATGCTACTTCGTAAACATCATCAAAAATTCGCGCTTCCTTAATAGCTTTATCGCTCCACGTTCCAGTGTTTAAATATCCAGCTCTCTTTTCTAATAAGTTAAGCGCTACCATTAAAAACTGAGTACTTGCTCCACCTTGTAAAAACAAAGCTTTATAGCCTTTTCCTTCAAGTCCTAATAATTCTAAAGCTAAAGCTCTAGCGTTTTCCATAACATCAACAAAAGGTTTACTTCTGTGTGATATTTCTAAAAGAGACAGACCGTTGTCAAAATTAATTACTGCTTCTGATGCTTTCTGGAGTACTTCACCAGGTAAAATACAAGGTCCTGCACTAAAATTATGTCTTTTCATTTATTTGATCGTTTAATTTCCGAAGAAACGGAGGATGTGTTGTGATTTTATTACTCACAAAGGTCATAAATTCTGATAAAAGAAGCGTTATTAAAATGATAAATTATTAACAGATTGTCAACGAGAACGAAATAGTATCAATACCATCTGCATAATCCCAAAGCTTTGGCAATTGAGTTTGACCAAATTGAATCTCATTATCTATAAAACCATGAGAAACAACACACTGTATTTGCTGCTCTTTTTCGCTTAGCACTTTTCTTAAATTTTCAAGAGATTGGTAATGCTCGTAGAATACTGTAGCGATAGGAGAGGAGAAACTTTCATCTTTTTTAAGCATAAGGAATCCGTTTTCTAACATAGTAAATTCACTCATTAAATACACAGCTTTATTATAATCATAATTATTGGCATATTTGTTTTCGTGAATGATTGGATGCCAATCATACATGGCCTTAAAAAATTCGTCAAAATTGTAGTTTTCTGGCACGTAAATTTTAGACACGTTTCGGCATCCTAAACCGTAATATCTAAATATGTCTTCTGATAATGCTATTAGTTGCTCTTCTGATTCGTTACCAGTAAGCACAGCAATTGAGTTTCTGTTTTTTCTGATGATGGAAGGTTTGTCTTTAAAATAGTATTCAAAATAACGTGCAGTATTATCACTACCAGTGGCTATAACAGCATCAAAATGTTCTAGTTTATCCTCTGTAAACTGAATACGGTTTTTAAACTCAGGTTCAACATGCTCTAAATATTTAGCCAAAAACGGTAATAAGTGTTTATCATTTGAGGATTGCTTTACCAGAACATGATGACCAGTAATTAATACGCTTAAAAAATCATGAAATCCAACCAGAGGAATATTTCCAGCCATGATTATGGCAATCGTTTTAGGGGTTTTAATATTAAACTGATACTTTTCTAACCATTGATTAATGGTGTTGCTATTCAATTGATTAGACCAACCTTGTAAAGCAAATAAAATATTTTCTTTTTTAAACCAGCCATTGTGTTCATGTGCTAATTTAATTTGATGTTTAAAACCTTCAAAAAACAAATCATTATGAGGAATATTATCTTTTTTTTGAATCCCTTCATTGGTAAACTGACTCAAAAAGTTTCCTAATTTTATAAATGCGTTAATTCTTTGTTGTAAATCCATCTTGTGTTTGGTTATACGATGTTTTGGCTTTATTTTTGCAATTGCAAATTTACGCAAACCGAAAAGAATTGAGCTAATAATAATTCTGTTTGTTCGCAACGTTAAAGCGAATTCAATCGGATCTATTTTTTGGCTATAAACGATAGAATTTAAGTATTATGGCAATTATTATAACAGACGAATGTATTAACTGTGGAGCATGTGAGCCAGAATGTCCTAACACTGCAATTTACGAAGGAGCAGATGACTGGAGATATAAAGATGGAACAAGTTTAGAAGGCAATTTAGTTTTGCCAAACGGAAAAACTGTTGATGCAGATGAAACACAAGAGCCTATAAGTGATGAGATTTATTACATTGTGCCTGATAAATGTACTGAATGTAAAGGGTTTCATGAAGAACCTCAATGTGCTGCAGTATGTCCAGTAGATTGTTGCGTACCTGATGAAGACCATGTAGAAACAGAAGAAGTGCTATTAGGAAAGCAACGTTTTATGCATCCTGATAATTAAATCGATAATTGACAATTATTATAAAAAAATCCCAAGTGTTATGCTTGGGATTTTTTTGTTTTTTATTCATCCATTGAAATTGATACAATAAAAAACTATAAATCATCAGTCCTTAACCTTAATAGCTTTTAGTTCTTTAGTAGGAGCCAAGGTTTCAATTCCTGACCACGTATTTGAATCATAGGCTCGCAACGATTCAAACTTTATAGTTTTAGGTTCAGTTATAGTGTTAAATGCATTCATATCAATAGCATCAATACTTATAAATAATAGTTCTTCTCTGTTTTTTGAATTGCCTTCTATTTTAAAATTAAATTCTGTTTTATTTCTGTCATTACTATTTTCAATAAATTTAAGAGGTCTATTCACATAAAAATATTGTCCAGTTTCGCTTTTAATATATCTTGGTTCGTAATAATTCTGTTCATTAGGTTTGAAAATAATAGTGCCTTGTTTTACGTTTTCGATGTATTTTACACCAAACAATAGTCTTAAATTCAATTTGTAGCCACGTTTCCCTTCAGAATATTGATAATCTAATTTTAAGACGGCAAAACTTTTATCTGAAACATACATACTTCCTGAAAATTTAGCTCTTGACCGTCTTGGAGTAAACTCAATTAGATAAATAGTTTCTTCTTCTTCAAATGTGATATTGCTAATTGTATAGTTGTAATTTTCCGCATCAAGAACTTTTCGCAAAATGCTATTGCTATCTGTTTGAGATCGTTGCATTAGTGTTGAAGCGTTACCTTTTAAGTTGTCAATTTCAAATTCATTAAATTTATCTTTATCATTTGCATTTGCAAGTGATAATGAATCTTCAATTTTAAATAATCCTGATTTAAGTTTAAACGTTTTAGTTGTGTCTAAGTACTTCAAAATAATCCGTTGTCCTTCTTTTTGAATATTATCTATTGAAAAATCTTTCTTTGAATTTATTATTTGAGTCGCCTTATCTACTTTTATTTTTTTGTTTGCATTATCTAAGACATGTAAATCTCCTGAGAAATCTTTAAAATAAACGATGTTACTATTTTGCACCTCTGTTCCCATATTTGCAAGTTGAGTATTGACATCCTCTAATTGTTTCTTTTTAAAATGGCTTGCTTTGTTCACTTCAAGTTCTAACTTTTCAAAATCTACATAAACTGTTTCTCTGAAGAATAGTTGATAGCTCAAAGAATCACTTTTGTAATTTAGTTTTAAGTTTTTATTTACATTAGAAATAATTGAGTTTACATTAGGTCTTGAATTACTCAGATACACAGTGTCTAACTCGTTAACAGCAGACTTTAAACGAATAATAAAGTTCGAGTTTTTGATATCTTCCAAAGGTATTGTTAAAGGGTTGTAGCCAAGACAAGACAATGAAATTTGATTATCTGAAACATCTTCAATATTAATAACAAAAACACCTTCATCATTAGACATCACACCTTTGTATTGAGCTGTTTGAATCGCTACAAACGGAATAGGTTCCTTGGTATCTGCATCTATAACTGTGACAGTTAAATCTTGAGCCTGAGCTGTGGTTATAAAAATTAAAAAGAAAAACAATTGATAGATTACTTTCATAGGTGATGGTTTATGTATTATAAACGAAACATGACAAATTTTGTTACATAGAAAATTAATGTTTTTTTATTATTTTGCAATAATGAAGAACACTAAAAATGAATATAATGGATTTTGGAAGCATTTAGGATGCACATTATTCGCAATTGTAGGTCTAGTATTTGTTTGGGTTATTTGGCAAATCATCAACCTAATGTTTTTTAAGTTTTAGTTCTCAATAGTTTCAAGAGGAAAACCTATATTTGCAATCGCAAAAATTACTATTTATGAAAGCTGGAATTGTAGGATTACCAAACGTAGGAAAATCAACCTTATTTAACTGTTTGTCTAATGCGAAAGCGCAAAGTGCAAACTTTCCGTTTTGTACGATAGAACCTAATATTGGTGTGGTGAATGTTCCAGACCCAAGACTTCAAAAATTAGAAGCTTTAGTAAATCCGGAACGTGTTTTGCCTGCAACTGTAGAAATTGTAGATATTGCTGGACTTGTAAAAGGCGCTAGTAAAGGTGAAGGTTTAGGGAATCAATTCTTAGGAAATATTCGTGAGACAGATGCGATTCTTCACGTATTGCGTTGTTTTGATAATGATAATATTGTGCATGTTGATGGTAATGTAGATCCTATTAGAGATAAGGAAACCATCGATATGGAATTGCAACTAAAGGACTTAGAAACCGTCGATAAAAAATTAGATAAAGTAAAGCGTGCTGCAAAAACAGGAAATAAAGAGGCTCAAAAAGAAGAAGCTGTTTTATTAAAACTAAAAGCAGGTTTAGAAGCTGGAAAATCGGTTAGAGCTATTGAGTTTAGTGATGAAGATATTGAAGAGTTTGTAAAACCAGCGCAATTGATTACAGCAAAACCAGTCATGTATGTTTGTAATGTTGATGAAGGAAGTGCTGTTTCTGGTAATGCTTATGTAGATTTAGTTCGTGAGAATGTAAAAGATGAAGATGCCGAAGTTTTAGTATTGGCAGTTGGTACAGAAGCAGATATAACAGAATTAGATGATTATGAAGAGCGTCAACTATTTTTAGCTGATATTGGATTAGAAGAACCTGGTTCTGCAAAATTAATTCGATCAGCATATAAACTTTTAAATCAACAAACGTATTTTACTGCTGGTGTTAAAGAAGTTCGCGCTTGGACAGTTAATGTTGGTGCTACTGGACCACAAGCAGCAGGAGTGATTCATACCGATTTCGAAAAAGGATTTATTAGAGCAGAAGTAATTGCTTATGATGATTATGTCCAATTTGGAAGTGAAGCTAAAGTTAAAGAAGCTGGAAAAATGCGTGTTGAAGGAAAAAATTACATTGTTAAAGATGGTGATGTAATGCATTTCTTGTTTAACGTATAGTTGTCAGGTCGAGCGCAGTCGAGACCTAAATTATCGCTATGCCTTTAATCGAAGTAAAAACCCTAATTAAAGCAGACGTTCAAACCTGTTTTGATTTGTCTCGTAATATTGATTTCCATACACAATCTCTAAAACATTCCAACGAAAAAGCAATTGCAGGAAAAATGTCTGGTTTGATTGAATTAGGTGAATGGGTTACTTGGGAAGCTAGACATTTCGGAATTAAACAACAACTCACTTCAAAAATCACTGAGTTTGAAAGTCCGAATTATTTCACAGACGAAATGGTTTCAGGAGCTTTTAAATCGTTTAAACACGAGCATATTTTTCAGCAAAAAGAAGGCAATACAGTAATGATTGATAAGTTCTATTTTCAATCGCCTTTTGGGCTCTTCGGAAAATTAGCGAATGTCTTATTTCTAAAACGTTATATGACCAATCTTTTAAACACTAGAAACACTTTTTTAAAAGAAAAAGCAGAAGAATTATCTGAAATTCAATAAAACTTCAATGTTCTCAACAAAATTGGGCTTTTATTGTTAATTACTTTGTGTAAACCTTATTTCATTTTTTATAGCGTTATGTTATATTGCATTCCATTCTAATTTTTCACTTATTTATGTCTCAAGAAACCAAATATACCGAAGATAATATACGCTCGCTAGACTGGAAAGAACACATCCGAATGCGACCTGGTATGTATATTGGTAAATTAGGTGATGGTTCATCTCCAGATGATGGGATCTATATTTTGCTCAAAGAGGTATTAGACAACTCTATTGACGAGTATGTTATGGGAGCAGGAAAAACCATTGATATTTCTATTCAAGGAAATAAAGTGATTGTTAGAGATTATGGTCGTGGTATTCCTCTTGGGAAAGTTGTAGATGTAGTGTCTAAAATGAATACAGGTGGTAAGTACGATTCTCGAGCTTTTAAAAAATCGGTTGGATTAAATGGAGTTGGTACCAAAGCGGTTAATGCCTTATCCAATTATTTTAGAGTTGAATCTACTCGTGATGGAAAATCGGCTTCTGCTGAGTTTGAACAAGGAAGTCTTACCAATCAGAACTTATTAGAGGATACGTCTCGACGAAAAGGAACTAAAGTGTCTTTTATTCCTGATGAAACCATTTTTAAGAACTACAAATACCGTAATGAGTATGTTGCTAAAATGCTCAAAAACTACGTGTATCTTAATCCTGGTTTAACCATTGTTTTTAATGGTGAGAAGTATTATAGTGAAAACGGACTTAAAGATCTCTTATCAGACAATATCAATGAAACCGATCGCCTTTATCATATCATTCATTTAAAAGGTGATGATATTGAAGTGGCTTTGACACATAGTAAAACCCAATACAGTGAAGAATATCATAGTTTTGTTAACGGACAAAATACGACACAAGGTGGTACACATTTAGCCGCTTTTCGTGAAGCTCTGGTAAAAACAATCCGTGAATTCTATGGAAAAAACTATGAAGCTTCAGATATTAGAAAATCGGTTGTTGCAGCCATTTCTATAAAAGTCATGGAGCCTGTTTTCGAAAGTCAGACAAAAACAAAATTAGGTTCAACCGATATGGGAGGCGACTTGCCAACTGTAAGAACCTATATCAACGATTTTATGAAAACGTATCTGGATAATTATTTACATAAAAATCCAGAAGCAGCGGAGAAAATCCAGCGTAAAATTCTTCAGGCCGAACGCGAACGCAAGGAACTTTCAGGCATTAGAAAATTAGCAAAAGATAGAGCTAAAAAAGCTAATCTTCACAATAAAAAATTACGGGATTGCCGAGTGCATTTTGGAGATACTAAAAACGAGCGCAATTTAGAAACAACGTTATTTATAACTGAGGGAGATTCTGCTTCAGGAAGTATTACAAAGTCCAGAGATGTGAATACTCAAGCGGTTTTCAGTTTAAAAGGAAAGCCTTTAAATTCTTACGGATTAAGTAAAAAGATTGTTTATGAAAATGAAGAATTTAACCTGCTGCAAGCGGCTTTAAATATTGAAGAATCTCTCGAAGATTTACGTTATAATAACATTGTTATTGCTACTGATGCTGATGTTGATGGCATGCATATTAGATTGCTTTTAATAACCTTCTTTCTGCAATTCTTTCCAGAGGTTATAAAAGAAGGCCATTTATACATTCTACAAACTCCTTTGTTTAGAGTCCGAAATAAAAAAGAAACCATATACTGTTATTCAGAAGAAGAACGTAATGATGCTATTGAGAAATTAAAACCTAAGCCGGAAATCACACGATTTAAGGGACTTGGTGAGATTTCACCTGACGAGTTTGTGCATTTCATTGGTGAAGATATTCGCTTAGATCCAGTAATGCTTGATAAAGACATGTCTATTGAGGAATTACTGTCCTTTTATATGGGAAAAAACACACCAACACGACAAGAGTTTATTATTGAAAATCTGAAAGTTGAATTAGATTTGATTGAAGACACTAAGTAAAATGAAAAACTATAGTCAAATCTTATGTCTGGTCCTATTTGGATTTTTTTTTATCACAGCTCACGCGCAAAGCAAAAGCCTGAAACAAGGAAAAGTCAATGCTAATAATTATTTTGAAGAATTAAGTTTTGAATTTGAAAAGAATAAAATTATAATTCCTGTCGAAATCGAAGGTAAAACCTATCGTTTTTTGTTAGACACTGGCGCACCAAATATCATTTCTAAAGAAGTTTTTGAAGCAATTACGCCAAATATTGTAAGAAATATTGAAACTTCTGATGCAAATGATATGAGAGAAAACTTAGATTTTGTTCTTATCGAAAGTTTGAAAATTGGATCTATTGAGTTTACAAAACAAATCGCTTTAGTTTATGATCTCAATTCCAGTGATATTTTTAAATGCTTTGGTATCGACGGTTTTATAGGAAGTAATTTGCTTAAAAAATCTATTATTCAAATTAATGCTAAAAAAAAGACGTTAATTTTCACCGATAAAATAAAGCGCTTAAATTTAGATAAAAAACAATCTGAAAAAATCAAGTTAGTAGGAAATCAAAGTAGTCCTTATGTTTGGATTAATGTTATAGGAAAAGAGAAAGGGAGAGAAATGGTTTTAATCGATACAGGAATGGGAAGCCTCTATGATCTCTCACAAGAGAACTACGCTATATTTAAAACGAAGAAGATTTATAACGCAATAGGACAAAGTGAAGGTGCATCTTCATTAAGTTTGTTTGGCGAGGTTCCTGTCAATAGTCAAATAAGAGTTCATTTGCCAAAATTAGTTATAAATGACTTTGAGATTAATAATGCCATTACGCACACAACGAAAGGTGACCATTCAAGAATTGGAGCGGAGTTATTGAATTATGGTATTATGACAATAGATTACAGAAATAAAAGATTTTACTTTAATTCGCATGACAAAACTTTAGATTTGGATGGCGATTTCGGTTTCACACAAACATTAAAAAACAATAGATTGGTTATTGGTTATGTTTGGGATGAAGATTTAAAAACTAAAATTAAGTATGGAGACGAAATCCTTGAAATAAATGGAGAAAAAGTTAATTCCTCTGACTTGTGTGATTTTGTAATAAAAAAATCTGTTTTAAAAACTTTAAATACGATAACTTTGAAAGTCAAAACAGAACATGGTAATGTGTTAGATTTAGAGCTTGAAAAGAAGCAATTATCATCAATCCTTAATAATTTTGATATTAATTAAACTGTCTAAAAAACTTTTATGCGTACCAATAATTCACATGTTAAAAAGATCATTGTTTCCATTTATTTTATATTTTTAGTTTTAGCTATTATTTTACCTGTATTTATAGAATCTTTAAGGATTTTTAGTGGAAATGCAACCTTGAGTTCTGTATCGTTTGCTGTTGTCTTTTTTGGATTGTTTTTTATAGTCCACTTTATTTGTAAGTTTTTTGAATATGATAGCGATGGTACTAAGGTGATATTAACGAATAAAGGATTATTGCTTTCAGAATACTTTAACTACAGACAACATGTTGTTGAATTTGAAAAAGAAAGACTTTTAGCGTATAGTTTTAAAAATTACATCATTTACAGAACGTTGACAATCTACATCAAAGATTCCCGTGGAGATGGTAAGCGAAGGGAAACATTTAACATTACTTTAGTTACAAAGCGCAAACGTAGATATATCAGACAATCTTTAAAAAAAATAGTAAAAGCTAATAAAAAAGCCTCTTAATTAATGAGCGACGACACAAACGATTTAATCAACGAACAAGACGATAATAATGAAACGATCACCAAAGTTACTGGTATGTATAAAGACTGGTTTCTGGATTATGCGTCTTATGTAATTTTAGAACGCGCTGTTCCTGCAATTGAAGATGGTTTCAAACCAGTGCAACGTCGAATCATGCATTCCATGAAAGACCTTGACGATGGTCGCTATAATAAAGTAGCAAATATTGTCGGTCATACCATGCAATACCATCCGCATGGAGATGCCAGTATTGCGGATGCTATGGTACAAATCGGTCAAAAAGACCTCTTAATTGATACTCAGGGAAACTGGGGAAATATTCTTACAGGAGATAGAGCAGCAGCATCACGATATATTGAAGCGCGATTGTCGAAGTTTGCTTTAGATGTCGTTTACAATCCTAAAATTACCGAATGGCAAGCCAGTTATGATGGTCGCAGAAAAGAACCCGTAAATCTTCCTGTAATGTTTCCGTTATTATTAGCACAAGGAGGCGAAGGAATTGCTGTTGGATTATCTACAAAAATATTACCGCATAATTTTATAGAACTCATTGATGCGTCTGTAAAACATTTAAAAGGAAAACGATTTACGATACTTCCAGATTTTCCAACAGCCGGAATTGCTGATTTTTCAGATTATAAAGATGGCTTAAGAGGAGGAAAAGTAAGAGTACGAGCTAGAATTTCTCAACTAGATAAAAACACACTTGTTATTACCGAAATTCCTTATGGAAGCAATACATCGTCATTAATTGATTCTATCTTAAAAGCGAATGATAAAGGTAAAATCAAGATTAAAAAAATTGAAGACAATACAGCTGCAGATGTAGAAATTTTGGTGCATTTGCCTTCAGGAATTTCTCCAGATAAAACCATTGATGCACTTTATGCGTTTACTGGATGTGAAACCTCCATATCGCCTTTAGGCTGTGTCATTGAAGATAACAAGCCTTATTTTGTTGGAGTATCTGAAATGTTGCGTCGTTCAACAGATAATACGGTTCAGCTTTTAAAAAGCAATCTAGAAATTAAACTCGGTGAGTTTGAAGAACAATGGCATTTTGCTTCCTTAGAACGTATTTTTATTGAAAACAGAGTCTATCGCGATATTGAAGAGCAAGAGACTTGGGAAGGTGTGATTAAGGCCATTGATAAAGGGTTACAACCTCATATTAAACATTTAAAACGTGCCATTACTGAAGACGACATCGTGCGTTTAACCGAAATACGAATCAAACGGATTTCTAAATTTGATATCGATAAAGCACAACAGAAAATTGATGCATTAGAAGATCAAATTGCTGAAGTGAAACATCATTTGGCCAATTTAATTGATTATTCAATAGCGTATTTTGAACGTTTAAAGAAAGACTATGGTGAAGGTCGCGAGCGCAAAACAGAAATCAGAACTTTTGAAGATGTAGATGCTACTAAAGTGGTTATTCGTAATACCAAACTCTATGTCAACAGAGCAGAAGGGTTTATAGGTACGTCACTAAAACGCGATGAGTATGTTTGTGATTGTAGTGATATCGATGATATTATAGTATTCACTAACGATGGAACCATGATGGTTACAAAAGTAGATAGTAAAACGTTTGTTGGAAAAGACATCATTCATGTGGCGGTTTTTAAGAAAAAAGACAAGCGCACCATTTACAATATGATTTATCGTGATGGAAGTAAAGGACCAACCTACATCAAGCGTTTTGCAGTAACGTCTGTGACTCGTGATCGAGAATACGATATGACCAATGGCAACAAAGGTTCAAAAGTTTGGTACTTTTCAGCAAATCCAAATGGTGAAGCAGAAGTGATTACCATATATTTAAGACAAGTTGGAAGCATTAAGAAACTAAAATGGGATATCGATTTTGCAGATGTTCTTATAAAAGGTCGTGCTTCTAAAGGAAATCGGGTTACTAAGTATTCAGTTAAAAAAATTGAACTTAAAGAAAAGGGTGTTTCGACCTTAAAACCAAGAAAAATCTGGTTTGACGATACTGTACAGCGACTTAATGCTGATGGAAGAGGAGAGTTGATTGGAGAGTTTAGAGGTGAAGACCGATTACTCATCATCACACAATCTGGAATCGTTAAAACGATTTTACCTGAACTTACAACTCATTTTGATGACGACATGATTGTCTTAGAAAAATGGATTCCTAAAAAGCCAATCTCTGTTATTTACTATAATGGTGAAAAGGAATTGTTTTACGTCAAACGTTTTTTAATTGAAAATGAAGGGAAAGAAGAATCTTTTATTTCTGATCATCCAGGCTCATATCTTGAGATCATTTCTACAGATTGGAAACCCATGGTAGAAATGGAGTTTACAAAAGAGCGAGGTAAGGATCGCAAGGATAATGAAGCAGTTAATCTTGAAGAATTTATAGCTATTAAAGGTATTTCAGCTTTAGGAAATCAATTGACAAAAGATAAAATCAATCAGATAAATATTTTAGAGCCTTTGCCTTATGAAGCTCCAGAGGAAATTCATGCTACAGATATTGAAGTTATAGATGAAACCGTTGAACCTTCAGAAACTAAAAAACCTTCTGGAGATTCATCAGAAACTACAGATGACAATTTAGATGTAGATGATTCTGGTCAAGGTAAATTGTTTTAAATAGTTTATATTTATAGAATGAAAGGCATTTCAATCCTATTATCTTTTATATTCTTATTTCAAAGTGTTGGAGTAAAGCTACATGATATACTTCAACTCGATGCGTTTATTGAGCATGCCCAGTTTCACAACCAGCAATATGGAGACAATTTTTTTGTATTTGTTTCTAAACATTATGGTGAATTAAAATCAGATCACAATACAAGACATCAAGAGGAAAAAAAAGACCACGACCAATTACCTTTTCAACATCACAGACACGCAAGTAGTGTTGCTGTCTTATCGTTGGTTTCTCCTCATACATTAGAAATAAGGACTCTAGAGTTTTTAGATTTCAAACCTCATAGATTTTTTTATCAAGAATTGTCTTCATCTTCTTATCCAGAAGGCCTGTTTCAACCTCCCAGGATTATTTAATATTTTCAAGTTTAGAGGATTATCATTTACGCGTTATGTTTGATGATCATCACACGTATTTTAATTGCGGTTATTGACATTTGAAACTGATTGTGCATGCAATTCTGTTTCTGAATTCACGGTGTAATTGCATTAATGCGCTAAAAGTTTAAATAAATTTAATATTGACATAAAATGAACGTTGATAAGTTACTGATTAAAGACTATGGTTTTAATAATCAAGATTTGTTTTCTGGATTACCAGACTCCATTTGCGAGATTTTAAAATCAAACAGATCCACTTTGATTTATAAAACAGGAGATCATATTTTTAAAGAAGGTGAAAAGCCACAAGGTGTTTACAGGATAATAAAAGGAAAAGTAAAAAAAATGAGTCAAACCAATTTTGGCTCACAACATATTTTTTACTTGTGTAAAGAACTTGAGTATCTCGGTTATCATGCAGTTTTGAGTAAAGAGTTATATGCAGATTCAGCAATAGCACTGGTTGATTGTGAACTGGAATTTATTCCTGAAGCAGCTTTTTTAAAAGCAGTAGATTTATCACATCTGTTATCACAACATCTCTTGCAAAATTTAAGCCATGAATTTCGAGTTTATATTAATGCAACAAAGCTATTAGCCAAGCATACTGTAAGAGAACGAACTGCTCTTAATCTACTCATTTTAGAAATTAAATTTAGAAAGGGTTCTCAAAAAAACACTGAAATCATAATCAATCGGGATGATTTAGCTAGCATGGTTGGTACAGCCAAAGAATCTGTTGTAAGAATGCTAAAAGACTTTAAAGAAGAAAGCTTAATTACCACAAAACGAAGCAGTATATTTATAGAAGATTATGATGGTCTTATAAAGGTGGCTAACTTTCAATAACAGTATAAGTTGATAAATATCAATGTAAGATTTGTTAAAAGAACACGTTTAAATATTAAATTTATATCATAACATTCTATGAAGACCTACCTAACTATAGTATTTTTTGTATTAGTGGCATTACCATCGGTAAATGCTCAGGAGTGGATTACAGATTTTGAAAAAGCAAAATCCATAGCTAAAGAAGAGCATAAAACTATTATTTTGGTGTTTCAAGGTTCAGACTGGTGTGCACCATGTATAAAGCTGGATAAAGAAATATGGACAACTGATGAATTCCAAACGTATGCAAAAGAACATTTTGTAATGCTTCAGGCCGATTTTCCAAAACGCAAGAAAAATGCATTGACTGAAGAACAGCAAGTTCACAACAATAAACTGGCAGAACGATTTAATAAAAATGGTTATTTTCCTTATGTCGTTGTTTTAGATTATGAAGGTAACATTTTGGGCTCTACAGGATACAAAAAAACAACTCCTTCAGCATATATAGAACTATTAAAATCTTTTAATGAGTAAGTATTTGAAACCATATAATATATTTTTATTCATCGTTATTATTACGTTTCAAATTGAAGCGCAAAACATTTATAAGCGTACCTTAAAACTTATGGGAAGCCGATTTGATATTACTGTAATTGCTAAAGATTCAACTGAAGCAAATACACATATCGACACTGCCATTGATGAAATCTCAAGAATTGAGCGTCTTATTTCATCATGGGATATTAATTCACAAACATCTGAAATTAATAGGAAAGCAGGAATTCAACCTGTTAAGGTTGATAGAGAATTATTCGATCTAATCAAACGCTCACTCGCTATTTCTAAACTTACTGATGGTGCATTTGATATTTCATATGCATCAATGGATAGAATATGGAAGTTTGATGGTAGCATGACAAAAATGCCTTCAGAAGCTGATATTGCGGATTCTGTGCGTAAAGTAGGTTTTCAAAACATTGTATTAGATGATGTTAATTCTACTGTCTTTCTAAAACTTAAAGACATGAAAATTGGTTTTGGTGCTATTGGAAAAGGCTATGCAGCCGACAAAGCTAAATCGATGCTAATAGATCAAGGTGTAGCTTCAGGGATTATAAATGCTTCAGGAGATATGACTACTTGGGGAAAACAAACCAATGGAGACGAATGGAAGGTAGCCATCACAAATCCTTTAAATAAAAACAAAGCTTTTGCGTTATTGCCAATCACAGATGGAGCAGTGGTGACTTCAGGTGATTATGAGAAATATGTGAATTTCAATGGAAAACGATACACACACATTATAGATCCCAGAACTGGTTATCCTTCCACAGGAATTATTAGTGTTACTGTTTTTGCGCCAAAAGCTGAATTGGCAGACGCTTTGTCAACTTCAGTTTTTGTGATGGGAAAAGATGTTGGATTAAATAGAATTAATCAATTACCACATATAGAATGTATTATTATTGATGAAGATGGAAACATTTTTACATCAACGAATATTAAAATCAACAAAATATGATTAAACGTGTTATTGTAATCGCATTGGTCCTAACATCGCTATCGTCATGTGTAGCTGTTAAAGAATATGAAAAAGTTAATCTTAACGATCCTGATATGGTGTTAGCAGATAAAAAATCTGACAGAAACATCAGTACATTTCATTCGTACAGAGAAGCTGCTGCAGGTGGAAATGGAGGTAAAACCGGAGGAGGTTGTGGTTGTAACTAATTTATAAAAAAGCTAAAAATTGAAAAATTTACTAATCATATTAATTAGTTTATGTTTGTTTCATATATGCAGTGCTCAGGATCTAGACTCAACAAATACCTATAAAAAAAGAGTTTTAGAAACTACTGAGATTGATTTTTTATCAAGTTATTATACGCAGGATGGAGCTAATGCTGCTGTTAGCGGTGGAATAGGTACTGAAGAATTAACAGATATTACAGCTGCTTTTGTCGTGTCAATTCCTTTAAACGATGATGATGTTTTAACTATTGATGCAGGCATCTCAGCTTATACATCTGCCTCTTCAAGCAATGTTGGTCCTTTCGATGGAAAAGGGAGAGCGAATCCTTATGACGCCAGTACTGGAGCCTCTCAAGGTGACGTTTGGGCAAATCTTACTGGTTCATATTCTCACAGTTCAGATGATCGAAATGATATTTGGTCTGCTAAACTATCGGTATCTTCTGAATATGATTATTTTTCGATTGGTTTAGGAGGAAGCTATACGAAATTATTTAATGAGAAAAATACAGAGGTTAGTATCAATGGAAACGTATTTATAGATACCTGGAATGCGTTATATCCAACTGAATTACGACCTTTTGCAGATGGAGAAGGGTTAAACAATGATTTGTTTAATCAATATACCATTACAGGAAATCCAAATTACAATCCGAATTTTAAACCTTTTGAAAACGAAGGACGAAATACTTATGCAGTAGGTTTAGGTTTTTCACAGATTTTATCCAAAAAACTCCAAGGCTCATTAGCCCTAGATGTTGTGATGCAAGATGGATTATTATCAACACCTTTTCAACGTGTCTATTTTAAAGATATTGCAGATTCTTTTATCGAAGATTTTCAGTTAGCTGACGATGTGGAACGACTTCCAGATTCTAGATTTAAAGTCGCTCTTGGAGGACGATTACATTATTATATAAATGAAACCTTTGTTTTACGAACATTCTATCGTTATTACTTTGATGATTGGGGAATTACATCGCATACAGCAAGTATAGAAATTCCAATTAAACTGTCTGATAAGTTTACCATTTATCCTTCATATCGTTTTTATAATCAGTCTGCTGCAGATTATTTTGCCGCTTATGAAGCGCATGTATCAACAAATGAGTTTTACACGTCTGACTATGATTTATCTGAGTATTCAGCACATCAACTTAGTTTAGGAGTTAGCTATACTGATATTTTTACAAAATTCCATATCTGGAAACTTGGCTTAAAAAGTATTGATTTAAAATACACTCAATATGATAGAGATAATACATTAAGCGCTACTATCATTTCTGCTGGATTTAAGTTTATTCTCGATTAGAATTGACCTTATTTTTATTTGAAGTTTTGTAATTCAAAAACTCTACAAATAAAGAGAAAGCAATGGCAAAATACAGATAACCTTTAGGAATTCCTCCAACAGTATTACCAAAGAATTCAGTATGTGATAAATGCGCTGCTTCTGTAACAAGCATAAACCCTATTAAAATTAAGAAGGCCAATCCTAACATTTGTATACTCGGATTTTTATCAATGAACTTTCTTATCGGATTTGCAAAAGCAATCATAATCACAATGGAGATCATTACAGCAATAATCATAAGAACCAGTGTGTAATTGTGATTTGGATGTAAACCATTGGTCATTCCTACTGCTGTTAAAATAGAATCAATTGAAAAAATAAAATCTATTATTAGGATTTGAACTAAAGCCTGAGAAAGCGATTTGATCTTTTTACTTTTTACTTCATCAGCATCATGTTCAGGATCTGTCACCTTTTCTCTGATTTCTGAAGTGCTTTTGTATATTAAAAACAATCCGCCTGCAAATAGTATAATAGCTTGCCAGCTTATATGAATCTCAAACCATGAATTTTCTAATGAATAAAATGGTTCTGATAATCCGACTAAAAAGGATACGAAAAATAACAAGACAACACGTTGAACCATCGCTAATAATAAGCCAATATTAGTTGCTTTAGCACGTTGGTTTTCGGGTAGTTTATTTGCTGCAATAGATATGAAAACAATATTATCTATTCCGAGTATAATCTCTAAAAACGTCAAAGTCAATAATGCCATTATAGCTTCACTTGTCAATAAGAAATCTAACATAATTAGTTTATTTTTTTGGCGGTTCCTTTTTCAATACGAGGTTTTTTATACGGATCTTTAACTGCTAACTGGTATTCAAATGTATACGTGTCATCAGTAGTGCTTAAAATTTTAAAATGAATGGCTTTTTCTTCAGCCATAGATTTAGGATGCAAAGCTTTTTGGATGAATTCACAATCGTTTATCCATCGTACGGAAGCAGAATCTATTTTATTGTCATAATAATCAATATTCACACTTTCTGTTCTTACAAACTTGCCAGTTTTTTCTTTGCCATCAACGATGTAAGTAAATTCGAATGTTCCTGTTTTGAAATCAGTGCAATTTCGTTCAATATTATAGCAACTAGAGAAAAGTAAACAACAGGTTAGTATTAGTGTGATTCTCATGAATTATGTTTTATGCAAAATTACAAAATGGGAATCGATTTCAGACACTTATTAAAATATTCATAAGCATGAATTAGTGCATATTTCAAAACGATAAGAGAATAGTTACGAGTTTTCAAAATTTTGAAAACTACCATCTTTATAGAAGATGATAATCCGCTCTATTGATTTGCTGCTAGATTTTTCAGTGTAAAGGGTATTTGAGTCAGGTATTGGTTGTGAATCTGTTTTTGGTGATGAATCGATGTGCGAGTGTTCAGAAGGAAATTTGCCTTTGCCATTCATTAACCAATACAATTCTACTTCAGGAAAGGAGGAAAGCACTTTAAGAACAAAGTCAAGGCTTGGTTTATTTCTGCCAGAAAGAATATGAGAAATACTAGAACGCTGTACACCAATTTTTTCAGCAAAAGAAGATGCTGTTTCATCGTAATAATCGATCACTTTTTGAAGCCGTTTCGAGAAATCCTGAGTGTTTATCATTGTAAACAAATAATGCTAAGTATAAAACGTTACAAATGTAAACTTATTTCAATAAACAACCTAAATCATTGTGCTAATTCTAAGTTATAAATTGTACTATTTGTTTATATAAAATACTTTAAATATATGATTTTATGTGTTTTAAGTTAATTAAAAAATTTGTATTGAATATTTTGCAATGGTGTTAAACGAAACAGTTCATATGACAACACATTTGTTTACGATTGTAATTTAAGTTACAGCACTGGATTGTTTACAAATGTAAAACACCATTTGTTTACCTTTGTCACAGTCAATATTTTTTATGCAAACAGAACGATTAAAATTGCTTTTCAATACCTACAAAGAAACATCGCTTTACGGACGTTACATTAGTACCGAATCTATTATAGGATTGTTAAATAAGCCAGGTTTAAAACCATTTGTAAATCGAATAGGAGTTTCTGTGGCTAATGAAAACATTTATAGTATTACCATTGGCTCAGGCTCAAAAAAAATATTGATGTGGTCACAAATGCATGGAAATGAAAGCACCACAACCAAAGCTCTCTTTGACATGCTAAATGTCTTATTAGCTCCAGAATTGATATCAAAATCTATTTTAGAAACCTGTACACTTAAAATAATTCCAATATTAAATCCTGATGGAGCAAAAGCGTACACGCGTTTGAATTCGAATAACATTGATTTAAATAGAGATGCTCAAGATCTTTCACAGCCTGAAAGCAAAGTTTTGAAGGCTGTTTTTGATTCATATAGACCAGACTATTGTTTTAATCTTCATGGGCAACGTACAATTTTTAGCGCAGGAAACACAAACAATCCTGCTACAGTTTCGTTTCTTGCTCCTGCACAAGATCAAAATTGCACTATTACGTCTAACAGGAAGATTGCAATGGAGATTATTTCTGTCATGAATACATATTTAGAAGGTGAAATTCCAAATCAGATTGGGATTTATGACGATGCCTTCAATATAAATTGCGTTGGTGACACATTTCAAAAGCGCGGAGTTCCAACAGTTTTATTTGAAGCAGGACATTTTGCTAACGATTATCAAAGAGAAATAACTCGAGAATTCATTTTTAGATCTCTCTTAGTGGCCATCAACTATATGTCCCGAAATCAAATCAATGGAAATCAGTATCATGGTTATTTTAAGATTCCTGAAAATCAGAAATTATTTTATGATATTATTATTAGAAATACATCTCATATGGATATTGGGATTCAGTATGTTGAGACATTGAAAAATAATACAGTTTATTTTCAACCGAAAATAACTACCATTTCAGATTTGAGTGCTTTTTATGCACATAGAGAGATTGATGCTAAAGGGAATAAGGTTCTTTCAGGTAATAACGAACCAGTTTGCGAAGAAGACGAAAACGATTTGGTATTTATTGGCACTGAAAAATATTCATTGAAATTGGAAAATAACTAATATTTAATGCATTATTTTTATGTTTTTTGCTCTATTTTTGTATAAAATTTAAAGAAACAGACGAAATGGCAAAATACAAATTAGATGATATTGATCATCAGATTTTAGATATGTTAATTGATAATACAAGAATTCCCTTTACTGATATTGCTAAAAAATTAGAGATTTCTGCAGGAACAGTTCACGTAAGAGTGAAAAAAATGGAAGAATCTGGAATTATTCAGGGATCATCTTTAACATTAGATTATAAAAAGCTAGGCTATTCATTTATTGCATATGTTGGAGTGTTTTTAAATAATACCTCTCAGACCAAATTTGTTTTAGAACGTATTAATGAAATACCTTATGTGACTGTAGCACATATCACAACTGGTAAATTTAATATTTTCTGTAAGGTTAGAGCTAAAGACACATCTCATGCAAAAGACATTATCTTTATGTTAGATGACATTGAAGGTATTTACAGAACCGAAACTATGATTTCGTTAGAAGAGAGTATAAACGATAAAAAACGTTTAATGCACACTATTTTTAATGAATTATAAGTTTAAGCAGCATATAATGTGAACACGTATTGATCCCTTTGTCAGTAGAACGATAAAGGGATTTTTGGTTATTTTATCAATAAAAATCTGATGACAAAATATCAACTCAACACCAATGAATATAACCCTTATTTTCAAACATATATAGATAAAGCTGGTGATTTAAATGTCATTGAGGGTTTAAAGCAAAACGGGTTAACTGTCATGGCTTTTTTAGAAGCTATACCTGAAGAAAAATATGATTACGCTTATGCTCAAGGGAAATGGACCATCAAAGAGCTTATTCAGCATGTTATTGATACGGAACGAATTTTCACTTTTAGAGCCTTGTCCTTTGCCAGAAAAGAAAATACAGCCTTATCTGGTTTTGATGAAAATGAATACGCTAAAACAAGTCAAGCCAACAGGCGCTCAAAACAAAGTCTGCTTAATGAATATAAAGCGTTACGATTAGCTTCTATTGCGCTTTTTGAGAGTTTTACTGATGATATGATGCTGCAAATTGGTAATGCCAGTAATAGTGACATCTCAGTTAGAGCAATTGGTTTTATTTTAGTTGGACATGAAAATCACCATTGTCAAATTATTCAAGAACGTTATTTATAAAAAAAAAGCCACTTGACGTTCAAGTGGCTTTTTATATAAGTTTTAGTTTTAGAATCTATATCTTACTGCTAGTGCAATGTCAAAGTCGAGATCATCTCTGTAGTCGCCAAATCCAAATTCGGGTCTGGCATCAATTGATAACTGTAAAGGGATATCAAAATTATATTCGATACCAATATCTCCAGCTAAAAACAGAAATGTTTCACTATCGTCAAAACCGTTAGGTACATTATCAAAACTATAAGATCCAAGACCTCCTCCAGCTCCTGCATACCAGTTAAAATTTCCGTCTAATTGCCAAACCCATTGGTAGAGTCCAGCTAATTTAAAGCCATCATAATTGCTTCCGCTTCGTAAACCTAAGTCCAATTCTAAACGATTGTTGTCGCCTAACGCTCTCTGGTATGATATTTCTGCACCAAATCCGTCACTATCACCTAATCTAATACCTATGGCATTATCTGAGATGTCTTGAGCATTTGAAAAGGCTGTAAAACCAATAAATGCAATTGTAAATACAAGTAATCTTTTCATAAATTTGAGTTTAAATTATAAGTTATTCAGGTAGATATTTCCACCACTTAAATTATAACGACAAAATTATATTAAAATTGAATAGTAAACCTTAATTTTAGGACTATTTTATAATGCTTTTAATCAAAATATTGACTCATTTACAATGCAAAATTCTTATTACAATGAACTTTCTGACTTGAAAAACAAACTGTCAGGAGAGCTGTATTTTGATGATTTAATGAAGACGCTCTATGCAACAGATGCTTCAGTATATAGAATGTTGCCATTAGCAGTGGCGCTTCCAAAGACAAAAGCAGATATAAAAGCTCTTATTGGGTTTGCAAACACTTACAAGACTTCATTAATAGCACGAGCAGCAGGAACTTCTCTTGCAGGACAATGTGTTGGTACAGGTATTGTAGTTGATCTTTCAAAGTATTTTACAAAAATTTTAAATGTCAATGAAAAAGCACAAACCGTTACAGTACAACCTGGAGTTGTAAGAGATGAATTAAATAATTATTTGAAACCTTTCAAACTCTTTTTTGGTCCTAATACCTCGACTTCAAATCGTTGTATGATTGGAGGCATGGTTGGTAATAATTCTTCTGGAACAACTTCTATTCAATATGGTGTAACCAGAGATAAGGTTTTAGAGCTACAGACTGTTTTAAGTGATGGAAGTGAAGTTGTTTTTTCTGAATTATCTTCTGAAGAATTTCACAAAAAGCGACAGCTTAATACTCTTGAAGGTGCTGTTTACAATCAAATATATGAAGCATTGTCTTCTAAAGATGTACAGCATCGTATAAAAGAGAATTTTCCTAAACCTGAAATACACCGAAGAAATACAGGTTATGCTATTGATGAATTGATAAATACGGAAGTGTTTACAGAAACTCAGGAAAAATTTAATATGTGTAAGCTGCTTTCAGGAAGCGAAGGCACACTGGCTTTTACAACGCAAATCACTTTGCGGTTAGATAAAGTACCTCCATCAAAATCTGTAATGATCGCAGCTCATTTTAATAGTATTCAATCCTGTTTAAATGCGGTTGATCCTGTTATGAAACATAATTTGTTTACCTGTGAAATGATGGATAAAACCATTTTAGATCTTACAAAACATAATAAAATACAACAGGAAAATAGAGCTTTTATCGTAGATAATCCAGAAGCAATTTTGATGTGTGAAGTGAAAGCTGATACAGTTGAAAATGCACTTCAAAAAGCTCATGAAGTTCTCCATACTCTTGAATCGTCTCAACTAAGCTATGCTAACCCTATACTTTTTGATGATGCTATTATCAAAGCAAATGAGCTCCGAAAAGCCGGATTAGGTTTACTGGGAAATATGATTGGTGATAAAAAAACAGCAGCTTGTATTGAAGATACAGCAGTTTCAGTTTCAGATTTGTCTGATTACATTGAGGAGTTTACATTACTGATGCAGAAACACGGACAAAAAGCGGTGTATTATGCACATGCTGGAGCAGGAGAGTTGCACTTGCGACCAATTCTGAACTTAAAAAAGAAAGCCGATGTTGAGTTATTCAGAAAAATAACAACCGATGTTGCTCACTTGGTAAAGAAATATCAAGGCTCAATGAGTGGTGAACATGGTGATGGAATTGTTAGGGCTGAATTTATCCCGTTAATGATTGGTAAAGAAAATTACAATATTCTTAAACGAATCAAAACGACGTTTGATCCGCATAATATTTTCAATCCTGGAAAAATTGTCGATGCGTTTCCTATGGATCAATCACTTCGCTATGAAGCTGACAGACAAGAGCCTGAAATTAAAACACTATTAGATTTTTCAAGCTCATTAGGTATTTTACGTGAAGCTGAAAAATGTAATGGTTCAGGTGATTGTAGAAAGCTTCCAGAATTTGGAGGAACAATGTGTCCGAGTTACAGAGCAACTCGAAATGAAAAAGACACCACAAGAGCTAGAGCAAATGCTTTAAGGGAGTTCTTAACGCGGTCTGATCAATCCAATAAATTTAATCATGAGGAACTCAAAGAAGTTTTTGATTTGTGCTTAAGTTGCAAAGCCTGCGCAAGTGAATGTCCTAGTAGTGTTGATGTAGCAAGTTTAAAGGCAGAGTTTCAGTATCAGTACCAAAAGGCAAATGGTTTTAAGTTTAAGGATAAGTTTTTTGCAAATTCAACAACATATAACAGAATAGCATCAAAGTTTCCCAAAATGTCTAATTATCTGTTTCAAAACACCTTGGTTTCAAAACCTGTTAAATCAGTTTTAGGTATTCACAAAAATAGAAGTTTACCATTAGTATCGAAATCTTTAAAAAATCAGGCAAATTTTTCTAATAATATTGATAACAAAAATCATCATCAAAATCCGATAAAAACAGTACATATGTTTGTTGATGAGTTTACAAACTATCTCGAATCTGACATTGCTATTGATGCTAAAGTTTTACTTCAGTCATTAAATTATAAAGTTTTATTTATCAATAATTTGGAAAGCGGAAGATCTTATTTATCTAAAGGTTTTTTAGAAGAAGCTAAAGCCATTGCAAATAGAAATGTGAATTTTTTAAAAGGTACTGTTAATGATGATTTTTACCTGTTAGGAATTGAACCTTCAGCAATACTTACGTTTAAAGATGAATACCTGAGATTAGCTGATGATAAAGTTTCCGCAGAAAAAATAGCAACGCACACATTTTTAATAGAAGAATTTATTCAACACGAAATAAAATTAGGTAATATAACATCAGATCAATTTACTTCAGAGCGTAAAACCATAAAGTTTCATGGTCATTGTCACCAAAAAGCTTTGACTAATCAATCGTCCAGTTTTGATGTGTTAAACTTACCAGAAAACTATGAAGTCACTATCATTCCGAGTGGTTGTTGTGGTATGGCTGGTAGCTTTGGTTATGAAAAAAAATATTATGATATAAGCATGCAAATTGGAGATCAAACCTTGTTTCCAGCAGTTAGAAGTGCTTCTGAAAAGACTATTATTTCGGCAAACGGAACAAGCTGCAGACACCAAATAAAGGATGGTACACAACGAGACGCATTACATCCAATAACAATTTTAAGGCATGCACTTCTTGAATCTCCATAAATTAGCTAGATTTCTTTTGATCAACAATAGTAATGGCTGCAATCAAGTCTTTTATCTCCATGTCTTTTATATCTTCATCTGCACAAAAAGCCCTTAATTTATCATTATTGTAATTATAAATTTTCCAACGCTTAAATTGATATTCCAGAGCAGTAAAATTTTCTACCCAATCTCCAGAATTCAAATACGTGGTTTTACCATGTTTATTATCTTTTACTAGTATTTTTGGTTGATGAATATGACCACAAATCACATAATCATATTCATTTTCTATGGCTAAATCTATCGCAACATTTTCAAAATCACTTATGTACTTTACAGCACCTTTTACACTGTCTTTTATTTTTTTTGAAAGGGAATACCGTTCTTTTCCAAAGCGTTCCAAACACCAGTTGACTAAACGGTTTAAAAGAATCAATGCATCATAGCCATAACCACCTAGTTTAGCTAACCATTTTGCATTTTGAATGGAGACATCAAAGACATCGCCATGAAAAAACCATGCTTTTTTTCCATCCAGTTCTAAAACCGCTTTGTCAACAATTGAAATATTACCGATTTTAGTGTCGCTAAATTTTCTGAGCATTTCATCATGATTTCCTGTGATATAAATTATGTCTACACCATCAGTAGCCATATCCATTATTTTTTTGATGACTCTTAAGTGAGACTTAGGAAAGTAACGTTTTTTAAACTGCCAGATATCAATAATATCTCCATTTAAAATTAATTTTTTTGGCTCTATACTGTTGAGATAAGTCAATAGTTGCTTTGCGTGACAGCCGTAAGTGCCAAGATGTACATCTGAAATAACTGCAATTTCTATTTTTCTTTTAATTTTCAAGAGCTACCAATCTTTTTGTATGGCAAAGAACTCAATTCAGTATTAACTGGGTATCAACTAACTATTATTAAAATTTAAGCAAATTGTTACGTTATAGTTAGGCGTTTTTTTCTCCAAGGAAAGTCATGCTTTATGGTGAAGTGTTTTTGTTTCTCTATATTTAAAAGTACTTTAGCGTAAAATCTTAATTTATGGCAGGAAATTCTTTCGGAAAAATTTTCAAACTCACCACATTTGGAGAATCTCATGGCGTAGCAATTGGCGGAATTATTGATGGCTGTCCATCAGGTTTAAAGCTAGATTTTGAAGCGATACAAGGCGAATTGAACCGTCGTAAACCTGGTCAGTCAAAAATAGTCACCCAACGGAAAGAACCAGATACTGTTGAGTTTCTGTCTGGACTATTTGAAGGACAAACGACAGGCACTCCAATCGGATTTATCATTAAAAACACCAATCAGAAGTCTAAAGATTATTCTCATATTAAAGACGTTTATCGTCCAAGTCATGCCGATTATACGTATGAAAAAAAGTATGGCATCAGAGACTACAGAGGAGGTGGACGAAGTTCAGCAAGAGAAACAGCATGTCGCGTGGTTGCTGGAGCCATTGCAAAACAAATTATAGATAGTATAAAAATTAATGCTTACACATCTTCAGTAGGTGATATTTTTCTTGAAAAACCGTATCAGGAATTAGATTTTTCTAAAACGGAAAGTAATGATGTGCGTTGTCCAGATCAGGAAACAGCCGAACGAATGATTGAAAAAATAAAGGTTATAAAAAAAGATGGAGATACTATTGGAGGAACCATAACTTGTGTGCTTCAAAATGTACCAATCGGCTTGGGAGAACCTGTTTTTGATAAGCTCCATGCCGATTTAGGAAAAGCCATGTTAAGTATCAATGCTGTGAAAGGCTTTGAATATGGAAGCGGCTTTTGTGGCGCAAGAATGAAAGGAAGCGAACATAACGATTTGTTTAATGAAGATGGTACGACGACGACAAATTTATCTGGAGGAATTCAGGGAGGCATTAGTAACGGGATGGACATCTATTTTAGAGTTGCTTTTAAGCCTGTAGCAACTATTATTCAAAAACAAGATGCTTTAGACAACTCTGGGAATATCGTTGAAATGCAAGGCAAAGGGCGACATGATCCATGTGTGGTACCACGAGCGATTCCAATCGTAGAAGCTATGGCTGCTCTGGTTTTAGCAGATTTTTATTTGATGAATAAAATGTATAAGTAAAAAACGTTTCCTTTTAGGAATAAAGCAATAGGATAGATATAATTATGAAAAAACTGGCACTACATTGGAAGATTATTATTGGAATGGTACTTGGTATCATTTGGGCATTATTGTCCAGCACAATGGGTTGGAGTGCGTTCACTATTAACTGGATTGATCCCTTTGGAACCATTTTTATAAACCTGTTAAAACTTATTGCTGTACCATTGGTCTTGTTTTCTATTATTAGTGGTGTAGCCAATATTGGAGACCCAAATAGTCTTGGAAGAATGGGAGGAAAGACCTTAGGCATTTACTTAATTACTACCATTATGGCTATTTCACTCGGTTTGTTATTGGTTAATGTTATTAAACCAGGAAAGCTGATTGATGAACAAAGCCGAATTGATAATCGGATTAGCTACGAAATCTGGGCAGACTCTCAAGGTTATGAAATTAAAGATGGTGTTAATTACTTAAAGGATCCGGAATTCTTTGAGCGTGCTCAGGAAATTTCAGAATTAACCAAAAGTGAACTTCAAGAAGCCGCAGTTGCAGATAAAATGAAAACTGTTGAAAGTCGAAAAGAAAGCACACCTTTACAGCCTTTAATAGATATTGTTCCTAGTAACTTTTTCTATTCTTTATCAAACAATGGATTGATGTTACAAATTATCTTTTTTGCAATATTCTTTGGTGTATGCTTATTGTTTATTCCTTCAGATAAATCGAAACCAGTATTGCATTTAGTTGATGGTGTGAATGAAGTGTTTTTGAAAATGGTTGATATCGTAATGCAGGCAGCTCCATTCTTTGTATTTGCTTTATTGGCTGGTGTTGTAAGTAAAATGGCAGGAGATGACATTGGTAAAGTTATCGAAATATTTAAAGGGTTAAGCTGGTACTCATTAACTGTTTTAGCTGGATTGCTGTTAATGATATTTGTGGTGTACCCAATAATATTGAAAACATTCGTAAAGAAAATCCCTTACAAAGGCTTTTTTAAATCAATGAGTCCAGCACAAACACTAGCATTTTCTACATCTAGTAGTGCCGCAACACTTCCTGTCACTATGGAATGTGTTGAGCAAAATTTAGGTGTCAATAAAAAAATAAGCAGCTTTGTTTTACCAATTGGAGCAACTGTCAATATGGATGGCACAAGCTTATATCAAGCTGTTGCTGTGATATTTTTAGCTCAAATGCATATGATTGACTTAACTATAGCACAACAGGTTACCGTTGTTTTAACTGCAACTTTAGCATCTATAGGTTCTGCTGCAGTACCAAGTGCTGGACTGGTAATGTTAATTATTGTATTAGATTCTGTTGGATTAAATCCTGCATGGATAGCAATTATATTTCCTGTAGACCGAATTTTAGACATGTTTAGAACGGTTGTAAATGTCACAGGAGATGCTACAGTTTGTTCCATAATTGCAGACGGAGAGCATATGCTGGATTATAAAGAACATGATAACCCGACACAAACATTTGATTTAGATTCTTAAATAAGCAATGCATTTTACTATTTAAGAGAAATTTTATAATTTAACGATTGCCAATCAAAACCTTACATACATGAATATCTGTTTTATAATGTATCCATGGGAAAATATAGATCCCGAAAATGATACAAGCTTAGCTTTAATTAAAGAATGTGTAAAACGTCATCATGGTGTGGCCATGTGTACACCTGCTAATTTAACCATTAGAGACAGTGTCACTAATGCATTTTGCAATGTGATTAACCGAATGGAAAAGGTGCCATCAAGTCTTAAAGCATTTTATAATAAGGTAAAGTTAAGAGAAGAGATGTTGCCACTTGCTGGTTTTGATGCGATATTCTTTAGAGCAAATCCGCCTTTAGATCCTATCATGCTTAACTTCTTAGATTCTGTTAAAGACGATGTTTTTATTGTGAATTCACTGGAAGGTATGAGAGAAGCCAATAACAAACTCTATACAGCTGCTTTTGGTGATGCGCATAGCAATATCATTCCAAACACACATGTATCTAAAAATAAAGAATACCTGGTTAAACAAATTAAAGATTCTAAAGCAGATAAAATGATTCTAAAGCCTCTTAATGGTTTTGGTGGTTCTGGTGTGATATTAATAGAAAAATCTGCAATGAGTAATATCAATTCCTTATTAGATTTTTATATTACGAGTGGAGATGGTTCATCTAATTATGTAATTCTTCAAGATTATATTGAAGGTGCAGATCAAGGTGATGTTAGAATTTTATTACTCAATGGAGAACCTGTTGGAGCAATGAAACGTGTTCCTGGTTCTGACGACCATCGTTCTAATGTGTCTGCTGGTGGTTCGGTTCAAAAACACACGTTGAGTAAAGCTGAAAAAGCGCTTTGCAAGCAAATTGGTCCGAAATTAGTTAAAGACGGACTTTATTTTGTTGGAATTGATGTCATTGGAGGAAAATTGGTTGAAGTGAATGTCATGTCTCCTGGAGGAATTACGTACATCAATAAAGTGTATAAAAATAAAGTTAAAGTTGAAGAACGTGTGATTGATTTCCTTGAAAGCAAAGTCTTAGATCAGCTTCAGGCTTTTGACAGAAGAGTGCGTTTACGTAAAACCGTTGAAGATGCCTGATGGTAATCTGTTAGTATCAACCATCGTAAGTTGTAAATGGTTGCATGACAATCAGCATCTAGAACATCTTATTATTTTAGACGCAAGCGTAGATATTGATGTGTTTGATTCTGAAGGCTATATTCCAAACTCAAGACCTCTGGATCTCAAAGCAAAATTTAATGACATACATGCTGAGTTTCCTAATACAATGCCATCACAACAGCAATTTGAAACTGAAGCGCGTCAGTTAGGAATTCATACAAATTCACTTCTGGTTGTTTATGATCATAATGGAATATATTGGAGTCCGAGAGTTTGGTGGTTATTCAAAACCTTCGGATTTAAAAACATAGTTGTTTTAGATGGTGGACTCCCAGAGTGGAAAAAACTTGGTTATAAAACGGTATCTTCACCACATGTTATCAATTGGAAACCAGGAGATTTTTCTGCAACTTTTGATGCTACTAAAATGGTTTTTTTTGATAGTATCTCGCAAATTTCAAAAGATAAAAACACATTAATTTTAGATGCTCGCTCACATGAACGCTTCAATTGTTTAGTTTCAGAACCTAGAGCAGGACTGCGAAGTGGAACAATTCCGAATTCAAAAAATCTTTCCTATACCAATGTGTTAAATGGAAATTGTTTAAAACAAAAACACGAATTAATAGCGATTTTTGATACTTTTACAATAGGAGAAAATGCATTGGTTTTTTCCTGTGGATCTGGAATTACAGCATGTATTTTAGCTTTAGCTGCCCAAGTTTCAGACTTTAAACATATAGCTGTTTATGATGGTTCATGGACAGAATACGGAACCTTAACACAAATAGACATGGCAAACACCAACTGGACTAAACAAGAACTAGTAGCTTATATTTTATTGTATGTAGCACATTCAGATTTAAAAGAAACCAAGAAAGAACATGAATATATTTTGTCTCGCGTTGATGAAACAACTTATAAACATGTTAAAAGTGAATTTGATGACGATAACGATTATCAAAGCATTACAAAAATCGTGAATGCTGTAAATACAGAGCCTACTTATAGTAAAAACCCTGAAAAACTCTTTGCTGATATCAAACTAATGGCATTTGCTGATGGCAAAATGGACCAAATGGAACATGCTATTTATAACAGTCTGAAAAAGATTTTGAGTTAATAGTATGGAACGATTACCAGTAGATACAATAATTTCTAAAATTAAGAAAGAAGAGCTGTTTCATGCTGTTTCTGAAGATTATTCCTTTACATTAAAAATTGAAAATTATGTACATTATGTGTGTGGTGCAGTACATAATGGACATCAATTTAGGAAAGAGCTTTGGGACAATTGTCTGCATACAGAATATGAACGTTGGTATGAAGAAGATCCAGAAACCAAGCAAATGATAACATCACATCCTATCGTCATTGCTGGTTGTGATTCGCGATTTGAATACGATTTAAATAGACCTCCTGAAGAAGCCGTTTTTGAAACTGCTTGGGGAAAACAACTATGGAAACATCCTTTAGGAGAAGACCTTAAACAAAAAAGTCTTAACAAGCATAGTGATTTTTTTAAAGTGGTGTACGCACTTATCTCTAAGCTTGAAGAAAAGTTTGGTGTTTGTATTGTTTACGATATACATAGTTACAACTGGAAGCGTTGGGATAGGGAAGTGCCTACATGGAATCTTGGAACTTCAAATGTAGATAATGACAGATTTGGAGAAGCCATTGAGCAATGGCGACAAAGTTTATCTGAAATAGAATTACCAAAAGATATTGTGTCTACATCTAAAATTAATAATACATTTCAAGGGAATGGATATTTCTTGAAATTTATTACCAATAACTTTAAAAATACTTTAGTTTTGGCCACCGAAATTGCTAAAATATATTGTAATGAATATGATCAGATTATTTTTCCAGAAGTCGTTTCAGCAGTAGAGAAAGCGTTGCAAAAACGATTGCCTGAGCATGCTGCAAATTTTTATAAAAAATACAATTCATAATGTCTCAAATTCCCAGTACATCAGAATATCAAGATTTATTTGATATCGATGGTAATATTAATCGGTTGGTTCAAAAGATAGAAGTTCTTAATTATATCAATCCGTTAAATATAGAACGCGAAAAGAAGCAATTCTTCTCCACTAAGTTTTCTTATGATCCTGTTTTTAAGTATCCTAAAATTAAATTTAATGGTTACAAGCTGCATCGTTTATTTTTTTCACAACGATTAGAACGTATTGAAGATGATCGTGTAAGACAGCTATACGAAGATGTAATATACGAATATTCTGGGCTCATAGAATGTATTCAAACCATTAATCAAGGACGCAAATTTTACTTCAATAGTTTAAAAAGTTTTGGTACACCAACCGAAAAAGATATTGATAATGCAAAATTTATCCTTCGTTTTGATGACAGTGATTTTGATGAAGAATTGTTACCGATGTACACTGTTGACGATGCAGTAGATTATTTTAAAGACTATTCAAAACGTTACGATTTTAATTACAACATTAAGTTATCTACCAATATTTCAGCTGCTGCTATGGTGTTGAATAATACTCAGACCTTAGTCTTACGTAAAAACCATAAGTTTAGTTTAAATCAGTTAAAAGTTTTGACCAATCATGAAATTGGTGTACATATGGTCACTACATTTAATGGTTTGTCACAACCGCTTAAAGTGTTTTCTAACGGATTACCAAATAATGTTGAGACGCAAGAAGGACTGGCTGTATATTCAGAATATATGTCTGGCTGTTTAACCATGAAACGATTAAAAGAACTGGCATATCGTGTGATTGCAGTTGATACACTTAATAAAGATTATAGCTTTTCTGATACATTTGATTTACTTCATAATCAGTATAAATTAAATAGAGATAAGGCTTTTGCTATCACATTACGAGTGCATAGAGGAGGCGGTTTTACTAAAGACCACTTGTATTTAAGAGGAATCAATCAGGTTTACAATTATGCTAAAGCTGGAGGTAATTTGAATCCGTTATTAACCGGAAAAGTAAGTTTAGAATATCTTGATACGATTAAAACACTTCAGGATTTAGGTCTGGCAATACCATCAAAATACTATACAGATTCTTACCTGACAAATGATAATTCGAATACTAATTTAGATTTTATTTTAAAGAGTCTGAAATAAAAGCCTTAAAGCGCAACGTTATCTTTCAGAGGTTGTTCTGAAACTTATCACGTGTTAGACTTGCACTAGACAAGAACTTGATTAGTTCCCAACTAACAGAAATTAGGCTCAAACTGAGCGTTTTGCTCTAAGGCTTTGTGTAATTCTAAACCAATATAACTCATAATTTGACTAATACATACTCGTATTGAGTAATACCTGTTTTTGGGTACGTTAACACCATTTTTAGTTCGTGAAGAACATTTCGCTTCGAATTAGAAAAATAAAATGAGAACCCTGCATCTTATAGATGTTTTTTGCAGTTCTTTTTTTTTAATCAATTTTTTTATGCTTTACACCGATAATATAAGTTGATTTTGAGGATGTTGCGTATGTTTACAGTATCAAAATAATGTGCTATTAATCATTAAACAAATTAGATAATCCCTCAAATGTTAATGATAATTTTTTTTAGAGTTAAATTAGTTTTAATTAGTTGTTAGTTGTTAAAGTCCTTTTGAAAGAAAGGACTTTTTTATGTTAAAAACTTTGCTTTTAACTCTGGAGTAGGAATCATACAAGCTTCTTTTTTACCATACCATCTGTATCTGTTCTTTGCTACAAAGTCATAAACCCAGTTTCTGATAAATGTTGGAACAATAAAAAATACAGACATTAGATGTCTTGGAAACCCTAAATGTTTAGCAATATGTAATGCAGCACTAGACTTAACAAACAAACCTTTCTCTTCAGAATAGAGAAGGATAGAGTCTGTTTTAGAGATGTCTAAATTAAATTTTTCAATGACTTGTTTTCCAGCATCACTTTGTAAAGGCGCAAACATAAATCGATTGGCTTTGTCGTGTTTAATCACATACAAAACTGAAGCGTTGCAAAGATTGCAGACACCATCAAAAAGAATAAGTTGTTTGTGTTTTGGTAAGTCTTGTATCACATCACAAAAATACATGATAGTTTTATAAGGTATTTAAAAATTGCGTTAAATCGTCTGCTTTATCTAGCTTTAGTTTTTTCTTGAGTCGGTATTTAGATTTTAAAACACTATCTGGAAGAACATTAAGCATAGAAGCAATTTCTTTAGTAGATAAATTCATTCTTAAAAAAGAGGCTAATCGGATTTCTTTTTCGGTGACATCTTCGGAAATGGCTTTTATTTTATGATCAAAATTATTGTGAACTTCTGAAAAGTAAGATTTAAAGACTTCCCAGTCTTTGTCTTCAGCACTTTCTTTTTTTAAAAGCATTACCAATCGTCTAAACTCTAATTTAAATAATTCAGGCGATTTTTTTATCTTTTCTAAATTTTCCTTTAACTCTTGAATAAATGTGCTTTTCTGAACCAGATGAAGTGTTTGAGATGCTAATTCTTTCTTTTTAAAGGCAATTTCTTGTTTGTAAATTTCTTCTTGTTTTTCACGTTCAATTTTATTTTTTTTGATGCGTTGCTTAAATCCGAAATAGAGAAGTCCTGAAATTGTTAAAAAAGAAACCATTCCTATGCCATATAAGGTTTTTTGAGTTTTACTTAAAGAAACATCTTTTTCTAATAAGACAATTTGAGCTTCCTTTTTTTCAGTTTCATAACGCTCGCGCATATTGGCAATTTCTTTTTCTTTTTCAATAGTAAAAATGGAATCCTTGGTTGAAATATATTCCTGATAAACATTAACTGCGTCAGAAGTTTTATTGTTTAAAGTTAAAGCTTCAGCATGCAATTTTAATGCATTTAAATAAGCATCTGAAATTCCTCTCTCTTTTTCATTTTTATAGACAATTGTAGTTTCAGGTAAGGCTAATGCATGCTCGTTACTGTCTAGATAGACTTGTGCCAGATATTTCCGGTTTCTATTTTCTATTAGTTTATTATCTATTCGAATAGATTCTTTAATACATTCATTATGAATAGCAATAGCTTTTTCAATATCACCATTAAGAAAATGGGCATGCCCTAAATATGTTTTACCATATAACGCACTGTTAGGTTCTTTTTTTTCAAAAATTCTTATGGCTTCAGGAAGTTTCTCTAAAGCCAATTTATGTTTCCCAATTTCATTTGCAACTAATGACATATTCACTAAAGAAGCAGCATACATTCGGTCGTCTTCAACTTCTAAAAACCCTTTAGCTGCCTCAAGATAATTCGAAATGGCCAATTCATCATCTTTATTAGAACTGTATGAATTTGCAAGGGTAAACAATAGACCACTTTCACGATGTATATCATTACTAGCTTTAACGTATACTCTAGTATCGAGGAGTAATTCAATAGATTTTTTAATATTGCCAATTCGCTTGTAAGCGCTTGCTAACCGAATTCTGCTAATGGCAATTTCACTACTGTCATTTGCAAATTCAGCCCAATAAATTGCTTTGTTATAGATAGGAATTAGACTGTCTACTTTGCCTGCCTTTGAATAAGCATAACCTAATTCTCTTAACAATCGATTTGTCACTAAAGGATGATTTTTACCATTTAGATGAAGTCCGCGTTTCGCATAAGCAATATGATCTTCACCTTTGCCAACAAAATCTAAAACATTACAAATTTCAAAATAGGTTTGTGCAAGGATGGAATCATTTTCACCATCTTTAGAAACTTGAAGCGCCTGTTCAAAGTACGAATTACAATCGGTTTGTTTTTCTTTTAAGCATTTGGCAGCTTTTTCAATTAATGATCTTTGTTCCTTAGGTATAATATAAATAGGATCTTGTGCATGCAAGAATAATCCTATAAATGCAATTAATAAAATAGTAATTAGTTTGGTTTTCATGATGATAATTTTGCATTACTAAGATAATTAATAAACAGCATAAATAATTCGGTTGGTCTAGGCTCAAATCTACTCAGTCTATAATTTGTCCATAACTATGATATTATTATAAATACATAAAACGCTTAAAATCAGCGTTTTGAAGTAAAATTTTATAACACTTTAAACCGTTTTGTACAAGCCAATTATTTTCTTGTGTCCATAGTTTGTCCATATTGAAAATTAGAATTCAGACGTAATCTCACTTAGATTTGGGTTGTCATTAATAATATATGACATAAATATTTTGTGGTGTCTTGCGCTGGTTAGGCTGCAGACTTTTCCAGCTGTAAGTCGCTACAAAAATTAAAACCACAAAATCTTTATAACAATGAAAACACAATGTATTTATCAATTATGCTTTTACCTGTGTATTGCACTTTTCGTATCGTGTAGTTCAGAAGATGATGGCAATTCAAACGATTCTTCAGACAATGTAATTACAATTAACATTGCTGAATATCCTTCAAGTGGTGATTTAATCGCAACAATAAATTCTAGTTTAGAAGGAACTCTTACTTATAACATAAGCTTTGAAACAGCATCACAAGCCATTATCCTCAATGGAGACGAACTTCGTGTTGGTGACTGGTTGGCTTTCGACTATGAAACTCACGAAAACCTATTGGTAACTATTGAAGTTAGTAATGGTTCTGAAACAGAAGTTTTAGAATACAAAATTGCCATCCAAAATGTAGACGATATTTGGGCATTTTTAAATGGAAGTTCACGAACTGCCTATGAAAATGCAAATAATGGTGATTGGGTTCTAATTTCAGAAAGTGAATACAATGACTTGGCTAATTACTTGGCACATACCACTAAAAGTGGTGCTTCAGATGATCAAATCTATAATAATGCTTCTGTTGAAAGTGCTTCAGGAGACAGAACCGTTGCCAATAATAATGATTTCAGCATTCCCTCAAACAGTTATGTGTTTGCGTTCAAATATTACTCATGGATTAATAATGTATCAACGAGTAGAATAAAACTTTCACAAGATGATTCAGGAGGTTCATATCAAGATGTTGGCAACGTTTTGCCAGAACACAATGATGAGTACAATCATTTTGTAATTAAAGGAGCAAATAGTCCTACAACTTCAGAAGGCTTTATAGGAATGTATGCAGGAGGCTCAGTTGGAGCAAAGGACGATAACAACAGTAGTTATAAATGGAGAAATGGCAATGTCGATAATCTTGATAATACAGCAAGCGGTAAAGTATATCTGCATCAAGGACTTAGTACAACTTTAAAACAATGGGATTGATTTTTTTCAAATAAAACATAAAATTATGAAACATTTAAAACCACACATAATGAAACTCTATTTAAAATTTGTCCTGCTTTTTGCTTTTGCATTAGTTGCTTTCAATTGCAGTAAATCTGATGACGGGATAAATGATGTAGATGAAAACCCATTTGCCTCGAGTATTAATGAATATATCTTAGGATTAAATTACAATCCTGAAAGTTTATTAAATACACAATCTATAAGTGGATCTATTGAAAGAACGGAAATTGACTCTCAATCTCTTGGAGATGATAATCCTGTTCAAGGTGTAGTAACATCTTGTGTAAGAAAGACATTCGATTTAAAATCGAATTTTTCAGAAGTATCCATTTTGCAACCAACAAGTGGGATCATTTACCCTGGAGCTCTTATTTATGGAGATAATAATATGCTTGATGGTCTTCCAAACCCAATTACTAGTGTTAGTAGAGGTCCTGCTACATTCAGGATAGGTTTGCCTGGCTTTGGTGATCAAGGAACTGTAGTTGTTAATAATCTTGAAAACTCTTCAGTGGATTCTAGTATTAGCAACGCTTTAGAATGGTGGCATGATAATGCTTATCCAAATGGTTATGAGAATTTATCTCAGACATCCTATAAAAGTGCTACCTCATATTCTCGAAAACAACTCGGTTTAGAGGTTGGTTTGAATGTAGAGTGGGCTAGTGGCTCGATAGAATCCCAACTGGAATATCAATCAACAGAAACCAATAAAGTAGCTATGTTGGTTTATAAACAGGTATTTTATACTGTTACAATGGATAATCCTTTTTCTCCAGCAAGTGTCTTTGGCAATGATGTAACTTTAGAACAAGTTCAATCAGTTATAGATGATAATCGTCCACCAGCATATGTGAAATCTGTTTCGTATGGACGTATCATAATGTTTAGAATGGAAACTTCAGATGTTGAAACTGAAGTAGATTTAAGTTTGGCGTTACAATATGCAAGTGGAATTAGTGGTGGTGGAACTACTAATAGCGCATATGAAGAAGTTTTAAACGAAGCTACAATTACCGTAGTGACCTTAGGAGGAAATGCTCAAGCTGCTGCAGAAATCTTTTCTCCAGAGGATGAAAATGAAGGTATAACTTTTGGTTCCTTTGGATCTATTCTTAGTGGTACAAATGCTGTCTTTACAAGAAATAATCCTGGAATTCCAATGGCATACACCATTAGATACCTTAAAGATAATAGCTTAGCAAAAATGGGATTTCAAGAAGAATATACTGCTGATAGTTGTGGTGAAAATGAATTTGAACACGAACGTATTAAGGTCATTAATGATTTTACTACTAAAAACATTAGAGTACGTTTAACGTATCAAACGAGTAATGGAACAATAAGTACCGATTGGGTTACTATTACTGATGAAGATCAAGATTTTTTTGAACCACCTGCAGGAAGTTGGAATGTAGAAGTTGAAATTGAATACTTTAATTTTGGTTGGAATGGTTTAGTTTCACAGACCTTGGGTCATGTCGAAATTGAACAATGCTATCGTACTTATAATCCTTCAGGATGGGAAAATGCTTCCTATGATTATGATTGTGATTCACAACTTTAATAAAGTGCTACTTTTTAGCCTCAACCAATTCTAACAACTCTAAGTTAACATTAGTCGTAAAAAAGCCATAGTTTACTATGGCTTTTCCTTTTTCAATGGTGTCAATCGAACCAATAGCTTTGCCGTCAAACATACGAACGCGATCACCTATTTTTAAAACTGGTTTAGGTTTTTCAACTTTAGGGGTTTTATCTTTTACAGCTTTTTTCTTTTTTCTAATAACCGCAACTTTCTTTTCAGCTTCCTGCTTGACTTGTCTCTCTTTCGCTTTTTCAGCACGCTTTTGCTTTGCAGATACTTTTTTTCGTTTAGAGTTTTCGATTTGAACGAGTTTAAAAAGTTCAGCCATTAATTCACGTTTTTTCTGATTATCGAAGTATTTTTCAGAAATATCATTAAATTTTTGTCCGAGATAAATTAAGCGTTGGTTACTATCGTACAACTCCTGAAAGCTTTCTAATTTCTTCTGAACCTTAGCATTTACCTCTTCAAGCTTATCGGCTTCAGATTGCTTTTTCTTTTCATTTTCCTTTAATGAACGTTCTGTTTTTTCAAGTTTACTACGCTCTTTCTGAAGCTTAGCAATAGTAGCATCAAATCTTACCTTACCACGTTCAATTTTCTTTTTAGCACGATTAATCAAACTGTAAGGGATGCCGTTTTTTTGAGCAACTTCAAATGTAAATGAACTTCCTGCTTGTCCTAAAGCCAATTTAAATATAGGTTCTAAGGTTTTTTCATCAAACATCATATTAGCGTTCTGCATGTATGGCAATTCGTTAGCTAACACTTTCAGATTGGAGTAGTGCGTTGTAATGATTCCGTAAGCTTCTCGATGATAAAATTCTTCAAGAAACGTTTCAGCTAGAGCTCCTCCAAGTTCTGGATCACTTCCAGTACCAAACTCATCAATTAAAAACAGAGTATTCTTATTACATTTTTTTAAAAAGTAATTCATCTGCTTTAACCGGTAACTATAGGTGCTTAAATGATTTTCTATAGATTGGTTATCTCCTATATCACTAATGATTCTGTCAAACAGACAAATTGTACTCTTTTCGTGAACAGGAATCAATAATCCGCATTGAATCATCATCTGAAGTAATCCTATGGTTTTTAAGGTGATACTTTTTCCTCCAGCATTGGGACCAGAAATGACTATAATTCTATTTTCAGGATGAAGCACTATAGACTGAGGATAAGTTGTCTTGCCTTCATTTTTATTCGATAAATAAAGTAACGGATGATAAGCATCTTTAACTTCATAAACCTTATTTTCATTAATTTCAGGAAGGATGGCATTAATAGATTGTGCATATTTTGCTTTAGCATAAATAACATCTAATGAGCTCAAGAAATTCTGATAATTTTCTAGAACTAAAGCATAAGGCCTTACGTATTCTGTGAGATTACGCAAAATCTTATCGACTTCCTCTTGTTCTTCAAACTCAAGATTGTTGAGTTCTCTGGCATGTTGAAATGTAGTTTCAGGCTGTATGTACACGATACTTCCTGTTTTACTACTTCCCATAATACTACCTTTAACTTTGCGTCTGTACATCGCTTTTACGGCAAGTACACGCTTGTTTTCAACTACAGATTCTCGAATGTCATCCAAATAATCTAAGTTATGATATGTATTTAAAGCTGAAGTAAAACTTTGATTGATTTTACCTCTGATTAAATTTATAGATTGTCTAAGTTGGAATAACGCATCTGTAGCATTGTCTTTTACGTCACCAAAACGATCAATAATTGTATCAATTTCTGAAACGAGATGACTTACTATTTCAATGGTTGATACAGATGTGTACAATGATGGATAATACTCCTCAAATTTTTTCAGAAACTTGAGAATATTGGTCACAGTAATCGTTATGGAAGCAATTTTTTGAAAACTCTTAGTTTCTAAATAAGAATTTTCAATCTTTAAAAGTTTGAGTTCTTTTGTTATAGGTTCAAAACCATGATTTGGAATGCGATTATCATTATAGAATGAAGACACATATTCGTTAGTAAATTGTAACGATTGTAACACCTGTTCTTTAGAAGAGTAGGGTTTTACTTTTAGTGTTTCAATTCTTCCTAAATCTGTGACACACAATTCCGACACTTGTTTTAAAACCGTGTAAAATTCTATGTCTTGTAACGTTTTGTCGTGAATGCTAATCATTAATTGTTATCCCTAAAACCGGTAAAGTTGCAAAGGTACTTATTAATGAATTAGTAATAAAATGAAATGTATAAGCTTCGATTAATTATCGTTTTACACGTTTACCTTCCTCATTAACATAATGGCAAACACAATCTTTAGAGCCAAATAACCCAACACTATGTAGCTTACGTTTAATCAGTTCAGTAGTTTTCATTTTGAAATTATCAATTGGAGTAAAAGCAAAATTATTCGAACTAATAGAAATATCTAAACCATAAACACAATGCCACCAGGTTTGAGGAATAAACAGCATTTCACCTGGATTGATGATTGTGTATTGCACATTTAGGTCTTTAAATAAAGAATGTTTAGAGTCGTTAAAATTTTCCATGTTTACATCACTTAAACGTGAACCAGGTTCATATTTATCACTTGGATACATAGAATCAGAGTCTTTCGGACTTACCAAAAACACTAATTTTCGACCTTCAATTAAAGCTAAAATATTATTAGCTAGACGATCTGTGTGCCAGCCTGTTAAAGTTCCAGGAGGTCCAATCCATAAAGATGTTGAGTTTCTCACTGTGTTTTTTGAAATAAGTGAAAAGTCGACATGTTCTAAAAGCTCAGGAAACATTTTTGCAATAGGCATATTGCCTAAATACGTGTCCGTATCAGAGTTTCTGATTTCATTTAAATAATCCTGAAAAGCACCAAATTGCCAATTGGTATCATTTTGCCTGATATTACCTTTATACATAAAGGTTTCTTTATCTTTTCCAATTTTTTCAAAGTAATCTAAAGACCAAATCTCTCTGGCTTTCCAGCTATCCATCATTTGAGTGATTTTGACTGGAGTGTTCTTTTTTAAATAATTCTTAAAAAAATCATCATGAGAAATTTTCTCTATAGTCTTTATATCCTGTAAAGGCTTATTTAAGATATTTTGCACTCTTTCTATAATCGCTTTTTCCATGATTTCAGGTTTTACGAAAACGAATATACTATATTTGTTTATACAATTTTATGACATTATTCATATTTTAGATAATAAGATTTTTTTTTAGACAAAATGAATGTAAACATACACGAAAGCTGGAAAAATATACTAGTTGACGAATTTAATAGACCTTATTTTAGAGCTTTAACAGATTTTATAAAGTCTGAATATAAAACTCATACCTGTTATCCTCCAGGAAAACAGATTTTTTCTGCTTTTGAATATTGTCATTTTAACGATGTAAAAGTTGTTATAATCGGTCAGGATCCTTATCATGGTGTTGGCCAGGCTAACGGACTAAGTTTTTCGGTTAATGACGGGATTTCACATCCTCCTTCATTAATGAACATTTTTAAAGAAATTGAAACAGATTTAAAAATACCTTATCCAAAATCTGGTAATCTTGAACGATGGGCTAAACAAGGAGTCTTACTTTTAAATGCGACACTAACAGTTAGAGCTCATCAAGCCGGAAGTCATCAAAAAAAAGGCTGGGAAAATTTTACAGATGCGGTTATACGGTCTATTAGTAATAAGAAAAGTAATGTTGTCTTTTTACTTTGGGGAGGATTTGCTAAACAAAAAGCAAAACTTATTGACGCTCATAAACATCAATTATTATCTTCAGGTCATCCTTCTCCCTTGAGTGCTAACAGAGGGTACTGGTTTGGAAATAAGCATTTTAGTAAAACTAATATGTACTTGGCTGAAAACGGATCTAAACCGATAGAATGGTAGTTAAATGTGTTACTCTAAATATGTAAAACTAGCTTCCTGTAGGTGCTAATTGCGTCTGAGTTCTGGTAATTTGCTTCGTAGGAATAGAAACCTTGGGAGTATTTAAAACGCTAGGATTTTCAATAGAATTTTTCTTTGTTGTCTTGTTACAACTAAATATAAGTAGTAGGAAATTTAATGCAACTAAGGAACATAGAGTTAGAGTAATAATCATTATCATATTCTTCAAGTTTGATAAGTTAATAGCGCTATAGGGATATAACAAATGTAACTAAAATTTTGAAAAATAGAAACTTATGATAAAAAACATTAATGTTTTGTTAATGTTATTAGACATTTTGAGACCATTTTTCACTAATATAACAGTAATCTAAGCAAAATTCCTACCTGAATATCTATTTTAAATCATGAATTAATTCAGAGTAGGCTATTGTTTTAGGGATAATATCTAAATCTAAAAGTTTCTTTTGAATGGTCATAATTGTGGATTCATCTATTACACTTTGTGACCATTCTGTTAATGATAACCATTCCTGTACATCTTCTAATTTTTGATTGTACCTGTTTGCTATGGTAACATCGATATTAGGAATGGATTTAAATTTTCTGGTGATATTGTTTATAATATTTAAAATGGTTTCAACATCTTTTTTGTTAGTTTTATAAAAATCATTGTTTACGGCAATAACAAAACATGGCCAAGGTGTTGGACAATCTGCAATACGTCTAAAAACACCTTCATCAACAATAGGTTTGGTGGTGAATTTCTCCCACATAAAGTAATCTGCCACACCATCAGTTAGCCCTTCAACAGCACCATCAAGGTTTTTAATAACCTTAAAATTTAAATCTTTTTCAAGATTCCAGTTATTGTTTTCAGCATTTATATAAGCCATTAAGTGTGAACCTGATCCATATCTGCTTATAGCAGCTTTTGTTCCTCTTAAATCATTTATGGTTTTATAGTTAGAATTTTTAGCAACATGAATGCCCCAAATTAAAGGAGATTGAACAAAAGTCTGTACTATTTTACTCGGATTACCTTCAATAATATCCTTAATGATACCTTCGGTAAGAATAACTGCCATATCAATTTCTCCTTCACGCAAACCTTTATTCATAGCTCCTGTACCACCAAAATAATCTTTCCATCTAAGGTTAATTCCTTCATCCTTAAATTCTCCATTTTTTAGAGCTAAATACCAAGCCAGATTAAAATGTTCTGGAACACCACCTAAATTTATTCGTTTCATATTACTGTTCTGGAAATGAAGTTGTAAAGCTTTAAATTACTAATTGATTATAGGTTTGTAATACGCTCTAAAGCGTAAGTTATTAGATTTTCAACGGTTTGTTTAGGATCCTTACTGAAATCTCCATTTGGACGATTAGCAATGATAGCATTTAACGATAAAGCTTCATGACCTAAAAGTTTTGACAAGCCATAGATTACTGAAGTTTCCATCTCGAAATTCGTGATTCTAAATTCTTTATAAGAAAAATTATCGAGTTTAGAATTGAGCGTTGGATCCTGAAGTGGCAATCTTAGAACTCTACCTTGAGGACCATAAAAACCACCAGCAGTACCTGTCATGCCTTTAAAAACCTGGTCGCTATCAAAGTGTTTTTCTAAATCTGCACTGTTATTTATAACAATTGGTCTTGCTTTATTTTTATCCCAATTTGTATGTGCTATGAACGCATTTTCAATATCTGGATTACTAATGTCGTCTATCTGATAGAAATGAAGCATACCGTTAATGTCTAATCCATGAGTACTCATCACAAAGGCATCCACAGGTATGTCTTTTTGAAGTGATCCTGAAGTGCCTATTCTAATAATATTTAAACGTGTTAAATCGGATTTTGGTTGTCGTGTTTCTAGATTGATATTCACTAATGCATCCAGTTCATTTAAAACAATATCAATATTATCAGGTCCAATACCTGTAGAAATTACAGTGATGCGCTTGCCTTTATAATAACCTGTTTGGGTTTTAAACTCCCGTTTTTGAGTGCTAAACTCTATGCTGTCAAAATGCTTTGTTATTTTTTCAACGCGATCTTGATCTCCAACAAAAATGATGGTGTCAGAAATATTTTCAGGTTTAAGATTGAGATGATAAACACTACCATCAGGATTAAGTATTAATTCAGAATTTTTAATGGACATTAATATTTGTTTTTACAAGTTTGTTTTCGTCTTTATTAAATTGGTAATCTAATCGATTCAATCCGCCATAAGTCATATTATTATTGATTTCTGAAGAAAAATTATGAATTTTCACTAAAGCTTCATGACCTTTCCTGTTAAGTGTTAATGCATGTTCATTTTCATCAAAAAACAATGATAATTTATGAATCATTCGTTCTAACTGTAAATCACCAAAACCATAAAAGCCTTGATAATTTAAGATATAACCTAATAAATGATGCTTAGACTTTATGTCATTATCTCTTACAATTTCCAAAGTGTTTTTTTCTAAAACACTCAAGCCACTTTTAGCGTCTGGAAAGCGTCTTAAATGTGCCTTTAAACAATTACTAAGGTATTTAAATGAAGACTCTTTTACGATATATCGTTTAAATAAATTATGATCTTTACCACAGTAAGTTCGCCATAATGTAATCGCCAAATCTTTGTCTTCATCTGTCAACTCAACACGTTCATCATAATGTTTAAGAAGTTGTTCTGGAGAAAGCTCAGATAATCCTTTAAGGTTTTTTTCGCCTTCTATTCGTCCGCTACACACCAAATAGAGTGGAAGCCTAATCTCTTTTTGATGAAGTAGACTCATCACACCAAGAAGATTAATATGGCAAAACAAATCGTATTCAAACCATAAAATTATCTTATCGTAGTTTTCAATAGAATTTAATTTGTCTAATTCCTTTTTAAGTTCAACTTTATCAATTTCTATGTTATAGTACTCACTAAGAAACTGTTGTCTTATTTCTATAAAAGTATCAGAATCGATATGAGATATTGTTGGACCTTCACATAACATTTCCTGCCAAGTTAAAATATCTCCTTTTATTTCTAACTCATTGTTAAGGATTTCTGTTAATGAATTACCATTTGTTATATGAAGTGTTTTACTCATAATTATCCACCAACGCGTTTGACAGCAAAACCTTTGTCTTTTAGAATTTGCATGATTTTATCTCTGTAATCACCTTGAATAATAATTTTATCATTTTTAAAACTACCACCAACACTTAGTTTTTGCTTAAGTTCTTTAGCAAGAATTTTAAAGTCTTCATCAGCTCCTGTATAACCTTCAAGTATCGTTATAGGCTTGCCTTTTCGCTTTTCATATTTACAAATAATAGGATCATCTTGCAACCATATATCTTTATCGTTAGTTTCTTTTTCTTCGGAAACTTCCTCAGGAATATGTTCTGGAAACAGGTTTTTTAATTGATCTTTTAAATCCATTTTTAGTTATCAGTAATTAACTTTCAGTATGCAGTTTTTTTATTCAAACTGAAAATACGCAACACTGCATTTTATTTTTTTAATCCGAGTTCGACTAAACGTTCATTTAAAAATTCTCCAGCGGTTATATCCTCAAATTGTTTTGGATGCTCGTCATCAATACAACTCTCCAAGACATTTAATTTCATTTCGCTTATAGGATGCATGAAAAACGGAATAGAATAGCGCGATGTTCCCCAAAGTTCTCTTGGAGGATTTACCACACGATGTATGGTCGATTTTAATTTATTATTAGTATGCCTAGAGAGCATATCTCCAACATTAATCATTAATTCATCTGGCTCAGCTATAGCGTCAATCCATTCGCCTTTATGGTTTTGAACTTGCAATCCACGACCTTGAGCTCCCATCAATAAGGTAATTAAATTAATATCTCCATGAGCTGCTGCACGCACAGCATTTTCAGGTTCTGAAGTAATTGGTGGATAGTGAATTGGTCTTAATATAGAATTACCGTTATGAATGTAGTTATCAAAATACGTTTCTTCCAAATCGAGATGCAAAGCCAATGCTCTTAGAACATACTTTGCTGTTTTTTCAAGCATGCCGTAAGCTTCTTTTCCAACATTATTAAATTCTGGCAATTCTTCAACTTTAACATTTTCAGGATATTCTTTTGCGCGCTCAGGATCATCTTCAACGTATTGTCCAAAATGCCAGAACTCTTTTAAATCCCCTTCCTTTTTACCTTTAGCGCTTTCTTTCCCAAAAGAAATATAGCCACGCTGTCCAGCAATACCTTCAATTTCATATTTGCGCTTGGTTTCAACTGGTAAACTAAAAAAGTTTTTTACTTCTCCATATAATTTATCAACTAAAGCATCATCTAAAAAATGACCTTTCAAAGCAACAAAGCCAATGTCTTCATATGCTTTTCCAATTTCATCAATAAACTTCTGTTTTCTATTTGGGTCGCCTGAAATAAAATCTTCAAGGTTAACACTGGGTATTTTATCCATCATTATAAATATTATGTTATTACTGCAATACTACAAAAATAACGAAAACATCGCTAAATTCATATAGTATTTGTGCGCTTAAAAAAAATACGGTTTAGAGGCATTTCAACCAATTTTTAATTACTTTTGATTTATAAACACAATACGAATTGCTATGCTGACTTCCACAAGGAGTACAATAAATTTTGATAAAAAAAATTTAGACGACCGAACACTTTTAAAGCTTTATAAAAACATGCTTAAGCCCAGACTAATAGAAGAGAAGATGCTCATTCTATTACGTCAAGGAAAAATCTCAAAATGGTTTTCTGGTATTGGCCAGGAGGCTATTTCTGTTGGTGTTACTATGGCTTTGAACCGTGAAGAATACATCTTACCAATGCATAGAAATTTAGGTGTATTTACATCAAGAGACATTCCTTTACATAGATTATTTAGCCAATGGCAAGGTAAAGCAAACGGATTTACGAAAGGTCGTGATCGTTCTTTTCATTTTGGCACACAAGAATTTAATATTGTAGGAATGATATCTCACCTTGGTCCGCAACTGGGTGTTGCAGATGGGATAGCATTAGCCAGTTTGTTAAAAAATAAAAATGAAGTAACAGCTGTATTTACTGGAGAAGGAGGTACAAGTGAAGGTGATTTTCATGAGGCGTTAAATGTGGCTTCTGTATGGCAGTTGCCAGTCTTGTTTTGTGTTGAAAATAACGGCTACGGATTGTCAACTCCAACCAGTGAGCAGTATCGTTGTAAAGACATTGCAGATCGAGGAAAAGGATATGGTATGGAAGCTTTTGTGCTCGATGGAAACAATGTGGTAGAAGTTTATACTAAAATTAAAAAACTTGTACAAAGTATTCGTAAGCGTCCGAGACCTATTCTCGTGGAGTTTAAAACGTTTAGAATGCGTGGTCATGAAGAAGCTAGTGGCACCAAATATGTTCCTAAAGAATTAATGCAGGAATGGGCTAAAAAAGATCCCGTTGAAAACTTCCAAGAATTTTTGAAGAATGAAAAGATTTTAACTGAAAAGCAAGAGGTGGCTATAAAGGAAGGAATTGTTCATGAAATTAATGAAAATTTACAAATAGCTTTTGATGAAGCTCCAATAACAGCTGATTTAACTTCAGAGTTAAATGATGTGTATAAACCTTTTGAATATAAAGATGTTATTCCAAAATCTAGTACAGCAGAACTTCGCTTGATTGATGCAATTTCAGAAGGATTAAAACAATCAATGGAACAACATAAAGACCTTGTTATCATGGGTCAGGATATTGCCGAATATGGTGGCGTTTTTAAAATTACTGATGGTTTTGTAAAAGCATTTGGAAAAGATCGAGTTAGAAATACACCAATTTGTGAATCTGCTATTGTTGAAGCAGCAATGGGATTGTCGATTGCTGGAATCAAATCTGTAGTTGAAATGCAGTTTGCAGATTTTGTGACTTCTGGGTTTAATCCTGTAGTAAATTATTTAGCAAAATCATATTACCGCTGGAACCAGCAAGCAGATGTCGTGTTAAGAATGCCTTGTGGTGGTGGTGTTGCTGCTGGACCATTTCACTCTCAAACTAATGAAGCTTGGTTTACAAAAACACCAGGTTTAAAAGTTGTATATCCTGCATTTCCTTATGATGCTAAAGGCTTGTTAGCAACAGCAATTAACGATCCAAATCCTGTATTGTTCTTTGAACACAAAGCATTATATCGAAGTATTCGTCAAGATGTGCCAACAGAGTATTACACGTTACCATTTGGTAAAGCATCTGTTTTAAAAGAAGGAAAAGATGTGACTGTCATTTCCTATGGAGCTGGAGTACACTGGGCTTTAGAAACATTAGATAATAACACTGATATTGAAGCAGATGTAATTGACTTAAGAACACTACAGCCTCTTGATGCCGAAACTATTTATAATTCGGTAAGAAAGACAGGTAAAGCAATAATTTTACAAGAAGACTCATTATTTGGTGGCATTGCTAGTGATATTTCTGCACTAATTATGGAAAACTGTTTTGAAGATTTAGACGCTCCAGTAAAGCGTGTTGCTAGTTTAGAAACTCCTATTCCGTTTATCAATCAATTAGAAGATCAATATATGGCTAAAGGACGTTTTGAAGAAGCTTTAAAAGATTTATTAGCGTATTAATGTCAACATTATGAGTAACCATAATACAATAAAAGCACTTAAATCTGCAATTACAACGATTGTTCTGATTGCCATGTTTATTATTTTAAAATCTTTGGCAAACTCTGAAATTATTGGAATTAACTTTTATTCAATTACAAGTGGAATTATAGTTTTGCTAATTTTCTTTATGACCATAATGGGTTTTGTTTTTGCATTAAAAACCAAAAATGAACCCAAGTCTAAACAAAAGGTCATTGCTTTGGTATTAAATTCTATTTTGATGGCTTTATTGGTCGTTTCAGTAATTAATATTGTAATTGAATTAGTCCGCTATTCAAAATCACATTGATTTAGCCACAGCTTCAACCTCGTCCAAAACTCTCAATAAATTACCACTCCATAGTTTTTCAATTTGAGTTTCTGTATAACCACGTTTTACTAATTCTAGAGTTACATTAAAGGTTTCAGAGGCATCACTCCAACCTTCAACGCCACCACCTCCATCAAAATCACTACTAATTCCAACATGCTCAAGTCCTATTTTTTCTACCAAATAGTCAATATGGTCTACAAAATCGGATACATTCACTTTAGGCGGAAAGTCATCCATTGTATCTGCTTTCTCATCAGCTAAACGAATAATTTTTGCTCTTAGATTTAAAAAAGCATCCTTTTCCTCTTTAGATAAGGTTTTGGTTTCACTCCATTCATACCAGGTTGTTCCTAATGATTGCGCAATATCTTTTCGAATGGATTTAATCGCTTTATTTCTGGCGTTATTCTTTTCTGTATTGGTGTACGTTTGAAATGCAACAGTTTGAACAACACCTCCATTTTCTTTTAACAGCATGAGTTGCTCATCATCAAGATTTCTACTGTGATCACACAATGTTCTAGCTGAAGAATGTGACGCTATAATAGGAGCTTTACTCAATTCAAACATCTGTTTAATGGCTTCTTTAGAAGGATGAGATATATCTATCATCATTCCTAAGCGATTCATTTCTCTAATGACATCCTTACCAAGATCACTCAAACCGTTATGCAACCACACCTCATCTTTTTCTCCTGTATTGCTATCACACAACTGACTATGACCATTATGAGCCAAAGACATGTATCGTGCTCCAAGCTTGTAAAATTTTTCAACATTAGAAAGGTCTTTTCCAACAGGATAACCATTTTCAATCCCAATCATAGCAACTTTTTTACCAGATTTTGAAATCCGTCTCACATCATCAGAATTTAACGCTAATTCAATACGATCAGGAGCAATATCTTCAACAAGTTTGTGAATAGCATCAAACTTAGAGATTGCGTTTATATAGGCGTTTTGATAACCTTCATCAGATAAGGTGTCTTGTCCTGTATACACAACAAACCAAGCGACATCCAATCCACCAGCTTCCATTTTAGGTAAGTTAACCTGAGAATCTAAATTTTGTGTGTAGTTTACAGAATCTGTAAAATTTTTTACATCAATATCACAATGTGTATCTAAAGTAATCACTCTTTTGTGAATGGCCTGTGCTTTTTCAATAAGTGCAGTGGCATCTTCAGTAACATCAGAATTAACCGAAGATTTAGCGTTGTTTTTACAAGAAGATGTTAGCATCATAATTAAAAATAAAGAAGCGTAAATAAATTTCATAAATTTAGATTGATTTGAAAATGTGAAATTACGAAAACTATCAACTCAGTATCATATGGAATCAAAATCTTATATTTAAATATGATTTCTAATGGTTTAAATAGGTTGGCGATGTGTGTTTTTGTTTGTCTTTTTAGTAGCAATTGCAAACAAAACAGTCAAAATAACTATGAGTGGAAAACTATTAAAGTGACTGCAACAGCATATAATTCTTTAGCATATCAAACTAATGATAACCCGTTTATAACTGCTTTTGGAGATAGTTTAAAGCCAAATCTATGCTATATTGCAGTGTCCAGAGACCTGTTATCGTTGGGATTAAAACACAATACTTTAGTGAAGGTTGAAGGGTTGGAAGGCACATATCTTGTAAAAGATAAAATGCATTATCGCTGGAAAAATAAAATTGATATTTATATGGGAACTGATGTCAAAGCTGCTAAAAAATGGGGCAGACGTAAAGTTAACATCAGTTATAGAGTTGAAAAACTGAGGGATAGTGTACAAGAATAATCTATTTCAATTCAGCTTCAGATACTATAAAAGGATAAGCGTTTCGTACTTCTGTTAATTCCTCTTTTGTTAATTCGTTTACCGATTTATCAAATACTGTTTTTGCATAATCAGCTCTTAATTCAGAATATGCTTTTGTGAGTTCATCTTGAATTTCTATATAAAACTCGTATGAAGTTCCTTTATCATTTTTTAATGAAATAACAGCTTTTTCAGGATGATCAGAAGATGTTTCTAAGCTTACACCTTTGCAATAATCACAAGATTTATCTCCATTATTATCCAGAAACGCTTTAGTTATTGCTTTTAATTCTTCAATCCCAATCACGTTATTTTCAACGAACAGTTCATTTTTAGAATTAACACTAACTTCTAACATGTTTCGTTTATTAATTTGAATATCACAAATTTCTCCTTGAGGACAGGGTTCTGGTAATTTTCTGTTAATACCTTTGTCTTTAGGAATCATTGCGGTTACCAAAAAGAAAATGAGAAGTAAAAAAGCAATGTCTGCCATAGATCCAGCATTCACTTGAGGCATGGAGTGTCTAGAGTTTTTCATGAGAATAGTTTTTAGGATTCATTGTTAACTCTCAATAATGATACCACTATTTAAAACGCAAAAAAGCACTTAAGATTATAATATACTTAGGTGCTCTTGCTAATTTAAAACTAATTAATATGTAATTACTTTACGGTATTTAAATCGTCGTTAACCGTGTGCGACGTGTTGACTATTCTGGTTAATACTTTCATGGCAGATTGTTTTTGATTGATGATGAATGGTTATAGTAATTATCTATAACGTCTTTTTTGATTCCAAGTAAATGTTTTTGTTTCTGTTCTAGTACTTGTTAACTGATTGCTGTTTAATGTTCTCATGATTGTTCGATTTTTAATTGATTGTTTATACTAGATAGACGACAATATTTCAAAAATGTTACAGTACTATGCAATACAAAGTAGTAATTTAACACTTTTTAACATTTATATCATTCATTTTGAAGGGAGTATAACATATATAAATATGTCAGTTTGACTTTTAACCTTGAAAAAATGTCAGTATTTGCTGCAAAAACTAGTCTGGTATTTAATTTGTATTATACTATCTAAATAAATGTTTAACTTAAAATTGATTTACAATGAGTACTTTAATGAAATCGCCTATTAATGGCAATGAATTATCAAGTCAGAAAAGTTTGTCATCTTGGGTTGATAACTTTTTTGAAAATGGACTAGGAACAGGTTTTCTTTCAAATTTTAATACAGGTATTACGTTACCTGCAGTTAACATTAAGGAAAATCCTGATGAATACATATTAGAACTTGCTATTCCAGGCATGAAAAAATCTGATTTTAATATTGATTTGGATAATAAAATTTTGTCGATATCGTCTGAAGTTGAAACTAAAAATGAAGAAAACTCTGATAACTACACGCGTAGAGAATTTGGATATTCTTCTTTTAAAAGAACCTTTACACTTCCAGACACTGTAGAATCAGATCATGTGAAAGCAAATTACGAAGAAGGTATCTTAAGCATTACTCTTCCTAAACGCGAAGAAGCAAAGCAAAAGCCACCTAAACGAATCGAAATTTCGTAAAAGCAAACCCAAATTTGAAAAGAGGAACATGATGTTCCTCTTTTTTTTCATTTGTTTTTAACAATATGCCTTGATAACCTTATAAAACCTTAATTTTGTAAGAATTTTTTTTTCAGAAGCTATTAAATTTATGTCCTCAACCTTAGAAATAGAAAACCAGAAGATTGCTAAAAAGAGCTTATACGACTATCAAATTGCCGATCTCAATCGTATTTTTGATGTTTTAGAAAACGCTCCAGATAACTATAATTTATTATATCAGCTTCCTACAGGAGGAGGTAAAACTGTTATATTTTCTGAAATTGTAAGACGTTACATAAAAAAGCACAAGAAAAAAGTGGTGATTTTAACGCATCGAATTGAATTATGTAAACAAACCTCAAAAGTATTACATGGTTTCGATGTGAATAACAAAATCATCAATAGCAAAGTAAAAGAACTGCCAGATCAAGATCAGTATGAATGCTTTGTGGCAATGGTTGAAACATTAAATAACCGACTTAACGATGAAAAACTAAAATTAGAAGATATTGGTTTAGTCATCATTGATGAAGCACATTATAATTCGTTTAGAAAATTATTTAAGTTTTTTGACAACTGTTTTATTTTAGGAGTTACAGCAACACCGCTGAGTAGTAATATCAAACTACCAATGAAAGATAATTATAAAGAACTTATTGTTGGTGACGATATTTCTACATTAATAAAAAATGGATTCTTAGCAACTGCAGATGTCTATAATTATGATGTATCGCTTAACAGTTTAAAGATTGGTATTAATGGTGACTATACTGTAAAATCTTCAGAAGCTTTATACAGCAATGCAACAATGCAAGGAAAGTTATTGTTTGCTTATGAAGAACTATCGAAAGGAAAAAAAACCTTGATTTTTAACAATGGAATCAACACCTCTAAGGAAGTGTATTATACCTTTAAACGTGCAGGCTACAACATTAGACACCTAGACAACACCTCTTCTAAACAAGATCGAAAGGACATTTTAAAATGGTTTAAAAATACACCAGACGGCATTCTTACTTCTGTAAGTATTTTAACAACAGGATTTGATGAGCCTTCGGTAGAATCAATTATTTTGAATCGCGCAACGAGATCTTTAACGCTTTACTTTCAAATGATTGGTAGAGGATCTAGAATTCACAATAACAAATCAACATTTAAAGTCATCGATTTGGGAAATAATGTCATTCGTTTCGGACCATGGAGTCAGCCTGTAGATTGGCAACACATTTTTAAGAATCCCGATTATTATCTTGAAAATCTTAGAAATGATGAAGATATAGAACGTGATTTTGTGTATGAAATGCCAGATGCATTACGAAAGCGTTTTAAAAAGAATCCAAATGATGATTTTGATATTAAAGAAGAGTATAAAAATGTGATTCGAGAAGGACATAAGTCGATGAAAGCTATAGAAAATTCTATCGCACAACACTCTGAACTGGTCATTGCTAATAGCGAAGATGTCTTTGAAGCCAGAGAACTTGCCAAGCTATTACATGATGATATTTGTTACCGAATCAAACAATATTGTTACTGCATCATGAATAGTACTAAAAACTATAAAGACTGGTTATTAGAAGAATATACTCGTAAACTCCGATTAAGCTTTAATGGTAAGTTTTAAACGTTATTGGCGACTTAACAAAACTATAACACCTAAATAAAGTGTTAATATTGAAATTTTTTATTCTGAAAGTCGTTATTTTGATTTAAGGAACGGTTTTTGATTTTCAATAGTTATCTAGTTATCAACTTAAACACACATGAAACTTAAAGTAGTATTCTTATTTTTTTTATGCATGATTTATGGTCTCAATGGACAACCAAATCCAGATAGTGAGAAAGAATCTATTAAAATTCCTGCGAGAGAAACTGATGAAAAAGATTCTATTCCAACAACGTTTAAAATAAAACCAAATTCAAAAATTGAGATTACCAAAACAAATGACAACTTAAGTGGAATTCCTGTTAAGGTTAAGGAATTAAAGCCTCAAAAGAATGAATTTTCTATGTTTGATGACAACAACTTAAGAAATCCAGGCGAAATTTTTGAAAAACGTTACAATGCTAAACTTGAAGAACAGGGTTTGAAAATAAAAACCATGTCTGATATGTTTTTAGGTGATGTTAGAATTAATGCTGAGTTTGCGAATATACGATGTAGAGACCACGAATTTCCAGATGGCGATATGGTTCAAGTAGTGGTTAACGATGAAATTATTATTCCTAGATTAGTTTTAAATGAAAATTATAAATCATTTAATATTCCTTTAAAAGAAGGGATTAATACGGTTGTTTTTATCGCTCTTAATCAAGGTGAATCTGGTCCTAATACAGCAGAATTTTTAGTGTACGACGACAATGAAGTTCTGGTGTCTTCAAAGCGATGGAATTTACTCACTGGTGTAAAAGCCAAAATTTTAGTGATAAAGAGTAGTGATTTTCCTAAAGCCAAGCAAGACACAAATGAAACTAAAGCAGAAAAAAACAACTAATTCCCTTATAAGTTGTCTAAATCTCTTGCCAGACTGTTAAATAACTTCGCTTTGGCTTTTAAATATTTATTTTGTAATTCAATAGCTTTTAGCTGAGAATCAATTAAACTTTTCTCGCGGGAATTGATTAAAAACAAAGAGCTTTCTCCAAAATTAAATTTTCGTTCTTCAGCATTTAGCATAATGGTATAATCATTAACAATGTCATCAATCAACTGGTTTTGTTTTACAAAAGATTCTAGCTCTCTATAAATTGCCAGCACTTTATTTTGAATGTTAATTCGTTCATTATCAATATCAAATTTTAAGTCCTGAAGCTTAAACTTGGCTAGTTTTAAATCACCTCGTTCTTTTCTTAAGAATAGCGGAAATGCAATATTAAATCCGCCTTTATACGTATTGCTGTTAAAGGAACGTGCGATATCTGGATTTTCCGTTAAAAAATTGTACTGAAGATCTACAATAGGCAAGAGTTTATTTGCTTTCAAGCGCTTATCTACCTGCATTCCTTCGTATTTAAAACTTAAAGATCTAAGTTTCGGATGATTCTCTAAAACAAAATCGCTTAATGGTAAACCTTCAATTTCCAAAACACCATCAATGGTTGTTTCAATATTGATATCAGGTATGACATTAGCTTGAATTTCAACAGGAATATTATCATTCAACCATAAAAACGTCGATAAATCTAAAGCAGCTTTCATAAGCTTTACTCGTGATTGTTCTAATCCTAAAGCTCTGTTTTTAACAGTGATATTAGCTTCAGTGGCATCAATTTGAGCTTTATCACCAGCTTCAACACTACGCTTAACACCTTCAACACGTACTTTTGCATTGTTTAAAAAATCCTCATACATTTTAACTTCAGTGTAAGCCTGTAACCAGTTAAAATAAGCTATAGAGGCATCATACAAAATTTGGTTCACAAGAATTTCACGATCTGCAAGTGATTGCTCTCTAAAGAATTTAGCCTTCTTTACATCTGCCATTCTCTTATTAATAAATAAGCCTTGACCTAAAGAAGCTGAAATTCCGGCACTGTATACACCATCGTCAGGCACAAAGGCTTCAGGATTTAAATAATCACCTTCATTTTGTTCAAAGTTTCCTTTAAGTTCTAGACCATACCAGGTTGGAATTTTGAATGTGGCATTGAGTTGATCGTAATATTCTGTATTCTTGAATTTTTTCCGATTGTGATCGACTTCAACTTTTGGGTCAAATCCACCTCTTGCTTTCATTAAATTCGCCTGACCAATTTGAATGGCTAATTCAGCTTGCTTAGCGATAGGATGGAATTTCTTTACATAACCTAAATATTCACTAAAACTTAGAATTAGTGTATCCTGAGCTTGTGTTTGCTGTTGAGAATAAGAAAGCGATATTGTAAAAACAAATACGATACTAAGATATCTATTCATAATCGGTTATTTTTTATCAGATTTTGAAGCGTTATTGGTCTCTGGTTGGTAATAATTAGGAGGAAAACCGTTAAGTTTTCGCCACAATTCAAACCAAATTGGAACGTCTTCAAGTAATGCAATGGTCATAGCACCTGAACCAACTCTAATCGCTTCTGGCCATTTTTGATCATTTTCGTCTGGAGCTAAAAGCACTCTGAATTTTCCATTCGGACTAATAAAATTTTCAATGGCAACCACTTTTGCGCCATACGTACCATACGATATATTTGGCCATCCACTAAACACAATTGCTGGCCAGCCGTCAAATTGAACCCGAACCGTTTCACCAATATGAAGCAATGGTAAATCTATAGGGTTTACAAACATTTCTACTGCTAAATCATAGTTTGCTGGCATGATTCCTACCAATTGCTCTCCTTCTTTGAAAGTTTCTCCAATGCCACCTTTAATAGCTTTATTTATAAATCCATCCTGAGGCGCTTTGATGTAGTACAAGTCATTACGAATTTCGTAATTGGTAAAATCACTTTCTAATTTCGTTACCTGAGCCTCAGCGTCAAACTGATTAGATTGAGCTGTAAATTTATCGCTTTCAGCTTTGGAGATTTTATCAACGTATTCGGCTTGTACGCGGTTTATTTCAACCTTAGCATTAATCACTTCATTTTTTGATGCTAGATACTTGTTTTCCTGCGAAATCAATTTGGCCTGTTTTTCTTGAAATTTTGAACGCTTTTCTTCCAATTCAGTTAACGATTTTAAACCTTCATCATATAAGCTCTGGATGGCTCCAATTTGACGCTCAGCTATTTTTAAATCAATTTTTGTGGCTTCAAAATCAATACTGTCACTTTTTACTTTTAGCTTGGCTTGTAATAATTTATTTTGTGCTTGTTGAAGTTTTAATCTAAGCTCGTTTTGTAAGGCTCCAATTTGGTTGTTTAAGGAACTTACTTTAGAACCATAAGAATTCACTGAAGCTTCTTTTGCCTTAATCTGTTGTCCGGTTCTGTTCACCAGATTAGGGTCAAAATATTCATTTTTAATTTCTGAAATAAATAAAATAGTATCACCTTTTTTAACACGATCACCTTCTTTTACATACCATTTTTCTATACGTCCAGGAATAGGAGACTGGATGGTTTGCGGTCGTTGGTCTGGAGTTAGAGTTGTTACATTACCACGACTATTGATGTTTTGAGTCCAAGGCAAGAACATGATAATTATTCCTGTGATAGCAAATGCCAGTAAAAAACGATTAAAATGCTTAAAGTGTCTTTTGTGAAATACTTTCTGAACAGACTTAAACGATGATAAGTCTACTTTTTTGTTGAGTTTGTTGTGAGAAATATTAAGCATAATCTTATCTGTTTAATATTAAATTACCGTCTTCTAAATTGATAACTCTGTTACAATTTTTTTTCCAATCCATATTATAACTTACCACTACCAGTGACCAAGGATTATTTTTATCTGATAAAAACTCCATAATGCTTTGAGCTTCATTTTTATCAAATTGATCTAATGGATCTTTTAGCAATAATACTTTGGGTTTTTTTAGAATACTTCTGGCAAGAACTATTTTTTTGGAAACGGTTCTTGATAACCGTTGACCTTCTGGATATAAAATAGTTCGTAATCCGTTTGGTTGTGTTCTTACAAAGTCTGTTAACATGGTTTTCTTTAAAACAAAGCTGATGTCTTCATCAGTAATGGAGTCATCACCAAAGGTTAGATTTTCTCTTATGGTTCCTTCAAAAGGAGATTCTTCAGGAAGCGATTGACCAACGAGTGCTCTGTAGTCGTTCAGTTTGATTCCGCTTAGCGAAATATCATTAACATAAACAGCACCTTTAGAAGGTGTAATGATGCCTGCAATAAGTTTCAACAGACTAGACTTTCCAGAGCCATGCGGTCCATATATAAGAATTCTGTCTTTGGATTCTACAGTTAAGGATATGTTTTCTAAAATCGGACTGTTTTTTTCTGGAACATTATAACTTACTTTATCTAATTCGATTTTAAGAGTTTTGTTTTCAGAACAAACAAGATCACCTTCCTGAGGTTCCAGTTCTTTATCAACCACTTGTCCGAGTTTTTCAATAGATGTCAACACATCATAAAAGGCTTCCAATCCAAGAATTAATTTTTCTACAGAGCTAATAACTAAAAGAATGATAATTTCTGCGGCAACAAATTGTCCGATATTCATTTGCTGATTCAATACTAAAAAACCTCCAATAATGAGTAAACCAGCAGTAACAAGAATTTTAAAGCCAATTAATTTTATAAATTGTTGAATTAATACTTTAAAATGACTCTCTCTGGCATCTAGATATTCAGAGACTAGAGCATCATTTTTTCTAAGCGCCAGACTTGTTTTTCCAGAGAGTTTAAAACTTAAAATTGATCTTGCAACTTCCTGTAACCAATGGGCGACTTTATACTTTTGTTTTGACTCATCTAAACTTGTGTCTAAACCTCGTTGTGCTGAAAATTTAAACACAATATAAATTAACAGAAGGAGTAAAATACCATAAATAATAAAAAACGGATGATAAAATGAAAGCAGCAATAAGCCGAAAATAATTTGAAGAATTGCAGCAGGAAAATCTACAAGTATTTTAGATAATCCTTTTTGTATGGTTAATGTATCAAAAAAACGATTGGCTAATTCTGGCGGATAATAATGTCTTAACTCACTCATTTTGATCTTTGGAAATCGGTAGGCGAACTCAAAAGACGATCTTGTAAAAATTTTTTGTTGTACATTCTCAATGATTCGCATTTGCATCAATTGAAGAATTCCCACAAATGCAACTCCAAGGGTCACAAGAATGACCAATACAATCCATGAACTGCTGATTTGTGCACCTTGAATTAAGTTAATAATTGCTTGAATTCCTAAAGGAAGTGATAAATTCACCACTCCTGCAAAAATTGCGTAATAGAATACTTGCTTAATGTCTTTACGATCTAATTTTAATAAACCTATTAAGCGTTGCCAGGATGTTAGTATGTTTTTTGTCATGTTTTAGTGTCTAAGGCATTAAAAACTAAGTGTTTAAAATAATCTGAAGGTTGAACTTTTTGATTACAATCTGTAAGTGATTTAAAATGGTTTTTTAAAAAGTGTTGATGTAGAGCACCTTCTAAAACAGTACTTGCTAAACTATGTGGAAACTTGTAGTTTGGATTTACTTCTATCATCATATCGTGTAATCGCGTTACTAATCGCTTATAGATTGAGAAGTAGCCATCTTTATTTTCATCGTCGACTTCTTTAGTTAAATACGATTTTGAATATTCATTAATTACAACACGGCTTAATGTCACTTCGTCAATATGAGCAAACGTAGAATCAGATTCAATCGTTCTGGTTAATATGTCAATTGCTTTGTCCAGTTTTTCATTCGAGTTCGTTACATTGGTTGTAGAAAATACTAACTGATACTCTAACCAAGCCCAATACCAGGATGTTAAATAGAGTAAGAGTTTATGTTTGCTTTCAAAATAGCGATAAATCGAACTTTCATTAGAGCCAATAATAATACCTAATTTTTTAAAAGTAAAGCTATCAAAACCAATATCGTCGATCAGTTGGATACTGTGCTCAATAATTCGCTTACCAAGATCTGATGATTCCGGATCTTTTAAATAGATTTTATTATTGATGTCGATTTTTAAATTTGAAAGTAAATATTTCATCTTACATTAATTTACACGCAAATATAATAGTGTTACTATTAATGTCTATTTTTTTAACTTTAGATTAACTAATTGTCATAATCCTATAATTATCCAATTATTACCGTTATCTTTACCGTAACTGTTATATTGTATAACAGAGAAATTAAAACCCTTTAAGATAAAGAATGGCAAAGTCGCAACAGACCTTCAACAAAAGTGAAAAAGAAAAAAAACGATTAAAAAAGCGTGAGGATAAGCGCAAAAAGATGGAAGCGCGAAAGCTCGAGAAAGAACAAAGTGGAGGTGAAAGCATCCCTTTTGCTTATGTAGATCAATTTGGTAATCTAACAGATACACCACCAGATCCATCTGAAAAAATAAAAGTGAAGGCTAAAAATATTGTGATTGGTATTCCAAAAAAAGAAGAAGGAGACGAAGAAGAGTTTGATCCAATTCGAAAAGGTAAAGTATCATTCTTTGATAATTCTAAAGGTTTTGGTTTTATTATCGATACTGAAGATCAGGAAAAATATTTTTGTCACGTAAGTGGTCTCATTGATGAAATTCAGGAAAATGATAAAGTTCAGTTTGAATTAGAAAAAGGACAACGTGGTATGAATGCCGTTCGTGTGAAATTGATATAAGTTTTTATTATATATTAAAAAAAAAGTCAGTGATTTATCATTGACTTTTTTTATTGGATTACATCTAACTCTAGAACACTTCCCATTTTTAAGCCTTCTAGCGTAATCGTTCCAACACGAACACGAACCAATCGTAACGTTGGAAATCCCACTTGAGCTGTCATTTTTCGAACTTGTCTAAACTTTCCTTCATTAATGGTTATTGAAATCCATGACGTTTTTCCATGTCGTTCGTCACGAATCTTCTTTGCTCTTTCTGGTAAATCTGGAGTTTTATCTAATTGAAATACCTTGCATGGTTTTGTTAAATACATGTCGCTTTTATGACTAACACGTACACCATTTTTCAATTGTAAAATTGCCTCTTCAGTGATTTCTCCATCAACTTGCACATAATACTCTTTATCTGTTTTTGTGCTGGTTATGTCATAACTCACTTTGCCATCAGTAGTGAGTAATAGCAAGCCTTCCGAATCTTTATCTAAGCGTCCAATTGCCATAGTCCCTTTCGGAAAATCATAAAGTGCTCCTAAAAACTTCTTATTGATTTCGTGTTTGGCATTGGTTTGAAACTGACTTAAATAACCATAAGGTTTGAAAAGTTTGAAGTGACGATGTTTCATCTTAGAGCTCGCCTTTTAAAATGGAATACACCAGATCTTTAGTAAGTTGTTTATCTTTAGCTTTAGAGCGAATGCTATCAAACGACATTTTAAAATCACATCCAGATTTGTAGTGGCTGCAACCGTAAGCCGTTTTTCCTCTAATAACAAGTCCTTCATTACATTTGGGACAATTTATACGATCTTTAGGTTTAGCTTCGGAAGCTTTTTTAGTTTGCTTTTTAGGTTCTAATACCAGATTAAAATCGTCATCAAAACGCAACAAGCCTTCAGTTGATACAGCAGATGAATCAAAACCTTTCAAATTTACTGTAGATCCTTTTTGTAGTAAACGAATGAATTGCTTTTCAGAAATCTTTTTCCCAAACACTTTAAAAGGCAACACAAAATCACAACCTGATTTAAACTGACTGCAACCATAAGCCGATTTTCCTTTGAGAAGGTTTCCTTTTTTGCATTTCGGACACACTTCAGCAGTAATTCCGGCAACTTTAATTGTCTTAGCTTTAAGGTCTCGTTGTTTTACAACAGTCGCTTGAGATATGTTAGCTCGTGTGCTTTCACTTCGCACTTCATACACCAGTTCGTCTACCATTTTCTTCATATTTTTGATAAACAAACTTGCGCTGTATTCACCTTTTTCAATGTCCTTGAGTTGCTTTTCCCAGAGACCTGTGAGTTCAGCTGATTTTAATAATTCATTTTGAATAATGTCTATCAAAGCAATACCTGTAACCGTTGGAAGAATTTGCTTTTTATTGCGTTTGATATATTGGCGTTTAAACAACGTCTCAATAATATTGGCACGAGTCGAAGGACGCCCAATACCATTTTCTTTCATCAAATCACGAAGTTCATCATCGTCAACTTGCTTTCCTGCTGTTTCCATAGCACGTAGGAGAGAAGCTTCAGTAAATTGATTAGGTGGTTTGGTTTGTTTTTCTAAAAAAGAAGGTTCGTGCTGCCCTTTTTCACCCTTTGTAAAAGTTGGTAATGTACCTTTCTCAGTAGAAACTGATGAAGCTTGTTTTCCAAATTTAAAAACCACTTTCCAGCCATCTTTTAAAATCTCTTTTCCTGTGGTTTTAAAGTTAACATCATCTGCTTTTCCAATCACTGTTGTATTGGAAACATCACAATCTGGATAAAATACAGCAATGAAACGTTTTACAATAATATCGTAAACCTGTTGTTGGTTGTGCTGCAGATTAATCTGAATACCTGTTGGAATAATCGCATGGTGATCGGTTACTTTTTTATCGTTAAATACTTTCGATGATTTTTTAATTTTCTTACCCAACAAAGGTTGGGTTAATTCTGAATAATTGGTTAGTTTTTGAAGAATACCAGAGATTTTCGGATAAACATCTGTTGGTAAAAATGTGGTATCTACTCTTGGATAGGTTACTACTTTTTGTTCGTATAGTTTTTGAACAATTTTCAAAGTGTCATCTGCTGTAAATCCGAATTTCGTATTGCAATACACCTGTAAACCCGTTAAATCAAATAGTTTTGGTGCGTATTCTTTTCCTTTCTTTTTGGTAACGGAAACAATTTCGAAATCAGATGCTTTTACTTTATTGGCTAATAGTTCACCATCTTTCATATTTAACAAGCGACCGTCTTCATAAGCAAACAAGGTATCACGATAAAGGGTTTGCAATTCCCAGTAAGGCTGAGGCTTAAAATTTTCAATCTCTTTAAAACGGTTAACAACCATTGCTAAAGTAGGCGTTTGCACACGACCAACAGAAAGCACTTGTTTGTAACCTCCATGTTTTACAGTATACAATCGTGTGGCATTCATACCTAATAACCAATCTCCAATGGCACGAGAAAATCCTGCATAATATAAATTATCATAGGCTTCAGAGTTTTTAAGGCTTTCAAAACCCTCTTTGATGGCTTCAGTCGTTAAAGAAGAAATCCAAAGGCGTTGTACTTTACCTTTATAATTAGCCTGATCTAAAACCCAACGCTGTATGAGTTCTCCTTCTTGTCCAGCATCACCACAGTTAATCACAACGTCTGCTTTATCAAATAAGGATTTTACAATAGTGAATTGTTTTTTAATTCCGGAATTACTAACCACTTTGGTTTTAAATTTTTCCGGAAGCATTGGCAAATTGTTTAAATCCCAGCTTTTCCAGTAAGATTTGTAGTCGTTTGGCTCCATTAACGTGCATAAATGACCAAAGGTGTACGTTACTGCGTATCCATTACCTTCATAATAACCATCATGTTTAGTGTTAGCACCAAGTACTTGTGCAATTTCTCTTGCTACGCTAGGTTTTTCGGCAATACAGACTTTCATTTACTAAGTGAACCGTTTTGATTTAAACAGAACTGCAAAATAGGAAATTGTATGTGTTTATTAAAAGAGATTTATCGAGAGTTATTAACGAAATTTACCACCACACTAAAAAACATTTTATGAATGATTCATCGTGCTTTTTTATCCAGATTAAAGGCGATTGTGATGCTTGTAAAAAAACGTCGGCTTGAGATTTAAATGTTTCAAAATTCAGCCAATCCACACAGTCATTGACTTTCAAAAACCAATCTAATTTTTCAGGAATGTAAAATTTACAGGTGTTGAAATCGTTTAATTGCGATTTGTTGATGTAAAATCCGCAAACACAATCTTGGTTTAGTTCATTAAAATTAACTGTTTTCTGATAAGGAATAAATAATTGAGCTTTAAATAAAACCTCTTGCTGAATGCTGTTTCTGTTCAAGTTTAGTTCCTTTAAAGTAGCCATGCATTCAGAAGAGTGGAGCAGTGGAAGTTGTTTATTTTTGAGTTTAGTAATTTTTTCAATTAAACTATCTTTTCTATTTGGACCTATCCAGTGTTCAATTTCAGAAGTGCCTTTAGTTTTATCATACACATAGAACTTGTAAACGCCTTCAAGGTGAATAGGTTTTCTATTTAATTCAATTAAGGCATCAAGTTCTCCAATGGTTTGTTTTCCTTTTTGGATTTGAACATTTTCAGCTAAAATCCTACAGTTTTCCAATTGCTCCAGTTGATGAAATGCGAATTGTTCAGCCAGTTGTCCAAGGCGACGTTTCTGAAGTAATGCTCTTGAAAACGATGTGTTTGATGAGTGCATCACATGTAATTGATTCAAACCCTTAAATGAATGATGCCATAATACTTTTGTTGCGCAAAAGCCTTTATATCGTTTTTGAATAGCGTCTGAATGGTACACGGAACTTTTCTATTTGAGTTAAAATTATTTGAATTTACGACTATTTCTTTATGATGTTTTTCAGATATTAATGTTTAGAAATTAATGTTTAACAAAAATAAAAACTAAAAGTATGAAAATAGGAGTAATTGGAAGTGGAAATATTGGAGGAAATCTAGGAAAGCATTGGGCTAAAGCTGGCCACGAAGTGTTATTTAGTTCAAGACACCCAGAAACCTTAAACAGTTTGGTTAGTGAAACCGAAGGAAATGCAAAAGCTGTTAGCATAGAAAAAGCATTTGAGGCTAATGCTGATGTATATTTATTAGCAACCCCTTATAAAGCGATTGATAAATTATCAGAATTGTATGCTGGTGAATATGGTAACAATACTATTATTGATGCCACAAACCCTTATCCTGAACGTGATGGAAATATGGCTCAAGAGGTAAGAGATAGCAATAGAAATGCATCTGAATATACTGCGATGAAATTTAATACTGCAAAAACCGCAAAAGCGTTTAACACTATTAGGGCAGAACATTTAAGAGATAGAGCCTGGAGAGATACAGATAAGCTTGCTGTTCCGTTTGCTGCTCAGGATGAAAATAGCAAACAAAAAACACAGCAATTAATTGAAGACATAGGGTTTGATGCTGTTTACATTGGCGATTTAACCAAAACAGCAATTATGGATCCAGATCAAAAGTTGTATGGAAAGTCTGTTAACAGACAAGAATTAGAACGTATTATAGACTAAACAACTCCATATATTTATAAAAAAAGACTGCTTATAAAGCAGTCTTTTTTAATTTCATAGCAATTTTTTAATCTATTTGATATGTTCGGAAGTTATTTCAAGATCTTCATTATCATCACTACCTTGACTATAAAGCTGATTTTCTTCATCCTTTAATTTCTTTTTCGTATTCTTATTTCGTCCTGGAATATCTAAATCTTTTCCAGTAAAATCTACTTTATTTTCTCTGTTTTTTAATAGTGTGTCGTCACTCAATTCTGTTTTTAAATGACCTTTTTTATCACCAAGAGCAGTTTTATCGTCTTTAGTGATTTCAGGATTATACGTTTTTGTTTTATTTTCTTTTGACATGTTTTTAGGTTTAATATGTTATTATGAATTCACAATAAAGGCATGTATCACACCAGGTAGCCATCCTATAATTGTTAATAATAAACTGATTAGAAATTGTTTACCAATTCCATGTTGCATTGCAACTGCTAAAGGTGGTAATAGAATATTTAAAATAATGGTTAAAATCGACATAATGGTTTTGTGTTTTAGTTTAACTCAATATACAGGATCACTCTTGACACTCTTAGTTGTATCAATTAAATTATTAATCCGATTGATGCTTTTTGAGATTTTCTGCTATGCGTACAGGGAACTCTTTTTCTCCTCCATATAATTTAATCTCTTGGATGTCAGCAGGCATGTAGTAACCAGCATCTTCTAAAGCTTCTTTTACATTTCTTACCACATTACCTTTGGTTATTAAAGCCATCCTTCTAAAGTCTTTCGTGTCAACCCAGAAATAAACTTTTAAGTTAACTGTACTGGTGGCTAACTCATCTTCAATTACAAAATTTTCATGTTCTTCATCTTCAATCACGTTTGGCTCTTGTTTTAGTGCTTCCATAACCGTTTTTTTGGCACCATCAATATTATCTTCATATGCAATTCCGATGATAAAATTCCATCGAAAAAAGCCATCTTCAGTATAATTAGTCACTGGTTCAGTAAGCACATCACTATTAGGAATGTACACATCCTTTCCGTCAAAAGTTTTTAGTTTTGTGTATCTAAATTCTAACGCTTTAACTTTTCCAAAATTCTCTCCAATCTCAACGGTATCATTAACATCAAAAGGTCTGTTAAAAGCCAATATAATTCCTGCGATAAAATTTTCTCCTATATCTTTAAATGCGAAGCCTAATATAACAGCACTGGCTCCAGCTGCAGTTAATATTCCAGTAGCAATGGCTCCGAGTCCTGCAGCTCTCAAGGCTAGCATAATGGCTACAATAATTAATACATACTTAATTGCTTGTCCGAGAAACCGACTCATTAGAGGATCTTCAGTTCTTTTAGAGATGTGTCTTCGAGCAAATTGTCCTAAATATGAAGCGATAAGTATTCCCATTATAATAATGAAAATTCCCAAACCTATTCCTGGTAATTGTTCTATCAGGTCATTGTAAAAATCATAAAAGGATTCGCCAATTGAAGTTGAAGTATGTTCTTGATACATCTCGAAAAAGTTACAATTAATAAAAAGTAAAGTTACAGTAGTGAAAGTTTTCCTATTGTCGCTATCAAATTAAAATGTAATTCAAATCACTTTCAAATCGTGATCTAAATTATGTAATGAGATAGCATTTTAATTTTATGAGATAAAAAAGGATGACATGAATATATACATTACAAGAAATTAAAATGAAAATGAAAAACACAATTCTAATAGTCTTACTTACAATTTTTAGTTTCAATTGTCAAAATTCACTAAACGCTCAGGCACCTGATGCCGTTAAGAAAACATTTCAATCTAAATACCCTGGAGAAAATGACCCAGACTGGGAGAAAGATTCCAATGGGAATTATGAATCACATTTTAAAATTGATGGTATTAAATATCGTGCCGATTTTGCACCAAATGGAGGTTGGATCGAAACTGAAACCAGTATTGATGAAGACGATTTACCACAAGCAATTAAAGAGGTTATTGCATCTAAATTTAGCGATGAAGATATCACAGAAGTTGAAAAAGTAGAACACCATTCAAAAGGTTTATTTTATGATGTAGAATTTAAAAGGAAAGGCAAAAATATGGACGTTGAGTTTAGAGCTAACGGAACCATCATTCAATAAAATGAATTAGAATTTTAATAATTCTGATTTTTATTACATCGCATGAAAAACAAATTTAAAGTTAAAGATCTGCCTGAAATTTTCAAAAAAACGGCTGCTTCATGGTATAAAAGTGAACCATTTCGCTTAAGTGCTATCATTGCATACTATTCCATTTTATCACTTCCTGCATTCACAATTATAATACTTAATGTGGTAGGTAGTATTTGGGGACAAGAAATTGTTCAAGGTGAATTGCTAGATGAGATTACGAAAGCTTTAGGTCCAGATACCGCAGAATCTATTCGATTGATGATTTTGGAAAAAGGAAGCTCTTCAACGTCTAGATTTACCACAGTAATAGGTATCGCTACTTTAATTTATGGTTCAACAGGTGTGTTTTTTCAGTTACAGTCTGCTTTTGATAAAATATGGGAAGCAGAGTCACAATTTAAAAATGGCATCATAGCAATCATAGTGAGTAGAGTTAAAAGTTTTGGCTTCATTCTTATTTTAGGATTCTTACTTTTGGTAAGTTTAATCTTAACATCATTATTAAGTGCATTTAGTAAACAATTAGAACCTTTGCTTCCTGAAAATTTATTTGAATCCATTTACATTATAGACATCATAACGTCTTTAGTTATTATCTATGTATTGTTTGCAGCCATGTTTAAGTTTTTACCTAATATAAAAGTTCCTTGGAAATCAGTTCGCATTGGAGCTGCACTTACAGCTATTTTGTTTTTAACAGGAAAACATCTTCTTGCACTTTATTTTCGTGAAATGCAACCAGGATCTACATATGGTGCAGCAGGTTCTGTAATTCTTATCATGCTTTGGGTTTCTTATACAAGCTTAATCTTATTTTTTGGAGCTCAGTTCACCAAGGTGTACTCTGATTTTTACATAAAAAAATAAAGCTTTTATAACCTCTTAATTAAATGATAAAATTTGAAGTTTTCTTGTTAAGAGCAACTTCAATTTGCTATATTTGAAAACCAACTATTTTAACACAATCATACATGAAATTATTAGAAGGAAAAACAGCAATTATAACTGGCGCAAGTCGTGGAATTGGTAAAGGAATAGCTGAAGTTTTTGCTCAACATGGTGCAAATATAGCATTCACATACAGTTCTTCTGTTGAAGCTGCAAACGAATTGGAAAACGAATTAAACACTTTAGGTATAAAAGCCAAAGGCTATAAAAGTAATGCAGCAGATTTTGAAGAATCTCAAAAATTGGCAGAAGAGGTGTTAGAAGAGTTTGGTAGTATTGATATTTTAGTTAATAATGCTGGAATTACTAAAGACAACCTTTTAATGAGAATGGGAGAAGAAGATTTCGACAAAGTCATTGAAGTGAATCTTAAATCCGTTTTTAATATGACTAAAGCTGTACAACGTACGATGCTAAAACAACGCAAAGGTTCTATCATTAATATGAGTTCTGTTGTTGGTGTTAAAGGAAATGCTGGTCAGACGAATTACGCAGCTTCAAAAGCAGGTATTATTGGTTTTTCTAAATCTGTAGCTTTAGAATTAGGTTCTAGAAATATTAGAAGCAATGTGATTGCTCCTGGTTTTATTGAAACAGAAATGACAGCGAAGTTAGATGAAGACACCGTAAAAGGATGGCGAAATGCCATTCCGTTAAAACGTGGAGGAACTCCTGAAGATATTGCCAACGCTTGTGTGTTTTTAGCGAGTGACATGAGTGCGTATGTTACTGGTCAGACCCTAAATGTTGATGGCGGAATGTTAACCTAAACCTTATACAGATGTTACCTTGCGCTTAGTCGAAAGGTCTATAAATGCAAACAGATACTATAATATATATCATCATATCTGGAATATTAGCGCTAGTACTAGCGCTTTTTCAGTATATCTTCAAATCTAAAAAAACCACGAAAACGTATTGGTTTCTTGCGTTTTTAAGGTTTGTAAGTATCTATTCTGTGTTATTACTTTTAATTAATCCTAAGTTTGATAAAATCTCATTTTACGATGAAAAACCTAACCTTATTGTTGCTGTCGATAATTCAGAATCTATCACGTATCTGAATCAATCAGAAAACACTTCAAATGTAATAAAGTCGATTAAGCAAAATGAGCAACTTAATGAAAATTTTAATCTGAAGTTTTACACCTTCGGAAAATCAGTTAATCAGACTGACTCTTTAGACTTTAATGATAAACAGTCTAATATTGCAGACGTATTTGATCGCCTGTCAGAAGTTTATAATAACTCTATTTCACCAACCCTTCTTATCACAGATGGCAATCAAACCTATGGTTACGATTACGAATTCATGACCAACCGTTATCAACAAGCTATATTTCCAGTAATATTGGGTGATACCACTACATATACTGATATAAAAATCCAACAGCTTAACGTCAACAGGTATGCCTATTTAAAAAATAAATTTCCAGTTGAAATTATTGCAACTTACAATGGAAATACAACCGTAAATTCTCAACTGAAAATAACTTCTGGAACTACAACTGTTTTTTCTCAACCTGTAAGTTTTAGCAAAAACAAAACGTCACAAATTGTTAATTTAAATTTACCAGCCAATCGTGTAGGTGTTGGCAGTTATAAAGCTGAAATCATTCCTTTGAGCAATGAAAAAAACACCGTAAATAATGTTAAAAATTTCGCTGTTGAAGTGATAGATCAAAAAACAAATGTGGCTATTGTATCAGATCTCATTCATCCGGATTTAGGTGCATTAAAAAAGGCTATTGAAAGTAATGAACAACGAAAAGCTATTATTCTAAATTCTGTTGAGTTTTTAAATCAATCCGAAGATTTTCAATTGGTTATAGTGTATCAGCCAATGAATAACTTTAGGGCTTTATTCAAAGAAATTGACAGGTTAAAACTTAATAAAATAGTTGTAACTGGTACCAAAACAAACTGGTCGCTTTTAAATCAATTACAAAATAACTACAGTCAGCAAATCACTAATCAAACTGAAAATTTTCAGCCTTCATTAAATCAAAATTACAGCACCTTTATTATAGATGATTTAAATTTTGAGGCTTTTCCTCCATTACAATCCGAATTTGGTGAAACTACATTTAAAGTTCCTTTTGAAACGCTTCTTTTTAAAACCATTAATGGAACTCAACTAGAAGAGCCATTATTGTCTACTTTTGAAATTAACGATAAGCGAGAAGCTATACTTTTAGGAGAAGATATCTGGAGATGGAGAGCACAAAGTTATTTGGATGAAAAATCGTTTAATACCTTTGATAATTTTATAGGAAAACTGGTTCAGTATTTAAGTTCTAAGCAAAGACGTTCAAGGTTAAATGTGAATTACGAATCGTTTTACAATGGAAATGATAACGTTAAAATTACAGCGCAGTATTTTAATAAAAACTATGAGTTTGATGCTAATGAAAACATCAATATAACCTTAAAAAATAAACTTACTAACGATACTAAAACGTATCCGTTTGTTTTAAAAAACACAAATTATCAAGTCGATTTAAGCGGATTGCAAGCAGGTGATTATAGCTTCACAGTGAAGACCTCTAACGGAACTATTTCTAAATCTGGAGAGCTTAAAATACTGGATTATAATGTAGAACAACAATTTTTAAATGCTAACGTCACAAAATTAGAAAATCTTGCAGCCAACAGTAACGGAAAAGCTTATTTTATTGGGAATACAAGCTCAATCATTGATGATTTATTAACAGATTCTAGGTTTGCTACGATTCAAAAAAGCAGTAAAAAAATCGTACCTTTGATTGATTGGAAATACCTACTCGCTCTTATTGCTTTAAGTCTGGCAGTGGAGTGGTTTATTAGAAAATATAACGGACTTATTTAAAAACAATTACTATGGAAAAATTACCAAAAGGAGGAGTGATAACAATACTTGTTATCCTCGCTGCATTAATTCTAATATTTAAATCGGTTGTTACCATTGATTCTGGTCATGCTGGCGTTTTATACCAGCTTGGAGGTGGAGTCGATCCTGAAAGTGAACCACTTGGTGAAGGTATAAATTTTGTTGCACCTTGGAATAGTGTTATCGACTATGAAGTGAGACAACAAGAATTGCCTGAAAAAATGTCGGTATTATCTTCAAATGGATTAGACATTAAACTTGACGCGTCTGTGCTTTATCAACCAGATTACAATAATTTAAGCAGATTACACAAAGAGAAAGGAAAAGAATATATCAGCAGAGTTTTACAACCTGCAATTCGAAGTGCAGCACGAAGTGTCGTTGGACGATACACTCCAGAACAACTCTACTCAAGTAAACGTGATGCGATACAAGATGAAATTTTTGAGGAAACCAAGAAAATTGTTGAGCCTCAGTACATTCAACTAAACAATATTTTAATTAGAGATGTAACGTTACCTCCTACAATTAAAGAAGCTATTGAGCGTAAGTTAAAACAAGAACAAGAGTCTTTAGAATATGAATTTAGACTTGTAACTGCTGCAAAAGAAGCTGAAAAAGTTATTATTGAAGCAAAAGGTAAAGCTGATGCGAACCGTATTTTAAGTGCTTCGTTAACTGATAAAATTTTACAAGACAAAGGCATTGAAGCAACAATAAAATTGTCTGAATCACCTAACAGCAAAGTTGTTGTTATTGGTTCTGGAGATTCGGGAATGCCAATTATTCTGGGGAATCAATAGCATTAACACAAATTTAATAAGTCATAATTAGGATTTTTAAATTATAATTTGCAACCTTTGTTTATACAAAAAAAACAAATGACATTTATTCAATTACATCATCATCATTTTCACACTGGCACTCAGGCGAGATGAAAATGTATTGAATAACACCAACATATTTTAAAAACCGTTTGAGTAAATCAAACGGTTTTTTTGTTCCTTAATTTATAGGAATCCTGCCAAAATGATTTACTCAAACAAAAACTAAAAAGTACAATGAGTAAATTAAAAATTGCTGTTCAAAAATCTGGAAGACTTCACGACGATTCAATGAAAATTCTACAAGACGTAGGAATTTCTGTAGACAACGGAAAAGATCAATTAAAAGCATCTGCCAAAAACTTTCCTCTAGAAGTATTATACCTTAGAAATGGAGATATTCCTCAGTATTTAAATGATGGTGTCGTTGACGCAGCTATCATAGGAGAAAATGTTTTAATTGAAAAAGGAAACGGTATTTCAGTCATAGAAAAACTCGGCTTTTCTTCCTGTAAAGTGTCTGTCGCCATTCCTAAATCTACAGAGTACAAATCCATTAAAGATTTAGAAGGTAAACGTATTGCAACCTCTTATCCAAATACAGTTAACCAGTTCTTAAATGAGAATAGGGTAAATGCCAATCTCCATATCATTAACGGTTCGGTAGAAATTGCTCCTAATATTGGATTGGCAGATGCTATTGTCGATATTGTTTCCAGTGGAAGCACGTTGTTCAAAAACGGATTAAAAGAAGTCGAAGTGTTACTAAAATCACAAGCTGTTCTTGCTGTTTCTCCTCTAATAAATACTGAAAACCAAGACATTCTCAACACACTTAAATTCCGATTACAATCTGTATTGCGAGGTCGTCAGAGTAAATATGTACTACTGAATGCTCCTAATGAAAAATTAGATGCTATTAGCAATATGCTTCCAGGAATGAACAGTCCAACCATTTTGCCTCTCGCAAAAGAAGGGTGGAGTTCGTTGCATTCTGTTATTAATAAGAATGATTTTTGGAAAGTCATCGATGAGTTAAAACAAAATGGTGCTGAAGGTATATTAGTTTGTCCAATCGAAAATATGGTATTGTAATGAAAACATATATAAATCCAAATAAAAAGAAATGGTCAGGTCTTTTAAAACGACCAACCCAAACTGTCGAAAATATTGAAGATACAGTTAACGAAATTTTTAAGGATGTTCAACGAAGAGGAGATAAAGCCATTTCAAAATACACTGAACTATTTGATGGTGTTGTGTTAAATACTACTGAAGTATCTTCAGAAGAGATTGAAGAAGCCTCAAAACAAGTATCTGCCGATTTAAAAAACGCTATCCAAACGGCTAAATCGAACATTGTAACATTTCACAAAGCTCAAAAAACAGAACGTATCACAGTTCAAACTTCAAAAGGAATTGAATGCTGGCAAGAAAAGCGTCCGATTCAAAAAGTTGGTTTATACATTCCTGGTGGAACTGCTCCTTTGTTTTCAACAGTATTAATGCTCGCTGTTCCTGCTCAAATTGCAGGCTGCAGAGATATCGTATTGTGTTCTCCACCAAACAAGGACGGAAAAATTGCTAACGAAATCTTATACACAGCTCAATTGTGTGGTGTCACTAAAATTATTAAAGCCGGAGGTATTCAAGCCATTGCTGGATTGACTTTCGGAACACAAACCATTCCTCAGGTGTATAAGATATTCGGACCAGGAAATCAATTTGTTACTGTAGCAAAACAGTTGGCAACAAAATTTGGTGTTGCTATTGATATGCCTGCTGGTCCGAGTGAATTGTTAGTGGTTGCAGACGATGCAGCAAAAGCTAATTACGTGGCTTCAGACTTATTAAGTCAGGCTGAACATGGCTCAGACAGTCAGGTGATTTTGGTATCAACATCAAAACAGCTCATTGTTTCTGTTGAAAAAGAAATTAAAGAACAGCTTAAAAAATTATCCAGACTAAAAATAGCTCAAAACGCTATAGCGCATTCAAAACTTATTTATGTAAAATCTGATCAAATAGCTATCGAAATGATAAATGAATATGCACCTGAGCATTTTATTATTTGTACAAAAAATGAAGCGTTCTATTTAAATCATCTGGAAAATGCAGGTTCCGTTTTTATAGGAAACTATACTCCCGAAAGTGCAGGAGATTACGCTTCAGGAACGAATCATACTTTACCGACTAACGGATTTAGTAAAGCGTATTCTGGTGTTAATTTAGACAGTTTTACTAAAAGCATCACCTTTCAAAAGATATCAAAGGAAGGTTTGAAAAATATAGGAAACACTATAGAACTCATGGCAGAAGCTGAAGGTTTACAAGCACATAAAAATGCCGTTTCACTAAGACTTAAAGATCTCGACTAATTGTGACATGCTGAGCTTTTTTCAGCATTTCAACAGAAGAACATATCATCATTAAATGCATTGACAAAATGAAAGATTTTAATATAAAACGACTTATAAGAGACAACATCAAGACCATGAAACCTTATGCTTCAGCACGAACTGATTACAATGATGTTTCTGAAAATATGGTATGTCTTGATGCTAATGAAAATCCGTTTGAAAATGGTATAAACCGTTATCCTGATCCGCAACAGTTAAAAGTTAAAGCTGAAATATCAAAGCTAAAAGGCATTTCTGTGCATCAACTATTACTTGGGAACGGAAGTGATGAAGTACTTGATTTAATTTTCAGAGCCTTTTGTGAACCTAAGAAAGACAACATCATCACGTTACCACCAACATATGGTATGTATGACGTTTTGGCAAAACTCAACCATATAGAAAATAGAAGATTACCATTAACAAATCAATTTCAACCAAATCTGGAACTCATCTCACGCTCTAAAGATTACAGGTCTAAGGCTATATTTATATGTTCACCAAATAATCCAACAGGCAATCAGTTTTCAAAAGGTAAAATTGAAAAGTTATTACGAGAATTTGAAGGATTAGTAGTAATTGATGAAGCTTACATCGATTTTTCAAATAAAGAAAGCTGGATAAAACGATTGGACGAGTTTCCCAATTTGATTGTGACACAAACCTTATCAAAAGCTTATGGTATGGCAGGGGTAAGGTTAGGGATTTGTTATGCTTCCGAAGCTATCATAACCATTTTAAACAAAATCAAACCTCCTTATAATGTCAATACATTGACGCAACAAAAGGTTTTAGAAAAGCTTTCAGAACCAGATAGAATTTCAGAAGATATTACTGAAATATTAAAACAACGAGATGGGTTGAAATTAGAATTAGAAACCATTCCCTTTATTGAAAAAGTGTATCCTTCTGATGCGAATTTCTTATTGGTAAAAGTTGATGATGCGACAAAGCGATATCAGGAGTTATTAAAAAAAGGTATCGTTGTTAGAAACAGAACGAATCAACTCTTATGTAACAATTGCTTGAGATTTACTATAGGCACAGAATCTGAAAACAAAAAACTAATTACAGTGCTTAAACTGTTATAACAACTTTAAATCATTCTGAAACAGGTTTCAGAATCACACAAACAATAAATGTTGACGTGTATTCAGCAAAACGAAAAAATAAAAAGATGAAAAAAATATTATTTATAGACAGAGACGGAACGTTAATCAAAGAACCAGCAGATGAGCAAATCGATTCGTTTGAAAAATTAGAGTTTTATCCTAAAGTGTTTCAATACTTAAGCAAGATAGTTCAAGAATTAAATTATGAAATAGTCATGATTACCAATCAAGATGGTTTAGGAACTGAGGTGTATCCTGAAGACACCTTTTGGCCAGTACATAACTTCGTAGTGAAAACGTTTGAAGCAGAAGGGATTAAGTTCAAAGAACAATTTATCGATAAAACGTTTGCAAAAGATAATGCGTCTACAAGAAAGCCAAATACAGGGTTGTTGACAAAGTATTTTTCTTTAGATTATGATTTGGCTAACTCCTATGTCATTGGTGATCGGTTAACAGATGTAGAGCTTGCTAAAAACCTTGGTGCTAAAGGAATTTTTATAAGCGACAACACCAATTTAGGAACCGATGAAATTAGTGTGAAGCGAGAAATTTTAGACAACTCCATCGCTTTAGAAAGTAACGATTGGGAAGCTATTTATAAATTTCTAAAAGCAGATACTAGAACAGGCTCCATTGAAAGGAACACAAATGAAACACAAATTAAAATTGCTTTAAACTTAGATGGAACAGGTCAGAGTGACATCCATACTGGTATTGCCTTTTTTGACCATATGTTAAATCAAATTGCACGTCATGGTCAGCTAGATTTAGATATAAACGTCAATGGCGATTTAGAAGTTGACGAGCATCATACGATAGAAGATACTGCCATTGCTCTTGGCGAAGTGTTTGCAACAACTTTAGGAAATAAATTAGGGATTGAGCGTTACGGATTTTCATTGCCTATGGACGATTGTTTTGCGCAAGTAGCCATCGATTTTGGAGGTCGTAACTGGTTGGTTTGGGAAGCAGATTTCAAACGTGAACTCATAGGTAAAATGCCAACTGAAATGTTCTTTCACTTTTTTAAATCGTTTACAGATGGAGCCAAATGTAATCTAAACATCAAAGCAGAAGGCACAAACGAACATCATAAAATCGAAGCCATCTTTAAAGCCTTTGCCAAAGCTATAAAAATGGCTGTAAAGCGAGATGTAGAAAAAATGATTTTACCATCAACAAAAGGCCTCTTATAATGAAATTAGTTATCATAAATTATGGCGCTGGAAATATTAAAAGCTTACAGTTTGCATTCAATCGATTAGGCGTAGAAACACTACTTTCAAATTGTCCTGAAGTTATTAAAACAGCTGATAAAGTTATTTTTCCAGGAGTTGGTGAAGCGAGCTCAGCTATGAAAATGCTGAACATAAATCAATTAGACAAACTCATACCAACTTTAAAACAACCGGTTTTAGGGATTTGTCTGGGCATGCAACTTTTATGTAAACACACTGAAGAAGGTGATACTAAAGGACTTGGCGTTTTTGATATCCATGTAAAACGCTTCAATGCCAATGTCAAAGTTCCGCAAATAGGATGGAATACAATTAAAAATTTAAAATCAGACCTTTTTAAAGGCATAAATGATAGTGAATACATGTATCTTGTACATAGTTATTATGCTGAAAATTGTTCTGACACTATAGCCATTTCAGATTATGGAATAGAATATGCTTCAGCATTAAAAAGAAACAACTTTTATGGTGTGCAATTTCATCCGGAAAAGAGCAGTACCGCAGGAAAACAATTATTAAAAAATTTTATTGAACTATGAGAATTATACCAGCAATAGATATTATAGATGGTAAATGTGTTCGTCTTACCAAAGGAGATTACAACACTAAAAAAGTATATAATGAAAATCCTATTGAAGTCGCTAAAGAATTTGAAGGCTTAGGAATACAATATTTACATTTAGTAGATTTAGATGGAGCAAAAGCCAATCATATTGTAAACTATAAAGTTTTAGAACAAATTACATCTAAAACAACTTTGAAAATTGATTTTGGAGGTGGTTTGAAATCTGATGAAGACTTGCATATCGCTTTTAATTCTGGTGCAAAACAAATTACAGGAGGAAGTGTTGCTGTTAAAAACCCTAAACTTTTTGAAAAATGGCTTTCAAAATATGGCAGTACTAAAATCATACTTGGAGCCGATTGTAATAACGAGAAAATAGCAGTCAACGGCTGGCAAGATAAAAGTGATATTGACCTTATTCCGTTTATACAATCTTATGAAAATAAAGGCGTGAAGTATGTAATTTGTACTGATATCGCAAAAGATGGTATGCTTGAAGGACCTTCATTTGACCTCTACAAACGCATATTAAATCAATCAAGAGACATCAAACTCATCGCTTCTGGAGGCATTTCCTCATTAGAAGATTTGAACGTATTAGAAAATTTAGGTTGTGAAGCGGCTATAATTGGCAAAGCAATTTACGAAGGTAATATTAGATTAAGAGATCTAGAAACTTATTCATAGAATGCTTACAAAACGAATTATTCCCTGTCTGGATATAAAAAATGGTAGAACCGTAAAAGGTATCAATTTTGTTGATTTACGTGATGCTGGTGACCCTGTAGAATTGGCAAAACAGTATGCTGAACTTGGTGCAGACGAATTGGTGTTTTTAGATATTTCTGCTACGCTTGAAGGCAGAAAAACGATGCATGATATGGTACTAAAAGTTGCAAAACATATCAACATACCTTTTACTGTTGGAGGAGGTATTACATCTGTTAAAGATGTTGACGACTTATTACATTGTGGAGCCGATAAGGTGTCTATAAACTCTAGTGCTGTAAATCGTCCTGAGCTGATAAATGAATTATCAGAAAAATTTGGAAATCAGTGTATAGTCGTAGCCATAGATGCGAAACAAATTAATGGCGAATGGCTTGTTCATTTGGCAGGAGGAAGCATTGCAACAAATCTAAAACTATTCGATTGGGCAAAGGAAGTCGAACAACGAGGTGCTGGAGAAATTTTATTCACATCCATGAACAATGATGGTACCAAAAAAGGCTTTGCAAATGAGGCTTTAGCAAAACTTTCAAAAATAGTCAACATACCTATTATTGCGTCTGGAGGAGCAGGAACGACTCAACATTTTATTGAATGCTTCCATAAAGGAAAAGCTGATGCTGCACTGGCTGCAAGTGTTTTTCATTTTGGCGAAATTGACATTTTAGATTTAAAAAAAGAATTAAAAAAACACCACTTAGAAGTACGACTTTAATTGTCGTCATGCTGAACTTGAATTGGTATCTCAAAACTAAACTCACGATGAATATAGATTATAATAAAAACAACGGACTCATTCCAGCAATCATTCAGGATGCACTAACAAATAATGTGTTGATGTTAGGGTATATGAATGAGGACGCTGTAACAAAAACCTTAACGACCAAACAGGTGACTTTTTTTAGCAGATCAAAACAGCGTTTATGGACGAAAGGTGAAGAAAGTGGCAACACTCTCAACCTAGTAAGCCTTAAATTAGATTGTGATAATGACACTCTTTTAATCAAAGTAAATCCTAATGGACCTACATGTCACAAAGGATCTGACACGTGCTGGAATGAAAATAATACGCAACAATATGGTTTTATTTCAGAATTAGAACAACGTATTGCAAGTAGAAAAAATCATACTTCAGAAGCTAAGTCGTATGTAACTTCATTATTTTCTAAAGGCATTAACAAAATAGCACAAAAAGTAGGAGAGGAAGCCGTAGAAGTTGTTATTGAAGCTAAAGATTCTAATGATGAACTGTTTTTAAATGAAAGTGCCGATTTGCTTTTTCACTATTTAATTTTACTTCAAGCAAAAGGTTTTACTTTAAAAGATGTAATAAAAATACTACAAAAAAGAAGCAGATAATCTATGTTTTTAGTAGTTAATGTGATGAAAAATCAGAAATCATCGTTTTTAACTGATAATTTCTACTATATTTGGGAACAACAAACCTACATACATTATGACACCCAAATCATTTTCAATTTTAATTATTTTTATTTTAAGTTTCTTAACGTCGTTTTCACAAGAATGTGGGTTTGACCAAGAACAAAGAAAGCTTCGTCAAAGTACTGATTATCTCAGGCAGCTTCAATTATCTGAAGAAAAAATTCAAAACTTCATTGCTTCAGAGAATATGTTTAACAGAGCTTCTGGAGTCTTAACAATTCCAATTGTGGTTCACGTATTACATTTAGGAGAAAATGAAGGTACAGGAACAAATATTTCTGATGCTCAGATTCAAAGCAGCATTGATAACCTCAATGATTTCTACAGAGGTCAAACGGCAGCTAGTCCATTAGATTTTGAAATTGAATTTACTCTGGCACAACGTGATCCAAATTGTAATGCAACAACTGGTATTAATAGAATTAATGCTTCTGGAGTTCCTAATTATGCTTCTGATGGTGTTTCTTTTTTAGGAGCAGGTGCCGATGAAAATGTCTTGAAAGATTTGAGTCGTTGGCCCGAAACCGATTATTTTAATGTATGGATAGTTACTGAAATTGATGGCAACAATGGAGGTGGAGGTTTTCAGGGCTATGCTAACTTTTTTAATGGAAATCCATATGAAGGTTCTGTAATGATGTATTCTGTTTTTGGATATGATCCTACAAATGCAAATCCAGGCTGGCCTTTAAATTTTGCAAGAGACAATAGTACAGTTAGCCATGAAGTTGGTCACTACTTTCATTTATATCATACCTTTCAAGGTGACGATGCTAATGGAGATGGTGTTTCAGATCAATGTCCAGATGATAGTGATGTTGGAACTAATGGTGATGGTTGTGCAGATACTGTTCCACACCAAAGAGAAACCAGTACGTGTCCTACAAATAATGCATGTACAGGAAGTCCTTGGGTAGATAACAACACCATTAATAACATTATGAGTTATTATTCGTGTACCGATTTAATGACTAACGACCAAAAAACAAGAGTTAGAGCTGCTATGGAAGGAACATCTATAGTTAATTCTAATGCATCTCAACCATTAGACATAACTTACGCTGCTCCAGTTACTGCATGTTCAATAAATACAGCAACGACTATTAATAATCATTATGCAGGAATAATAAATGTTGAATTAAATGGGAATTCGTTTAGTTCTTTCTCATCATTTTCAGATGGTGGAAATATTGATGATTCAGGAAATTGTTCTAATTTCTTTGAAATTGATGCCTCTGTAACACATACATTAAATGTTACAATGTTTACTACTAATGTTCAACAGCTAGGAGTTTGGATTGATTGGAATGATGATGGTGACTTTAATGATGATGCTGAAAAACAATACTATTCTGATAATATAGCAGCAAATACAATAGTTCCAATTGATTTGACTTATCCTACGGTTATACCTTATGGAGATTATATTCGAATTCGATTAATCACTGAATTAAGTACTGGTTATGGATTAAGTAGTATTGATAACCAACCTTGTTTTAATACATTAGCTTATGGTCAATCTGAAGATTATGCTATTTACGTTCATCCTTCAGCTGGACCTATAACTTACACCTATAATAACGGATGGTTCCCACATGATCCTACTGGAGTTTCAGGTGCTGTTGATCATATTGAAGTTGTAGCTGGTAATATCAACATCACTGCCAATACAGATTGCAACACGCTATCAGTAGAAGGAGGTGCTTCAGTAACTGTTAATTCTGGAGTCACTATGACAACCACCACTGTGAACCTGAATTCTACCTCGCAACAATTTTCAAGTCTGATTCTAAATGGGACACTCATTGGTAACGTAAATTATAACAGATATGTATCTTCTACAGGACCTGTGGGCACCAACGATTTAATTTCTGCTCCTCTTTCCGGACAGATTTTTAGTGCTTTTGATGCTGTAAATTCGAATTTACCAGCATCAGGAACATTAAGAGCTTTTGCTGCTTATAACACCATTACTGGAGCATATCAAAACTATGATGCATTAGCAAACGCTGCAACACAAATTACTTCAGGAACAGGATACAGGACTGCCACAACAGATGGTAGTACATTGACATTCTCAGGAACTGTTTTGAGTTCAGATGTATTAGATATTCCGATTTCTGATGCAGCTGCTGGTAATGCCTGGAACCTAATTGGCAACCCATATGCCAGTTATATTGACTTCAGCACCTTCTTTGCCACAAATCAGTCTCAATTTGATTCAGCAAGTGCTTATCAAGCAATCTACGGCTATGATGGTGATGCTTCAAATGGATGGACCGTTTGGAATCAAGCCACTATTCTTGATAATTCAGTAACCGAATTAATTGCTCCTGGACAGGCTTTCTTTGTAAAAGCAAAAGCAACAGGTGGATTAATCGATTTTACTACTGCTATGAGACGAACAGGTAGCGATGATGATTTTATATTAGGACGTTCTGCTAATAATATCAATGTTGCATTAAGTAAGATCAGGTTGATAAGTTCAGATCATCATGCAACTACTCAAATTTATTTTATTGAGGGTACTACCAGAGGTTTAGATGATGGATATGATGCTGGCTCTTACCAAGGTATCGCTGGAGAATTTTCAATTTTCACTAATCTGGTAGAAGACAATGAAGGTCTGGATATTGCTATTCAATCTTTGCCATATAATGACTTCAATGATGTTGTAATTCCATTAGGTATAAAAGCATTAGCAGAAGGCTCATTAACCATAACGCTTGACGATACGTCATCTGTGCCTTCAAATGTCAATATTTATTTAGAAGATACGCAGGAAAACACCCTTACCTTATTAAATACTTCAGATTATTCTTTTACTCCTTCAAGTGATCTTACTGGTACAGGTCGATTCTTTTTAAGGTATTCTTCGGAAACATTGTCATCCTTAGTTTCAGAATTAGAACATATATTGATTTACTCTAACAACTCAACCAAAGAATTGATTATAAAAGGTCAGTTAACTACTAACAGTAGTGCAACACTTTACGATATGCAAGGTAGAATTGTTTTCAATAAAATTTTAAACGTTTCAAATACGGTCAATTCAATTAATGTAAATGGTATTAGTGCTGGAGTTTATATTGTGAAAGTTACAGATGGAAATACCGTTAAAACTCAAAAACTAGTCATACGATAAGTGTTCCTATAAGTTAATCATTAAAACAGTCGCTAACATCAAACTAGCGACTGTTTTTATCTAATGTAGAAAGTTTAATCAATTGTGCATTAGAACCACATAGCGTTTATTTTATTGGTGAGTATTACTTTCAATAATTTCTAAAGTTTGTTCAATCCAATCTCTATTAAAATCTAATGCTATTTCAGGTGAGACGCCTTTTCCTTCATACTCATAAAATTCATGAAAATCCATATCTGTTGGCAACATTCTAAAATGACGAGAAGGTGTATCATAACTTCTTCCATAATTCGTACCATAAGCGATGATGCCAAATGTCGTTTGACCCAAATGTGTTCCATTCTTCAAGCCCTTAAGTTTAACTGTAAATTGCTCACCATTACTTCCTGTATAGCAATTAGTTAATACGTAAACATGTTTGTTTTTTAACAGTTTTAAAAAGCGATCTGAGAATTTTTTATTTCCACCACTATTACTTCTAAGATCTACGATAATATGTTGAGCAGTTAGTTTTTGCTTCACATCGTTATAGAATTTTTGATGAGCACTCTTCTTTCTGTTGCTAAAATTTCCAAAATACAGATACTGTGTATGCTCATTAATTTGTTTGAAATCTAACTCAGGTTCACCATCTTCACGAAACTCATAATTATTAGTATTGCCAACTTTTTTATAAGACCATAATCTGCCATTTTCAAAAGAAAAACTTTTGACCTGACCTGGAGTTCTTGTGATACCATCATAGTAATACACATTATATTTATTTCCGTTGATGTGAGTTGCATAAAATCTAATTTCTCCAGGCTCCCATTGACTTAAACTGCTTTCTAAAACAACACCTATTACATCTTTTTGGTTGTCAGCATAATACATCCCAATTTTTTGTCTGTCTACATAGTAATCATAAATCCCTTCTAAATCTTCTAATGGTTTTTTAGATAATTCTTCTTTTAGTTCTGAAAGATTACGATTGGTTCTTGGATGGTTTTTAAATAGATCTGAAGCTTTAAACTTTGTTAACGCATGTTGGTTTTTTGCGTCTTCTTCAGATAAAAAAACACTATTAAAACTGATAGAAGCATGTCCATCGTTGACAAAAGACATTTGCTCTAATAACATTTTATAGCAGTCTTCAATTAAAACAGGGTGTTGCATTTTTGCTGAAAGCGCAGTATATGTCTGTTCAAATTGATTAGATATTTCACCTTTGATTTGCTTTTTGTAAGATGGCATCTTTTTTATTTTTTCAACTAAAAAATCTAAATCCGCTTTACAATCGCAAGTCTGAGATTGCGAAAAAACTGAGGTTACAGTAAACAGTACAATAAGACTAAGTGTTGTTAAATTTTTCATGATTAAATGGTTTTATGTGATTAAACTTTCTGAAGCAAATATATTTCAGAAATCATATAAAACTCAATAATAATAGGCGTTTGGGGTGAAATGACCTTAGTCTGTGGTGAAATTTAAAGTCTTTTTTACAAGGTCTAAGTACGTTTTAGAAATTGGAACTTCAATGTTGTGAGATAAGTATAAAAAATGTTTTCCTTTTTCAGTTTTCCAGGATTGAAAATGAAAAGGGTTGATGATAAAACTGCGATGTGTTCTTAATACTTCGGGAAACGAATCTTCAATAACAGATAATTTATTTCTAATGAGAGTTTTCTTCAAAAGCGCTCCATTTAAATAAAACACTTCAATATAATTATCAGACGATTGAATACATATCAATTCATCCAGCTGAAGTCTTAAACCCTCATATTGACCTTCACCTTGAATTTCTATTTTTTGGGCTTCCAATTTTTTCTCTTTATACTTTCCGAAAGCAAAACGACCAATCACAATAATTGGTAATATAGTAAAGATGGCAGGAAGCATAATCGATTTAAAATGATACCAGAAATCATATGCATTAGGATGCCAATCTACAATAAAATGTAAGTAAAAAAGGCGTAAGGTAATAATAGAAATAAGAATAAATAAACCTAAGAGTATGAGTTCGTTTGACAGTTTCCATACTGATTTATGTTTGTTATACAACCACATTTGAAACGGAAACACACTCATATATAATAATGCTCCAATACATCCGTAAATTGGTAAGTAAATGAGTTTTTCAGTGTTAGCAAACTCATTGACATCTAAAGGTTCTGTAAAATATAAAAACACAAAAATCCAAACGAATAACCCTAATGCAATGAGCAGGTGGTGTTTTAAAGAAGGGTCAAATGGGTATTGTTTATGCACTGAAAAATTTTATGCTTAAAAGTAAAACATCAATCTAAGACTACCAATAAGTATGCATTCAAAAATTTTGTAAAAACTCATAAAATGGCGTTATTGCTCATATGTTCAAGAAACGATTTTATTATTTAGTTAAGATCCAATACTTAGGGTATCGATTTCATGGTTGGCAAAAACAGCCAAAATTGAAAACCATACATTTCATGATTGACAGAACGCTTAATTTTATTCTCGATGGAAAACAATTTAAAACGCTTGGTTCTGGACGAACAGACGCGATGGTTTCAGCTAATGAATCTGCTTTTGAGTTGTTTGTTTATGAGAAAATTGAAGATGAAACTGCATTTTTAGAATTGTTTAATCACAATCTTCCTCAGGACATAAGAGCTTTAGACATTAAAGAAATTGATGCTGAGTTTAATATCATTCAGCATTCTAAAATTAAAGAATATGTGTATTTGTTTACATTCGGACAAAAATGCCATCCGTTTTGTGCTCCTTTAATGACAACTATTCTCGACGATTTAGATATCGAACTTATGAAAAGAGGTGCGCAACTGTTTGAAGGTGAGCATAATTTCAAACCTTACTGTTTCAGAGCGACAGATCAAGGCTTATATGTAAGAACGGTTGACAGCTGCAAACTGATTGAAAACACGTTATTTACAGCAAATTTCTTTCCGAAGAACACCTACACACTTATTGTAAAAGGAAAAGGCTTTGGCAGAAACCAGATTCGTTTAATGATGGGAACACTTATTAAACTAGGTAGAGGAGAGGTGAGTTTAAACTATATTGAAAACTCGCTAAAACCTGAAAGTTCAGAAGTGATGGATTTTATTGCTCCTGCTTCGGGATTGATTTTAAATTCGGTAGCATTTGAATAACAATTCCTATATCTTCAATCTGGCAGAAGCCATCACATTTTGTTCAGCATAATTACCTTCTAAAAATTTAAGATATCCAACAATAGCAATCATCGCGGCATTATCTGTTGTGTATTCAAACTTCGGAATGTAAGTCGTCCAACCAAATTTCTGTTCTCCATTTTTTAAGGCTTGACGTATCCCAGAATTTGCCGAAACACCTCCACCAATAGCAATATGATGAATCCCAGTTTGTTTTGATGCCAGCTTTAGTTTATCAATTAAGATGCCTATAATCGTATATTGAATAGACGCACAAATATCATTCAAGTTCTCTGCTATAAAATTGGGATTTGCTTTGACTTTTTTCTGAATAAAGTATAAAATAGCAGTTTTTAATCCCGAAAAACTAAAGTTAAGTCCATCAACTTTTGGTTTAGTAAACTGAAATGCCTTTGGGTTGCCAAGTTGCGCTCGTCTGTCAATTTCTGGTCCTGCTGGATATCCTAAACCTAGAATCTTTCCGCTTTTATCAAAAGCCTCTCCAACTGCATCATCAATAGTTTCACCAATAACATCCATATCAAAATAAGAGGATACCTTAACAATTTGGGTATGTCCACCAGAAATGGTCATTGCCAAAAACGGAAAAGAAGGCTTTACGAAATCTGCTTCTTCAATAAAGTGTGCTAAAATATGTGCTTGCATATGGTGAACATCAATTAAAGGAATATCTAATCCATAAGCCAATGATTTTGCAAAGGATGTTCCTACCAGTAACGAACCCATGAGTCCTGGACCACGTGTAAACGCAATGGCATTCAATTGCGATTTATCAATATGTGCTTTTTTAAGTGCCTGATCAACTACAGGAACAATATTTTGCTGGTGAGCTCTGGAAGCTAATTCAGGAACGACTCCACCATATTCTTCATGTATTTTTTGACTGGCCACAACATTGCTTAAAATTTTCCCGTTATGCATCACAGCAGCTGCAGTATCATCGCATGAAGATTCAATAGCAAGAATATATATATTTTGTGAGCTCATTAATATAAATTAGGCACAATAATTGTTAATTTTGAGGTCAAAGTTATAACTTTAAAGGCGTATCAAAAAATTCCTAAAAATACTATCTAAAATAATAGCAATTATTTTGTTATTATTCATCATTTTGGTGCTGATACTGTCTATTCCTCCAGTTCAAACGGCTTTAGGCAAATATGTCACAAATTGGGTTAATGATGACTTTGGAACCAATATCAATATAGGAAAAGTCGGACTCCAGTTTAATGGTGATGTAGAACTTAAAGAAATTTATATTGAAGATTACAAAAAAGATACGCTTATTGCCATTCAAGAGTTAAACACATCTATTCTTAACTACAGAAATCTCTCTAATGGTAAACTTAATTTTGGCGATATTGATATTTACGATTTAACATTCAATATTAAAACCTACAAAGGTGAAGACGATACCAATCTTGATGTGTTCGTTGCCAGATTTGATGAAGATAATCCTCGTCCTGAAAAAAGCGGATTCTTACTATCCTCAAGTGATGTTTCTATATATGACAGTACATTTAGACTAATTGACGAAAACAGAGAAACTCAAAACGTTTTAGAATTTAATGATTTAAATGTAAATGCTACAAACTTTGTTATTGATGGCAGTGATGTAAAAACTCGAATAAACACTCTCGCTTTTAAAGATAGTAGAGGTGCTCATGTTCAAAATTTAATGACAGATTTTGAATACACCTTAACCTATATGAATTTTAATAACCTAATTATAAAAACTGAAAAATCAACACTAAAAGGTCAATTGCGTTTTGATTACAATCGGGAAGATTTTAAAGAATTTGAAGACAAAGTTCAGGTTACTGCAGATTTTACAGATTCCGAAGTGGCTTTAAACGACCTAAATACATTTTACAATGAATTTGGTGTTGATCAAAAAGCGAAATTCAATGTCAATTTAACTGGAACACTAAATGATTTGAATGCAAACAACCTTCAATTGAATGCAAGTGGTAAAACACAGATTTTTGGGGACTTAAATTTCAAGAATCTATTCAGTAGAGCAGAAGGTGATTTTTCAATGAATGGACGTTATGATAACCTTACTTCAAATTACTACGATTTAAAAGCCTTACTTCCTAATATTTTAGGGGAATCCATTCCAAGTGTATTTTCAAAACTTGGTGATTTCAGAATTACAGGAACATCGTATATCACAGATACAACCATAGACGCTAATCTTAGGATTAATACCAGTTTAGGAATAATCATCTCTGATATGAAAATGACTCATGTTGATGATATTGACAATGCAGATTACATAGGAAATGTAGTTTTTGACGCTTTTGATTTAGGGGTGTTACTTAATGATCCTAATGTTAAAACAACATCTTTTGATTTAGATGTTAATGGAAAAGGATTTACTGTCGAAAATCTTAGCACTCAGGTTACAGGTAAAGTTTTTCAAATTGAATATAACGATTATAATTATCAGGACATTGATGTGTCTGGCAAGCTTGGAAATCAGGTGTTTAATGGTCTTTTAGAATCTAAAGACGAAAATTTTAAATTTAAATTTAATGGGTTAGCAGATTTATCACAAGACATTAAAAGTTTTGATTTCAATGCAGACGTAGCATATGCAAACCTGAAAGCACTTCATTTTATTGAGAAAGATAGCATTTCCATATTTAAAGGTAACGTGACCATGTCTATGAAAGGCTCTGGTGTTGACGATGCTTTTGGTACTTTAAATTTTAAAAACACAACCTATATTAATGAAAATGACGATTACTACTTTGAAGATTTCATAGTAACATCAACCTTTAGCGGAACGCAAAGAACCCTTAAAATAAACTCTCCAGATATTATTGAAGGTACGATGAAAGGCGACTTCAGGTTTAAAGATCTCGCTAAACTGGCAGAAAATTCTGTAGGAAGTATTTATGCAAATTATTCGCCTTATCAAATTGAAACCGATCAGTATGTGGAATTCAATTTTAAAATTTATAACAAAATTGTTGAAGCCTTTTACAACGATTTAGAATTGGGTCCAAACACAACCATAAAAGGACGTATTGAAACTAATGAAAAGAATTTCAACCTCACATTTAAATCACCTCATATCAAACTCAAAGATTATTTCGCCAGTGATTTATCACTTTTGGTAGATAATAGTAATCCTGTATTCAATACTTATATTGAGATCGATTCATTGCGAACAAATTTTTACAATGTGTCAGATTTTAGTTTGATTAATGTTACCCAAAGAGATACCTTATTCATTAAATCTGAATTTAAAGGTGGTAAACAAAACACCGATGATTTTGACCTTAGTTTATATTATACTATTAACGAAGAGCAGAAGTCGGTTGTGGGTTTTCGAAAATCGGATATTACGTTTAAAGGGAATACATGGACCATTAACGAAGAAAAAAATAATGCTAATAAAATTACATTTGATCGAAGTTTAGTGTCATTTGATATTGATACTATCATAATGACCCATTTTGATGAACAAATTGAATTGTATGGCAAAATTGAAGATGCCAATACAAAAGATCTTAATCTCAATTTTACAGATGTCGATCTGACTAAAATCACACCTCGAATAGATAGTTTAAGTCTGGCTGGAAACGTAAATGGTCAATTAAAAGTGCTACAAAATGATGGTGTTTATATGCCAAGCTCAAATGTGATTATTAGTGATTTAAGAGCTAATAAATATGAGTTAGGAGAACTCAAAGCCAATGTCGTTGGTAATGAATCCTTAACCAATTACATTGTAGATTTAAATCTGAAAAATGACAACTTAAAATCTTTAGCTGCCAAAGGCACTATTGACGTTAGTGACAGCAACTCCAGTATAAACTTAGATGTCAATTTTGATGAGTTCTTACTTGATCCTTTAAATCCGTTTGGAGAAGGCATTATAACAAATATCAGAGGTTTGGTTACAGGTAATGCTAAGGTTACTGGTAGCTTAAAAGATCCTCAGATTAATGGTGATCTTCTTCTTGATAATGCAGGACTTACAATTCCGTATCTTAATGTAGATTATAGTTTTGATTTTGATTCTCGTGTAAAATTAGAATCCCAAAAATTTATTTTTCAAGATGTAGAAATTACAGATTCTGAATACTTTTCAAAAGCAATACTCAATGGATTTATAGGTCATAAAAACTTTTCAGACTGGAAACTAGGTTTAGAAATAGACACATCAAGACTTTTGGTTTTAGACACTGAATATGACGAGGAAGAACTGTATTACGGAACAGCTTTTGTTGATGGTCAGGCCGATATTATTGGTCCAACAGATGCTCTTAAAATAGAATTTAATGGAAATACAGCACAAGGTACAGTTTTTAAAATTCCATTAAGTGATTTAGAAACCTATGGAGACAACTCTTACATTCATTTTTTAACACCAGAAGAAAAGAACATGAGAGGGAAAGGAGATGTTATTAGAGAAAATGTATTTAAAGGTCTGCAATTGCAGTTTAACCTGTATGTAAATCCGTATGCAGATATCGAAATTGTAATTGATAAAAACTCAGGAAGCACAATTCAAGGTAAAGGTAATGGTAACTTGCTCTTTGATATAAACACCAACGGAAAGTTTCAAATGTTTGGGGATTTTCAAATCACTGAAGGAACTTATAATTTCGCTTATGGTGGATTAGTTCAAAAAAAGCTAACTGTTGTTCCTGGTGGATCTATTCGCTGGGAAGGCGACCCCTTAAAAGCACAAATCGGATTAACAGCAATTTATAAAGCACAAGCAAATCCTTCAGTACTATTAGACAATCCTATCAATAGAAATATAGATGTTGAAGTTAAAATAAATCTGGCTGGTCAATTAGAGCAACCTGATCCAGACTTCTCTTTCGATTTTCCAAATGTAGATTCTAACATCAGGTCTGAGCTTGAATACCGATTAGAAACTAAAGAATCGAGAGAGTTTCAGGCACTCAACGTTTTATCATTTGGTTCTTTTGCAAGTGAATTTAACTTAGGACAAAGTGCTTATGGAACGATTTCAGATCGTGTAAATTCTCTATTTAATAGTATTTTAGGAAATGATGGAAGTGACAAAATTAACATTGGTGTCAATTACCAGGTAGGACAGCAAACTACAGAATATGAAACTAATGATGAAATCGGATTAACATTAAGCACTAAAATTAGCGACAGAGTACTTGTTAACGGAAAAGTTGGAGTTCCAATAGGAGGCGTCAGTGAAACTGTTATTGCAGGAGATGTACAAATTGATGTGCTTTTAAATGAAGAAGGTACCTTAACTGCCAAGTTTTTTAACAGAGAAAATAATATTAGAAATTTTGGAGAAGAAATAGGGTACACACAAGGTGTTGGTTTATCGTATAATGTAGAGTTTGACACCTTTAAGGAATTGATTAAAATTATCTTCACTGGAAAAAATAAGCCTAAAGAAAAACTTAAAGAACTTAAATCGAAAGAAGAAGAAGAAAAATTACTCCCAGATTTTATAAATATGAAGTCAGAAAAGGAGAAAAAAGACAAATAAGCTTCTTTTTATTTCGTAATTCACAATGAGTTATTAACGAAAACGTTTGAAATTCTTTCGTGCTGTTAAATTATCTCAAATACAACAGCATTTCTTATTTATGTTTACTAATTTTACTAAAACAAATACAACTTTTTATGTTGAATACCATAAAAAAAATAGGAGTTATGACTTCTGGTGGAGATTCGCCAGGCATGAATGCAGGTATCCGTTCTGTTGTTAGAGCTTGTGCGTTTCACAATATAGAATGTATAGGGATTTATAGAGGTTACGAAGGCATGATTGAAGGTGATTTTAAATCTATGAATGCCAGAAGTGTTAAAGGTATTATTAATAAAGGTGGAACCATTTTAAAATCTGCTCGCTCTAAAGAATTTAGAACAGCCGAAGGTCGTAAAAAAGCATACCAACAACTCTCAAAAGCTGGTGTTGATGCCCTTGTAATTATAGGTGGAGATGGTAGTTTTACAGGTGCTATGATTTTTAATCAGGAATATGGCATGCCTGTTATGGGAATTCCTGGAACCATTGATAACGATATTTTCGGAACGACCCATACTTTAGGTTACGATACTGCCTTAAATACAGTGGTCGAAGTTATTGATAAAATTCGCGATACTGCAAGTTCTCATAACCGCCTATTTTTCATAGAAGTTATGGGAAGAGATGCTGGACACATTGCCTTAAATGTAGGAGTAGGAGCAGGAGCTGAAGAAATATTAATTCCTGAAGAAGACCTAGGACTGGATCGTCTTTTAGAATCGTTGAGACGCAGCAAGCAATCTGGAAAATCATCGAGTATTGTGGTTGTCGCTGAAGGTGATAAAATTGGTAAAAATGTGTTCGAACTCAAAGATTATGTTGAAGAAAACATGACAGAATATGAAGTACGAGTATCTGTTCTAGGACACATGCAACGTGGTGGTTCTCCATCGTGTTTTGATCGTGTACTGGCAAGCAGAATGGGAGTAAAAGCTGTCGAAAGTTTAATTACAGGAGAAACAAATTGTATGGTTGGATTAAAAAATGATGTGATGACATTAACTCCTTTTGATCAAGCTGTAAAAGGAAAATCAAAAATAAATTTAGAACTATTACGAGTATCAGATATCATGTCTATATAAGTAATGGCTATATACTAATATTAACATAGAAAACTAAAAAAATGAAATTAGGAATAAACGGATTTGGTAGAATTGGCAGAATCGTATTTAGAACCACTGTAAAACGTAATGATGTAGAGGTGGTTGCTATAAACGATTTGTTAGATGTAGAGCATTTGGCATACTTATTAAAATATGACTCTGTTCACGGAAGATTCGATGGAAAGGTTGAAGTTAAAAATGGTAATCTAATCGTTGACGGAAAAACAATTAGAGTTACTGCTGAAAAAGACCCTAAAAATCTAAAATGGGATGAAGCTGGTGTCGAAGTTGTAGCCGATTGTACAGGTATATTTACTACTCTAGAAACTGCCCAGTATCATATTGATGGTGGCGCAAAAAAAGTGGTCATATCAGCACCTAGTAAAGATGCTCCAATGTTTGTAATGGGTGTAAACGATGATAAATTAACAGCTCAAGACACAATCGTATCTAACGCTTCATGTACAACTAATTGTTTAGCTCCACTGGCTAAAGTAATTGAAGACAATTTTGGTATTGAAGAAGCTTTAATGACAACCATTCACGCTGCAACATCTTCACAATATACCGTAGACTCTCCTTCTCGTAAAAATTATCGTTTAGGACGTAGTGCCTTAAATAATATCATTCCAACATCAACAGGTGCTGCCAAAGCTGTAGGTAAAGTCATTCCTGAATTAGATGGAAAATTAACAGGGATGGCTTTTAGAGTACCAACTGTAGATGTTTCTGTTGTTGATTTAACGGTTAGAACCAAAACAGAAACATCTTTAGAAGCTATTAAAACAGCAATTAAAAATGTAGCAAATGGATCAATGGCAGGTGTATTGGGATACACTGAGGATGCCGTGGTGTCTCAAGATTTTGTAAGTGAAGAAAGAACCAGTGTTTTTGATGCTGATGCATCAATTGAATTAAATTCAAAATTCTTTAAATTGGTATCTTGGTACGATAATGAATTTGGTTATTCTAATAAATTAGTTGACTTAGCAAAAAAGGTTAACACTCTATAATTTGTATTATCATTACATCCGTAGCTATTGAAGTTATCAGTGTCATATGCTACGGATTTATTTTTAAACTCATCTTTATGATTTTAATAACAGATAGCGGTTCTACAAAGTGTGATTGGATTGTGATTGATAAAAACGGAAATCAAATTCATGAAAAAATACGCACTAAAGGACTTAATCCAGCCATTTTAAAAGAGAAAAAGCTAAAAAAAATTATTAAAAACAGTGATGAGTTAATGCAGATTAAAGATCAAGTAACTCATATCTTTTTTTATGGTGCAGGCTGTGGCACAACCAAACCCAAGCTAATGCTTCGTAATATTTTAGAATCCATTTTCAAAAATGCTGTTATTGATGTTCAGGAAGATACAATGGCTGCAGTTAGAGCTACTATTAATCATAGTAGTGAACCTGCTGTTGTTTGCATCATGGGAACAGGTTCTAATTGCAGTTATTTTGATGGTAAAAAATTGCATCAACGGGTCGTATCATTAGGATATACCTTAATGGATGAAGCCTCTGGAAATTACTACGGAAAAGAATTAATTAAAGATTACTACTTTAATCACATGCCAGAAGACATTAAAATGGCTTTTGAACATAAGTATAACACGGAAGCCGATTACATTAAATACAACCTGTATAAACAACCAAACCCAAATGCTTATTTGGCGAGTTTTGCTGAGTTTATGTTTTTAAATAAAGATTCTGAATACGTCATTGAATTAATTAAAAAAGGATTTCGTCTCTTTGCCAAGAACATGATTTTTCAATATAGAGACGAATTAAAAACGGTTCCTGTTCACTTTGCAGGATCTATTGCTTTCTTCGCAAAAGAAGAAATACATGAAGTCGCTAACGAATTAGGATTTACAGTTGGTAACTTTGAAAGACGTCCAATTGAAGGTTTAGTAAGTTATCACATCAAACAATTATAAATTATGGAGATTGCTATCATAGCTCACGATGGAAAAAAAGTTGAAATGATTCAGTTTCTAAATGAACACAGATCACTTTTGCAGCAAAAAAGTATCAGCCTTGTGTCTACTGGGACTACTGGTGAAAAAGCAATAAAAGCTGGTTTTGAAGTGCAGTGTTTGCTATCTGGACCTTTAGGAGGTGATGCACAAATAGCAGCTAGAGTTGCTGAAGGTAAGTGTGATATGGTCTTGTTTTTTAGAGATCCACTCGAAAAACATCCTCACGAGCCAGACGTATTAATGCTTCTTCGTATTTGTGATGTCCATGATGTTCCTTTGGCCACAAATCCAGCTACAGCAGAGTTGCTAATTAAGGCTATTTAGATTCTGCTTTAAACGATTTAATAATTACAAGAGCACAAATAACAGTTATTGCTAACAATCCGAAAGCCAATGCTGTTTTTCCGTAGATAAAGTTTCCAATTGCAAAAAGAGTACAATACACGCCAATAACTCCACTAAAGAAACCTAGAATTTTCATTCCGAAACCTTTAAATTTAGAATGTTTTCCAAAGATTAAAGCATTAAAGGATTGTAAGGTATCATCGTTAGCAGGTTTTGTCATTAAAGTCACAATTAACCATCCTATTGTAGTAATTACCACACCAAACACCAATTGCCAATGGCCAGCAATAGTTACCATAGGAGTTTCTAATTTTCCATTGATAAAAAAGAAGACAGCAATCACAAAAGAAATAACCATAGCAGCAATTTCACTGTAAGGATTAATTCTACTCCAAAACCATCTTAAAATAAATAACAAACCTGTTCCTGCTCCAATTTGCAATAGCAAATTAAGAACTTCTCCAGCCGATTGTAAAAAGAACGAAAATAATGCAGCACAAATCATAAGTGCCACAGTGGAAACACGTCCAACCAACACTTCATCTTTATCAGTAGCATTCGGGTTTAAGAACCGTTTATAAAAATCATTCACAATATATGAGCTTCCCCAATTTAACTGTGTTGAAATCGTGCTCATAAAAGCAGCAATTAGTGATAATAAAACGATTCCTATCAAACCAGAAGGCAAATAGGTCATCATTGCTGCATATGCAACATCTTCACCTTGCATTGAAGCAGATAAGCCAGGGAATGTTTGATTTATACTTTCTAAGTTTGGAAATACAATTAACGATGCCAGTCCTACTATAATCCATGGCCACGGACGAATAGCATAATGTGCTACATTAAAAAAAAGTGTCGCCCAAGTAGCGTGTTTCTCATCTTTTGCAGCAAGCATACGTTGCGCAATATAACCACCACCTCCAGGTTCTGCTCCTGGATACCAGGTGCTCCACCACTGCACAGCCAATGGAATGATGAGCATGGTCACTAATGCTTCAGTATTATTAAAGTCAGGAAAAAAAGCTAGCTTATCACTAACATTCACATGCGCTAATAAATTTGATGTTCCGCCAATTTCTGGCAAGTTTACAATATAAATAGTAGCCCAAACACTTCCAACCATTGCTATAATAAACTGAATAAAATCAGTAATTAAAACCCCTTTTAATCCTCCAAAAGCCGAATAAATAACTACAATAATAGAAGAGTAGAGAAGCATTTCACCTTGGGAAATTCCTAAGAGAATATTTGCTATTTTGGCACCAGCTAAACAAACACCAGCCATAGTAATAACATTAAAAATAACTCCTAAATAAATAGCTCTGAAACCTCTTAAATAACCTGCGATTTTTCCACTGTAGCGTAATTCATAAAATTCTAAATCTGTAGTAATTTCACTTTTACGCCATAGTTTTGCGTAAAAAAATACAGTAAGCATTCCAGTTAACAACATTGCCCACCAAACCCAGTTTCCAGAAACTCCATTTTGTCTAACGAGTTGTGTTACTAATCCAGGCGTGTCTGCAGCAAAAGTTGTTGCTACCATACTAACACCAAGCAACCACCAAGGCATGTTTCGTCCCGACAGAAAAAATGCCTTTGAATTTTTACCAGCCTGTTTAGATACATAAATACCAATGCCTGCGAATAGGATGAGAAAGAAAATGATAATTATCCAATCAAGAGTAGAAATAATCATAGTTGAAGTTGAAGTCTTAGTTAGTACTAACAAATCTAAGATATAAATTGAAATAAAAAAGGCATCAGTGTTTAACTAATACCTTTTAGAATATTTTGCTTGGTAATTAATAGTTTATCTAAGCCATCCTTTAGCGGTAGCCATCTTTGAAAACCAGACTAAGAATGCGCAAACTACAATAATCATTATTGGCATCACTGGGTTTACACCTTCAACAGTGGTCATTAAATATACTTGCTGTATGGTCGCTGCAATAAATGAAATTACAAATAATATAAAAGCCCATTTTTTTCTTATTAAAAGCGCTAAACAGCCTAAAGCACCACAAAAAACAGCCAAAGCAAATGCAGCTGTAAACCAAGCAGGATGTTCCATTAAAAATTCGGCTTGTTGTTCTTCTGGAAGTGCTGCAATAGCTTCATCAGTAATGAAAGCTTGAAAAAGATAAGCCATAACTCCCATAGCGTTCCAGATTAGGGCAACAACGGCAATAATCCAAAACCAAACAGTTGGTTTCGTGTTTGAATAATCAGTCATAATATTTAAATTTTAGTTGGTTATTGGCAACAATTTATGAAAATAAATATTAAATCATAAAAAAACCTTTCTTGAGTTTGTGAATTTCACAAACTCAAGAAAGGCATAACTTATAAAAAAACAGGTCTTTAATCTTCTACAACATGTAAAACAGGAGTCTTATTTACCCATTTTCCATTTTTAGATTCCCCAAGAATAAGTACGTCTTTAGTTTGCTCGTACTCTTTGATGGTTCTTAACATTTGTTCTTTAGTATCTCTATGTAATTTAATACCAGTATTTTTTCCTTTGTTTCTTATTTCGATATAAAATCCGTCTCTGAATTTTATAGGTTTAGTTGGAGGTCTTCCCATGAATTATATTTTATGAAGGATTCAATTTGCATATTAGTGAAAATAAAATCAATATGCAAGCCTTCGTTTAATTTAACAAAATTAAAACAATTCAGACTCATAAAACAGCTTTATTGATAGCTAAAAGTTATTAATTAATTGACTAATGTTATACCAAAAAAGATTTTATATATTTAACCATAGGTTAATCAACAACGCACTCGATGAAAGTCAAAAAGAAAAAAAGAGCATATAAAGCTACAAATTTGCCTCCGGGAACAATGGCTTATAAAGGCAAAAAGGTTTCTTTAGAGACTGTAATTGATATTATTAATTACTCCAATCAGACGTTTACTAAAATTGATTGCAATGATGTTGAAGATGGTTTCAATTTTGAAGGAAACGAACAGGTAACATGGATTAATATAAACGGACTCAACAACATACAAGATATTGAAAAGCTTGGAACGCATTACAATTTACACCCTTTAACCTTAGAAGATATTGTAAATACGAGTCAGAGACCAAAGCTGGAAGAGTTTCAAAACTATATTTTTATCGTATTTAAAATGCTCTATTTTAAGGATAATGAAGAACTACATTATGAGCATTTAAGCATGGTTGTGGGTTCAGATTATGTACTGACTTTTCAAGAGGCTGATGGAGATGTATTTAACGACCTTAGAGATCGTATTGAAGCTGCTAAAGGTCGAATACGTTCTCAAGGAGCAGATTATTTAATGTATGCCATATTAGATGCTATAGTAGATAACTATTTTACTGTTATTGAAGCTGTAGGTGATAAAATTGAAGATTTAGAAGCTAGTATTTTTGAATCTCAAACAGATAATGATAAAACACCAAACCAAATCCAGCAATTAAAACAAGAGGTCTTAAAAATAAGACGCTCCATTTTTCCTCTAAGAGAAGTTATTAATCGACTCGAAAAATCAGACAACAAAATTATTAATGAAAAATCTCTAAGTTATATCAGAGATTTGTACGACCATATCATACAAGTTAATGAATCTATCGATTTATATCGTGAAATGGTCTGGAGTTTAATGGATATGTACATGACTATCATTAGCAACAAAATGAATGAAGTCATGAAAGTACTAACCATTATAGCTACTATTTTTATTCCGCTGACCTTTATTGCAGGCATATATGGTATGAATTTTTCCTATATGCCAGAACTCCAAGCTGAAAACGGATACTTCATTTTACTTGGTATTATGTTTGTTCTTTTCATTTTAATGTTAATTTATTTTAGAAAGAAGAAGTGGCTTTAACATAATTTATGTTAAATAAATCTTAATTCCGTTAAAGGTCGTTAAACCGCTTGACAACGCTCAAATATCCCATAGTTTATATAGTGTAATTATTTATTAACATTAAAATATTAACACTAAAAATGCACATTATGAGCTATTTGAATATGAAAGATGAAAATTTAATACCTGTCGTAGTAGAGTTAAACACACTATCGGCAAACTACCATGTATATTACCAAAAATTAAGAAGTTTCCATTGGAATATACTGGGAGAAAACTTTTTCGATTTACACAATAAATTTGAAGAATTGTATACCGATGCACGAACTAAAATAGATGAAATCGCTGAACGTGTACTGACCTTGAGGCATCATCCAATGAGTAAATTGAGTGACTATTTAGAAATTTCAGAAGTAAAAGAAGTGTCTCCTTTAAAATCTGATAGAGATATGGTTCTAGAAATTCTTAATGACCACAAAATCCTGCTTAAACAAATGAGTACTGTTATTGAAAAAGCCGAAAGTGCTTCAGATGAAGGTACCATAGACTTAATTGGCGCTTATATTAGAGAGATGGAAAAATCGAGTTGGATGCTAAATGCATGGACTAAAAACACATCTGACAAACTGAAGGTTGACGTCATTGAATCATAACCTAAACAACGACTTCAATGCTTATTAGAGTTAACATAATAATCATATAAGCAAAGTCTATCAAACCAGTATAACGATATTTGTAGTGTTGGTATGATAGATATTAACGAACTCCAAACAACGACTTACAAATTAGATAAAACAATGAAAGAACAATTAAATACAGCATTCGGTAATTTAAAAGAAAAACTTTTAGGTTGGTTTAATGCCATTATAGAAAACTTACCAAATTTAATCTTAGCAATATTAGTTTTTGCTACTGCATTTTTCGTAGCCAGATACGTGAGCAGATTCGTTGAAAAACTAGTCAGTAAACGTGTCGAACAAAAATCTATAAGCTTGGTAGTTTCTAGAATAGCTTCAGTAATTACAGTATTAATTGGTTTATTTCTGGCCTTAGGAATTCTTAATTTAAGTCAGGCATTAACCTCGCTTCTTGCAGGTGCAGGAGTTATTGGTTTAGTTGTAGGTCTTGCTTTGCAAGGAACGCTATCAAATACCGTATCTGGAATTGTGTTATCATTCAGAAACAGAATCAGAATAGGAAACTGGGTGGAAACCAATGGCTATTCAGGTGAAGTTATGGACATTAATCTGAATACCTTTATTTTAAAAGAAGCAGATAACAATATTGTTGTCGTTCCTAACAAAATGATCTTAGAAAATCCAATTAAAAACTATTCTTTAACCACTAAAATGAGAGTGTTTTTAGAATGTGGTGTTGGTTATGAATCAGATTTAGAATTAGTTGAAAAACTAACCAAAACAACCATTGCTAATACTTTTGATCAGGTTGAAAGTGCAGAAGATGTAGAATTTTATTACACTGAATTTGGAGGTAGCTCTATAAATTATTTATGTAGATTTTGGATTGATGCTGAAAACATGCTTGAAAAACTTAAAGCAAAAACCAGAGCTATTATTGAAATTAAAAAAGCATATGATAAAGAAGGAATTAATATTCCATTCCCAATCAGAACTTTACAATTTGACAATAAGTTAAATATACATGCTCCAGAATTAAAAGAAGCCTACTCAAATAACTAAATTACTAAGTGAACTGCTTTAGTCTCTTATGTCATGTGGCATAGGGTAATACACTAATAGCCTAACTTAAGAGTTCTGAAAGTCAGACACTCAATTATATAAACCATTAAAAACACAAAATTATGTTACGTTGGACAATCACATTTATTATCATAGCAATCATTGCTGCAATCTTAGGATTTGGCGGAATTGCTGGAGCATCAGCAGGAATAGCTAAAATATTCTTCTACATTTTTATAGTACTTTTTGTATTATCCTTACTGAAAGGACTTGTAAAGAAGTAAACTAAAAAATCTAAAACTCACATTAATCTAAAACTAATTTAAAATGAAAAAATTAACATATTTATTTATCGCGCTGTTTAGTTTAAGTATACTAACAACAAGCTGTAGAGAAGAAAAATCTACTGGAGAAAAAGTTGAAGAAGCTGTCGAAGATACGGGAGATGCTATGGAAGATGCAGCAGACGATGTTGAAGATGCTATTGATGACAACTAAAACTTTCATGACTCTAATAACTCTAAGTCTTGTATTTACAGGCTGAAGAGAATAGAAAACACCTGATGAATCGTTGAAGTTGTAGTTGAAAAAATAAAAGAAGAATCAGGTAATGACAATTATTATTAATTAGAAAGTCTAATTAATACACGTAGAACCATTAATAACAAACAAAATGAAAAATTTAATTTATGCATTTTCTTTACTAATGGTGACTGGAGCTTACGCTCAAAATAAACCAGTTGACAAGGTAGAGGAAACAAAAACGAAAACAATAAAAGTTAAAAAAGACGGAGAAGTCGTTGAAAACAAAGTTAAAGTAACTACCACAAAGGAGCAACAGGTAAAAACTAAAGCTGAAAAGAATAGTACGATCAACAATGATAGAGTATTTCCAAAGGTTAAAGTTACAAAAACTGTAAGTGTAGATAATGACAATGATCCTTTTTACGATTCAACTGATAAAATTGAATACTACACCAATGAGGATGGAAAATATTTATTTACATCTAATAAAAAAGGATTTACGATGAGTGATGCTCAAAACAATACTATTGGATTTGCAGCACGATCAACAAACAATCAATATTATATTCTTAATATGAACAATTATTCTGGAGTTGGATATTTTAACAATGATGGCAACTTTGTCGTTGAGTATTATAATTCAGATTTAGAAATGCTTGTCAATAAAGAATTTAAAACAGATACCAAGTTTTAAAAATAAGTCTGTTGTTTATACTAAAGTCTCGATATCACTATCGGGACTTTTTTTGTACTTTTAAACATAAAATCACCACAATGGCTACTCCAAAACTTTCAAATGATATTCTTGACTTTTTTAAACAATTAGAAAAAAATAATGACAGAGACTGGTTCAACGCACACAAAAAGGAATTCAAAAACCTAGAAGCTAAAGCTAAAGCAGCTTATAAATACATTTATGAAGCCTTAAATAAGCATGATGTTGTTGATGGTTTCAAATTATTCAGAATTTATAGAGATGTTCGGTTTTCAAAAAATAAGTTGCCTTATAAAACTCATTTTGGAGGGGCTTTTAGCAGAAAAAAACCCGAATTAAGAGGTGGTTACTATTTACATGTTCAACCTGATGACGAATCATTTATAGCAGCAGGATTCTGGGAACCTAATAAAGAGGATTTATTGAGAATCAGACGCGAATTTGAGCAAGACGATCAAGAGATTAGAGCGATTATAAATGCTAAACCATTTAAATCTGTTTGGGGAGATTTTGTTGGAGATGAGTTAAAAACTGCTCCCAGAGATTTTGATAAAGAGCATCCAGCTATTGACCTTATTAGAAAAAAACAATATATTTTCACTAAAAAATACACTGACAAAGAAGTGGTAAGTGATACCTTTTTAGAAGATGTTAATGCTTCATTTAAAGCCGTTCGACCTTTCTTTGATTATATGAGTGATGTTTTAACAACCAATCTTAATGGTGAATCGATCATTTAACCTCCAGAATTTTATATCTGCTGTCATTAAAAACAATCTCATCACCAACAGTTTTATTAAGTAGTAATTGGCCAATTGGTGAGGATTTTGAAATGATAAAATAAGACTCCTCATCGATTGCTACTTTTCCGATACTTACTGCAATATAAAAGTTAGAAGAATCTGTTTTTACCAAACTCCCTAAAACGATATTTGGATGAATGGTTTTTGGATTGATGAGTTTAATCACATCCATCATTTTTGAAGCGTCACTTAAATATTGAGCATTTTTCTCTAAATCATTAAGCAGTTTCCCATGACCAGAATCATCATCCTCGTCTGAACTTTTATCATTACTTTCTATAGCGTCTTTAATCGTTTCAATTTTATCTTTATAACTAGAAATACGCTTATTCACATGAGATAAGCATACCTCATGTAACTTGGTTTTAATCGTGTTCATATAGCCTCAGCTAGTGGTTGAACAAACAACTGAATATTACTAATCAAACGTTCTTTAACAATAGTCATCATTCGTTTGTTTAAAGCTGAAGAGTTTTGAATATAAAGCTGATATTCTTCCACAGTAAATTGCCCTATAATCATTCCCTTTACAGAATTTCTGAATTTCATATCCTTATTGATAGCGTTCTCTATATAAGCTAATTGCTTAGGCAAGGACAAATCGTAAAACACATTTTTTCGTTTAGAAATATAATTTCTAAACACAACAACCAGCAAGTGATTTTGCATTTTTATAATCGGACGCAAGGTTGCATTTTGAAAGCATTCATCATCAGACATATTGTCGCTGACTCGAGCTGAAGCAATAATAGGTCTGATAGATTTTAAATTTGTAGATCGATCATTCATGGCTTTAATTTTAATTAAAAATAAAAATTATGATTGCCTTATATGATGAGTCTCCTATATCTTGTTAACTGTGTTATTAACAAATACGCAATACACATCAAGATATAGAATATTATAATATCAATGTGTTCCATTTAAAATCACAAACAATTATATTTGATAAAAAGTAGATTATGAAATTTGGAAGTGTTGATAATCCCGAAAATTTAGATTTAAGTTTACCTCAAGACCACATTGATACAGCACGAGTTTTAGATAAGGTTAAAGATGATAATATTCCTGAAATTTATGTTGGATGCGCCAAATGGAATAAAGCAGATCTTAAAGGGTTTTATCCACGAGGCACTAAGGATGAATTGAGCTATTATTCGCATCAGTTTAATTCAATAGAATTGAATGCAACATTTTACCGAATTTTTCCTGCAGAACAGTTTACTACCTGGTATCATAAAACACCTGAAGGCTTTAAGTTTTTTCCGAAACTGAATCAAGAAATCAGTCATTGGAAACGCTTAAACGAAGTCAGTGCTGTTGTAGATCATTACCTGTCAAATGCCATACATCTTAAAGAAAAACTCGGAACCATTTTCTTACAAATGCATTCAAATTTTGCGCCTAAAGATTTTGACAGAGTAGTTCACTTTGTTGAGAGTTGGCCAAAAGACATCGCATTAGCCATAGAGTTTCGCCACACCAATTGGTATAATGATGAACGTGTTTCTAACCAGTTATATGATTTGCTTGAAACAAACAACATTTCAAATGTTATCGTCGATACTGCAGGAAGACGTGACTTAATGCATATGCGATTAACCAATCCTACAGCTTTTGTACGCTATGTTGGTGCTAATCATAAAAGCGATTATTCACGATTAGATGAATGGGTTATCAGGTTAAAAGAGTGGAAACAGCAAGGCATAAAGGAAATTGATTTTTTTATTCATCAAAACATTGAAAAAGAATCTCCTTTATTATCTGCCTATTTTATAAAGAAACTCAATTCAGAATTGGGTTACACTCTTAAAATTCCAAATGAAGATAATGACACGCTTTTTTAAATTCAACTAAACAACAAGACAACAATGAGATTCCACACACGAAAATGGGTAAAACCCGAAGATTTAAATCCTAATCAGACCTTATTTGGAGGTCAGCTTCTGGCATGGATTGATGAAGAAGCTGCGCTTTATACAACAATTCAATTAGAGAATTCTAAAATTGTTACCAAGTATATTTCTGAAATAAACTTTATGGCATCAGCTAATCAAGGAGATATTGTTGAAATTGGTATTGAAGTTGTAAACTTTGGAAAAACATCTTTAACTTTAAAATGTGAAGTACGAAATAAAATGACCAGAGAAACCATATTAACGGTCGATAATATCATAATGGTTAATCTTGGAGATGATGGTAAATCAAAACCACATGGAAAAACGAGGGTAGAGTATGTTAAAGACAGGTTAGCAGGAGAGGAGTAGCAATTAGGTAACATCCATAAACTTGGTTGGATACTCAAAGACTTCTAAATCAAAAAATGGAACAGCAGCTAGTGCATGGTCAAAAATATCTGCCATGATATATTCATAGTTTTCCCAGCGCTTATCACTACTAAAACAATAAATTTCTAAAGGCAAACCATGAGGCGTTGGTTCTAATTGTCTGACCATAATAGTCATGTCTTTATTAACGCCAGAATGATTTTCAATATAGGTTTGCATGTATTTTCTAAAGGCACCTACGTTGGTCATATTGCGACCATTAATTAAAACAGACTTATCTATATGCTTCTCTGTATTAAAGCTGGTAATGTCTTTTTGACGCGACTCTAAATAGGCAGAAATTAATTGAATTCCTTTTAGTTTATTGATGTCAGCTTCTGTTAAATATTTAATACTTTTCGCTTTCAGAATGATAGAGCGCTTTATGCGTCGACCTCCTGACGATTGCATACCTCTCCAGTTTTTATAAGAATCTGAAATTAATGCATACGTTGGAATATTAGTAATGGTCATATCAAAATTCTGAACCTGCACTGTAGATAAATTTATTTCAATAACTTCACCATCTGCTCCATATTTTTCCATAGTAATCCAGTCACCAATTCGCACACTATCATTAATGGCAACTTGAATACTAGCAACAAATCCTAAAATGGTATCTTTAAATATCAATAGCAAAATAGCTGAAGCAGCACCTAGGGTTGTAAAAAACTTAAGGAAGGACAGGTTTATTAAAATCGCTAATATTGAAGCAAAACCAATAATCCAAATAAATAACATCGCAACCTGAATGTAGCTGTCAATGGGTTTATCTTTTAATCGTGGTAAGGTTTTAAAATACGATTCAAACGTTTTAAGCACACTTCTAATAATCCATATGGTCAATACGATACCATAAACTTTTATCAGCATCACGATGTAACTTTCAAACTGCGGAAAATCATGAAACACCAAAGGAAAAAGTTGAATGGTAAGTACCAAAGGCACCAAATGAGCAATACGTCTTGGCGCACGATGATTAACCAGTAAGTCATCAAAGTTTGTTCGTGTTCTTTCAGAAAAACGGTTAGAGAAGCTTATAATGAGCCTTCTGGTAATGCGGTCAGCAATAAAAAGAAATATGGCCAATATGATTAACAAACAGATCATATTGAGGTACTTTGCTCCAACCTCAGAAAGCCCTAATGATATGAAATGGTCGTAAAAAAAATGACGTATGTGTTCCATTTATTTCGCTTGTTTTAGATAAGTTCTATCCACGTAAAAGGTACCAAAAGGAATGATCGATGCCACTAATACTATAAATAACGTTTTACCATTCCATTTGAGTTGAGCCGAAAGTAGAACAGCTAATACAACATACGCTACAAATAGAATGCCATGTGGCATTCCTAAAAGTTTTACATATTGTGGATCATCTGCAAGATACTTGATTGGCACTGCTACAAAGAGCAGTAAAATATAAGATATACCTTCTAATAAAGCTATAATTTTAAAGCTATTGAATACTGAAAACATAAAGACATCATTTGAGTGCAAAAATACCTTATATGACTTGTTTTATCTAGTTTTTAACAACTTTTTTAACGAATACAGTGGTGTTATTGATATCTATAATTTTCGCAAAATATAAACCAGCAGCTAAAGATGATAACTGTAATTGTGTACTGTTTTGAAATACATCAGATTGATATATTCGCTTTCCATCGAGACCGTACAGTTCAACACGCAAACTCTCATGTCCATGATGAACTATGTTAAGATCATTTTTAAATGGAATAGGATAGAGGCTAATGGTATTTTCTAAAGTAACTGTTGGAGTATGTAATGTGCCTTCAAAATAAGTTACAGCTAAATTATACGCTTCATTTCCTATTTTATCACCAATAATTCGTCCTCTAATATCATCAATAGGAGGATGGATTCCTCCCCAAATTCGCGATAAGCTGGTTTGATCTGAAGCATCGCGATAGGTTGCCCATTGTAAGGTCATGTTTTCTGTAGGACCAACTTCAAATACCAGAAAATCATTTTGAGTTAAGTCAAATGTTCCCATTCCACCTGGAAAAAACGGATCACCAGTTAAACGTGTTAATACTTCAGCAGCAGCTCTAGAAAACGTAGAGTGACCAGATAGGTAGCCAGCAAAAGGAGGTGTCACAAAGGTGCCTCTTTGGTATGGCCACCAATGCTCCCCTAAAATCCAGTCGACACCAGCAACATCAGTTTCTGGATCGTTAATAAAATCTGGACCTCTCCAAGCATATATTTTAATCTTTCCAACATTTTCATTCGCTCCACCAGCCAATTCTTCTCCTGCCTGAACTTGTTCTATCAAACCTGGAATTAATGGCATGCCATGCGGATCGTAGTTTGGTAAAGAAGCATCACTACTTTGACCTTTTCCGGACATGTATCTTATGGCTGAAATCGGACGAATATAATCGTAATAGCCTTTAATTCCCCAAACATTAACCGCAACATCATGCATGGCTCCACCAAGGGTTAAATAGGATTTCACATCCCATTCCAAATCACTTACTACTGGACCTTGCCCTCCAATTTTCTTTACTAAATCTGGATGGTCGCTTACGTAATTTAATATCGTAAACCAATGTCCTGGAGGTGTTTCAGAGTCTGGACCATCTGCCCAAAACTCAGCCAGAACTCTGGCATAGTCAGATCGCTTAACGATGTTGGGAGCATAAGGTTGTCCTGTTGCTGGATTTAAAGCATGGCCTGTACTTGCGTCACCACCATTGGTAAAGTCATAAAATGATTTATATTCTTCAAACGTTTCAGGAAGATTACTCAAATCAAAATTACCAATAGCACCTGGTGAAATATCAATTAGTGTAGGGTCATTAGGATCTAAATGAGATGACCATGAGGCCACTAAAGCAAAATGCCATTTGTATGGATCATCAAAACCATCTTCATTTGAATTTTGGATATAAGCTGGAGGTCCTGGATCGTTATAAACATAACTATCAAATCCATCGTTTAAAACCTGTAAATCTTCAGGAACTAAACAAAAAGGTTTTACTTGTCCCCATTCCGGACTTAAAAACGCAGGTGTTTCATCAGGAAGAATATTTCCTCCTTGATCTATAAAGGTGTCAAATGCTAAAGGTTGCCATTTGTTTGGGTCAATGGCAGTATTATCCTGATACAATTCTAAAATTAAAGGCGGATTATCTGGTGTGTAAAATGCATTTGGGTAATTAAACTGTTCATATGAAAAATCGTCTAAACCATAAGCAATCATTTGAGCGGCTAAATAGTTTCCTAAGGCAGCATAAGAGCCAGTGCTATAATCTTCAGAGGTAATGGCTTCATTGTAGCCATAACTTGTAAATAAATCATCAATTTCCTGAGTTATTTCGGTTACCCCTGGAGAATTAGCAAATCTGTGTTTAAGCAATCGCATCATAGCATAGCTAATCACCTCATGGGTTGCAGCATCTACATCTGAAGGAGGAGTAATGCCTGTAAAGGCACAATTGTAGCCATTAAAATTTTGTCCTAAAAAAATTGTTTCAGCTTGTGCATCAAAAATAGCCCAAGCATCGTACATCAATACAGAACTGTGAAATAGATTTCTGGCATGAACTGTGGGTCTGGCAAAATCTGAACGAACAGCATCTAAAAAAACTTCATTCCATTCACGAGCGACAGATTGCTGTGCTTGTGATTCTGTAATCACAGAAAAACATATAAAAAGGAGTAAGGTAATTTTTTTCATAATGGTCAGTAGGTTATGATTTATACTCCAAAAATAGGAAAGATTTTGAATTAACAAAGAAATGTTTCTACTAACTTCGTTGAAAAACCCTAATATATAGACTATTAGGATGGTTTTATAAAAAAAGGACTACTGCTTACACAGTAGTCCTTAATGGATTAATTAATTGTAATAAGAGGGTAAGTTCTAATTATTAGAATTCATAAGCGCAAAGAACTTATCAATATTTGGTAATATAACGATACGTGTTCTACGGTTTGTCGCTCTGTTTTCTTTAGTGTCATTATCAACTAGTGGCTGGTAAAAACTACGTCCAGCAGCAATAAGTTTTTCTGGTGCAACACCATATTTATCCTGTAACTTTTTTACAACTGAAGTGGCACGCAACACACTTAAATCCCAGTTATCTTTTATAGAAGCATTTTGCTTAAATGTTTGATTATCGGTATGTCCTTCGACCATAATGTCTAAGCTTTCCTCAGAATTTACAACATTGGCTATTTTTTGTAAGATCGCATCCGCTTTATCGCTTATTTTATAGCTTCCTGAGTTGAATAGCATCTTGTCGGAAATGGATATCATCACTACCGTTTCTTCAATTTTTATTGCAATATCGTCATCTTCTTCAATGGTATCCATAGATTCTTTTAAATTGAATTGCAATGCTAAATTCATAGAATCTTTAAGTGTTTTAGCAGTTGCCAAGTATGCAGGAGGTACGTTTTTAAGAGATTCTCTTAATGCTTTTTTCTGATTTTCAGATATGACAACACCATCTACATTAACAAGCTTGGTGTTATTATCTTCTGTAAGAGAGTTAATTTTCTGATTGTAGTCATCTACGCGTTCTTCGATGGCTGCAAATTTAGCTTCAAGCTCTTCTTTTTCAACTTTAGTTTTAGTCAGTTCGCTTTTTAGTTCACTATTATCTTGCTCTAAAGCCACATACTTTTTCTTTGAGACACAAGCTGTGAATAAAATTGCAGTACATAGGATTATTGAAATTCGTTTCATAATTTTAGTTTAAATGTTATTAGTTATGTTTTATTTACGGTTCTAAAGTCTATATAGATGTTTTAAAACCTGTTTTAAAATATAATTTAGAGTTTGTATTTCACGTAAAACCCTCAAATTAAATTTAATACGTCTTCATTTTTTCTTTACGTTTTTTTAATTGTCGCATTAATTCATCGATAGTTTCGACGACTGAAGCATGAAATTCATCATGAGAAGCTTCAGCAAATAGGCGAGGACCAGGAGCACTAAGTCTAATGCCACAAATCTTACCTGTTTCGTCGCTGGACGTATTTTCTGTTTTAAAAAACACATCTGCACGAATCACAAATTCGAAACGAGTGAATAGTGGTTCTAATTTTTCTTTAGTAAATGCCTCTAAAGATTCACTTGGAGAGACATCGTGATATTCAAATATTACTTTCATATGTTCTAGCTTTAAATTATTATGTAACTAATTAATTTAGTACATTTTACATAATGATACTGGAAATTACTGGTAATACGTGACGCATTTCTTAAGATTTTTATCTCATATGAATTAAGAGTCAGTGTTCATTGAGTTTACAGGTGTTTTTTATTTCTGAATAGTTAGGTTATATTTGGGAGTAATCACATGAGCAGATGAAGATCTTTAATAAGCAACGTTATGAATTTATGAATTTGAAACAGTTCCGAAAGTATATGCTGTATGCCACAGGTGAAATTATCTTAGTCATTATAGGTATTTTAATTGCTTTGGCTATTAATAACTGGAATCAGCAAAAACAGCTTAAAAACGCAAACCAGGAGCTTCAGAAAAAAGTTATAGTACAACTGGATAAGGATATCGGGTTTCTTAAAGATTTTCAAGAGGATATCGTGGGTTTAAATCAAACCTATCTTAAAGTGCTGGGACGAGATTATGACAAAGATAAGCTCAATGAAGGCAGTATGATTAGCACTGTGTTATTTTCTGTGAACACGTTATCTTTAGACAAGCATTTAAATAATTTAATTGACAATGCTAAATTAGATAATAGTAAAGCCTCACAAAAAATGATTGATATTAATAGTATGTATAAGATATACTTAAAGGATATTGATGATATTGAGGCTATTATTTATGAAAAGATGACCAATAATTTGGCTGTAATTGAAGCGACTCAATCTTGGTATGCAGAATTGATCACTGATTTTAAATGTAGAAATGATTGTATTACGTATTTATTAACGGATGAAGGTCATAAATCTAGAATTGCAACATTGCGTTTTTTATATGTTAGTGGTTACGGAAGTATTATTGATGGATTTATAAATGATTTAATTTCGGCTAAAGCTGAATTGGAAAGCCTTATTGAATAATAAATGCTAACGTGATCTTGTATAATTCTATAAACGTCAACCCAACCGATTTAATTCTTGATTTACATATGAGGAGTAGACTTGATAAAATACTGTTTATTTCTATTTTACATAATATAAATTATAGTACAATTGTAATTCTTCGCCAATAAATCTTGATTGTTGATTATATAGCTATTATGGCTTGTTATAGTTAGCGTATACCAAACCATGATTGGTATATTATTGTTTGTGCCATTTATAAAACGCTCACAGATTGCTGTGTTTTAACAGCTGAACTCATTCTTATGGATTGGATTTGTGTTTTGACCTGGTGCTCAAGAATTGCGTATTCTGTAATTTGATACAGGATTTTACGTTTAAGCGATTTATATGATGGTTGGATTTTTGAATCGTTTAAACATGATGACATTTTAATATGATGTACGCATGATTTATCAATTGGTTTCAATTTGAATGCATTTGGGTCTTGAATGGATTTGCTTTGGGATTGGTATGGCGTTTTAAGGTGCACATCATGGCGATGACACGAGGATTATACGCTTTTGACACGAGACAACTACGGCTGAACTATGGGTGAACTTCGAGTGAACTTTAGGCTAATTATTGGTTTTTTTTATGCTATTGATGGTGTTGTATTGTGTTTATTTATGGTTTTGATCATATTTAACACCCTTACCATTAGCAAGTTACAAAATTTTTATGATATTCATCGCATTTGCCGATTTTAACTCGTACATGGTGTTATTTTCTAAGCTACTAAAGGAAATTCCTAAAGCGACGACTACGGCTGTGGTATTTGCCAGTGGTTCATTAAATGGTACACTGGTTTCGAGGTTTACAGGTATTGGTGTATTTGAAATGGCGATGGGCTGACTTTGTATGTACACGCCGAGTGCATTTTGACTGGGATGCTCTGGTTGATAGTTTTTGGTTTTGGTATTGAACTTGTGTTTTGATACTGTTGCCAAAGCTAATGTGAGCTGCACATGTGTTGCGGTTTTGGGTTGCCCTGTGAGGTTTGCTTTAGCAATGCTGGTACTCATTGTAATGGTGTCTCGGTTTGGTGTGGTTTGTAGTTGGTATGCTACTTTTACAGTATAGCCAAGCGGACGTTGTTTGTTGAGTGGAAATTGCTCTAATATGCTGCCATTTGTGGCGATACATGCCTCTCGTTTTCCCAACTCACCACTGCCCTGTTGTATGATTTTACGACAGACTCCTGTTAAACGACCTGCCATATAGGTGTCTTTAAAGGTTTGAAACACTGTTTTAAGGTTTTGATTTCTGATGGCTTTAGAGAGTGCTGTTGCTGCTGCAAACTCCTGGTTGTTCATTTTGACCTTATGATAGGCAGGATCGGTGTTGATGCGCTCTTTGCTTGGTGCTGATGAACGCCTGATGACGGTTTTGCCATTGAGTGTGTAGCTAATGAATTTTGTGTCGTTACCAAACAGGTCTGTGATGGTGAATTTTGGTTTGGACATGATGGTATGGTGTTGTTTCCTTGTTGTAAGATAAGGAAAAAAACGACACCTGTAAACTATTTTCTATGTGTTTTATTTGCCTATTCTATTATTGTATTGGCTAAAATTTTATGGGTCAAGTTAAAATCGAGATTCTACTTTACATAATATATTTAAGAATTACCTATTCATTTGATATTGGAATACTAACAGGAACAGGAATTTGAGCTAAAACATTATTGTAAATATCAACTTCTATAGATTCTGTTTCAATAGAAACTATTAAGCTATAATCAACATCGGAGTTATATCTCATTAGCTTTTTTCGGTTTTTCCACCAACCTCCAATTGGATAGATTGCAATCTTATTTCTTAATGCTAAATCTGCAGCTGAACCTTCCCATAAGTCCTTATGAATACTTCCTTTATCTCTAACTTGACTACCTAATAACCAATTTTCACTACCTTCTTGCACGTAATCAACTTGTTCTTCTTTAATAGCTTTGCTTACACGAGCTTTAAACCTTTCTAAACCTTCATTTCTATCTATCATTTTAAATCTCAAACCATGTGATTTATATGATTGATCACTTGCGTATCTTCTATTTCCAGGATTTGGTTCAATAAAATATGACAATGTTATTTTTAATTTAACATTCGTCTCTGCTAAATCAGTTAATATGTCGCTAGGCCAAGGCAAATCAAATAGATGAAACTCATTTGTTTTAGCCCTACTTTGCTCGTATTTATAAGGCCTTAAAGACCTCTCTGCTATCATAGTCAAAGAATTTTCAGCACTATACTTGGCTTTGCTTAAATTTGGAATTCCATAGCCAATTTTAGATATAAGATTCCATTTTTCATCTGAACTTAAGTCACTAATATTTGAATTATTTAGTAATGCACTACTCCATTCAGCTGAATGTATCATTAAAGCCCTTATTGTCTCTGGCTTATAATTTGGATACATTTGATATAATTCAGAAGCAAATTTTGAAGCCAAAGCGACTGATGCGCTTGTATCGGAAAATGTTGTTAACCATGATCTTCCTACCCCTCCTACACCTGTTGATAAAAGTTTTAATGAATCATGATCTAGAATGCCTGAATTAAATATTCCGTCATTTCCACCTTCAAATACAACATCTGGCTTTCGAGGCCATCTTTTATTCCATTTTAAAGAAGTAGAATTACAAGGTGACATTTGACCTCTTTGAGCTAGTAACTCTGCTCCAGGGAATTCTTGAAGATCTAACCTGTCTTTCTCTGTAAATGAACCAACTGTAATTGCATTAAATGATTGAGCAGGATCTTCAACGGAAAAATCTTCATTGGATATTGGATAATTTAATCTATCATTTAATGGTAAATTACCTCCAGATATTAGGAATAATGTGTTATCGTTTCTCTCATTTATAGTACCAAATGATTTTTGATCTATAGCAGCAGACCAAGAAGAAGGTCTACCTAAATATTCATTATCTGGTGCTGTTACAGCTAAACATACTATTCTTTTTGAAAATGGATTTATTACTTCTGCGCTTGCAATGGCTTCCAATGTAATTTTCCCATATAAATCAGGATCATTTGCTGTACTAGCGTCTATAATTTTTATACTTTCAACATTATTTGTTATGTTAATGATTCCAGTATTACTTAATGGTTCATTTAAATCACCATATAAAATGATACCTGCCATTGGTGTTCCATGTCCATGCCTGTATGAATCAGCTGTTGTCCATTCTGGATTTATAGAATCCAAATTCCTTACAGGAATTAAATCTTCTAAAAGAGGATTAGTTCTATTGACACCAGTATCTAAAAGACACACAACTACATTACTTTGATCAATTTCATTATTAATTCTACCTTTTAAATCGTCAATAAACTCACCTTCCCAAGTTTTATCCAAATTTGTAAAGAAATCTGAAGTTTCAATTGGCTTTCTTAATTCAGCTAAATTATTTTGGTATAATAAAGTTCTAGCCAATTGTTCAGGTGTTCCTTTTATTAAACCAACAATGTTTTCTGGAAACTCTAATATTCTTTCGTTTGTTATAAGTCCACTATCGCTCAAAGAATTAATAGATGATAAAACTTCTTCTCTACCTACATTACTATACCAAACCTCCCACCAAACATCTTGACCTGCTGAAGGGAAATCAATTTCAGGCTCTTGCCAAAAACTTTCTAGAGTTGCTGCTCTAATGTTTTCAATGTTTGAAATTAAATTTTGATTACGTGGATTTCCACCAGAGGTGTCTTCGGTTAAATATTGTTCAATCTTGGTTAGAAAATTAGAAACAGCTCTTTTGTTTAAATAAACTGCAATTTTATATACAACTTGTTCCTGTCCATCAACATCGTTAGTAAATATGGCTTTACATGAAGCTAATCTAATGTTATCTCCAGCATCTTCAAACCTATCAAATGTTAGTTCAAAATTAACTGCTGATTCAAATTCAATATATACAAATTCATAATCAGCATCTCCTTCTGAAAATTCGGTAACAGCATGATTAAATGATTGTTGTAAATGTGTTCCGTGCTGTTGCCTATTTGTTCTAGGTTTTAAATTGAAACCTCCACCTCCATGTGTACTATATGGAAATGAAGAAGTGTATCCATTTAGACGAATATGATTTAAATCTGACATTTATTAGAAAGGCTTTTTTCTAGAATTTATTATTTCAGTTATAAATTCTAAATTAGATTTTTCCTCTCCGTAAATAAGAATATTTTTCAGGAAATCTTCACAAACTCGTTTTAAGTCCGAAAAATTAAGTCCAATAGATTTTTTGGATAGATTTAGAAGTATATTATCTGAATCAGATAACTTTTCGTTTAATTCTCTTTTATAAAATTGATAAATTTGTTTTTCTGTTGGTAGTGGATAATTAATAATATCATCAAATCTTCTAAAAAGTGCCTCATCAAGATTTTCTGGCATATTTGTAGCAGCAATAATTAAACTATTTGACTCATCCTTTTCGATTTGTAAAAGAAAACTATTCAAAACTCTTTTTATTTCTCCTACATCATTACCATGATTTCTTGTTGTTCCTATACTATCAAATTCATCAAATAAATAAACAGCTCTAAACTCTTTCATTGTATCAAAAACTAAACGAAGTTTAGCAATTGATTCTCCCATATATCTGCTTATAAGACCATCAAGTCTAATAACAAATAAAGGTATTCCCAACTCATTTGATAATACTTTTGCAGTCATTGTTTTACCACAACCAGGTGGTCCTGTAAGAAGTAATTTTTTTCTTGGAAATAAGTTATGCTGTCTTAATTTTTCAATTTGCTTTTGCTCATCTAAAATTCTGATTATGATTTTTTTTAGTTTATCATTTAAGACCATATCTTTCAATTTGTCATTAGGTCTTGTAAATTCTAATAAATCATTCAACTCTTTTTGAGCAGCATTTACTGGTAAGTTTTTTAGACTTCCAACATCAAGTTTAGACTTTTTAGAATCTTTAATTAACTTCTTTAGCTCTTCAGCTAGTTCTTGACGACCCTTTCTTGCCTCTGCTGCAGCTATTTGCATTGCAGTAGCATAGAATCGAGAATCATCTCCATCACTAAAAGATTTAATTAGGCTTTTTATTTGTTCTGCAGCTGCCATTTTATATTATCATGCTATTTGCCGTAAAAATATACAAAAGTTTCATCAATTAATTATGCTATAGTGCAATTTTAAAATTAAATTTATTAATAATTCCATTCCACACATATTACGCTTCCCTCCTACGTCGTTGCATAAAAAGTGTTCCATTAACATTGCAGAAGAAACTCTTGAGAATAAATTTTATATAAAAACTGTGAAGTTTGCCAAAGCGCCAAGTGGCTAATTCTCTAAAAAGTACTACCTGTAACACCACTAGAGTTATTTTAGCTTTGCTTTTTTACTATTTTGTAAATTCTTTTATTAATGATTTCTGATAAGTTCCAATTGTACAGCTTAGGGTCGGTTGTATTGTAGAGCGCAACAATAACAGCATCAATATCTTTATAGTATTTTGCAAAACTTTGGTAGCCAGGAACCCATCCTGCATGTTCATACTCATAAATGGACGTGTAAATTTCTTGTTCTCCTGGTTTAAATAATGAACCATCGTTTAATGCTCTTAGAAAAGTCCCGATGTCTTCTGCTGTGGCTAACATGCCATGTTCATCTGCTTTTAAATCAAAAGGATGCCCTACATGATAGCCGCTCATCACATCATCTAAATTTACTTCACTTAGTGAACCGAAGGTATGGTTAAGGTGTAAAGGTGTTAGAATTTCTTCCTGAATGAATTGAAAATTATCATAACCCAATTCATCATCCATTATCTTGTTGATTAAAAGGTAATTGGTGTTACAATATTCATAGTCTTTATCGGGTTTAAAGTTGGCGGGCTTGCCCTGAATTAATGCCAAACTTTCTTCAAAAGTATTGGTTGGAGCTGCCCAAAAATTTGGAGCATCTGTAAAATTAGGGATACCACTTCTATGTTGTATCATCATTCTTAAAGTGATTTTATCTGCGTTTTCAATTCTTCCTACAAGTTCTGGTAAATAATCAGCAATGGTTTTATCTAGAGAAAGCCGTCTATCACTTACTAGTTTGGTAACAGCCACAGCATCATATAGCTTACTGATGCTTGCAATTTTAAAAAGAGCTTTTGGTTTAGCAGGAATTTTGGATTCTCGATTATGCCAACCGGAAGCAAAATACTGAGGTGGTTTACCCGCTTGATCTACGTAAACAATCATGCCGTCAAACCCATGATTAATGGCTTCATCTACTTGTTCCTGAACTGTATCAGGCAGTGGAAGAATCCATGCTTTTACCAATAACCATGGTACGAAAAACAGTGATGCTATGGTTGCAATCAACAAGGTGATTTTAATGATTCGTTGTGTGCTTTTCTTTGTCTTCATAACACAAAAGTGAATTTGTTATAAGTTGTTTTTTATTGCTTTGCCCCAAAAGTAAATGCCAAAAGCACTGGTAACGATGGCAAACATAATTCCGTTTTCACCAAGCCAATGTTCTGTACCTTCTACTTTTAGTGTTAGCGGAGGCATTATTTTTTGAATATACACATTACTTACGGCATGAAAAATTACTGCTGGCCAGAGGCTTTTAGATTTAAATGTGTAGTAAGTCATTATAAACGACATAGAAATGATTACGGTAAAGAAGGTGATGAATTCTAATAGCACATTATTACTATAATAAACAAGCAGTGGCCAATGCCAAGCAGCCCATATAATACCACTAAAAACAGATACACCAGAAAAAGACAGTACTTTTCTCAATTCATAAATAAAAAACCCTCTCCACCCTATTTCTTCTCCTAAAGTGGTTGCAGAGGCTCTGATCACTTCAACAGTACTTAATAAAATAATAGCTATGATGGTTATTGAGGTTGGATTTAAAGTCCCTATGCCAAACAAACCAAGTTCTTTTCCCCATTCTGTAATGGTGTTTTCATCAGCTAAGCTTCCGAGTTCAAAAATCCAAATTAATAGATAAGTGATAATGCCATATAAGGCAGGAATAAAATAAGACCATCGGATGTATTTCCATTTTCCCCAGTTCCAATGTAGAGATGACATTTTACGCCCTTTTAATTTTAAGGTTATAATGGCAGCTATTGCAGGACACCACATGATGGCTCCAACATAGATTCTTGAGGGATATAAATTAACAATGGCATAATGCAATGGTGAAGTAAGAGCAATGACAAGACCGAGAAATATAAAGATTGTTATCCAGGTTTCCTTTTTGCTTTCTTTTGGTGTTGTCATGGTTGGTTATTTTATTGACCGACGAGCAAGTATAAACCTTGTTACATTGCTACTACTATAAATTTAAAAAAAGTACGTGTTGAAACCTTTTATTTACAGCACTGTCACTATGTAAATAACCAAGTGCAAGTCAAATAGAGTTATAAATTTCATGTATTAAAATTAATAATAATAAATTACTTTTTATACCCGATAGCAACCATGCTTTGTATGGATCTCTATATCATTTGGTAAAAGGTTTAGTTTACAAATCAATCTCATAGCTACAAACCAAAAACAATTCGTGTTCAGAATTTTGAATGTAATCTGCCAAACGGTATTGTAAGCCTATTTCTAAACTTGTTTTTGGGTTGAAACTCCAACCGTGCATAAGGCTTAGGCGCTGTTCTAATTCTGGCTTTTGGGTTTTGGCAATCTCGAACAGACTTTCGGTTTCTGTAATAATATAATTGTTGGTTTTAGACAGTGGAAATTTCAACCCTAATTCATAACGTAATCTATATTTTGTAGTAGATTTAAAGAAACGTAGTTCGGTTTGTAGCTCTTGCTTTAAATTGAGTTGTGATGAACTGGATGCCCATTCAAAAGCTTGTAATAGTCTAAATTCGTTTTCTTCAGAGGCTATAAAGTGTTCTTCAAATCGGTATTGTAATCCTAAGGAAAGGGCTTGTGTTTCGTTTAAAGCATAGGTGGACGTGTGTGCAAATTCTAGATGCTTTACTTGATATTGGAAATCATCCATTCTATAAATGTAGTTTCTGTTTTCGATACCAAAACTATGGGAATATTTAGAAGTTATGTTGTAGTTAAATTCAACTTCAGGCTCAAAAAAAAGGGTAAGACTTTCTTGTGCCTTTCCTTTTAGGCTTCCGCAGTATAATAAGATTAAAAAAAACAGGTATTTCATTTTAATTAACGAAGATCATTGTTGGTGTTAGGAAATATGTAAGGTTGAAAAATGAACAAAAGGGTTAGAAAACATCCAACCCCTTTGCAACCAACCATCGGTTTATAAGAAACCAACTATTATTTATCAGAACTCAAAACACTTCCATTGGCATCAAAAACGACGTCCATATCTTTAAACCATCCTTTTTCGAGTTCAACTTCATAAGTTTTTTTACCATTCATTTCAGTCATTTCTACACTATCAATTTTATAGTCTGCATAGTTATGTTTTATGGCTTTGGTAATCGCATTTGGTACATCTGCTTTAGTAATTTCCATTTCTGATTTTACCTTTGTACCATCATTGGTGTACCATATTTCGTGCTCCATATCATTGACATCAAATTCTACTTTGTAGTTGGCACCTTCTTTTTCCCATTCTACATCCATAGCGTTTCTATATTCGTTTTGAAACGTCTCAGACAACTCTGTTGGTACTTCGTGCATGTCTAAATCTTGCGCAGTAACCATCGCTGTTGCGAATAAGGCTAATGCTGTTATTTTTAAAGTTTTCATAATTAATTGTTTTTGTGTTACTGATTTATCATAAACTAACAACTAAAACCTGTAAAGAATTGGGAATTATAGCTCCTTGACTGTTAATGTTTTCTAAAAGTTGAAGATTGTATAGTTTCGAATTAAAAAAGCATAGTGATTGTAATAATTCCCAAATGTTTTTAGATTTAGGCTATATTGTTATTGAAAATGATGACTTATGAAAATTTTAATCATTGAAGATGAACCGCAAATGTTAGATAACATGCGCCAAACCTTAGAGCAGGAAAAATACCAAGTGGAAACCGCTTCAGATTATAAAACTGCAAGCTCTAAATTGGGTGTTTATGATTACGATTGTATTTTGCTGGACATTACTTTGCCAGATGGTAGCGGATTGGATTTGTTGCAGCAAATAAAATCACAAGGCAAGGACGATGGAGTTATTATTGTCTCTGCCAAGGACTCTCTAGACGACCGCTTAAAAGGGCTTAATTTGGGTGCTGACGATTATTTGCCTAAACCGTTTCATAATGCAGAATTGAACGCACGAGTTAAAGCGGTTTTAAGGCGTCTGAATTTTAAAGGTCAAGACACTATAACCATTGGAAATGCGATGATTAACATCGAAAATCGTGAGCTGAAAATAGATAATAAAGACATTGAACTCAACCGAAAAGAATACGATATTTTGATGTACCTTATTACTAACAAAAACAGATTGGTAACTAAAGCTGCATTGGCTGAACATGTCTGGGGCGACCATATTGACCAAGCTGATAGTTTTGATTTTATCTATTCGCAAATAAAAAACCTACGCAAAAAACTAGAAGCTGCAACCCTTACCGTAGAGGCTGTGTATGGTGTTGGCTATAAATTAGTAATCGATTAGATGAAGTTACTCAATTATACATCACGCTATCTTGCATTATTACTGTTACTGCTCATTACCATTTGGGCAGTATTGCTTTATTATGCCATGTTAGATGAGATTTACGATAGCTTGGATGATGGTTTGGAAAATCAGAAAATGTTAATGGTGCAACGTGCTTTGGAGGACCCAAGTATACTAACACAGGATGATCCAGAATTTAAAAAGCACGTCTATAATTTTACCTCTATTTCAAAAAAGAGCTACACCAATTTTAAAGAAAGTTATCGTGATACCTTAATGTACATGCTTAATGAGAAGGATTATGAGCCTGTGCGTGTTTACGAAAGTGCTGTGGCTTATGACGATGAGTACTACAAGCTTAAAATCATCACATCTATGGTTGAAGAAGATGATCTTATGCATGATTTAGCGTTTCATCTATTAGGATTGTATTTAATTCTTGTCACCTGTATAATATTGCTCAATAATGTATTATTACGAAAAATTTGGAAACCGTTTAATAATCTCATAGACCAACTACGAAACTTCAAAATTGAAAAAAACACACCAATCACCATTCCTGAAACCAATATTGAAGAATTTTCTCTTTTAAATGATACCGTAGATAAATTGATAAAAAAAGCTTCCGATAGTTACATTGCTCAAAAACACTTTATTGAAAACGCCTCGCACGAACTCCAAACACCTCTGGCGATAAGTATTAATAAGTTAGAATTGTTTCTCGAAAACAATGAATTAAATGATCAACAGAGTAAAGAACTTGCTTCGGTATTGGATAATTTGGGTCGGTTAACACGTCTCAACCGCTCTATGTTATTGCTTTCTAAAATCGAAAATCAGCAATTTTTGGATGAAGAATTGGTAGATTTCGTAATATTATCTCATAAAGTTATAAAAGATTTTGAAGATTTTGCACAACACAAAAGCATAACAATTAAGTTGGTTTCACAAGTACCTTTCATCTATAAAATCAACAAGGATCTTGCTATAATTCTACTTACCAATTTAGTCAAAAATGCAATTGTACACGGTAAAAGCAATACTACTGTAGTTATCAACATTGAACAATCAATCTGGTCTGTTTCCAACAACGGAAAGAAAAATGCTTTACCAAAAGACCAGCTATTCACAAGATTTAAAAATACAAATACCACACAAAAGTCAACAGGTCTCGGACTCGCCATTGCTAAGGCAATTGCTACAAAATATGATATTGATATCAATTATCACTTTAACGACCAACACGTGTTTACACTTCATTTCCCATATAAACATTAAAATTTCTTAAACTTTTAATTCCCATTTCTTTTCAGTTTTACAATAGACATTTGTATGAAATTAATAATTAAAGCAAACTGAAAAACTTAGTATTAATAATTATAATCGTTTTTGTACTCAGCTTAACATTGTAATTTTTGGAGATCATTTTTAGTTATTAAGAAGTCTCTTCGTTTGATGGAGTTCTGTAAAGCACTGCGAACCCAATGCTGCTCATGAGCTTTTTTAAATTAATCGTTTAGAATAATCTATATTACTATGAAGTTTTTAAAAACACACTGCACAGCTATAATTTGCACTATTATAGGAATTTTACTATTATTATTACAAGGTCCTGCTACAAGGGCAATGGTAAAAAGTCAATTGAAAAAACAAACTAATTTAAAAGAATCATACACTATTCATACAATTTGGAATTTGCCAAAACAGCTCGATGAGATTAGTGGTTTAAGTTGGTTAACTAACTATACCTTTGCCTGCGTGCAAGATGAAGATGGTATAATTTTTATATATGATACCAACCAAAATAAAATAACAAACACCTACCCTTTCGCACATTCTGGCGATTACGAAGGCATTGCCATTGTAAAAAACGATGCTTTTGTAATGCGAAGTGATGGTTTATTATACCACATTATCAATTATAAATCTGAAAACCGAACTGTTACCGAAATACAAACTAATTTTTCTTCAGATAATGATATTGAGAGTTTAGGTTTTGATCTTGACAACAACCGATTGCTTACCGCTCCAAAAGAAAAAGACTTAGGCAATGATAATTATAAGTCCATTTATGAAATTTCCTTGTCTAATGAAAAATTAGAAACGAGACCTCTTGTAAAAATTGATTTAAGGAATGACAAACTCAAACCCTTTCAGCATAAAAACATCCATAAAACATTGAACCCTTCAGATATTGCAATTCACCCCAAAACAAAAGACATGTATATGCTTGAAGGCAAGCGTCCTAAACTGCTGATTTTAGATCAAAAAGGCAATTTAAAAAAAGTATATAAATTAGATGAAAAGCAATTTCCGCAACCCGAAGGTATCACATTTAGTCACGACGGAAAGTTATATATTTCTAATGAAGCGGTTTACGATGCTGCCACAATTATGGAAATCACATTTAAGTAGAAATGAGCAAAAACAACAACCAAGCCTCTAAAAGCAATTGGCCATTATATCTTTCTCTATTATTGATAGGAAGTATTTTTGCTTCCTATTTTCTAATTCCCGATGCGCAGCAATTCTTTAATAATGCCTGGGATATTCTAACCAGTGATGATGAAGAAAAAATAAAAAACTGGGTCGATGGCTTTGGCTCGTTTGGACCTGTTGTTTTGGTGCTTGCCATGATTGCTCAAATGTTTTTATTAATAATACCAACTGTCTTGCTAATGGTGGTTTCCATATTAGCTTATGGTCCTGTTTGGGGAAGTCTCATTATACTGGTTGCTGTATTCTCTGCTTCAACTGTTGGTTATATCATTGGTCGGTATTTCGGACAGACCTTTGTTCTCAAAATCTTAGGACAAAAAACAGAAAACAAAATAGAACGCTTTATTAAAAATTATGGATTTTGGGCTGTTATTGTTACACGATTAAATCCGTTTTTATCCAATGATGCCATCAGTTTTGTTGGCGGATTATTAAAAATTGGGTATTGGCGATTTATTGGTGCTACACTAATTGGTATTTTGCCACTTACCATTTTTATAGCCATTGTAGGTAAAAGCACAGAAAGCTTAAAGTCTGGCTTGCTCTATGGCTCATTGGTTAGTTTATTGCTTTTTGGGATTTATGTTTACTGGGACAATCGTAAAAGAAAGAGCGAATAGGCTTTAAACAGACTTTTATCTCTTCTTGCCTTCCGAATATTCACAAATTTGTTTAGCGTAACCATTATAAATGTACTTTTCAAAAACTATAGTCTAAAATCCGGAACCTTAAAAATAATATTATGCTGATTTAAAACCTGAATAACTTGACATAAGTCTTCATCTTCTTCGTTTGGTTCTATGTCATCTGTTAAAAGGGCTTCTATTTTAGATTTCATCAATGGGGAATGATATTCTAAAAGTAATTCCGAATCATTTAATTTAATTATACAATCCTTTTTATTAAATGTATTTTCAGTCTGTGGATTGACCTTTAAAACATACGTTTCATTAGGATATGCTTTTTGTAACACTTTAAATAAGGCTTCAATAACACGATTTACTGTAATAGAATTTAAGCAAATGTGGTGTTCACAATTTATAATCACATCATAGTTACAGCGTATATCGCAAACCCCTTTTTTACCCCAAATCAATTCGTTATGCTCTGCAAAACTTCCCCAACTACCTGGACCTGTAGGTCCGTATATACCTACGGTAGGCAGATTAAAACTACCTGCTACATGAGTAATACCAGCATCATTACCAATATGAAATAAGGCACCAGACATGATGTGTCCTACCTCTTCCATACCTCCTTTAATATATTGAATATGCGTCATTTCTTTTGTGAAGTATATTGAAATATCTGGGTCTTTTGGTCCTTGTATGATTTTACAATCTAAATTAGGATATAACACATGTAAGCGCTCTATAAGTTGAGCAAATTTATCTGTTGGCCATATTTTTAATAGAAATCCTGCTCCTGGATGAACCACATAATAGGTATTTGTCGCATCAAGTTGTCTTTTAAAATATGGATACGTTTTAAATTGATTATCTATTTCAATATGTAATTTAGAAACGGTATCTATATAATGCTGAATAGCGTGCTGCTTTACCTTTTTGTGTGTTGGATATTTTAAGGCGTGAGGCAAGTCATAACCTCTAAATGCAGGATAATTACCCAATTCATATATCGCATTATACTTTGATTCTTGATCTTTAACTAAATCTTCGTTTACAACAGTTACCCCTTTCAAATGTGATTTAAAAAACGCTACTAAGCGAGGAGCTACAGCAAAATGAAGCGATTGAGATACTCTTGATAATTTATAAATGGCAGGAATGGCAAAAAAGATATCTCCCAAACCACCATAACTTTTGTAAACTAAAATAGCTCCTAATTTAGAAACTTTTTGTGAGCCATTTGTTTCATCTATAATCCTTGAAATAGCCAACCAAAATGCTTCTGGAGCTTGTTTCATTTCTGTAATGGCTTTGTCTTTATCGTTTGGGTAAAAGTCAAATGAAAAAGTACCTACTCTATCATTGGTTATTAGTTCACAGTCCGATAAAAAAGCTTCTGCTGCTAATCGTCCTGAGGGTTCTGGCCAAACAGGTTTACATATAAATTGTTTAGTTCTTCCCAGAATTTCAAGAACCTTTGCGTTTTCTATAGGCTCATAAAACGAAATATTTAAAGGTAGTGAACCTCTTAATCTATTATTTCCATATACTTGAAACTGTAATTCTGGATGTGCTTTCGCATAGTTCACATAAGCGTCTCCTCCTTTTAAATAATTTAAATCACCAAAAAAAGGAATGACACCTTCGGTTTTAGTAGCTGAAACTTTCAAATACTCTACGTTTACTGTTGGTGGCATAATAAGAGGTTCGCCTAAAGCTTCACCATAGAAATTATAATGCGCTTTGTAATGTTTAGGAGATTGAAAAACAGTTAGCTTACTTTTTGCAAAAAGCCTTCGAAATAAATGAAACTTATCTGGATCACAACAACTTTTAATAGCAGCATCTACAGTACACAGTATATTTCTCCGAATACAAAAATTATAATCATATTCGACTTTTATGTAGGGAGTGTTTTGTCTTAATAAATACTGTATAAGAGGTTTTTCATAATCACAGCGTGAGGTACTGTTCACTACAATTAAAGAAGCCTCATGCATATACTTTTTAGTCAACTCAAAATCTTTAAGTAAGTCTATTTTGGTTGAATATCCTTTATGTTTTCCTAGTAAAATAAGTTCATTAATAGTTAACTCTGCACCTCGAGGAGTTGATAAAGAGGTGTCATGAAGAAATAAAACGATACTCAATACAAGGTATTAGATTAGTTATAATTTTAGTGTCTTGGAATAGAAATATATAGCTGATTATTATTAATAGCCATCATCGTAATAGCCATCATCGTAATAGCCATCATCGTAATAGCCATCATCGTAATAGCCATCATCGTAATAACCATCATCGTAGTAACCATCATCATAATAGCCATCGTCAAAGAAATCACCATCATTACTATCATCATCTGATGAGCAGGATGTATGAAGTGCGCCAGTAATGGAAATGGAAGAAACAACCAAAAGTGCCTGACCTGTCTTTTTAATAAATTTACGTCTATTCATAATATGAAGTTTTTGCTCTACTAAGATATTAAAAAAATATAATAATATTAATAAATCTTAAAGAACTTTTAGTATTACAGCGCTTACTCTGACCTTCGTCTTGGTTCTAATTGCATTTTACAGCGTTTACACTTGATTGATTTTACATGCTTTACTTGCATTAATAAAAATTTAAGAGTTCGTTTTTATAACATTAAAAAAATAATCGTAAATTTGTTAACCAAATGGTTAAACCAAATAGTTATGAGCGCAAAAGCTAAAGACGAAAATACAGAAGCACACATACTTAACGCAGCAAAAGACATATTTCAAACAAAAGGAATGGATGGTGCTCGTATGCAAGAAATAGCAGATAAAGCAGGTATTAATAAAGCGATGCTGCATTATTATTACAGAAGTAAACAATTACTTTTTGAAGCTGTTTTTAAAAATGCATTCTCACTATTAGCACCTCAATTAAACGCCATCCTAAATGATGATTCGTCTATTGAGGAGAAGGTTAAAAACTTTACTTCTAATTACATTTCGTTTATCATAAAACATCCATATTTACCAAATTTCATCATTCAAGAATTAAATAGAAATCAGGATTTCATTCTTAAACTCAGGGAAAACAAAAGCTTTCCAAACATTGAAAAATTCAAAAAACAAGTCCACGAAGAGATTGAAAATGGAACCTTAAAACCTATAAGTGCTGAACAACTATTCATTAATATTTTAGCGCTTAATATTTTTCCTTTTGTCGCTAAGCCTCTTATTATGGCATTTACAAATGTAGACGACAAAGCTTTCAAACAACTCATAGAACAACGTAAAACTGAAGTCGCCAATTTCATCATCCATTCTATAAAGAACACTTAAAATGAAACGCATCATAGTCTTTCTTATTTCAATCACAGCGCTTCCTAGTATAGCACAACAAAGCATTACACTGGAAGAATGTTATCGCTTAGTGACTCAAAACTATCCTTTGGTAAAACAGTCGCAACTATTAGAAGCACAAAACCATTTAGAAGCTCAAATAACCTCTACTGCAAAACTACCACAGTTTAGTTTAGATGCTCAGGCAACGTATCAATCTGATGTGATTGAAGTCCCAATTCCAGACTCAAGCATAGAACCTTTAAACCAAGATCAATATCGCGCAACGCTTTCTGTTAATCAATTGATATATGATGGAGGTTTAACAGATGCATCATTACAAGTAAAATTAGCGCAATTAAAAACCAAACAGAAACAAGTTGAAGTCAGCTTATACCAGCTAAAACAGCAAATCAATCAATTGTATTTTTCTGTATTGTTAGCTCAGGAGTCAGAGTCCTTACTGCATGCTAAACAAACACAGTTACAGGCAAAATTAAAAGAAGTAAAATCTGGAATTAAATATGGCGTAATATTACCGTCTTCTGATAAAGTATTGGAAGCCGAATTATTAAAAATCAGTCAAGAATTTCAAGCATTAGAAAGTAACAAAGCTGTACTAATTGAAACACTTTCTAGTTTGATAAAGCAATCTTTAAACACTTCTACCCTCTTTCAAAAACCGCTTATAGACACTCAGTTACAAAGCGAGTTAGCACGTCCTGAGCTGGACTTGTTTCAATATAAAAAAGAAGCCATTGAAACCTCTGAAGCCTTTATAGCAAAGCAAAATGCACCAAAGGTTTTGGGTTTTGCAACTGGAGGTTATGGCAATCCTGGATTAAACATGTTAGATAATTCATTTCAAACTTTCTATACTGTTGGTCTTAAATTGAACTGGAATGTATTTGACTGGAATACCAACAAAAAACAGCGTCAATCTTTAGCTATTAATAAAGATATTATAGATAACGAAATTGAAATATTTGAACTAAACACCCATATAGAACTTAACAAACAACAAAGAGAAATCCTTAAAATAGAAGGTTTTATTTCTTCAGACTTAGACATTATAAACCTTAGAAAAGACATCTTGAAAACTGCAGATTCTCAGCTTAAAAATGGGGTAATTACCTCTTCAGCATACATTACAGAACTTACAAATTTGTATGAAGATGAAAATACATTGATAACACATAACATTCAGTTACAACTTGCAAAAGCGAACTACAATGTGATTAAAGGGCAATAAAAAATTAAAATATGAAATATTATATATACCTCTTAGGAATAAACATTATAGCCTTCAGTTTGGTTTCCTGTGGAAACGATAACAGAAAAGCAGATGGTTACGGTAATTTCGAAGCTACAGAAATTACCATTTCAGCAGAAAACAACGGAAAACTAATGCAGTTTAAAATCGATGAAGGTGATCAACTCATAAAAAACCAGTTGATTGGATATATTGATACCATTCCATTAGCATTACAAAAAGAACAATTGCAAGTTTCTAAAGCTGTAATCAGTTCAAAATCTAAAGGTGTACTCTCACAAATAGCCGTTTTAAATTCCAGACTAAAAACGGCAATTACCAACAAAAACCGAATTGAAAATTTAATTAAAGATAATGCAGGTACACAAAAGCAACTTGATGATATCACTGGTGAAATTGATGTTATTAAAAATCAGATACGAAGTGTAGAAATTCAAAATGCGCCTGTTGTTAACGAATTAAAATCTATTGATGTACAGCTCAAACAAATTGATGATCAAATTCATAAAAGCAAGATTTACAACCCAATACTTGGAACCGTTTTAGCCAAATACGCAGAACCAAATGAAATCACAACTTTTGGGAAACCACTCTATAAAATAGCAGATTTAAATACCATGCAACTTCGCGTCTATATTAGCGAAACTCAATTGGCTAACATTAAAATCGGGCAAGACGTTACTGTAAAAATTGATGCTGCTGAGTCTATGAAATCTTACAAAGGTACTGTGAGTTGGATTGCTTCAGAAGCAGAATTCACTCCAAAAATTATTCAAACCAAAGAAGAACGTGTAGCATTAGTATATGCCGCTAAAATAGATGTGATTAATGATGGAAGCCTAAAAATAGGAATGCCAGCTGAGCTATGGTTAAACAATTCAGAACAACATAACAACTAAATATCAGGACAATGAAACACGTAATTTTTACCTTAAGTCTATTGGCTTTAATGAGCTGCAAAGACACTAAACAGCAAGAAACCTCAAACAACACTGATGTTGTTGAAGACACACATAAACCTCAAATCGAGGAAACAGCAAGTGTTTATGCCAACGCATGGACCAACGACATTACATTAAATGAAGGTCAGAAGTGGACAGCCAATACAGAAACAAATGAAGGTGTAGAAAGAATGAAAACCACCATCAAAACACAGCCAACAAATACCTTAGAAGAGTATTACAATTTGGCAGAACTGCTCAATAAAGATAAAAACTACGTGATTAAAAATTGTACCATGAAAGGGGATTCTCATGACAATTTACACGTCTGGCTTTTACCTTTAATGGATAAAATTGATGCGCTTTCTGAAACTCAAACTTTAAAAGAAGCTTCAAAATTAAAACACAGCATTACAGAAAATATCAATGCTTACGATACTTACTTTCAATAATCCAATCCTATGACGTCTAAAATTACCATGAATACTAAAATTATAATTCAACATTAAAAGAACGTGAGTATTTCTGTCCATCATATCAGTAAATCCTACAAAAAGGTAAAAGCCTTAGAGGACATCTCTTTTGAAGTAAAACCGAATGAGCTTTTCGGACTCATAGGACCTGATGGAGCTGGCAAAACGACACTATTCAGGATTCTTACAACACTTTTATTTTCAGATGAAGGTACTGCAACGGTTGCTGGTTTTGATGTCATTACAGATTATAAAAAAATACGCAATAGTGTTGGCTATATGCCAGGCAGGTTTTCACTCTATCAGGATTTAACTGTTGAAGAAAATCTAAGCTTTTTTGCGACTATATTCGGAACAACCATTGAAGAAAACTACGATTTAATCAAAGATATTTATGTTCAAATCGAACCCTTTAAAAAACGTCGTGCTGGAAAATTATCTGGTGGAATGAAACAAAAACTGGCTTTGTGCTGTGCCTTAATCCACAAACCTAAAGTTTTGTTTTTAGATGAACCAACAACAGGAGTAGATCCTGTATCGAGAAAAGAATTTTGGGACATGTTAAAACGTCTGCAAAAAAAAGACATTACCATTTTGGTCTCTACGCCTTACATGGACGAAGCTGAACTTTGTGATAGAATAGCATTGATTCAAGATGGAAAAATTCTAAAAATTGATACACCTGAAGCAATTGTAAATCAGTATCCAAAACAAATTTATAACGTACGTGCCAATAAGATGTATCAACTTATTAAGAGTTTAAACGCTTATGAACACCACCATAGCGTCTATCCCTTTGGCGAGTTTGTGCATTATACAGATACAAGAGCAGATTTTAATCCGAAAGATTTAAAAATGTATTTAGAATCAAATAATCTTATCAATATTGAAATTGAAAAAACCGAAGCGACCATTGAGGACACCTTTATGGAATTAGCAACATAAATGTCTGTTCGAGTACAGTCTGAAACTCACAAGACATCACGACTGACCTCGATGAAACAAAATAGTTAAAATTATGAATAGTAATAATGTCATACAAGCAGAAGGGTTAACTAAAATGTTTGGTGATTTCACAGCGGTAAATGCCATAACTTTTGAAGTTAAAAAGGGTGAGATCTTTGGTTTTTTAGGTGCTAATGGTGCAGGAAAAACAACAGCTATGAAAATGTTAATCGGCATATCTAATCCAACATCTGGAAAAGCAAACGTTGCAGGATTTGATGTGTTTACAAATGCTGAAGACATTAAAAAAAACATTGGCTATATGAGTCAGAAATTTGCGCTGTATGACGATTTAACAGTTAAAGAAAATATTTCATTTTTTGGTGGTATTTACGGATTGTCCAGAAAACGAATCAAAGAAAAATCAGATGCTTTAATTGAAGAATTAAGCCTACAGAATGTTGCACATACATTAGTAGGCTCATTACCCTTAGGCTGGAAACAGAAACTATCCTTTTCTGTGTCTTTAATTCACGACCCAAAAATTGTGTTTTTAGACGAACCAACAGGAGGTGTTGATCCTATAACCAGACGTCAGTTTTGGGAACTCATTTACAAAGCTGCACATCAAGGCACAACCGTTTTTGTGACTACACATTATATGGATGAAGCAGAGTACTGCGACAGAGTATCTATCATGGTAAGTGGTAAAATTGAAGCTTTAGATACACCAAAAAAATTAAAGCAACAATTCAACGCGAAGAGTATGAACGATGTGTTTTTAAAACTGGCAAGAGGATGACAAGAATTTTCATTTTAAACACACAGTATTCAAAATACTCCATAAACCTCTTTGTCATAAATAAAGAATAATGAAACGGTTCATAGGCTTCATAAAAAAAGAATTCTACCACATCTTTAGAGATAGACGCTCACTGTTTATTCTCTTCGGAATGCCTATTGCACAAATTTTACTATTTGGTTTTGCTATAACTAACGAGATCAATAATGTAGACATTGCTATTTTAGACCATTCAAAAGATGCAACAACAAAAGAAATTATCAATAAAATAGCAGCATCAAAATATTTTAGCATCAAGCAAATAATTAATCGTGAAGCTGATATAGAATCGGTATTTCAAAAGGGAAAAGTGAAAGCCGTTTTAAATTTTGAACAGGACTTTAGTAAAAACCTTATTAAAGAACACAAAGCAACAGTTCAAATAATCACAGATGCCACAGACCCAAATACAGCAAATACCATTAGTAATTATGTTAATGCAATGCTACAACAATACCAAAAGGAATTAAACAGAGACATCACAATAACATATCAAATAATTCCTCAAATACGAATGGTCTATAATTCAGAATTAAAAAGTGTTTATATGTTTGTTCCGGGAGTAATGACTATTATTTTAATGTTAGTGTCTGCCATGATGACCTCCATTTCTATTACCAGAGAAAAAGAATTAGGCACTATGGAAATTCTCCTGGTATCACCATTAAAACCATTTCAGGTTATCATTGGCAAGGTATTTCCATATGTGTTTCTATCTATTATTAATGCTGTAGTTATTGTCGTTCTGAGCATATTCATTTTTAATATGCCAATTCAGGGTAGCTTGTTTTTATTAGGATTAGAAAGTGTGTTATTCATTGTTACATCTTTAGCCTTAGGAATTTTAATTTCAACCATTTCTGCAACACAGCAAACAGCAATGATGATTTCCTTAATGGGATTAATGCTTCCTGTAATACTCCTTTCTGGATTCATTTTCCCTATTTCAAGCATGCCAGTACCTCTTCAAATTATAAGCAACATCATTCCTGCCAAATGGTTTATCATCATTATTAAAGGCATTATGCTCAAAGGTGTAGGTCTGCAATTTGTATGGAAAGAAACTTTAATTTTAATAGGTATGACGGTGTTTTTTATCACATTAAGTGTAAAGAAATATAAAATTAGATTAGAATAAAAATAAGTCACAGTTTTCAAACTGTAGGAAGTCATAAATATAAAAGAAGATGAAATAATGAATTTTTGTTTTGAAAAACAAGAGTTATAACCAAAAAGAGAGTCCAGAGGTAAAGGACGATATATGAAAACAATTTTATACATCATACAAAAGGAATTCAAGCAAATTTTTAGAAATAAAGGCATGCTTCCTATCATTTTTATCTTACCACTACTCCAACTTGTAATATTGTCTAATGCAGCTACTTTTGAAGTCAAGAACATCAAATTTGGCTACATCGATAACGACCATTCATCAACATCGAGAGCATTGATAGAAAAGTTTAATGCCTCAAGATATTTTGATGTGCTAAGAGATTTTCCTTCTCAAACCATAGCAAGTTCAGCAATGTTACAAGGAGATGTAGATGTCATCTTAGAAATACCACACTATTTTGAACGCGATCTACAAAAAGAAAAACACAATAGTTTAGGCATTACCATTAACGCTATCGATGGTGCCACAGCTGGTGTTGAAAATGTATACATTACACAAATCATACAACGTTTCAATCAGCATTTAAAAGTTGATGCACTACAAGTTTCAGATCAACACATTAAGCCAATTGCAATTGAAACCATTCCGCTATTCTGGTATAACGAAACCCTAAATTATAAAACGTTTATGGTGCCTGGCATTTTGGTATTGCTGGTCACTATGATTACGCTTTTCCTTTCAGGAATGAATATCGTTCGAGAAAAAGAAATTGGTACATTAGAACAAATTAATGTGACTCCAATTAAAAAGAGTCAGTTTATTATTGGCAAACTCTTTCCGTTTTGGGTTATTGGAATGGGCTTATTAACAATCGGGTTGATTTTAGCAAGCGTAATCTTTAATGTGCCAATGCTAGGTAGTTTACCGCTTATGTATTTGTACACCTCTATTTATATTTTAGTAGTTTTAGGAATTGGGTTATTCATTTCAAATTTTACAGACACACAACAGCAAGCTATGTTTATTGCCTGGTTTTTTACCGTTATTTTTATATTGATGAGTGGCTTATTCACGCCTATTGAAAGCATGCCAGAATGGGCACAAGTGATTACAGAATTCAACCCAATAAAGTACTTTGTAGAAGTAATGCGTATGGTAATGCTTAAAGGTTCTGGGTTTGCAGATATTCTTCCGCAAATATCAAAAACAATCGTGTTTGCTTTAATTATGAATGGTTTAGCTGTTTGGAGTTATAAAAAGACCTCTTAAATGTAGAAAGTGACCTCATAATTATTTGAAAAAGCATTTAATCCTTCCATCCCCAAGGTGCCTCAGGAGTGTCAATAGGTTTGGTTAAATCCATAACCACTCTAAACACACGATCTGTTCCTAAACGACGTAAATTATAGGTAAAGCTAGTGTCATCTATAGTAATCCACCAGACATTTGTTGCTGCTTCAGGAATACTGGTTTGTGTATGAACATCTGCAGGAAAAAATTGTACATCTGCTTTCCCTTGATTGGTTGCAGTGCCTCCGTAAAAATTAATAGCATCCATTGTACCATCCTTATGACGATGGTCATGCTTTAACGAAATAATTCCGTTTTGCATAGATAAAATCCATGTGCGAGACTTATCTTCTCCTACATAAAAAGGAATTCGTATTTCATTTTCAGTACAAGACCTTAGGTGCATTCTTAATACTTTCCCTCCAAACGCCTCATCATCCTGCGGAATTTCCAGAGTTCCAGCATAAGCCTTTCCGCAATGAGATTGTAATGTCTTCCAAAAAGTAAGTGAAGGTGTCTGGTCTTGACCAATGCTTTGTAAAGAAATAAGAATAGCAATCAAATATAAGATACGTTTAAATAGCATAATATTCTGTTTTTGTTAAAAGGTAAGTTATACCAAATATAGAAAGTCATGTGATCAAATAAAATAATCATTACACTTATCTCATATCATACTCAGGTCATACTCGGGTTTAATTCGGGTCATAAGCGGGTTATCCTAGGGTCAAGCATCGAAAATTCTCACAAATAGAAACAGACACCTAACCTTCTCGTCGTAAAACCTCTAAAGGTGAACTTCGCAATACGGTTTGTATATTGCTCAAACCAATCCCTAAGACCAATAGCGTAATACCTGGTAAAAAGACTACAAAAGGAATAATAGACGGCACAAATGGTTCTTTAAACACAAATAACGCTAAACATAAACTACTTAATAAAGCGAGTAAAATGCCGACAAGACTGCCAAGCAAGCCTAAAAACACGTATTCTAGTGCTGAAATATTTAATATCTGCTTATTAGTGGCACCAAGTGTTCGTAGCAATACACTTTCTTTAATACGTTGGTATTTGCTGGTTCTAACTGAACCTATCAAAACAATAATTCCTGTTAGAATACTAAAAAATGCCATAAAATTGATAATCCATGATACTTTGTCTAAGATATCTTCTATAATGGTATATACCTGCCTCAAATCTATAACGGTAACATTAGGAAATTTCTCAACCAAATCCCGTTGTAAATTAGCTGAAGTCTGTTCATCGGGTACAGCAGTGGTAATCACATTAAATTGTGGTGCATCTTCTAATATACCTTTCGGAAAAACGATAGTAAAATTAAGTTGTAATTGTCCCCAATCTACTTTGCGTATGCTCCCAACTGTAGTTTCCATAAGCACACCTTGTACATTAAAAACTATGGCATCTCCTACATTCAGTTTGGCATCTGCAGCAAGATTATCTGAAATAGAAATAGCAACAGGATCACCAGTCTTTAATTCTGGTATCCATGTACCTTCTATGATTTCTTCAGAAGCTATAAGGGTGTCGCGATACGTCGTTCTAAATTCGTGATTTAAAATCCAACCTCTCACCTGTCGTGTGCTGTCTTGACGTAAATCATTAACCAGTTGGCCTTTTAAACTATGCATTCGCATGGTCACCAACGGAATATCATCAAGAACTGGTAATTCTTTAGCGCTAACAGCTTGTTCAATGGCGTCACGTTGCTCGGTTTGCACATCTAAAATAATCATATTAGCATTAGTACTGGTTTGACCAACTTCTGTTTTTGCCAGCAAGATGTCTTTGGTAAAATACAAGGTACTAATCAAAAAAGTTCCCAGGCCAATTGCTACCACTAATACAACTGTTTGGTTGTTGGGTCTAAATAAGTTAAGTAAACTTTGACGTGCTGTAAAACCCCATCGCTTTGGAAAAAACTTACGAATACCTCTCATACAGAGTAATGCGATACCAGCTAAAACAGCAAACGTAAAAAGTGTGGCAACGACAAAGCCTAAAGCATACATTAAATTACCTAATAACCAAAACGAAAATAAAAATAGAAATATCAAGATTAAAGCAAAAACAAATACACGTGCCTTTTTAGGGCCTTGGGAAGCGTGTTCATCAACTCTAAGGACTTCCAATGGCGATACATACCAGGTGCTAAGCAGTGGTAATAAGGCAAATAACACAGACATAAATAAGCCCAGGAAAACACCCATCACAATAGGCTGAGCAGTGATACTAACGTCAACCGCGAAAGGTAAAAATGCTTTTAAGATATACGGAAATAACTCCTGCAAGACCACACCAATCATAGAACCTAAAAAGCCTCCTACAATACCAATACCTGCAATTTGAATCCCAAAAATCAAAAAACTCTGTTGTCTTGAAGCTCCCATACACTTTAAAACAGCAATAGATTTCAGTTTTTCTTTTATATAGATATGAACAGAACTTGCTATACCAATACAACCTAATAACAAAGCAATAAAAGCTGCCAGATTTAAAAATTTACTAACATTTTCATAACGCTTACCTAAACGCCTACTGGTACTCGTGTGAGTATCTAAATCGGCCTTTTCTTTGTCAAGCATAGGTTCTATCTTGTCTTCAAATTGAGTTAAGTTTAAGGTATCTGTTGCTTTATAAAAAAACTGATATTCCTTGCGGCTACCAAATTGTAATAGTTCAGTGCCTTCTATAAAACGATACGGAATCACAATAGGAGGAGCTACAGATGTTGCAATTGCTGTACTTCCAGGAATGGCTTTTAAAGCACCAATAACAGGCATTGTCATTTCACCTACTTTTATAGAATCACCTGGTTGAATATTAAATTGAAGCAATAACGTAGCATCAACTAAAGCTCCTCCTAACTCTTGGTAACTCGTTGCTGCTGAAGCTGGTTGGGTGTCCATAGAACCATAAAACGGAAAGTCTCCTTCAATACCACGCACCTTTACCAACTTGGTACCTCCATTTTTCGGAAAGGCAATCATAGACACGAAATTAACTTCCGAAGCATCTGGTTTTAAGGAATCAATAATAGCTTGAGCGCGAGCTGTAGGTTGTTGTCGTGTATCAATAATGTAATCTGCTCCCATTAAGGATTTAGATTGGCGTTGTATATTGTCTTTAAGATTAATACTAAATAATTGTATCGATACAACAGCAGCAATACCCAGAATGATTGATGCCATAAATAAAAGCAAACGTACCTTACTCGCTTTGGCATCTCGCCATGCCATCTTAAAAAGCCATTTTGTATGTTGATTCATAGATTTTATGAAATAGAATTAAAGTACACTATCTGTACGCTCGTTGGTTAATATCTGTCCGCCTTTAAGTCTTAAGATTTGCTGCGTTCGGTTTGCTAAATCCAAATCATGTGAGATTATCACTAAAGTTGTTCCAGCTTCTTTGTTTAGATCAAATAATAACTGAATCACTTTTTCTCCAGTGTCCTCGTCTAAATTTCCTGTAGGTTCATCTGCAAACAAAATTGATGGTGCATTGGCAAAGGCTCTGGCTAATGCAACACGTTGTTGTTCACCTCCTGATAATTGCGATGGATAATGATGAAAACGATCTTCCAAACCCACTTTTTCTAACAAGGTTTTGCTTTTTGTAATAGCCTCTTTATCACCTTGTAACTCTAGTGGCACACTAACATTTTCAAGAGCTGTTAATGTTGGTAATAACTGAAAGTTTTGAAAAATAAATCCCACTTCCTTATTGCGCAATTGTGCACGCTGGTCTTCATTTAGAGTGCTTAAATCTTGTCCACATAACACTACAGTACCAGCATTAGGTTGGTCTAAACCTGCACACAAACCTAATAGTGTTGTTTTTCCACTTCCTGATGGTCCAACAATTGAAAAAGTTTGTCCTTTTTCAACATCAAAAGAAATATTCTGTAAAACCGTTAATTGTTTGTTACCACTAGAGTATGTCTTTTCTAGCCCGTTAATCTTTAATATCTTTGACATATTAATTTTAATTTAGATGATAGCTTATGCCGAAGGCTCAAAATAAACAAATGAATTTAAACTCACCAAAATCAATTGCCCACAAACTCTTAAAGTTTTGTTATATTATGTCACTGCCATTCTTGTTATTAACTTGTGGTGACACTAAATCTGAAAAGTCCACCAAAAAATTACAATCAAATCAACAAACTGAAGAAGCAACAACGACTTCAACAAAAACTATTTTATGTTTTGGAGATAGTATTACAGCAGGCTACGGATTAGAAAATAGTGATGATGCCTATCCTGCATTATTACAACAAAAGATTGATTCCTTAGGCTTAAATTATACCGTTATTAATTCAGGTCTCAGTGGCGAAACTTCAGCTGGTGGTAAAAGTCGCATCAATTGGGTTTTAAATCAGGATATTTCCATATTCCTACTCGAACTTGGTGCTAACGATGGTTTACGTGGTGTACCACTTACAGAAACACGCTCAAATTTGCAAGCCATTATAGATAGCGTAAAAAAGAAAAGTCCAGATACAACCATCATCCTTGCTGGTATGGAATTGCCTCCTAATATGGGACAAGATTACACAAGTGAATTCAGACAAATTTATGCTGAATTAGCCGAAGAAAACAATCTGGAATTCATTCCTTTTATTCTGAAAGACGTAGGTGGCATTAAAGAACTCAATCAAAATGATGGTATTCATCCAAATGTTGAAGGTCATAAAATACTGGCAAATACGGTTTGGGACACTTTAAAACCACTAATTACCAAGTAGTAATACTATCATCTATAAACGTATATGATTAATTAATTATCTCATTATAGCTAAAAACACATCCTATTCATACTCATATCATAGCCGTATTAAACCCGTATTAAACCCGTATCATATCCGTGTCAGCCCTAGAAAATTCCTACCAGACCAAATTGTAAACCTATTTCATTAAATTCGTTAGATCATACGTAGGTTGATACGTTAACCCCTTAGCATTAAAAATTGTGGAACAAATTAAAGCTTATTTAGAACAAATAGCCAATATCTCAGAAACCGATTGGGATTTTTTTACTTCTAAATTACATCGTCGCGTAATTAAGAAAAAAACCATATTTCTCAAAGTTAATGAGGTAGAAAACCACATTTCCTTTATAGAGTCTGGTGTAGTAAGACTATTTATTCCTAAAGACAATCCAGAAAAGGAGATAACCTTTGGTTTCAGTTTTAAAAATCAATTCATAAGTGCTTACGATTCATTTTTAACCCAAACACCTTCTGTTTACCAACTTCAAGCCCTTACAGAAACAACTGTTTTAAGTATCACTTATAGCGATTTACAGGAGGTATACAAAACAACACAAATAGGCAATCTTATAGGACGATTAACAGCAGAGCGTCTTTTTTTATTAAAATCAAAACGGGAACAATACCTATTAAATCTCACTGCAGAAGAGCGTTACCTGAAACTCTTTAAAGAACGCCCTGAATTGCTAAAGGTCATCCCTTTAAAATACATCAGCTCTTATATTGGTGTAACTGCTCAGGCTTTGAGCAGAATTAGAAAACGTGTTTGATTTCTACAAACGAATCACTTTTATTGATTTAGGTTCATTGTTTGACTGTAAACATCAAATTATCTTTGCAAAAAGATAAAATATGTTTATAGTTGTTTTTGTTTTAGTGCTTTGGTATGGAAGCTTGTTTTTCCAATCGTTTTTTTTGCATCGTTATGCTGCACATCAAGTTTTTACCATGTCAAAACCAATGGAGCGCATCACCTTTATCCTAACTTGGGTTTTTCAAGGATCAAGTTACTTAAGTGCTTATGGCTACGGAATTATGCATCGCATGCATCATGCTTACACAGACACCGAAAAAGATCCGCATTCGCCATCTCATGATGCCAATTTATTTGCCATGATGTGGAAAACAAAAACCATTTATCAAGACATCAATAAACAACGTATTAGTGTAGATGAACGCTTTACTAAAAATGTTCCACAATGGAAAGCTTTTGATACATTCGCCAGTTCAAGGTTTTCTCGCTTACTATGGATTTCTCTTTATATTTTAGTCTTTGTTTACTTTACGACTGCTTGGTGGCAATGGTTGTTATTACCTATCACTTTTTTAATGGCTCCAATTCATGGTGTGATTATCAACTGGTTTGGTCATATTTATGGTTATGTAAATTACCAAATGAAAAATACCAGCAAAAACTTGTTTCGGTTCGATTTTTTAATGATGGGAGAAGGCTATCATAACAATCATCATAAACATGCCAGTAGAGCAAATTTTGGAGTTAAGTGGTATGAAATTGATGTGACCTATGTAATTATCAAATTACTGGATGCAATAGGATTTATTCAATTGAAACCCATCAGAATTAAAAATAAATAGGCACAAAAAAACCCATCGTATTGACGGGCTTTTCAAAACTTGTAGTATATGTATTAGATAACTTTTACGTTTACTGCATTCAATCCTTTGTTTCCTTCTTGTAAATCGAATTCAACGATATCGCCTTCGCGAACTTCGTCTACCAATCCTGAAATATGGACAAAATGATCTTTGTCTTTTCCTTCTTCAGTGATAAAACCAAATCCTTTGGCATCGTTGAAAAATTTTACTGTTCCTTTACTCATTGTAATATATTTTAATTTATAATAGTATTTGAATGACAAAGATGATGCCATTTATTAGACATTCAACATATTAATTCATTTATTTTCAATTTATTATAAATAAAATATAAAACCCCTGAACGAAAAAGAACAAATTTTTAAGTAATCAGACTACCAGCTACTGTCTTACCAAATCTTAATCCGTTCATCTTCTGCTCTATAATTTACTTCTCCTTCTTTTACATTAAACGCTTCATAAAATGGTGTAAAATTCATCAATGGTCCATTAACTCGCCAGATTGGAGGCGAATGCGGATCAGTAGCAACATAATTACGTAGGTATTCATCTCTCACTTTAACACGCCAAATATTAGCTACCGATAAAAAGAAGCGTTGTTTTGGAGTGTAACCATCTATCTTAGTGGTGTCTTGCCCTTGTTCTGTCAATTTAAAAGCATCGAAAGCAATAGCAATCCCTCCATTATCTGCTGTGTTTTCTCCAACAGTTAATGCGCCTTTTAAGTGCACACTATCTAAGACTGTAAATGCATTGTACTGCTCGATTATTTGGTCTGTTTTAGCTTTAAACTTAGTGTAATCTTCTTCAGTCCACCAATTAGAAACATTACCATATTTGTCATACTGAGCGCCTTGATCATCAAAAGCATGTGTAAATTCGTGACCTATTACCATTCCTATTCCTCCATAATTAAGAGCATCATCAGCATATAAATCAAAATAAGGTGCTTGTAAAATACCTGCAGGAAATACAATCTCATTTAATGAAGGATTATAATATGCTGTCACAGTAGAAGGCGTTGTATGCCATTCATCTCTATTAGGCGCTTTATTTAATTGTTTCAATTCATATTCATAAGCATCTCTGCGTAAAGCAACTACATTTTCAAAAAATTTATCTCTGTTAATAGTGACGTCATAGGTTCTCCATACATCTGGATACCCTATTTTTTTATTGATTGTATAGAGCTTGTCTATCGCCTTTACTTTAGTACTATCACTCATCCAATCAAGATTCTCAATCCGTTTTTCTAATACTTTCTGAAAATTATTCACTAAATCTAAAGCACGTTGTTTAGCATCTTCATTAAAATAACGCTCCACATACAATTGCCCTAAAGCAAAACCTAATTGTCCGTCAACGCGACGTACCATTTGCTTTGTACGTGATTGTTGTTCTGACTGTCCCGATAATACCTTAGAATATTCGAATGAAGCATCCTGAAAAGGTTTACTCAAAATATTATCGTGTGAACCAATAGAATTTGCCTTTAAAAACAATTTCCAATCACTTAAAGATACTGACGCTAACATCTCATTCAATCTATCATAGTAATCAGGTTGTGCAATATCAACCGAATCAACCTTCACTCCTAAAGTAGTTAGCATACTTTTCCAACCAATATTGGTATGCTTTTCTTCTAAATCGGAAACTGCCATTTTATGATAGTTCTCTTTAATGATTCTGCGTTGAACCCTAGTTTTATGAGATTCTGCAAGTTGTTTTTCTATATTGTAAACGATATCAGCTTGAGTTTTTGCATCAGCATCACCAACCAATTCAAAAAGATGTGTCAAATAGGTTTTGTAAGCGTCTTGTATTTGTTTCACAGAAGAATCATCAGCAAAGTAATAATCACGATCTGGCAAACCCAAACCAGTCTGGCTAAAATGTAATATGTTAATGGAACTGTCTTCCTGATCTGGAGAAATGTAAGGACTAATTACGGAGTAATCTCCAAATTGTATTTGAGTGGCAACAAATTTGGTTAAAGAAGATATATCATTGATAGCATCTATTCTATCAAGTATAGGTTGAATAGGGTCAATGCCACGCTTATTGATACTCAAAGTATCCATTCCTGAGGCATAAAAATCACCAACTTTCTGTTCAATACTTCCATCAGGATGTTTTTCTTTTGAAACTTCTTCGAGAATATTCTTAAGCAATTCTTGTTGCGGAATATTTAAAAACCGATAAGCTCCAACACCTACCTGATCTTCAGCAATAACAGCATTTTCAAACCATGTCTTATTTACATGATTAAAAAAGTCATCTCCAGGTTTTATTGAAGAATCTATACCATCAATAACTATAGGTGCTATTGGTTTTTCAACTTGAGACATCTGAGAGGTTTTATCGTTTTTGCATGACGCAAAAATGAATAGGATAACCAACATGTATAAAATATTTTTCATGGCTTGTTATGTTTTAGTACTCAAAGATATATATTTCTATTTGCTCAAAATCATTTTTATCTGTTTTAAACTGTTTGGTCTTTCAAAATTTCTTCATATGCGTTAATATCGATTACAAATACGATAAGTCATTCATATTAGTATACTTACATTAAATCAAATTAGTTTAACCAAAATATAAAATATGAATTTAGAAAACAGAACCATCATTATAACAGGAGCATCAAGTGGAATTGGAGAAGCAGCTGCAAAAAAACTATCTAGTCATGGTGCCAATGTAGTACTAATGGCAAGAAGTACTGAAAAATTGAATGATTTAAAAAAAGATATTGAACAAAATGGAGGAAATGCTTTAGTTACTCCTGGTGATGTGACAAACAAAGGTGATTTTGAAGAGGTAGTGGCTAAATCTGTTGCTGCATTTGGAAAAGTAGACGGACTTATCAATAATGCAGGCCTCATGCCATTATCATTTGTAGAGAAATTGAAAACAGATGAATGGGAGCAAATGGTTAATGTCAATATTAACGGTGTTTTAAACGGTGTATCAACTGTTTTACCACAACTCATTGAAAACAATGGAGGAGACATCATTAATATTTCTTCAATGGCAGCACATAGATATTTCCCTGGAGGTGCTGTGTATTGTGCGACAAAATCTGCAGTAAAAATGTTTTCTGAAGGCCTACGTCAGGAATTAGCGCCTAAATACAATATCAATGTCACGTCTATTGAGCCTGGTGCTGTTGATACTAATTTAACAAGCACTATAACAGATGAAGACATTAAAGAGAAGATGTCCGAAATGCAAAAGATGACTACGCTTGAATCTGAAGATATTGCCAATGCAATTTATTACGCATTATCGCAACCGAAGCGCGTAAACATAAACGATATATACATTGTTCCTAGTGAACAGAAATAATAATTTAAAACTAAAAATATGCAAACTGAAACCAAAACAGATACTATTAAAACTGTAAACCCTTCCAACGGAAAGACTCTGGAAACCTATCCATATATGACAGATGATGCTGTTGAATCTATAATCGAAAAGTCACATAAGGCATTTTTAAACTGGCGACTCAAGTCGTTTGAAGATCGTGCAACCATCATTACATCTATTGGAGAAGAGCTTCAAAATTACAAATCAGAACTTGCCGAACTAATGACCGATGAAATGGGAAAATTGCTTACGCAAAGCAAACAGGAAATTGATTTGTGCCAAGCCATATGTAACTATTGTGCTAGTAATGCAGCAGAAAACTTAAAAAATGAAGAACGGAAATTATCTGATGGAGGAACAGGGATTATTACCTATGCTCCTATCGGAATTGTTTATGGTATTCAACCATGGAATTATCCTTCATATCAAGTCATACGTTATGCTATTGCTAATCTTATGGCAGGAAACAGTGTCCTGTTAAAGCATGCTGGAAATGTTACTGGAACAGCAAAACTTTTAGAATCCATCTTTAAAGCTGCAGGTTTACCTGAAGGTTTATTTAGCGTATTAGTCATTAATCATGAACAATCTGATACGATTATAAAACATAAATTAGTAAGAGGTGTCACATTAACTGGAAGCCCGAGTGCTGGAAAGATTATAGGTAAAAAAGCAGGAGAAGAACTTAAAAAAACTGTTTTGGAACTTGGAAGTAATGATGCTTACCTGATACTTCATGATGCAGACATTGAAAAAGCTGTGGAAAAATCGGTAAAAGGACGAATTTATAACAATGGAGAAACATGTATTGCAGCCAAACGTTTTATTGCTGTTGAATCTGTTTATGATACATTCAAAGAGGCTTTTGTAAATGCTATGAACGACTTGAAACTGGGTAATCCTAAACATGAAGATACTGATCTCGGTCCAATGGCACGCAAAGATTTAAGAGAAAAATTACATGATCAGGTTACTGAAAGTGTTGAAAAGGGAGCAACCATACTTTGTGGTGGTTCGCCAAAAGAAAGTGATGGTTTCTTTTATCCGGCAACCGTTTTAGAAAATGTTACTCCAGGACAACCCGCTTATGATGATGAGCTTTTTGGACCAGTCGCTTCTTTAATTAAAGCTAAAGATGATGAAGACGCAATGCGTATTGCAAATGATAGTAAATTTGGTTTAGGTGGAGGTATCTTTTCGAAAGATGTAGATCGTGCTACTAAATTAGCTGAAACTCATTTTGATACAGGAATGGTGTTTATCAATTCTTTTGGATTAGCTGAACCTAACATGCCTTTTGGAGGTGTTAAAGATTCAGGTTTTGGAAGAGAACATGGTGGCTTTGGAATGAAAGAATTTGTGAATGTGAAGTCGATAATGATTAGTAAAGACTAATTCTTTTTAATAGTTAACATATTAAAAAAACACCCAAATTATCTTATCTGGGTGTTTTTATTATTTTATTGTAAAATAATCGTTTCCAATTCTGACTTACACTTCTCCACGGGCTGGATAATCATTTTCCAAAACAAAATCTATAGATTTCAAGATGTCTTCAATTTTCGGGCGCGCAAACGGCATAGTCTGTATTGAGGATGCATAAAGTTCTTGATTAGGTCGAATTAAAAATAAGGCAGGCTCTAAAAACTGCTTTGGCTCATCTTTAATTCCATTTGACCTATATAAACTCCAGTCGTCTGCATTTTCTAAAGGAAAGTCATAACCTATTGGTAAGTCTCCAACATTCCATTCTTTATAGGATGCTTTAGCTTTCTCCTCTGTATCAGAACTTATAGCAATTACATTCACACCTTTATCATCAAATGCTTCCAAATGCTTTTGTAAGGTTTGTAAATATGTTTTACAGATAGGACAATGTTTACCTCTATAGAATACAACCATGGTAAAATGTTCTGGGTTTTGATCACTCAATCTCCATTTTGCACTATTAACTAAATTTATATGTAAATCTGGTGTTTTTGTTCTTGGTTTTATCATTTTTATCTTTTTTTAAGTTAAGAATTTCATTTATTTGATAATTCATAGTAGTGTTTAGATATCTTCTAACGCTTTACCTATGAGCGTTTCTCCTTCTAAAATTTCAAAAGTCGACTGGTTTACAGCGTCATCATGCAAAGAGCGAACTAAAGTTTGAGCCACATCGTCTCGGGAAATATTTCCAAATTCGTTAAGTGATTTTGCCAATTTTATTTTCCCTGTTCCTTTATTATTAGTCAAACTTCCTGGTCTTACGATAGTGTAATTCAGATTTGAAGACTTTAAAAATTCATCAGCATTATGCTTTGCCATTAAATATTCATAAAGATCATTGTTGGAATCAGGTTGCTCTGCTCCCATTGAACTGAGCATGACAAATTTTTTAATATTCGAATTTTGAGAAGCTTCAATCATTTTTATTGCACCTTCTTGATCGACTGACTTAACTTTTTCACCTCCAGATCCTGCAGCAAAAACAACTTTATTTGCATTGACTATGGTATGTGAAATATCATTTTCAAGATCGCCTAATACAGTCTCAATATGTTGTGCTTCAAATTGAGCCTTTTGATGCTCTTTTCTAACCATTGCAATAGGCTCAAAATATTGGGATGATTTTAATAATTTTACGACTTTCTTTCCGGTTGTGCCTGTGGCACCAGCAACTAATATATTTTCCATTTTGTTTTTATTTCAATATGAAGCATCTGAAGAGATAATTTTAATTTTAAGCATGAAAACTTTAACTCAAATCAAAATAGGAGGAAAAATCAGTTCTTTTATTAAATACATTGTAAATCGCGTGCGGGAAATAATGGGAGTTTATAAAGCATGATTTTTAGCTATAAAAAATTTAACATTTTTTCAACATTTTATTTTTTATATTCGGCAATCAAAAATTAGCATTTTTATTAAAATTTATGAAATCATTTTTTATCTGCTTCTTAACTGTAATGTGTTTCAGTGTTTATGCTCAAAAAAAACCTAATCTAAAAATCATAGATAAGTTTGATTTTGAGGTTATAAAAAAAGTAGATTCTACAGACGCAATCGCCAAGACTAACACTGTTGATTCTATAGATATCAAAGCAGAACATTGGGATCATACGGTTTACAACCCCTTTAAAGATGACGTAGTCGTTTTTCCGTTACAATTAGAATTTAGAGATTCTACTTACGCTTCTCCTATCAGTAGAAATAAAGTTGTAACATCACGCTATGGCTGGCGAAGAGGTCGTGCTCATAAAGGTATTGATATCGATTTAGTTACTGGAGACAGTTTATTTGCTATGTTTGATGGGATTATCAGAATGTCAAGGTACTCAAAAGGTCATGGTAAAACTGTAGTCATCAGACATTATAATGGCTTGGAAACAGTATATGCCCATTTATCTAAATATGGTGTTAAAGAAAACGACTCTGTATTTAAAGGACAATATATTGGAAAAGGCGGTGTTTCAGGAAATGCCAGAGGCAGCCATTTGCATTTGGTTATCAATTATAAAGGGATTGCTATAAATCCTGAGTATCTATTTGAATTCAATGAGTCTAATTCTATCAGAGCTAATGAACTTTGGGTAACACAACAATGGACACGTCCATATGTTCACAATTCAAAGCGACAAAGTAAAATTATTCCTTTATTATCTGAAAATGATGCAATGGCCAGCTTAAAAAAGCTTAAGAAAATTTATGTTGTTAAAAGTGGTGACACACTATCCAGAATATCAAGAAGGAATAACATCTCTATAGCTGCCATATGCAAAACAAATTCGATAAGTAAAAATTCTGTGATTAAACCAGGACAGAAATTAGTTATTGAAAACTAATTATTTTACTGAATTGGTATCCGAATTTAATACGATATCTTTCTGAACAACATACATTCCATCTTCTGTTTTGAGTTTAAGAATTCTTGTAGGATCGCCTTTTTTTGTTATTCGCTTACGACATGTTTTAGTTAAGAAAGAATCCTCATCAAAAAGAAATGAAGCCAAAGCATATGCTTCTTTTGTAGGTTCTTTTACAACAGGGAATAACTGTTGCAACATATTATAACGTCTGTCATTGCCTGGTACATAGGTATAAAAAGTATACAAACCATCAGCGTTTGTCTTTATCCAACCTCTGTTATGCACATAACGCTTTTCTTTAGAGTATCGCAAGTCGAAATCACCATTCTCATCGGCTTGGTCAATGTATAATATAACTCCTTTTGCAGGAGTCACACCATCGCCTTCGTAGATAGTTCCCGAAATTTTAAGTTTATTTGGTTTAGATTCAAAACCAGGAATAGTATCTGTATTGTTTAATTGAAGTTCTGCATAATCATATATAGGACTTCGATTTAAATAATCTTTTGAATCATCAGTAGAGGCTTGAGCACTAATTGAATAATTAGCTCCAATACAACACAGAAAACAAACAATATTGAATAGGTATTTCATTATAAATAAGCATTTTGGGTTACATCAAATTTCAATGATTTAAACCCAAAATCTTAAAAAAATCGAATTAACGTATGAATAGTACGACGAAATGACCCAGTTTGCAAAATCTACCGATTAATTACATCTATTTTATGTAGTTAACACATAACCTTTGAGGTTTAAAAACACAAAATCATGTGTCTGAGTATGTTTATAAATCCATTTTAAAAATATCAAAAGTTGTATCAAAAAAATAAAAAATAAACGTTTTTAAAGATTTAAAACAAACAAAAGTATTTCGTCGTAAAAAATTGCATTTAATCTAGTGAAAATGCACTTTATCCAAGAAATATGCATTTCATATACCAAAATAATTTGTAAAAAATTTAAAAATTAAGTTGTTTTTTTTAATAAAATGTATAGATTTGTTTCACCCAGATTAACTAAAAACCCAAAAAATGAAAACAAAATCTACTTTATTAATCCTTATTTTTTTCTTGATGACAAGCATGGGTTTCTCTCAAAAAAAGAAAGACACATCAATGAATATCATTAGTGGTAAGGTAAATATTTCAAAATACCACAACCATGATGAATTAGACAGAATGTCTAAAGGAGAATTACTTACTTTGTATACAGAACGTATTAAAGTTATAGTAAACATTTTACCAAATATTGCTTTTGCAACAAAACCAGGTATTACTATGTCTGATTTAGGTATACCAGATACAAAAGAAAATAAAAAAGCTTTGGAAAATAATATTGAAGCGTCGGTGAATTACTTCGATAGTACTATTGAGTTTCAGAAAACAATACTACCTTATTCTGATACAAGAGATTTAATTGCAGCAATTCTTTTTTATGAAGAAACTTTAAAATCATTACACACTTATAACGATTATAAAACTGATTAGTCTAGCTTAACTTTAGTTTATTATCAAACCTCAACCATGTGTTGAGGTTTTTTTATACTTATTACTTCTATTTTTAAAGATTTTGATTTTATGGTGATTAACAATTTTCAAATATTATCACTTACATATTTATTTATTTTGTAAGAAAATTCTTTTTAACATATTAAAACAATGCATTTTGTCGATATTATTTGCATTTCATAAGTATAAATCATATGTTTGATACAATATTTAAGAGCCCACTTATCTAAACTAAATGAATTTAACGACTATGAAAAAAATTACTCAAATTGCACTTTTGTTCTTCTTAGTGTATAGCAATGTATGTGCTCAGCAAGAAAAGGGAATAATTGGCTATGATAATTGGCTAAACCCTTGGACTGAATTTAAACCAAATAAAATTGATTACGTTCAACCTACTCAAATCTTAAGTGGTAATATTACCAGAGACACAAAATTATATAAAGGTGATACCTATCTGCTTTTAGGTGATGTGTTTGTTACAGATAGCACAACACTTACTATTGAACCTGGCACAATTATCCTTGGTGACTTCAAGACGAAAGGATCTCTTACTATAACTAATGGCTCTAAACTAATTGCCAACGGAACTCATACAGACCCAATCGTGTTTACATCTGGAAGAAGTCTAAAAAAACCAGGTGATTGGGGTGGACTTTTTATTCTTGGTGATGCACCAACTAATAAATTTGGAAATGAAGATGCATTAAATTACGGTTTAGCAACATCTAATTCAAAAGCCATTAGCTATGGAGGTGAAAACATTGATAGCAATTCAGGTATTCTGAAATATGTAAGAATAGAATTCGCTGGAAAGAGAACCAAAGACTATGGTTACTTTAACGGATTGACTTTAGCAGGTGTCGGACAACAAACCATTATTGAAAATGTTATGGTTAGCTACTGTGAAGGCAACTCTTTTAGTGTATTAGGAGGTAATGTTAACCTAGAAAAATTAGTGTCGTACAAATCGAGTATTAACGATTATGAATTTAATTATGGTGCCCAATGTAAAATATCAAATTCTTTAGCTGTGAGATCTCCTTATGCTTCTGGTGCAGAAGTTTCAAGATGTATTAATGCTATAGCATACGATAAAGAAGAAAATGTTGATTTGTCTAAACATCAAACTAATATCCAAGCAGAAAATCTAACACTGCTAAATCTGAGCAATGATCTCAACTATGATATCAAAATTGGATTGGTTAATGAAGCCATTTACATTGGTGAAAATACTACATTCACAATTGATAAAAGTGTAATCTCTGGTTTTAATCCTGCTGTAATTTTAGATAACAAGATTTCAATAAACAGTGAAAACTTAGACAAAATTGGGTTTACAAGAACTTATTTTAACAATTGCAAAGGCAACATCTTTATTAAAAATAATTCAAATAATGAAGATCTTGAAAATTGGTATGGAAACAGAGCATTTAACAATGTGTACTCTAAAGGTCCTGATTCTGAAACATTCATCGATGCTAAAGATTCTAAGCGACCAGATTTCAGATTAAGAATCAATAGAATTTTTGCTGCTAATGACGATATTGAAGATAATGATTAATCAATCGTATCACTTAAATTTTTCAGTTCTAACAATTCAAAACCTCATTTAATTACTAAAGCTTATAGAATAAAAAACTACAGCCCCAAACTAAAATGTATACTACTAAAATTGCATATAAACTATTTTTTATATTATGCTTTTTTGTCCTTTTAAATCAAGGCCAATTAAATGCACAAATAGTTATTGGAACTCCCAATCTGGGATTTAGTCAAGCATGTGCAAGTGATACTTTTAATACCTATAGCACAACTTTTGTGTTTTCACCTGCAAGTGCCTTAAATGCCTCAAATCAATTTACCATAGAAATGTCTGATGCTGATGGCGATTTTTCAAATGCAACAGTAATATACACTTCAAGTCCTGGTAGCATAACAACTTCACCTGCTACATTAAGTTTTTCTTTACCAGAAACAACAGCTGGCGAAAACTATAAAATAAAAATTAAAAGCAGTGCTCCTGTTGCCTCAAGTTCTGGTTCAACAACTTTTGCTGCGTACTATAAAATTCAAGATTCTCCATTTACTATAAATAATCTGGTAGCTACAGCTGCGTATTGTTCTGGTGGAAATTATCTTTTAACTATCGATAATCCTGGCTCTGGAACAAATGATTCTCCTCTTAATTATGCTTCTTTAACCTTTAATTGGTTTAAAGAAACAGGACCTACAACATCTGTCTTTATTGCTGAAGGCGCTTCGCTAACGGTAAATGAGGAAGGCACCTATTTTGTAGAAACAAATTATGGTACATGTACCTCTAATTCATTTTCAAATCGTGTTACCATAAGCGAAGTCCTTTCTGGTGAAGCTGAAGCTGGAATTTCATCCAGCTTAGGAAATCCGTTTTGTCCTGGTCAAGGTTTTACAACCTTATCAACATTAGCAGGAAATAGTTACCAATGGTTTAAAAATGGAGTTGTTATCCCTGAAGCTACAAATCAAATGTATGAAACTAATGAATCTGGAACTTACGCTGTTCAAGTCGATTTAGGAAATTGCTCAGCCACAGGTGCAATAGAATTGGTAAGCGAATTATTTGATGCCTCAATTAACGTATCAGAAGAAAATATAATTGAAGAAGATGAAATGCTATCCATTATCATAACAACCACAGCTATTGATCCTGAATTCGAATGGTATTTAGATGATGAATTAATAACGGATGCCACTGAAGATTATTACGAAGCTTCAGAACCTGGAACATATCGAGTAATTGCCAGTGAAACTTCGGGTTGTATTGCTTCAAGAGCATTTGAATTTGAAATTATTGAAGCCATCAATCCTTTTCCAGATGTAGAAAAGATTCCAAATATCGTAAGTCCGAATGGAGATGGATTTAATGACACATGGATTATTCCAACAAAATATGTAAACGGAACTAATACCAAGGTGATGATTATGACTAATCGAGGAAAAATAGTCTTACAAACAGATAACTATCTCAATAATTGGCCAGAAACCAATTTGAATTTAACATCTGTAAATCAAGTGTTTTACTATGTCATTACAACACCAGATAATGACACTAAAAAAGGCTCTATAACAGTAGTAAGATGATATGAAAACAATACTTATGGTTTTAGTATTATGTTTCTGTTCTATACAGATGTTCCATTCTCAAGAAGATGATGGAGTGGTCTCGCTTAGCCTTCCTGTAAGAAACTCTTTAACCTTTAATCGTTTTGCAATCAACCCTACATTCAGTTTTGTAAGAGAACAACATAAATACATTAGTATTTTCAATAAAAGAGAATGGGTTCAATTTGATCATGCGCCTCTCACCTACTTAGCAAGTTTTTCAGGTCGGTTTGGTGAAAATATTGGTGCTGGTCTTGGACTTTTTCAACAAGATTATGGTGTATTGACTACGTTTGGAGGAATTGCTAATTTTGCTTATAATGTTAGATTAGATCGAGATAGTAACTTAACTTTCGGACTTAATATAGGTGCTTATAAAAGCGGACTTAATTCTGGAAATGTCATTACTAATGTAGATGATCCTGCGCTACAAAACATTCCAGATAACTTCTTATTAACAATTAATCCTGGAATTAATTATGGTTTAGCTTTTATAGATCTTGGACTTTCGATAAACAATTTGGCTGTTTATAATTTTGAGTCCTCTGAATTACTACAAGACAATCCTGAACAAGGTATTCAAGCACACTTAATGTATACTGGTTATATATCCAGTAGAGGTTTTTTTGACGATGCTAAATTTTCAGGGCTTTTAAAATCTGAATTTAAAACAGATGAAACTATTATCTCAACGCAAGTAATGCTTACTGTTCCAAAAGGAATTTGGACTCAAATAGGTTATAATTCTGTCTTCGGAATGTCTGGTGGTGCTGGTATAAACATCACTCCGCAAATCGCGATTGAATACAATTTTGAAAAGGCTATTGGTGATTTAACAGATTTTGGTCCTTCACATGATATTACACTCGCTTACAGATTTAAGAATAGAGACCGTTACGATTATAGTAGTGGTGATGAAGTTGCCGGATTAATTTCAGGAAATAAAAGAAAACCAATTATTTCAAAAATATCGAAAACAAAAGCTGAAGCCAATCGAAAATTAGCAGCTGAGAAAAAAGCTGAAGAAGCTGAAGCAAAACTAGTGGCACAACAAAAAGCGCAACAAGAAGCAGAAGCTCAAGCAAAACTAGAAGCACAACAAAAAGCACAGCAAGAAGCAGAAGCTCAGGCAAAACTAGAAGCACAACAAAAAGCACAGCAAGAAGCAGAAGCTCAGGCAAAACTAGAAGCACAACAAAAAGCACAGCAAGAAGCAGAAGCTCAGGCAAAACTAGAAGCACAACAAAAAACACAGCAAGAAGCAGAAGCTCAGGCAAAACTAGAAGCACAACAAAAAGCGCAGCAAGAAGCAGAAGCTCAGGCAAAACTAGAAGCACAACAAAAAGCACAGCAAGAAGCAGAAGCTCAGGCAAAACTAGAAGCACAACAAAAAGCGGAAGAAGCTAAAAATGAATTAATCACAAATCCAAAAGACAAATTGGGTAAATCAATGTTAGCCATAACCCAGCAGACTGAAAATGCTAAAAAATCACAAAGCGATTTATTAAAGCAATTTGATGACATTGTCGGTATTAAAGACAAAGACCTCAAAGACTTAAAAGAGGAAAATGATTTAAGTGAACAAGGTATTGCTGTACAACCTAAACCTTTTAAGAGCATTACGGCAGAAAATAATAAATTAAATACTATAAAAACCAATTTAGATAATATCATTAAATCAAGGAATGAGAAGATTAATGAATTACAAGATTTATATGATGAGAACTTTGAAACTGACACCATTTATAATGATGAAGTGTATTTGCACTATAAGAAAACCTTAAAACGATTAAAAACAGAACAAGCTGAGGCTGTTGCTACAAAATCTCAGTTAGAAAAAAGACTTGAAGATATTAAAGTTGCTACTGAATTTGAGAGACGACGACGTATTAAGCGCGCAGCATTCGACAATGAAGAGAAACGTTATTCACAAGATAGAGCAACATTAAAAAATATTAAGCAAACAACCGCTATTAATAGTTCTGTTTTAAAAGAAGAAGACTTTGATTTTGGAGAAGAACAAACCAATAATATTCAGATTCTCAAGAATATAAAAAACGTTGAGAATGGTTATTATCTAATTATAGCAGTGCATACTGATAAAGCAAAGAGAGATGATTTTGTAACCAAAGTAGTAGCATCTGGGAGAACCAATGTAGACTTCTTTTACGATGTCAATACCAGTGAATATTATATCTACTACGATAAGTTTAATAGTATAGAAGAAGCTAATGAAGCATTGAAATCAAAAGGAAACAGACCATACAACAAAAAAATGTCCCTCGTAAAAATTGAGAATTAAAAAAATTACTAAGGCCCAATTCTAATTTCAATAATGCCCTCATTGAAAACAGAATTAATAAAAAATTAAGTATCATGAAAAGACCTACATTTTCTAGAATCGCCATAATTGTTTTGCTATTATGTTTTGGCCTTCAATCGTATTCGCAAAATTATGAACCGTTCACACCAAGATTTAATCAAGATTTAAAAGGTGATATTGTATTAATTGGAAACAATATTCTTGGTCCAGACAATAATGCCTTCAATGATAATTCGGTATACAACCATAATGTTGATATGCAATATATTGACATTGATGGAGATCCGTCTACGTTCAGTTCATCAAGTGCAGATCTGGAAATCCCAAATCCAAATTGCTACCGAATCATTTATGCTGGTTTGTATTGGGGCGCAGTTAATCCTGGTAGTGAACCCATTACTGAAGTAAAACTTAAAGGACCCGTTGGTGGCTACAATGACATACAAGGAACTGTAATTTATGATGCCAATGGAACAACTGTTGATGGTGGAGATAGTTTTTCATATGCCTGTTTTGCAGATGTAACAAATATTGTAGGAAGTTTTGGTTCAGGTGTAGATTTAGGAACCTATACAGTAGCAAACGTTTCTTCAGCAGTTGGTGAAACAGCAAATTTCAGTCCTTATAACGGTACTGGACAATCTGCAGGATGGTCACTGTTTATTGTTTATGAAGACCCTACTTTACCAGGAAAATCTATCACAAGTTTTGACGGATTTAGTGCTATAAGTGTTCCTGGTATGAATCCTAATCTTGATGTTCCAGTTAACGGATTTAGAACGGTACCTGCTCCTGCTCCTGTTCGCGCAAATTTTGCTTTTGCAACGTTAGAAGGTGACAGTCCGATTTTAGGAGATCGCCTAAGACTTAATGGTATTAGTTTATCTACTGCAGACCGACCAGCGTCTAACTTTTTTAATAGTTCTGTGACTCAATTAAGTGCAACGCCTGTTAATAACAGAGTCCCAAACAGTACAAATACTCTAGGTTTTGACACAGGAGTTATAGCCATTCCAAATCCTGGTAATTCAGTGATTGCCAATGACGCTACCTCTGGAACAATTCGACTAGAAACAAGTGGTGACACATATTTTCCTTACTTTTTTGCTTTTGCTGTTGAAATTATAGAACCTAATATTGTGCTCACTAAAATTGTTGAGGATGATGCTGGTAATGATATTGGCGGACAAACAGTAAGTCTGGGAGCCTCATTAAATTATGTAATCGGTTTTCAAAATACAGGAAATGACAATGCAACAAATTTTCAAATCAGAGACATCCTTCCTGTAAATATTCTTTTTGATTATCCTGATGATTTAATCCTTCCTCCTGGAGTTTCAGTCTCAAGTTATAATCCTACTACTCGTGAACTCATTTTTGATATAGATAATTCTCTGGTTGAAGAAAATGATCCTGTTTATGAAATTCGTATTGAAGCTCATGTTGTTGATGAATGTAATAAACTTGCCGATGCTTGTTCAAACATCATTAACAATCAAGCTTTTGCAACATACAATGGTTTTTTTAATCCAACATTTCAAATCACCGACGACCCAAGTGTCAATAGTAATACAGGGTGTTTGCTTTCTCCTCAAGCAACAAATTTTTTAGCTGATCTTGATTGTGAATTTACTGAAGACATTGTTTTATGTGGTGATAGTGTAGATTTAACAGCCGCTAGTGGATATGATTCATACTCTTGGTCAACGAATCCAAGTGGAACCCCTGTTATAGGTACAGGTCAAACTATTACAGTCACTGAAACTGGAACGTATTATTCAGTTAATAATGCTGTTGCTCCTTGTCAATCAATCAATCAGGTGTTTGTGGTAGAACTTTTTGGTGGAACGATTGAAAATCCTGTTATTCCATATGCAGATGAAGTCGTTATTTGTCCGAACGATGGAAAACAATTACCTAATATCTTTTTATGTGGTGCAAACGACTCAAGATTCATACAAACCAATATTGCTGGCGCACAATCTATTATTTGGGAACAATTAGATGAAACCAGCTGTACTGCTGTTTCGAATTCTGACTGTGCTAACGAAAATGATGCTTGTGTTTGGAATCAAGTTGGGAATGGTTCAGACTTTTTAGTGGATACGTCAGGTCAATTCAGATTAACAATCAATTATGAAGGTGGTTGTTTTGTACAGTTTTATTTTAATGTTTATCAAAATTTATTAGAACCAACAGTAGTCGCAACTGATATTATTTGTACTACTCCTGGAAGTATTTCAGTTTATGATGTGCCTTCAGGTTATGAATACAGTTTAGATAATGTAAACTACCAAACAAGTAATGTGTTTACAGTTAATACAGCTGGAAATTATACCGTTTATGTAAGACAAATTGGTGTAGCAACCAATCCATGTATATTTACGGTTTTAGATGTGCTTATTAGAGATCGTGACTTTACAGCGTCAACAACAATATTACAACCACTTTGTAATGGAGACTTAGGAAGTATTCAGTTAGCAGCTAATGATGTTGACCCACAATATTCATATGCCTTATACCAAGGAGCAACATTAGTAAATAGTGTTGGACCAATATTAGAGAATACATATATTTTTGAAAATTTAAATCCAGGAACATACACAGCAACACTTGAAACTGAAAATGGCTGTACTTTTTCTGAAGATATTACAATAGTTGAGCCTCCATTATTGACAGTTACTGCAGCAATTACAGTTCCTTTAACATGTTCTGAAGGTGAAATTACAGTGTATCCAGTAGGTGGAACAGCTCCTTATTTTTATTTTATAAATGGTTCAACAGATTTTCAGACGGTTCCAGAAATAGTAGTTACTTCGCCTGGAGTTTATGATATTGTAGTAATTGATTCTAACAATTGTAGTGCTAATACATCAATCACAGTTGATGCCATTCCTGAACCTGTATTTAATATTGTTACTACAGATATTACTTGTGCAGATGCTAATGACTCAGGTATTATAACAGTTGATGTGACTGCAACAAACGGGTTTAATTTAGAATATAGTATTGATGGTGGATTGACCTTCTTCAATTATAATACATTTACCGGACTTTCAGCAGGTGATTATGATGTTGTGGTTCAGTATGCAACTGGTTCAACCATTTGTACAAGCATTCCTCAAACAGTTACCATCCTAGCTGGTGATGCCATTTCTGGAACAGCAGAATTGACTTCAGGTTTCACATGTAATGCTAACGGAACAATAACCGTTACTGGAGTTTCTGGAGGTGATGCTCCTTATACCTATAGTATCGATGGTGTCAATTTTCAAACGAGTAACATTTTCACAAACTTAACCGCTGGAACTTATACTATAGTAATCCAAGATGCTAATACGTGTACATCTGTAACAAATGATATTATAATAGAGGCATTAAATCCTCCTACAGATTTATTTTTTGACAACACACCTGTGACCTGTCCTACAAATACAACAACAGTTACAATTACCGGAACAACTGGAGGAACAGGAACTTTAGAATATCAAATTATTGCTCCAACTGTTCATGCAACTCCTTATCAAGTATCAAATGTGTTTTCTGGATTAGAACCTGGAACTTATACGTTTCAAGTTAAAGATGAAAATGACTGTGCATATGTTGAGACTTATACTATTGACCCTATACCTACTCCAACAGTAAATGTTATATTAACAGAAGATTTAAATTGTACAACATCTCCAGATGCCATAATTTCTGGAACTATTTCTGGTCCTTCTCCTTATACATACGCTGTTTCTACTAATGGTAGTGCTTATGCATCATTAGGAACTACAGGAGCTACATTTAATTTTACAACAGCAACTGCTGGTACTTATCAATTTGAAATTACTGATGCCAATGGATGTATAGCAGAATCAACCTCAATTATTGTTGAACCAATTTCATTACCAGATTTAAGTCTAGTGGTTCTAACGCAAGATATCCAATGTAATGGAAATTCAACTGGTGCTATTGAAATAACTATAGACACGTCTGTAGGCACACCTCCTTTTGTTATCAATGTCAACAATGATACCACAGGAATAGATTATGGAACACAAACTTCAGGTTTATCTGCTGGCACATATACTGTTACTGTAACAGATGCCAAATCTTGTACTGCAACCGAAACAATTGTTATTACTGAACCTGACCCTATTGTTGTAGATCATACATCTGTTGACATCACTTGTACTTCTGGTGGGATTTCTCAAGGTTCTGTAATCATAAATTCAGTTAATGGAGGAACACCGCCTTATAATTATTTCGTTACTGGAACAAATGGATATTCTAATTCAGAGCTCAATAACTTAGGAACAACGTCTGTAAATTTTGATGTTGTTGATTTTGGACTCTATGAAATTAATATTGTTGATGCCAATGGATGCTCTGTTTTAGTTCAGGATGTCTTAGTTGCTTCTCCTCCAACAGATTTAGATATTAATATCGTTTCTACGGTAGATTGTCTTACTGGTGGTGAAGCTGTAGTAAGCATTGGAACTACTTTAAGTAGTGCTGGGCCATTTTATTTTGATATTTATCAAGGATTTATTCCTCCTCCACCTCCAAGTGGAACATGGATTCCTGAAGATGCTCCAAACAGTGAAACTGCAACCTTTACAGGCTTAACTCCTGGTGTTACTTACACATTTATAGTATATGATGCATCTACAAATTGTACATATTACGAACCAGCTACAACACCAATACCAACTAGCTCTACATTAACATTAAGTGCTGTATCTTCTAATAATATAACATGTACAGGTAGTGCTGATGGTCATGTATCATTTACAATTAACAGTGTTTATGGAACACCTGTAAGTGTTAATTATGAAATTTTTGATTCTTTAACTCTTGTTACTACAGGTGTTACAGGATCTGGAAGTGTTCCTTCTAATGGATCACTTTCTGTAACTGATTTAGGCCCTTTGCCTTTTGGTAATTATTTTGTATCTATTACAGAAACATCAGGACCTAATTCTGGATGTGGTGTAGTCACGACTCCTTTTAATATTACAGAATCTGCCTTTCTTTTAGATTTAACAGTTTCTATTGATCAAAATGCGAATTGTAATGCAAATTCTGGTGTTATTAGTGCTGTCGCTCAAAATGGTACAGCACCTTACCAATACCAAGTTACTACAACACCTACTACACCACTTGCTTCAGATACAGCTTGGGCTTCAGCTAGTGTTTTTAATTTAGATTCAGGAAATTACTATGTTCATGTTATAGATGCCTATGGTTGTATCCAAAGTAGTCCTGTTCTGGTTTTACCAATGGATCCAGTTCCTGTAATTTCAGCAGTAGCAAATAATATCTGTACTGTTACTGAAGGAAACTTTGAAATAGAAGTCACATTAGACACCGTTGGTGTTGGTCCCTATAGTTTTAGTATCAATGGAGGTGCATTTCAAACACAAACTACTCCATTCACGATTTCAAATTTATTTTCAGGAACGCACACTATCGAAATACAAGATGTAAATGGTTGTGGAAATTTAGTTTCGGTAGATATTCCTGCTCCTGTAGAAATATCAGCTGAGGTTACTTCAATGTCTACCTGTAGTAATGATGATGGTGAAATCACGGTTAATGGCTCAAATGGTTCTGGCTCATATTCTTATAGTATCAGCCCGAATCCTGCTTCAATAAGCTTAACTGGAAATATCTTTTCAGGAGTACCTTCCGGAATATACACAGTAACATTAACCGATACTGTAACCTCTTGTATTGAAGAAATAACTGTAGCTATACCTGAAGCAACACCTCCTGTTGTTACAACAACATCAACATCTTTAACTTGTTTTGGTGATAATTCAGGAGCTTTTGAAATTAATATTAACGGCTATTCTGGAGCTTATACTTATGAGGTTTTTGATAATTTAGGAGCTTCAGTAACAGGTATTGTAAATGCTAATACAGCTACGAACCCTTTAATTGTTTCTGGAATGTCAGCAGGATCTTTTTCAGTAGTCATTACAGAAACTGAGAGTCCGTTTTGTATTGTAAATTCAAATGTCATTATTTCATCTCCAACTGAAACTTTGGGATTAGTAGTGTCTGAAACTTCAAATGTAACATGTGATAATAGTCAAGGTACTATTACTGCAGTTGCAAATGGTGGTTGGGGAACGTATGAGTATGAATTAACTGGCGATGCTACTGTTGCCTATTCACCTAATGGCACGTTTGCAAATTTATCAGCAGGTAACTACGTCGTCAATGTTAGAGATATTGAAGGTTGTATCACTTCTGCTTCAATAGTTTTAGTTGAACCAACTCCAATTGATGCCACGTTTGTTCCGAGTACAACAGTATTATCATGTTTTGGTGATCAGGATGCTACCATAACAGTTGCTAATGTAACTGGAGGGCAAGGAACAGATTATCTTTACACTTTAAATACAATTTCACCAGTAACGAGTACATCTGGTCCACAAACCTCAAACGTTTTTAGCGGTTTAGGTGCAGGAACATACTCAATTACTATTACAGATAGTCTTGGTTGTGACTTATCTTCAGTAGATATTACTATTACTGAACCTACTCCAATACAAGCTAGTTTAGTAACAGCAACAACACAAACCTGTGTAACAGAGTCAACATTAACCCTTAGCGCGTCAGGAGGAACTGGAACGTATTCATATAGTACTGATAGTTCTTTCTCTACGATTTTAGGAACCTTTAATACTTCTACTACCTTTTCAGCATCTGCTGGAACATATCAATATTATGTTAGAGATGCAAATGGCTGTATAGCAGATATTTCAAATGAAATTACTATTGACCCACTTCCTGAATTGATAATTCATTTAGAATCTACAAATCCTACAATCAATTGTAATGGTGATAATACTGGAAATATTTTAGCTACAGCTCAAGGTGGATTAGGCAATTATGTTTATAGCTTAGAAGATGCCACTGGAAATGTGATTCCTGCAACGCAAAATAGTCCAGGTGTTTTCACTGAATTGGTTGCTGGAACTTACATCGTTTCTGTAGAAAGTGGTGATTGTGAAACGACTTCTGCGCCAATCACAATAACAGAACCAACTGCTCCTTTAGAAGTTGATTTTACAATAAACAACATCACTTGTAGCGGAAGTAATGATGGACGCTTAGTCATTAATGCTACTGGAGGAACTGGTACTATTCAATATGCAATTTCTCCTCAATTAAATCAATTTTTTGAAACGAATGTATTTGAAAATTTAGCAGCTGGTACTTATAATGTTATTGTTCAGGATACTTTAGGTTGTTATGTCACTTTTGATTTTACAATTACAGATCCAGAGCAAGTAATTCTTAGCATTGTTCCAAATTCATTATTGGAAGAAACCTGTGATGGCGAAAACAATGGTGAATTCAGTATAGAGATTTCTGGAGGAACTTTACCATACAGTGTAAGTTTAGATAATTACGATGGTCCTTATACAACAGGTTCTTTAAATCAAACTAATTTTGATTTTAATGGTTTAAGTGGTGGTGATCACCTAGTTTATGTTCGTGATGCTGAAGGTTGTGAAACAGAATGGAATATCACATTTCCTGATTCTATTGTTATAGAGCCAACTCTAGAAATTGAATACTTGTGTGAAAATAATACACTTACAAATACTGTGACTGTTATTATTGATCAAGATATCACAGACATTTCACAATTAGATTATTCACTAAATGGTGGTTCTTATCAGTTAAGTAATGTCTTTACAAATGTTGTTCCTGGAATTGGTCATTATATAGATGTAAGACACACAAATGGGTGTATTAGAACTACAGAATTATTTGATATTGAGTCTTATGAGCCATTATCTCTGATTTTAACTGAAGGAGATGATCCTGGAGAAATTATTGCAAACGCAACTGGTGGAACTGGTGTTTATCAATTTTACTTTAACGGACAAGATTATGGTGATACACATGAATTTACTGTAACAGAAGAAGGCACATATACTGTTAGAGTTGTAGATAGTGCTGGTTGTGAAGTTATAGCAAGCATCAATATTGAAATATTAGGACCATGTATTCCAAATTATTTTACTCCTAATGGCGATGGAACTACAGATACTTGGGCTCCTGGATGTATTGAAGACTTCCCAAATTTAACCTTCGACATTTTTGACAGATATGGTCGAAAGGTGGCAACTTACAGTGTAGGCGAATACTGGGATGGAAGATATAATGGCACAGAATTACCAACTGGAGATTACTGGTACGTAGTGAATCCAAATAGTCCAATTTTAGATAAACAGTATGTCGGACACTTTACACTTTACAGGTAATGATACCTAAAGAATTATAAACTATAATCAAATGAAAAAAATTACACTATATATTCTTTTTTTGGTCTTTACTTCAAGTTATGGACAAGAATTAAATTTACCTGTTTGGACACAATACTTAGCTGACAACAATTTTGTTATCTCGCCAACCTACGCAGGTATTGGAGATAATTTAAAGATTAGAGCTAACGGATTAACACAATGGGTAGGCATAAAAAATGCTCCAGATAATCAATCTGTTTATGCCGATTTTAGAATTGCGAGTCGATCAGGAGTTGGAATATCAGCTTATAATGATAGAAACGGAAACACCCGTCAAAAAGGTGTAAAGTTCTCTTATGCACATCATCTTATTTTAGATTACACGTCAAAACAATTTTTATCTTTCGGAATTTCTTACAACATCAATAGCTTTAGAATTGATATTGAAAACTTTCGTCCAACCGAAGATATTCCTATTGTCGATCCCAGTATTACTGATGACAGAGCGATATCTAACAATAATTTTGATGTTGGCTTCCTATACAGATATAAAGATTTTTATTTCAGTTTTAATGCCAATAACTTTTTAAATAAAGATCTTGATGATTTTATTGGCTTAGAGCCAAGTAAATTATTAAACTACCAAGTCTATACTGGTTATGTGTTTTCGCCTAAGAGAAATAATACTGTTGAATTTGAACCTTCTGTATTTTATCAAATGTTTGATAGTGACAATCGTTCTAGTACCGATATTAATTTGAAATACAGACAATTTAACAGAGATGGAGATTACTATTGGGTAGGTGGATCTTACCGTTTTTTAAACGACCAGTTTTTTAAACCTTTAAATGTTGGTCCGATGGCTGGAATTATGAAAAACGGACTATACTTTGCCTATGCTTATCAAATAACAATGAATGATCTTTCAGGTTTTAATTCAGGAACTCACGTCGTAACTATAGGTCTCAATTTATTACAAGGGATTAGTGAATGTGCATGTACAAGAGGAACTAGTTATAGAAAGCATAGATATAACGGAACCAATAGAAATTAAACTTGTATATATTTTGGCATTTATTGACACTTCTTTTACATTATTTTTACGCTTATTAATGTGATCTCTTATAGTTTTACTGTTCAATCTTAAAAACGAACACATTGAAAACTATTATTATTACAGTAGTAATCCTTATTGGTACCATTTCAATTCTTAATTCTCAAGAAAAACTGAACATTGATACTTCAAAAAAAGTCATATCAAATGGTGTGTTGAATACACGTCCTATTTTGAAGGCCATAATGACCTATATAAGTTTTGAAGAAGGTTATTTTAATAAAACTGATGATGTTATTACAGGAGGAGAATTTATTATTGATATGCATACAATAATAGGTATAGATATCAAAAAAGAAGAAGCAAATAAAAGTTTAGTAAAACATCTAAAATATCCAGATTTTTTTAATGTTAGTTATTTCCAAAAGCTAGTATAGCTATTACCAATGTCATTTATCACAATCAGACACATATAGAAGTCTATACAAACTTAACTATAAAGGACATTACAAATCCTATTAAATTTAAAGCAAAAGTTGATTTTGACAAGAAACAAATGAACACAAAATTTAAAATTGATAGAATGAAATGTGGAATTACTTACAATAGTGACATTAAGGACAGCACTATTTCTGATGCTATAGGATTCAATGTTAAATTAAGCTTATAATTTTAAATCATGAAAAACAGTCTGTTATTAATCCCATTTTTAATGAGTTCGTTACTATTTTTTGGACAAGAAGAAAATACATTAGGTGTTTTTGAGTCTGATACAACTTGGTTGAAAGAAATTATTAAATTTCCAATCCATTTTGCTCCAGAAATCAAATATGAAGGTTACGAGGATCTTAGGTTTGCAAAAAAATGGAGAGAAGAAACTCATGAAGATTTTTGGTGCTACACCTTCGCATGGCATATAAAAAAACTGGAAAAACAAAGTACTAATATGTTAGAGGAAACTATCAAATCCTATTACGATGGTTTAATGACTGCTGTTAATAAAAAAGAACATTTTAAAGTTCCAGAAACAACAGTCTTATTCTTAAAAACTGATGAACGTAATGAAGATACCGACTTTTTAGGAAAAATATATGTTTATGATTCTTTTATCACTGAGGACATGATAACTTTAAACGTAAGAGTGAAAGAGTATTATTGCAAAGACAAAAAGTCATCTACTGTTGTATTTAGATTGTCACCTCAAAATTTTGATCATGACATTTGGGAACGATTTAAAAAAATTAAACTGAAGTCAGACATTTGCAATTAATATAAATAGCGAATCATCTAATCTACATAGTCCACGAAATACATTTGTATTTTTCCTTTTCCTTTAGCTTCAATTTCTCCTCTAGGCGTAAATTGAAACACATCAAATTGCTTTAAAATCTGGTAAGTACTCTCGCTAATATTTACTCTGCCAGGTTCACTCGCGCTTTCCATTCTGGCTGCTATATTAACAGCATCTCCCCAGATATCATATTGAAATTTAGTAGTACCTACTACTCCAGCTACAACAGATCCTGTATTTATACCAACTCTGATATCAAACTTTGCAAGTTTATGATTGATACTGCGTTTAGTTTTCTTCACAAATTCGGTAATCTCTAAAGCGGCTTGACACATTTTTGCTGTATGGTTTTCAACAGGAAACGGCAATCCTCCTGCACACATATAAGCATCTCCAATGGTTTTGATCTTTTCTAATTCATACTTTTCAATAATTTCATCAAATTTAGAGAAGTAGAAATTGATACTTTCTACGAGTTTTTCCGGACTTAGTTTTCCTGCTTCTTCGGTAAATCCTTTAAAATCTGTAAACAATACAGAAACTGAATCAAATTGTTTAGCCTTTACAACTCCGTGTTGTTTAAGCTCTTCAGCGGTTTCTTCAGGCAAAATATTGGTTAATAAATCATCAGAACGCTGCTTCTCTATCGCTATCGTTTCATTAGCGTTTCTCATGAATTTATTACGCTTGAATAGAGAAATGGCAAGAAATATGATAAATAACAATACAAGTGCAATTGCAAAAACAATGATTCTCTGAGTTTTTGTTTGCTGATTTGCTAAATCGACTTCTAATTGCTTTTTCGAAATTTCATCATCTGCGCGAACTGAAGCCATTTTCTGAACACTTTTTACATTTGCAACACTATCTCTGTACTTAATATGCTCTTTATAATAACTAAAGGATTCTTTAAAATCGCCTCGTTTTTCATAGATATCTGATAATCTAAGATTTGCCTCACCAATCTCATCTTTAAGACCAAAACGTTTAGATATATTTAAGCTTTTTAATGCATACTCAAGGGCCTTAGAGGTATTATTTTTTTCTTCAAAAATATCTGAAATTGCATTCAAATAGACACATATTGGCTGGTAATCACCCAGTTTCGTTAAAACATCGACAGCATGATTAAGATTTTCTTCTGCTTTTTCAATTTCTCCCATTTCAGCATATACCAGTCCAACATTTCCAATATTGTAAGCTTCTCCTAATTCAAAATCTTTAGCTTTAAAAATTTTACCTGACTCACTAAATAAATACAAGGCAGAGTCCAGTTTTTTCTGATTAAAATATTCGTCACCTAAATTAAGTTGTGCTGATGCTAAGTTAATAGAGTCTCCACTTTCTTCAAGTAATTCCAAAGCTTCTCTATAATATCTTACTGAGGTTTCATTGTCACCCATTATAGAATAGGCATCTGCTATAGATATATTTATGGAACCTTTTTTATCTATTAAATCATTTTTATCTGCTATCCTTGATGCTTCAAAATAACTTTCCAAGGCTTTAGTTAAATCGCCTTTCATTTGGTAAGCATTCCCTTTTTGCAAATAACCTGAATATTTATACGCATTAGAATCCATACTATTTGCTGTAACAATAAGCTGTAAGCTATAAGTTAATTTTTTTTCAGCATTAGTCTCAGCGTCTACCAGTTCTTGCAAAAGCATTAACTCATTTGATTCTGTATACGCTCCACTCTTGTAAAGGATTTCTAAACTGTCACTAAGTTTTTGATTCTGAGTTGAAAGATTAAAATGGCAAAAACAAAAAAAGCCTAGTAGAAAGGCTTTAATCTATATTGGTTTTATTGTGTTATCTGTATAAGTCACTATAAGATTTAGAAATATATATTAACTCAAGCCATTTGTTGACTTGATTTTGATTTTCGGATCAATAATGTAAGGTCCATATTCTGTACCATCTCTTGTAATATAACAAATAATGTTATACTTCCAGTCTAAATCATTATTATCTAATGCGTTATCTGCTCTAAATATAACTACAGGTACGCCTTCATTAGTCGCTTCAGTACTAGTGTAATAATCTGAAGGTTGTCCGTCTGGAATAACGAGCCCTAAAAATGGCTCTACATCATCTTCATAATCTACAAGTCCATCAAGTTCATCATAAAATTCGATATCAAAAATTAAAAATACATCTCCAGGTAACAATCCTTCAGGTCGTTTTAAAGTAAATAAATCATTTAAAGTCAATTCTACTAAATAATCACTGGTCGATACACCGTTTGGCTGTCCAAAATCAACTAAACCAGTGATATCTGAATCAGGAGGTAAGGCAATAACAGCATCAGTATTTATAGTTATCGTTGGATTAATATTTACATTTTGTGGCTCTTGAGAATCATTATCATCATCATCACTTCCACAGGAAAAGATGGTTATACTAAGAACTACAAGTAAAATAAATTTTGAAATTTTCATAAGATTGAGTTGATTAATTATTAATAGCGATTTAATATTTTTATTTTCAGGTAACTGCAATAGCAATTAAAGTAACCACTATGAAGAGTACGCTAAACATGAAAAACTTTATAGCATTTTGCACATTTTTAAACTTAGTGGCAACAATAGTGCTTTCCACATGCATTTGTTGAGCAAGTTGAACAAAGAGTTCTACTTTATCTTCATTAACATCAATAACCCGATTAACATAGTCATCAACACTTTTAAACTTTGAAACGACATCTCCAAAGAAAAAGACATTATCGTCATATTTCAAATTAATGATAATGGGTTTAAAGCATTTAAAAGCAAAAAAAATAGATATCAGAGCTGACATAATCCAAAGGGTTGTCAGTACCAATATCAATGGGTTTTCATCAAACAGAACTTTAAAATAGTCCATGCGATCTGCAAAAAGTCCTATAATTAAACTGTGGAATGAAAATACAACTCCTGCTTTAACTTCTGAACTTTTATTCAATTTTTCTAAACGACCTAATTGTCTGAAATAAACTCCTGGGTCTTGTTTATTCTTTTTTTTAGACCTTGTGGTTGGTTGTTTTTGATTCATTTATATTTTTAGTGATACTTTAAAACTAGTAACATCTACTAGATATCAAATTACAATATAAATAAATTTTATATAAGATTTTTCCGACAAATAGATTTAAATATCTGCTGTTTTGATTAAAATTTGGTTAAATTCTTATTTTTTTGTTAAAATCACTGAACCTGAATATCGAATAGGAAAGCGTGTCGTTCCGTTAACTAACATAGAAGTTTTTAAGTTTGAGAAAATCTCAATATTGAATTGAAATCGTTCTGTTTTAGTTCTAGTATCGAACAAAATTGTATAACTGTCATTTTTAGAACTTTTTTCGACATTGTAGTTTTGCAACAGTCCTGCAATACTAATTGAATTATCAGAACCATTGTACCCAACATTCATTTGACGTTCTCCAAAATAAGGTAATTCTGCATATACACTGTCGCCAATGATTTTGACATAATTTTCATTTCCGATTAAACTCATATGGCTGATTGTGCTTCCCTGAGGTATCAAACCTGTATTCTGTAATGAGTTCATAGCTGTGGTCACTCTTGGGTAAGCCACATCTGAAGAGATCTTGAAATGCTTACTTTGTACCAATTGCGCCAGTCTGTTTAATTGTTCTGGAGTCGCTTGGGTTTTACCTGAACTGCATGACCACAAAACAATAAAACAAAATAGTATAACTGAAAAAAAAATCGATTTCATAAGTTATCGTTTTAAATGACAAATAAGAGTTATAAGTTTTGTGAGTTATCAGTTAAAAAAGTAAATAAAATGATTTAACTTTTATCAATTCTCAACCTCTTTAAGCGGTTGAATCGTTGGCTTTATTTTTTTATAAAGCTGCATTTGAATTCTTGTCAATATGTCATTCATATCTAAAGTTTCCTGAGCTTGCATCTCGACTAGTGCATCAAGTTCTTCTCTCCCATCATAATTAGACTCTATTTTTTTCCTTAACATTAAGTAATCCTCTACTTTAAGTTGAAATAATGCTCTTTGTTTAGCAGTCATGGCTAACTCTCTATCGTAAGCATCTACAATATCCTTTGATTGTTCTTCAATTTTCTGACTGCTATCGGAAACTGGTGGATAGTGTTGTGCATTTACGAAAGTTAAACTTAAAAAAAGAATTAGGAGTGTTATTTTAGTTTTCATTTTTTTTATAATGTTGATTTATAATAAGATAACAAACCTTATAGATTTACACAAATCATTTAAAAAAATCTTAACAGTTGATAAAAAAAATCAGCTACTTAAAACAGTAGCTGATTTGATAACCGATTTAACAGTTCCAATTAATCCTTATAACCACGTCCAGGCGTGTAAGGAGCTCCAGAAGCAATTAATTTTTGTTCAAGTTCTTTAATGTCTGTATTGTAAATAGCTTCAACCTTTTTCTTAATAGCACTTATTTCTCGTTTTGCAATACCGAAACTATTTTTATGCGTTTCTGTTGGTGCAGATGTAGAATACTTTTGTTCATAACTAATAGTACCTATTCTGTTTGCAGGTGATTGTGGCTGACTTATATCTAAGTTTCGCTTCACAGGATCTCCATAAAGTTCAACATTAATATTTTGAAGTTTATCTTCAATGGTCATTACAGAAGCTGTTAATGTTTCATAAGGTTGTTCTGAACGCTTTATTGCAGATTTTATATAGCGTAACTTATTATTTGTCTCATTAATAATTGTTTGTGTCGCAGCAAAATCTGCTTCAAGTTGTGCCACGTCTTTTTGGAAAGCCACTTTAGCCGCTCTATCATCGGCTGGCATTACCGTATTTTTAAGAGCTTTAACAGAAAATGATTTAGGACCAACCAAAGCCGTCATACGACCATCTTTAAATAAATCCATCTGAACTGTATAAGTTCCGGGTTCTACTAAAGTACCTTCATCAATAGGTTCCCATGGATTGTAAAATGAAGATGAACTTAAATCTATTGGGTTTGGAAGCGTATATCTTAAATTCCAATGAAAACGCTGAACACCTTCTTTAGGCGTTTTAAATTCCTTTTTAACAACAGTTCCTGCACTGTTTTTAATGGTAAATACAAGTTGTGGGTCTTCTTCTTCACGTTCAGATTTTAACTGATTGTAATCTGGATAAGGTGTGTCTTTTCTATCTTTAATAAGCGCTTTTTCTTTTTCAGAACGCTGATCTTTTAGAGATTTGTAGGTCTCATTATAGTAATAGGTAATCATAGCTTCAGGCCCTAAATTTTCAGCGGTATAAAAATTATCTCCTTGGAATGCTTTTCCTGGCAATCCTAATGGAGAACTTCGTTCCCAACTTAAGGCTTCACGAACTGGATATAATATTGCTGTTTCAGAAGGCTTGCTATTTTCAATAGTTCGCAATGCAGAATAATCATCCATGACATAAAACCCTCTTCCAAAGGTTCCTAAAACCAAATCATTTTCTCGTTCTTGTATTGTAATATCTCTCACTGCTATTGTTGGTAAGCCTTCAGACAATTCTTTCCAGCGTTGTCCTTGATTTGGAGAGAAAAATGCTCCATATTCTGTTCCGCAAAAAATTAAATTCTTATCAACATGATCTTCTTCAATAGCATAAACACTGCCTTTAGGTAAGTTAGAACTTATATTTGTCCAAGTTGCTCCTTTATCTGAAGACTTAAACAAATAAGGCTTAAAATCGCCATATTTATGATGATTAAATGCGACGTACATGACATTGACATCATGTTTTGATAAATATACTGCGTTGACGTATGATTGGTTAGGAGCTCCAGAAATATTTGATACTTTTCGCCAAGAATTCCCTCCATTTTCAGAAATATGAATCAAACCATCATCTGTTCCGACAGCCAGTAAATTTTCGTCAATAGGAGATTCTGATAAAGCAACAATACTTCCATATAAAGATGTTGAACCATTTTTTGCAACAGCATCAATACTCACAACACGATCATATACTTTTAATTTATTTCTATCAATTTGCTGCGATAAATCATCACTAATTACGTTCCAGCTATTTCCATAGTCATCTGAACGAAACACTTTATTTGCCGCAAAATATAAACGACCTGATTTATGTTTACTCACAGCCAAAGGCGAATCCCAATTAAAACGATAAGCATCTTCACCTTCTCGTTCTGCTGGTTGAATACCAACAATCTCTCCGCTTAATTTATCATAACGTACTAAAAATCCGTATTGAGATTGCGCGTAGACAATATTTGGGTTTTCAGGATCTATTTGTGATTCGAAACCATCTCCTCCATTGGTAATAAACCAATCAAAATTTGTAATTCCGTGATTGGTTAATACTCTTGAAGGACCACCAATACTGAAATTATCTTGAGTTCCACCATACACATTATAAAATGGATAATCGTTATCTACGGCAACTTTATAAAATTGTGTCACAGGAATATTTTCTTTAAAATCCCAGGTTTTAGCAGCGTCAAATGTTTCATACATACCACCATCACAACCTACAAGCCAATGTTGATTATTGTTAGGGTCAATCCACATACAATGGTTATCCACATGTTTGAACACCTCACCAACACCTTCAAAAGTTCGTCCTCCGTCATGACTTACAGACATCCAGGTATCCATGGAATAAATTGTATGAGGATCAATAGGATCTGCAATAATTTCCTGATAATAATTACCACTGGTCACATGTGAACTTCGCTTTTCCCAACTTGCTCCTCTATTGGTAGAAGCGAAAAAACCACTTTTGCCATCAGCTGCTTCGACAATGGCATAAATAATATCGGGATCGGCTGGTGAAATAGCCAAACCTATTCTACCCAATTCAACACTAGGTAAACCCGTTTGACATTCTTTCCATGTTTTTCCTCCATCTGTACTTTTATGAAGTCCGGAACCTGGTCCTCCTCCAACATAGGTATAAACATGACGTCTTCTTTGAAACGTTGAAGCATAAAGCACATCTGGATTTGTTAAATCCATAACCACATCATTAACACCTGTATGCTCATCTACAGTTAAAACAGCTTCCCAGGTTTCTCCACCATCAGTTGTTTTATATAAACCACGATCACCACCTTTACTCCATAAAGGACCGATTGCAGCAACGTAAACAACATTTGAATCTTCAGGATGTACAATGATTTTACCAATGTGTTCAGACATTTTCAAACCCATATGTTTCCATGTAGTTCCTCCATCGATAGATTTATAGATTCCATCACCATAAGACACAGAACGTTGGTTGTTATTTTCTCCAGTACCAACCCAAATTACATTGGTATTGTTTGGATCCATTGTAATGCATCCTATAGAATAAGAGCCTTCATTATCGAAAATTGGTTTAAATTCTACTCCAGAATTTATAGTTTTCCATACACCACCAGCAGAAGATGCAACGTAATATTCAAATGGATTATCAGGATTAACAGCAATATCTGAAATGCGTCCTGACGTTAATGATGGACCAATACTTCGCCATTTTAATCCGGTAATTTTAATATCATCTAATGGTTGTTTGTCCTCTTTTTTTGATTTTTGTGCAACGACAGATTGTAAACAAAACAATGTGCAAAGAAGATAAAGGATAGTTGTTTTTTTCATTTTAAAAATTAGTTTAAATAAGGTTCTAAAGATAAGAAAGTAATTTGGTTTTAGGTTTATATCTCATAGGTTAACAAACAAAAAGACAGCTTTATAATAAAGCTGTCTTTTAGAAATCGATATGGTATTACTTTACATTTTAACCTCTTCAGGTTTTTCATAATTAAAGAGATAATCAATATCCATTTCTTGAACTTTTCCTAATTTACCTAATGATTTGAAATCAATATCTTTTTTATTTCCTACAACCATTACATTGTAAGTTTCTCCGCTAATATTTGAATTAAAGAAGTCACGCAAATCATCCATTGTCATCTCTTTTATGGTGTTGTACATCGCTTCTCTATTATCATTTTCAATACCCAATTCTTTAAGGTTTTCATAGGTCCAGAAAATATTAGATTTTGTAATACGCTGAGCAGCTAATTTTTTTAATGTTGCTTCTTTTGCTGCATTAAATTGTTCTTCAGCTTCAGGCATATTCGTCATTAGTTCCATCATTGCTTCAACAGCCTGAGGCATTTTATTTGCCTGTGTGCCAATGTATGCCATAACATAGTTAGAATCATCTTTTTTAGAAGCATTAGAATAACTGGACCAAGCAGAATAAGCAAGGGATTTAGATTCTCTGATTTCTTGAAAAACAATCGAAGACAGGCCTCCTCCGAAATACGTGTTAAACAAGGTTGAAGCTGCCATATTTTCAGCTTTAAAAGGCTCACCTTTAGCTAAGAATAGCATTTCAGATTGTACCATATCATAATCTACAAAATACACATTACCACCAGTTTCCTTTTCTACATAAACCATTGGCTCAGAATAATCTTTAAGTTCTGAAGGTACAATATGATTTGTATTTAGAGCAGCTACAGCCGCATTAACATCTTTACCATAATAAAAGACACGTTGTTTATAATTTTTTAAATCTTTAACAATGTCTACTAATGTTTGTGGATTGATTTCTTTTAACTCGTTTGCCTGCATGATATTTCGCAATCGAGAATTCTCTCCGTATTTCCCATAATTCATCAAGCCACCATAAAGAATATTACTTTTCTGAGTTTTACCATCTTCTCTTCCTTTCAAGATTTGGTCTACATAACTATTATAGGCATCGACATCAGGAATTGCATTAGCCCAAAGGTGTTCAAGTAATTCAAGTCCTTTAGGTAAATTTTCTTTTAATCCATTCAATCCTACATAAGATTTATCAGGAGCAGAACTAACATAATATTTGATTCCTAATTTGTAAAACTCCTTTTTAATGTCTTCTGCTGAGTATTTATCGGTTCCTAAATATTCCATGTAGCCAACAGCTAGTGATAATTTTTTATCATGATCACTTCCCATATCAAAAATGATATTCATTTCGAATAAATCGTTTAATTCATTTTCAATATAAGACACTTTGATACCGTTATCCATTGTTGTTTCTTTGATAGCTTCCTTATAATCAACAAACTTAGGTTGTAGAGGTTCAGACTCTAATGTATTGAAATTCTGCATATATTGTGAACTTTTATCTCTATTAAGGTTGACTGGTGTGATTCCTGGATTTGCAACTTTCACAATGGATTTGTCTTCACCTTTACGTTTATAAGTTAACACGTAATTATCTTTATAGAATCGGTTTGCAAAATCCATAACATCTTGTTTTGTCACCTTTTTTAAATCGTCCAAAAATTTAACTTTATTAGCCCAATCTTCATGATGAATAAACGCATTGTAATACATAGATGCTAATGCAGTACTATTTTCATATTGTTGTGTCTGACTTAATTTTAAATCGTTTACAACCGCTTCAATCATCCAATCTTCAAACTCTCCTTTTTTGAGCTTTTCAATTTGTTCTAATAATAAATCTTTAACTTCATCAAGTGTTTGTCCTTCTTTTGGAGCTCCACTGAATGAATGATATCCATAATCATTTAAAAATGTTGGAGAGCAACCAGCATATTGCACTGCTTGTTTTTGATTTAAGTTTAAATCAATTAATCCAGCATTTCCATTAGCCAGAATCATATCTGCAACTGTCATTAATTTTTCTTCTTCAGTATTCACACCTTGAGATCTGAAGGCTATAGAAACGCTTTCAGCAGTAGGTCCAAATACTTCTTTAACTACTGGAGATGTAATTGGTTCTTCTTTAGGAAGTGTTGGATGTTCAACTTCTTTCTTTTCTAACGTACCAAATGTTTCATTTACTTTTTTAATAGTTGAATCAAAATCTAAATCACCAACTAAAACCATTGCCATGTTGTTTGGAACATAGTATTTATCAAAATAGTTATTGATATCTACCAAAGAAGGATTTTTTAAATGCTCAGCAATACCAATCGTAGATTGTTGTCCGTAAGGATGATTTGGGAAAAGCCCTTCCAGCATTGCTGCATAACTTTTACGACCATCATTATCTTGCCCTCTATTGAATTCTTCAAACACAGCTTCTAACTCTGTATGAAATAAACGCAATACCAGTTCACTAAAACGCTCATTTTCTAAGGTTAACCATTTATCTAATTCATTAGCAGGTATTTTATTTTTGTAGATGGTTTCTTCAAACCATGTGTGTGCATTTGTACCTGTAGCTCCAAGAGAACTTGTCATTTTGTCGTATTCATTTGCAACACTATAGTTAGATGCTTCTAAAGATACTTCATCTATTTTTTTGTAAATCGCTAACTTTTTATCAGGATCAGATTCTGCTCGATGTTGTTCGTACAAATCTGAAATTTGATCTAAATACGCTTTTTCTTTTTCCCAGTCAATAGTTCCAATTTTACTTGTTCCTTTAAATACCATATGCTCAAGATAATGCGCTAATCCTGTAGATTCTTTAGGATCATAGTTAGAACCTGCTCTAACAGCAATATAAGTTTGAATTTTTGGCTCATCGCTGTTTTTACTTAAATACACCTTAAGACCGTTGTCTAATGTATATAATCTCAAACCTGTTGGGTCGTTCGCTACAGTTTCATATGAAAATCCGTTGGCGTCTTTTTTAGATTCGACAGCATAGGCTAAATCCTTGTTGCTGTTCTCGGTTTTACAACTGTAAGCAAATGTTACAAATGCAACCAGAGCAAATAATTTAATGTACTTCATGTGTTTTAGTGATAATGTTAATTAGTGTTGAAAAAAAATTCCGTTAGCTAAAATAAAGCTAACGGAATGATAACGTGATGTTTTTGTATATATTTTAACAGCAGATTAACTAATAACCTCTGCTACTTTTTTTCCAATTTCTGCTGGAGAATCAACAACATGAATTCCACATTCTCTCATAATTGCTTTTTTAGCCTGAGCTGTATCATCACTACCTCCTACGATGGCACCTGCATGACCCATTGTACGTCCAGCTGGAGCAGTTTCACCTGCAATAAATCCAACAACAGGTTTTTTACTTCCACTGTTTTGATACCATTTAGCAGCATCTGCTTCTAACTGTCCACCAATTTCACCAATCATCACCACACATTCTGTTTCTGGATCATTGATTAATAATTCAACAGCTTCTTTAGTTGTCGTTCCAATAATTGGATCTCCACCAATACCAATAGCTGTTGTGATTCCTAAACCTTGTTTAACAACCTGGTCAGCAGCTTCATATGTTAAAGTTCCTGATTTAGAAACAATACCTACTTTTCCTTTTTTGAAAACAAATCCTGGCATGATACCAACCTTAGCTTCTTCAGGTGTAATAACACCTGGACAGTTAGGACCAATTAAGCGACAATCTTTTCCTTTTATATAATTTGAAGCTTTAATCATGTCTGCAACTGGGATTCCTTCAGTAATAGTTATAATCACTTTTATGCCAGCTTCAGCAGCTTCCATAATGGCGTCAGCAGCAAATGCTGGTGGAACAAAAATAATAGTTGTATCTGCTCCTACTTTATCTACAGCTTCTTGAACCGTATTAAAAACAGGTTTATCTAAATGCGTTTGTCCGCCTTTCCCTGGAGTTACACCACCAACAACGTTGGTACCATAATCAATCATTTGACCAGCATGAAAAGTACCTTCACTACCTGTAAACCCTTGTACTATTATTTTTGAATTTTTATTAACTAAAACGCTCATTTGTGTTTGATTTTTTTATTGAATTTTAAATTGCTAATCGTACTGCAAAAATAAGTTTTTGATACTGATATTTAAATATTTTTAAACTTTTATTTCAGCATACGAATTTAAACTATCAGAACTGATATCTGCTAACTGACTTATTTCAAAACCTTTAAACATTTTACCATCTTTTACTTCCCAGATAGAAATAAAATGTGCTAAAGCGTCTTCATTTTCTGATTGTTCAATGGTAGTTGCATAAATGGTAGATCTCACAGTTACGGTATTACCATCTTGTAACAAATGGCTAATACTATATTTGAATGAATGATACGATTTTTGAACACCTTCAAGCATTTGTTTAATGCCCTGAAAATCCAGCTTGCTATATCCTTTACTACTGGTCCACTTTAGTTCACAGTCTTCGTGAAAGAAATCCATGATGTTCTCATCTTTTGCTAAATCAGATTCGTAAAATTTTCTAACTATGTCTTTAGGATTCATTTTAACTTTTTTAGTTCTTCTAATATTTTAGGAATTTGTTTTATTGAAGCCAATCGTTTTAACTCTAATCGTGCTTCTTGTATTGGCGTTCCCCAATATGTTTTATTTCCTTCAATGGATTTAGTGACTCCAGCCTGAGCTTGAATGATAGCCTTAGCTCCAATTGTAATTCCGCTTGCAGTACCAACCTGTCCCCAAATAGTAACTTCATCTTCAATAACAACACATCCTGCAATTCCTGTTTGAGATGCAATCAGGCATTTTTTACCAATAATGGTGTCATGACCAATTTGAATTTGGTTATCTAACTTTGTACCATCTCCAATGGTTGTATCTCCAGTAACACCTTTATCAATGGTACAGCACGCACCAATATCTACATGGTTTCCAATAACCACTCGTCCACCAGACAATAACTGATCGTAACCTTCAGGGCGTTTTTTATAATAGAATCCGTTAGCTCCTAAAACAGTACCTGAGTGTATCGTTGTGTCATGTCCGATAACAGTATCATCATAAATACTAACATTGGCATGTATGATACAGTTATCTCCAATAACTACGTTATTACCAACAAATGTATTAGGTTGTATTACTGTATGTTTTCCTATTTTTGCTGAAGGAGATATAGACGTTTGTGAAGATTGAAATGGTTTAAAATGCTGTGTAAGCTTATTAAAATCTCTAAAAGGATCATCACTTATTAATAGTGCTTTTCCTTCAGGACATTCAACTTCTTTGTTAATAAGAACAATAGTTGCTGCAGACTCCAGTGCTTTATCATAATACTTGGGATGATCAACAAAAACGATATCACCAGTTTCAACGACATGTATTTCGTTCATTCCTAAAACAGGGAAATCCTCTGCTCCAACATATTCTGTGGAAATAATTTCAGCAATGTCTTTAAGTGTGTAAGGTTTAGGAAATTTCATTATTCCTTGATACGTTCTTTGTAAGTTCCCTTTTCTGTTTCAATTTTAATTTTATCACCTTCATTGATAAACAAAGGCACATTTACTTCAGCACCTGTTTCAACTGTTGCGGGTTTAGTTGCATTGGTTGCTGTATTTCCTTTCACTCCAGGTTCAGTAGCTGTAACTTCTAAAATGACTGTTGCAGGCATATCTACTGAAAGAGGCATATTATCTTCAGTATTGATAAGTATGGTCACAACTTCACCTTCTTTTAATAAGTCTGTTCTATCAATTGCAGCTTCTAATAACCGAATTTGAGTATAATCTGCTTCATTCATAAAATGATAAAACTCACCATCATTATATAAGTATTGAAATTTATGAGTTTCAACTCGCACATCGTCGATTTTATGACCTGCAGAAAACGTATTATCAATCACTTTTCCTGTTGTTACACTTTTTAATTTTGTTCTTACAAAAGCAGGACCTTTTCCTGGCTTCACATGTAAAAATTCAATAATTTTATAAATATCATGATTGTATTTAATGCACAATCCGTTTCTTATATCTGAAGTACTTGCCATATTTTAATTGTTAAAATTGTTTATTCGTTGAGTTGTTTTTTAAACTTAAATAGCAATCAGGAAACTCAAACCTAATTACATTATATTTTTTTGATTTACAAACAGTTATTATCACTATTTAAAATTTTACATTAATTCGATTTAAAATAACCCTTCATAATTCCTCGATGAGAATTTTTTATAAACTGAAGGATTTCATCACGCTCAGTAGTGGCTTCCATTTCTGCTTCAATTAAATCTGAAGCCTGCGTATTGTTATAATTTTTTTGATATAACATTCTATAAATATCTTGAATCTCTCTAATTTTTTCAGTAGAAAAACCTCGACGACGTAATCCAACGGAGTTAATACCTACATAGGATAAGGGTTCACGACCAGCTTTTACAAAAGGAGGCACATCTTTTCTAACCAAAGAACCTCCAGTTACAAAAGCATGGTTTCCAATAGAACAAAACTGATGAACTGCGGTCATACCAGCCAAAACAACATAATCTCCAACATTTATATGTCCAGCTAAAGTACTGTTGTTAGAAAAAATACAATTATTTCCAACAATACAATCGTGAGCAACGTGGCAGTAAGCCATTATTAAACAATTATCACCAATAACGGTTTTCATTCTGTCTGTTGTACCTCTGTTAATTGTAACACATTCTCTAATGGTAACATTATCACCAATTATGGTTAAAGTATCTTCATCATTATATTTTAAATCCTGAGGCACAGCAGAAATTACCGAACCAGGAAAAATATTACAATTTTTACCAATACGAGCACCTTCCATAATGGTTACATTACTTCCAATCCAAGTGCCTTCACCAATAGTAACATTACTGTAAATCGTTGTAAAAGGTTCGATGACTACATTCTTAGCTATTTTTGCTCCAGGATGTACATATGCTAAAGGTTGGTTCATTTTTATAAATTTTATTTTAATAAAGCAGTAAAAATGTGCTCGTTTTTTATTTTACTTTTGAAATTTGGGCCATCAATTCAGCTTCAGCACAAAGTTTTCCATTAGCATAGGCATAACCTTGCATATGACAAATTCCTCTTCGTATTGGTGTAATTAAATCACATTTAAATATTAAGGTATCACCAGGAACTACTTTTTGTTTGAATTTAACTTTGTCAATTTTCATAAAAAATGTTAAGTAATTCTCAGGATCTGGCACTGTACTAAGCACCAAAATACCTCCTGTTTGCGCCATAGCTTCAACAATAAGCACACCAGGCATTACAGGAGCTCCAGGGAAATGACCTTTAAAAAATTCTTCATTCATGGTCACATTTTTCATTCCGATTACGTGAGAATCTGAAAGCTCAAACACCTTATCTAAAAGTAAAAATGGTTGTCTGTGAGGCAACATGTCCATAATTTGAATCACGTCCATTAAAGGCTCTTGATTTAAATCTATTTGCGGAACATTGTTACGACGTTCATTTTTTATTATTTTGGAAATTTTCTTAGCAAACTGGGTATTGATAAAATGTCCTGGTTTATTCGCTATAACTTTTCCTTTAATCTTTGTGCCAACCAAGGCTAAATCTCCAACCACATCTAATAATTTGTGTCTGGCTGCTTCGTTAGGATGATGAAGTGTCAAGTTATCTAAAATACCATTAGGTTTAATAGCAATTGAATCTTTTTTAAATGCTATTTTAAGTTTTTCCATAGTATCTGTAGACAATTCTTTATCTACATAAACGATGGCATTATTTAAATCCCCTCCTTTTATTAGTCCGTTTTCCAGAAGCGTTTCAAGTTCATGTAAGAAACTAAATGTTCTAGAATCTGAAATGTCATCTTTAAAATCCAGAATATGATTTAAAGTTGCATTTTGCGTTCCTAATACTTTTGTTCCAAAATCTACCATAGCCGTAACCTGGTATTCTTTGGCTGGCATGACTATAATTTCGCTACCTGATTCTTCATCGGCATACGATATAACATCAGAAACGACATATTCTTCTCTAAAGTCGTCTTGTTCAGCAATGCCTGCTTTTTCTAAAGCTTCTACAAAAAACTTTGAAGAACCATCCATTATTGGTGGCTCAGATGCATTTAATTCGATAATTGCGTTATCGATATCAAGACCAACTAACGCAGCTAATACATGTTCAGAAGTTTGAATAGTAACACCATTTTTTTCTAAGCATGTTCCACGTTGAGTATTCGTTACATAATTGACATCAGCCTCAATAACTGGAGCACCTTCAAGATCTACTCTTTTAAACGAAAATCCGTTGTTTACTGGTGCTGGACAAAACGTAAGCGTTACATCTTTTCCAGTATGCAATCCAACTCCTGTGAGAGAGACTTCTTTTTCTATTGTACGTTGCTTGACGTCTGTTTTAATTATTGCCATCTACTTTCTTTTCTAAATCATTAATTGTTTTGACAATTTTAGGTAAATTTTTAAAATACACATACGATTTATTCCAATCACCATAATTGAATGATGGTGAACCTTGAAGAATCTCATTGTCTTTTACATGTCGACCAATACCAGATTGGGCTTGAACTCTAACATTATTGCCGATGGTAATATGACCAGCGATTCCCACCTGACCACCTATTTGACAATTTTTCCCAATTTTAGAAGAACCAGCAATACCTGTTTGCGCTGCAATGACAGTATTTTCACCGATTTCAACATTATGTGCAATTTGAATTTGATTGTCTAGTTTAACACCTTTTCTTATAACTGTAGAGCCTAAAGTCGCTCTGTCTATCGTTGTTGCTGCTCCAATATCTACATAATCTTCTATGATTACATTTCCTATTTGAGGAACTTTGCTATATACACCATTTTCATCTGGAACAAATCCGAAACCATCAGCTCCAATAATAACTCCAGAATTAATAATACAGTTACGACCTATACTCGTTTCAGAATATATTTTTGCTCCTGAAAAAACAATCGTATTATCTCCAATGGCAACATTATCTCCTATGTACGCATTTGGATAAATTTTAACGTTATTACCAATGGCTACATTATCTCCTAAATATGAAAATGCACCAATGTATATATCATCTCCCAGAGTAGCCGATTGTGATATAAATGAAGGCTCTTCAATACCTTGTTTGTTGAGCTTTATTTGGTTGTAGTATTCTAAAAGTTTAGAAAATGACTTGTAAGCATCGTCAACCTTTATTAAGGTTGTACTTATATCATGTTCAGGCTTAAAGGTTTTATTTACGATAGTAATAGAAGCCTTGGTAGAATAAATATATGAAGTGTACTTAGGATTAGCCAAAAAGGTTAGAGAGCCTTTAGTACCTTCTTCTATCTTAGAAAGCTTAGAAACTTCAACATCTGGATTGCCAGTAATATCGCCTTCTAAGATTCCAGCTATTTGTTGTGCTGTAAACTTCATTCTCGCAAAAATAGAAAAAATGTATCACATATTAATAGTAGATTTTGAGTTGTTTATATTTTAAAAACAGAAGATGTAATGTTGGTTGTTATTAGCTATCATTTTTTTTATCATAATGTGTTGTAATATTTATCCTGAATTTAAGAAATATCACTGATAATGGTTACTGAAGATTCATTGACAATACTATTTCTTTGGAAAGCAGATATAATATTTTGTAACTGGTTTTGATAATGCTTTTATATTGAATTGATCTGAAGCTTTTGCGATATTTACAACCTTTCCAGACTTTTGAAGAATTTTAATTGCCTGCATTTTAGATTGATATGCTTGATTTGAAATGCTATCAATAAAAACAAAGTATTGAGCTTCCTCTTTTGTAATAGTATATTTATCCATTAACTTCTGAAGATGATCATTCAATAGTTTTTGTTTAATAGGCTTATTTTTCAATTTAATTTTCAAAAGATTTCGATTAATTATCATTTCACAAAGATGACTAAGTACAAAATCTTCATGAAACTGCCAGTCTTTCATTGCTGAAATAATATCAGTATCGTCAAGTTTTGAAAAAGTTTCTAAAGTGACATCATCAAAATTATTTAAAGACACTTCGTTGGTTAAAAAATAATGTAATGCTTGGCTGGATGATAGTTCTACTCCTAAATTAGTCAGTTCTTTGGCTCGTTTTAAAACTCGTGTTAACAATTGCTCTGCTACCAAACTTGTTTTGTGAAGGTATACCTGCCAATACATAAACCGTCTGGCTACCAGAAATTTTTCAACGCTGTAAATGCCTTTTTCTTCTACTACCAGCCTATCAATTTGTACATTAAGCATGGTTATTAAGCGTTCACTATTTACATTTCCTTCAGCAACTCCAGTATAAAAACTATCGCGTTTTAAATAGTCTGCACGATCCATATCTAACTGACTGGATATTAATTCACATAAAAACGGACGTTCGTATTCTCCTTTAAATATTTTAATGGCAAGCGTTAAACTTCCGTTAAATTCTTTATTGAGTTTTTCCATGAATAATAATGAAATTTCTTCATGAGATACTCCATTTACAATACTATGCTCCATAGCATGAGAAAAAGGACCATGACCAATATCATGCAATAATATGGCAGAATATAAGGCACGTTCTTCATCTTCAGAAATCGTAACTCCCTTAAAACGAAGTACATTGATTGCTTTTTGCATTAAATGCATACAACCTATTGCATGATGAAAACGAGTGTGATTTGCTCCAGGATACACTAAATAAGATAAACCCATTTGCGTGATTCGACGTAATCTTTGAAAGTATTTGTGTTCAATTAAATCGAATATTTGAGAATTTGGAATAGTAATAAATCCGTAAATTGGGTCGTTAAAGATTTTAAGTTTGTTACTTACCATCAAACATTAAAGTTTACATTAATTTTAAACAAATATACATGAACACTATAAATATTCTTTGGGTTGACGATGAAATCGATCTTTTAAAACCACACATTCTCTTTTTAGAACAAAAACAGTACAATGTAACAACTTGCCAAAGTGGTACTGAAGCACTAGAAATCATTGATGATTCTAATTTTGATATTGTTTTTTTAGATGAAAACATGCCAGGTTTAACAGGATTAGAAACCTTAAATGAGATCAAAGAAAAGCGCGCCAATCTTCCTGTTGTGATGATAACCAAAAGTGAAGAAGAATATATTATGGAAGAAGCCATTGGTAATAAAATTGCCGATTATCTTATAAAACCTGTCAATCCAAATCAGATTTTGTTGAGTTTGAAGAAAAATCTAGACCACTCGCGATTAGTGTCTGAAAAAACAACATCTAATTATCAGCAGGAATTCAGAAAAATAGCGATGGATTTATCTATGGTAAATTCATATGAAGAATGGAGCGAACTTTATCAAAAACTAGTCTACTGGGAATTACGACTTGAAGACATAGAAGATGTTGGTATGACTGAAATTCTGGAATCTCAAAAGACTGAAGCCAATCACCAATTTGGAAAGTTTATCGAAAAAAAATACAAAGATTGGTTTGATCATAAAAGTGATGCTCCAACCCTATCACACACCTTATTTAAAGATAAAATTGTTCCTGAGCTAAGTGATACCCAACCGACTCTTCTAATTGTAATTGATAATTTAAGGTATGATCAATGGAAAGCCTTTGAGCCTATCGTTAATAATTACTATAAAAAAGTTTCTGAAACTCCATTTTATAGTATTTTACCAACTGCAACCCAATATGCCAGAAACGCAATTTTTTCAGGATTGATGCCAAGTGACATGGAACGCTTGCATCCTAAACTTTGGAAAAACGACACAGACGAAGGTGGAAAAAACCTTTACGAAGATGAATTTTTACAAGGACAGCTAAAACGTCTTGGCCTTCAGGATTTAAAAACCGAATACCATAAAATCACTAACCTCAAATCTGGAAAACGATTAGTAGAAAATTTTAAGACCTTAAAAGATAACGATTTATCTGTGATTGTTTACAATTTTGTAGATATGCTTTCACATTCTAAAACAGAAATGGATGTTGTCAAGGAACTAGCTTCAAACGATAAAGCTTACCGCTCTTTAACGGTAAGTTGGTTTAAGAATTCTCCATTACTTGAAATGATTCAGCAAGCACAACAACTAGGATTTAAATTGATTTTAACGACAGATCATGGAACGATTAACGTTAAAAATCCTTCAAAAGTTATTGGTGATCGGGATACAAGTCTAAATTTACGTTATAAAACAGGACGAAGTCTTACCTATGAAGACAGAGAAGTTTTAGCAGAAAAAGACCCGACAAGCATTGGTTTACCTAGTATTACAATGAGTAGCTCATTCATTTTTGCTAAAAGTGATTATTTTCTGGCCTATCCTAATAACTATAATCATTATGTGAGTTATTATAGAAATACATACCAACATGGAGGTGTGTCTTTAGAAGAAATGATCATTCCGTTTGTGGTAATGAACCCGAAGTAAAATATCCGTGTAATGCACAAAAATCCGTTGAAATACACATTTTTTTAGTTTTTTTCAATTTTTATACGTATTATTGCCTATAATTTAAGCTTATAATATACTTTAAGTTTTGAAATGTAGAATGTTAACTGTGGAATTAAACTATAGTATAAACGAATTAGAATCGGTAGCGACTAGGCTGTTAGAGCAAATCAATTCAAAAATTGTGTTGTTTCATGGCAGTATGGGAGTTGGTAAAACAACCCTTATAAAGGCTATGGCAAAAGCTTTAGGCAGTACAGACGATGTTACTAGTCCGACATTTTCTATAGTTAACGAATATGAGTCTTCAAATGGAAGCATATTTCATTTCGACATGTATCGCATAGAAGATGAAATTGAAGCTTTAAACTTTGGTTTTGAAGACTATTTAAATTTAGATACAAATTGGTTATTTATAGAATGGCCAGAAAACGTTGCCAACTTACTTCCAGAAGATGTAAGTGAGATAACAATTTCAATAAAAGATAAGACCTCAAGAACCCTCAAATTGAGCCAAAACGAATTATTAACCCAAAAACCTGCTTATGAGCGCTGCAAAATGCAGTAATAAATAGACCACCTTACACCGCATAATTACTGGCAAGTACGGAAAAACCGTAACCATAAGGCGATTAATTGAGTTGTTTTTAACACTCGTTTAACTGTTCAAAAGTGTATTCTCGAAGTATATTTGAACATATTAATTAATTAATCCCTTATATTATGAAAACAAAAAAGTATGTATTAGCCATTGCGATTTTCGGAGGTATGTTATTTACAGCTCAAGCAACTGATTTAATCGATCTAGATGGACAAATTAAAACAGAAATCGACAAAAGAAAAGTCAAAATTCCAACACACGGATAATAGACTTAACAGTAAGAGTATAGTAAATGGGAGTATTATTGGCGTTATTATCGCCATAACTCCCATTTTCTTTTATTCTTATTTTTATGTTCCTGAAGAGAAAACTTGGGATACATTTATTTTCACTTACGACAGTGGCTTTTATGAAGATGCTAGAACTAGTTTTTGGATGATTATGACAAAAGCTACTCCTTTAGCTTTATTATTTATTTGGTTTTTTACATGTCGCCATTGGTGGTATCATGCAATATTGGTACCTATCGCCATGTATGTTTATCAAATAATTGGAACTATTAATGATGATGTTATTTTCTTTGATAATTTTGATTTAATGTATATGGTCCCTGTAATGGCTATAATCATTCCTTCTATATATTTAGTAAGAGCTAAAATGTTTAATAAAATTAATGATGCTGACAAAACCATGCAAGAACTTGAAGAAGAATTTATGTTCAAGCCCACATCCTTTTTAGGTAAAATAAAACAATATTTCTAAATAGATTTCATATTTTTTAATACAACGCACAGCTAATTATAAGCTGTGTTTTTTTTTAAATTAACTTTGATGTTGTTGGTCTTAACACCTTAAAGCGATTTCAAAGTCTGAATAAAAACTAACGTTAGTTTATGAATTACTACTTATATCACTATTAAAACTGAATGACTTTTAAAATCCAAGACTAAAAGCGACACTGTAAATATAGAAAATAATCTATTAATATGAGCTATATCAGATAAAAAAATTACATTTGTAAAAATTATAGTTTATAATTTACTCTAAATTAATCCCTATATAACAATGAGTAAAACCATACATCGCATAATAAAACTTGTTTCTGAGTTAAATTTAAGTGCTCGACAATTTGATATCTCCATTGGTACTGCCAATGGTTATATTTTAAGAATGGAAAAAAACAATGCTTCTGTTGGAAGTGATGTGATAGAGCGAATCATAAAGGAATACCCTCAAGTAAATTTAGTTTGGTTGATTACAGGAAAAGGTGATATGTTCATTTCAGAGCAGAAAAAACCAAATACAAGAAGCAAACAAGAAATTGAAGCCTATATTGACGAACGGTTAAAGTCCAATCTTTCTGATGAAAAGAAAGCCCTTTTAGATGAGATTTTAACGGAAATTGAGAACTCAAAAAAATAATTATGCTAAAGTGATAGCCGATCTCTTAAAGCAATTAATTTTGCTAAATATTCTCTTTCATTAATATCCTTATTTGTTTTTAGAATCAAATCAAAATCCTTTTTGATAAGTTTGTAATCCTTTGATTTAAACTTGGAAACCCTAATTAGTTGATCATTAATTTCTTCATTAATCAATTTATTAATTTTATTTTTATTCGTAACAAACTTTAGTTTAGAACTTAACAATAATAGAAATAATATATACGGAATTGAAACATACAAAGTATCTATAATATTTATATTTTGATTACCATTTTCAGCATAATTAATATTTATAAACACTTTATATAATTCTGAAACAATAGGGAATAAAAGTATATATTTCCATTTTTTGTTGCAGCTTACAAACCAAACAGACAAAATTCCTAACGTTAAAAATTTAATACTTAATGTCCAAAAATATAAATCAATACTTTCGAAGTATCCTGAATTAAAAGTATAGAATTGTGTTATCCAAACTTTTGTGTTTTGAGGAACTAATGTATGTAGGTAAAAAAGAAAAGGTAATATTATAATTAGAATCATAATAAGGATATCTCTTTTCAACTTTTTGTTATGTGCTAACCTAAAAATAATTTTCATTCACTGAGTTTTATAAAATTTATTTCTTATCGAAATTATTTTTTTTAAATAATCTTCTGAATTAATCAATGTTCTTTTATTTTTAATTTCAGTAAGTGAAGATTTTAATTCTTTTAGCTCATCAATTTTTATTTTCTGAATCTGAAAAAAAACTTCATCTATTTCATCATCAATTTGGGTTCTTAATTCTTTTTTAAGATTATAAGAATTAAGTTTATGTGAAATATAAAATAACAAAAAAATAAAAGGAATAGTTATAGGTAAACTTATTAAATAATCAATAACATCAATACGGTCAACGCTTGAATTAAAGGCTAAAAATAATTTGACTAACTCTATAATTATAGGAATTAAAATTGCTGATTTCCACCAATACTTACAAGTAATAAACCAAATAGAAGCATATAACAAAATTAATATTTTTGTTTTAATAAAATTAGTAAAACTAGAAGTGTCCGGAAATCCAAAACTACCAACTTCAAAACCTAAAACATTAACTGTTTTTAAACCTGGAGGAAATAAACTATCTGTAAAAAAATACATTAATGTTATGAAAATAATCAAAACCGACATCAGTACATCATATAATTTAAAATCTTTCATAATCATCAAACATAGAAAATTATCTACGTCTAATATATGAACTTTTATTTTAACTATTCAAATAATTATTTGTAATTTGAATTTTCAATTCAAAGTTAAATGAGTAAGTCAAGATCTCCTTTTACCAAAGCGCAATTACTTCCGCAGGAAGAAACCCTTGAAATATTAAAGCAAAAAGGCAATCTGTTTATTGGGATTCCCAAAGAAACTTACTTTCAGGAAAAACGTGTGTGCCTCACTCCTGATGCTGTTTCAGCATTAGTAACTAATGGTCATCGTGTGATGATTGAATCTGGCGCTGGAGAAGGCGCTAATTTTAAAGACAAAACATATAGTGAAGCTGGTGCAGAGGTCACCAAAGATACCGCTAAAGTATATTCCTGCCCTATTATTCTTAAAGTGGAACCGCCTTCTCTTGATGAAATCAAACTAATTAATCCGCAGACGATTCTCATTTCTGCTTTACAACTAAAAACACAACATAAATCCTACTTTCAAGCTTTAGCTTCCAAACGAATAACAGCTTTGGCTTTTGAGTTTATAAAAGACGAAGATGGTGCCTATCCAGCTGTACGTTCGTTAAGTGAAATTGCCGGAACTGCTTCTATTTTAATTGCTTCAGAATTATTATCTAACGTTAATGGTGGAAACGGATTAATGTTTGGCAATATAAGTGGTGTTCCTCCTATAGAAGTTGTGATTATTGGAGCTGGAACTGTAGGCGAATTTGCTGCTCGCTCTGCACTTGGTTTGGGTGCAAATGTTAAAGTATTTGATAATTCTATTACGAAATTACGCTGTATTCAATCTAATTTAGGTAGAACCATCTATACCTCAACCTTACAGCCTAAAAATTTAATCAAAGCATTAAAACGCTGTGATGTCGCTATTGGAGCAGTTAGAGGAAAAAACAGATCTCCTGTTATCGTTACAGAACCCATGGTTGATAGCATGAAAACTGGTGCAGTAATCATTGATGTTAGTATAGACATGGGTGGATGCTTTGAAACGAGTGAAGTGACTAATCATGACAAACCTACATTTGATTACAACGGGATTACACATTATTGTGTACCAAATATTCCTGCACGTTACTCTCGATCTGCTTCTGTATCTATTAGTAACATTTTTACACCATATCTACTAAAAATAGCTGAAGATGGCGGAATTGAAAATGCCATCCGTTTTGATCGTGGTTTAAAAAATGGGTTGTATTTTTACCACGGAATTTTAACTAATAAATCGGTTGCAGACTGGTTTGATTTAGACTGTAGCGATGTTAACCTGTTAATTTTCTAAACAAAACAAACATCTTAAGCTTCATTTATGAAATTAATACACCGAATTGGCTACTACTTAGGCGGCTTTTCAATTGGACTTATCGTACTTGCCTTTTTTTTAAGCGGAAAAAAGACATCTTGCGATTATGGACCTGATGCCAGAACTATAAAAAACATATTGATTAAAAAGAGGACTTATTCTGATGCTGCCATGGTATCGATGACTAATTATAACTTAGATACTTTAATGGTGTCCAATCTTATAAAAACTGGAGATGTTAATTTTTCTAAAAGTGAAACACGGGTTGAAGGTTGTAAAACATACCACATCGAAAATACATATAACGATAATGACCTAGAAATGGTCATCAAGAATTGTGATTCTACAGCAACGGTTTTATCTCTTGAGTTTGCAAATAAAAATTAAGAAAAAGCTCTTATACTAAAAAAAACGCCAATACATTCATTAGAAAGTATTGGCATTTTTAACTAACACAAATTAAAATTACCTTATCGGGATTTTTTTCAGTAATTCAGTATCATCATAAATGAGTCGTACCACATAAATACCTCTCGAAAACTGAGAGCTGTCAATTTCTTTATCTAAAGAATTCGCATTATCATTGGTTGTGATTTTCTCTCTATGTATAATTTTTCCTGAAAGATCATAAATGACAATTTGATCAACATCTACTCTATTCATGCCTGAGATTTTAAGTTTCAGTACATCTGCATTAACATCCTGATATATAAGGAAATCAAATTCATCTTCGACTTGCGGAATTTCTTCAGCACTACAATCATTAACATATACCATAACAGTTGCTTCATCTGAAGATAATTCATTATAAATTAGAACTGAATATTCAGTATCTGTTCCTGGAGCTACATTTATACTTTGAGTCGTTTCACCGTTATTCCATAAATACGCTTCTTCTCCATTAACGCCTCCATCTGCTGTAAGCGTTACCATTTCATCAGCACAAATTGTAAGGTCTTCTCCTGCATATGCCTCAACCGTTTCTACCACATTGACCTGTATCGATTTTTCATCAGAGCAATTGTTAATAAATCCTGTCACTGAATAGGTTCTGGAAGTTGAAGGGCTTACCGCTATATTTGCTTGTGTTGCACCATTATCCCACTGGTAAGAATTCGCTCCACTTGCAGAAAGTGTAATAAATTCTCCTTCTAAAATCGTCACTTCTCCACCATTCAAAATAACAACATTAGGATTGAGATTTACAAAAACAGTTACCTCATCTTGAGCCTGTTCATCTCCTTCAAATACTGTTACTGTATACGTTTCTGAAGTCCCTGGATTTACCTCTATACTTTGAGTTGTTTCTCCTGTACTCCATAAATAAGCATCACCTTCAGAAGCCGTAAGAATTGTTGAACTACCTTGACAAATCGATTGATTATCACCAGCGTCTGCAGTAAAAATAAATGGCTCTACAGTCACTAAAATTTCATCTGTAGCTTCACAACCATTTGCATATCCTGTAACTGTATAAGTCGTTGTAATTGCAGG